>JACVCO010000021.1 GCA_016741995.1 Hydrogenophaga sp. | reverse complement strand
CGCGGCGGGGGGGGGCGGAGGGGGGGGGCGGGGGGGGGGCGTGGGGGCGGGGGGGGGGGGGGGGGCGGGGGGGGCGGGGGGGGGGGCGGGGGGGGTGGTGCGCGGTCGGGGAGGGCGGGGCGGAGGGCGGAGCTGAGCGGACGCCGGGCGCGGCGGGGCTCGGGCGGGGCGCGGGGGCGGCGGAGGACGCGGGGGCGGGGGACTCGGCGGGTTTGAGGAGGCTCTCGATCAGCTCTTCGCCGCGCTGGTCCTCGCCGCGGAGGAACGCGGCGGTCTGGCCGCCGTGCTGGGCACCGCTGGTGGCGACGCGCTCGGCCTGGGCGCGTTCGACGATGTCGATGAAAAGGTCTTCCAGGCGCTGGCGCGGGCGGTCGACGCGGGCCAGGGCCCGCTGGTGGCGCTGCAGCACGGCGCGGATGTCGGCGAGGGTCTGCTCGTCGAGGGCGTCGGTCTCGATGATGCTGCGGCTGCGGGAGGCGAGCAGGTCGTCGCAGGTGCCCTGGGCGCGGATCTTGCCGCCGTAGAGGATGACCATGCGGTCGACGCAGTCCTCGACGTCGGCGAGGAGGTGGCTGGAGAGCAGGATGGTCTTGCCGCGGCGGCCGAGGTGGAGGATGAGGTCCTTGACCTGGCGGTTGCCGATGGGGTCGAGGCCGGTGGTGGGCTCGTCGAGGATGAGAAACTCGGGGTCGTTGATGAGGGCCTGGGCGATGCCGATGCGGCGCTGCATGCCCTTGGAGTACTCGCGGACCTGGCGGAACTGCACGGCGGCGAGGCCGACCATGTCGAGGAGCTCGTCGATGCGGCGCTTGCGGGTGGGGTAGTCGAGCTGGAAGAGCTTGGCGTAGTAGTCGAGGGTCTCGCGGGCGTTGAGGAAGGGGTAGAGGTACGACTCTTCGGGCAGGTAGCCGATGCGCTTCTTGGTGGCGACGTCGTGGGGGCTTTTGCCGAAGACGGTGAGGCGGCCGCCGGTCTTCTTGAGCAGCCCGAGGATCATCTTGATGGTGGTGGACTTGCCCGAGCCGTTGGGGCCGAGGAGGCCGAAGATCTCTCCGCGGCGGATCTCGAAGTCGATGGCGTCGACGGCGCGGGCCTTGTCGCGGAGCCAGAAGTCTTTGAAGATTTTGGTGAGCCTGACCGCCGAGACGAGCACCTCCTGCCCGGCGCGGGGGTGGTCGTGGGCGGCTGGGCCGGCGGCTGCTGCTTCCATCGGCGGGGACTCCGGCGGCAAAGGGGGCGTTACTGGCCCGGTGGCGGGGTGCGGTTGGCCGGGAGCTCGCCGGCCTGGATGCCGGCCCGGAAGCGTTCGTCGTCGCGCATGCGGCGTTCGAACTCGCGCTGCTGGCGGGCCCGCTCGATGTTGGGATCGCTGTTGACGGTGAGCACGAAGGGGCCGGGGGGGATCCAGAAAGCCTCGACGTTGCCGTTGCGCATGAAGGCCGACATGGCCTCGGACCACTCGCGGGCGATGAAGACGCGCGGGTTGCTGCGGAACTGGCTGAGCTTGGCCTGGAAGATTCGCGTCTGGGCCTCGGCGCGGCGGGCGATGGTGGTGCGGGCCTCGGAGGCGTCGGCCATGATGCGGGCGGCCGAGCCGCCGAGGCGGACGTCGTCGTAGGCGCGCCCGCCGAGCTCGACGCGTCCGGCGAGCTTGCCGTCGAGCACATCGAAAATCGAAGCGAGGGCGGCGTCGGCGCCCTTGGCGTCGCCGGAATCGAGCAGCGCGCCGTAGCGGTCGATCATGTCGAGCAGAACAGGATGGGCCGAGCCGGCGGCCTCGTTGAGCTTCACGGTGGCCTCGCGGATGGCGGTGTCGCGGGCCTGGCTGGCCTCGATGAGCGACTGGTCGACGCTGCGGAAGTCGCCGATCAGCCCCAGCGGGGGGATGGCCATGCGGAGCGAGACCGACTCGACGCGGATGCCGCAGGCCAGCGCATCGAGCCCCTCGTTGGCGAGCTGGCGGACGCGCCCCTCGATCTCGGCGGCCGAGGAACCGCCCGAGGGCGGGGCCGGCGCGGGGCCCGCCGGGCGGCTGGCGGGCCCCGCCAGCACCAGGCCCGCGAGGGCCGCCAGGCCGGTGCCCAACGCGGACATCGCCAAGGTTTCCCACGCGCCCCTGGCCACGCGGCGCAGGAACTCGGGCGAGGTGTCGGGCGGGTAGAACTCGGCCGCGAAGCGGCCCATGTTCTGCGCCGCTTCCCACGAAAGGAACTGGCCCCACTGCAGATCGAGCGACCAGAAGCTGGCGACCACCAGCGCGAGCATGGCCAGCGTGAACCAGCAGGCGCGGCTGCGCATGCTGAACAGGCCGGGGGGCAGCTTGTAGGGCAGGTTGGCGGCGGCGGGCTTCATCCCAGCGCCTTTCGCAGGTAGGCGCTGGTGCGGTCGGCCAGCGCCACGAGCACCATGAACACCAGCAGCATGCTGGCCACTTCACCGCCGTTGAACATCTTCATGGAGTTGTCGAGCTGCTGCCCCAGGCCGCCCGCGCCCACGAAGCCCAGCACCACCGAGGAGCGGATCGCGCATTCCCAGCGGTAGACGGTGTAGCTCGTGAGCTCGGCCGCGTTCGCGGGCAGCAGCGCATAGAGGAAGGCCTGCAGCCGGCCACTGCCGTTGCGCAGCAGGGTGTGGGTGGCGTGCGGCTCGCCGCTTTCGAGGATTTCGCTGTAGACCTTGCCCAGCATGCCCGCGTAGGTGAGCGCGATGGCCAGCACGCCGGCCGTGGGGCCCAGGCCCACCACGCGCACGAACACCAGGGCCCACACCAGCTCGGGCACGCTGCGCAGCACGATCAGCAGCCAACGCACCGCGTGGCGCACCACGGCCGGCAGCACCGCCATGCGGCCCGACAGCGCCGAGACGGACAGCACGCGCGTGCCCACCAGCGTGAGCGGGATCGCGAGCACCAGCGCGAGCGCCACGCCGGTGGTGGCCATGGCCACCGTGCGCCAGGTTTCGCGCGCCACCATGTGCAGGAACTCGGCGTCGTAGGCCAGCGGGAAGAAGGTGCCAAGGAACTGGCCGGTGATCTTGAGGTTCTTCGGCTCGACCAGCACCCAGGGCTTGAACTCCGTGGCCACGCCCAGGGGCCACAGCAGCACGAGGACGAAACCGATCCAGAACAGGCGTTGCAGCCAGGCCGGATCGCGGTCGGGGGCGCGCAGGCTCGCAGTGGTCATCGGGTCAACGGCAGTGCATGGCCACGGGCTGGGCCACTGAGGTCTCGGGCATGGCGGCGCCTTCGCCGCGCAGTTCGTGCTCGAAGCGGTCGTAGAGCCGGGCCAGGCGCTCGCGCGTCACCTCGGCGGCGGGCAGGTCGAAGGCGAGCTGCCCGTCGCGCAGGCCGACGATGCGCGGAAAGTGCGCCAGCGCCACGTCCACCTGGTGCAGCGAGGCCACCAGCGTGGCGCCGCGCTCGCGCGCGCCTTCAATCAGGGTGGCGATGGCTTGCTGCGAGCGCGTCGGGTCGAGGGCCGACAACGGTTCGTCCACGAACCAGGCCTGCGCCGGCGCGAGCAGGGCGCGCGCCAGGCCCACACGCTGGCGCTCGCCACCCGAGAGCCGGTCAACGCGCTCGAACAGTTTTTCGCCCAGGTCGAAGCGGTCGAGCGCGGCGAACGCCGCCGGGATGTCGTCGGGGTAGAAGAGCGAGCGCAGGCTGGCCCAGGTGCCCATGGCCGGCAGGCGCGCCGCCAGCACCGAGGTGACCACGCGCTGGCGCGGCGGCAGCGGCGGCACCTGCGGTGCCAGGAACAGCCGGCCGCGCAGGCGCTGCAGTTCGCGCCGCGGCAGGGCCCACGGCGCCTGGCCGCCGAGCGTGAAAGTGCCGCTCGCGGGTGGCAGCGCGCAGGTGAGCAGGTGCAGCAGGGTGGTCTTGCCCGCACCGGAGGGCCCGATCACCGCCACGCGTTCGCCGCTGGCGATGCGCAGGCTCAGGCCCTGCAGCGCGGCGGGCATGCCGGCGCGCGCGGTGATGTGGCGTACGTTGACGTGGCCGATCTCGATGTCCATGGGCCGCATTAGAACCCGGTTGGCGCGGGCCTGTGCCCGGTACCTTCCCCCACAATCGCTCCATGACCCAAGACCCCGCCCGCACGCTGCTGCTCATCGACGGATCGAGCTACCTCTACCGCGCCTACCACGCCATGCCCGACCTGCGGGCCGTGCCCGGCGACCCGGCGAGCCCGGCCACCGGGGCGATCCGCGGAATGATCAACATGATCCAGAGCCTGAAGAAAGAGGTGCCCGCGCTGTACGCCGCCTGCGTGTTCGACGCCTCGGGCCCGACCTTCCGCGACGCGATCTACGCCGAGTACAAGGCCAACCGCAACCCCATGCCCGACGACCTGCGCGCGCAGATCCCGCCGATCCACGAGGTGGTGCGCCTGCTGGGCCTGCCGGTGCTCGATGTGCCCGGCGTGGAGGCCGACGACGTGATCGGCACGCTCGCGCGCACCGGCGCCGAACAGGGCCTGGACGTGATCATCAGCAGCGGCGACAAGGACCTGGCCCAGCTCGTGAACGAGCGCATCGCGATCATCGACACCATGAGCGGCAAGCGCCGCGACGTGGCGGGTGTGCAGGCCGAGTTCGGCGTGCCGGCCAGCCTGATGATCGATTACCAGACCCTGGTGGGCGATGCGGTGGACAACGTGCCCGGGGTCGACAAGGTGGGGCCCAAGACGGCGGCCAAGTGGCTGCTTGAATACGGTTCGCTCGACGCGCTGGTGGCGCGCGCGGGCGAGATCAAGGGCGTGGCGGGCGAGAACCTGCGCAAGGCGATGGACTGGCTGCCCACCGGCCGGCAACTGCTCACCATCAAGACCGACTGCGACCTGAACGGCTTTGTGCCCGGCCTGCCCGCGCTGGACGCGGTGAAGGTGGGCGAGCCCGACCACGATGCGCTGCAGGGCTTCTACGAGAAGTACGGCTTCAAGTCGCTGGCGTCCAAGGCCGCGGCGGGCAAGGACGCGCCGGTGGCGCCGGGGTCCACGGCGGTCGAGCCGGGTGCGACCGAAGGCCTGTTCGACGACGCGCCCGTGCCGGCCACGCCGCGCGAGGCACTGAAGTACGACACCATCCTCGACTGGCCGCTGTTCGACACCTGGCTCGCGCGCATCGAGGCCGCCGAACTCACCGCGATCGACACCGAAACCACCTCGCTCGACGAGATGGTTGCCGAGATCGTGGGCATCTCCTTCAGCGTGACCCCCGGCGAGGCCGCCTACATCCCGCTGCGCCACGCCGGCCCGGACGCGCCCGAGCAGTTGCCTTTCGACGAGGTGCTTGCGAAGCTCAAACCCTGGCTGGAGAACCCGGCGAAGCACAAGCTCGGCCAGCACATCAAGTACGACCGCCACGTGTTCGCGAACCACGGCATCGAGGTGCAGGGCTACGCGCACGACACCATGCTGCAGAGCTATGTGCTCGAGGTGCACAAGCCGCACGGCCTGGAAAGCCTGGCCGAGCGCCACACCGGGCGCAAGGGCATCAGCTACGAAGACCTGTGCGGCAAGGGCGCGCACCAGATCCCGTTCGCGCAGGTGGACGTGGCCAAGGCCGCCGAGTACTCGTGCGAAGACAGCGACCAGACGCTGGACGTGCACCGTGTGCTGTGGCCGCGGCTGCAGGCCGACGACAAACTGCGCTTCATCTACGAACTGGAGATGCAGAGCAGCGAAACGCTCTACCGCATCGAACGCAACGGCGTGCTGATCCATGGCCCCACGCTCGCCGCGCAAAGCCACGAGCTGGGCCAGCGCATCGTGGCGCTGGAGCAGGAGGCCTACGCCATCGCGGGCCAGCCCTTCAACCTGGGCAGCCCCAAGCAGCTCGGCGAAATCTTTTTCGACAAACTCGGCCTGCCCGTCATCAAGAAGACCGCCACCGGCGCGCGCAGCACCGACGAAGAGGTGCTGGAAAAACTTGCCGAGGACTACCCGCTGCCCGCGAAGATCCTCGAGCACCGCGGCCTCTCGAAGCTCAAGGGCACCTACACCGACAAGCTCGCGCAGATGGCGAACCCGCGCACCGGCCGCGTGCACACGCACTACGCGCAGGCCGTGGCCGTGACGGGCCGCCTCTCCAGCAACGACCCGAACCTGCAGAACATTCCCATCCGCACACCCGAAGGCCGGCGCGTGCGCGAGGCCTTCGTGGCGCCCGCGGGCAGCGTGATCGCCAGCGCCGACTACTCGCAGATCGAGCTGCGGATCATGGCCCACATCAGCGACGACGCGGCCTTGCTGCGCGCCTTCCACGAAGGGCAGGACGTGCACCGCGCGACCGCGGCCGAGGTGTTCGGCGTGGAAGTGGCTCAGGTGAGCAGCGAGCAGCGCCGCTACGCCAAGGTCATCAACTTCGGCCTCATCTACGGCATGAGCGCCTTCGGCCTGGCCAAGGCCCTGGGCATCGACAACACCGCGGCGAAGAACTACATCCAGCGCTACTTCGAGCGCTTCGAGGGGGTGAAGCGCTACATGGACGACACGCGCCAGAGCGCCAAGAGCCGTGGCTATGTGGAAACCGTGTTCGGCCGGCGCCTGTACCTGCCGGAAATCAACAGCCCCAACGGCCCGCGCCGTGGCGGTGCCGAGCGCGCGGCCATCAACGCCCCCATGCAAGGCACCGCGGCCGATCTGATCAAGCTCAGCATGGTGGCGGTGCAGAAGGCGCTTGACGATCAAGGCAAGGCCACGAAGATGATCATGCAGGTGCACGACGAACTGGTGTTCGAGGTGCCCGAGGCCGAGGTGGACTGGGTGCGCGCCGAGGTGCCGCGCCTGATGGCCGGTGTGGCCGAGTTGAAGGTGCCGCTGTTGGCCGAGATCGGCACCGGCCCCAACTGGGACAAGGCGCACTGAGCATGTGGAACCGGCGCGCGCTGCTGTCGGCAGGCGTGGCCCTGGCCGGCCTGCCCGCCTGGGCGCAGACGCCCGACAAGTGGGGCGCTCAGCGCGGCTACCCCGAGAGCCGCGCGAGCTTCGAGCGCGCGACCGAATTCCGCGTCGGCAACTATTCGGGTGGCCACGAACGCACCATCCGCCACCACACCCTCCGCGCCGGTGCGGTGGCCGCGCCCTGGCGTGAAGCGCCGCTCTCGGGCTTCCAGTACCGCTGGGGCCTGTTCCGCAAGTCGCCCGAGGACTACATGGCGCAGTGGCCCGTGACCGGGTTGCTGGTCGCGCGCGACGGCGACATCCTGTTCGAGCGCTACGGCTTCGCGCGCACGGCGGACATGCGGCTCACCAGCTGGTCCATGGCCAAGAGCGTGAGCGCGCTGTTGCTGGGCATCTGCATCGACCGCGGGCTGATCGCTTCCTTCGACGACCCGGCCGCGAAGTACGTGCCCGAGCTCGACGGCACGCTGCATGGCGCGGCCACGTTGCGCCAGCTGGCCAACATGACCAGCGGCGCCGAGGTGGTGCACGAGCGCGACAACGCCACCATCTACCCGGGTGCGCTGCTGGGCAACGATCCCGACATCGCGCGCACCGTGCGTGGCTGGAACCAGCGGCGCGAGGCCGCGGGCACACGCTTCAACTACAACGAGCTGTGCCCGCTGGCGCTGGGCATGGTGATCCGCCGCGTCACCGGCGGATCGATGGCCGCTTTCGCCGAGCAGGCCCTGTGGCGCCCCATGGGCGCCGAGGGCGACGCCACCTGGCTCACCGACGCGCATGGCGCGGAGTTCAACTGCATCGGTTTTGCCGCGCGGCTGCGCGATTGGGCCCGCCTGGGCCGCCTGGTGGCGCAACGCGGCCGCGGCCCCGATGGTCAGGTGATCGTGAGCGAGGCGTGGATCGCCGAGATCAGCCGCTGGGGCGAGGGCGACGCGGCGGTGCGCTACGGCTGGCCGCGCCCGGCCGTGGGCTACAAGGCGCTGTTCTGGCATTCGAAGGCCGACGGCTCGCGCCCGGCCATGCACGGCCACCACGGCCAGCGCGTCATCGTTGACCTGCCCACGCGCACCGTGCTCGTGCACACCGCGGTCGACCACGAGGGCCTGTGGGCGCCCGAGCTGATGGACATGTTCGACGCCTTGACCCGCCTCTAGCCTTTCTGCTGCTGAACTTCCGGCCGTTCTGCCGGTCTTCAGTGCTGTCTGCAACCACCCCAGGAGACCCGCATGCTTGACCACGACCTGACCCGAGACGCCGAAGCCCTGCTGCCCGGCACCAGCACCGAGGCTGGCGCCACGCGCCGCACCGCACTCAAGGCCGCGCTCGGTGTGGGCTACGCCGCCGCCGCGGCACCGCTGATGGCGCAGACCGCGATCAAGACGCCGTCCGATGGACTGACCGTGGGCGAGGTGATGATCCCGGTCAACGGCTTCAACATGCCGGCCTACCGCGCCGCGCCGGCCGGCAAGACCGGCCTGCCCGTGGTGCTGGTGCTGTCCGAGATCTTCGGCGTGCACGAGTACATCGCCGACACCGCGCGCCGCTTCGCCAAGGCGGGCTACCTCGCGATCGCGCCCGAGCTGTTCGTGCGCCAGGGCGATCCGCAGAGTTACGGCGAGATGGCCCGGCTGATCGCCGAGGTCGTGAGCAAGGTGCCCGACGCGCAGGTGATGGGCGACCTGGACGCGGCCGTGAAATGGGCCGGCGCCAACGGCGGCGATGTGCGCAAGGTCGGCGTCACCGGCTTCTGCTGGGGCGGGCGCCATGTGTGGCTGTACGCCGCGCACAACCCGGCGGTGAAGGCGGGCGTGGCCTGGTACGGCCGCCTGGTGGGCCAGGCCAGCGCGCTGAACCCGAAGCACCCGGTGGACATCGCGGGCCAGCTCAAGGCCCCGGTGCTGGGCCTCTATGGCGGGGCCGACACCGGCATCCCTGTTGACACGGTTGCTAAGATGCAGGACGCCTTGGCAGCGGGTAGTGCCGCCGCCAAAAAATCGACCTTCGTGTTGTACCGGGACGCACCGCACGCTTTCCACGCCGACTACCGGCCGACCTTCCGCAAGGAGCCGGCCGAGGATGGCTGGAAGCAGGCGCTGGCCTGGTTCAAGCAGCACGGCGTGGCCTGAGCCCGCCGGCAACCGAGCAACGAAGGGCCGCTGGATCAGCGGCCCTTTTTTCGTGGTGATGTACATGACCCTGTTGGCCATTCTTCTCGGCACCGTCGCGGCCGGCGTGGGCAGCGTCTGGATCGCGGCCCTGCTGGGCTTTGCCATGCTGGCGCGCTACACGCAGCACATGCTCAGCCTGGCGGCCGGTGCGCTCATGGCCACCGCCTTCATGCACCTGCTGCCCGAGGCGTTCGAAAGCTCGGCCGGGGCACACGAGCTGTTTGCGCTGCTGCTGGGGGGGCTGGTGTTCTTCTTCCTGCTCGACAAGGCCGAGCTCTGGCACCACGGGCACGAACACGGCCACGGGCCGGGCCACGGCCATGACGGCCACGGACACCATGACCACGATCACGCCGGCCATGCCCACCATGGCCACGCCCACCACCATCACCACGAAGAGCGGCGTTCGGGCGGTTGGGCCGTGCTGCTGGGCGACAGCGTGCACGCCTTCGGCGACGGCATCCTGATCGCCTCGGCCTTCATGGCCGACATGCGCCTGGGTGTGGTGGCCGCGCTGGCGGTGCTGGCGCACGAGGTGCCGCACCACATGGGCGATCTCGTGGTGCTGCGCCAGACCTCGGGCACGCAGCGCGCTGCGCTGGTGAAGGTCTCGCTCGCGGGCACCGTCACCGCGCTGGGGGGCCTGGTGGGTTACCTGCTGCTGGTGCAGCTGGAGGAGTGGCTGCCGTATTTCCTGGTCGCCGCGTCGAGCAGCTTCGTCTACGTGGCGCTGGCCGACCTGATTCCGCAACTGCAGAAACGCCTGAGCCTGCGCGAGACGGTGGCCCAGGTGGCCTGGCTCGTGGCGGGCATCGCGCTGGTCACCGTGGTGAGCGGGCTGGCCCACGGCGGCCACTGAACCCGGGCGCGCGGCTCATTCGAGCGGCGGCACCCCGAAGCTGAAACGGAAGGTGGCGCCCACGCCCGGGTCGCCCTCGGCGGCGATGTGGCCGCCGTGCCGGTCGATGATGCGGCGCACGGTGGCCAGGCCGATGCCGGTGCCTTCGAACTCGTTGGCGCGGTGCAGCCGTTTGAAGGGCTTGAAGAGCTGGTCGACGTAGGCCATGTCGAAGCCGGTGCCGTTGTCGCGCAGGAAGAAGCGCGGCGCGCCCTGGTCGTCGTCGCCGTCCAGGCCCAGCGTGATCTCGGCCGTCTCGCGCTGGCGGCTGTACTTGAGGGCATTGCCCAGCAGGTTTTCCAGCACGATGCGCGCGAGGTCCGGGTCCACATGGGCCATCAGGCCCGGTTGCAGGTGAATGTGCACCGGGCGTTGCGGGTGGCGCGCGAGTTCCTGGTCGAGCACGCTGCGCGCGAGCGCGCTGATGTCGACCTCGCTGCGCTTGAGAACGCCCTGGCTCACGCGCGCCAGGCCCAACAGGTCGTTGATGATGCCGCCCATGCGCTGCGAGGACGACAGCACGCGGTCGAGCAGCATGCGCGTCTCGTCGTCGGCCTGGCTTTCCAGCTGTTCTTTGAGCAACTGCGTGAACCCATCGATCGCCCGCAGCGGCGACTTCAGGTCGTGCGAGACCGAGTAAGCGAAGGCGTCGAGCTCGGCGTTGAGCTTCTGCAGCTCGGCGGTGCGTTCGCGCACGCGCTGCTCCAGCGTTTCGTTGAGCTGCACGATCTCGCGTTCGCGTCGCAGGCGCAGCAACTCGGCCTGCGCGCGCGCCGCGAAGATCGAGAGCAGGGCCTGCGTGTCGGCCTTGACGGTGAGCGGCTCGCGCCACATCGCCATCAGCAGGCCGATGGTCTGGCCGTCGGCGTCGCGCAGCGCCTGGCCCATGTAGGCCTGATAGCCCTGCGCACGCAATTGCGGCGCGCCCGGGTAGCGCTCGGCCAGGCCCACGGTGCAGGTCATGAGCCCATCGCCGCCCAGCGTGTCGGCGCACGGGGTGCCGATCACGCTGAAGCCGAAGTTGCGGCTCAGGCGGCCATCGCGCCACACGGCCAGCGTGTCCAACGCGCTGCCTTCGCGCACCTCGGCCACCATCACCAGGCCGGCGTTGATCGCGCCGCTCAGGTGCTGCGCGAGCGCGCTGAAAAAGGCTTCGCCCGTTTCGGCGGCCACGCCCTTGGCGACCTCGAGCAACAGGGCCTCGCGGCGCTTCTCCTCGGAGATGTTCATGGTGCTCGCGAGGATGCAGGGCTCGCCATCGATGTCGATCACCTCGGCCCACAGGCGGGCGTCGACCAGGGAGCCGTCCTTGTGGCGCATGCGGGTTTCGTAAGCGTCCACCCGGCCGTCGCGCTGCAACTGCGCGACGAAGCGCTGGCGATCGTCCGGCGAAAGCCAGGAGCCCGACTCGACCGAGGTGCGGCCCTTGAGCTCTTCGGGCTTGAGGCCCTGCGCGCGGTCTTCGGCGCGGTTGACCTCGAGGAAGGTGCCGTCGGACAGGCGCGTGATGGTGAGGTTGAGTGGCGCGAAATTGAAGGCGGTGGCGAAGCGGGCCTCGGAGCGCCGCAGCCGCTCCAGCAGTTCCTCGCGGCTGGTGACGTCGGTGACGGTGGAGATGATGAGCAGGTCTTCCTCGTCGCTGCCGGTCTCGCTGGAGATCAGCGCCTCGAAGGTGCTGCCGTCGGCGCGCCTGCCGCGGCAGCGGTGGTGTTCGAGGTGGCGTTCCCGGGTGAGCCGCTCCACGTAGCGCTCGCGCTCGATCGGGTCGGCCCAGAGGAAGGTGTCTTCGCGCCCGAGCACCTGGTTGCGGTGGTAGCCGTAGCAGCGCTCGAACGCGAGGTTCACATCGAGGATGGCGCCGTTGCGGGCCGACTGCGCGATCATGGGGCTCGGGCTGGAGCGGAAGATGCGCGCGAAGCGCGTGAGGTTGCGGTCGCGCTCCTGCTCGGTGTGGCGGCGGCGCTCGAGCTCCTGGCGCAAACGGATCAGCGCACGCTGGTTGACCGCCTGGATGTGCATCACCATCAGGCCCACGGCCGTCAGTGCCACCGCCTGCGTGAACCACACGCGCAGGCCGACGCTGAAATCGGGCGGTGCGCCCCCGAAACCGGGGCCGCTTTCGATGGCGATCAGCACCGCCAGCAGCACCAGCGTGCCCACCAGCATGGCCAGCAGGGCGCGCCGGCCCAGGAAGATGCCGGCGCCCACCACCGCGCCCACGAACAGGAAGTTGACCGCGGTGCGCACCGAGCCGTAGGCGATCACCGAAAAGGTGGCCGTGACCAGCGTGCCCAGCATCACCAGCGTGGCCACGAGCACCGGTGAGAGCAGGCGCCGGCGCAGCCCGAACCAGCAGGCCCAGGCCACCGCCGCCATCAGCCCGGCCACCGCGGCTTCGCTCTGGCCGGGCGGAGCGAGCGCGATGTCGAGCACGGCCACCAGCAGCGCGGCGATGCCGACGCCCTGACACATCCACAACAGCGCTTGTCTCAGATCGGCCGCGTCCGGGGTGTCGACCCGAACCGGCGTACCCGCCGGCTCAGCCTCTTGCACGCGGCGTGCCCTCGGTGTTGCACCAGGCGCTCCAGCTGCCCGGGTAGAGCGTGGTCCGCCCCAGGCCCGCGATTTCCATGGCCAGCAGGTTGGGCACGGCGGTGACGCCGCTGCCGCACTGGTGCACCACGCCCGCCGCATCGCGCCCGCCGAGCAAACGGTCGAACTCGGCGCGCAGTTGCGCGGCGGGTTTGAAACGGCCGTCGGGCTGCAGGTTCTCGCCGAAGGGGCGGTTCAGCGCGCCGGGCACGTGGCCGGCCACCGGGTCCAGCGGCTCGACCTCGCCACGAAAGCGCGCCGCGGCGCGCGCGTCGATCACCGTGGTGTCGGCGCGGCCGAGCCGGCGCTGCAGGCCGGCGGTGTCCACCGTGGGGGTGAGCGATGGGCCGGCCGCGAAGTCGCCCGCGGGGCGCGGCACCGCGGGGCCGGTCGCGACCGCACCCCCCGCCGCCTTCCAGGCCGCGAGGCCGCCATCGAGCACGGCCACGGCTTCGTGGCCGCTCCAGCGCAGCATCCACCACAGGCGGCCGCATTGGTTGATGCCCTGGCGGTCGAGCACCACGGCCTGCATGCCGCGCGACAAACCCAGCGCGGCCATGCGGCGCGCGAACGCATCGCGGTTGGGCAGGGGGTGGCGGCCTTCGCTCGCCGGGCGGGACTTGTCGCTCAGGTCGTGGTCGAGGTCCACGTGGAGCGAGCCGGCCAGGTGTTCGGCCTCGAATTGCGCGCGGCCTGCGGCCGGGTTCATGAGGTCGAAGCTGCAGTCCAGCACGAGCACCGGGGCGCCGGCATCGAGCAGCGCCTGCAGTTCGCCGGGCTGAATCAGGGTGGAGAACATGGACGGATTGTGGAACACATCGGCGGTACCTCCCGCAAATGGGTTTCCCAACCCGTGATCAAGTCACGGCTCTTCGGCCGGACTTCGGGGCACGGTGCGAGCGCGAAGCACCGTGGCCGCGATACCGCTGACCACGATGAGGGCCATGCCCGCCCACCCGATCGGGGGCAGCCGATCGCCAAACAGCGTGATGCCGAAGAGGGCGGCGAACACGATGCCCGAGTACTGCAGGTTGGCCACGACCATCGTGGCCCCGCGGGTGTAGGCGCGCGTCATGCACAGCTGCCCGAACACCGCGAGCAGGCCGATGGGCAGCAACCACAGCGCGGTTGGCCAGCGCAGGGGTGAGGCGCCCGCGAACAGCATGCCGATCAGGCCGGCCACCAGGGCTCCCAGCGAGAAGTAGAAGACCGTGCGCGATTCGGGTTCGCCCGCCTTGGCCAGGGCCGCCACCTGCAGGTAGGCCAGGGCCGCGAACAGGCCCGAGAGCAGGCCCACGATGCCGCCGAGGGCCTGTTCCTCGTTGAAGCTCGGGCGCAGCAGCATGGCCACGCCCGCGAAGCCCGCGATCACCGTGAGGAACACCGGCGCCTGCTCGCGGATCGGTGCGTCGCGGCCCTGCACGAGCACCGCGCCACCCAGCAGGAAGGTGGCGATCCACACGCTGCTCATGTAGTTGAGCGTCATGGCGGTGGCCAGTGGCAGCACGGCGATGGCGTAGAACCAGGCGGTGAGCGAGATGGTGCCGACCACGCTGCGCCACAGGTGCATCAGCGGCACGCGCGTGGCGAGCGACACCCCCTGCCAGCGCGTGAGCCCCCACAGGAAGACCATGCCCACGAGGCCGCGGTAGGCCACGACCTCGAACGGGTTGAAGTGTGCCGACGCGAGCTTGATGCACACGCCCATGCACGCGAAGAAGAAGGATGCGAGCAGCATCCACAGGGCCTGCACCGGTGTGTCGCTCCGTTCAACCCGCGAAGGCACTGCCCATCTTGCGGCGGTACCACTCGTGGAAGTGCTGCATGCCGTCTTCCATCGGGCTCTGGTACGGGCCGACCTCGTTGTCACCGCGAGCCAGCAGGGCCTTGCGGCCCGCGTCCATGCGCTCGGCGATCTCGTCGTCCTCGATGCAGGTCTCCATGTAGGCCGCGCGCTGGGCCTCGACGAACTCGCGCTCGAAGGCGGCGATTTCCTCGGGGTAGAAGAAGGCCACCATGTTGAGCGTCTTGTCCACGCCGATCGGGTGCAGCGTGGAGACGGTGAGCACGTGCGGGTACCACTCGACCATGATGTGCGGGTAGTACGTGAGCCAGATCGCGCCGTGCGCGGGCAGTTCGCCCTGGCGGTAGCGCATCAGCACGTCGTGCCAGCGCTGGTAGGTCGGGCTACCAGCCTGGCCGAGCAGGTTCTGCGCGCCCACGGTCTGCACCGAGTACTCGGGCTTGAACTCCCAGCGCAGGTCTTCGCAGGTGACGAAGTTGCCCAGGCCGGGGTGGAACGGGCCGACGTGGTAGTCCTCGAGGTAGACCTCGATGAAGGTCTTCCAGTTGTAGTTGCACTCGTGCAGTTCCACGTGGTCGAGCACCATGCCGTCGAAGCCGAGTTGCTTGATCGGGCCCATGCCGGCGAGGTCGGCTGCGATGTCCAGGCCGTTGTCTTCGAACAGCAAACCGTTCCACTCGCGCAGGCGGTAGTTGTTGAGGTTCAGGCAAGGGTCTTGCTCGAAGTGCGGCGCACCCAGCAACTGGCCGGCCTTGCCGCCACCCTGCGGGGTGTTCGAGCCGCTGTACGTCCAGCGGTGCAGGGGGCACACGATGTTGCCGCCCGCGTGGCCGGGCCTGTGCTCGCCGAGGTTGCCGCGGCCCTTGAGCATCACGGCCTGGCGGTGGCGGCAGACGTTGGAGATCAGCTCGATGCCCGACGGTGTGCGCACCAGGGCACGGCCCCCGGCCTCCTGGGGCAGGGTGTAGTAGTCGCCCGCTTCGGGCACCGAGAGAGCGTGCCCCACGTAGCGGGGCCCGCGCTGGAAGATCGTCTCCAGCTCGCGCTGGAACAGCGCCTGATCGAAATAGCTCGAAACCGGAAATTGGCTTTTGGCCTGCTGCAGTTGAAGACTCAAATCAGACATCGCGTCCTGGACCTGAAGACTCCCCCTATGAAGGGGCAGGGTAAGCGCTGTGCTCGTCAGACGAATTCGCGCGGGAAGGGTGAAGTGGTGCGTCCCTCCGGACCCACAGGGCCCGTCGTTCGGAAAAAAAGAGCGCGGATTGTACCCCCCGGGGGAAAAGGCCGCGGCGGCCCGCCGGGGTGCGCTCGCTAGAATCTCCGCTTTGCCATACCCACCCCCCGGGGGTGTCGTTCGTCCAGGCCATGCCCCCTTCCTCTCCCCGCGCCACCGCGCCCACGTCAGCCCCTGTGGCCGAGAGCTACGAGGCCGCCCTGCAGGAACTCGAACAGCTCGTTGCCCAGCTCGACGCCGGCCAGTTGCCGCTGGACCAGTTGCTGGCGCGCTACCAGCGTGGGGCCGAACTGCTGGCCTTCTGCCGTGAGCGGCTGCAGGCGGTGGAGCAGCAGATCCAGGTGTTCGAAGCGGGCCAGGCCAAGCCCTGGGACGCCGCATGAACGCCGCCATGCCCGACACCTTCGCCGCTTGGCGTTCAGCGCGCCAGGCCGAGATCGAACAGGCGCTCTCGCGCTTCGTGCCCGACCAAGCGCCCGCCGGCCTCGGCGAGGCCATGCGCTACGCGGTGCTCGATGGCGGCAAGCGCCTGCGCCCCTTGCTCGTGCTCGCCACCTGCGAGTCCGTGGGCGGGCTGCGCGAAGCCGCCATGCGCGCGGCCTGCGCCGCCGAACTCATCCACGCCTATTCGCTGGTTCACGACGACATGCCCTGCATGGACGACGACGTGCTGCGCCGGGGCAAACCCACGGTGCACGTGAAGTTCGGCGAAGCGCAGGCCCTGCTGGCCGGCGATGCCTTGCAGGCGCTGGCCTTCGAGCTGCTCGTGCCGGGCGACGGCAGCCTGCCCGATGCCATGAGCGCGCGCCTGTGCCGCCTGCTGGCCCTCGCGGCCGGGGCCGACGGCATGGCCGGCGGCCAGGCGGTGGACCTCGCCAGCGTGGGCGTGGCACTCGACCAGCCCGCGCTGGAAGCCATGCACCGGCGCAAGACCGGCGCCCTGCTGCAGGCCAGCGTGACCCTGGGCGCGGCCACCGGCGCACCCGCCTCCGCCACGCTGGCCGCGCTCACCGACTACGGCGCCCACCTGGGCCTGGCTTTCCAGGTGGTCGACGACATCCTCGACGTGACCGCCGATTCGGCCACGCTCGGCAAGACCGCGGGCAAGGACGCCGCGGCCGACAAGCCGACCTTCGTGTCCCTGATGGGCCTGACCGGTGCCCAGGCCTACGCCGACGACGTGCTCGCGCGCGCCCACGACGCGCTGCGCCGCAGCGGCCTGGCCGAGACGGCGACCCTGCACGCCCTGGCCGACTGGGTGGGCCAGCGCCGCTCCTGAACGGGAGAACCGCACATGAATCCGAACAACGATCCGTCGCCCGCCACGCCCGCCACCGCGCTGCTCGACACCATCCAGTCGCCCGCCGACCTGCGCCATCTGCCGCGCGCGCAACTGCGCCCGCTGGCCGACGAACTGCGCGACTTCCTGCTGCACAGCGTGGCCCGTACCGGTGGACACCTGAGTTCCAACCTCGGCACGGTGGAACTCACCATCGCGCTGCACTACGTGTTCAACACGCCCGAGGACCGGCTCGTGTGGGACGTGGGCCACCAGACCTACCCGCACAAGATCCTCACCGGCCGTCGCGATCAGATGCACTCGCTGCGCCAGATGGGCGGCATCAGCGGCTTCCCGCGGCGCGACGAAAGCGCGTACGACACCTTCGGCACCGCGCACTCGTCCACCAGCATCTCGGCCGCACTCGGCATGGCGCTGGCGGCCCGGGCCAAGGGCGAAGACCGCCGCTCGGTGGCCATCATCGGCGACGGCGCCATGACCGCCGGCATGGCCTTCGAGGCCCTGAACAACGCGGGCGTGGCCGATGGCCGCCTGCTGGTGGTGCTCAACGACAACGACATGTCGATCTCGCCACCCGTGGGTGCACTCAACCGCTACCTCGCGCAGCTCATGAGCGGCAAGTTCTACGCCGCGGCGAAGCACGTGGGCAAGCAGGTGCTCAAGGGCGCGCCGCCGCTGTTCGAACTCGCCAAGCGGCTTGAGGAGCAGGCCAAGGGCATGGTGGTGCCGGCCACGCTGTTCGAGAAGTTCGGCTTCAATTACATCGGCCCCATCGACGGCCACGACCTCGAGTCCCTGGTGCCCACGCTGGAGAACATCCGCCAGCTGCTCGACGACAACGCCGGTCCGCAGTTCCTGCACGTGGTCACCCGAAAAGGCCAGGGCTACAAGCTCGCCGAGGCCGACCCCGTGGCTTACCACGGCCCCGGCAAGTTCGACCCGGCCGTGGGCCTGACCAAACCCGCCACGCCACCCAAGACCACCTTCACCCAGGTGTTCGGCCAGTGGCTGTGCGACATGGCCGCGGCCGACCAGCGCCTGGTGGGCATCACGCCCGCGATGCGCGAAGGCTCGGGCATGGTCGAGTTCGAGCGCCGCTTCCCGGGCCGCTACTTCGACGTCGGTATCGCCGAGCAGCACGCCGTCACTTTCGCGGCCGGCCTGGCGTGCGAAGGCATGAAACCGGTGGTGGCGATCTACTCCACCTTCCTGCAGCGCGCATACGACCAGCTCATCCACGACGTGGCGCTGCAGAACCTGCCCGTGGTGTTCGCGCTCGACCGCGCGGGCCTGGTGGGGGCGGATGGCGCCACCCACGCGGGTGCGTACGACATCGCCTACCTGCGCTGCATTCCCAACATGTCGGTGGCCTGCCCGGCCGACGAAAGCGAGTGCCGCCAGTTGCTGTCCACCGCGTTCGCGCAAGACCACCCGGTGGCCGTGCGCTACCCACGCGGCGCCGGTGTGGGCGCTGCGCAACCCGAAGGCCTCGACGGCCTGCCCTTCGGCAAGGGCGAGCTGCGCCACAAGGGCCGCGGCATCGCCATCCTGGCCTTCGGCACCCTGCTGTACCCCGCGCTGGCCGCCGGCGAGAAACTGGGCGCCAGCGTGGCCAACATGCGCTGGGCCAAGCCGCTCGACCTCGACCTGCTGCGCGAGATCGCGCGCACCCACTCGGCCATCGTCACGGTGGAAGAGGGCTGCGTGATGGGCGGCGCGGGCAGCGCCGTGATGGAAGCCCTGCAGGCCGAAGGCTTCACGTTGCCGGTGTTGCCGCTGGGGCTGCCCGACGTGTTCATCGAACACGGCGATCCGGGCAAGCTGCTGTCCCTGCAGGGGCTCGACGCGGCGGGCATCGAGCGCGCGGTGCGCGAACGCTTCGGCGCGATGGTCGATGGCGGTGCATCGGGCCTCAAGGTCGTGGCCTGACGACGGTGCTGGCGCATAGCCTGACAACTCCCTGAACACGCTCCCCGGGTAAGCCCTCGCTGCAAGGGAAAACCCCCAAAAGGGCCTCTGGAGCCATTTCTAGAATGCCCTGGCCCAAGAGGCACCCGTGGCCCTGCTGCGGGGGAGAGCAACACAAACCACGGAGTTGAAACCAATGGATCGTCGTTCCCTCATCAAGCACGCCGGTATCGCCGGCGTGCTCGCCGCTGGCGCTGCGCCCGCGGTACATGCCCAGGCCGCCATCCGCTGGCGCCTGACCTCCAGCTTTCCCAAGGCCCTGGACACCATCTACGGGGCGTCCGACGTCTTCGCCGCCAGCGTGAAGGCCATGTCGGCGGGCAAGTTCGAGGTCAGCGTGCACGCGCCAGGCGAACTGGTTCCGGCCCTGGGCATCGTGGACGCGGTGCAGACCGGCACGGTCGAGATGGGCCACACGGCGCCGTACTATTTTTTCGGCAAGGACCCGACCTTCGCCATGGCCACGGCCATTCCCTTCGGCCTGAACAGCCGCCAGCTCACCGCATGGATGTATGACGGCAACGGTCTCAAGCTGTTCCGCGAGTTCTACGACCAGTACAACATCGTGAACTTCCCGGGTGGCAACACCGGTGCGCAAATGGGCGGCTGGTACCGCAAGGAGATCAAGACCGCGGCCGACATGAAAGGCCTGAAGATGCGCATCGGCGGTTTTGCCGGCCAGGTGCTCACGCGCATGGGCGGCGTGCCGCAGAACATCCCCGGCGGCGAGATCTACCAGGCGCTGGAGAAGGGCACCATCGACGCCACCGAATGGGTGGGCCCGTACGACGACGAGAAGCTGGGCTTCCAGAAGGTCGCCCGCAACTACTACTACCCCGGCTGGTGGGAGGGTGGTGCGCAACTCGAGTTCTACATCAACAAGGCCGCGTACAACGCCCTGTCGGCCGAGAACAAGGCCATTGTGGAAGCGGCGTCCTCGCACGCCCACACGGTGATGCAAGCCCGTTACGACGCGCGCAACCCGGCGGCGCTCAAGCGGCTGGTGGCCGGCGGCGCCAAGGTGCTCGCCTTTCCCAAGCCGATCATGGATCTGGCCTTCAAGGAATCCATGGCGCTGTACAGCGAGCTGAACAACAGCAACCCGAACTGGAAGAAAATCTACACCGACTACTCGAACTTCCGCCGCGACCAGAACCTCTGGTTCCGCTTCACCGAAGCGCAGTTCGACCGGTACATGCAATCGGCTAAGCTGTAAAAGTTTCTGCTGCCCGAGGGCGGCACCCTCTCCCGCTTCGGCGGGGGTTTCGATCGCCGCGTTCTCGCGCGCGAACCACGCGGGCATCCTCCCGCTCCCAGCCTTGAGCCATGACACCCGATCGGTCTCCGATCGGGTGCCAGGCCAGGATTTCCATGCAAGCTCTACTTCTACTCTCTCGCTTCATCGATGCGATAAACGACCGCATCGGCCGCCTGATGATGTGGTTCGTTCTCGCGGCCACCCTGGTCAGTGCCGGCAACGCCGTCATCCGAAAAGTCCTCGGTACCAGCTCCAACGCCTGGCTCGAAATCCAGTGGTACCTCTTCGCGGCGGTCTTCATGCTGGGTGGCGGCTACGCCTTCCTGCGCAACGTCCACGTGCGCATCGATTTCCTCTCCTCCCGCTTCAACCCCAAGCTGCGCAACTGGATCGACATCATCGGCATCGTCGTCTTCCTGTTCCCGCTCAGCGTGATGATGATCAGCGAAGGCTGGCCCATCTTTGCCCGCGCCTGGGCATCGGGTGAGATGTCTTCCAATGCCGGTGGCCTGATCCGTTGGCCGGTCTACCTGCTCATCCCCGCGGGCTTCGCCCTCCTGATGTCGCAGGGCTTCTCCGAAATCATCAAGCGCGTTGCCTTCCTCACCGGCCACGGCCCGGACGTGCTGGCCCAGAAGGAGCCCGACGAAGCCGAGGCGCTGGCCCGTGATCTTGCGCGAGAAGCCGAAGCCGCTTCCGCGGGCAAGGCTTGAGGAGTCGCACATGACCGAATTCCTCACCGCCCATTTCGTCCCCCTGCTGTTCCTGGGGCTGCTGTTCTTCCTGCTCACGGGTTTCCCGGTGGCCTTCGCGCTGGCCGCCACCGGCCTGTTCTTCGGCTACATCGGCATGGACCTGGGCCTGTTCCCGGCCAACCTGTTCCAGGCCTTGCCGCTGCGTGTCTACGGCATCATGACCAACGACACGCTGCTGGCGATCCCGTTCTTCACGCTCATGGGCATCATCCTCGAGCGCAGCCGCATGGCCGAGGACCTGCTGTCCACCATCGCCCAGGTGTTCGGCCCGGTGCGCGGTGGCCTGGCCGTGGCCGTGGTCATGGTCGGCGCGCTGCTCGCCGCGAGCACGGGTGTGGTCGCCGCCGCCGTGATCTCCATGGGCCTGATCTCCCTGCCCATCATGCTGCGCTACGGCTACAACCGTTCGATCGCGCTGGGCACCATCACCGCGTCGGGCACGCTGGCGCAAGCCCTGCCGCCCTCGCTCGTGCTGATCGTGCTGGCCGACCAGCTTGGCCGCTCGGTGGGCGACATGTACGCCGGTGCGATGGTGCCCGGGCTGATGCTCGTTGGCCTGTACCTGCTGCTGATCGCGGGCGTGGCGTTGTTCAGACCCGCGTGGGTGCCGGCGCTGCCCCCCGAGGCACGCATCTACACCGAAGACAACGGCGCCAGCGGCCACAAGTCGCTGCTGGCCTTGTTCATGATCTGCGGCTCGGTCGCCATCGTCTGGGGGCAACTGCACGAGTCCATCGTCAACCCCATGATCGGTCGCACCACGCCGGCCGCCGGTGACGAGGTCTTGATCATGTCGGCCACGGTGGGCTCGCTGCTCGCGTTGGCGATCGCCACCCTCAACCGCGTGCTGCGCCTGGGCTGGCTCTCGCGGCTGGCGGAGCAGGTCACCTTTGTGCTGATCCCGCCGCTGATCCTGATCTTCCTGGTGCTGGGCACCATCTTCCTCGGCCTGGCCACGCCCACCGAGGGCGGCGCCATGGGCGCCGTGGGTGCGCTGATCATGGCCGTGAGCCGCCGCCGCCTGAGCGTGAGCCTGCTGCGCCAGGCGCTGGAAAGCACCACGAAGCTGTCCATCTTCGTGCTGTTCATCCTGATCGGCGCCACGGTGTTCAGCTTCACGTTCAACGCGGCGGACGGGCACTACTGGATCGAGCACCTGTTCGATCAGTTGCCGGGGGGGCAGATCGGCTTCCTGATGATCGTCAACCTGGTGGTCTTCATCCTCGGCTTCTTCATCGACTTCTTCGAGATCGCCTTCATCATCATCCCGCTGCTCGCGCCCGTGGCCGAGAAGATGGACATCAACCTGATCTGGTTCGGCATCATCATCGCCATGAACCTGCAGACCTCGTTCCTCACGCCGCCGTTCGGCTTTGCGCTGTTCTATCTGTACAGCGTGGCGCCCCGCAACGACTACGTGGACAAGATCACGCAGAAGCGCATCGGCGGCGTGACGATCGCGCAGATCTACAAGGGCGCGGTGCCCTTCGTGCTGCTGCAACTGATCATGGTGGCCGTGCTCATCTTCAACCCGGGCATCGTGCTGGGCAGCCTGGCCCCCGACGTGGTGGTGGACGAGGGCGCCGTGATGGAGTTGTTCCGCAACATGGAGTCGGGCGACGACATGGGCGAACCCGACACCGACCCGTTCGCCGCGCCCGAGGCCGAGCCGAAAGGAAACTGACCATGCTGGTCGACGTCAAGATCCTTGATCCGCGCATGGCCGACCAGCTGCCGGGCTACGCCACGCCGGGCAGCGCCGGGCTCGACCTGCGCGCCTGCCTGGACGCGCCGCTCACGCTGGCGCCCAACGCCTGGCAGCTCGTGCCCACGGGGCTGGCCGTGCACCTGGCCGATCCCGGCTACGCGGCGCTGGTGCTGCCGCGCTCGGGCCTGGGCCACAAGCACGGCATCGTGCTGGGCAACCTGGTGGGCCTGATCGACAGCGACTACCAGGGCCAGCTCATGGTGAGCGCCTGGAACCGCAGCGACACCGCCTTCACCATTGAGCCGATGGAGCGCATCGCGCAAATGGTGATCGTGCCGGTGGTGCAGGCGCGCTTCAATGTGGTGAACGACTTCGCCACCGAGAGCGCGCGTGGCGCCGGCGGTTACGGCTCGACAGGCCGCGGCTGAACGCCGTCAGTGCAGCGTGGGCGGCACCGGCGGTGTGTCGGCCGCGTCGGACACGTCCACTTGCGTTCGGAAGAAGCCCGTGCCCAGCGTGCCCTGGCCGATTTCTTCTTCCGTGGCCTCGCGCACCGCGTGCACTTTGATGCGGATGCGGATCGCGATGCCCGCCAACGGGTGGTTGCCGTCGAGCACCACGTGGTCGGGGTAGATGTCGCTCACGAAATAGAGCTTGTCGCGCGGTGCGGCCGGGTTGCAGCCGGGCGGCAGGCCCTCGAAGCCCATACCCTCCTCGAGCTCGGCCGGGAAGCGGTCGCGCGGCTCCAGAAACAGCAGGCGGTCGTCGTAGTCGCCGAAGGCGTCGAGGGGTTCGAGGTGCAGGTCCAGCGCATCGCCAGCCTGGTGGCCCTGCAACCCTTCCTCGATCTTGGCCAGCAGGTCGCTGCCGCCCACGAGAAACTCCACCGGCTCTTGCAGCTCGTCGAGCACCTCGCCCAGCGTGTCCTTGAGCGTCCAGGTGAGGGCCACCACGCACTGTGGCGTCACGGCCATGGGGTCTTGATCCTTGGATTTCATCCGACAATTCTCCCATGAGCCCTTCTCCCGACACCGCGCTGCCGCTGCTGGGCGGCCTCACGCCCGCGCAGTTCATGCGCCGCCACTGGCAGAAAAAGCCCCTCCTGATCCGCCAGGCCATTCCCGGCATGCAGCCGCCGCTCGATCGCGCGGCGCTGTTCGAGCTGGCGGGCCGCGAGGGCGTCGAGTCGCGCCTGATCGCGCGCCGCGGGGGCGACTGGTCTCTGCGCCAGGGTCCCTTCACGCGCCGCGCGTTGCCGCCCATGGCGCGCGCGGGCTGGACGCTGCTGGTGCAGGGCGTGGACCTGCACGCGGACGCGGCACACACCCTGTTGCAGCGTTTCCGTTTCGTGCCCGACGCGCGGCTCGACGACCTCATGATTTCCTGGGCCAGCGAGGGTGGCGGTGTCGGTCCGCACTTCGACAGCTACGACGTCTTTCTGTTGCAGGCCACCGGGCGGCGGCGCTGGCGCATCGGCCGCCAGGACGATCTGAGCCTGCAGCCCGGTGTGCCGCTGAAGATCCTCCAACGCTTCGAACCCGAGGAGGAGTTCGTGCTTGAGCCGGGCGACATGCTCTATTTGCCGCCACGCTGGGCCCACGACGGCGATGCCGTGGGGGGCGACTGCATGACCTGTTCGATCGGCTTTCGCGCGCCGCAGCGCGGCGGGCTGGCCGAAGAACTGCTGCAGCGCCTGGCCGAGGACATCGATGACAACAGCCTCTACCGCGATCCGCAGCAAGCGGCGACGGCGGAGCCCGGGCGCATGCCGGCGGGGTTGCAGGCCTTTGCTGCCGATGCCGTGCAGCGCGCGCTGGCGCGGCCCGATGCGCTGGCCCTGGCGCTGGGCGAGGTGATGACCGAGCCCAAACCCGCCACCTGGTTCGATGAGCCCGCGCAAGCCTGGCAGCCCGGCGCCTTGATGCTCGACCGGCGCACGCGCATGATGTACGACGACCGTTTCGTGTTCATCAACGGCGAAGGGTTGCGCGCCGGTGGGGCCGATGCGCGGCTCATGCGCCGGCTGGCCGACCGCCGCGCGCTTTCGGCCCGCGATGTGCAGCGCGCGAGCGCCGATGCCCAGGCCCTGCTGGGCGACTGGTTCGAGGCGGGCTGGTTGCACCTGAGCGCGCACGACTGAACGGAAGCCCACCATGAGCAACGATGCACCGACCCCCGACCCGGCACCGGCCTTGCCCGAGGGCCGGTTGGTGGGCCGCCTGGCCTTTGGCGACGCGCTGCGCGCTGCGGCATCGGCCGCTGCGCACGAGGCCTGGTCCGCCATCGTGCTGGCCGACGATGACTTTTCCGACTGGCCTCTGGGGGAGCGCGCGGTGATCGACGGGTTCAATGCCTGGGCCCGTCAAGGCCGACGCATGCGCCTGATCGCGCGCGATTTCAGCGCCTTGCGGCAGCAACACCCGCGCTTCGTGCAATGGCGCACCACCTGGGCCCACCTGGTCGAAGCGCATGTGGTGAGTCAGGCGTCACCGGATGAGGTGCCGAGCGTGATCTGGACCCCCACCTGGACGCTGGAGCGCCTGGACCCGGTGCGCAGCAGCATGGTGGCCGAGCGCAGTGCCGAGCGGCGCGTGGCGCTCAGCGAGCGCCTGGACGACTGGTGGGCCAAGGGCCGGCCGGGTTTCGCCGCGACCACCCTCGGTTTGTGATCGACCTCAGTTGAGGTCGGCGGCCAGCAGCTGGACGATGCGCTGCGCGTTGGTCGATGCGTCGGGCTTGCCCTGGGCGTCGAGGACGGCCACCGTGGTGTTGTCGTTCGCGCTCTTCACGACGATGCGGTAGCGCTGCGGCGTGGGTTCCTTGTTGTCGGCACCGAGCATGCGGGCGAAGAAGCCCGGCTTGCTGTTGGGCTGCGTGGGTTCCACGTAGCGCACGAAGTAGGTGCCTTCGCTGCGGTTGCGGTCTTCCACGGTGAAGCCGCTGCGGTCGAGCGAGAGGCCCACGCGGCGCCAGGCGCGGTCGAAGTTGTCGTTGAACTGCACCACGGGCTGGTTGTCCACCGTGGCCACGCGCGCGCTCTGGCGGCTGGCCGGTGCCGTGGCCGCCACCGATTGCGCCTGCGCTTCGGCCACGCCGAGCTTGATCATGAGGCGGCGCAGGAACTCGGCTTCGAGCTCGGCGTCGGCTGGGCGCGGTTGCCACACGGTCTGGTTCTCGCGCTGGTTGACGTACACCTCGGCCATGCCGCGGTGGGTCACGTAGATCTCGGTGCCGCCGGCGGCATTGCGTTCCATGCGGGTGCGGAACTTGTCGCGCTCACCGGTGGAGTACAGGCTGTCGAACAGGCGGCCGAGGGTGGAGCGGATGAAATCCTGCGGGATCTTGGCGCGGTTCTCGGCCCAGTCCGTTTCCATGATGCCGAGCGACTCCTGATCCACGTCGAGCAGGAAGCCGTTCTCCTGCCAGAAATCGCGAACCGGGCCCCAGAGCTGCGCGGGGGCGCGGTCGATCACCAGCCAGCGCTGTGCGCCCGCGCGCTCGATGCGCACGTCGCCCACCTGCAGGGGGGCGGTGCCGGCACCGGTTGCGGTGGCGCTGTTGGCCTGGCTGGTCTGGTAACCGCTGGCCGTCACGGCCGCGCCGGGCACCGCGAAGCGTGAGTCGCGGTTGAGCTGCGTCAGATCGGGCGGCACGTCGAGCGTGGTGCCGCGCTGCGCGCTCTTGTAGTCGATCTTGTCTTCTTGAAGGATGGAGCAGCCCGAGACCAACAGGGCGGCGCAGGCGACAAGGCCCACGCGGTGGAGCGGGCGGGCGGAGAGGGCAAAGGAGCGCATCGGCATGGCGTGTAGGGCGGCGGGGGGCTTATTTCAACAGGCCGGCGTCGCGCAGTGCGGCCTCGACCTGCGGCACGTATTGGCGCGACATGGGCGTGAGCGGCAGGCGCATGGTTTCGCCGCACAGGCCCATGCGGGCCATGGCCCACTTGAGCGGGATGGGGTTGGCTTCGCAGAACAGCTGCCTGTGCACCGGCAGCAGGCGCTTCTGGATGGCCATGGCCTCCTGCGCCTTGCCGGCGATGGCGGCCACGCAGAGTTCGTGCATGGCGCGCGGGGCGATGTTGGCGGTGACGCTCACGTTGCCGTGGCCACCGCAGAGCATGAGGGCGACGGCGGTCGGGTCGTCGCCGGAGTAGATGGCGAATTCGGCCGGGGCTTCGCGGATCAGCCACTGGGCACGTTCGATATTGCCGGTGGCTTCCTTGATGCCCACGATGCCCTTGACTTGCGTCAGGCGCAGCACGGTGTCGTGCTGCATGTCGGCCACCGAGCGGCCGGGCACGTTGTAGAGCACGATGGGCAGATCGCCGGTGGCTTCGGCAATGGCCTTGAAGTGCTGGTACTGGCCTTCCTGCGTGGGCTTGTTGTAGTAGGGCACCACCTGGAGCTGGCAGTCGGCGCCGACCTCGCGGGCGAACTTGGCCAGGTTGATGGCCTCGGCCGTGGAGTTGGCGCCGCAGCCGGCCATGATGGGCACGCGCTTGTTGGCCTGCTCCACCGAGACGCGGATGATTTCGCAGTGCTCTTCGACCGTGACGGTGGGCGATTCGCCCGTGGTGCCCACCACGCCGATGCAGTCGGTGCCTTCGGCGATGTGCCAGTCGACCAGCTTGCGCAGACCGGGGTAATCAACGCTGCCGTCGGGGTTGAAAGGGGTGGCCAGGGCCACGATGCTGCCGGTGATCATGTGCATGGCGGATCGTTGTGTCAGCGCGTGACGGGGTGGCGCGCTGTTTGCCCTCGGGGGGCGAGTGAACGGTGCATTCTACCCAGCAGCCCCCAGCGGGTAGCGGGGCGGCGGTGCACCGTCGCGTCGGGTTTCGCGCACCGCCACCAGGCGCTGCACGAAGCGTTCGGGGTTCTCGCAGAAGCCGTTTTCGTACGCCACGATGTGCAGATCGCTGGCGGCCTGCAGCAGTTCCCCCGGGCGCAGCAGGAAGTCGGGGCGCGAGGGCTTGCCCACGGTGGCGTGGTCCGCTGCGAAGGTCTCGTAGATCAGCACGCCACCCACGGCCACGCTGTCGACGATCTGCGGCATGAGCGCGCGCCACAGGTAGTTCGTGACCACCACGCCCGCAAAGCGTTCACCGGCCAGGGGCCAGGGGTCGTTCTCGATATCGGCCTGCACCGCGCGGCCAACGCCTTGCACCGCCGCAATGGCCTCGGGGTCTCGGTCCACACCGGTCGCCGGATGGCCCCGCTCGGCGAACCAGCGCAGGTGCCGCCCGCGCCCACAGGCCACGTCGAGCACCGCGCCGCCGTCGGGCACCAGGTGCGACCAGCGCCGCACCCACGCCGATGGCGCTTCGCTGCCGTGCATCAGAAGCAGCTCCAGAGCCGGTCGGCCATGCTCACCAGGAAATCGGGGCGCTGGTAGAGCGCGAACGTGGCCAGCAGGGCCGTTGCCGCCGCGGCCCAGGCCAGGGCGCGCTGCCACAGCGTCATGTCGCGGCCCCCGCGGGCCGCGGCACGCGCACGATGGGCGATTCCCTGACCGGCAGGTTCACGATCGCCGCAAACACGCCCAGGGCGATCGAGATGTACCAGACGATGTCGTAGCTGCCGGTGCGGTCGTACAGGTAGCCACCGAGCCACACGCCCAGGAAGCTGCCGATCTGGTGGCTGAAAAACACGAAGCCACCCAGCATGGAGAGGTGGGCGACGCCGAAGATCTGCGCCACCGTGGCGTTGGTGGGCGGGATGGTGGAGAGCCACAGCAGGCCCATCACGGCCGAGAACACGTACACGCTCATGGGCGTGAGCGGCGCCCACAGGAAGAGGGCGATGGCCACGGCACGGCCGAAGTAGATGAAGGCCAGGATGTGGCGCTTGGGCAGGCGCTGGCCCAGGGTGCCGGCGGCGTAGGTGCCAATGACGTTGAACAGGCCGATGAGTGCCAGCGCATAACTGGCCACCTGCGGCGACAGGCCGTTGTCCTTGAGGTAGCTGGGCATGTGCACGCCGATGAACACCACCTGGAAGCCGCAGACGAAGTAGCCCG
Source organism: Hydrogenophaga sp. (assembly GCA_016741995.1). Taxonomy (GTDB): domain Bacteria; phylum Pseudomonadota; class Gammaproteobacteria; order Burkholderiales; family Burkholderiaceae_C; genus Hydrogenophaga. The sequence continues at coordinate 30,293 of JACVCO010000021.1, read as the reverse complement.
CCATGAGCAACTGGAAGCTGCGGTACTGGAAGGCCTCGCGCAGCGCCTGGCCGATGGTCTGCTCGCGCTTGGGCGGCGGCGCGCTGCCCGTGAAGCCGGGCTCGCGCAGGCCCATGGCCAGCGGCGCAATCAACAGCACCGCCACCGCCAGCACCAGCAGCGCGGTCTGCCAGCCCAGGCTTTCGATCAGCCAGCCTTCCACCGGCACCATGAGGAACTGGCCGAAGGAGCCCGCCGCCGCGGCCACGCCCATGGCCCAGGAGCGCCGCTCGGCCGGCAACTGGCGGCCGATGACGCCATAGATGACCGCGTAGGTGGTGCCCGCGTGTGCGGCACCGATGAGGATGCCGGTGGTGAGCGCGAACGTGAGTGTGGAGGTGGACAGCGCCATGCCCACCAGGCCCAGGGCGTAGAGCCCCGCCCCGACCACCAGCACGCGGAAGGCGCCGAAGCGGTCGGCCGCCATGCCCGCGAAGATGCCGAACACCCCCCAGGCCAGGTTCTGTACCGCCAGCGCGAAGGCGAAGGTCTCGCGCGTCCAGCCCTGGGCCTGGGTGATGGGTTGCAGCCACAAACCGAAGCCATGGCGGATGCCCATGGACAGCGTGACGATGAGGGCGCCGCAAGCGAGCACCTGGGTGGCGGAAAGGCGCGGTGCGCCCGGGGTGGCGGAGGTCATCCGCGGATTGTGCCCAAGGCCCGCCGCGGTGGCGTGCGTGCGATCGGATTGCACCCTTGAAATTTGGGCACGCTTTTGTTGCGCGCGATGCATCGATGTGGGGCTGTGAATTCATCCAGTGGTTTTGGCCGCGCAGGCCTACAATCCGCGCCCATGGCAAGCACCCCCTCCACCTATTCGGAAGGCTCCATCCGCGTCCTCAAAGGGCTGGAGCCGGTCAAGCAGCGGCCGGGCATGTACACCCGCACCGACAACCCGCTGCACATCATTCAAGAAGTGCTGGACAACGCGGCCGACGAGGCGCTCGCGGGGTTCGGCAAGAAGATCAAGGTCACCCTGCACACCGACGGCTCGGTGAGCGTGGAGGACGACGGCCGCGGCATCCCCTTCGGCCTGCACCCGGAAGAAAAGGCGCCGGTCGTCGAACTGGTGTTCACGCGCCTGCACGCCGGCGGCAAGTTCGACAAGGGCAAGGGCGGCGCCTACAGCTTCTCGGGCGGCCTGCACGGTGTGGGCGTGAGCGTGACCAACGCGCTCTCCAGGCGCCTGGAGGTGATCTGCTACCGCGACGGCCAGGTGGCCCGGCTGGCTTTCTCGGGTGGCGACGTGGTCGAGCCCCTGGCCGTGGCCGCGCGCGGCGAGGGCGACCGCAAGCAGGGCACCACGGTGCGCGCCTGGCCCGATGCGAAGTACTTCGAGGCCGCCACCCTGCCCATGAACGAGCTGGTGCACCTGCTGCGCAGCAAGGCTGTGCTCATGCCCGGCGTGACCATGCAGCTCGTGGTCGAGAAGACCAAGGACACCCAGACCTGGCAGTACAAGGGCGGCCTGCTCGACTACCTGCAGCAGACCCTCACCGCCGACCCGGTGATCCCCATGTTCGAGGGCGAGGGCTTCGCCGAGGCCGGCCACGACAGCTTTGCCGAGGGCGAAGGCGCGAGCTGGTGCGTGGCCTTCACCGAAGACGGCGCGCCGGTGCGCGAGAGCTACGTCAACCTCATCCCCACCAGCGCCGGCGGCACGCACGACAGCGGCCTGCGCGACGGCCTGTTCCAGGCCGTCAAGAGCTTCATCGACCTGCACGCGCTGCTGCCCAAGGGCGTGAAGCTGTTGCCCGAAGACGTGTTCGCGCGCGCCTCCTACGTGCTCAGCGCCAAGGTGCTCGACCCGCAGTTCCAGGGCCAGATCAAGGAACGCCTGAACTCGCGCGACGCCGTGCGCCTGGTCTCCAACTACGTGCGCCCCGCGCTGGAGCTCTGGCTCAACCAGCACGTGGATTACGGCAAGAAACTCGCCGAGCTCGCCATCAAGGCCGCGCAGACGCGCCAGCGCGCGGGCCAGAAGGTGGAGAAGCGCAAGGGCAGCGGCGTGGCCGTGCTGCCGGGCAAGCTCACCGACTGCGAGAGCCGCGACCTGAGCCACAACGAGATTTTCCTCGTCGAAGGCGATTCGGCCGGCGGCAGCGCCAAGATGGGCCGCGACAAGGAATGCCAGGCCATCCTGCCGCTGCGCGGCAAGGTGCTCAACACCTGGGAGGTGGAGCGCGACCGGCTGTTTGCCAACAACGAGATCCACGACATCGCGGTCGCCATCGGTGTGGATCCGCACGGCCCGAACGACACGCCCGACCTGAGCGGTTTGCGCTACGGCAAGGTCTGCATCCTGTCCGATGCCGATGTGGACGGCTCGCACATCCAGGTGCTGCTGCTCACGCTGTTCTTCCGCCACTTCCCCAAGCTCATTGAATCCGGCCACGTGTACGTGGCCCGCCCGCCGCTGTTCCGGGTCGACATACCCGCGCGCGGCAAGAAGCCCGCGGCCAAGGTCTACGCGCTCGACGATGGCGAGCTGCACGCCATCCTCGACAAGGCCGGCAAGGAAGGCGTGGCCGCCGACAAGTGCCAGGTGAGCCGCTTCAAGGGCCTGGGCGAGATGAGCGCCGAGCAGCTCTGGGACACCACCCTCAACCCCGACACCCGCCGCCTGCTGCCCGTGGTGCTGGGCGCGCACGATTTCGCCACCACCGAAGCGCGCATCACCCAGCTCATGGGCAAGGGCGAAGCCGCCGCGCGGCGCGAACTCATGGAACTCCACGGCGATGACGTGGAGGTGGATATCTGATGACCGACGAGACCAACCCCGAACTGCCCCTGGCCACGGCCGAGCCCGACGACAGCCTGGCTGGCTACGCCCAGCGCGCCTACCTTGAATACGCCCTCTCCGTTGTGAAGGGTCGGGCGCTGCCCGACGTGTGCGACGGCCAGAAGCCGGTGCAGCGGCGCATCCTCTACAGCATGGACCGCATGGGCCTGAGCTTTGGCGGCCCCAACAACAACACGGCGGCGCGCCCGGTGAAGAGCGCGCGCGTGGTGGGTGACGTGCTCGGCCGTTTCCACCCGCACGGCGATCAGGCCGCCTACGACGCGCTGGTGCGCATGGCGCAGGATTTCGCGCAGCGCTATCCGCTGATCGATGGCCAGGGCAACTTCGGCTCGCGCGACGGCGACGGCGCGGCGGCCATGCGCTACACCGAGGCGCGGCTCGCGAAGATCAGCACCCTGCTGCTCGACGAGATCGACCAGGGCACGGTGGACTTCGTGGCCAACTACGACGGCTCCACCACCGAGCCGAAGCAACTGCCCGCGCGTCTGCCCTTCAACCTGCTCAACGGCGCCAGCGGCATTGCGGTGGGCCTGGCCACCGAGGTGCCCAGCCACAACCTGCGCGAAGTGGCCGACGCCTGCGTGGCGCTGATCAAGACGCCCAAGCTGGGCGACGACGAACTGCTGGCGATCGTCCCCGGCCCCGACTACCCGGGCGGCGGCCAGATCATCAGCCCGGCCTCGGACATCGCCGACGCCTATCGCACCGGCCGCGGCAGCTTGAAGGTGCGCGCGCGCTGGAAGATCGAAGACCTGGCGCGTGGCCAGTGGCAGCTGGTGGTGACCGAACTGCCGCCGGGCACCAGCTCGCAGAAGGTGCTCGAGGAGATCGAGGAGCTCACCAACCCGAAGGTGAAAACCGGCAAGAAAGCGCTCACGCAGGAGCAGAACCAGCTCAAGGCCAGCATCCTCGCGGTGCTCGACGGCGTGCGCGACGAGTCCAGCAAGGACGCGCCGGTGCGCCTGGTGTTCGAGCCCAAGAGCAGCCGCATCGAACAGCAGGAGCTCATCACGCAACTGCTGGCGCACACCAGCCTGGAAACGTCCGCGCCGATCAACCTCACGGTCATCGGCATCGACGGCCGGCCGGTGCAGAAATCGCTGCGGCAGATGCTGGTGGAGTGGATCGAATTCCGTCAGACCACCATCACGCGCCGCTCGCAGCACCGCCTGAACAAGGTGCTGGACCGCATCCACATCCTCGAAGGCCGGCAGCTCGTCCTGCTCAACATCGACGAGGTGATCCGCATCATCCGCCACAGCGACGAGCCCAAGCCCGCGCTGATCGAGGCCTTCCGCCTGAGCGACCGCCAGGCCGAAGACATCCTCGAGATCCGCCTGCGCCAGCTTGCGCGGCTGGAGGCGATCAAGATCGAGCAGGAACTGAAGGAGCTGCGCGAAGAGCAGGGCAAGCTCGAAGACATCCTGGCCAATCCCGCGAGCCTCAAGCGCCTGATGGTGAAAGAGATCGAGGCCGACGCCAAGGTTTTTGCGGATGAGCGCCGCACGCTGATCCAGGCCGAGAAGAAGGCCGTGGCCGAGATCAAGGTGGTGGACGAACCCGTGACGGTGGTGGTGTCGAGCAAGGGCTGGGTGCGCGCGCGCACCGGCCACGGCCACGAGGCTTCCGCGTTCGCCTTCAAGGCCGGTGACGGCCTGTACGGCACCTTTGAATGCCGCACGGTGGACACGCTGATCGTCATCGGCAGCAACGGCCGCGTGTACTCGGTGCCGGTGGCCAGCCTGCCCGGCGCGCGCGGCGACGGCCAACCCGTCACCACGTTGATCGACCTGGAAAGCGGCACGCAGCCGCTGCACTACTTCGCCGGCCCCGCCAACGCGGCGTTGCTGATCGCCAGCAGCGGTGGCTACGGCTTCATCGCCACGGTGGAAGCCATGGTCTCGCGCCAGAAGGGTGGCAAGACCTTCCTCAGCCTGGGCGAAGGCGAAGTGCCTTGCGCGCCGTCGCACGCGGCCTTCACGTCCGGCACGCAGCCGCTGGTGCCGGCCACGCACGTGTGCTGCGCGTCCACGGGCGGCCGCATTCTCACGTTCGAGATCACCGAGCTCAAGCAGATGGACAAGGGCGGCCGAGGCCTGATGCTCATCGACCTGGAGCCCAAGGACACGCTGGCCGGTGCCGCGGCCTACACGCGCAGCGTGAAGATCGAAGGCATCGGGCGCGGCGGCAAGGAGCGCGACGAGACGCTGGAGATCCGCAGCCTGAACAACGCCAAGGCCGGCCGCGGTCGCAAGGGCAAGGCGGCGGACCTGGGCTTCAAGCCGAACCGCGTGACGCGCGTGGAGTAAGCGCATGGCGGCCGCGCTCACGCTCGACGCGCTGCGCCGCTACGCGATCGCGCGCAGCCTGTTCAAGCCGCAGACGCTGCCGGCCGCGGTGCGCCGCCTCGGCTTCGTGCAGGCCGACCCGATGCGCGCCCCGGCGCGCGCGCAAGACCTGATTCTTCACCACCGCGTGCGCGACTACCGCGCGGGCGACCTGGAGCGCCGCTACGAGCGGCTCGGGCTGGAGGAGGACGCCTTCGTCAACTACGGCTTCGTGCCGCGCGACATGCTCGCGCTGCTGCACCCGCGCACGCTGCGCCAGCCTTGGGACGCCGCCACCACCCGCCGCGCGCAGGAGGTGCTGGCCTTCGTGCGCGAGCGCGGCATCGCGCACCCGCGCGACGTGGGCGAGGCCTTCGCCCACCACGGCCGCGTGGCCGGCTACTGGGGCGGCGATCTCAACGCCAGCACGCGCCTGCTGGACCACATGCACCACCACGGCTGGTTGCGCGTGCGCCGGCGCGAGGCGGGCACGCGCCTCTACGAGGCCATGGCCCACGCCGCGCAGGACGACAGCCCCGCCGCGCGCCAGGCCCGCGCCGAAGCCCTGGTCGACACCATCGTGAACCTCTACGCGCCGCTGCCCGCGCCCAGCCTGGGCTACCTCGTCACGCTGCTGCGCTACGGCGCGCCGCACCTGGCGGCCGAAACCCGCGCGGTGGTGAAGGCCGCGCGCACGCGCTACGGCCACGCCGTGGTCGACGGCACCGCCTGGTTCTGGCCGGCGGACGAGAACCCCGCCTCGCGCCGCCACCAGCCCGATGAAGCCGTGCGCTTGCTCGCGCCTTTCGACCCGGTGGTCTGGGACCGCCGCCGTTTCGAGATGCTGTGGGGCTGGGCCTACCGCTTCGAGGCCTACGTGCCCGCCCCGCGCCGCACCATGGGCCACTACGCGCTGCCCCTGCTGTGGGGCGAACAGATGCTGGGCTGGGCGAACCTGCGCCTGGAGCGTGGGCGCCTGGTGTACGCGCCGGGCTTCATCGCGGGCAAGGCGCCGCGCGACGCCGCGTTCAAGCGCGCGCTCGACGAAGCGCTGGCCCGCTTCGAAACATTTCTATCGGGTTACGGGCGCGCCGCGGGCGAGCCCCGGGAGCAATGAACATGGAATCTGGCGATGTCACCGGCGTGGTGATCGCGGTCGCGGTCGGGGTGCTGGCGTTTGTGGTGTCCCGTTACGCGACGCGGTATTTCGCCCGCAAGCGCGCGGATCGCGAGAAGGCGGTGGCCGAAGCCACCCAGAGCCGCCAGGTGCGGCGCGCGAACCAGCGCCGCCAGCGCTGAGCAGGGCTTACGCCAGCTCGGCGATCAGCTCGATCTCGACGCAGGCCCCCATGGGCAACTGCGCTACACCGAAGGCGCTGCGCGCGTGCTGGCCGGCGTCGCCGAACACCTCGCCCAGCAGCTCGCTGCAGCCGTTGGTGACGAGGTGCTGCTCGGTGTAGGTGGCCGTGCTGTTGACCAGGCTGAGCACCTTCACGATGCGTTTCACGTCGTCGAGCGTCTTGCCCGAGGCCTGGCAGGCGGCCTGCAGCGTGCCCATGAGCGCGATGGCGATGGAACGCGCGGCTTCCTTGCCTTCGTCGGTCTCCATCGTCAGGCCGAGCTGGCCGACCCAGGCCTTGCCGTCCTTGCGGGCGATGTTGCCGCTGATGAAGACCAGATTGCCGGTCTGCACGAAGGGCACGTAGGCCGCGGCGGGGGTGGACACGGGGGGCAGGGTGATGCCCAGTTGCTTGAGCCTGGCGAGTGCACTCATCGATCGCTCCTGAAGGTCGTCTTGAAAGAGCGGCTCATTCTATCGACGGGTTTTTCGGTGCCGGTGTATCGAGCTCGCGGCCTTCGAGTTCGGCGGGCGGTGCCACCGTCACGGCCACGTCCAGCTTGTGCTGTGCACCGCCTTGTATGACGCCGCGCATGGGCGACACATCGCTGAAGTCGCGGCCGATCGCCAGCGTCACGTAGTCCTCGCCCGGGCTGCCCCAGCCGCAGCGGTTGTTGGTGGGATCGAAGTCGAACCACTGGCCTTCCTGCTCCTCGCTGCCCGGCACGTAGACGGACACCCAGGCGTGCGAGGCGTCGGCGCCGATGAGGCGTGGGCGGCCCGGTGGCGGCTGGGTGAGCAGGTAGCCGCTCACGTAGCGCGCGGGCAGGCCCAGGCTGCGCAGGCAGCCGATCATGATGTGGGCGAAGTCCTGGCACACGCCTTTGCCTTGCGCCAGTGCGTCGAGCGGTGGGGTGTTGACCTCGGTGCTCGCGGTCTCGTACACCAGTTCGCTGTGGATGCGTTCCATGAGCGCGCGCGCCGCCTGCAACAGCGGCGTGCCGGCTTCGAAGGCGGGGCGGGCCCAGTCGCTGAAGGCGTCGTCGCGCGGCACCAGGGGCGAGGCGAACACGAAGCCGGCCGCGGGCTCGTAGGGCGCGTTGACGCGGTAGCGGAAGTGTTCGCGCACGCGCTCCCAGGTCATGCCCCGCCACGGTGCGCCCTCGGGCAGGGGCTGGGGCGCCTGGGTCTGCACGGTGCTGTCGGCCAGCACGCTCAGCGTGTCGTGCGGCGCCTGCTGGGCGAAAAAGGTGCGCTGGTTGCCGAAGGCGTCACCGGTCTGGTGCGTGGCGGCCGGCGGGGGATCGATGACCAGGTGGTGCGCGCGCACCCGCTGCGTGGGGGTGTCGCGCGGCGAGAGGTGCAGCATGTGCTGCGCCATGTCCACCGGGCTCTGGTAGTGGTAGGTGGTGCGGTGGCGAACGCGCAGTTCCATGGCGGGCGGCCTCAGGTGCTCAGGCTCTGGCTGCGGCGGTCGGCGTGGCTGAAGTGCAGCCGGGTGATGGCGTCGGAGAGGTCCACCGCCGCGGCCTCGCAGTCGTCCAGCACGCTGGCCAGCGCGGCCCAGGTGCGGCGGCCGTCGGCCGCGCGCTGCCAGTTGCTCAGCTCGGTGAGCGACCAGCCGGCCGGGTCGGGCAGGCCGCGCGCCAGCTCGGCGTCGCGCGGGGCCACGCTCTGGCCGAGCCGGGCCAGGCGCGCGCGCAGGGTCTGCACCACCCAGGCCAGCGAGCGCGGGTTGTCGCGGTCGAGCACCAGCAGGTCGATCAGCGCGACCATGTCGCGCCGCTGCTGGTACTGGGCGTGGAAGGTGATGGTGGAGTCGAACAGCGCGACCATGGCCTCGAAGCCGCCGGGCTCGTGCACGCTGCCGGTTTCCAGCCCCAGCGCGAGCGCGCGCGAGAGCGAGACCAGGCGCTCGATGTGGCGCCCGATGGACAGCAGCCGCCAGCCGTCGTCGCGCACCATGCGGTCGGTCTGCGAGCCGGTGATGGCGGCGAGCATTTCGCTGGCGTCCTGCAGCATGGTCTGCGCTTCGCCGGTGGCGAACTCGGCCTCGTCGGCCAGTTGCGCGGCGGCGTTCGAAAAGCGCTCGTGCGTGCCTTCGATCAGGTTCCAGTGCTCGCGCGAGAGCCGCTCGCGCACCTGGGCCGCGGCCTGCTTGAGCGCAGCCAGGTTGAAGCCCACGCTGAACGAGTTGGCGGCCTGAGGGTCGCCAGGGCGGGGCGCCAGGTTGGCCATGAGGCTGCGCGCGAACACGCGCGACGACTGCGTGGCTTCGGGCGTGTCGGGCAGCACCAGCGCACTTTCGCCGGCCACGGCCGAGAGCCAGGCCAGCAGCGCGTGCGTGCCGGGTTCTTCGCCGTCGAGCTGGTCGAGCACGATCTGCGCGAGGCGCACGGTGTTTTCCGCGCGTTCGGTGTAGCGGCCGAGCCAGAACAGGTTCTCGGCGGCGCGGCTGGTCACGGGCTGCTTCTGCTGCGCGATGGCGAGCGAGCTGGGCTGGCTGGCCAGCAGGCTGGTGTGGTCGACCGGGCCGTTGGTGAGCACCCAGCAATCGGCGCTGCTGCCGCCGCGCTGCATGGCCGCCACCAGCTGGCCGCGCGGCGCCAGCCGCACCAGGCCGCCGGGGAGCACGCGCCAGGAGCCGGCACCGTCGGCCAGCGCGAACACGCGCAGCATGGTCGAGCGCGGCAGGATGCGCTCGCCCGCCCAGGTGGGCGTCTGCGACAGCGGCAGCCACGATTGCACGGTGTAGTCCTCGGGGCGGCGCGCCATGCGGCCGGACCATTCGTCCAGCTCGCGCGGGCTCAGCGCCTGGCCGATGGCGGTTTCCAGCCCCGAGCGCGGGTAGGTGGGCTTGATCACGCCGCCCTTGAGCAGCGGCAGCACGCTGCGCAGGGCCGCGTCTTCGCCGCACCACCAGGTGGCCAGCGAAGGCATGGCCAGCGGTTCGCCGAGCAGGTGTTCGCTGATGGCGGGCAGGAAGCCCAGCAGCGCGCTCGATTCGAGCGGGGCCGAGCCGGGTGCGTTGGCCAGCACCAGGTTGCCCGCGCGCAGCGCCTGCAGCAGGCCGGGCACGCCGAGCGTGGAGTCGGGGCGCAGCTCCAGCGGGTCCAGCCACTCGTCGTCCAGGCGCTTGATGAGCGCGTGCACGGGTTCCAGGCCGCCGAGCGTCTTGAGGAACACGCGCTGGTCGCGCACGGTGAGGTCGTTGCCCTCCACCAGCGTGAGGCCGAGGTAGCGCGCCAGGTAGGCGTGCTCGAAGTAGGTTTCGTTGTACGGGCCGGGCGTGAGCAGCGCGATGCGCGCGTTCACGCCCTCGGGCGACATCGCCTTGATGCCGTTCATGAGCGCGCGGTAGCTCGCGGCCAGGCGCTGCACGCGCATGCCGGCGAAGGCCTTGGGGAACTGGCGGCTGATGGCGATGCGGTTTTCGAGCAGGTAGCCCAGGCCCGATGGCGCCTGCGTGCGCTGACCCACCACCCACCAGCGGCCGTCGGGGCCGTGGGCGAGGTCGAAGCCCACGATGTGCAGCCAGGTGTCGCCCGGCGGGCGCACGCCTTGCAGGGTGCGCAGGTAGCCCGGGTGGCCCTGCACCAGCGCGGCGGGCAGCAGGGCACGCTTGAGCAGTTCGCGTTCGCCGTACAGGTCGGCCATCACCGCGTTGAGCAGGCGCGCGCGCTGCTGCACGCCGGCTTCGATCTGCGCCCAGTCCTGCGGGCTGACGATGGTGGGGAAGAGATCGAGTGCCCAGGGCCGTTGCAGGCCACCGGCATCGGCATAGACGTTGTAGGTGACGCCGTTGTCGCGGATCTGGCGCTGCAGGTTCTCGGCGCGGCGGTTCAGGTCGGTCAGGCCTTCCTGGCCGATGTGGTCGAAGAAATCGGCCCAGGCCGGGGCCAGGCCGTGCGGGCCATTGCCGCGCAGTTCGTCGAGGTGGCCGCTGTCGGCGGGCACCGCGAGCGACAAGGCCCACGCGCCCGGCTGGGTGGGCGTGAGGGCGTCGAAGAGCGAGTCGCCGGGATCGTGGTTCACGGGCCGCATTCTGCCCGCGCGCCCAGGGCTGTCATCACGCCCTCATGTCCAGCGTGCAGGGGAATTCACGGTTGACGGCTTCGTGGCGCACCTGCAACCGGCCCGGGGTGTGGCCCATCTGGAAGAAGCGCGCCAGGCGGCGGCTTTCGGCCTCGAAGGCGTTGATGGGGAAGCTGTCGTAGTTGCGCCCGCCGGGGTGCGACACGTGGTACTGGCAGCCGCCGAGCGAGCGCTCCATCCAGGTGTCGACGATGTCGAAGGTGAGCGGCGCGTGCGTGCCGATGCCGGGGTGCAGCGCCGAGGGCGGCGCCCAGGCCTTGTAGCGCACGCCGGCCACGTATTCGCCGGCCACGCCGGTGTTGTGCAACGGCAGCACGCGGCCGTTGCAGGTGATCGCGTGGCGCTTGTCGGTCCAGCCGCGCACGTGCACCTCCAGCCGCTCCAGCGACGAGTCCACGTAGCGCACGGTGCCGCCCGGTGCGCCTTCTTCACCCATCACGTGCCAGGGTTCGAGCGCGCTGCGCAGCGTGAGCTCGATGCCGCGCGCGGCGACCTGGCCCACGAGCGGGAAGCGGAACTCGAAGTGCGGCGCGAACCAGGCCATGTCGAAGCCGTAGCCGAAGGCCCGCAGGTCGGCGATCACGTCCTCGAAATCCAGGCGCAGGTAGGTGGGCAGCAGCCAGCGGTCGTGCAGCTCGGTGCCCCAGCGCGCCAGGGGCGCCTTGTGCGGCTGCTGCCAGAAGCGCGCCACCAGCGCACGCAGCAGCAGCTGCTGCGCGATGCTCATGCGCGCGTGCGGCGGCATCTCGAACGCGCGCAGTTCCAGCAGGCCCAGGCGGCCGGTGGGGCCGTCGGGCGAGTAGAGCTTGTCGATGCAGAACTCGCTGCGGTGCGTATTGCCGGTGACGTCGATCAGGATGTTGCGCAGCGTGCGATCAACGAACCACGGCGGCACGTTGTCGCCATAGACCGCTTTCGCCTGCTCGATCTGCGCGAGCGCGATCTCCAGTTCGTACAACTGGTCGTTGCGCGCTTCGTCCACGCGCGGCGCCTGGCTGGTGGGGCCGATGAACAGGCCGCTGAACAGGTAGCTCAGCGAGGGGTGGTTGTGCCAGTAGGTGAGCAGGCTGCCGAGCAGGTCGGGCCGGCGCAGGAAGGGCGAATCGCCCGGCGTGGCGCCACCGAGCACGAAGTGGTTGCCGCCCCCGGTGCCGGTGTGGCGGCCATCGGTCATGAACTTCTCGGCGCACAGGCGCGTCTGGTGCGCGGCTTCATAGAGGAACTCGGTGTGCTCGACGAGCTCGCCCCAGTTGTGCGCGGGGTGGATGTTGACCTCGATGACGCCCGGGTCGGGCGTGACCTGCAGCATCTTCAGGCGGGGATCGCGCGGCGGCGGGTAGCCTTCGAGCACCACCTTCACGCCCAGGCGCTCGGCCGTGTCTTCCACCGCGGCGAGCAGGTCGAGGTAGTCCTCCAGCCGCGCCAGCGGCGGCATGAACACATACAGGTGCTGGCCCTTGCCACCCTTGGCCTTCTCGGCCTTGGGGCCGTTGGCGCGCTGCGGGTCGCGCGCTTCCACGCACATGGCGGTGCGCGTGAGCCCACCGGCGGATTCGCCGCGCGGCGGCATGCGGCCGGCCAGGCCTTGCGGTGCGCCCGTGCCCGCCCGGTCGCCCGCGCCCGCGGCGGGCCCGCCGCTCGCATCGTCTTGCGTGGCTGCGGTCTGCGCATCGGCCGCTGCGCGCGATTGCTGACGCCACGCCGCCGCGGCCGGCAGCGGTGCGCGCGGCGCAAACGGGTCCTGCTCGATGTGGTACGGGTAGTCGCTCGCGTTCACCCAGGGCAGCGAATCGAGCGGCAGCCGGTAGCCCATGGGCGAATCGCCGGGCACCAGGTACATGCGCTCGTCGCGGAAGAACCAGGGGCCGGTGGACCACACCGTGCCCCCGAGCGCGGGGTTGCCGGCGTTGGCCTGCAGCGGCAGCACGTAACCCACGATGGCGTCCAGCCCCTGGTCGAACACGCGGCGCAGGCGCGCACGCTCCAGCTCGTCGTCGAGCTTGCTGTCGAACGGGTCCACGTTCACCGGCAGGCGGCGTTCGCGCCACAGGTAGTACCAGGTGTCTTCGTGGCCCGCGGTGATGTAGCGCGTGGCGATGCCCAGGCGGCGCGCCAGCGCCTGCGTGAAGCGGCGCGCGTCGTCGCTGGTGTGGTGGGCCTCGTCGCGTTCGTCGGCCAGCAGCGCGGGGTTGTGCCAGCAGGGTTGGCCGTCGGCGCGCCAGAACACCGAGAGCGCCCAGCGCGGCAATTGTTCGCCGGGGTACCACTTGCCCTGGCCCATGTGCACGAAGCCGCCGCTGCCGTACTGCGCGCGCAGGCGGCCCAGCAGTTCGGTGGCGTAGCCGCGCTTGGTGGGGCCGAGTGCGTCGGTGTTCCATTCGGCGGCGTCGCGGTCGCTGGTGGCCACGTAGGTGGGTTCGCCGCCTTGCGTCAGCCGCACGTCGTGTTTCACCAGATCGGCGTCGACCTGATCACCGAGCGCGAGCACCGCGGCCCACTGGTCGTCGGTGTAGGGCTTGGTCACGCGCGGCGATTCGTGGATGCGCGTGACCTTCATGTGGTGCTCGAACTCGACCTCGGCCTCGTCCATCAGGCCTTCCACCGGTGCCGCGCTGCCCGGCTGCGGCGTGCAGGCCAGGGGCACGTGGCCTTCGCCCGCGAGCAGGCCCGAGGTCGGGTCGAGCCCGATCCAGCCGGCACCGGGCAGGAAGACCTCGCACCAGGCGTGCAGGTCGGTGAAATCCTGCGTGGGGCCGCTGGGGCCGTCGATGGCCTTCACGTCGGGCGTGAGCTGGATCAGGTAGCCCGAGACGAAACGCGCCGCCAGGCCCAGGTGGCGCAGCAGTTGCACCAGCAGCCAGCCGCTGTCGCGGCACGAGCCGCGCTTGAGCTTGAGGGTCTGCTCGGGCGTCTGCACGCCCGGCTCCATGCGGATGGTGTAGCCGATGTCGTGCTGCAGGCGCTGGTTGATGCCGACCAGGAAATCGATCGTGCGCTGCGCCTTGCGGTCGATGCCGGCGAGGTAGGCCTTCACCAGTGGCGTGGCGGGCTCGGGCAGCAGGTACGGGGCGAGCTCCGCGCGCTGTGCTTCGTCGTACTTGAACGGCACCTGCTCGGCGTGCGGTTCGAGGAAGAAATCGAACGGGTTGTGGACCGCCATCTCCACCACGAGATCGATGGTGATCTTGAACTCGGTGGTGGGCTCGGGAAACACCAGCCGCGCCTGGTAGTTGGCGAACGGGTCCTGCTGCCAGTTGATGAAGTGCGTGGCCGGTTCGATGCGCTGCGAGTACGACAGCACCTTGGTGCGCGAGTGCGGTGCCGGGCGCAGCCGCACCACCTGAGGCCCCAACCGCACCAGGCGGTCGTAGCGGTAGTGCGTGATGTGGCTCAGGGCGACGTGGATGGCCATGCGACGGGGCTCTTTGGGGGTGACACAGGCGCGGTCCGCAACCGCAGACCGACCGCTGCGCAGCATGCTAGCAAGAGCTGCGCCACAGGGCCATGACAGGCCCTCGCCGGTTGGGCGTTAGTCCTTCGCCTTGGGCTTGGTGGCCGTGCCGGGCCAGCGGTGGTCGGGCTTGGGCACCGCCTTGTCCACGGCCTTGTCGGCCTTGTCCATGCCGCGGCCCCAGGCCTGGAAGAACTTGTGCACGTGCGTTTCGCCCTTGGGCGGTTCGGGGCTCTGGGCGGACTGGTCGGTGGCGGGCGGCACCCGCCGCTGGGCCGCGTTGGACGGCGCCTGGGCCAGGGCCAGGCCGGTGGCGGTGGTGAGGGCGATCAGAAGGAGCGGGGTTTTCATCGAGGGCCTCTTTCTTGTTCGGGTGGACGGCTTGGCCGGAACGCAGGGCCATCGTGCCCGCACCGGCGGCCCGGTGTGCAGCCCAGGGGTACCCGTTTGTCAGCAGGTGTAAACCGCGCCTCCACCCCTTCACGCCGCAACCCTTGTGTCCTGCCCACCGCCCGCTGCCCCTGTGTCTTCTGCCCGCGACGGCGCCCCGGGCTGGGCGGCGCGGCCCTGGTTGGCGGGCTGGTGGCTGGCGGGCGGCGTGGTGGGCACGGCCGTGCAGTTGCTGCAAGCGCACCTGTGGCCGGTGGCCGTCTACCAGGTGCTCGCGCTCGGTGGCCTGCTGGCGATGCGGTGGCGCCTGCGGGCCGCGTGGCTGCTCGCAGGCGCTGCACTCGCTTTCGGCTGCACCGGCTGGCGCGCCGGTGCCTACCTCGGCCAGGGCCTGAGCCCCGCGCTCGAGGGGCGCGACATCGCGGTGGTGGGGCGCGTGGCCTCGTTGCCGCAAACCGGGCCCGGCGGCGAACGCTTCGAGTTCGTGGTCGAGCAGGCCACGCTCGACGGCGAGGCCGTGTCCATCCCCGCGCGGCTGCTGTTGGGCTGGTATGTGTCGGCGTCCGAAGAGGGCGCGTCCGCCCGATTGCCCGGCTTGTGGGCGGGCGAGCGCTGGGCGTTCGGCGTGCGGCTCAAGCGCCCGCACGGCAGCCGCAACCCGCACGGCTTCGACCGCGAGCGCTGGTTGTGGGAGCAGGGCATAGGCGCCACCGGCCACGTGCGGCTGGGTGCGCGCGACGCCGCACCGCGGCGCTTGGGCCAGACGCCCTGGCACCCGGTGGACCGCGTGCGGCAGGCGATCTCGCGCGCCATCGCCGAGCGCGTGGACGACCCGCGCGCCGCCGGCGTGCTGGCCGCGCTGGTGGTGGGCGAACAATCGGCCATCGAACGCGCCGACTGGGCGCTGTTCCGCGACACCGGCGTGGCCCACCTCATGGCCATCAGCGGGCTGCACATCACGCTGTTCGCCTGGCTCGCCACCGCGCTGATGGGCGCGCTCTGGCGCGTGCTGGGCCGCCACTGGCCTGCGTTGCCGATGCACTGCCCCGCGGGCCTGGCCGCGGGCTGGGGCGGGCTGGCGTGCGCCGCGGCCTATGCGCTGCTGGCCGGTTGGGGCGTGCCCGCGCAGCGCACGGTGCTCATGCTCGCCGTGGTGGTGGGCCTGCGCGCGTCGGTGCGGCGCTGGCCGTGGCCGGCGGTCTGGCTGCTCGCAATGGCGGCCGTGCTCGCGCTCGATCCCCTGGCCTTGCTGGCGCCGGGCTTCTGGCTGAGCTTTCTGGCGGTGGCGGTGTTGTTCACGGCCGACCCCGCGCGCGGCGGAACCGGCAGCGATGCCCCCGGCGGCTGGCAGCGCGGGCTGCGCGCGGCCGGGGCCCTGTGGCGCGAGCAGTGGCTGATGACGCTGGCGCTCGCGCCGCTGGGCCTGGTGCTGTTCGGGCAGGTGTCGCTCGTGGGGCTGCTGGCCAACCTGGTGGCGATCCCCTGGGTGACGCTCGTGGTGACGCCGCTGGCCTTGCTGGGCGCACTGGTGGCGCCCCTGTGGGGCCTGGCCGCCGCGGCGGTGGATGCGCTGGTGGCGCTGCTGCAGGTGCTCGCGGCCTGGCCCTGGGCGGTGCTGCACCGGCCTGCGGTGCCCGCCCCGCTGGCGCTGGCCGCGGTGCTGGGTGGCGTGCTGCTGGCCGTGCGCCTGCCTCCCGTGTTGCGCTTTGCCGGGCTGTTGCTCGTCGCCCCTGCGCTGCTGTACGTGCCGCCGCGGCCCGCGCCGGGCGCGTTCGACGTCACCGCCATCGACGTCGGCCAGGGCAGTGCCGTGCTGGTGCGCACCGCCAAGCATGCCCTGGTGTACGACGCCGGCCCGCGCTGGAACCCCGAGGCCGATGCGGGCGAGCGCATCGTGCTGCCGCTGCTGCGCGCGCTGGGCGTGCAGCCCGACCGCGTGCTGATCAGCCACCGCGACAGCGACCACGCGGGCGGTGCCGACGCCCTGCGCGCCGCGTTCCCGGGCGCGGTGTGGCAATCGTCGTTCGACGCCGACCCGGCGCGCCGCTGCCTGGCGGGCGAACGCTGGCAATGGGACGGGGTCGATTTCGAGCTGCTGCACCCGGGCGCGGCGGCATACGCCGCGCCGGGCCTGTCGAGCAATGCCATGTCCTGCGTGCTGCGCATCGCGGCCGGCGGCCAGGTGGCCTGGCTCGCGGGCGACATCCCCGCCGCGCAGGAGGTGCGGCTTGCGTTGGCGCGCCCGCAGGAACGGGCCACCTTGTTGCTGGCGCCCCACCACGGCAGCGCCACCTCGTCGAGCCCGGTGTTGCTCAACACCCTGCAGCCGCGCTGGGTGATCGTGCAATCGGGCTACCGCAACCGCTTCGGCCACCCCGCCGCCGGGGTGGTGGCGCGCTACGACGCGCGCGGCATCGCCTGGGTCGATTCGCCGCGCTGCGGCGCCGCCACCTGGCGCAGCGACGCGCCCGAGGCCATGCGCTGCGAGCGCGAGGTGTCGCGGCGCTACTGGCACCACCCGGATCGGCCCATGACCTCCTCGGCTGGCCCGGAGCTTGCTATCCTGCCGCCAGGAGAAAAAGATCCATGAGCAGCCGCCCGATGTTCGACGAGATGCACGCCTCGAGCTCCGAAGTGCGTGAGCACTACCGGCAATACGCCCGGTGGCTGGCCGAACAGCCCGAGGACCTGATGGCCTCGCGGCGCGAAGAGGCCGAGATGATCTTCCGCCGCGTGGGCATCACCTTCGCGGTGTACGGCGCCAAGGACGAAGACGGCGCCGGCACCGAGCGGCTCATTCCCTTCGACCTCATCCCGCGCATCATCCCGGCCCACGAGTGGCACACCATGGAAGAAGGCCTGGTGCAGCGCGTGACCGCGCTCAACCGCTTCATCCACGACGTCTATCACGAGCAGGAGATCATCAAGGCCGGCGTGATCCCGGCGGACCAGATCTTCCAGAACGCGCAGTTCCGCCCCGAGATGATGGGCGTGAACGTGCCGCACAACATCTATTCGCACATCGCCGGCATCGACATCGTGCGCGCGCCCAACGCGCAGGGCGAGGGCGAGTACTACGTGCTGGAAGACAACCTGCGCGTGCCCAGCGGCGTGAGCTACATGCTCGAAGACCGCAAGATGATGATGCGGCTGTTCCCCGAGCTTTTCGGCGAGAACCGCGTGGCGCCGGTGGCGCATTACCCCGACCTGCTGCTGGAAACCCTGCGCGCCAGCAGCCCGGCCACCACCGCCGAGCCCACGGTGGTGGTGCTCACGCCCGGCATGTACAACAGCGCGTACTTCGAGCACGCCTTCCTGGCGCAGCAGATGGGCGTGGAGCTGGTCGAAGGGCAGGACCTGTTCGTCAAGGACAACTTCGTCTACATGCGCACCACGCGCGGCCCGCGCCGTGTCGATGTGATCTACCGCCGTGTCGACGACGACTTTCTCGACCCGCTGGTGTTCCGGCCGACGTCCACGCTGGGCTGCGCGGGGCTGCTCGGCGTGTACCGCAGCGGCAACGTGGCCATCTGCAACGCGGTGGGCACCGGTGTGGCCGACGACAAGTCGATCTACCCCTACGTGCCGAAGATGATCGAGTTCTACCTCGGCCAGAAACCCATCCTGAGCAACGTGCCGACCTTCATGGGCCGCAACCCGGAAGACCTCAAGTACATGCTCGCGAACCTCAAGGATCTGGTGGTGAAGGAGGTGCACGGCGCGGGCGGCTACGGCATGCTGGTCGGCCCCGCGTCCACCCAGGCCGAGATCGAGGAGTTCCGCCAGGCCGTGCTGGCCAAGCCCGATGGCTACATCGCGCAGCCCACGCTCTCGCTCTCCACCTGCCCCACCTACGTGAAGAGCGGCGTGGCACCGCGCCACATCGATCTGCGTCCCTTCGTGCTCTCGGGCAAAGAGGTGCAGATGGTGCCCGGCGGGCTCACGCGCGTGGCGCTCAAGGAAGGTTCGCTGGTGGTCAATTCGTCGCAGGGCGGGGGCACCAAGGACACCTGGATCCTGGAAGACTGAAAGGGAGAAACACGATGCTGTCCAGGACCGCCGACCACCTTTTCTGGATGTCGCGCTACACCGAGCGCGCGGAGAACACCGCGCGCATGCTCGACGTCAACTACCAGACCTCGCTGCTACCGCAATCGGCCGCGGTGGCGCAGGTGGGTTGGGAAGGGTTGCTCACGATCAGCGAGCTCATGCCCGCGTTCCGCGCCAAGTACGGCGACAACGCCATCACGCCGCGCAACGTGCTCGACTTCATGGTGCGCGACGAGAACAACCCGTCGAGCATCGTGACCTGCCTGCGCGCTGCGCGCGAGAACGCGCGCGCGGTGCGCGGCGCGCTCACCACCGAGTTCTGGGAAACGCAGAACCAGACCTGGCTCGAACTCACGCGCATGCTCAAGGGCAAGAACTTCGAGCGCGACCCGGGCGAGTTCTTCGAGTGGGTCAAGTTCCGATCGCACCTTTCGCGGGGTGTGGCCATCGGCACCATGCTGCAGGACGAAGCCTTTCACTTCTACCGCATGGGCACCTTCCTCGAACGCTCCGACAACACGGCGCGCCTGCTCGACGTGAAGTTCCATGCCGTGCACAGCGATTTCTACGGCGCGGCGAGCGAGCTCGATCAGGAGTACGACTTCTATCATTGGAGCGCGATCCTGCGCAGCGTGAGCGGCTTCGAGGTCTACCGCAAGGTCTACCGCGACGTGATCACGCCCGAGCGCGTGGCCGAGCTGCTGATCCTGCGCGCCGACATGCCGCGCAGCCTGGCCGCGAGCGTGAACGAGGTGGTGAACAACCTGAGCGTGGTGGCCAACGACCACAGCGCCGAAACCCTGCGCCGCGCCGGCAAGCTCAAGGCCGAGCTGCAGTACGGCCGCATCGACGAGATCCTGGCCACCGGCCTGCACGCCTACCTGACGCAGTTCCTCGACCGCGTCAACGAACTGGGCTGGCGCATCAGCCAGGATTTCCTGCTGCCCGCCACGGGCTGAGGGCCACGTGCGGCGGCCTCAGCGGCCGTCCACCTGCGCCTTCACTGCCTCGCCGAGCTCGATCACCGCCAGCGCGTAGTAGCTGCTCCAGTTGTAGCGCGTGACGACGTAGAAGTTCTCGGTGCCCGCCACGTAGCTGGACGGCGCGCCCGCGTTCTCCAGTTCCACGAGCGCGAGCTTCCCTGTGTGCTGCAGGGCCTCGCCTTCGAGCACCGCGCCCTTGGCCGTGAAGCTCTCCACGTTGAAGGTGGGCAGGATGTCGGGCGCGAGCAGGGTATCGAGGTCGAGCCGTGTGCTGTCGAAACGCACCGGGTAGTGCGTGGGCATGCCGGTCTGCCAGCCAAAGGCCTTGAAGTAGTTGGCCACCGAGCCGATCACGTCGACCGGGCTGTCGAACAGGTCGATCCTGCCGTCGCCATCGTGGTCGATGGCGTACTTGACCCAACTGCTCGGCATGAACTGCGGCCAGCCCATGGCACCCGCGAAGCTGCCCAGCAGCGCGTGCGGGTCGATCTGCGCGCGCTGCGCGAGGCTGAGCAACTGCTCCAGTTCGTCGCGGAAGAAAGCGGTGCGCGCGGCGGCGCGCGGGTGCACCGTGGGGAAATCGAAGGCCAGGGTGGTGATGGCGTCCATCACCTTGTGCGTGCCGGTGTGGCGGCCATAGAGCGTTTCCACGCCGATCACGCCGACGATGAGCGCCGCGGGCACGCCGAACTCGGCCTCGGTGCGCGCCAGCGCCTCGCGGTTGTCCAGCCAGAAGCGCTGGCCCGCGGCCAGGCGCACGGGCTCGATGAAGCGCGCCCGGTACGCGGCCCAGTTCTTGGGCACACCGGCCGGTGGTGGCGTGACACCGCGAATGGACGCGTCGAGGCGGCGCGCGCGGCCGATCTGTTCGCGCACCCAGGCCGCGTCGAGGCCACGGCGCTGCGCAAGGTCGTCGGCAAAGGCCATCGCGTCGGCGCGGTCGCGGTAGAAGCGCGCGGTGTCGGCCGGGCGGTTCGGCCGCTGCTTGGCCTTGCTGCCCTGCGACCACGCGGCGGTGGGCGACAGGGCGGCGGCGAGCAGGGCGAGCGGGATCGAACGGCGTTTCATCGGCCCGATTTCATCACGCCGTGCGGCGGGCGGGCCAGGGCAGGCGGCGGTATTCGCGCCGCAGGTCGGCCAGCGTGGTGGGGCTTTGCTTCGCGTAGCGCTGGGCCTCCAGGCGCAACAGCCAGTCGGCCAGCGCGCGGGCGGCCGGGTCTTGGGGGAAGCGCGCCGCCAGCTGCGCGGCCAGCTCGCGCGGCGGCGTGTGCTCGCCCGACGCCAGGCCGAGCGCGCGCAAGCGTTTGCGCACGCGCTGCAACAGGCGCAACCACGGGTCGTGCTGCTGGCGCTCCCACAGCGCCCAGGCCGCGCCCGCCAGGCTCGCGGCCACCACCACGGCGAGCAGCACCAGCGCCAGGTCTTCCCAGCTCGGCGAGCCGAAGCCTAGCGAGCGCAGCAGATCGAACTGCGTGTTCTGCGTGTAGTCGAGCACCCACTGGTTCCACACGTTGTTGAGCGCTTCCCAGTTGGCGCGCAGCAGGGCGATCAGGTTGGGGCCGAGGGTGGCCTGCAGCGCGCCCGCGACGGCTCCGGTCGGTGCCTGCAGCCGCTGCACGCTGCCGATGCGGCCCGGGAACACGGCCCCTGTGGGGTCGACGCGCACCCAGCCTTCGCCCTGCAGCCAGACCTCGGTCCAGGCGTGCGCGTCGCGCTGGCGCACCGTCCAGTAGCCATCGACGCCGTTCATCTCGCCACCCTGGTAGCCGGTGACGATGCGCGTCGGGATGTCCATGGCGCGCATGAGCACCGCGAAGGCGCTGGCGATGTGCTCGCAGAAACCCCGTTTGCGGTCGAACCAGAACTCGTCGGCGGTGTGCTGGCCGTACACGCCAGGCTCCAGCGTGTAGGTGTAGCCGCCGGTGCGCAGCCGATCGAGCGCCGCTGCCACCAGGGTGGGCGCGTGCTCCGGGCCGCTGCCGTGCGCGCGCTGCAGTTCTTGCGCGAGTTCCAGCGTGCGCGGGTTGAAGCCCTGGGGCAACTGCAGGTAGGGCCGCAGGCCCGGGCCGGCTTCCAACGGGCCGTGGCCGAATTCGGGGTGGCTTTGCGCGCGGTAGCGCACCAGCGCGCTCACCGGGCGCTGGGCGACCCACTGCAGGTCGTCGGTCATGCGGACCGGGTTGCCCGGCAGCTCGGGCGCGGTGGTGGCGGCTTCGAGCACGAACAGCCAGCGCCGCCGGTTGGGTTCGAGCGTGACTTCGTAGTCCACCGGTTCGCCGCGGGGGCGCAGCTCGGCCGCGCGGGTGTTGGCTTGCCAGGTCGGGGCGGCGGGTTGCCACTCGCGGCCGTCGAAGCGGCTCAACACCGGGCCGCGGAAGTAGATCAGGCCGGCCGGCGGTGGGCGGCCGTCGAAGCGCACGCGCAGCGCGATGCTGTCGTCCAGCGCGAGCTGGGCAATGTCGCCCACGCGCATTTCCTCCGACAGGCCGCTGGTGCCGCTGGGGTTGGTGTTCGGTACGCCCCACAGCGGCGCCATGCGCGGGAACAGCAGGAACAGCACCAGCATGATGGGCGCGCCCAGCAGCGCCATGCCGCCCGCGATGCGCGCCGCGTGCGCCAGCGTGGGCCGGCCCACCGGCATGTGGGCGTTGACCACCGCCGTGAGCAGCCCGAGCAGCGCGACCAGGATGCCCGCGGCCGTGAGCAGCGACTGCGAATAGAAGAAGTGCGTGAGCAGCGCGAAGAAGCCGAGGAAGAACACCACGAAGGCGTCGCGCCGCGCACGCAGCTCCAGCGTCTTGAGCGCGAGCAGCACCACCACCAGCGTCACGCCCGCGTTCTGGCCCAGCAGCGTGCCGTGGCTCAGCCAGGTGCCGACCAGGGCCACCACCAGCAGGCCTGCGCGCCAGGGCCAGCCGGGCAGGGGCCGCGCCCGCTGCGCCAGCCAGGCGCGCCACGCCAACACGGCACCGGTGAGTGCGGTGGTCCACACCGGCACATGCACCGCCTGCAGTGCCACCACCCAGGCGATGACGGCAAGCAGGAACAGCGTGTCGCGTGTGTCCCTGGGCAAGAGGGTGCCGCCGCGGACGGGAAGGGTGTTCGTCAGCACAGGGCCAGTGCCTCCAGGCAGCGCGCGCGGTGCGCGGGGCCCTGGTCGGGCGGTATCTCGCGCCCGGGCAGGCGCAGGCCGTAGTCGAGCCCGAGCCGGTCGGCCATGAGCACCCAGGCCGTGAGCCGCGAGACCCGGCCTTCGAAGCCGGCACCGCCGCATTGGTTGAGGTCGAGCCAGAGCTGCTGGCGCTGGCTCGATAGGGCGTCGCGGCTGACGAGTTCGTTGCGCCCGGCCGCGAAAGCCTGCGCGGCCTTCTTCCACACCACGGCTTTCATCGGGTCGCCTCGGCGGTATGGGCGCACGCCGTCGTATTCGCCGGTGGCGTGCACGCGCGCGCTGCCCCCGCCACCGCCTTGGGGCTCGCCCGGTGGCAGCGGTGGCGGGTGCGGTTCGGGTTCGGGGTAGACCAGCGCCGTGGCCGCGGCCCGCCAGAGCGCCCAGACGCGAAAGGTGCCGAGCGGAAACAGCGTCTGGGCCACCAGCGTGGGCAGGGCGTGCAGGCCACGGCCGGGCGCGCGCCAGGCCACCTGCAGCAGCGCGTGGCCTTGCGCGGGCACGTCGGTCCAGGCCAGGGCGGGTGGCGCGCCGTCGTCGGTGGTCACGCCCAGGCCGATGCCGTGGCGGGTGCGCTTGCGCTCGCTGGACAAGCGTGCCTCCAGCACCACCGCCTGCTGCGCGTGCACCGGGTCGGGCGGGTTCAGGTGCAGCGTGAGGCCGCGCAGGTTGGCGTGGCACACATGCATGCCCACCAGCGCGCTGCCCGCGAGCAGGAAGGTGAGCAGGTAGCCCAGGTTGAGCTGGTAGTTGATGCTGGCGACGAGCAGCACCAGCAAGGTGAGGGCGAGCATCCAGCCCGGGCGCGTGGGCAGGATGTAGACGTTGCGCTGGGTGAGCGTGAGCGTGTCGGTGCGGCGCAGGCGGCTGTGGAACCAGGCCTGGATGCGACGACGCAGTGGCCGCAGCGGGCTCATCTACGGCAGGGGAACGGCGTCGAGCATCGCGCGCACCTGCTCGGTCGGGCCGCGGCCGGCGTCGCGCACGGGGATCAGGCGGTGCGCGGTGGTTTGCGGCAGCACGGCGGCCACGTCGTCGGGGGCCACGTAGTCGCGCCCCTGCAGGAAGGCCTGGGCCTTGGCCGCGCGCACCACGGCCAGCGCGGCGCGCGGCGACAGGCCCTGCAGGAACCAGCGCCCGCTGCGCGTGGCGGCCACCAGGTCCTGCAGGTACTCGAGCACGGGTTCGGCGGTGTGCACCGCGGCCACGGCACGCTGCAGGCGCGCGAGGTCGTCGGGCGTGAGCGCCGGGGGCAGCGATTCGATCAGTGCCCGGCGGTCTTCGCCGCGCAGCAGTTCGCGCTCGGCCGCGCGGTCGGGGTAGCCCAGTGACAGGCGCATGTGGAAGCGGTCGAGCTGCGATTCGGGCAGCGCGTAGGTGCCGAGCTGGTCGTGCGGGTTCTGGGTGGCGATCACGAAGAAGGGCTCGGGCAGGGCGCGCGTCTCGCCCTCGACCGTGACCTGCTTTTCCTCCATCGCCTCCAGCAGCGCGCTCTGCGTTTTCGGGCTGGCGCGGTTGATCTCGTCGGCCAGCAGCACCTGCGCGAACACCGGGCCGGGGTGGAACACGAAGGCCTCGCGGGCGCTTTCGTAGATCGACACGCCGATCAGGTCGGTGGGCATCAGGTCGGCGGTGAACTGCACGCGCGCAAACTGCAGGCCGAAGGCGCGGGCCAGGGCGTGCGCCAGGGTGGTTTTGCCGACGCCGGGCACGTCTTCGATGAGCAGGTGCCCCCCCGCGAGCAGGCAGGCCACGCAGTCGTTCACCTGCTGCGGCTTGCCGACAATCACCGTGTTAAGCTGGCTCAGCAGTTGCTGGATCTTGGTATCGCTTTGCATATTGGCCGCGATTCTCACCGCAGTTCAGAGATGGCCCACGCCACCGGTTATTTCACTCACAAGGCATGCTGGCAGCACGAGATGGGTGCCGGCCACCCCGAATGCCCTGAACGGCTCGATGCGATCGAGGACCGGCTGCTGGTGACCGGCCTGGACGTCGCGCTCGAGCGGCGCGAGGCCACGCCCGCCGCGCTGGCCGACCTCGAACTGGCCCACGACCGCCTGCACCTGGCGGCCCTGCGCGGCTTGGCCGACAACCTGCGCGACGACATGCTGGCCGGCGGCCCGTCGCATGCGCAGGTCGATCCCGACACCTCGATGAACCCGCACAGCTGGGACGCCATCCTGCTGGCCGCGGGCGCCGCCATCGACGCGGTGGACGCGGTGATGGCCGGTGAACTCGCCAACGCCTTCTGCGCCGTGCGCCCGCCCGGGCACCACGCCACGCGCCGCCAGGCCATGGGGTTCTGCTTCGTCAACAACGTGGCCGTGGCCGCCAAGTACGCGCTGGAACGGCACGGCCTGCAGCGCGTGGCCGTCATCGATTTCGACGTGCACCACGGCAACGGCACCGAGGACATCGTCGCGGGCGACGATCGCATCCTCATGTGCAGCTTCTACCAGCACCCGTTCTACCCGGCGTGCGAGCATTCCACCGCGGCGAACCTGGTGAACCTGCCGGTGCCGGCCTACACCCGCGGCATGGCGATCCGCGATCTGGTCGAGACCTACTGGATGCCGCGGCTGGATGCGCACCGCCCGCAGATGGTGTTCGTGAGCGCCGGCTTCGACGCGCACCGCGAGGACGACATGGCCCAGCTCGGCCTGGTCGAAGACGACTACGCCTGGATGACCGAGCGCATCAAGGCCGTGGCCGATCGCCACGCGCAGGGGCGCATCGTGAGTTGCCTCGAAGGCGGCTACGCGCTCGACGCACTGGCCCGCAGCGTCGAGGCGCACCTGCGCGTGCTCTCCAGGATCTGATTCCTTTCTTTTTCTGTTTGCGTTACCGATGATCGACGCCCCGTTCGCAGCGCCACGCCCGGTCGATGACCTGGGCGCCTGGCTCCAGGGATTCCTGCAACCCGCCGCGTTGGCCGAGCTCGCCGCGCTGGCGGTGGCGGTCATCGTGGCCTGGGTCTTCACCAGTGCCTTGCGCCGCGCGCTGTCGATGCAGGACGAGCCGAACTCCGTGCTGTTCGGCCGTCGCATCGTCGATGGCGCCCTGTTTCCGTTGACGCTGCTGCTGCTGGGGTACCTCGTGCGCGGCGTGCTCGTGAAGTTCGTGCCGCTGGCGGTGTTTCATGTGGCCATCCCGGTGCTGGTGTCGCTGGTGGTCATCCGCCTGGGCGTGAAGGTGCTGCAGGTCGCTTTCGACAACCAGCCCTGGGTGCGCGTGCTGGAGCGAACCATCTCCTGGGTGGCCTGGGGGGCGATGGTGCTGTGGGTGAGCGGCCTGTTGCCCGTGATGCTGGCCGAGATGGACGACATCACCTGGAAGATGGGCAGCAGCACGCTGAGCCTGCGCACCCTGGTCGAGGGCATCGTCACCGCGTCGGTGGTGCTGATCCTCACGCTCTGGGTGTCTGCCGCGATCGAGGCGCGGTTGCTGCGCAGTGCCGTGGGCAGCGATCGATCGCTGCGCAAGGCGGTGAGCAACTTCACGCGGGCGCTGCTGCTGTTCGTGGGCCTCATCGTGGCGCTGTCCGCGGTGGGGATCGATCTCACCGCGCTGTCCGTGCTGGGTGGCGCGGTGGGCGTGGGCATCGGCTTCGGTCTGCAGAAGCTGGCGTCCAACTACGTCAGCGGCTTCGTCATCCTGACCGAGCGCAGCATCCGCATCGGTGACAGCGTGCGCGTGGACAGCTTCGAAGGCCGTGTCACCGACATCAACGCGCGCTACACCCTCGTGCGCGCCTCGAATGGTCGCCAGTCCATCGTGCCGAACGAGGTGTTCATCACCAACCGCGTCGAGAACCTCTCGTTGGCCGAATCGCGCACCGGGCAGGCCATCGTGCTGTCGGTGGATTACGAGAGCGATGTGGAGCTGGTCACGCGGCTGCTGCTGGCGGCGGCGCAGGCCGAGCCGCGCGTGCTCAAGGAACCGGCGCCGTGGGTGGCGCTGTCCAACTTCGGTGCCGATGGCCTGGAGTTCACGCTGAACTACACGATCGCCGACCCGGATGCCGGCCAGCTCAACCTGCGCTCGGCAATCAACCGGCGCATTCTGGCTTCGCTGCGCGAACACGGCATCGAGATTCCCTACCCGCAACGCGTCGTGCACGTGCGCGGCGAGGGCGGCGCATCGGCCGCCGAACTCAGCGGTTCATGAATCCCGGCAGCCAGAGGGAGATCACCGGGAACGCCACCAGGATGCCCAGGCGCACGATGTCGGCCACCACGAAGGGCCAGACGCCGCGGAAGATCTGGTTCAGTGGCACGTTGGGCAGCAGCGAATTGATCACGAACAGGTTCATACCCACCGGGGGCGAGATCATGCCGATCTCGATCACGGTGACGATCAGCACGCCGAACCACACCGGATCGAAGCCCAGGCCGGTGATCACCGGGAAGAACACCGGGATGGTGAGCAGCACCATGGAAAGCTCTTCCATCACCAGGCCCAGCAGCACGTAAATCACCATCATCATCACCACGACCATGATGGGATCGGGGCTGAACTGCAGGATGAAATCGCGCAGATCGCCTGGCATGCTGGTGAAGTTCACGAAGCTCGTGAACACCATGGCCGCGATGAGGATGGTGAACAGCATCGCCGTGGTGCGCGCGCTGTCCTGCAGCGTTTCGAGCACGATGCGCGGCGTGAGGGTGCCGCGCAGCAGTGCAAAGATGAACGCACCCGCGGCACCCACACCGGCGCCCTCCGTGGCGGTGAACACGCCACCGTAGATGCCGCCGATCACCAGCCCGAACAGCAGGGCCACGCCCCAGATCTGTCGCAAGGCCGCCAACCGTTCGGCCCAGCTGTGGCGCTCGGCCGGCGGGCCGGCCTCGGGGTTGCGCCAGGTGACGAACACCACGGCCAGGCACAGGCACACCACGGCCACGATGCCCGGCAGGATGCCGGCGATGAAGAGCTTGCCGATGTCGGTCTCGGTGATGATCCCGTAGATCACCATGATGGTCGACGGCGGGATCAGGATGCCCAGCGTGCCGCCCGCGGCGATGGAGCCGGTGGACAGGTAGTCCTTGTAGCCGTGGCGCTTCATCTCCGGGTAGGCCACGCGCGTCATGGTGGCCGCGGTGGCGATGGAGGAACCGCAGATGGAGCTGAAGCCCCCCGAGGCCAGCACACTGGCCATGGCCAGGCCGCCGCGCTTGTGGCCGACAAAGCTGTTGGCCGCCTGGAACAACTCGCGCGCCAGGCCGGCGCGCGCAACGAAGTTGCCCATCAGCACGAACAGCGGGATCACCGACAGCACGTAGGCGAAGCCGGTCTCAAAAATGACCTGGCTGGTGCTGGCCAGCGCGGGCTGCCAGCCGCGCATGATGGCGAGGCCACCCAGGCCCACGATGACCATGCAGACGGCCAGGGGCACGCGCATGGCGGCCAGGATGAAGATGGCGAGGAAGCCGATCGATGCTTCGATCATGACGCGGCCCCTTCGATATCGGTGCCTGGCGCGTGCTGCCGCGGTGCCTGCACGAACACGAACAGCGCATGCACCATGGCCGTGAGCGCGAGGAAGATCGCCATCATCCAGGCCACCGGCGACAGCGGCAGTTGCAGGTAGACCGTGATGTCGCCGTACTCGGCGAAGCGGTCCGCGCGCAGCACCATCAGGTGCGCCATGAAGCCGAACACGCCGGCGCAGATCAGGTGCACCGCGCGCTGCTGGATACCCTTGATCCAGTCGGGCGTGAAGGGGTCGAGCGAGTCGAACACCACGTGCTCGTTGCGCCAGGACACCAGCGGCAGCGCGCCGAAGATCACGACGACCATCAGCACCTCGGTGATCTCGAGGCCGCCGGGCACGGAGTGGTTGAGGAACTTGCGGCCCAGCACGTCGACCAGGGTGAGCCACATGATGGTGAACAGGGCCATCGCGGCCATCAGGCCGGATGACCAGCGCAGCGCGCGATCCAGGAAGGTGAGCATGTCGGGAACCGTTCAACGGCAACGGCGGGCAACCTGTGTGGCTGCCCGCCGTGCGGGATGGGCTGGGTCAGCCCCCGGGAATCACTTGATCTTCTTGATCTCGGCGCGGAACTCGGCCAGCACGGCCTTCGGGTCTTTCAGGCCTTTGGCCGAAGCGGCGGCGGCCCATTTGTCTTCCAGCTCCGATTGTTTGGCCCCCACCGCCTTGATGAAGGACTCGTCGGCCTGGATGCGGGCCACACCTTGCGTCTTCTGCAGTTCGCGGCTGGCAGCGTCCACCTTGTCCCAGCCTTCGCCGAAGATGCGCGCAGCGGTCTCGCCCGAGATCTTGTCGACCACCGCCTTGTCTTGCGCCGACAGCGCGCTGTACTTGGCCGGGTTCA
This sequence comes from Hydrogenophaga sp., assembly GCA_016741995.1. Classification (GTDB taxonomy): domain Bacteria; phylum Pseudomonadota; class Gammaproteobacteria; order Burkholderiales; family Burkholderiaceae_C; genus Hydrogenophaga. The sequence continues at coordinate 1,306 of JACVCO010000021.1, read as the reverse complement.
TCATGAACACGAAGCTGGTGTTGTAGAGGCCGCCGGGGAAGGTGGTGGCGTGCTTGACCATGCTCAGCTTGAACGACGCGATCGATTCGTCGGGGAAGAAGGTGCCGTCCATCACACCGGTGGACAACAACTCGAACGATTCGGGTGCGGGCTTGAGCGTGGTGTTGAAGCCCATGAGCTTGGAGAGCTCGTTGATGTTGCCGCCACCGATGCGGAACTTGAGTTTGGTGGCGTCGTCGACGGTCTTCACCGGATTCTTGCTGTTGAAGATGATGCCCGGGCCGTGCGTGAACACGCCCAGCACCTTCACGCCACGGTGCTCGCCTTGCGGGGCGAAGTACTTGGCATAGAGGTGCTGGTAAGCCACCGAGGTTGCCAGCGCGCTGTCGCCCAGGAAGGGGAACTCGGCCAGCTGCGTGAAGACGAAGCGGCCCGGCGTGTAGCCGTCCACCGTGAAGGAGATGTCGGCCAGGCCGTCGCGCACCGCGTCGAAGGTGCCGGGCGGCGCGGCCACCGCCTTGGGCAGGATGTTGCACTTCATGCGGCCCGCGCTCTCTTTTTCGAGCAGGTCGCACCACGACTTCTGCGCCATGCTCAGCGTGTGCGTCGGCCCCACCCACGAAGAGGCGGTGAACACGGTCTGTGCCGAGGCGATGCCGGTGCTCAGGAGAGCGGCGGTGGCCAGAAAGGGGATCAGCTTCATGCGGTGTGCTCCAACGACAGGTGAAGAGGGCGCCATTGCATTGATTACTCAACATAAGCAATCGGCTCTGGTTCACTATAGGTGAGCGGGTCTGGTATCCGTCTCCAGACTTACCCGAGTTCGCCGACCTTGCGGTCGGGAAATGTCGGCGCGGCGACATCCGACCATCGGCGTCGGGGTCGGGTGAGATGCCCCAGGGGGCATCGATATAATCCGAAAAAAGCACGACCGTTCGTTTTCCACGGTCCCGGCCGCGTTGAAAACCCCGCCCCTACAATGCCCAGTTGACGTGCACGTCAACTGCGCGACCGCATCAATCACTACAGGAGCAAGCCAGCATGAAGGTTCTCGTCCCCGTCAAACGCGTGGTGGACTACAACGTGAAGGTCCGTGTGAAGAGCGATGGCACGGGAGTGGACATTGCCAACGTGAAGATGTCCATGAACCCGTTCGACGAGATCGCGGTGGAAGAAGCCGTGCGCCTGAAGGAGAAGGGCGCGGCCACGGAAGTGATCGCCGTCTCCTGCGGCGTGGCGCAGTGCCAGGAGACGCTGCGCACGGCCATGGCCATCGGCGCCGACCGCGCCATCCTGGTGGAGACCG
>JACVCO010000002.1 GCA_016741995.1 Hydrogenophaga sp. | reverse complement strand
CCGAGTTCCTGCGCCGCGTGGCCAGGGGCGCGTGGGAAACCTTGGCGATGTCCGCGTTGGGCACCGGCCTGGCGGCCCTCGCGGGCCTGGTGCTGGCGGTGCCCGCCAGCCGCCTGCACGACGCCGACGCGGCCTGGGCGCGCACCCCCACGCGCTGGGTGCTCAACGCGCTGCGCAGCATCCCCGAACTGGTGTGGGCCGCGCTGCTGCTCATCAGCGCGGGGCTGGGGCCGTTCGCGGGCACGCTGGCGCTGGCGCTGCACACGGCGGGCGTGCTGGGCCGCCTGTTCGCCGAGGCGATCGAGAACGCGCCACCGGGGCCGGCCGCGGCGCTGCGCTCGCAAGGCGTGGGCAACGTGCGCGTGTTCCTGTACGCCACGCTGCCGCAGGTGTTGCCGCAACTGCTGAGCTACACGCTCTACCGCTGGGAGAACAACATCCGCGCCGCCGCCGTGCTGGGCGTGGTGGGCGCGGGTGGCCTGGGGCAGTTGCTGGCCTTCCACATGGGCCTGTTCCACATGGGCAAGACGGCCACCATCCTGGCGGCCATGCTGCTGCTGGTCGCGCTGGTGGACGGCGCGAGCCACGCCTCGCGGCGCTGGCTCACGCGTTGAAGGATTTCAGCGCGGCACCAGCCGGATCAAACGGCCGTCGCGGTCGTCGGTGAGCACGTAGAGCAGGCCGTCGGGGCCCTCGCGCACGTCGCGCACGCGCTCGCTCACATCGGCCAGCAGGCGTTCCTGCTCCACCACGCGGCCGCCGTCGAGCCGCAGGCGAACCAAGTGGCGGAACTTGAGCGAACCGGTGAAGAGGTTGCCCTTCCACGCCGGGCCATAGCGGTCGCTGCCAAGAAACGCCAAACCCGACGGCGCGATCGACGGCACCCAGTACTGCACCGGCTGCTCGAGCCCGGCGCGGCTCGTGCTGCCGTCGCCGATGCGGCCACCCCCGTAGTTCTCGCCATAGGTGATCACCGGCCAGCCGTAGTTGCGGCCCGCTTCGAGCCGGTTGAGTTCGTCACCGCCTTGCGGGCCGTGTTCGATGGTCCAGAGCACGCCGTCGGGGCCGATCGCCGCGCCCTGGATGTTGCGGTGGCCCAGGGTCCAGACCTCGGGCAGCGCACCGGCGCGCGCGTTGAACGGGTTGTCGGGGTGGGCCTTGCCGTCGGCCTGCACGCGCACCACCTTGCCGTGGTGGTTGTCCAGGGTTTGCGCGTCCTGCATGCGCGTGAAGCGGTCACCCAGCGTGAGGAACAGGCTGCCGTCGCCGGCCTGCACGATGCGGCAACCGAAGTGCAGGCGGCTGCCCACCTTGGGCTTCTGGCTGAAGACCACGCGCAGGCCTTCGAGCTGGGTGGCGTCGTCGGACAGCCGGGCCGAGGCCATGGCGGTGGAATTGCCGCCGGCACCGGGCTCGCTGTAGCAGAAGTGCAGCGTGCGGTTGCTCGGGAAATCGCGGTCGGCCACCACGTCGAGCAGGCCTCCCTGCCCCACGGCATCGATGTCGGGCAGCCCCTTGAGCGCCGGGCCCACACGGCCGTCGGCTTCCACCACGCGCATGCGGCCAGGCCGTTCGGTGACGACCATGCGGCCGTCGCCGATGAAGGCCAGGCCCCAGGGGTTCTGCAGGCCGCGGGCCAGCACCTCGGGCGTGACCTGCGCCGGGTTGTCGGCCTGCGCGGCGAAGGCCATGGAAACGGCGGCGGCGGCCAGCGCCAGGCGCCAGCATCGAAGCGTGCGGGTCATGCAATCTCCCATCGGTGGTTCGGTCAAAGACCGATGGAGGCGCGGCCTTGGCCGCGGGTTCCCGGCGCGTCAGCCGAACGGCCGCACATCGAACAGAAAGCCGTGCGCCCAGAACGCGAACACCGCATAGAGCGCCAGGCCGCCGACGAGGGCGATGGCGTCGTTCGCCGGCCCGGGCGACGCCCCGTGCACCGCACGCAGCAAGCCCGCGCTGGCGCGCCGCTTGAGCGAGATGCGGTCGGCCACGGCCCAGGCCAGGAAGCTGCCGAAGAGCAGCACGTCGGCCAGGTTGCCGTTGGCCAGCAGGTGGGCCAGCGCCCAGAACTTGGTGGCCGCCAGCATGGGGTGCCTGGCGGCGCGCTGGATGCGCCCGGGCAGGTAGGCCGCCAGCAGCAGCACGAAGACCGGCAGCATGAGCAGCGCGGCCACATGGCGCATGGCCACGGGCGGCACCCAGAGCACGACCGGATCCTGCCGCGCCGCGCTGTAGCCCGCGACGATAAGGCCGAAGCCCGCCAGCGCGACCACGGTGTACAGCCCCTTCCAGGGCCCTTCGCCCATGCGGTGCGCGATGGCGTGGCGCCCGCGCGGCGCCACGATGGCCACGGAGTGGATGCCGATGAACAACACAAGTCCGAGAAGAAGCCAGGTCATGATCGTCTCCGTTGGATCAGGCGGCCTGCCGCGGCTCGATCGCCAGGCGCACCGCCAGCGCAGCCAGCACCGAACCCATCACGTAGCGCTGCGCCGCCAGCCAGCGCGGGCTGCGCGCGAACCACACGGCCAGCCGCGCGGCCGAAAGCACGATGCTCAGGTTGACGCAGAAGCACACCACGATCTGCGTGAAGCCCAGTTGCACGCTCTGTGCGAACACCGAGCCCTGTGCCGGTGAGACGAACTGCGGAAAGATGGAGAGATAGAAGATCGCGATCTTGGGATTGAGCAGGTTGGTGATCAGGCCCATGGCAAAGAGCTTGTGCGGCGGATCGGCCGGCAGCGCCTGCGCCTCGAAGGGCGAACGCGCCCCTGGGCGCACCGACTGCCACGCCAGCCACAGCAGGTAGACGGCACCCGCCCACTTGAGCAGTTCGTAGGCCAGCGGAATCGCCATGAACAGCGCGCTGAGGCCGATGGCGGCCGCGAACATGTGCACCAGAAACCCGGTGATCACCCCCAGCAGCGACACGAAGCCGGCCTGACGGCCCTGGCAGACCGAGCGCGACAGCAGATAGACCATGTTGGGCCCGGGCGTGACGGCCACGAGCAGCGCTGCACCGGCAAAGAGCAGCCAATCGTTCAAGGGAACCACGTTCCGATCTCCAGGCGCCGTGGCGGCGCCGGGCCATTATGCGGGCGCGTCGGCCTGCGCCCGGCGCAACCGCTCGCGGCTGTTGCCCAGGTGCAGGCGCATGGCCTTGCGCGCGGCCTCGGCGTCGCGCAGGCGGATCGCGTTGTAGATGTTCTGGTGCTCGCCGTGCACGCGCTGCAGGTAGGCCAGCCGGCCTTCGGGCGCGCTGCTGGCGGTGTTGATGCGGGTGCGCGGAATGATCATGGTGCCCAGGTAGGTCATGAGGTCCGCGAAGTGGCGGTTGCCGGTGGCGCGCGCCACCTCCATGTGGAACTGGAAGTCCGAGGGCACGGCATCGGACGATTCGGCGATCGACATTTCGAAGGCCGCCAGGGCCGCGGCCATGTTCTGCAGGTGGCCGTCGTCGCGGCGCTGGGCGGCCAGGCTCGCGGCCTCGCTCTCCAGGCTGATGCGCAGCTCCAGCAGCTCGACCACGTCGGCCACGGTGGCGAAATCTTCCGGGGCGATGCGGAAGGTGCCTTGTTCGGGCGGCGCCAGCACGAAGGTGCCGATGCCGTGGCGCGTCTCCACCAGGCCCGAGGCCTGCAGGCGCGAAATGGCCTCGCGCACCACCGTACGGCTGACTTCGAAACGCGCCATCAGCTCGGATTCGGTGGGCAGCTTGTCACCGGTCTGGAGCCGGCCTTCGCGCATGTCGGTGGACAGCGTGTCCACGATCTCGGGCACCAGGCCGCGCTGCCGGCGCGCCCTGGGCAGTGGCGGCGGCGCAGCGTCTTCGCCTAGGGTTTTCACGGGGAGCATGGCTTTTTCCTTGACGCGGCGTCGGGGCGATTCTCACAATCCGCCCCAAGTTGTCTGACAACTGACAACAGACGATGAAAGACGGGCGGACTGTAGCAAACCCCTCGCGAATGTCCAAGCCTTTCGCCACCAGCGACACACCATGGAAAAACCGTTCACCACCCACCACCGGCTGCTGCTCACCGGCGCGGCTGGCGGCCTGGGCACCGCGCTGCGGCCCCGCCTGAAGGCCGATTGCGAGGTGCTGCGCCTGTCGGACAAGGCCGCGCTCGGCGCGGCGCAGCCGGGCGAGGAAATCGTGCTGGCCGACCTGGCCGACGCGGCCGCGGTGAACGCCATGGTGGCGGGCTGCGACGCCATCGTGCACCTGGGTGGCATCTCGGTGGAGGCGCCCTTCCCCGCCATCCTGCAGGCCAACATCGTGGGGGCGGTGAACCTGTACGAAGCGGCGCGCCAGCACGGCGTGCGGCGCATCGTGTTCGCCAGCTCCAACCACGTCACCGGCTTCTACAAGCAGAGCGAGACGATCAACGCCAACCACCCGCCGCGCCCCGACGGCTTCTACGGCCTGAGCAAGGCCTTCGGCGAAGACCTCGCGCGCCTGTACTTCGACCGCCACGGCATCGAGACCGCGTGCGTGCGCATCGGCTCCTCGTTCCCCGAACCGAAGGACCGCCGCATGCTCGCCACCTGGCTCAGCTTCGACGACCTGCACCGCCTGGTGCGCGCCTGCCTGAGCACGCCGGTGCTGGGCCACAGCATCGTGTTCGGCATGTCGAACAACGCCGTGACCTGGTGGGACAACAGCCACGCGCGCCATATCGGCTTCGTGCCGCAGGACAGTTCCGACGTGTTCCGCGACGCGGTGTACGCGCGCACCAGCGCCCCCGACCTGAACGATCCCGCCGCCATTTACCAGGGCGGTGCGTTCGTCAAGGCCGGCCCGTTCTTCTGATCAGCAAAGGCCGATCCGTGCAGGCACAAGCCGAACTGCTGGTCGACGCGCGCAACAGCGTGGGCGAAAGCCCCGTCTGGGACGCGCAGCGCCGCTGCCTGTTCTGGGTCGACATCCCCGGGCGCGCGCTGTGGTGCTGGAGCGCCGCGAACGGGCGCACGCGCCAGTGGCCCACGCCCGAGATGACCGGCTGCATCGCGCTGGCCGCGGGCAGCGAGGCCACGCCCCATGGCTGCTGGGTGGCGGCCATGGAAACCGGCGTGGCGCTGCTCACGCCGCATGACGACGGCACGCTCGCGCACGAGCGCATCGCCACCGTGCGCCACCCACAACCCGGCATGCGCTTCAACGACGGCCGCTGCGACCGCCAGGGCCGCCTGCGCGCGGGCACCATGGTCAACGACATGTCGCTCGCCGCCACGGCGGGCAGCCTGTACGCGCTCGACGGCCGCACACTGCGCACGCTGCAGGGCGGCTTCATCACGCCCAACGGCATGGCCTTCAGCCCCGACGGGCGCACGATGTACCTGTCGGACTCGCACCCCGAGCGGCAGGTCGTCTGGGCCTGCGACTACGACACCGACAGTGGCACGCCGCACAACCCGCGCATCTGGGTCGACATGCGGCCCCTGCCCGGACGCCCCGACGGCGCCGCGGTGGACGAAGCCGGCGGCTACTGGATCTGCGGCAACGACGCGGGCCTGGTGCACCGCTTCACGCCCGATGGCCGGCTTGATCGCTCGATCGCCGTGCCGGTGAAGAAACCCGCGATGTGCGCCTTCGGCGGCAGCGGGCTCGACACCTTGTTCATCACCTCCATCCGCCCCGGCGGCGACCTGGGCGACCAGCCGCTGGCCGGCGGCGTGTTCGCGCTGCGCCCCGGCGTGCGCGGCCTGCCCGAACCGCACTGCAGCGTCTGACATACCCACACGAATTCCACAAGAGGCCTCAAGCCCCACGCCCCGTTCCATCCACCCGCCAGCACCGAGGAAGACATGAAGTTTCAAACCGCTCTGATCGCCGTGGCTGCCTGCGCCACCTTCTCCACCCAGGCCGCCGAATTCCGCTCGGCCGACATCCACAACGCCGACGACTACCCCACCGTGGCCGCGGTGCGGCACATGAGCGAGCTGCTCGCCAGCAAGAGCGGCGGCAAGCACAAGATCAAGGTCTTCAACAAGGGCGCGCTGGGCACCGAGAAGGAAACCATCGACCAGGTGAAGATCGGCGCGTTGGACATGACGCGGGTGAACATCAGCCCGATGAACGCGATCTGCGCGAAGACGCAGGTGCCCACCATGCCCTTCCTCTTCAACACGGTGGAGCACATGCGCAAGGTGCTCGACGGCCCGGTGGGTGAAGAGATCCTGAAGTCGTGCGAAGACCAGGGCTTCATCGGCCTGGCGTTCTACGACAGCGGCGCGCGCTCGCTCTACGCCAAGAAGCCCATCAAGACCGTGGCCGACGTGAAGGGCCAGAAGGTGCGCGTGCAGCAGTCCGAGCTGTGGGTGGCGCTGATCGGCGCCATGGGCGGCAACGCCACCCCCATGCCGTTCGGCGAGGTCTACACGGGCCTGAAGACCGGCCTGATCGACGCCGCGGAGAACAACATCCCCTCGTTCGAATCGACCAAGCACTACGAATCGGCCAAGTACTACTCGCGCACCGAGCACTCGATGGCGCCCGAGATGCTGCTGATGTCCAAGGTGGTGTGGGACAAGCTGCCCAAGGCCGAGCAGGACATGGTGCGCGCGGCGGCGAAAGAGTCGGTGGCGTTCCAGCGCAAGAAGTGGGACGAGCAGGAAGCCAAATCGCTCGCGGCGGTGAAGGCCGGTGGCGCGGAGATCGCCGAGGTCGACAAGAAATCGTTCCAGGCGGTGATGGGCCCGGTCTACGACAAGTTCATGAACACGCCCGACCTCAAGCGCCTGGTCAAGGCGGTGCAGGACACGAAGTAAACCCGCGCGGCCTGCCCACCCGGACAACCCATGTACTCGAAGCTCTGCGCCGGCCTGTCCCGCCTCAGCCTGATGCTGGCGGTGGCCGGGCTCATCGCGCTCGTGCTGTGCGTGCAGATCCAGGTGGTCGGGCGCTACGTGTTCAACGACACGCCCACCTGGGCCGAGGCCCTGGCCCTGCTGCTGGTGCTCTACGTGACCGCGCTGGGCGTGGCCGTGGGCGTGCGCGACGCGGGGCACATCGGCCTTGAATCGCTGGTGGTGCTGCTGCCCGACGTGTGGCGCACGCGCGTGGCCCTGCTGGGCCATGTGCTGGTGGGCACGTTCGGCGTGCTCATGGTGTACGGGGGCTGGGTCTGGGCCGGCGCCAAGTGGGGCCAGACGAAACCGCTGCTGGGTGTGAGCGAGTCGCTGGACTATGTCCCGCTGATGGTCTGCGGCGTGCTGATCGTGATGTTCTCGATCGAGCACTTCGTGGCCCTGCTCAATGACGAGATCGTGGAGCCCGCATGGAGTTGACCGTTCTCGCCATCAGCTTCGCGCTGCTGCTCATCATGGGCGTGCCGGTGGCTTTCGCCATCGGGCTGTCGTCGGTGCTCACCATCGTGGCGGCCGGCCTGCCGGTGGCCCTGGTGTTCCAGAAGATGGTCGGCGGCATGCAGGTGTTCAGCTTCCTGGCCATCCCGTTCTTCGTGTTCGCGGGCGAGCTCATGCTCTATGGCGGCATCGCCGACCGCATCGTGCGCTTTGCCAACAGCCTGGTGGGCCACGTGCGCGGCGGCCTGGGCATGAGCAACGTGCTGGGCTGCACCATCTTCGGCGGCGTGGCGGGTTCGCCGCTGGCCGATGTGTCGGCCATCGGCTCCGTGATGATCCCGCTGATGAAGAAGGAAGGGTACGACGCCGACTACGCGGTCAACGTCACGACCCACGCCGCGCTGGTGGGCGCGATCATGCCCACCTCGCACAACCTGATCATCTTCACGCTGGCCACCTCGGGCATCGCGTCGGTCAGCGTCATCAGCCTCATGCTCGCGGGCCTGTTGCCGGCGGTGTTGCTCACGGTCTGCAACCTGGCCGCGGCCTACTGGGTCGCCATCCGGCGCGGCTACCCGGTGCGCGGCGGCGGCTTCGTCGGCTGGGGTGTGGTGCTCGCGGCCTTCCTCGCCTCATTGCCCGGGCTGCTGGTGGTGGTGATCATCCTGGCCGGCATCCTGTCGGGCGCGTTCACGGCCACCGAATCCGCCGCGATCGCGGTGGCCTGGGCGCTCCTCATCACCACGCTGGTGTACCGCTCGCTCAGCTGGCACAACTTCCTGCGCGCCTGCGCCAAGGCCTGCAAGACCACGGGCGTGGTGCTGCTGCTGATCGGCATCTCGGCGGCCTTCGGCTACTTCATGGCGCTCTACGAGGTGCCGCAGATCACCGGCGAGCTGATGAAGACGGTGTCGGAGAAGCCCTGGGTGATCTTCCTGATGATCAACCTGCTGCTGTTCGTGCTCGGCACCTTCCTCGACATGGCCGCCACGATCCTCATCTGCACGCCGATCTTTCTGCCGATCGCGATGCAGTACGGCATGGACCCGATCCAGTTCGGCATCGTGATGCTGATCAATTGCGCGCTCGGACTGAACACGCCACCGGTGGGCTCGGTGCAATTCGTCGGTTGCGCCATCGGTGGCATTTCGGTTGGCCGCGTCATGCGCACCATCGCGCCGTTCTACGGCGCCCTGGGGGTGTGCCTGCTGCTGGTCACATACGTGCCCGCTTTTTCCCTCTGGCTGCCCAGCCTTTTCAAATGACATTCAAGGAGACCTTCATGTCAATCAACCGCCGACAACTCATCGCCTCCACCGCCGCCCTGGCGGCCGTGGGTTTGCCTGCGCACGCGCAGTCGTTCCCGAACAAGCCGCTGCGCATCGTCGTGCCCTACCCGCCGGGTGGCTCGTCGGACATCATCGCGCGCGCCATCAGCCAGGCACTCGGCGAAAGCCTGGGCCAGTCGGTGGTGGTGGAAAACCGCGCCGGCGCCAACGGCAACCTCGGTGCCGCGCTGGTGGCGCAGTCCGCGCCCGATGGCCACACCATGCTGCTGTGCGACGTGGGTGCGCTGGCGATCAGCCCCTCGGTCTACAAGCTGCAGTTCGACCCCAGCAAGGACCTGCGTGGCGTGAGCATGCTCGCCTACTCGCCGCACATGTTGGCGGTGCACCCCTCGGTGAAAGCCAACACGCTGCAGGAACTCGTGGCCCTGTCCAAGACCAGCGATCTCAACTTCGCCGTCACCGCGATGGGCAGCGCGCCGCACGTGGCCGGCGTGGCCGTGGAGCGCGCCACCGGCGCGAAGTGGGTGTACGTGCCCTACAAGGGCGGTTCGCAAGCGGTGGCCGACACCGTGGCCGGCCAGACGCAGGTGATCATGAACGGCATGCTGGCCACGTTGCCGCACGTGCAGAGCGGCAAGCTCAAGGTGCTGGGCATCTCCAAGCGCACGCGCATGCCGCTGGTGGGCAGCGTGCCCACGCTGGCCGAACAGGGCGTGAAGGACTTCGAGTCCGGCACCTGGCAGGGCGTGCTGGTGCCCCGCGGCACCCCGCCGGCCATCGTGTCGCGCCTGAACGCCGAACTGATCAAGGCCATCCGCCAGCCCGACGTGCGCGCGCGCCTCGTGGGCCAGGGCGCCGAGGTGGTCACCATGCAACCCACCGAACAGGACACGTTCTTCGAACGCGAGCGCCAGCGCTGGGGCGAGGTCGTGAAGGCGGCGAACATCCGCGTGGAGTGAGCGCGGCGGTGCGTGGCGGCCCTTCACAATGGCCGCCATGCACCCGCTTGACCGACCGGTCTGGGCCACCCTGAACGGCCCGCACAACCACCTCGCGCACGGCAACGCGCTGGCGCGGCGCTACGCGCGCGACGTCAACCTGTTTGCGGACGCCGCCGACGACGGGCCATTGGCCCGCGCCGCGCTGGCCGCACTCGTCGGGCCGGGAGAAACGGTGCTGCTGCTTCAGGTCGGTGACATCGCGCTGCCGCCGGGGCTGCGGGTGGTCAAGCAGGCGCTCGGGGTTCAGATGGTGGCCACCCGCCCCTTGCAGGGCGAGGCGTGCGATGAGGACATGCTGGCGCTGGGCGACGACGACGCGCCCGAGATGCTGGCGCTGGCGCGGCTCACCGAGCCGGGGCCGTTTCTGGCGCGCACGCACACCATGGGGGGCTTTGTGGGCGTGCGCGGCGGCGGGCGCCTGCTGGCCATGGCCGGCGAGCGCTTTCGCCCGCCAGGCCACGTGGAGATCAGCGGCGTGTGCACCCACCCCGATGCGCGCGGCCAGGGGCTGGCGCGCCGGTTGTCGGCCGCGGTGGGCGCGCGCATTCAGGCGCGCGGCGAACAGCCCTTCCTCCACGCCTGGCAGACCAACACCGCGGCCATTGCGCTGTACGAATCGCTCGGCTTCCGGCTGCGCACCCCGGTGCACGTGGCCGTGCTCGAGGGGGGTTGACGCGCCTCAGGTGTCGGTGCGGTCCCACGCGCCGCCCAGCGCGCGGATCAGCCGCACCGTGGCCTGCTGCTGCGCCGCTTCCACGCGCTGCGCCTGGCGGCGGTTGAGCAGTTCGTTGCGCCGCGCGTCCAGCAGCTCGAGCTGGCTCACCAGGCCGTTGCGGTAACGCGTCTCGGAGATCGCGCTGGCGCGCTGCGCGGCGTTCACCGCGCGGCCTTGTGCCTGCGACTGATCGCGCAGCAGGCGCAGGGCCGAGAGCTGGTCTTCCACCTCGCGCAGCGCGTTGAGCACCTGGCCGCGGTACTGCGCCGCGGCGTCGTCGAACTGCGCCTGAGTGGCCTGCAGGCCGGCCTCGCGCCGCCCGCCGTCGAACAGCGGCAACGAGAGCAGCGCACCCACGCCCCAGGAGCGCGCGGACCACTGGAACAGGTCGCCGAGCTCGGGCGATGCAAAGCCCGCCGCACCGGTGAGCGACACCCGCGGGAACCACGCGGCCTGGGCCACGCCTACGCGGGCCTGTGCGGCCAGCAACGCGGCCTGCGCGGCCGCCACGTCGGGCCGACGCGCGAGCACGGTGGCCGGCACACCGGCCGGAATCACCGGCAGCGCGCGCGCGGTGGTGTCGGGTGTGAGCGCGAAACCCGAGGCCGGCTCGCCCAGCAGCACGGCCAGCGCGTGTTCGAGCTCGGCGCGCGCGCGGTCGAGCGCGATCACCTCGGCCTCGGTGGCGGCCAGTTCGGTCTGGATGCGGATCACGTCGAGCTCGGCCACGTCGCCCGCGTCGAAGCGGCGCTGCGTGAGGCGCAGCGTGTCGGCGTAGGCGGTGGTGGTGTCCTGCATCAGCGCGCGCTCGGTGTCGGTGGCGCGCAGGGCCAGGTAGGTCTGCGCCACCTCGGCCTGCACCAGCAGGCGCGTGCTCTGCAGCAGGGCCTCGCGCGATTGCGCGTCGAGCGCGGCGGCGTCCTGCGTGCGTGAGAGTCGGCCGAACAGGTCGAGTTCGTACGACAGGTTCAGGCCGGCCTGCAGCAGCGTGGCCGGCGTGGATCCGCTGGCGGCGTTGGTGCCGGCGCCGCGGTCGGCGCTGGCCCCGGCACCGATCTGCGGCGCGCGCTCGGCCTGCGCGCCGCGCAGCAGCGCGCGCGCCTGCGCCAGGCGCGCAGTGGCTTGGCGGATGTCGGTGTTGCCGGCGCCCGCGCGTTCAACGAGCGCATCGAGCACCGGGTCGTTGAAGGCCTTCCACCAGGTGCCGCGGCTCTGGGCCTCGGCGGGCTGGGCGATGGTCCATTGCGCGTTGCCCGCGGTCGGGGTGGCCTGGCGCTGTTCCTTGAACTGCGCTGGCGTGTCCACGCCTTCGGGCAGCGTGGGCAGCGCGGTGGCGCAGCCGGCCAGCACCAGCGCAGCGGCCAGCGGCAGGAGGCGGTTGAGGGTTCTCATGGCGTCGGTTCTTTCAATGCGTGATCGGGGCGGCGGGCACGGGCCGGGCGTTGCCACCGCCGCTGGCGAAGCCCTCGAAATGCGGGGTCTCGCCGTGCTGGCGCAGCGGGCGGTTGCCGGTGAGCTGGCGCAGTAGCACGTAGAACACCGGGGTGAGGAAGAGGCCGAAGGCGGTGACACCGATCATTCCGGCGAACACAGCCACGCCCATGGCCGAGCGCATCTCGGCGCCGGCCCCCGTGGCCAGCACCAGCGGCAGCACGCCCATCACGAACGCCAACGAGGTCATGAGGATGGGGCGCAGGCGCAAGCGGCTGGCTTCGATGGCGGCCTGCACCGGCGTGCGGCCCGCGAACTCCAGTTCCCGTGCGAACTCCACGATCAGGATCGCGTTCTTCGCCGACAGCCCCACCAGCACGATCAGCCCGATCTGCGTGAACACGTTGTTGTCGCCGCCGTCGAGCCACACGCCCGTCATGGCCGCGAGCAGGCCCATGGGCACGATGAGGATGATGGACAGCGGCAGCGTGAGGCTTTCGTACTGCGCGGCCAGCACCAGGAACACCAGCAGGATGGCGAGCGGGAACACCCACAGCGCGGAGTTGCCGGCCAGGATCTCCTGGTAGGTGAGCTCGGTCCATTCGAAGCCGATGCCCGAGGGCAGCGTGTCGGCGGCGATGCGCTCGATGGCCGCCTGCGCCTGGCCCGACGAGAAGCCCGGCGCGGGCCCGCCGTTGATGTCGGCCGTGAGGTAGCCGTTGTAGCGCATGGCGCGCTCGGGGCCGAAGGTGGAATTCACCTTCATCAGCGCCGACAGCGGAATCATCTCGCCCGTGTTCGAGCGCACCTGGAGCAGGCCGATGTCTTCGGCGCGCGCGCGGTGGGGCGCGTCGGCCTGGGCGCGCACGCTGTAGGTGCGGCCGAAGCGGTTGAAGTCGTTCACGTACAGGCTGCCGAGGTAGATCTGCATGGTGTCGAAGACCTCCGTCACGGGCACGCCGAGCTGGCGCGCCTTGGTGCGGTCGATGTCGGCGTAGAGCTGCGGCACGTTGACTTGCCAGCTCGTGAACATGCCGGCCAGCTCGGGCGTCTGGTACGCCTTGGCCATGAAGGCTTTCACCGCCGCGTCCATGGCGTCGTAGCCGAGCGAGGCCTTGTCTTCCAGCTGCAGCTTGAAGCCGCCCGTGGTGCCCAGCCCCGCCACCGGCGGCGGCGGGAACATCACCACGAAGGCGTCCTGGATCTCGCCGTAGGCCTGGTTCAGCTGGCCCGCCACGGCGCCACCGCTCTGGTCGGCGTTGCGGCGCTCGGCGAAGGGCTTGAGCGTGGCGAACACGATGCCGGCGTTGGAGCTGTTGGTGAACCCGTTGATGGACAGGCCCGGGAAGGCGATGGCGTCTTCCACGTTGGGGTTCTGCCGGGTGATCTCGCCCATGCGCTGGATCACTTCGTCCGTGCGGTCCAGCGTGGCGCCGTCGGGCAGTTGCGCGAAGCCGATGAGGTACTGCTTGTCCTGCGCGGGCACGAAGCCGCCGGGCACGGCCTTGAACAGGCCGACCGTGAGCGCCGCGAGCGCGAGGTAGAGCGCCATCATCAGCGCCTTGCGGCCGACCACGCGCCGCACGCCACCGCTGTAGGCTTCGGAGCCGCGGTGGAAGACGCGGTTGAAGGCGCGGAAGAAGCCACCGAACACGCGGTCCATGCCGCGCGTGAGCGCGTCTTTCGGCTCGTGGTGGCCCTTGAGCAGCAGGGCCGCGAGAGCGGGCGAGAGCGTGAGCGAGTTGATCGCCGAGATCACGGTGCTGATGGCGATCGTCACCGCGAACTGCTTGTAGAACTGGCCCGTGAGCCCGCTGATGAAGGCCAGCGGCACGAACACGGCCACCAGCACCAGCGCGATGGCGATGATGGGGCCCGAGACCTCGCGCATGGCGCGGTAAGTGGCTTCGCGCGGGCTCAGGCCGGCCTCGATGTTGCGCTCCACGTTCTCCACCACCACGATCGCGTCGTCGACCACGATGCCGATGGCCAGCACCAGACCGAACAGCGAGAGCGCGTTGATGGAGAAGCCCAGCAGGTGCAGCACCGCGAAGGTGCCCACCACCGAGACCGGCACCGCCAGCAGCGGAATGATGGACGCGCGCCAGGTCTGCAGGAACAGGATCACCACCAGCACCACGAGGGCGATGGCTTCGAGCAGCGTGGTGATGACCGAGTCGATGGAGGCGCGCACGAACTGCGTGGGGTCGTAGGCGATGCGGAACTCCACGCCTTCGGGCATGTGCTGCTGCAGTTCGGCCATGGTGGCGCGCACCTGGGCCGAGATCTCCAGCGCGTTGGAGCCCGGCGCCTGGAACACACCCATGCCCACCGCGGGCTGGTTGTTCAGCAGCGAACGCAGCGAGTAGTCGGCCGCGCCCATCTCCAGGCGGGCCACATCGCGCAGGCGCGTCACCGCGCCGTCGCCACCGGTCTTCACGATGATGTCGCCGAACTCTTCCTCGGTCTGCAGGCGGCCCTGCGCGTTGACGGAGAGCTGCAGGTCCACGCCCGGCAAGCCGGGCGAGGCGCCCACCACACCGGCGGCGGCCTGCACGTTCTGGCCGCGGATGGCGGCCACCACGTCACCGGCGGACAGGCCGCGCTGCGCGACCTTCTGCGGGTCGAGCCAGACGCGCATGGCGTAGTCGCCGCCGCCGAAGATCTGCACCTGCCCCACGCCCTCGATGCGCGCGAGCCGGTCCTTCACGTTGAGCACCGCGTAGTTGCGCAGGTAGTTGATGTCGTAGCGGTCGTTCGGCGAGACCAGGTGCACGACCATGGTGATGTCGGGCGAGCTCTTGACCGTGGTCACGCCCAGGCGGCGCACCTCTTCGGGCAGGCGCGGTTCGGCCTGCGAGACGCGGTTCTGCACCAGCTGCTGGGCCTTGTCGGGGTCGGTGCCGAGCTTGAAGGTCACGGTCAGCGTCATCACGCCGTCGGTGGTGGCCTGGCTGCCCATGTAGAGCATGCCTTCCACGCCGTTGATGGATTCCTCCAGCGGTGTGGCCACGGTTTCGGCGATGACCTTGGGGTTGGCACCCGGGTACTGGGCGCGCACCACCACCGAGGGCGGCACCACCTCGGGGTACTCGGAGACGGGCAGGCCGCGCAAGGCGACCAGGCCGGCAATCAGGATCAGCAGCGAGAGCACGCCCGCGAAGATCGGCCGGTCGATGAAAAACTTGGAGAGGTTCATGTTGTTCTCTTCACTCGGAACGCATCACGGCCGGGCCGCCGCGAGCTTCTGCGCGTCGCCATCGGCGCGCGCGTTCATGGGCACCGGCTGCGGCTGCACCACGGCACCGGGGCGCACGCGCTGCAGGCCGTTGACGACGATGCGCTCGCCGGCCTTGAGGCCACCCGTCACGCTGCGCAGGCCATCGACCGGTGCGCCCAGCTTCACCTCGCGGTACTCGGCCTTGTTGTCCTCACCCACCACCAGCACGAACTTCTTGTCCTGGTCGGTGCCGATGGCGCGCTCGCTCACCAGCAGCGTGCGCGCGCTGTGCGGCTGGCCCATGCGCACCCGCGCGAACTGGCCCGGCATGAGCGCGCCGTCCTTGTTGTCGAAGACGGCGCGCACGCGCACCGTGCCGCTGCGCGCATCGACCTGGTTGTCGATGAGCTGCAGGCGCCCGGTGAAGGGCGTGTCCACACTGCCGGCGGTGCCCATCTGCACGGGAATGCGTTCGAGGGACTGGCGCGCGCTGGCACCGCCCTGGTGGATGCCTTGCAGCGCGCGCGCCACGATCTGCTCGTCGGCGTCGAAGCTGGCGTAGATCGGGCTCACCGACACCAGCGTGGTGAGCACCGGCGCGCCCGGGCCGGCGGCCACGAGGTTGCCCACCGTCACATCGACCTTGCCGATGCGCCCGGCCACTGGCGCGCGCACCTGCGTGTAGCCCAGGTTCAGGCGCGCGGCCTGCACCTGCGCCTGCGCGGCCAGCAGGTTGGCTTCGGCCTCGCGCAGCGCGTTCTGGCGGTCGTCCAGTTCACGCTGGGCAATGGCCTTGTCGTCCCACAGGCGCTGCGAACGCGCGAACTCGCCGTTGGCGTGGCTCAGGCGCGCCTGGGCGGCGCTGGCCTGCGCCTCGGCGCGCGCCACCTCGGCGGCGTAGGGCGCGGGGTCGATGGAGACCAGCAGATCGCCCTTGTTCACCAGCGCGCCTTCGCGGAAGTGCGTGGCCAGCACCGCCCCGGCCACGCGCGAGCGGATCTCCACACGCTCCACCGCTTCGAGGCGGCCCGAGAACTCGTCCCAGGTGGTGGCGTCGCTTTCGGTGACCGTGGCCACCGAGACCGGCATCGGCGGCGGCGCATCGGCGGGTGTGCCCGCCTGCGCGGGGGTGGACTCCTGGGCGAGCGCGATCACCGCGGCGGCGATGGCGGCCACGGCAGCGGTGGGCACCCAGACGCGGCGCTGAAAAATGAAGGGACGGGGCATGGTGGATCCTTTTTGAGGGCGAGCGGGACCGCCCCCGGCGTGTGGCCGGGGTGGGCGTTTCAGGGAGAGGGAAAGGGGAAGCGGGTCGTCCGTCAGGACGGCGGGGGCGTGGCGGCCTGGGTCGCCTGGAAGAAGGCGCGCAGGTGCTCCCGCGCCTCGTTGGCGCAGGGGCATTCGCCGGTCAAAGGCTCGGCCAGCGAATCGGGCCAGCCCGTGCCGGCCCCGAGCACGCGGGACTGCACGGCGATGCCGGCTGCGCGCAGGCGCTCGGCGTAGGCCAGCGCGGCGTCGCGCATCGGGTCGTCACCGCCGGTGAGGATGAGCGCGGGCGGCAGGCCGCCCAGGCGTTGCGCCAGCGCCGGCACGGCGTAGGGGTGTTCGGCATCCATCGGGCCGCGCAGGTACTGCTGCCAGCCATCGGCCCATTTGCATTGCACGCATTCACCGAGCGATTCGCGCAGCGAGGCGGTGGCGTTGCACGGGTCCAGCAGGGGCGACACCAGGATCTGCCCCGCCAGCGGTGGGTGGGTGCGATCGCGCACCATGAGCGCCATCGCCGCGGCGATGTTGCCGCCGGCCTCCTCGCCCGCCACGAACAGGGGTGCGTCCTTGCCGGCCAGGCGTGCGCGGTGTTTGTACAGCCACTCCAGCGCGCCGTAGCCGGCCTCCAGGGCCTGGGGAAAGCGGTGCTCGGGCGCCAGCGGGTAGGCCAGCGAAGCCACCACCGCGCCGGAACCGGCCAGCAGCTCGGCCAGGCAGGCACCGCTGTCCAGATCGCCGGAAACGAAGGCGCCGCCATGAAAGTGCAGCACCAGCGGCAGCGCGCCGCTGCGGGGCTTGCGGCCCAGCACGCGCAGCGCCAGCGGCGGCTCGCCCGGCAGCGAGAGCGTCTGCACCGGCGCGGCGGCAGGGGGGGAGGCGGTTGAATCCATGGCGTGGAATGTAGACCCGCCGGATACGGCGAAAAAGCGGGCTGCGCACAGCGCACTGTTTCCATGGCGCGAACAATCCAGCCCCCACAATCGTCCGCATGACGAACGAGGAGTGGCGGGCATGGACCAGCTTCAATCGATAAGGGTGTTTGCGCGGGTGGTGGAGGCGGGTTCCTTCACCAAGGCCGCGGAATCGCTGGACCTGCCCAAGGGCACGGTGACGCGGCTTGTGCAGCACCTGGAATTGCGCCTGAAGGTGAAGCTGCTCAACCGCACCACGCGGCGCGTGACGGTGACGCCCGATGGCGCGGCCTACTACGAACGCACCACCCGGCTGCTCAACGATCTCGACGACGTCGAAGCCAGCATGACCAACGCGCAGGCACGGCCCAGCGGCCGGCTGCGGGTGGACGTGGGCACGTCGGTGGCGCAGTTGATCGTCATCCCGGCGCTGGCCGACTTCTACCGACGCTACCCCGACATCCAGCTCGACCTGGGCGTGACCGACCGCCCGGTGGACCTGATCACCGACAACGTGGACTGCGTGATCCGCGGCGGCGAACTGCAGGAGCAGTCGCTGGTGGCGCGGCGCATCGGCAACATCGCGCTGATGACCGTGGCCGCCCCCGCCTACCTGAAGGCCCACGGCACGCCCACGCACCCCGAACAGCTGGAGCGAGAGCACACGGTGGTGAACTACTTCTCCACCCGCACCGGGCGCATGTACCTCAACGAGTTCGAGAAGGATGGCAAGAGGCTGGAGATCTCCGGCCGCTACAGCCTCTCGGTCAACGAAAGCAATGCCATGACCGCCGCCCTGCTGGCCGGCCTGGGCGTGGCACAGACCGGCGCCTTCGTGGCCGCCCCGCTGATCGAACGCGGCGAACTGGTGCAGGTGCTGGCCGACTGGACCAGCCCCACGATCCCGGTCTATGTGGTGTACCCGCCAAACCGCCACCTGAGCGCCAAAGTGCGCGCCTTCGTGGAGTGGACCGCCGAGCTGTTTGCCCGCCACCCCCAGCTCACGCGGTCATGAAATTCTTTGCAAATCAAGCAGTTGCTGCCGCCCATCCCCCGGGAAAGGGGATGGAACTTACCGCTTAGCACTCCCTCAAAGCGAGTGCTAATATCCCCGTCCGATACCCCGAGGAGGTCATCCATGTCCCACACGCTTGCTGTTGCGAACCCCGCTGCATCCGGTGCCCTGGCCGTCGCCAGCCCCTGGAGCCGCTCGCTCACGCTGCCACCGCTGGGCAACCTGGACGCCTACATCTCCGCCGTCAACCGCCTGCCCCTGCTCACCCTGGAAGAAGAGCAGGACGCCGCGCGCCGCCTGCGCGACCAGAACGACCTGGACGCCGCCGGCCGGCTGGTGATGTCGCACCTGCGCCTGGTGGTGTCGATCTCGCGCCAGTACCTGGGCTACGGCCTGCCGCACGGCGACCTGATCCAGGAAGGCAACGTGGGCCTGATGAAGGCCGTCAAGCGCTTCGACCCCGAGCAGGGCGTGCGCCTGGTGAGCTACGCCATCCACTGGATCAAGGCCGAGATCCACGAATACATCCTGAAGAACTGGCGCATGGTGAAGCTGGCCACCACCAAGGCCCAGCGCAAGCTGTTCTTCAACCTGCGCTCGCGCAAGCAGGGCCTGCGCGCCGAGGCCGCCGACGGCGAGACCCACCGCGAGGTGCTCAACGACGCCGAGGTGGGCCTGGTGGCGCGTGAGCTCAAGGTCAAGCCCGAAGAGGTGCGCGAGATGGAAACGCGCCTGGCCGGGGGCGACGTGGTGCTCGACCCCACGCCCGGCGACGACGGCGAGGAGGCCTTCGGCCCGATCGCTTACCTGGCCGACGCGACGCACGAGCCCACGGCGATGATCGAATCCGCCCAGCGCGACCACCTGGCCACCGAAGGCATTGCCCAGGCCATGGGCGAGCTCGACGAGCGCTCGCGCCGCATCGTGAGCGAGCGCTGGCTGAAGGTGAACGACGACGGTTCCGGCGGCATGACGCTGCACGAACTGGCCAGCGAATACGGCGTGAGCGCCGAGCGCATCCGCCAGATCGAGGTGGCGGCCATGAAGAAGATGCGAAAGGCGCTCGCCGCCTACGCCTGACGGCGTGGGGCGCGAGATTGCACAATCGCGCCCTATGCCTTTGTTTCTTCCACGGGGGCGCCTGCGCACCGCCCTGGGCCTGTGCCTGGCCCTGCTGAGTCCTTTCGCCCTCGCCGCCACCGAAGCGCCACCGGGCAACGAACCCGCGGCCATCGTGCTCGACGAACGGCCCGGGTCGTACCCGCTGTCCGGGCACAGCCAGCAACTGGTCGATCCCTCGGGCACGCTCGGCATCGAGGAGATCGAGAGCGGCCGCCACGAAATGCCGTGGCGCCTGCGCGGCCAGGGTGACCGCGTCCTGCTGGACGGTGGCGCAGCGTTGTGGGTGCGCTTCGACGTGCAGATGCGCCGGATCGATGTGCACTGGGAGCTTGAGCTCGCCCGCTCGGGCACCGACCTGATTTCCCTCTACCACCGCGACGCCCAGGGCCGCTGGCGCGTGCAGCACGCGGGCGACCGCCTTCCGGTGCGCGACTGGGCCAACCCGGACCGCTACCCCGTCTTCGGGCTGGACGCGCGCCTGGACGAAACCGTGCGCTACTGGGTGCGCATCGAACACGCGCGCGTGCCCTTCTCGGGCGAAATGCGCCTGGTCGACCACAACCACCTGCGCGAACAACGCATTCACCAGCAGTTCGGGCTGGGCGCCTACTTCGGCATGACGCTGCTGCTGGTGCTGGTGGCGCTGACCAACATGGCGGTCTTCCGCGACGCGGCCTTCGCCGCCTACGCGATCTACATCAGCCTGCTGGGCCTGGGCCTGGCCGCGTCGCTGGGCGTGGGCGGGCAGTTCCTGTGGCCCGGTCTGGCGCGCTGGAACCAGGTGGCCGAGTTCCTGCTGGTGCCCCTCATGGGCCTGGCGGCCCTGCTGTTCGTGCGCCAGGTGCTGCAGCCGCGGCGCATCGGCCGCACGCTGGAACGGCTGTGCCTGCTTCTGGCACCGATGTGGCTGCTCGTCATCGGCTGGGACCTGCTGCTGCCCAGCCGCACCAGCCTGCAGGTGGTCACCACCATCGGCACGCTGACCATGGCCCTGGTCGCCGCCATGCTCTGGATGGGCTGGCGCAGCGGCGAAGGCTGGGTGCGCTGGTTCGTGGCGGGCATGGCGCCGGTGCTGCTGGCGAGCGCGCTGCCGGTGATGCGCAACTTCAACCTCATCTCGTCGGGCTTTCTGTCGCAATACGGCATGGTGATCGCAGCGGCCATCGAAGCGCCCATCCTGATCTACGCGCTGCTGCAACGCTCGCAACTGCAGCACGAGTCACAGGCGCGGGCCCGGGCGCTGGAGCGCACCGAGCCCCTCACCGGCCTGACCCACCGCCACCACTGCCTGCTGCGCCTGCACGACAGCCTGGTGCGTGCGCAGCGCTACGGCCACCGCAGCGCGCTGCTGCTCGTGCACCTGGACAACCACGCCGAGATCCTCGAACGGCACGGCCGCGAGATCGCCGACCGCGCGCTGGTGATCGCCGCCTCGCTGCTGCGCTCGCAGGCGCGCGACGTGGACACCGCGGCGCGCGTGGACGACAACAGCTTCACCCTGCTGATGGAAGGCCCGGTGAAGGACACCCAGGCGATGAACACGGCCACCGGCCTGGTGGCCGCGGGCCTGAGGCCTTCGCCGCGCCTGCCGGCCGGCACCATGCTGCGCTTTCAGGTGGTGGTGGCGCTCCTGCCCGACGCGGGCCACCCGGAACTCGGGCAGGACGCGAACGCCCACCTCGAGTGGCTGCGGCAAGGCATGCTCACGCTCAGCGTGGATGAGCGCAAGGCCATCCTGCGGCTGAACTTCTAGCGCGGGTGATCAGGCCTCGCGGCGCAGCGCGGGGAACAGGATCACGTCGCGAATGCTGGGGCTGTCGGTCAGCAGCATCATCAGGCGGTCGATGCCGATGCCGCAGCCGCCCGCGGGCGGCATGCCGTATTCCAGCGCGCGGATGTAGTCGGCGTCGAAGTGCATGGCTTCGTCGTCGCCACCGTCCTTGGCATCGGCCTGCGCCTGGAAGCGCGCGGCCTGGTCCTCGGCGTCGTTCAGTTCGGAGAACGCGTTGCCGAACTCGCGCCCGGTGATGTAGAGCTCGAAGCGTTCGGTGACCTCGGGCTTCGCGTCGTTGGCGCGCGCCAGCGGCGAAATCTCGGTCGGGTGGTCCATGATGAAGGTCGGGTTCCAGAGTTCGCTCTCGACCTTCTCTTCGAAGAACAGCACCTGCAGCGACGCCAGGCTGCGCGTGGACAGCTGGTGTTTTTCTTCGCTCAGGCCGAGCTTGCGCAACTGGTTGCGCAGCCAGTCGGCATCGTCGGCGCTGGCGCCGGCGTCGGTGTACTTCACGATCGCGTCGCGGATGGTCAGCCGCTCGAAGGGCGAGTCGATGTCGACGGCGCGCCCCTGGTAGCTCACCTCGCCCTCGCCGCGCACACCGCGCACCACGTGGCGGATGAGCTGCTCGCAGAAGTCCATGAGGTCGGTGTAGTTCCAGTACGCCGCGTAGAACTCCATCATGGTGAACTCGGGGTTGTGGCGCACCGAGATGCCTTCGTTGCGGAAGTTGCGGTTGATCTCGAACACGCGCTCGAAACCGCCCACCAGCAGGCGCTTGAGGTAGAGCTCGGGCGCGATGCGCAGGAACATCTCCTGATCGAGCGCGTTGTGGTGCGTGGCGAAAGGCTTGGCGTTGGCACCGCCGGGGATGGGGTGCAGCATGGGCGTTTCGACTTCGAGGAAGCCGTGGCCCGTCATGAACTGGCGCAGCGCCGAAACGGCCTGGCTGCGCGTGACGAAGCGCCGGCGCGCGGTCTCGTCGGTCATCAGGTCGACGTAGCGCTGGCGGTACTTGATCTCCTGGTCGGCCACGCCGTGGAACTTGTCGGGCAGCGGGCGCAGGCTCTTGGTGAGCAGACGGATCCGGTCGGCGTGGATGGTGAGTTCGCCGGTGCGGGTGCGGAACAGCACGCCTTCGGCGGCCACGATGTCGCCCAGATCCCAGTGTTTGAAGACGTTGTGCTGCGCCTCGCCCACGCTGTCGTTGTTCAGGTAGATCTGGATGCGCCCGCCGCTTTCGCCCAGGGAGGCGTCCTGCAACGTGGCGAAGCTGGCCTTGCCCATCACCCGCTTGAGCATCATGCGCCCGGCCACGCTGGCGCGCACCGGCGTGGCTTCGAGTTCTTCCTTGCTGCGCGTGCCGTGCGTGGCGAACAGCGCGGCCGCGTTGTCGGCGGGCTTGTGGTCGTTCGGGAAAGCCACGCCCTCGCCACGCTTCTGCGCCTCGCGCAAGGCCTTGAGCTTCTCGCGGCGTTCGGCGATCAGCTGGTTCTCGTCTTGCGCCACGGGCGCGGCGGTGTCGGGGGTGTTGGCTTGGCTCATGAAATGAAAAGCGGGTTGGGCGCCAGAGCGGCGCGCAACCCGCGATTGTAGGTTTGGGAGAAGCCCGGGCTATTCGCCCAGGTAGGCGGCGCGCACCTTCGGGTCGGTCAGCATCTGCTTCGCGTCGCCGGTCATGATGATCTCGCCCGAGTCCATCACGTAGCCGCGGTTGGCGATCTGCAGCGCGCGGCTGGCGTTCTGCTCCACCAGCAGGATGGTCACACCCTGCGCCGAGACGTCGCGAACGACCTCGAAGATCTTGTCGACCATGATGGGCGACAGGCCCATGGAGGGCTCGTCGAGCAGCAGCACCTTGGGTTGGCTCATCAGCGCGCGTGCCATCGCCAGCATCTGCTGTTCGCCCCCGCTCATGGTGCCGGCCAACTGGTCCTTGCGTTCCTTCAGGCGCGGGAAGATCGCGAACATGCGTTCGATGTCGCTCGCGATGCCGGCCTTGTCGCGGCGCACGTAGGCGCCCATCTGGAGGTTCTCGGTGATCGACATGCGGGTGAAGACACCGCGGCCTTCCGGCACCATGGCCAGGCCTTGCTTGACGAGATCCCAGGCCCCCTTGCCGCGGATGCTCTTGCCCTGGTATTCCACGTCGCCATCTTCCATCGCCAGCGAACCGGTGATGGCCTTCATGGTGGTGGTCTTGCCGGCGCCGTTGGAGCCGATCAGCGTGATCAGCTCACCCTCGTTGACCTCGAGGTCGATGCCCTTGACGGCCTTGATGCCGCCGTAGGAGACCTTCAGCCCTTTGACTTTGAGTAGCGTGTTTGCCATGACTGTGTCTCCCGCTCAGTGGCCGCCGGTGCCGAGGTAGGCCTCGATCACTTTCGGGTCTTTCTGCACCTCCGCCGGTGTGCCGGTGGAGAGCTGCTTGCCGTAGTCGAGCACGGTCACGCGGTCGCACAGGCCCATGACCAGCTTCACGTCGTGCTCGATGAGCAGGATGGTGCGGTTGTCGTTGCGGATGCGGTCGATGAGCTCGCGCAGCTGCACTTTCTCGGTGGCGTTCATGCCGGCCGCGGGCTCGTCGAGCGCGATGAGCTGCGGATCGGTGGCCAGGGCGCGCGCGATCTCCAGGCGGCGCTGGTCACCGTAGCTGAGCGTGCGCGACTTGTAGTCGGCGAACTTGCCGATGCCCACGTAGTCGAGCAGTTCGCGCGCGCGGTCGGCGATCTCGCGTTCCTCGCGCTTGAAACTCGGCGGGCGGAGGATGGCGCCCAGCAGGCCCGAGTGCGTGCGCACGTGACGCCCGACCATCACGTTCTCCAGCGCGGTCATCTCGGCGAACAGGCGGATGTTCTGGAAGGTGCGGGCGATGCCGGCCTTGGCCACCTCGTGCACCGCGGTGGGCGTGTAGGGCTTGCCCGCGAGTTCGAAGCTGCCGCTGTCCGGCGTGTAGAGGCCGGTGAGCACGTTGAAGAACGTGGTCTTGCCGGCACCGTTGGGGCCGATCAGGCCATAGACCTGGCCGCGCTCGATGTGGATGCCGACGTCGCTGAGGGCCTGCAGCCCGCCGAAACGCTTGGAGACGTTGGCGACTTTGAGAATGGTTTCGCTCATGCCACGCTCCTCACTTCGGCGCCAGGGACTTGCCGTGTTCCGGCGAGGGCCACAGGCCCTTGGGACGCAACAGCATGATGACGATCATCGCCAGCGCAATCAGCAGCTGACGCAGGATCTCCGGGCCGAGGCGGCCATCCGTCAAGGCGGTGAGCGGGTGCGCCACGTGGCGCAGCAGCTCGGGCAGGCCGGCCAGCACCAGGGCACCCAGGATCACGCCGGGGATGTGGCCCAGGCCACCCAGCACCACCATGGCCACGATCATCACCGACTCCATCAGGATGAAGGACTCGGGATAGACGCCGCGCATGAAGGACGCGAACAGCACGCCGGCCACGCCGCCGAAGGTGGCGCTCATGCCGAAGGCGGCGAGCTTGAGGTTGCGCGTGTTCAGGCCCATGGCCTTGGCCGCGATCTCGTCTTCGCGGATGGCCATCCAGGCGCGGCCGATGCGCGAATCCTGCAGGCGGTTGGCGATGATGATCGCCACGACCACGAAGAACAGGATGAGGTAGTAGTACAGCGTGACCGACTGGAAGGTGTACGAGAAGCTGCCTATCGATATGTCCAGGCGCTGGCTCATGCTGTGCCCGAACACCGTCACCGCGTCCACGTTGCTCAGGCCCTTGGGGCCGTTGGTGAGGTTGATCGGTCGGTCGAGGTTGAGCATGAAGATGCGCACGATCTCGCCGAAGCCGAGCGTGACGATGGCCAGGTAATCGCCACGCAGCTTGAGCACCGGGAAACCCAGGATCAGCCCGGTGATGCCGGCGACGATGCCGGCCACCACCATCACGATCCAGAAGTTCATGTGCAGCCCGTTGGGGAACGTGGCCGCGAGCCAGGCGAAGGTGTCGGTGAGGTGCGGCGACGCGAGCAGGCCGTACAGGTAGGCACCAACGGCAAAGAAGGCGATGAAGCCGAGATCGAGCAGGCCGGCGTAGCCCACCACGATGTTCAGGCCCAGCGCCAGCAGCACGTAGAGCAGTGCCACGTCGACGATGCGCACCCAGGAGTTGCTGCCGGTGGCCTGCAGCACGAGCGGCAGCACCAGCATCAGCACGGCGACCACCGCAAAGGCGATCAGCTTGGCGGGACGGGAATTCAACATGTGTGTTCTCCCGGTGGCATCAGGCGCGATCGGCCACGCGCTCACCCAGCAGGCCCGAGGGACGCAGGATCAGAACGAAGGCCAGCACGATGAAGGCGAAGATGTCGGTGTACTGGCTGCCCAGGAAACCGCCTGTGAGCTTGCCGAGGTAGCCGGCGCCCAGCGACTCGATGAGGCCCAGGGCCACGCCACCGATCACGGCACCGGCGAGGTTGCCGATGCCGCCCATGACCGCGGCCACGAAAGCCTTGAGGCCGGGCATGAAGCCCATGGCGTGCTGCACCGTGCCGTAGTTGGAGGCCCACATGATGCCGGCGATGGCCGCCAGCATGGCGCCGATGATGAAGGTGGCGGAGATGACCACGTCGGGCTTGATGCCCATGAGGGCGGCCACACGCGGGTTCTCGGCGGTGGCGCGCATGGCGCGACCCAGGTTGGTGCGGTTGACCAGCCACATCAGCAGCGCCAGCACGATGACCGTGGTGGCCAGGATGGTGATCTGGGTGATGGAGAGCACGGCGCCGAAGAAGTCGATCGGTTCGCGCGACAGCGTCGAGGGATAGGACTTGGGGTTCGGCTTCCAGATGATCATGGCCAGCGTCTGCAGCAGGATGGAGACGCCGATCGCCGTGATCAGCGGGGCCAGGCGGGGCGAGTTGCGCAGCGGCCGGTAGGCCAGCTTCTCGATGGTGAAGTTGAGCGCCGCACACACCACCATGGCGATGACGGTGGCCGTCAGCAGCATCAGCCAACCGGGCAGGTCGGGCGAGGCTTCGCGCATGGTGGTGATGAGCGTCCAACTGGTCAGCGCCCCCACCATGAGGACATCGCCGTGGGCGAAGTTGATGAGGCCGATGATGCCGTACACCATCGTGTAGCCCAGGGCGACCAGGGCGTACATGCTGCCCAGCACCAGACCGTTGAGGATCTGCTGTAGCAAGACTTCCATGAAAGGTTCTCCGTGTTTTTGACCGGCGGGGGGCCTTGGCCACCCCCCTTGACCTAGCAAAAAACCCGCCAGAAACGGCCTGGGTAGAGGCCGGGGGCGGGTTGGTGGTGCGCGATTGTAGCGACGGGTAACGGGGCCCCGAATGGGGGGACACCCCTGAAATCAGAGGGTAAACCCGGGCCGGGGTCGCCCGTATCAGTGCGACTACGGACGCATCAATCCTTCTGATGATTCAGCCGGCGCAGCTCGCGCAGCTTTTCACCGATACGGATTTCCAGCCCGCGCTCGACGGGCTCATAGAAGGTCGGCGGGGTCAGCCCCTCAGGCCAGTACCGCTCCCCGGCGGCAAAGCCATCGGGCTCGTCATGGGCGTATCGGTATCCCTTGCCGTAGTCGAGCGACTTCATCAGCTGCGTGGGCGCATTGCGCAGGTGCAGCGGCACCGGGCGGGTGCCGTCGCGCTTGACGAGGGCCCGGGCTTCGTTGAATGCCTTGTAGACCGCGTTCGACTTGGGTGCCATCGCCAGATAGACCACGCACTCCCCCAGTGCGAGCTCGCCCTCGGGCGAGCCCAGGCGTTCGTAGACCTCGGTGGCGTCGAGCGCCAGGCGCAGCGCCCGCGGATCGGCCAGGCCGATGTCTTCGGCCGCCATGCGGATCAGGCGGCGCGCCACATAGCGCGGGTCCACGCCACCGTCGAGCATGCGCACGAACCAGTAGAGCGCGGCATCGGGGTCGGAGCCGCGCACGCTTTTGTGCAGCGCGCTGATGGTGTCGTAGAACTGCTCGCCGCCCTTGTCGTAGCGGCGCATGCGCTCGCCCAGCACCTTGAGCAACCAGGCGTCGGTGACGGTGTCGAGTTTTTCGCTGCGCGCCGCCACCGCCAGTGTTTCGAGCGTGTTCAGCAGGCGCCGCGCATCGCCGTCTGCGTAGGCGATGAGCCGGGCCAGCGCGGCGTCTTCGATGGCCGGCACGGCGTCGATGGCGCGCGCCTTGGCCACGATGGCGCGCAGGTCGTCCTCGGTGAGCGGTTGCAGCACGTAGACCGCGGCACGCGAAAGCAGCGCGGAGTTGACCTCGAACGAGGGGTTTTCGGTGGTGGCGCCGATGAAGGTGAACAGGCCGCTTTCGACGTGCGGCAGGAAGGCGTCCTGCTGGCTCTTGTTGAAGCGGTGCACTTCGTCGACGAAGACGATGGTGCGCTGCGCGTGCAGGCCGTCGCGCGCGAGCTGGGCCTGCTCCACCGCCTCACGGATGTCCTTCACGCCACCGAGCACGGCGCTGATGGTGATGAACTGCGCGTCGAAGGCATCGGCCATGAGGCGCGCGATGGTGGTCTTGCCCACGCCGGGCGGCCCCCAGAGGATGCAGCTGTGCGGCTGGCCGGATTCGAACGCCAGCCGAAGCGCCATGCCGTCGCCCAGCAGGTGCTGCTGGCCGATCACATCGCCCAGCGTGCGTGGGCGCAGGCGTTCGGCCAGCGGGGCGTGGGCGAGCGTGTTCAAGGGGGGCTCGGCGCGGTCACTGGCGGATCACGTCCGCCCCGGCCGGGGGGTCGAAGCGGAATTCCTCGGCGCGCAGGGCCGGGTTGTTCTGCCAGTTGGTAAAGCGCAGCACCGACCGCTGGCCCAGACCATCCTCGATGTCGAGCACCGACAACTGCGTGCCGGCAAAGCCCAGCCGCACCTTGCGCAACTGGCCATCGCGCTGCTTCGGCGTGGCTTCGGCCCATTGCAGGCCATCCTGTTCGGGCGCCCCGCGCAGATCGAAACTGGCGCGCAAGGCACCCAGGTCGGGCGCGGACGCGATGATCGCGGCGGGCGTGCTGCCCAGCGCGTCCTTCTGGGCGCGCACGGTCACCTGGTTCAGGTCCACGTCGTGCAGCCAGAGCTGGCGGCCGTCGGCCACGATCACCTGCTCGAAGGGCTTGAGGTAATCGAAGCGGAAACGGTCGGGTCGCTGGAACACGAAGCGGCCGTTGCTGGTGCGCTTGCGTGGCGCGGCCTCGCCCGCGCGCGTCGGCGAGGTCACCACCTGGGTGAATTCGGCGCGCGCGCTGCCGGCTTCGCGCAGAAAAGCTTCAAGCGCCTTCAGGCCATCGGCCTGGGCGGGGAGCACAACAGCCCAGCACAACGCGGCCAGGGCAAGCAGGGTTCGGATTCGCATGGGGTTGAGAGCCTGGGGCGCCGGCGGAGTTGCACCGGTGGTCAATCGGCGCGCCCGCCGACGAGGATGTCGCGCTGACCGCTGCTCGTGAGCGCGCTCACGAGGCCGGCGTTCTCCATGTCTTCGAGCAGGCGGGCCGCCCGGTTGTAGCCGATCTTGAGCTTGCGCTGCACGTAGGAAATGCTGGCCTTGCGGTCCTGGAGCACGATGGCCACGGCCTGGTCGTACAGCGGGTCTTTTTCGCCACCGCCCTCGCCGCCACCTTCACCGAAGATGTCGCCGCCCTCGCCATCGGCACCACCGCCGTCGAGCACGCCATCGATATAGTCGGCCTCGCCCTGCTCCTTGAGGTAGGCCACCACGCGGTGCACCTCGTCGTCGCTCACGAAAGCGCCGTGCACGCGGGTGGGAAAGCCCATGCCCGAGGGCAGGTAGAGCATGTCGCCCATGCCCAGCAGGCTTTCGGCGCCCATCTGGTCGAGGATGGTGCGGCTGTCGATCTTGCTGCTGACCTGGAAGGCGATGCGGGTGGGGATGTTGGCCTTGATGAGGCCGGTGATCACATCGACGCTGGGGCGCTGCGTGGCCAGCACCAGATGGATGCCGGCGGCACGCGCCTTCTGCGCCAGGCGCGCGATGAGTTCCTCGATCTTCTTGCCCACCACCATCATGAGGTCGGCCAGTTCGTCGATCACCACCACGATATAGGGCAGGCGGTCGAGCGGCTCGGGCTCTTCGGGCGTGAGCGAAAACGGGTTGCCGATGATCTCGCCGCGCGCTTTGGCGTCGTCGATCTTCGTGTTGTAGCCGGCCAGGTTGCGCACGCCCAGCTTGCTCATGAGCTTGTAGCGCTTCTCCATCTCGGCCACGCACCAGTTCAGGCCGTTGGCCGCGTGCTTCATGTCGGTCACGACCGGCGCCAGCAGGTGCGGGATGCCCTCGTAAACGCTCATCTCGAGCATCTTCGGATCGATCAGCAGCAGGCGCACGTCCTTCGGATCGGCCTTGTAGAGCAGCGACAGGATCATGGCGTTGATGCCGACCGACTTGCCCGAGCCCGTGGTGCCGGCCACCAGGCAGTGCGGCATCTTCGCGAGGTCGGCCACGACGGGTTGCCCACCGATGTCCTTGCCCAGGCCGATGGTGAGCAGCGAACGCGCGTCGTTGTAGACCTGCGAGCCGAGGATCTCGGACAGGCGGATCGTCTGGCGCTTGGCGTTGGGCAACTCCAGCGCCATGAGGTTCTTGCCCGGGATGGTCTCGATCACGCGGATCGACACCAGCGAGAGCGAGCGCGCGAGATCGCGGCTGAGGTTGACGATCTGCGAACCCTTCACACCGGTGGCGGGCTCGATCTCGTAGCGCGTGATCACGGGGCCGGGAGCGGCAGCCACCACGCGCACCTCCACACCGAAATCCTTGAGCTTCTTCTCGATCAGGCGGCTGGTCATTTCCAGCGTCTGCGCGTCCACGGTGCTCTGCTGGCCGGACGCGGCATCGAGCAGGTCCACCTGCGGCAACTTGCTGTCGGGCAACTCGGTGAACAGCGGCTTCTGCCGTTCCTTGGCCACGCGCTCGCTCTTCGGCACTTCGACCATGGTGGGCTCGATCACCACCGGCACGGGGTGGTGTTCCTCGATCTCCACGCGCTCGGTCTGCACCACCACCTCGCGCTCGCGGGCGGCCTGGCGGCCGATGCGCTCGTCCTCCACGGCCTCGCGCTTTTCACGCCGCGCCTCGAACCAGCTGTCCAGGCGCTGGCCCACAACCTCGGCCCAGTGGCCCCAGGAAAAACGGAAGACCAGCGGCAAGGTGGCCAGCAGCAGCGCCAGCAGCGTGAGCGCCGCGCCCGTGAAACCCAGCCAGCGCTCGGCCAACGGCCCCAGTGCGTGCCCCACCACCCCACCCGCGTGGCCGGGCAAACGGGGTTCCAGGCTGTAGAGGCGGCTCCATTCCAGCGCAGCGCTGATCGCCAGCAACGCCATCAGACCGACCCAGAACGCGATTCGGCGAACCAGCGGGCGCTGCCACCAGCGCACCCCGTCGGGCACGGGCGATGCCCCGCGCAACCAGCGCGCAAGGACAGACAGCCAGGCGCGAACGCCGGCCGCGAACGCCCACCAGACCGAAAAGCCGAACAGGAAGTAACTGGCGTCGGCCACGATGGCGCCCAGGCGGCCACCCCAATTGCCCACCCCAGCGCGGGCACCGGTGGTGCTCCAGGCCGGGTCGGCCAATGAATGGCTGAGCAGGCTCAGCAGCCAGAAGGCCAGAACGGCCGCGCCCAACACGAGGGCGATTTCCTGCGCGAAGCGCGCGATGCCACCGACCGCGGGCGCGTCGCGGCGGTCGGCGTTGAGGGTATTGAGGGAGTACGTCATGACCGGCTGGAAGCAAGCGCAAGCTTACCCCAGCCAGCCATCTCGACCGGGCGTCAGCCGAGGGTGCTGAGGCGGTCCTTGATGATCGTGGCGCCGTCCTCGGTGACCTCGATGAAGCCACGGTCTTCCAGATCTTTCATCACCCGGCTCACCATCTCGCGGGAGGCGCCGATCATCTTGGCCACGTCCTGGCGCGAGACCCGCTCGCGGATCATCATCTGGCCCTCGCGGCCCGGCTGGGCCTGCTCCAGCAGGGCGCGCGCCACACGGCCATAGACATCGAGCAGCGCGAGCGACTCGATCTTGCGGTCGGCGTGGCGCAGGCGCTGCACGAGCCCGCGCATGACGGCATAGGCCATGGACGAGTTCTCGGGCAGGCAGCGGGCGAACTCGTTGCGACCGAGGATCAGCACATCGGTCTGCACCTCGGCACGCACCGTGGCCGAGTGCGGCTGGTTGTCGATCAGGCTCATCTCGCCCACGTAGTCGCCGGGGTTCATGGTGGCGAGGATCACCTCGCGGCCTCGCGAATCGGTGGTGACCACGCGCGCGCGACCGGTGAGCACGATGGCCAGGCAGTTGGACTTCTTGCCCTGCTCGACGATGCACTCACCGCGCTTGTAGCGGCGCTTGACCACCGCGTCCGCCACCGATTCGGCCTGAGCCTGCGTCAGGGTGGAGAACAGCGGCACGCGGCGGATCAGGTCGAGATTGGACAGGATGGACATGCGTGTATTCCCATACGGCGGGGTTGAACAGGGCCCGCTTCCCTACAATCCCGGCCGATCAACGCCTACACCAAAGGGCCATTGACTATCGCGCCGGGTATCTCCATATACCCCCGCGACTCTAAACCAATTGCTCCATTTTTCGATGGGGCGCCACACCATGAAACACGCGAAAGTCTTGATCCTGGGCTCGGGCCCGGCCGGCTACACCGCTGCTGTCTACGCCGCGCGCGCCAACCTCGAGCCCGTGCTCATCACCGGTATTGCCCAGGGCGGCCAGCTGATGACCACCACCGAGGTGGACAACTGGCCCGCCGACGTGCATGGCGTGCAGGGCCCCGAACTCATGCAGCGCTTTCTGCAACACGCCGAGCGCTTCAAAACCGAAATCGTGTTCGACCACATCAACAAGGTCGACTTCTCCAAGCGCCCCTTCACCCTCACCGGCGACAGCGGCACGTACACCTGCGACGCGCTCATCCTCGCCACCGGCGCATCGGCCAAGTACCTGGGGCTGCCGTCCGAAGAAGCGTTCATGGGCAAGGGCGTGAGCGCCTGTGCCACCTGCGACGGCTTTTTCTACCGTGGCCAGACCACCTGCGTGATCGGCGGCGGCAACACCGCGGTCGAGGAGGCGCTCTACCTGTCCAACATCGCGAGCAAGGTCTACCTGGTGCACCGGCGCGACAAGTTCCGCGCCGAACCCATCCTGGTCGACAAGGTGATGGAGAAAGTCAAGGAAGGCAAGATCGAGCTCAAGACCTTCAAAACGCTCGACGAGGTGCTGGGCGACCAGACCGGGGTCACGGGCATCCGCCTGAAAGACACCCGGACCGGCGCCACCGAAGACCTGAAGCTGCAAGGTTGCTTCATCGCCATCGGCCACCAGCCCAACACCGAGATCTTCCAAGGCCAGCTGGAGATGAAGGACGGCTACATCGTCACGAAATCGGGTCTGACCGGCATGGCCACCATGACCAGCGTGCCCGGCGTGTTCGCCGCCGGCGACGTGCAGGACCACGTCTACCGCCAGGCCATCACCAGCGCCGGCACCGGCTGCATGGCCGCCCTGGACGCCCAGCGCTTCCTGGAGCAACAGGGCGCTTGACCCGCCCGCCCGCGGTTATGGCTATAATCGCGGGCTTTGCTGAATGCCCGGTCATGCCGGGCAAACCGCGATCCCCGGGTTACCGCCACCCTTATCTGGCGAGGTGAGGCTGAACGCCAGTCGCAGACACAATGCCTGCGACCCGCTGCGAACGGCCGAGTAATGGATCGGAGTGTCCTCATGGCACGCGTCTGCGACGTCACGGGCAAGAAGCCCCAGGTCGGGAACAACGTTTCCCACGCCAACAACAAAACCAAGCGCCGGTTCCTGCCGAACCTGCAATACCGCCGTTTCTGGGTCGAGAGCGAGAACCGCTGGGTTCGTCTGCGCGTCTCGGGCGCTGCCCTGCGCCTGATCGACAAGAAAGGCATCGACGTCGTGCTGGCCGACATGCGCGCCAACGGCCAAGCTTAAGGAGAACCACCATGGCAACCAAAGGCGGTCGCGAAAAGATCAAGCTGGAGTCCACCGCGGGCACCGGCCACTTCTACACCACGAACAAGAACAAGAAGACCACGCCCGACAAGCTGCTCTTCAAGAAGTTCGACCCCGTTGCTCGCAAGCACGTGGACTACAAGGAAGTGAAGCTGAAGTAATTCGGCACCACCCCAACAAAAAACCCGCTATGAGAACAGCGGGTTTTTTGTTGCCTGAACAAGGCCGGCCCACGGGCCGCCATCCATCGTCAGGCGTGTGCAGAACGCAGGCGGATCGAGAAGTCGCGCAAGGCGGCGATGCCACTTTCTTCGGCACGGTGGCACCAGGCCTGCAGATCGGCCGCCAGTTGCTCGCGGGTGGCGTTCGTGCTCGACCACAGCGCACGCAGTTCTTCGCGCATCGTGACCATCTTGTCGAGCACCGGGTGCTCGGCACGCGCCTGGGCCAGCTGCGGTTTCACGGCCGGCGGCACCTTGTCGTCATCCCGGTGCAACCAGCGCTTGGCCGCCTTGAGCACCGAGGCGTCGGCCTGACGCGCCTTGAGCGTGGCGATTTCCGTTTTGCAGGCCTCGCGCAGTTCGCGCGCATAACCCGCCATCACCTCGTAGCGGTTGGCGATGATGGCCTCGAGTGTTTTTTCGTCAGCCACGGGCTTCACCGCGCCGAAAGCCATCTTGGGCGGCACCTTCTTCACCGACGCCAGGCCCACCGACTGCAGGATGCTGATGTACATCCAGCCGATGTCGAACTCGTACGGCTTGACCGAAAGCTTCGCCGACGTGGGGTAGGTGTGGTGGTTGTTGTGCAGTTCCTCGCCGCCGATGATGATGCCCCAGGGCGAGATGTTGGTGCTGGCGTCCACCGCTTCGAAATTGCGGTAACCCCACCAGTGGCCGATGCCGTTGATGATGCCGGCCGCCGTGACGGGGATCCAGGCCATCTGGATCGCCCAGACCGTGAGGCCAAGCGCACCGAACAGCAGCACGTTGATGATCAGCATCAGGCTGACGCCCAGCGCCGAATAGCGGGAGTAGACGTTGCGCTCGATCCAGTCGTCGGGCGTGTTGTGGCCGTAGCGCGCCAGGGTGTCGGCGTTCTTGGCTTCGGTGCGGTAGAGCTCGGCGCCCTCGAAGAAAACCTTCTTGATGCCGAAGATCTGCGGGCTGTGCGGGTCGCCCTCCTGCTCGCACTTGGCGTGGTGCTTGCGGTGGATGGCCGTCCACTCCTTGGTGACCATGCCGGTGCTCATCCAGAGCCAGAAGCGGAAGAAGTGCGACGCGATCGGGTGCAGGTCGAGCGAGCGGTGCGCGGAATGTCGGTGCAGGTAGATGGTGACGCTGGCGATGGTGATGTGCGTGAACACCAATGCCACGATCAGCACCTGCCACCAGGCGAGGCCTGTCAGGCCGTTGGCAACGAAGTCAACGGCGCCATCGATGAAGGCAGACAGGAAGCCGGGTTCGGAAGGAATCATCAAGGTCCAATCAGGATTGCCCAAACGCAAAACGCAGGAATATCCGGGCGCCCGGGGCAGGCGGGCGTCGATACCGGGATTTTAGGTGGGGGGTGCCCACGGGCCAAGCCCTTTGGCCCATGAGTGACCCGGAACTGGCCGGAAGTTCAGGGCCAATTGATACCGATCAAGCTTTTTTCCGCCAGACGGCAGCAAAAAAGCCATCGGCGTGGTGCCGGTGCGGCCACAGGCGCAGGAAGCGCCCGCCATCGCCCGAGCACAGATCGGCGGCCCCCGACACGCGGGCGCCGGTCAGGATGTCCACGACCGCCTCGACCTCGAAATCCGCGTGGGCGGCGGAGAACGCCTCGGCCACCGCCTCGTTTTCCTCGCGCAGCAGGCTGCAGGTGGCGTACACCAGCCGCCCGCCCGGCTTGAGCAGGCGTGCCGCGCTGGCCAGGATGGCTTGCTGCAGCACCGCTTGCGCGGCCACGGTTTGCGGCGTCTGGCGCCATTTGAGGTCGGGGCTGCGGCGCAGCGTGCCCAGGCCGGAGCACGGGGCATCCACCAGCACGCGGTCGATCTTGCCGGCCAGGCGCTTGATGCGGTCGTCGCGCTCGTGCGCGATCGCCACCGGGTGCACGTTCGACAGGCCGCTGCGCGCCAGCCGCGGCTTGAGGCCGTCGAGCCGGTGAGCCGAGGTGTCGAACGCATAAAGGCGACCGCTGTTGCGCATGGCGGCGCCGATCGCGAGCGTCTTGCCGCCGGCACCGGCGCAGAAATCCACCACCATCTCGCCGCGCTTGGCATCGAGCAACAGCGCCAGCAGCTGGGAGCCTTCGTCCTGCACCTCGACCTCGCCGTTCGCAAACGCCGGCACCTTGGCCAGCGTGGGCTTGCCCTGCAGGCGGATGCCCAGCGGCGAGTGGGGTGTGGGTTCGGCCGCCAGGCCGGCCTGCTTCAGGGCGGCCAGGGCGGCATCGCGTTTGGTCTTGAGCAGGTTCACGCGCAGGTCCAGCGGCGCGGCCCGCAGCAGGCTGGCCGCCAGGGCGTCGAATCCGCTGCCCACTTGCGCGCGCAGGGCGTCGGCCAGCCAGTCGGGCAGGTTGTGGCGGTGCGGGGCCAGCCATTCGTCCTCACGCACTTTCGCGGTGGTGTCGAGCCACACCTTTTCGGGCTCGCTCAGTGCGCTCTTGAGGAAGTCGCGGTCGCCGGGGAAGCCCAGGATGGCGAGGCGGCGCCACAACGAGCCGCTGCCCGAGCGGGCGAGCCACTCGAACCGCAGGCGCTCGCGCAGCACGGCGTACACCGAGTCGGACAAGGTGGCCCGCTCGCGCGGGCCGAGCGATTTGTTCTCGCGAAAATGGCGGGCGACCACCGCGTCAGCGGGGTGCTGAAAGCGAAAGACGGCTTCGATCAGGCGGGCGCTCTCGTCGAGCAGGGCTTTGGGGTGCATGGGCCGCATTGTCCCAGCCCGAAGCCCCCGGGGCTCGATAATCGCGGGCTATGTCTGACATCCAGGATCAGGTGCGCCGCCGCCGCACCTTCGCCATCATTTCCCACCCCGACGCGGGCAAGACCACCCTCACCGAGAAGCTGCTGCTGTTCTCGGGCGCGATCAACATCGCCGGCAGCGTGAAGGCGCGCAAGGCCGCGCGCCACGCCACATCCGACTGGATGGAGATCGAGAAGCAGCGCGGCATTTCCGTGGCTTCCAGCGTGATGCAGATGGAATACCGCGACTGCGTGATCAACCTGCTCGACACGCCCGGCCACCAGGATTTCTCCGAAGACACCTACCGCGTGCTCACCGCGGTGGACGCCGCGCTCATGGTGATCGACGCCGCCAACGGCGTGGAACCACAGACGCGGCGCCTGTTGCAGGTCTGCCGCGCGCGCAACACGCCCATCATCACCTTCATCAACAAGATGGACCGCGAGGTGCAGGCCCCGCTGGACCTGATGGACGAGATCGAGCGCGAGCTCGGCATGACGGTGGTGCCCTTCACCTGGCCCGTGGGCATGGGCAAGACCTTCCGCGGCGTGTATGACCGCCGGGCCGAGCGCATGCGCGTGTTCGCCGCAGGCGAGGACAAGCGCGGTGGTGACGAAGAAGTGCTCGAAGGTCTGGATAACCCCGAAACCGCGCAGCGCTTCGGCAGCGAATTCGCGCAAGCGAAGGACGAGCTGGAACTGGTGGCCGGCGCCTCCCCCGCTTTCGAGGAACAGGCTTTTCTCGAAGGCCACCAGACGCCCATGCTGTTCGGCTCGGCCGTCAACAACTTCGGCGTGCGCGAGGTGCTCGACGCGCTGGTGGACCTGGCGCCGCCGCCCGGCCCGCGCGTGGCCATGCAGCGCACGGTGGAACCGCAGGAGCGCAAGTTCAGCGGCGTGGTGTTCAAGATCCAGGCCAACATGGACCCGGCACACCGCGACCGCATCGCCTTCGTGCGCGTGGCCAGTGGCCACTTCGAGCGCGGCATGCGCCTGAAGGTGGTGCGCAGCGGCAAGGAGTTGCGGCCCAACACCGTGGTGAGCTTTCTTTCGCAGCGCCGCGAGCTGCTCGACGAGGCCTTCGCGGGCGACATCATCGGCATCCCCAACCACGGCGTGCTGCAACTCGGCGACACGCTCACCGAAGGTGAGGCTCTGCAGTACACCGGCCTGCCCTTCTTCGCGCCCGAGATCATCCGCAGCGTGGAGGTGGCCGACCCGCTGCGCAGCAAGCAGTTGCGCGCTGGTCTCACGCAGCTCGGTGAGGAAGGCGCGATCCAGGTCTTCCGCCCGGTGGCCGGCAGCGTGCTGCTGCTCGGTGCCGTGGGCCAGCTGCAGTTCGAGGTGGTGGCGCACCGCCTCGAACACGAATACGGCGTGAAGGCACGCATCACCGGCAGCTCCTACAACGTGACGCGTTGGGTGACCTGTGCGCCCGAGGACGGCGGCGAGCAGGAGCTCAAGCGCTTCATCGACGCCAACGCCCACCGCGTGGCGCTGGACGCGGTCGACGCGCCCACGGTGCTGCTCGACCACCTGGCCACGCTGCGCGCGGTCGAGGCCAACTGGCCGAAGATCAAGTTCCATGCGATGCGCGAGCACGCGGGCCTGGTGTTCGCCAAGTCCATGTGATTTCCATGAAGCCGCCGCTGCACCTCGTCGACCTGCGCCACGGCCCGCTCGACGGTGTGCACGCGGTGGCCATGCACAGCGCCCGCAGCTTCGGGCGGCACTGGCACGAGGGCTTCGGCTTCGGCGTGATGGACGAGGGCACGCACCGCACCGCCAGCGCGCGCGGCCCGGTGACGGCCCAGGCCGGCGACATCATCACGGTCAACCCCGGCGAGGTGCACGACGGCATCCCGCTGGACGGGCAGGCCCGGCGCTGGCGCATGGTCTACCTCACGCCCGCGGCCCTGGGCGCGCTCACCGGCCACAGCGATCAGGAACTCACCCGCCCGGTGCTGAGCGACACCGCGGTGCGCCAGGCGCTGCACGCGGTGTTCCAGCGCTGGGATGCCTTGCGCGCCGATGCATCGGCCTGGTCGCAGGCCACCTGGGAGGAGGCCCTGGCCACGGCCTGCGGCCTGCTGGCGCTGCGCCACGGCCACCGCAAAACCGAAGACCCGGCCGCGGCAGCGCTGCAGGCCGTGCGCGAATGCCTGCTCGACCAGATGAGTGCACCGCCCAGCCTGGACACATTGGCACGCCTGGCCGGCCTGTCGCGCTTCCAGTTGGTGCGGCAGTTCGCCCGGGCGCACGGCCTGCCGCCCTTCGCCTGGCTGCAGCAGCACCGGCTGCGCCAGGCCCGCGAACTCATCGCCACCGGCACGGCCATCGGCGACGCCGCCTTCGCCTGCGGTTTCGCCGACCAGAGCCACCTGCACCGCCACTTCCAGCGCAGCTACGGCTTCACGCCGGGCGCCTGGCAGCGCGCCTGCCACCAGCGGGCGCCCCGGCCGCAATAGCGTTCAAGACGGCGGCGCCGTGCGGCGCCAGCATGCGGCCTTTGCCTCTGCCGGAGCGCCGCATGATCAGCCTCGAATTCCTCCTCACCTCCGCCGTGGTGGTGCTCACCCCGGGGGCGGGCGTGCTCTACACCGTGTCCACCGGGCTGTCGCAGGGCCGCGCGGCCAGCACCCTCGCCGCCGTGGGCTGCACCCTCGGCATCGTGCCGCACATGCTGGCCACCGCCCTCGGCCTGACGGCCGTGATGCACGCGGGCGCCCTGGCCTTCCAGGCGCTCAAGCTGGCCGGCGTGGCCTACCTGCTGTACCTGGCCTGGGCCACCTGGCGCGACCGCACCGCCTTCACCGCCGACGCCAGCGGGCGCCGCCGCACGGGGCGGCAACTGATCGGCCGCGGCGTGCTGGTCAATCTGCTGAACCCCAAGCTCACCCTCTTCTTCCTGGCGTTCCTGCCGCAGTTCATGAACCCGGCCGACCCCGCGCCGATGCTGCACTTCAGTGCGTTGAGCGCGGTCTTCATGGCCATGACGCTCGCCGTGTTCGTGGTGTACGGCGCGCTGGCCCACGCGCTGCGCGAACGGGTCATCGGCTCCCTGCGGGTGCAGAACGCCCTGCGCCGCGGCTTCGCGGCCGCCTTCGCGCTGATGGCGGCGCGGCTCGCGGTGTCCGGACGCTAGGCCTGCGCCAGCACGGCCTCGACCGCGCGCGGGTAGATCAGGTGCTCCTGGCTGAGCACACGAGCGGCCAGGGTGTCGGGTGTGTCGCCCGCGAGGATCGGAACCACCGCCTGCGCCAGGTACTCGCCGTGGTCGAGTTCGCTGGTGACGCGGTGCACCGTGGCACCGGCAAAGCGGCAGCCGGCTTCGATGGCGCGCTGGTGCGTCTTCAAACCCGGGAACGCCGGCAGCAGGCTCGGGTGGATGTTGATCAGCCGGCCCTCGTAGTGCCTCACGAAACCCGGCGTGAGGATGCGCATGAAGCCCGCCAACAGCACGAGCGCGGGTTGGTGCACGTCGATCTGCGCCATCAGCGCGGCATCGAAAGCTTCGCGGTCGGCGTGCTGCCGGTGGTCCACCACCGCGGTGGCCAGGCCCTGCTCGCGCGCCCAGGCCAGGCCGGCGGCGTCGGCCCGGTTGCTCATCACCGCCACCACCCCGGCCCCGAAGCGTTCGCCCCAGCGGGCCCGGCGCGAGGCCTCGACCAGCGCGGCCATGTTCGAGCCGCTGCCCGAGATGAGGATGACGATCGGACGGGCGGGCAAGGCGGGCATGGGGCGGGAGTGTAATAAGCGGGGCGAGCGCACCCGCGGGCTTGTCGCCGCGTCGACAGCGAAAAAACGAACGGTCGTGCGAAACTGCGCCGCAGTCCAACACCAACACCCGCACCGATGCGGGCCTGCCAAGGAGACAAGCCATGGACCTGGCCTTCACGCCTGAGGAACAGGCGTTTCGCGAAGAGAGCCGCGCCTGGGTGCGCGCCAACCTGCCCAAGGACATCAGCGACAAGGTGCACAACGCCATGCGCCTGACCCGCGACGACATGCAGCGCTGGGCCAAGATCCTGGGCAAGAAGGGCTGGCTGGGTTACGGCTGGCCCAAGCAGTTCGGCGGCCCGGGCTGGAGCGCGGTGCAGAAACACCTGTTCGAAGAGGAATGCGCCCTGGCCGGCGCGCCGCGCATCGTGCCCTT
Source organism: Hydrogenophaga sp. (assembly GCA_016741995.1). Classification (GTDB taxonomy): domain Bacteria; phylum Pseudomonadota; class Gammaproteobacteria; order Burkholderiales; family Burkholderiaceae_C; genus Hydrogenophaga. The sequence continues at coordinate 259,113 of JACVCO010000002.1, read as the reverse complement.
CGGCCCGGTGATGGTGGCGCCGGTCATCATGGCCTTCGGCAACAAGGAACAGCAGGAGCGCTTCCTGCCCGGCATCGCCAGCGGCGAGGTGTGGTGGAGCCAGGGCTACAGCGAGCCGGGTTCGGGCTCGGATCTGGCGTCCGTCAAGACCCGCGCCGAGCGCAAGGGCGACAAATACATCGTCAACGGCCAGAAGACCTGGACCACGCTCGGCCAGTACGGCGACTGGATGTTCAACCTGGTGCGCACCAGCACCGAGGGCAAGCCGCAAACCGGCATCTCCTTCCTGCTGCTGGACATGAAGTCCAAGGGCGTCACCGTGCGCCCGATCAAGCTGCTCGACGGCGAGTGCGAGGTCAACGAGGTTTTCTTCGACAACGTCGAGGTGCCGGCCGAGAACCTGATCGGCGAGGAGAACAAGGGCTGGACCTACGCCAAGCACCTGCTCAGCCACGAGCGCACCAACATCGCCGACGTGAACCGCGCCAAACGCGAGCTCGAACGCCTGAAGCGCATCGCCAAGGCCGAAGGCGTGTGGGACGACGCGCGCTTTCGAGACCAGATCGCGCTGCTCGAAGTGGATGTGGTGGCGCTGGAGATGCTGGTGCTGCGCGTGCTCTCGGCCGAGAAATCGGGCAAGAACTCGCTCGACATCGCCGGCCTGCTCAAGATCCGCGGCAGCGAAATCCAGCAGCGCTACAGCGAACTCATGATGCTCGCGGCCGGCCCCTACAGCCTGCCCTTCATCGAAGAAGCGATGGAAGCCGGCTGGCAGGGCGACTTCCCGGGTGGTGTGGTGGCCAACGCGCCGCTCGCATCGACCTACTTCAACATGCGCAAGACCACGATCTACGGCGGCTCCAACGAGGTGCAGCGCAACATCGTGGCGCAGACCGTGCTCGGCTGATCAGGAGAAGAACATGGACTTCGATTTTTCCGATGACCAGGTCGCGCTGCGCGACGCCGTGCAGAAGTGGGTGGAAAAAGGCTACGGTTTCGAGCGCCGCCGCGCCATCGTGGCGGCCGGTGGCTTCGACCGCGGCGCCTATGGCGAACTCGCCGAGCTCGGCCTCGCGGGCCTGTACGTGGACGAGGCCCATGGCGGCCTGGGCATGGGCCCGGTGGAGGCCATGGTGGTGATGGAAGCGCTGGGCGGCGGCATCGTGCTGGAGCCGCTGGCGCACACGCTCATCGCCAGCGGCGTGATCGGCGCCTACGGTGGTGACGACGTGAAGACCGCGTGGCTGCCGAAGATCGCCGGTGGCGAGGCCCTGGTGGTGCTCGCCCACCAGGAACGCGGGGCGCGCCACCGGCTTGACCGCCTTGCCGCCACCGCCAGCAGCGCCGGCGGCGGCTGGGCCGTCACCGGCCAGAAGCACCTCGTGCCCGCGGCCGACCAGGCCGACGCCTTCCTGGTGCCCGCCATGGCCAACGGCAAGCCCGCCCTCTTCCTCGTGGAAGCCGGCGCCAGCGGCGTCAAGACCACGGGCCACCTCACGCAGGACGGCAGCCGCGCCGGCAACCTGGTGCTGCAGAACGCGGCGGCCACCCTGGTGAGCGCCAACGGCCAGGCCGCGCTCGAACACGCGGTGGACATCGGCATCGCCGCTGCCTGCGCCGAGGCCGTGGGCGTGATGGACAAGACCCTGGCCGTCACGGCCGAGTACATGAACACGCGCAAGCAGTTCGGCGTGCCGATCGCCACCTTCCAGGCGCTGCGCCACCGGGCGGCCGACATGAAGATGCAGCTCGAACTCGCGCGCGCGATGAGCTACTACGCCAGCCTCAAGCTCAACGCCCCGGCCGACGAGCGCCGCGCCGCGATGGCGCGCGCCAAGGTGCAACTGGGCCAGTCCATGCGCTTCATCGGCCAGCAGGCGGTGCAGCTGCACGGCGGCATCGGCGTCACCGACGAATACATCGTGAGCCACTACTTCAAGAAGCTCACGCAGCTGGAGATGACCTTCGGCGACACGCTGCACCACCTGGGCGAGGTGTCCGCCCGCATGCAGGACACCGCAGGCGTGTTTGCCTGACACCCTACCCGGCGGCCCGCTTCCTGCGGGCCGCGTCGTTTCTGAAGGAGCCCCCGCATGATCCAGCGCCGCCTTGCCCTGTACCTGCTCGCTGCCGCGGCCCTGCTGGGCGCGTGTGCCCACCCGCCGGGGGGCAGCGGTGCCGATCACCCGCCCGTGGTCTTCGTGCACGGCAACGGCGATTCGGCCTCGATCTGGCAGACCACCGTGTGGCGCTTCGAGTCCACCGGCTGGCCTCGCGAGCGCCTGCACGCCATCGACCTGCCCTACCCGCTGGCGCGCGACGACGACGCCAAACCGCAGCCCGGGCGCACATCGACCGCCGAGCACATGGCCTACCTGAAGGCCGAGGTGGAGCGCGTGCTGCAACGCACCGGCGCGAAGCAGGTGGTTCTGGTAGCCAACTCGCGCGGTGGCAACGCGGTGCGCAACTACGTGCAGAACGGCGGTGGCGCGCAGACCGTGAGCCACGCCATCCTGGGCGGCACGCCCAACCACGGCGTGTGGGCCATCAAGGGTTTCCGCGAGGGCAACGAGTTCTCGGGCACCGGCCCCTTCCTCACCGCGCTGAACGCGCCCAAGAACGCCGCGGGCGACGAGGTGAGCGGGCCGGTGAAGTGGATGACGATCCGATCGGACAACAACGACAAATTCGCCCAGCCCGACGGCCTGTGGATCGGCGCGCGCGGCACCCCCACCAACGTCGGCTTCGACGGCCCCGCGCTCAAGGGCGCCACCAACGTGGTGCTGCCGCGCGTGGACCACCGCGAAACCTCGTTCTCGCCCGCCGCCTTCGAAGCCACCTACCGCTTCATCACCGGCCGCGCGCCGCAAACCACCCAGCCGGTGGCGGCGGGCCCGGTTGTGCTCGACGGCAAGGCCACCGGGCTCGGCCTCACGCCCACCGACCCCGCCTCGGGCAACTACGCGAACAACCTGCCACTGCCCGGCGCTCAGGTCGAGGTGTACGCCACCGACCCCGCCACGGGCGAACGCCGCGGCGCCGCACTGCACCGCAAGACCGTGGGCCCCGATGGCCGCTGGGGGCCGTTCACCGCGCCGGCGGGTACGCCGCTGGAGTTCGTCGTGAGTGCTGCGGGCTATGCCACCACCCACATCCACCGCAGCCCGTTTCCGCGCAGCAGCGAGCTGATCCACCTGCGCGCCGAGCGCCTGGCCGAGGCCGACAAGGCCGCGGCGTCGGTGGTCACCCTGACGCGCCCGCGCGGCTACTTCGATCTGGCACGCGACCGCATGTCGCTCGACGGCCAGCCCCTGCCGGGCGTGGGCCCGGGCGGCGCCGGCCAGTCCAGCGCCAAGCTGCTGGTCAAGGAAGCCGGTGTGCGCGCCGTGGCGGCCGAGTTCAACGGCGAAAAGCTGGTGGGCCGCAGCTGGCCGGCCGGCGAGAACCGCGTGGTGGTGCTGGAGCTGACGTACTGAGGCCGTGCCCGCTCAGGCGTGCAGCCGCGAGCTCTTGGGCAGGTGCGCCATCAGAAACTCCATCTGGTCCGCCAGGATGCGGCGGTTGCGCAGGATGAAGTCCTCCCACAGGCTGGGCACATAGGGGGCGTACAGCAAGGGCATGTGGGCCTGCTCGGGCGTCTTGTTGCCCTTGCGGTGGTTGCACGACTTGCAGGCCGTCACCACGTTCATCCACATGTCGCGCCCGTTCTGTGCCAGCGGCACGATGTGCTCGCGCGTGAGTTCGTCCTCGTGGAAGTGGTCGCCGCAGTAGGCGCACACATTGCGGTCGCGCGAGAACAGTTTCAGGTTCGTGAGCGTGGGCCGCAGGTCGAAGGGGTTGATGCGCGGCACGCCCTGGGTGCCGATGATGGAATTGACCGTGATGATCGACTGGCGACCCGTGACGGCGTTGTGCCCGCCGTGGAAAACCGCGATCTCGGCGCCCATTTCCCAGCGCACCTCGTCGGCCGCGTAGTGCAACACGGCTTCCTCGAGGCTGATCCAGGACTGCGGCAGTCCCTGGGCAGAGAGCTTCAACACCTTCAAAACGGGCTCCTTCGTGCAGTCAATGACACCAGAAGGCCCGCAACCCGCATGGAGCGCGGGGCCTGCGTTTTCGTGTGCCAATATAACAACCTTCAAAGACTTTTCGCGTCCATGCGGGACATGGCCCCGCGATGTGACATTCGCCCCGACACCCATGCAGATCCTCCGCGGCCTCCGGCCCAGCCCCCACGGCACGCCCGACAGCGTGCGTGGATGCGCCCTCACGATCGGCAACTTCGATGGCGTGCACCGTGGCCACCAGGCCATGCTGGCCCTGCTGCAGAGCGAGGCCCGCCACCGCGGGGTACCCAGCTGCGTGATGACCTTCGAGCCACACCCGCGCGACTATTTCGCGGCACGGCACCGCAAGCCCGAGCTCGCGCCTGCGCGCATCGCCACCTTGCGCGACAAGCTCGAAGAGCTGCACCGCTGCGGGGTCGACCGGTGCGTCATCCTGCCCTTCAACGAGCGCCTGGCCACGCAAACCGCCACCTCGTTCATCGAGGACACCCTGGTCGGCGCGCTGGGGGTGAAGTACGTGCTGGTGGGCGATGACTTCCGCTTCGGCGCCCAGCGCGTGGGCGACTACGCCATGCTCGATGCCGCCGGCGCCCGGCTGGGCTTCGACGTGGCGCGCATGCAGAGCTATGAGGTGCATGGCCTGCGCGTGTCCAGCTCGGCCGTGCGCGAGGCCCTGGCGCAAGGCCGCATGGACGACGCGGCCGCCCTGCTCGGGCGGCCCTACGCCATCAGCGGCCATGTGGTGCACGGGCGCAAGCTCGGCCGGGCGCTGGCCGAATCGGCCCCGGGCAAGGGCGACGGTTTTCGCACCCTCAACCTGCGCTTCACGCACTGGAAGCCCGCGGCCAGCGGCATCTTCGCGGTGTGGGTGCACGGCCTGTGGCACGAGCCCCTGCCCGGTGTGGCCAACCTGGGCGTGCGCCCTTCCCTCGACCCGAACGACGTCAACGGCGGGCGCGTGCTGCTCGAAACCCATTGCCTGGACTGGCCTGCGGGCCTGGCCGCCAGCCTGCCCGGCGGGGAGGCCTACGGTAAAATCGTCCGCGTGGAACTGCTGCACAAACTGCACGACGAGCTCAAGTACGGCGGCCTCGATGCCCTCACGCAAGGCATCGCCAAGGACGTCGCCGACGCCCGTGCCTTCTTCGCAGCCATGCACGGCCGCACGCACCGGCAGACCACGCGCGACCGAATTTGACGACCGCCCACCCGGCGGTCGTTGCCCTTTCACAGGCTCGGGGCACGTGCCCGTCGTCTCCCTTCCCTTGCCCACGCCCGGTGGGTTGAGCCCGGCCCCGCGATCACGCCACACACACCATGTCCGAGACGAAGAACGCCTACCCCGTCAACCTGCTCGACACGCCCTTCCCCATGCGCGGCGACCTGCCCAAGCGCGAGCCGGGCTGGGTGAAGCAGTGGAACGACGAAGGCCTGTACCAGCGCCTGCGCGATGCGCGCCGCGGTGCCCCCCTGTTCGTGCTGCACGACGGCCCGCCCTATGCCAACGGCCAGATCCACATGGGCCACGCCGTCAACAAGGTGTTGAAGGACATGATCGTCAAGAGCCGCCAACTGGCCGGCTTCGACGCGCAGTACATCCCCGGCTGGGATTGCCATGGCCTGCCGATCGAGAACGCGATCGAGAAAAAGCACGGCCGCAACCTCAGCCGCGACGACATGCAGGCGAAAAGCCGCGCCTACGCCACCGAACAGATCGACCAGCAGCGCAACGATTTCAAACGCCTCGGCATCCTGGGCGACTGGGAGCGCCCCTACCTGACCATGGCGCCCGGCAACGAGGCCGGCGAAATCCGCGCCTTCAAGCGCGTGATCGAACGCGGCTTCGTCTACCGCGGCCTCAAGCCCGTGTACTGGTGCTTTGATTGCGGCAGCTCGCTGGCCGAGTTCGAGATCGAGTACGCGGACAAGCAGAGCGACACGCTGGACGTGGCCTTCGAGACCGACGACGCCGCGAAGCTGGCCGCCGCCTTCGGCCTGGCGGCCCTGCCCGCGGGCAAGAGCGGTTTCGCCGTCATCTGGACCACCACCGCCTGGACGATTCCCGCCAACCAGGCGCTCAACGCCCACCCCGAACTCACCTACGCCCTGGTCGACACGCCCAAGGGCTGCCTGGTGCTGGCCGAGAGCCTGATCGAGAAGTGCCTGGAGCGCTTCGGCCTGCAGGGCACGGTGCTGGCCACGGCCAAAGGCGAGCAGCTCGGCGGACTGCGCTTCCGCCACCCGCTGTACCAGGCCGACAAGGGTTACCAGCGCCTGTCGCCGGTGTTCCTGGCCGACTACGTGAGCGACAGCGACGGCACCGGCATCGTGCACTCCTCGCCCGCCTACGGCCTGGACGACTTCAACTCCTGCATCAACAACGGCTTCACGGTCGACGACATCCTGAACCCGGTGCAGGGCAACGGCGTCTACGCGGCCGACTTCCCGCTGTTCGGCGGCCAGCACATCTGGAAGGCCGTGCCCAACATCATCGCGGCGCTCAAGGCCGCGGGCCGGCTGATGAGCACCGTGGGCATCACCCACAGCTATCCGCACTGCTGGCGCCACAAGACGCCGGTGATCTACCGCGCTGCGGCGCAGTGGTTCGTGCGCATGGACGAGGGCGTCGGCGTCTTCACGAAAGACAAGGCGCCTAAGACGCTGCGCCAGCTCGCCCTCGAAGCCATCGACCACACCGGCTTCTACCCCGAGAACGGCCGCGCACGCCTGCGCGACATGATCGCCAACCGGCCCGACTGGTGCATCTCGCGCCAGCGCAGCTGGGGCGTGCCCATTCCCTTCTTCCTGCACAAGGCCACGGGCGAGCTGCACCCGCGCACCATGGAGATCCTCGACCAGGCGGCCGACATCGTCGAGAAGGGCGGCATCGAGGCCTGGAGCCGCGTGACGACGGAAGAGATCCTCGGCGCCGACGCGCCCGACTACGACAAGAGCAGCGACATCCTCGAGGTCTGGTTCGACTCGGGCTCGACCTTCTCGCACGTGCTGCGCGGCAGCCACGCGCACGCCTACCCGAACGGCGCGCACCACTCGCAGGGGCCCGAGGCCGACCTCTACCTCGAAGGCCACGACCAGCACCGCGGCTGGTTCCACAGCTCGCTGCTGCTGGGCTGCGCCCTGTTCGACCGCGCGCCCTACCGCGGCCTGCTCACGCACGGCTTCACGGTGGACAGCCAGGGCCGCAAGATGAGCAAGTCGCTCGGCAACGGCATCGACCCGCAGGACGTCAACAAGAAGCTCGGCGCCGAGATCATCCGCCTGTGGGTGGCCGCGAGCGACTACTCGGGCGACATCGCCGGCGACGACAAGATCCTCGCGCGCGTGGTGGACGCCTACCGCCGCATCCGCAACACGCTGCGCTTCCTGCTCGCCAACCTGAGCGACTTCGACGCCGCGAAACACGCCGTGCCGCTGAACGGGTTGCTGGAGATCGACCGCTGGGCGCTGGCGCGTGCCGCGCAGTTCCAGACCGAAGTCACGGCCCACTACGACAAGTACGAGTTCCACCCCGTGGTGGCCAAGCTGCAGGTGTTCTGCTCCGAAGACCTGGGCGCGTTCTACCTCGACGTGTTGAAGGACCGCCTCTACACCAGCGCCGCCGACAGCCACGCCCGCCGCAGCGCGCAGACCGCGCTGCACCACATCGCGCACGCCATGCTGCGCTGGATGGCACCGTTCATGAGCTTCACCGCGGAAGAGGCCTGGCCCGTGCTCGCGGGCGCGCAGAACCGGGGCTCGATCTTCTTCGAGACCTGGGCCGACTTGCCGCCCGCCGAAGAAGGCCTGCTCGCCAAGTGGACGCGCCTGTGCGAGATCCGCAACCTGGCCAACAAGGAGATCGAGGCCGTGCGCACGCAGGGCGCGGTCGGCTCCTCGCTGCAGGCGCTGCTCACCATCACCGCGCCGGCCGACGACGCCGCGCTGCTGCGCTCGCTCGGCGACGACCTGCGCTTCGTCACCATCACCTCGGCCGCCAGCGTGGCCGATGGCGACGAGCTGTCGGTGCAGGTGACGCCCGCCACCGCGCCCAAGTGCGAACGCTGCTGGCACTACCGCGACGACGTGGGCAGCGACCCGGCGCACCCCACCATCTGCGGCCGCTGCACCAGCAACCTGTTCGGCGCGGGCGAAACGCGTACGGTGGCCTGATGGCGAATACACGCTGGCGCGAGATCGCGCCCTGGCTCGCGCTGGCCGCGCTGGTGTTCGGGCTCGACATGGCCACCAAATGGGCCATCCTGCTGAACTTCCAGCTCGGCGACAGCGTCACGGTCACGTCTTTCTTCAACGTGGTGCGGGTGCACAACCCGGGCGCGGCCTTTTCCTTCCTGGCCGGCGCGGGCGGTTGGCAGCGCTGGTTCTTCACCGCCATCGGCATCGCCGCGGCCATCTTCATCGTGTGGATGCTGCGCAGCAACCCGGGGCAGAGGCTGTTTGCCTTCGCGCTCGCGTGCATTCTGGGTGGCGCCGTGGGCAACGTGGTCGACCGCCTGGTGCACGGCTACGTGGTCGACTGGCTTGACTTCCACTGGTCCTTTCTCGCGGGCCTGTTCCCGGGCGGGCACTTCCCCTCGTTCAACCTGGCCGACACCTTCATTTCCATCGGCGCGGCGAGCCTGATCCTCGACGAGATCCTGCGCTGGCGACGCAGCCGCGCAGGCCGCTGAAGCCGCCGGCCTCACGGTCGCCAGGGGCACGCGCTGCGTGCTACCCTGCCGCTCCCGTTTTGCGCCCCGCCCACAGGAGACAACCATGCCCGGCCTGCTGCCCGACGTCGACCCCGACGGCCTGTACGAGTTCTCGGTGGTCTACACCGACCGCGCGCTCAACCACATGTCCAAGCGCTTCCAGGGCGTGATGACGGGCATCTCGGCCATGCTCAAGCGCGTCTATGGCGCGCACTCGGCGGTGCTGGTGCCCGGCAGCGGCACCTTCGGCATGGAATCCGTGGCGCGCCAGTTCGCGCATGGCCAGCACGTGCTGGTCATCCGCAACGGCTGGTTCAGCTACCGCTGGACGCAGATCTTCGACATGGGCGCCATCCCCGAGAGCCACACCGTGATGAAGGCGCGCCCCGTGCACACCGGCGCCCAGTCGCCCTGGGCCCCCGCCCCCATCGACGAGGTGGTGGCCACCATCGCGCGCGAGAAGCCCGCGCTGGTGTTCGCCCCGCACGTGGAAACCGCCGCCGGCATGATCCTGCCGGACCACTACCTCAAGGCCGTGGCCGACGCGGTGCACGCGGTGGGTGGCCTGTTCGTGCTCGACTGCATCGCTTCGGGCGCGGTGTGGGTCGACATGCGCGCCACCGGTGTGGACATTCTCATCAGTGCGCCGCAGAAGGGCTGGAGCAGCTCGCCCTGCTGCGCGATGGTGATGCTCAGCGAACGCGCGCGCCAGGCCATCGACGCGACGCAGAGCACCACCTTCGCGATGGACCTGAAGAAGTGGCTGCAGATCATGGAAACCTACGAAGGTGGCGGCCACGCGTACCACACCACCCTGCCCACCGACGCCCTGGCGCGCCTGCACGCGACCATGCTCGAGACCGAGGCCTACGGCTTCGAGCGCGTGCGCGACGAGCAGATCGCCCTGGGCAAGGCGGTGCGCGCGCTGGTGGAGCGGCACGGCTTTGCCAGCGTGGCGGCCGAGGGCTTCAAGGCCCCGGGCGTGGTGGTCAGCCACACCACCGATGCCGGGGTGCAATCGAGCAAGGCCTTCCTGGCCCTGGGCCTGCAGACCGCCGCGGGCGTGCCGCTGCAGTGCGACGAAGGGCCGGACTTCAAAACCTTCCGCATCGGCCTGTTCGGCCTCGACAAATGGCATGACGTGCCGGCCACCGTGGCGCGGCTGGATGCCGCCCTGCAGCGCGTCGCCCCGTTGCAGGAAGCCCGGGCGGCCTGAGCCCCCCTGCCTACAATGCCGGCATGGTCCGAAACACCCTGCCCGTCCTTGCCCTGACTGCCGCGCTGGCCGCCACTGGCGCCGCTGCGCAGACACCGCCCGCCGATTCACCGCCGCTGCAGCGCGCGCCCGGCGACCGCATCGAGCGCATCACCAACGAAGACGCGCTCACCCGCATCGACGAGGTGCGTGTGGACGGCCAGACGCAATCGATCCAGGTGCAACCCAAGAACGGCGCACCGGCCTACCAGATCCAGCCGCTCGCCCCGGGCCAGGCGCCGGGTGAGGGCGCGGGCCGCCCCGCGGGCAACACCGGCCGCAGCAGCTGGCGCGTTCTCAATTTCTGATCCCTCCCCCGCATTCATGGCCGTCTACACCGAGGTCCCGTTCGCCGAAGCCGCCGCCCTGATCGAGCACCTGAACCTGGGCACCCTCACCGAATTGCGCGGCATCCAGGGTGGCATCGAGAACACCAACTACTTCGTCACCAGCGAACGCGACGGCGCCAGCGTCGAGCACGTGCTCACCATCTTCGAGCGCCTGGGCTTCGAGCAACTCCCCTTCTACCTGCACCTCATGAAGCACCTGGCCACGCACGGCGTGCCGGTGCCCGAACCCGCGGCCGATGCCCGCGGCGAAATCCTGCACACCGTGCAAGGCAAGCCCGCGGCCGTGGTCGACAAGCTGCGTGGCCGCAGCGAGCTGGCGCCCGGTGCGGCGCACTGCGCTGCCGTGGGCGCATTGCTCGCGCGCCTGCACCTGGTGGGGCGCGATTTCGACCGCCACCAGCCCAACCTGCGCGGCCTGCCCTGGTGGAACGAGACCGTGCCCGTGGTGCTGCCCTTCGTCTCGGCCGCGCAGGCCGCCCTGCTCCAGTCCGAACTCGCCTACCAGAACCACATCGCCGCGGGCAGCGCCTACAAAGCCCTGCCGCGTGGCCCGATCCACGCCGATCTGTTCCGCGACAACGTGATGTTCGACGGCGACGAACTCACCGGCTTCTTCGATTTCTACTTCGCCGGTGTCGACACCTGGCTGTTCGACATCGCCGTCTGCCTCAACGACTGGTGCGTGCACCACGGCGGCGACGCCGATGGCCAGCCCGCTGCGGCGCTGCACCGCGCCTTCCTGAACGCCTACGAAAGCGTGCGCCCGCTGAGCGCGGCCGAACGCAGCCTGTTGCCCGCCATGCTGCGCGCCGGGGCGCTGCGTTTCTGGCTCTCACGCCTGTGGGATCTGCACCTGCCGCGCGAGGCCGCGCTGCTGCAGCCACACGACCCGACGCACTTCGAGCGCGTGCTGCGCGCACGACTGCCCCAGGGCGTGGCGCCATCACCGCGCGCCGAAACGGAGGCCGCATGAGGGTGCAGGTCAACACCCCGGGCACCGGCTGGCGCTGGGTCAGGCAGGGCGTGCGCACCTTCTGGCGCCAGCCGCTGGCCATGTCGGGCCTCTTCTTCATGTTCATGGTGGTCGTCTCGCTGCTGGCCATGGTGCCGCTGCTGGGCACGGCCATTTCCATTGCGCTGGTGCCGGCGGCCACGCTGGGCCTCATGGCCGCCACGCGCGAGGCCGAGCAAGGGCGCTTTCCCATGCCCTCGGTGCTCGTCACGGCGTTTCGCGGCGGGGCGGCCCGCACGCAGGCCATGCTGGTGCTCGGCGGCCTGTACGCCACCGGCCTGCTGCTGGTGATCGGCATCTCCAGCCTCTTCATCGGCGACCTGCCCGCACCCACCGTCGACAGCAGCGACATGAGCACCGAAGCCATGAGCGCGGCCATGAACCGGCCCGGGCTGTGGATCGCCATGCTGCTCTACCTGCCGGTGCTCATGGCGTTCTGGCACGCCCCGCCGCTGGTGTTCTGGCACGGCGTCAAACCCGTCAAGAGCCTGTTCTTCAGCCTCGTGGCCTGCTGGAGCAACAAGGGCGCCCTGCTGGTGTTCACCCTGGGCTGGATGGGTGTGATCGTCGCCCTTGGTCTCACGCTCGGTCTGCTGGGCTCCTTGTTCGGCGGCCCGCAGGCGCTGCAACTCGTCCTCTACCCCATCGTGCTGTTCATGGCCTCGATGTTCCACACCTCGCTGTGGTTCACCTTCCGCGACAGCTTCCGCTTCGACGAGGCCGACGAGACCGAAGAGGCCGGTGACCCGCCGCTGCCCGACGACCCGCGCTGAGCAGCCGGGTCTTGAAACCGTCACAAACCTTCCATCACCGTTAAACAACCGTCCGCCACGCTTCGCTCCGGGTCTCCCCCGAACCAACTCTGGAGCAAAAAAGCATGTCCGACACCCTGCGAGATGACGACGGCATCTCGAACCCGTCCCGCAACCCGCACCTGACCGAGCTGGTCGATCAGGCCATCGCGCGCCAACCCAACCGCCGCGTGCTCCTCAAGGCCGGCCTGGGCGCCGCCGCCATTCCGTTCCTCGGTGGCCTGGCGGCCTGCGGCGGCGGTGGTGGCGGTGCGGCCCCCGAGGCGCCCACCCCGGGCACCCCCGCCGAACGCATGCTCGGCTTCATCGGCATCCCCACCAGCGGTGGCGACGCCATCGTGGTGCCCGCGGGTTACGTGGCCACGGCCTTCCTGCCCTGGGGCACGCCGCTCAGCGACACCGCCCCCTCCTTCCAGGCCGACGCGTCCAACACCGCGGCCGACCAGGAACAGCAGGTGGGCGACAACCACGACGGCATGGCCTTCTTCGGCTTCAACGCCGCAGGCAACGCCTTCGGCGACCGCAGCGACGAAGGCGTGCTGGTGTTCAACAACGAGTACATCAACCCCGAGTACTTCTTCCAGCCCGACACCGACCCCACCAACTGGATGCTGCCCTTCACGCCCGAGAAAGCGCGCAAGGGCCAGGCCGCGCACGGCGTGACGATCGCGCACGTGCGCCGCAACAGCAGCGGCGAGATCGAGTTCGTCCGCAACTCGCCCTACAACCGCCGCATCCACGGCAACACCCCGATCACGCTGCAAGGCCCGGCCGCCGGTGACGCCCTGCTGCGCACCACCGCCGACCCGACGGGCACGCGCGCGCTGGGCACGCTGAACAACTGCGGCAACGGCCGCACGCCCTGGGGCACCTACCTCACCTGCGAGGAAAACTTCAACGGCTACTTCGGCTGGACCGATGGCGCCTTCGTGCGCAACACGCTGGAAGGCCGCTACGGCATCAGCCAGAACGGCTCGGGCTACCAGTGGCACACGGTGGACCCGCGCTTCGACATCTCCGCCAACCGCAACGAACCCAACCGCTTCGGCTACATCGTCGAGATCGATCCCTTCGCGCCGGCGAGCGAGCCCGTCAAGCGCACCGCGCTGGGCCGCTTCAAGCACGAGAACGCCGAACTGGTGATCGCACCCGACGGCAAGGTCGTCGTGTACATGGGCTGCGACGAGGTGAACGAGTACGTCTACAAGTTCGTCTCCAGCGGCACCTTCGACGCCAGCAACCCCACCAGCGCGGCCAACCGCAACCTGCTGTCCGACGGCACGCTGTACGTGGCCCGCTTCGACGCCGGTGCCACCGCGGGCGACCGCATGGGCACGGGCGTGTGGATTCCGCTGACGCTGGGCCAGAACGGCCTGGACGCCGGCAACGGCTGGACCAGCCAGGCCGACATCGCGGTCCGCACGCGCCAGGCCGCCGACCGCGTGGGCGCCACCATGATGGACCGCCCCGAGTGGGTCAGCGCCAACCCGACCCAGCCCGGCGAAGTGATGATCACGCTGACCAACAACAGCCGCCGCGGCACCGCTCCCGCATCGGCCAACCCGGTCGACGGCACCGGCGTCGCCGGCCAGGCCCGCCCGGCCACCGACGAAGCCAACCCGCGCGCGGCCAACGCCTGGGGCCACATCGTGCGCTGGAACGAAACCGGCGGCGACGCCACCGCGCTCACCTTCGACTGGGACATCTTCCTGCTCGCGGGTCAGCCCTCGAACGCCGGCACGCCCAGCGCGCCCAGCGACAACATCACCGCCGACAACCTGTTCAACAGCCCCGATGGCCTGGCCTTCGACAGCTTCGGGCGCCTGTGGATCCAGACCGACGGCAACTTCAGCAACACCGGCAACTTCGCGGGCAACGGCAACAACCAGATGCTGGCGGCCGACCCCGAAACCCGCGAAGTGCGCCGCTTCCTCGTGGGCCCCTCGGGCTGCGAGATCACCGGCATCACCTGGACGCCGGACCGCCGCACCATGTTCGTGAACGTGCAGCACCCGGGCGAACTGGGCAGCCACCCGAACCGCCCCGCGGGCTACACCGACAACGACATCGCGCGCGACCCGACGGCGTTCTCCACCTGGCCCACGGCCGGCGTGCGCCCGCGCTCGGCGGTGGTGGTGGTGCGCCGCACCGACGGTGGGGTGGTCGGCGGTTGACCGATCAACCGGCATGACAAAGGGCGGCCCGCGGGCCGCCCTTTTTTCTTCTGCCGTTGTGGGGTGGGAAAAGCCGAGGGTGGCTCAGACCACCAGCGACGGCCGCCAGGTCGGGCTCGCACCGCCCGTCCAGCCGCTGGTGCGCAGGAAGATGTCCTCCACCTGCTGCGCGATCTGCTGCCAGTCGAGTTGTGCGACCTGGCCGCGTGCGCGCGCGGCGGCGGTGCGCACCAGCGCCGGCTCGCGCGCCAGCAGCGCCGCTTGTTGTGCAAAACCGGCGGCATCGTCCACCGGCAGCAGCCAGCCGTTGTGGCCATGGCTCACCCAGTCGCCCGCGGCCGCGGTGTCGAAGGCGAGCACGGGCAGGCCGCTGGCCAGGGCCTCGATGGTCACGTTGCCGAAGGTTTCGGTGAGGCTCGCGAAGCCGAACAGATCGGCGCTCGCGTAGTGCGAGGCCAGGTCCTCGCCGCGGCGCATGCCCGCGAACACGGCGTCGGGGCAGCGCTGCTGCAGCGCGGCGCGCTGCGGGCCATCGCCCACCAGCACCAGCCGCACGTCCGCCCCCGTGGCGCGCATGGCCTCGTAGGCACGCACCGTCACCTCGAGATTCTTCTCCGGCGCCAGGCGGCCCACGGCCACCATCACCAGCGTGTCGGGGCCGGCGCCCCAGCCCGCGCGCAACTCGGCGCTGCGGCGCACGGGGTTGAAGAGCTGCGTGTCCACCCCACGCGCCACCACCTGCACGTTCTGGAAGCCGATGGCCTGCAGTTCAGCGCGCAGCGCCTGCGTGGGCACCATGGTGCAGCGCGTGAGGTTATGGAACTTGCGCAGGTAGGCCACGATGGGCGTCTTGAGCCAGCCCACGCCGTAGTGCTGGCTGTAGGCGTGGAAGTTGGTCCGGAAATCCGACGTGACCGGCAGGCGCAGGCGCCGCGCGGCCTGCAGCGCCGACCAGCCCAGCGGGCCCTCGGTGGCGATGTGCACGAGGTCGGGGCGCTGCAGCGTCCACGCGCGCACCAGCGCGCCCTTGCTCGGCAGGCCCAGCTTGAGTTCGGGGTAGCGCGGGATCGGCATGCCGCGCATGAGCAGTTCCTCGAAGCCGGTGTCGCTGCGCGCTTCGTCGGCGCGCGCCTGGCGCGGGCGGATGAGCTGCACCTGGTGGTTGCGCGCGCACAGGCCCTGCACCAGACGCGACAGCGTGAGCGCCACGCCATTGATCTCGGGCGGCCAGGTTTCGGTGACCACCGACAAACGCAGCGACGGCCGCGCCGCCGGGTATTCCTCGACCAGGATGGGTTCGGCATCGGCTCGGCTCATGCGGCGATGCTCGTTCTGCTTCGCGGCAACTTCGTGACAACGCGACACCGCCATGACGAACGCATGCCGGCGCGGTGACACGGCGCACTTGTCACCGCACTTTCACAAGGCCGGCCGACCATGCGCGGGCCTTATCCCATTCACTCGACGACGGAGCGCCTGCCTTGAAAGACTTTCTTGAAGCCCTGCGGATCCAGCGCTGGGACGACCACCGCTACTACCACCACAGCCGCATCAACCAGTCGTTGCACCTGTTGAGCGCGGTCAGTTTCGTGATCGCCTACGTGATGCTCTGGTTCGATCCGGTGATCGCGGCGCTGATCGCGTGGCTGGTGTCGATGACCTCGCGCCAGGCGGGCCACTTCTTCTTCGAGCCCAAGGGCTACGACCACGTGAACCAGGCCACGCACGAGCACAAGGAAGAGATCAAGGTGGGCTACAACCTGCAGCGCAAGGTGGTGCTGATGAGCCTGTGGGCGCTGGCCCCGGCGCTGGTGTGGATCGACCCCACGGTGCTGGGCCTGTTCGTGGCGCACCACGACAACTGGGGCTATGTGCGCCACGTGGGCATGCTGTGGCTGGGCCTGGGCGTGGGTGGCCTGCTGTTCCGCACCATCCACCTGTTCTTCCTGCAGGACATCCGCACCGGCCTGGTGTGGGCCACGAAGATCCTCACCGACCCGTTCCACGACATCAAGCTGTACCACCGGGCGCCCTTGTTCCTGCTCAAGGGTCAGTTGATCGACCCGGGTGTGGGTCACCGCTGAGCATCAGCGGGAGAAGAACGCCCGCAGGGCTTCTGCCCGCAACTGCTTGCCAATGGCCTTCGCATCCACCCCCGAAGGCAGTGTCCACCAGCCACCCGCCTGCATCGCACGCCCCGCCGCCACGCAACGCTGCACCGCCTCATCGAACGCGGCGTCGTCGAAGTTGAGCGAGAAGATGAAGCGCCCCGTGCCCACCCAGCTCAAGGCCAGGCCATGCCAGCGCAGGTAGTACTGGAACATCCAGTGGTAGCGGCCGGGCTGTGTGTAAGACAGCGTCCACACGCTGTGCAGGTTCGCCGCGCGCACCGGCAACCCGGCCTCGGCCATCGCCGCGTTGAAGCGCTCGCGGCGTGCGTTCCAGCGCTCGTCGCCGCCCTCGTACATCGCCTGCACCGCGGGCGTGTGCAACCGCTCGAAGAAGGCGTGCATGCCGCCCATCACGTGCGGGTGCGCATTGAAGGTGCCGCGCGCGAAGCACAGGTCGGCCGGGCGATCGGGGCGGAAGCGCTGCATCAGGTCGGCGCGGCCACAGACCACGCCCACCGGGTAGCCACCGGCCACCGACTTGCCGTAGGTCACCATGTCCGCCTTCACGCCGAAGTATTCCTGTGCGCCACCTGGCGCAAGCCGGAAGCCCAGGAACACCTCGTCGAAGATCAGCACGATGCCGCGTTCGGTGCAGACCTCGCGCAGCGCGCGCAGCCAGCGCGTGTAGGCCTCGCGGTCGTAGCCGGCGCTGCGCAGGCCGTTGAGCAGCGTCGAATCGCCCGGCGCGTTGCGGTTGGGGTGCAGGGCCTGCAGCGGGTTGACGAGCACGCAGGCGATGTCGCGCCGCGTGCGCAGCACCTGCAGGCTGCGCTCGTCCATGTCCTTCAGCGTGTAGGTCTCGCGCGGGGGCATGGGGTTGCCCGGGCCGGGCTGCACGTCTTCCCACCAGCCGTGGTACGCACCGCAGAAGCGCACCAGGTTCTTGCGGCGCGTGTGGTAGCGCGCCAGGCGCACCGCCTGCATCACGGCCTCGGTGCCGCTCATGTGGAAGGACACCTGGTCCTGGCCGGAGATGGCTTTCAAGCGCGCGATGTTGCTCGCCACCACCGGGTGGTAGGCGCCCAGCACCGGCCCGAGCTCCAGGCCGATGCGCGCGCCGTCTTCCATGCAGGCCTTGTAGAAGTCCACGCCGAACACGTTGACGCCGTACGAACCCGTGAGGTCGAGGAAGCGGTTGCCGTCCAGGTCTTCCACCTCCACGCCACTGGCCGATTGCACGAAGGCGCCCACCTTGAGGCGCTCGCGCAGGTAGGGGCTGAACGGGAACGGCACGCGGTAGGCGCCGGTGAGCTGCAGGTCGGCCAGGCCTTCGCGCGCCTCGGCGGTGAGTGCGAGCGATCGGGCGTAGCGCTCGGCAAAACCGGCGCACAGGAGATCGAAAGCGGCGCGGCGTTGCGCGGCCAGCGCGTCGTCGGCACCGTCGGCACGGAAGAAGCGGTGCTCGTCGAACGCATAGCCCGGGAGCAGCCGCGCCAGGCGCTTGGCCATGCGCGAATGGCCCGCGAGCGAGCGGTGCTTGGCGCGCGACAGCGCGAGGCGCTGTTTCAGATAAGGCAGTGCCAGCAGCAAGGAACCTGCGGGCAAGGCGTAAGGCAGAAGGGACATGGCGTTCGGGGCGTCGTGGTGTTCCCACCCTTGTATGGCCCCCGGATGACCCAACGATGAAAACCCTGCGACAAAACGGTGAGGGCTTCGTGCAGCGCCAGGTGCGCCGCTTCGCCCTCAACGAAGACCTGAACTTCCTGCTCACCAACCGCGTGCCGCGCCTCGCGCTCACGCGCTTCATGGGCTGGTTCAGCCGCATCCGCCAGCCGCTGGTGCGCGACGCGTCGATGGCGGTGTGGAAAACCTTCACCGACCTGGACCTGAGCGACGCGAAGCAGCAACGCTTTCACAGCCTGCACGACTGCTTCACGCGCGAACTGCGTGAGGACGCGCGGCCGCTCGACCCCGGCGCCCGCACGCTCGTGAGCCCTTGCGATGCCATCGTGGGCGCCTGCGGGCGCATCGGCCCCGAGCCCGAGGCCGGGGTGTTCCAGGCCAAGGGCTTCCCGTATGCGCTGCGCGATCTCATCGGCGACTCACCGCGCGCCCGCGAGGCGATCGACACGCTGCGCGGGGGCTCGTACGTCACGCTGCGCCTCACCTCGGCCATGTACCACCGCTTCCACGCGCCCGACGCGCTCACGCTGACGCACGTGACGCACTTCAGCGGTGACACCTGGAACGTCAACCCGATCGCGCTGGCGCGCGTGGAAAAGCTCTTCTGCCGCAACGAGCGCGCTGCCTTGTATGCGCGGCTGAACGACGGCACGCCGCTGCTGCTGGTGCCGGTGGCCGCCATCCTGGTGGCCAGCCTGCGGCTGCGCGCGCTGCCCCTGCCGCTGAACACCCGCTACCGCGGGCCCGACGAACTGCCTTGCGACACCCCCTACGCCCGCGGCGAGGAGATGGGCCACTTCGAACACGGTTCCACCATCCTGGTGTTCGCGCCGCCGGGCGTGTCGCTCGCGCCGGGCGTGCAGGCCGGCCTGCGCATCCGCATGGGCCAGGCACTGCTGCGCCGCGATGCCTGAGTGCGACACGGCACTGTCATGTGAATTTCACGAACGCCCCCAAACATGCACATGACAAAACCACCCACGAGGCTTGCATGACCGACAGCACTCAGCGCCCCGGCGCGCTCTTCAACGACGAAGACTCCAACCGCAGCGCCAACCCCACGTTCGAGAGCGTGCTCGGCGCGCGCCTGAGCCGCCGGCACCTGCTGCGCGGCGGCGCCGGTGCCGCGGTGGCGGGCAGCGCCGTGCTCGGCGGCTGCGCCACCCCGGCCACCGACGCACCGGCCGGCCCGGTCACGCAACTGGGCTTCACGCCCGTGGCCCACAGCCTGGCCGACACCGTGGTGGTGCCGCCCGGCTACACCGCGCAGGTGCTCTATGGCGGGGGCGACCCGCTGAAGGCCGGCGTGGCGGCCTTCAAGAACGATGGCAGCGACGCCGACTGGGGCAACCGCGCGGGCGACCACCACGACGGCATCGAGTGGTTCGGGCTGGACGCTCAGGGCAAGCCGTCGGACAGCTTCACCTCGCGTGGCCTGCTGGCCATGAACCACGAGGCCACCACCGACGAGAAGCTCTCGTCCTTCTTCATCCACGCCAACGGCGGCACCGCCACGCTGCCGCGCCCGGCGGCAGAGATCGACAAGGAACTGATGATCCACGGCATCTCCGTGGTCGAAGTGCGCCGCGACAGTCGCCGCTGGGCCACGCGACAGGATTCGCCGCTGAACCGCCGCATCACCACGATGAGCGAAGCCGTGTTCACCGGCCCCGCCGCCGGCAGCGCGCACCTGGTGACCAGGTTCAGCCCCACCGGCACCAAGGCCCGCGGCACGGTGAACAACTGCGGCACCGGCCGCACGCCCTGGGGCACCTTCGTCTCGGGTGAAGAGAACTGGTTCGGCTACTTCTTCCGCGACGCGCAGGACGACACCCGCCGCAACGATCCGAAGATCACCGCCGCCTTCAACCGCTACGGCCGCCGCGCCGGCGCGGCCAGCCGCCACGGCTGGGAAAGCGGTGGCAGCGACGACCGATTCCAGCGCTGGAACACCGGCCTCACCGGCGCGAGCGCGCGCGAGGACTACCGCAACGAGTTCCACACCTTCGGCTACATCGTCGAGCTCGACCCGTACAACCCCAACGCGCTGTTGACCAAGCGCACCGCGCTCGGCCGCTTCGCGCACGAGAACGTGAGCTTCGCCAAACCCGTGGCGGGCCAACCCATCGTGGCCTACATGGGCTGCGACGCACGCGGCGAGTACATCTACAAGTTCGTTTCCACCGAGAAGTGGGACGCGGCCGACGCGCAACCGCGCAACCGCCTCGCGGCCGGCGACAAGTACCTCGACAGCGGCACGCTCTACGTGGCCCGTTTCAACGCCGATGGCAGCGGTGAGTGGCTGGAGCTCTCGCCGAAGAACCCGGCCATCGCCGCCTACAAAGGCTTCGACTTCAAGACGCAGGCCGACGTGTGCGTGTTCACGCGCCTGGCCGCCGACGCCGTGGGCGCCACCAAGATGGACCGCCCCGAGTGGACCGGCGTGAACCCGAAGAACGGTGAGGTCTACATCACGCTGACCAACAACAGCGCGCGCACCGCCGCCACCGTGGACGCCGCCAACCCGCGCGCCTACACCGACATGAAGGCCGGCAAGGAGCAGAAAGGCAACGTGCACGGCCACATCGTGCGCCTGGCCGAGGCGCAGCCCACCGAGGCGAAGTTCCGCTGGGACATCTACCTCTTCGCGTCCGAGGCGGACGCCGACAAGGCCACGGTGAACCTCTCGAACCTGAGCCCGGAGAACGATCTGTCGTCGCCCGACGGCCTGGTGTTCAGCCCGGCCACCGGCATCTGCTGGATCCAGACCGACGATGGCGCCTACACCGACAAGACCAACTG
Organism: Hydrogenophaga sp.; assembly: GCA_016741995.1. Lineage (GTDB taxonomy): Bacteria > Pseudomonadota > Gammaproteobacteria > Burkholderiales > Burkholderiaceae_C > Hydrogenophaga. Next base: position 238,138 of record JACVCO010000002.1, on the reverse strand, counting down.
CATGCTGCTCGCGGCCATGCCGGGCCGCGTGGGCGATGGCGCCAGCGTCACGCTGAAAGCCGGCGACAAGGACGTGACCACCCACGCCGGCAAGCCGCAGACCCCGGCCACGCTGCGCCGCTTCCTCGTCGGCCCCAAGGGCGCGGAGATCACGGGCATCACCGAAACGCCCGACGGCCGCGCGATCTTCGTGAACATCCAGCACGCGGGCGAGAACACCAAGATGGCCGACGTGACCGACCCCACGAAGTACGAGAGCCAGTGGCCGGCCAACGCCGGCTATGGCGCGGGCAAGCGCCCACGCTCGGCCACCATCGTGATCACCAAGAACGACGGCGGGGTCGTCGGCACCTGAGGCCGCCCAAGGCAGAACAAGGCTGCCCAAACGGCGAAGTTAAGCCGGCGTTAAGGCCGGGACACTGCAATGCGCGGCTGGCGCTCCAAGCGCCAGCCCGCCCATGTCCCGACTGCCCGCCTCCCTTCCCGCCCCCACCTTCGCCCTCCCGCCCGCCGCCCGTGCGCTGGCGCACGAAGGGCGTGCCGCGGCCCGCACCCTCGGGCCGCTGCTGCCCCTGGTGCTGGGCATGTGGCTGGTGCTGCTCGTTTCGCGCCTGGGCCTCATGGCCTGGCTGGCGCCGCGCGTGAGCGCCCAGGGTGCCTGGGCCGAGACCCTGTTGCAGGGCCTGCGCTTCGATGGCGTGATGCTCGGCTTCGTCTGGTGCCTGCCGGCCACGCTGTGGCCGCTCGCGGCCCTGGCGCCGCGCCTGCAACCCCTGGCGTGGCGCGGCCTGCGCGCGGTTGCGCTGGCGGCGTTCGCGGCCTTGCTGTTTCTCGAATGGGCCACGCCCGCGTTCATCGCCGAGTACGACAACCGGCCCAACTACCTGTTCGTGGAATACCTGCGCTACGTGCGCGAGGTGGGCGGCACGGTGCTGGCCGAACGCCCGCTGGCGCTGCTGGCGGCCCTGATCGCCATCCCCGGCCTCACCTGGCTCTACGCGCGCACCACGCGCACGCGCACGGCCTGGCCACGCCTGCACCCACTCACCGCGTTGCTGCTGTCGGTGCTGCTGTTCTGTGGCACCGCGCTCGCCGCGCGTGGCACGCTGGGCCACCGCGCGGCCAACCCCGCGCTGGCGGCCACCACGTCGGACGGCCTGGTCAACCAGTTGCCGCTGAGTTCGGCCTACGCCCTCCTTTACGCGCTGTACCAGGCGCGCCGCAGCGAGGAAGGCGGCATCGTCTACGGCAGCCTGCCGCGCGAGGACGTGCTGCGCACCGTGATCGCCGGCACCGGCCAGGACCCGGCCAGCTTCGACGACCCCCGGCGCCCGAGCCAGCACCTACAGGCCAACGTGCCCGCACTCGCGAAGCCGCACAACCTGGTGATCGTGCTCGAGGAAAGCCTGGGCGCGGAATTCGTGGGCCGGCTCGGCGGCGTGCCCGTCACGCCGAACCTCGAGCGCCTGGCCGCACAGGGCCTGTGGTTCGATCGGCTCTACGCCACGGGCACGCGCTCGGTGCGCGGCATCGAGGCGGTGGTGGCGGGTTTTCCGCCCACCTCGGCACCCAGCACCGTGAAGCTCGCGAAGTCGCAACAAGGCTTCTTCACGCTCGCGTCCTTCCTCAAGGGCAAGGGCTACACGTCGACCTTCTTCTATGGCGGCGAGTCGCACTTCGACAACATGCGCAGCTACTTCATGGGCAACGGCTTCGATCACGTGGTCGACCAGAATCACTTCGGCCCCGACGTGTTCCGCGGCACCTGGGGCGTGGCCGACGGGCCGCTGCTCGACGCCGCGCACCGCGCGTTCTCGCAAGCGCGCGCGCCTTTCTTCGGGCTGGTGTTCACGTCGTCGAACCACGCGCCCTTCGAGTTCCCCGATGGCGAGATCGCGCTGCACGAGCAGCCCAAGGGCACGGTGCTCAACGCCGTGAAATACGCCGACCACGCGCTGGGCCGCTTCTTCGAGCAGGCGCAGAAGGCGCCGTACTGGAAGGACACGGTCTTCCTCGTGGTGGCCGACCACAACTCGCGCGTCTATGGCGATGCGCTGGTGCCGGTGAAGCGCTTCCACATTCCGGGCCTGGTCCTGGGCGGCCCGGTCACGCCCGGCGTGATCGAACAGACCGCGAGCCAGATCGACCTCGGGCCCACGCTGATCTCCCTGCTCGGCCTGCAGGGCCGCCACCCCATGATCGGGCGCGACCTGAGCCAGCCCGCGGTGCGCGCGCTGCCCGGCCGCGCGGTGATGCAGTTCGACAAGGCGCAGGCCTACATGGAAGACGACCAGGTGGTGGTGCTGCGCCCCGACCTGCCACCCGCGCTGCTGCTGCACGACCCCGCCACCGGCCAGACGCTGCCCGGTGGCGAACCACCACCCGCGCTGGTGCACAAGGCGGTGGCGCAGGCCCTGTTCACGCCCATGGCCTACCGCGAGCGCTGGCACACCGATGCCGCGCCCTGAGGCGCGCGCTCACTCGATCGGCGTGAGCTTGGCGACGCTGAGCGCCAGCCACTTGGTGCCGTGGCGGTTGAAGTTCACCTGCGCGCGCGCGTCGTCGCCCGCGCCTTCCACGGCGAGCACCTTGCCTTCGCCGAACTTGTTGTGGAACACCGCCATGCCGGCCTTGATCGCCGTGCCGCGGTCGGGCTCGGGCGCGGGGCTGCTGGCGGCTTTCCAGGCCGGTGACCACGCGGGCTGCGGCACCGCGGGCGCCATGGCGCGGTGCCCGCCCCAGCCCGCGCTGCCCATGCCACCCCAGCCCGAGGGCTGCGGCGGCGTGAGCCACTTCAGGCAGTGCTCGGGCAGTTCGTCGAAGAAACGGCTCTTGAGGTTGTAGCGGGTCTGCCCGTGCAGCAGGCGCGTCTGCGAATGGCTCAGGTACAGGCGCTTGCGCGCGCGCGTGATGGCCACGTACATCAGGCGGCGCTCTTCCTCCAGGCCGTCGCGGTCGCTCATCGCGTTCTCGTGCGGGAACAGGCCCTCTTCCAGGCCGGTGATGAACACGCAATCGAACTCCAGCCCCTTGGCGGCGTGCACGGTCATGAGCTGCACCGCGTCCTGCCCGGCCTGGGCCTGGTTGTCGCCCGATTCGAGCGCGGCGTGCGTGAGAAAGGCCGCGAGCGGGCTCATGGTTTCGCCGGTGTCGGCGTCGGGCGCCAGCGGCTCGTCGAGCACGGGGGCGTTCGGGTCCAGCCCCTGGCTCGCGGGGCTTTGCGTGAGCGCGGTGGCGTCGCGGCCGAAGCCTTCCTGCATCACGAAGCTCTCGGCCGCGTTGACGAGTTCCTCCAGGTTCTCCACCCGATCCTGGCCCTCGCGCTCCTGGCGGTAGTGCTCCACCAGGCCGCTGTGTTCCAGCACGAGCTCGATGATGTCCTTGAGGTTGGCGCCCTCGCTGCGCTCGCGCACCACGTCCAGCTTCGCGATGAAGCCCGCGATGGCCGTGCCCGCGCGGCCCGTGACGGCACTCACCGCGTCGTGCAACGAGCAGCCCGCGGCGCGCGCCACGTCCTGCAACTGCTCCACGCTGCGCGCGCCGATGCCGCGCGGCGGGAAGTTCACCACGCGCAGGAAGCTGGTGTCGTCGCGCGGGTTCTCGATCAGGCGCAGGTAGGCCAGCGCGTGCTTGATCTCGGCGCGCTCGAAGAAGCGCAGGCCGCCGTACACACGGTACGGCAGCGCGGCATTGAACAGCGCCGTTTCCACCACGCGGCTCTGCGCGTTGCTACGGTAGAGCACGGCGATCTCGCTGCGCGGGGTTTCCTCGCGCACCAGCGCCTTGATCTCTTCCACCATCCACTGCGCTTCGGCGAAATCGCTCACGGCCTCGTTCACGCGCACGGGTTCGCCGGCGCCCGCGTCGGTGCGCAGGTTCTTGCCCAGGCGGCGCTGGTTGTGGCCGATCAGGTGGTTCGCGGCGTCGAGGATGTTGCTCACGCTGCGGTAGTTCTGCTCCAGCTTGATCTGGTGCTGCACGCGGTACTCGCGCACGAAGTCGGCCATGTTGCCCACGCGCGCGCCGCGGAAGGCGTAGATGCTCTGGTCGTCGTCGCCCACCGCGAACATCGCGCTGCCCGGCCCCGTCAGGCCTTCGATCGGTGGCGGCACGAACAGCTTGAGCCAGGCGTACTGCAGCTTGTTGGTGTCCTGGAACTCGTCGATCAGCACGTGGCGGAAGCGCCGCTGGTAGTGCTCGCGCAGCGGGTCGTTGTCGCGCAGCAGTTCGTAGCTGCGCAGCATGAGTTCGCCGAAATCCACCACGCCCTCGCGCTGGCACTGTTCTTCGTACAGCGCATAGAGCTCCACCTTGCGGCGCGTCTCCTCGTCGCGCGCCGGCACATCGCGCGGGCGCAAGCCTTCTTCCTTGTTGCCCGAGATGAACCACTGCAGTTCCTTGGGCGGGAAGCGTTCGTCGTCCACGTTGTGCTGCTTGCACAGGCGCTTGATCGCCGAGAGCTGGTCCTGCGTGTCCAGGATCTGGAAGCTCGCGGGCAGTGCTGCGGCCTGGTGGTGCGCGCGCAGCAGGCGGTTGCACAGGCCGTGGAAGGTGCCGATCCACATGCCGCGCACGTTCACCGGCAGCATGGCCGACAGGCGCGTCACCATCTCCTTGGCGGCCTTGTTGGTGAAGGTCACGGCGAGCACGCCACCGGGGCCGATCTGGCCCGTCTGCAGCAGCCAGGCGATGCGCGTGGTGAGCACGCGCGTCTTGCCCGAGCCGGCACCGGCCAGGATGAGCGCGTGCTCGGCCGGCAAGGTGACGGCAGCGGCCTGCTCGGGGTTAAGGCCACTCACGAGTGGCGAGGACGCGGCGGGCGGAAACAGATCCAGGGACATCGGCGGATTGTAGGAAGCGCCCGCGCGCCGACCCCGGCATACGCAGGGGCATATGAACGCCATACGCGTCGGTTCCGGGCGCACCGGCCTAGAATCGCGCACCGGGCCCGGGTTTTCTGCGCCCGGTATTTTTTTGCCTGGACCACCATGGAAATCTTCGACTACGACAACATCCTGCTGCTGCCGCGCAAGTGCCGCGTGGAAAGCCGCTCGGAATGCGACGCCGGTGTGGAACTCGGCGGGCGGCGCTTCCGCCTGCCGGTGGTGCCGGCCAACATGAAGACCGTGGTGGACGAGACCATCTGCACCTGGCTCGCGCAGAACGGCTACTTCTACGTGATGCACCGCTTCGATCTGGACAACGTGCAGTTCGTGCGCGACATGCACGCCAAAGGCTGCTTCGCGTCCATCTCGCTGGGCGTGAAGGCGCCCGACTACGCCACGGTGGACACGCTGGTGGCCGAGGGTCTGAGCCCCGAGTACATCACCATCGACATCGCGCACGGCCACGCCGACAGCGTGAAGAACATGATTGCCTACCTGAAGGCAAAGCTGCCCAAGGCCTTCGTGATCGCGGGCAACGTGGCCACGCCGGAAGCCGTGATCGACCTGGAGAACTGGGGCGCCGACGCCACCAAGGTGGGTGTGGGGCCGGGCAAGGTCTGCATCACCAAGCTCAAGACGGGCTTCGGCACCGGTGGCTGGCAGCTCAGCGCGCTCAAGTGGTGCGCGCGCGTGGCCACCAAACCCATCATCGCGGACGGCGGCATCCGCTGCCACGGCGACATCGCCAAGAGCGTGCGCTTCGGCGCGAGCATGGTGATGATCGGTTCGCTGTTCGCGGGCCACGAGGAATCGCCGGGGCAGACCGTGGAAGAAAACGGTGTGCTCTACAAGGAGTACTACGGCTCGGCGAGCGACTTCAACAAGGGCGAGTACAAGCACGTCGAGGGCAAGCGCATCCTCGAGCCCATCAAGGGCAAGCTCGCGCACACGCTGGTCGAGATGGAGCAGGACGTGCAGAGCTCGATCAGCTACGCGGGCGGCACGAAGCTGCTCGACATCCGCAAGGTGAACTACGTGATCCTGGGCGGGGACAACGCCGGCGAACACCTGTTGATGTGAAGAAGGGGCCTCACGACCCCTTCTTCACATCACACCCCCAGCAGCTCGCGCGCCAGCGCGTGCAAGCGGTGTTTCGGCTCCACCAACCGGTCGAGCACGCTGAAGTGGTTCAGGCCGGCCAGGTCTTCGCACACCGGCACCAGCTCGCGCCCCCAGGCCTCGCGGATGAGTCGGTTCTGGCGGCGGAACTCGCTGCTCTCGTCGCCGCCGGCCACGGCGTAGAGGCGGCCGCGGCCGTCGCGCAGGCCCGGTGAAGGCAGGCGCACCGGGCTGGCCTTGTGCACCTGCGCGGGCGTGAGGTTCAGCGAGGGCTGCACGAAGGGCGCGTTGCGCACGGGCTCGAGATCGAACACCCCCGAGATCGACAGCGCGTTGCGCACCAACGCCGCGGGCAGATCGGCGCCCACTTCCGGCCAGCGGCAGGCCAGCATCATGGCCGCCAGGTGCCCGCCGGCGGAATGGCCAGCCACGGTGATGCGCGTGGCGTCGCCGCCGTGCACGCCGATGTGGCGGTGCGTCCAGGCCAGGGCCTGCACCATCTGCAGGGTGATGTCGGGCACGGTGACCGCGGGGCACAGCGCGTAGTTGGGCACCACCACGCACACACCCAGGCGCTGGAAGGCAGGGGCCAGGAAGGAATGGTCGGCCTTGTCGAGGCTGCGCCAGTAGCCGCCGTGGATGAAGAACAGCACCGGCGCCGAGCCGCCGCCCGCCGGGGGTTTCAGCGCGGGGAAGACGTCGAGCAACTCGGCCGGGCCGTGGCCGTAGCGCAGATCCGGCAGGCACGGGCCCTGCGCGCGCACGGCGTGCGAGGCCTGGGCCCAGCGCGCGAGGATCTCGCCATGTTCGGGCACGAGTGCGCGGTTGTTGTATTCGCGGTCGAGCCAGGCGGGGTCGCGGTTGAAGCTCAGGTCCATGGCGGGGCATTGTGTCATGGGGGTAGCGGGTATTTCGACCGGAGGAAGCCCATGGGCCGACCCGCTGGGGTATGCTTCGCGAATTCTGTATACGGAATCCGGTTCACCGACATGACGGCCCTGCTGCACCGCATCGAAACCTCGCCCGACCTGGTCGAGCAGGTGTACCGCGCGCTGCTCGATGCCATCAGCACCGGGGCCTTGCAGCCTGGCCAACGGGTCATGCAGGAAGAGCTGGCCGATCAACTCGCCGTGTCCCGCCAGCCCGTGATGCAAGCCCTGCGGCTGCTCAAGAAGGACGGCTTCGTGCTGGACGCGCCCTTGCTCACCGGCGCCACGCAGCGCACGCGGGGGCTGCTGGTGTCGCCGCTGGATGCGCAGCAGATCGCGCAGGTGTACGAGGTGCGCGAAGCGCTCGATCAACTGGCCGTGCGGCTGGCCGCCGCGCGCCGCGCCCACATCGACCCCACGGTGTTCGCCAATGGCCACGCCGCACAGGAGCGTGGTGACGTCAAGGCCATGATCGACGCCGACATGGCCTTTCACACCGCGATCTACCGCGCGGCCGGCAACCCCTTCATCGAGCAGAGCGCCCAGCTGCACTGGAACCACATCCGCCGCGCCATGGGCCTGGCGCTGCAGTCCGACGATCTGCGCAAGCCGGTCTGGGACGAACACCAGGCGATCGCCGCGGCCATCGCCAAAGGCGATGGCGAACGCGCCGCGCGCATCATGGCCGAACACACCGGCAAGGCCGCGCAGGCCCTCACCGATCAACTGGGTGACCCCGCCGATGGCGGCGGCGCACCCGGCACCGATCAACTCCGTGGTCGTCGCAGGCAACAACTGCCCTAGGCGATCCACTTCAACGCGGTCCCGGCTTCGGCCGGTGACCGCGCTTTTTTTGACCGGCTCCTAGAATCCAGCGCCACCACCCGGCGAGCACGACGTGAGCGAACCCTCCCCCACCCCCTCCGCACCGCGCGTGGCCGTGCTCGGCATCGGCATGATGGGCTTTCCCATGGCCCGCCGCCTCTGCGAGGCCGGCTGCCAGGTGAGCGCATGGAACCGCTCGCGCGCCAAGGCCGAGCGCCTGGCCCCCTTTGGCGCCCGCATCGCCGACACGCCGGCCGATGCCGCGCGCGATGCCGACATCGTGATCACGCTGCTGGAAGACGGGCACACGGTGGACAGCGTGCTGTTCCAGCAAGGCACCACCGCGGGCCTGAAGCGCGGCGCCCTGGTGATCGACATGTCCTCCATCCAGCCGCGCCAGGCACGCGACCACGCGGCCCGCCTGGCGGCCATGGGCGTGCAGCACCTGGATGCGCCCGTGTCGGGCGGCACCGTGGGCGCCGAAGCGGGCACGCTGGCCATCATGGTCGGCGGCAAGCCGGCCGACGTGGAGCGCGCCCGCGGTGTGTTCGAGATCCTGGGCCGGCCCACGCACGTGGGCCCGCACGGCGCGGGCCAACTCGCCAAGCTGGCCAACCAGATGATCGTGGGCATCACCATCGGCGCCGTGGCCGAGGCACTGTTGCTATGCGAAAAAGGCGGCGCTGACATGGCCAAGGTCAAGCAGGCCATCACCGGTGGCTTCGCCGACAGCCGTGTCCTGCAGGTGCATGGCCAGCGCATGGTCGAGCGCGATTTCACCAAGCGCGGCGCCATGACGGTGCAGTTGAAAGACATGCGCAACGCCCTCACCACCGCCGAAGAGATCGGCTTCGAGGCCCCCGTCACCGCGCTGTTCGAGCAGCTCTTCGCCCAAGCCGTCGAACACGGTCTGGCCGACCTCGACCACTCCGCCCTGTTCGTCGAACTGGCCAGCCGCAACGGCATGGCCTGAGCCGAACTTTCGCTAGAATTCGCCGCTCGTGGGGACGTAGCTCAGCTGGGAGAGCGTCGCGTTCGCAATGCGAAGGTCGGGAGTTCGATCCTCCTCGTCTCCACCACCCATTCAAAGGCCCTGTTGCTGCAACAGGGCCTTTTCTCGTCACCCCTGTGCCGAACGGATAACGCAGCCTGTCAGTGCGTCAAGGATGGCGCTCGGGTTGCGCAGGCCGCCCAGGGGTGCATCGAGCACGCCGTCCAGGTCCCCAGCGGCAAATCCAGCCTGGATATCACCAAGGCTCCGGGCCGGCGGTTGACCATGGAGGTTGGCGCTGGTGGAGACCAGCGCCCCGCCAAAGGCCCGGCACAGCGCGACGGCGGCGGGGTGGGCCGTCACACGCGCAGCGATGCCGCCGTGCGCGCCCGACACGGCGGCCGGTGATTGTTGCGACCGCGGCAGCACCCAGGTCGTGGGGCCGGGCCAGGAAGCCGCAATGGCACGCCGCTGCCGGGCCGTCACACGGGTCCAGTCCACGAACGGCTGCAATTGCGCTTCGCTCGCAGCGATCACGAGAAAGCCTTGGGCGGGATCGCGGCGCTTCAACCGGAAGACCCTTTGCACCGCGGCCTCGTTGAAGGGATCGCACCCGAGACCGAACACCGCCTCGGTGGGATACGCCACCACCCCACCTTCTGCGATGAGATTGCAGAAGGTGCCCAGCTCATCGAGGGTGTACGTCCTGCTCATGGCAGAGGAGCGTTCACCGCACATTGATCGCCGTGGCGCCTCACAGGTCGTGGGCGAGGAATTCCTGCAGTTCCTGCGTACCGGGCTTGTCCAGAATGTCGGGCGGGCCCATCTCCCACACCTTGCCGTGGTGCATGAAGACCACCTGATCGGCGATGCGGCGCGCGAAGTTCATCTCGTGCGTCACCATCACCATGGTCATGCCGTCTTCGGCCAGGCGTTCGATCACGCGCAACACCTCGCCCGTGAGCTGGGGGTCGAGCGCGGAAGTCACCTCGTCGAACAGCATCACCTTGGGTTGCATGGCCAGCGATCGGGCGATGGCGGCGCGCTGCTGCTGGCCACCCGACAGCTGCTCGGGATAGGCGTCGAATTTCTCCGACAGCCCGACCTGTTCCAGGCACTGACGGGCCAGCGCATCGGCCTCGGAGCGCGGCATCTTCTTGACGCTGCGCGGCGCCAGCATGATGTTCTCCGCGATCGTCAGGTGCGGGAAGAGGTTGTAGCTCTGAAACACGATGCCCACGTCGAGGCGCAGCTGGCGCAGGTCCAGCTTCGGGTCGGTGAGGTCGTGACCGCACACGCGGATGTGGCCACGGTTCACACGCTCCAGGCGATCGATGCAGCGCAAGGCGGTGCTTTTGCCCGAGCCGGAGCGGCCAATGAGCACCGTGACGCCGCCCCGCTCGACCTGGAAGCTCACACCCTTGAGCACCTCCACATCGCCGAAGCTCTTGTGCACGTCGCGCAGGGTCACGATCTCGCCGCCACTGGTGGGAACGATTGCAGGTTGGTTTGACTGGGTCATGGCCGTGGCTTGTTCCATGGTTGGTGCCTGTCTCATACGGTGCGCACGCCGCGCGACATGCGCGCTTCAAGCCGACGGCTGAGCACGGACAGCGGGTAGCACAGAAGGAAATAGATCAGCGCCACCACTGTGAAGGTGATGAAGGGCTGGAAGGTGGCATTGTTGATGAGCTGGCCCGCGCGGGTCAGGTCGACGAAGCTCACCGCCGAAGCGAGCGAGGTGTTCTTGACGATCTGCACCATGAAGCCCACGGTGCCCGGCGTGGCGTTGCGGATGGCTTGCGGAACGATCACCTTGAACATGCGTTGCGCCGAGCTGAGCGCCAGGCATTCGGCGGCTTCCCATTGGGCGCGGGGCACCGCCTGGATGCTGCCGCGCCAGAACTCGCCCAGGTAGGCGCCAACCCAGACCGTCATGGACAGCGTGGCGGCCAGCAAGGGTGACACGGGCACACCGAGTGCCGGCAGACCGAAGTAGCCCACGAACATGAGCACCAGCAGCGGAACCCCTTGCACGACCTGGATGTAGGCCGCGGCCAGGCCCCGCAGCCACGCGAATCGCGAGACACGGCAGAGCGCAATGAGCAAACCCATCAGGCCGCCGCCGATGAAGGCGCACAGCGAGAGGACGATGGTCCACATCGCACCCTGCAGAAGGAACTGGACGTGAATCAGGCCGAAGGTAGGCATGGCATGGACCTTTACAGCGGGGTGCCCAGACGGCGTCGGCGCGGAAAGACCAGCAGGCCCAGCAGCCAGAAGGCGAGCCGCATGATCAGCGCCAGCCCGAAGTAGATGACGCCGATGGTGACGTAGGTCTCCATGGGCCGGAACGACGCGCCCTGGATGTAGTTGGCGTTGCCCGTGAGTTCGGCCACCGAGATCTGCGATGTGATGGACGAGGCCAGCATCAGCAGGATGAACTGGCTGGTGAGCGAGGGGTAGACGCGCTCGACGGCCGGGCGCAGCACCACGTGCCAGTAGATCTGCAAGCGCGACAGACCCAGGCACTCGGCGGCCTCCCATTGCCCGGCATGCACCGAGTTGAAACCGGCGCGCATGATCTCGCCGGTGTAGGCGCCGACGTTGATCGTCAACGCGATGATGGCCACGGTGAAGGCGTCCAGGGTGAGGCCGATCGAAGACAGCCCGAAGAACACCAGGAAGATCTGCACCAGGAAGGGCGTGTTGCGGATCGCCTCCACATAGGCCGTGCACACGCGGGCCAGCCAGCGCGAGCTGGAGTTGCGGCCGACCGCACACAGCGTGCCGATGACGAAACCACCGAGGGTGGCCGCAGCCGCGAGCTTGAGCGTCATCAGCGCGCCGTCCAGCAGCATGGGCCAACGCTCGAAGATGGGCATGAAGTCCAGCGTCACGCTTGTGTCTCCTCGGTGGTTTCGGATCGGTGGCTCAGCCAGCCACCGCCGGCGCCTTGCGGTCGCCGAACATCAGGCCCGCGGCCCTGAAGCCACCGTCCACATTGAGGGTGTGCCCCTGCACGTAGCGGGCTTCGTCGGAGCACAGGAACACCGCGGCGTCGCCGATCTCTTCGGGCGTTCCGTAGCGCACCATCGGCACCAGGTAGTTGTAAGCGGAACGCGTGGCCGCGTCGTGCGCGGTCGCGGCCATCTCGGTCTCGATGGCACCGGGCGCGATGTTGTTCACGTTGATGCCGTGCGGCGACAGCTCCACCGCCATCACCTTGGTCAGCAATTCCAGGCCGGCCTTGGCCGCGCCGTACGCACCGCGGCCGTTACCACCGCGCTGCCCGGAGAGCGACGCGATGTTGATGATCTTGCCGCCCTGGCCTTGCGCCACCATGCGCTTTGCACACGCCTGCGCCACGATGAAGGCACCGGTGAGGTTGATGGAGATGGTGCGGTTCCAGTTCTCCAGCGTGATGTCGAGGAACGGGGTGTTGCCGCCGATGCCCGCGTTATTGATGAGGATGTCGAGCCGGCCGAGCTGGGTGGTGATGTCTTTGAGCAAGGTGTCCACCGAGCGCGCGTCGGCCACGTCCACCACGAAGCCCTGGGCCTGCGCGCCGGACTCGCGCAACCGGGCCGCGGCGGCATTGGCGCCTTGTGCATTGATGTCGGCGATGGCGATGACGGCGCCCTGGCGCGCCAGCGCGGTGGCGATGGCAAAGCCGATGCCGCGTGCGCCGCCGGTGATGAGTGCGATCTTTCCTTGCAGTCTCATGGGATGTCCTGTGAGGGGGGTGGGTGGCGTCAGCGTTTGTCTCTGACGGCCGAGAAGAAGTCGGTGGCGCCGGTCTGGCCGCCCTTCAGGGCGATCTCCAGGCCGTCGATGGCGGGGTCGGGCGAGTGGGCACGGCACAGGGGCACGCCCGGCGACAGCGGTGCGATGGCGGTCAGGGCGTCGATGCCCAGGCGCGACGCCGCGTGGCTGGAGGTGTCGCCGCCCGAGATCACGACGCGGCGCAGATCGCATTGGCGCACCAGCGCATTGAGGATGTTGCCGAGCGCAGCACCCAGCCGGTCGTTCACCGTGGCCATGGGTGTGCCACTGGCCTGCACGGCCTCGCGGAAGGCAAGCACCCTCGGGTCATCGGGGCCGCTCGCGGTGAACACCAGCGGATCGCGGCCGCCCTTGATCGCTTCGCGGGCCAGTTGCGTGATCCGTTGCACCTCGGCGGCCAGTGGCGCTTCGTGGGTCGCAAGCCGCGCGTCCAGCGCAATCGGCTCGAAGCCATGCGCGCTCGCGTGCCGGATCTGTGCGGCCGTGATGGGTGACACCGAACCCGAGACGGCCGCGATGCGATCCACTTTTGTGCAAACGCCCGCGGCCGAGGTGTCGGGAATCAGGCCGGTCGCGCGCCAGTGCGCCACCAGCGCCTGCTCGACACCTTGCGAACCGATCACGAAACGGGGCGATGCGCTGCGCGCCGTCCAGATGAGCCGGCCGGCCTCGCGCAGGGTTTCCAGGTCCAGCACGTCCAGCGACACGATGGCCGCGCCCTGGGCGATTTCCTGCGCCAGTTGTGCGTCGGCCCCGCCACGCTTCATGGTGGCGAAGTCCACCAGCCCCACGCGCAGATCGGTCTGCGCAGCCAGGTGGCGGCCCAGGTCGGCTTCGTGCATGGGCGTGGTCGGGTGCACCGACATCGTGGGGTGGCGGTCGAGCCGGTAACCCACGTCCTGGGCATGTGCGAACAAGTGCCCGAAGGCCTGGAAGCGGCCCATGCCGGGGTCGGACACCACCAGCGGCACCCAGCCACCAAAGCGCCGCTGGCCGATCTCCGCCGCGCGCCCGATGTTGCCGATGTGCGGGGCGGAGTCGAAGGTCGAGCAAACCTTGTAGTGAACCACCGGCGCCCCGATGGCGGCGAGCGTGTCGAACACCGGTGGCAGGTGCTCATCCATCCAGGCGGGTGGGCGCGAGCGGGCCACACCCGCAATGCCGATGGCGCGATAGTGCGCGAAACGGGCCAGGCGTTCGGACGTGGGTGGCGCGAGAAACAGGATGGTTTGCAGGCCGGCGAAGGCCAGCACCTCCATCGCGGCAGACGAGCCGGTGAAGTCGTCGCCGTAGAAGGCCACGAGCGGGCCTTCGGGGAGCGGACGGCCGCCCTCGTTCATGCCGTGGCCCCCAGCGCCGTCTGCAGTGCCGGATGCGTGCGCGCGTAGTCGGCCTGCGGCACGCCCTGCAGCGCGGCGTCCCAGGCTTCGCGCAGCGCGCTCACGCCCGCGCCCGGCCCGCCCGGGTGGGCCAGGATGCCGCCCCCGGCCGTGACGATCAGATCCGTGGTGTTGACGGCCGCGTAGGTGCCCGGCACCTGGGCGACGCCCTGCCCCGAAGAGAACACCGGCATCACGGTGCAGGGCCGGGTAGCGAACATCGGTTCCATGCAGGAGCGCGCCGATTCGATGACGCTTTCGTCGGGCTCGGAAAACTTGTTGGCCAGCCCATTGACGTGCATGTGGTCTGCGCCAGCCAGTCGCCAGAACTTGCTCCAGGCGGCGAACGACCAACCCAGCAATGGGTGGCGCGACAGATAACCCCAGCCATTGCGGTGGGCGTGGATGGGCAGTTGGGAAAACTTCGCCAGCTCGATCATGCCCACCAGCCCCACCGAGTTGAGACTGGCCATGAGACACGTCGCGCCCTGTTTGAGCAACAGGTCGTGGCGCCGCTTCATTTCATCGAGGTCGCCGGTGAGGTTGAACGCGTACATGGGCTTCTTGCCGGTGCGGTCGGCGCAGCGGTTGATCTCGCGCATCACGGCCGCCACACGGTCATCGAACGGGCAGTTGGGGCCGTCGGCCTGCAACTCGTCGTCCTTGATGAAATCGATGCCGGCTTCGCAGAGCCGGGCCACCAGTGTGGCGGTGTCCTCGGCAGAAAACCCGACGCTGGGCTTGATGATGGTGCCGATCAGGGGCCGCCCGTGCACGCCCGCCAGGCGCCGCGTGCCTTCCACGCCGAACTTCGGCCCGGTGTAAGCCGCGGCAAAGGGCTCGGGCAGCCGGATGTCCAGCAGCCGCAGGCCGCTTACCTGCTTCAGTTCGAACAGGTTGCCGGCCACGGTGGCCATGAGGTTGGGCAGGGAGGGGCCCATCGTCGCCAAGGGCCACGACAGCGTGAGCCGGGCGCGCGTCAGGCGCTCGTTGTCCGGTGTGGGGTGGGCCGTGGGCAACGCGCGCTGGCCGGTGAAGCGGTCGATTACCTCCAGCTTCACCACACGCGCTGCCGCGCGCTCCAGCAGCTCGGGGGTTTCACCCGGCACACGAACAAAGGTGCCGCTGGATTGCTCCCCGGCAATGGTGGCCGCCGTGCGCTCGGGATCGTCCGGTGTCTCGAGGAGGTAGTCCGCTTCTATACGGTGCTGTTGCATGGCGTTTCCAGGGGGCGATGGGGTGTGCCGGACGGCGGGCGCACGGCGCGCCCGCGGTGCACGACTTACTGCAGGAATTCGGCGGGCACGTCCACGCCGTGGTGCTTGCGGTAGAGCGCATTGAGCTTGCCGCTTTTGGCGTTGGCCGCAATCCACTCGTTGAGCTTGGCCAGCAGGGCAGGCTCGCCCTTCTTCACGCCCATGGCGATCGGGAATTGCTTGATCACCAGCTTGGCTTCGAAAGGTTTGCCCTGCGAACGCTGGTTGATGGCCTTCATCTGTGGGTCGCCCAGGCCCACGTAGGTGGCTTGCCCGGAAATGGCCGCCGTGATGACGGTGGCGTCGTCGTCGAAACGCACGACGTTGATCCCCAGGGCGGACGCCTTCGCGGTCAGCTCCACGTCCTGCATGGTGCTGCGCACCACCGCAATCGACTTGCCCTTCAGATCGCCCCAGTCCTTCACGCTCTTGTCGGCCACCGGGGCGATCACGGTCGTGCGGATGAAGGAGTAAGGCTTGGTGAAGTCCACCACCTTGGCACGCTCCTCGGTCACGGAGAGCGAGGAGATCACCACGTCGGCCTTGTCCGTGTTGAGGTTGGGAATGCGCGTCGGCCCGGTGGTGTTGATGAACTCGATCTCCACACCCCAGTCGGCGGCCAGCGCTCGCGCCACCTCGACGTCCGAGCCCGTGGGCTGCATGCTGCCGTCCATCATGCCGAACGGGGGAATGCCCATGTCCGTGGCCACGCGGATCTTTTTCTTCGCCTGGATGTTGGACAGCGCGTCGGCGTGCGCGGGCAGCGAAACGAGCGTGCCCAGCGCGATCGACAGGGCGACGGTGAAGTGACGGCGATTGAGTTTCATGCTTGTCTCCGATGTAGTGCAGCCGGGATTGGCTGTCAGTTGCGCTCACACCCGCAAAAGATTTCAGGGTTTACCCTTGAGTTTTTTGCATTCGCCGGGCATCGTTTCAGTTGACGTGGAAAATCCGGTGAGCGTGGGGAAAGTCTAGGCAATGAGTCCCGCTCTGAACATTCCATTTTTCCGGCACGAGGTGTGAGTTTTCATGACAGACAAGAAGTCAGCGCCCGTGGATGAACCCCGGGCCAGGCTGCCGCTGAATGCGTTGCGGGCCTTTGAGGCATCGGCCCGGCTCGGCTCGATGAGCGCCGCCGCCGGGGAGCTCTGCGTGACGCACGGCGCCATCAGCCGGCACGTGCACGCGCTGGAAGACCAGTTCGGTATCCCGCTGCTGCACCGCCTGCCGCGCTCGGTGACCACCACCGCAGAAGGTGGCGCGCTCGCGGGCCAGTTGACGGAGGCGTTTCGCCTCATGCAGGAAGCGGTGGCGCGCCTGGCCCCGGGGCGCCTCACACTGTCCTGCTCGGCCACCATCATGATGAAGTGGCTGATACCCAAACTGAGCGAGTTCAAGCACCGTCATCCGGAGGTCGAAGTTCACCTCAACATGAGCCATGGCGAAGTGGACTTCGTGCGCGACAAGATCAGCCTGGCGATTCGAACGAGCATGCACCGGCCGCCTCAGGATGTCGTCATCGAACCGCTGCTGCGCGAGCGCATCGGCCCGGTGTGCCACCCGAGGTACGTGGAAAGCGTGGGCATCTCGTCGGTGGCTTCGCTGCAGCGCGCGCGAATACTCGACACCGCCACCCGGCCCAACGCATGGACCGAATGGGCCACGCAGATGAACTGCGGCGACGTCGGGCTCACCGCACACGAGCGTTATGAACACTTCTACCTCGTAATCGAGGCCGCTTCATCGCAACTGGGCGTGGCGCTCGCTCCGCACTACGTGGTGGAAAAGGAAATCGAAACGGGCCAGCTCGTCGCGCCCTTTGGCTTCATCGACAGCCCGCACACGCTCAACCTCTGGATCGCGCCCCACGAACGGCTGCGGGAAGACGTCAGGCAGCTGGCGTCCTGGATCAGGACGCACATGAAGCGCTGAGCGCTCGGTCCGAAACCATCGAACAGCATGGTCTGCCATCGGTAGAAACCGCGCGCGGCATCGGGCGCGCGGAGAAAACCGCTCCACTATGATGCCGGCCACCATGGCGACCCGAGACAAGCCCCCCAAGAAAGAAGTGCGCGTGCGTGCCGTGCCGGCCGTCACCCGCTCCATCGCCATCCTGCGCCTGCTCGGTGAAAACAAGCAGGGCATGGGGGTGAAGGCCATTGCCGATGCGCTGGCGCTGGTGCCCAGCACCTGCCTGCACATCCTGCGTGTGCTGGTGAGCGAAGAGCTGGTGCGCATCGACGCCGACACCAAGCGCTACACCCTGGGCAACGGAATGATCCGCCTGGCCAAGAGCGTGCTGGAAGACGGCGGTTTCGCGCGGCTCGCCCAGCCGGCGCTGGATCGGCTGGCGGCGGCGCACGGCGTCACGGCCATGGGGGTCGAGATCACGTCGCGGCAATCGGTGGTGGTGCTGGCGTTGTCCAAATCCACCCAGCCGTTCCGGCTGCACACCGACGTGGGCAGCGAGTTCAGCAGCCTGGTGAGCGCCACGGGCCGCCTGATGGCGGCCTACAGCGAAGAAACGTCAGCGCAGTTGCGCAAGCGCTTCAACACGATCACCTGGGACAAGGCGCCGGGCTTCGAGGCCTGGAAGAAGGAAGTGGACCAGGCCCGCGTGCGCGGTTGGTCCATCGATCGCGACAACTTCGTGGTCGGGCTCACGGTGGTCGCCGTGCCACTGATCGATCGAACCGGGCGCCTGACACACACGCTGGTGACGGCCGGCCTCTCGAGCCATTTCACCGCCAGCGTGGTGCCGCGCATCGTGGCCGACATGCGGCGCGAGGCGCAGGCCCTGATGGACCTGCTGGTCTGACGCCCTCGCCCGCTCAATCCACGCGGATGCCAGCGGCCGCAATGATGGGCTTCCACTTGGTGCGCTCGCTGCGCGCAAATTCCTCGAGCTGCGACGCGGGGCCACCGGCGGGTTCGAAGCCCAGATCAAGCAGCTTCTGGCGCGCCTCGGGTTGCTGCAGCACCTTGTTGAGCGTCTTGTTGAGCAGGTTCACCACCTCGGCCGGTGTGCCCTTGGGCGCATAGAGCGCGTTCCAGGCCACCACCTCGAACCCCGCATGGCCTTGCTCGGCCACGGTCTTGATGCCGGGCACCAGCGCGCTCGGTTGGCGCGAGGTGACGGCGATGGCGCGCAGCTTGCCCCCGCTCAGCAGCGGCCGCAGGCTGGTCGGCGTGTCCACGATCACCGGCACCTGCCCGCCCATCACGTCGGCCACCGCGCCGCTGGCGCCCTTGTAGGGCACGCCGAACAGCGCCACCCCGGAACGCTCCTTGAGCAGTTCAACCACCAGGCGCGCGCTGGTGCTCGGCAAGGCGACATCGGCACCGCGCGCATTGCGGCGCACTTCACCCAACAGCTCGGCCGTGCCCTGGATCGGTGAGGCCGGGTTCACCGCCACCACCATCGGGAAGGTGCCCACCAGCGCCACCGGAACGAAATCCTGCTCGGGCTCGTAGGCCAGGCGCGCATACAGGAACTGGTTGAGCACGTGGGTGGCGTTGGTGCCCATGGTCAGGGTGTAGCCGTCCGCGGGCGAACGCGCGGCCAGTTCGGTGCCCAGGTTGCCGCCGGCGCCGGGCTTGTTGTCGATGACGATGGGCTGACCCAGCTCGCGCGACATCTGCTCGGCGAGGTAGCGCGTGGCGATGTCGGTGCCTTGCCCCGCGGGGTAGGCCACGATGATCTTGATGGGCTTGTTCGGGTAGCCCTGCGCCGCCGCGCCCAGGGGCATCAGCGCGGTCAGACCGAAGGCGGTGCCGAGGGCGAGGATCGTCGATGCGATCTTTTTCATGTGTTTGTCTCCTGCTTGGGTGGATGAATGATGGGGGTCGCTCAGGTCAATGCATGCGTGGCTCCGTGCCGGTTGTCGGTGCTGGTGGCCAGGCCGGGCACCGCGCCGCTGGCGCTCAGGCGCCGCAACTCGTCTTCGCCATAGCCCAGTCGGGTGAGGATGTCGCGGGTGTGTTGCGCAAAGCGCGGCGGTGCATCGCCCGCTTGGCCGGGCGTGCCACACAAGCGCACCGGCGCGCGCAGCCCGGTGTGGTCTCCGCGCTGCACCACCATGCCGCGGTGGGTGCAGTGCGGGTGGTCCAGCGCCTGCGGCACGGTCAGCACCGCCGCGGCCGGCACGCCGATGCGCATCAGCGATTCACAGAGCGGGCCACGCGCCTGGTCGGCGATGGCCAGCTCGATCGCCTGCTTGAGCGCGTCGCGGTGAACCACGCGCAGCGCATTCGACACGAAGCGCGCATCGGCCGGCAGCGCCGGAGCGCCCACGTGTTCGCAGAAGCGGCGGAACTGCGCGTCGCTGACGATGCCCAGAAAGATCTCGCCATCGAGCGCGCGGAACTTGTCGTAGGGCGCGATGTTGGGGTGCGCGCTGCCGAGCAGGCCCGGTTGCTGCTGCGACGCAAACCAGTTGGCGGCGTGCGGCAGCAGCAGGCTCAGCGCGGTGTCGTAGAGCGCCGCTTCAACACGCTGGCCACGGCCGTCGCGGTCGCGTGCCCGCAAGGCCATCAGGATGCCATTCATGGCGACATAGCCGGTGAGGTGGTCCACCACCGGCACGCCCACGCGTGTTGCGCCGCCGTGTTCGTCGCCGTTGACGCTCATGAGCCCGCACTGCGCCTGCAGCACCGCGTCGTAGCCCGGCATGCCGCCCAGCGGTCCGTCGGCGCCGAAGCCGGTGATGCTGCAGTACACCAGCCGCGGGTAACGCGCCGCCAGGGCCTGCTCGTAGCCCAGGCCCCAGCGCTCCAGCGTGCCGGGCAGAAAGTTCTCCACCAGCACGTCGGCGTCGCTCAGCAGGCGGTGCAGCACTTCCTGCGCCTCGGGCCGGGAAAGGTCCAGGCTGAGCGTGCGCTTGCCGCGGTTCAGCGCCGAGAAGTAGGCTGCGTCGCCCGCCGCGTCGAATGGCGGCCCGAGCCGGCGCGTCTCGTCACCCGACGGCGGCTCGACCTTGATCACATCCGCCCCGTGCTCGGCCAGCATCTGCGTGCAGAGCGGTCCGGCCAGCACGCGGGTCAGGTCGATGACCTTAAGACCGTGCAATGCCGCGGATGGTTGCCGGTTCATCGCTCAGCGAGCCTTGGACGGCAGGACCACGATGCCGCTGCCGATGACGGAGAGCTCGCCATCCTGGTTGCGGCCTTCCTGCGCGATCTCGACCATGTGCTGGCCGTTCTCGACGAACTTGCGCTTCACATGCCCCTTGATGAAGAGCATGTCGCCCTCGGGGTTGTGGCGGCGCACCTGGCAGCTCGCCTTGTGCAGGAAGCCGGCATCGCCCATCCAGTTCGTGAGGTGGTGCGTGAGCCAGGAGGTGCGCTCCGGGCCGTAGTCGTACGCACCGGGTGCGCCCACTTCCAGCGCGAAGTCCTCTTCCCAGTGCACGCGCTCGGGCACGTCGGGGATGCCGAAGCGGTTCTTGATGCCCACGCCCGGGTGCGCGTCGATCAGCTTCCAGGCCAGCTTGTTGGCGCGGATGTAGAGGCCACCCCAGCCCTGCGCATAGGCGATGAAGCCGGTCACGGTCATCGGCCCCTTGAACATCGTGGGCAGTTCCTCGCCCTCTTTCACGTCCTCCCAGTAACGCGGCACGGCGCCGCGCACTTCCTCGTTGCGGTAGAGCTTGTAGGCCTCGCCCAACTCTTCGTCGGTGTAGCGGCGCGGCTCGCGCGAACGCACCTCGCGGTACTTGGTGCCCTGTTCGCGGGCCTGGTCGCGCTCGGTACGGAAGCACCAGCTGTCGGCTTCGGCCACCTTGTCGCCGCTCTGGTTGAAGAAGTCGACGTGGTAGATCTGCTGGATGGCGCGCCCCGCGAAGCGGGTCTGGTGTTCGATCAGGTCCTTCAGATGCGCTTCGGTGCGGATCTCGTCGTTGCGCAGCACCGGTTTGTGCCAGGTCCAGTCGGCGCCCGACCACATGGCGTGCACACCGGGCAGGCCGCCCACGTAGCCCGAAACGATGCGGCTGGTGGCGAACAGGAAACTGGGCAGCGCCACGAGCGTGCCGTACGAGGTCTTGGCCGCGTACTCGGGGTCGCACCAGAGCGGGTTGTCGTCACCGATGCCGTGGGCGTAGTGGCGGATGTTGTCGCGCGTGGCCTCGTGGCACCACGGCTCGGCGGTCTGGCCGATCTTCACGCCGATGCGCTGACGCAGCTCGTCCAGGCCTTGCTCGGTGATCTTGGGAAAGCTGCGTTGCTGCACTTTGGTCAACATGTCGGATGTCTCCTTGCTGGTGTGAAAAAGAAAAAAGGGGGATGGATCAGGAAGCGACGGCCATCGAGGCGTCGAGCTCGCGCTGGCGCAGCACCTTGCGGTGCACCTTGCCGGCGGGGGTCTTGGGCAGTTCGCTCACGTAGGCCACGTGGCGCGGGTACTCGTGCTGGCTGAGCTTGTGGCGCACGAGGTCCTGGATCTCTTCGGTGAAGGCTTCGCTCGCGCCGCGGTGGCTGACGATGAAGGCCTTGACCACCAGACCGCGCAGTTCGTCGGGCACGCCGATGGCGGCGGCTTCCAGCACGTCGGGGTGCATCAGCATCACGTTCTCGATCTCGACCGCGCTCATCGTCCAGCCGGCGGAGATGATCACGTCGTCGGCGCGCCCCCCGTGATAGAAGTAGCCATCGGCGTCGGTGCGGCCGAGGTCTTTGGTGCGCACCCACTGCCCGCGGCGCATCACCATCAGTTCGCCCGTGACACCGGGCGGGCAGACCTGGCCATTGGCGTCGTGCACCTCCACCCGCGTGCCGGGCACCGGCTTGCCGAGCGAGCCGCGCTTGACGATGAAATCCGTTGCGCCGGGGTAGCTCACCAGCACAACGCCGATCTCGGTCGTGCCGTACATGCTGCACACCTCCAGGCCGAAGGTGCGCCAGATGAAGCGGGCCGTGTCGTCGTCGATCGGCTCGCCGGTGAAGGACAACTTGGTGAAGGCGAACCGGTACTGCTCCGCCTTGCCGCAGTTCTTCATCATGCGGTAGTGCGTGGCCGCCGCGCTCATGTTGGTGAAGCGGTGCTGGTGCAGCGCCTGCAGCAACCGCTCCGGGTTGAACCGGCCGCTGTAGGCCCCCACCGTGAGGCCCATCGCCAGCGGCGCCAGCGTGCCGTGCCACAGCCCATGGCCCCAGGCGGGTGAGGACGGACAGAAGAAGCGGTCCCCCGGGCGAAGGCCCGTGCCGTATAGCGCGGCCACGGTCAGCGTGACGAGTGCCTTGTGCGTGTGCTTGACGGCCTCGGGCAGCTCCCGGGTGGTGCCCGACGTGTACTGGAACACCGCCAGATCGTCGGCCCGGGTGCGCACGGCGTACGTCGCGGGAAACGCCTGCAGGCTGGCGTGGAACGCGTCGTCGTAGACCAGGGTCTCGGTGTCGGCGATGGACTGCGCGATCTCCGCCTTCTGGGCATTGGTCACCAGCAGCCGGGGCTTGCAGTCGTTCACCCGCAGCCGCACCCCGTCGGGCCCGAACAGGGTGAACAGGGGCACGGCAATGGCGCCCCGTTTGATGACGCCGAACATGGCCGTGTAGAAGGCCCGCGAGGGGTCCAGCATGATGGCCACGCGGTCCCCCGACTGCACACCCTTGTGCTCAAGGAAGTTCGCGAACCGCGACGAGTCGGCCGCCAGTTGCGCGTAGCTCAGCACTTCGTCGGTGCCATCGGCATGCACCACCACCAACGCATCGCGCCCGCTGCCGGCATGGCGGTCCACGCACTCGTGCGCGATGTTGAGCTGCTCCCGGGTGCCGTCGAACAGTTCCCAGAGCTTGTCTGGCGAGAAGGCCGTTTGCGCCTCGGCGTACAGGTTGAGATCGGTGAGTCGTGTCATGTGTCGCAAGCCGTTTGCTGATGGGTTGCAGTTTCGTGATCGAGTTCATTTTTGTCAATATGCTTTTATCTTTGTACATAGACAAACAGTATCAGGGCAAAAAAAAGCGCCAGTGGCGCTGGCTCCAGATGATGGCGCGTCAGCGGTTGACGATCTTCAGGATGGCCTGCCCCACCATCACCGCAGCACCATCGACCTCCACCCGCCCCCGCATGAAGACCATGCCCTTGGTGCGGTGCTCCAGGGTGGCGCTGGCCTCGATGAACTGCCCCGCCTTCACCGCGGCCAGGAACTGGCTGTCAAGCTGCAGCGTGACGCAGGGCGTGCGATCGCAGGCTTCCCACGCCACCGTACTGATGACGTGATCGAGCAGCGTACACAGGGCACCACCGTGCATGACCCCCGCGGGGTTGAGATGCCGCTCCTCGACCAGCAGCCCGTAGCGCCAGCCACTGTCATCGCGACGTGTCCAGAGCGGCCCGGTGGTGCCGATGAATCCGGCGAGATCACGGCGCTTCCAGCCCTGCAATGGCAGCAACTCTTCGCTCGTTCCAGTTGAATGGCTCATGCTCGGTCCGTCCAGTTGAAGACAACGAATCACATTGTCTACCACTGTTTTATTTTCATTCAGACAAAACATGACTGCGGACCGATATCGGTAGCAGGGTGGGTCCACGCTAGCCCCGATGCCGGCTTCGCGGGCATCGCATCTGCATGACGCCGCATCAGCCGTTTTCTGGCTGCGCGACCAGGGTCTGCGCGTACCGGCGCGCGTTCTCCCGATAGTGGTTTGCGCTGTCAAGCAGCCCGCCGATCTGCTCGGGGCTGAGTGGTCGTTTGACCACCGCCGGGCTGCCAACGATCAGACAGCCATCAGGGAACTGTTTGCCCTCCGTCACCAGCGCACCCGCCGCCACCAGACATTGCTTGCCGATCCGTGCACCGTTGAGCACAACGGCACCGATGCCGATGAGCGAGCCCGCGCCAACGGTGCAGCCGTGCAGCATGGCCTGGTGGCCGATGGTCACGTTTTCCTCGATGAGCAACGGAAATCCGGGGTCGGAGTGCAACACCGCTCCATCCTGCACATTGCTGCCGGCGCCGATGTGCATGGGCTCGTTGTCGGCCCGGATCACCGCACCGAACCAAACGCTGCAGCCTGCCCCCATGTGCACGCCCCCCACCACCTGCGCAGAGGGTGCCACCCAGGTATCCCGATCCAGATGGGGCTGCTGTTCGCCCAAGCTGTACACGGTCATGGGAATCGCCTCACTGGGCCACCATGCCGGATTTCTTGACCAGCGCGGCATAGCGCACCAGTTCCGACTTGAACTGCACGGCCGCTGCCTCAGGTGACGACAGCACGATGGTGTTGCCTTGCTTGGCCATGGCGTCCTTGACCTCGGGCGTACTGAAGGCGGTGACGAAAGCAGCGTGCGTGCGCGCCACCTGCTCGGCGGACATCCCCCTGGGCCCCACGGCAGCCACCCAACCTTCCACCACGTACTTGTCGAACCCCTGCTCCACCGCCGTGGGCAACTGCGGGAACCCGGCAACGCGCTGCTGGGTTCCCACCGCCAGGCCTTGCAGGCGACCACTCTCGATCTGACCCCGGATGGCCGGGAGCGCAATCACGGCCCAATCGACCTGGCCACCCATCAGGTCATTGATCAACGGACCCGTGCCGCGGTACGGGATGTGTGTGGAGAACACGCCCGCCACGTCCTTGAACAGCTCGGCCGCCAAGTGCAGGATGGTGCCGTTGCCCGCGGAGCCGAAGTTGAACCTGCCCGGGTTCGCCTTGAGCTGATCGCGGAACTCCTTGAGGTTTCTGGCCGGGAAATCGGGTCGTGTGACGATGACCAGCGGCGACGTGGCCACGATCGAGATGGGCGTGATGTCGGCAATCGGGTCGAAGGACAGCGATTTGATGACAGCTGGATAAATCACATGGTTGTTCGACACCAGACTGAGCGTCTGTCCATCGGGCGCAGCCTTCACCAGCGCCTGTGTACCCACCACGCCACCAGCGCCCGGCTGGTTTTCGATCACGACCGGTGCACCCAGTGCCACACCCAGCTGGTTGCCGGCGGCGCGGGCGATGGTGTCGACGCCGGAACCTGCGCTCACCGGAAGGATGAATCTGACCGGGCCGCTGGCACGGGCGGCGCCGAACCAGTTCAGGCTCAGGGACAGGGCCCCCAGCGACATGACCGCCTGGCGGCGGTTCAGGCGAGCGGTGGATTTGAAGGTGTGATTCATGTTTGTCTCCTTGCTGGGTGGTTGTGGGTGCGCTTCGCTCAAGCCACGGCTTTCAGGCTTCGGAATTGCTCGATGTCGGCCGGTGCAAAGCCGATGCTCGAGAGGACGGCATCGGTGTGCTCGCCCCGCATCGGCGGGTTGAGCCGCACGCCCAATCGCTGGCCGTCCAGGGTGAAAGGAAAGAGGGCGGCCTTGCTCACCTCCCCCGCGCGGGCACCGTCGGGCAGGGTGATGTCGGCCAACCCGCCAGTGGCCAGCAGGTGCTCGTCGTCGAACAGCTCTTCGGGCTTTCGGATCGGCGCATACGGCAGGCCCGCTCGCTCGAAGCGCTCGCCCAATTCCCTGGCGCTGAAGCGCTGCAGCCGCTCGCGCAGTTCGGGCAACAGGCTGGGCCGCCGTTCGACACGCGCGTTGTTGCTGGCGTAGTGGGGGTTGGCCTTGAGGTCATCGAAGCCCAGGATGTCGCAGAAGGTGGCCCATTGCGCATCGCTCACCGCCGCCAGAAAAATCTGCTCGCCATCCTTCACGGTGAACACGTCGTACACCGCCCAGGCCGAGATGCGCTCGGGCATGGGGGCTGCGGGTTGGCCGGTGATGGCGTACTGCAGCATGTGCTGACCGACGAGAAAGACGTTGTTCTCGAACAGCGCGCTCTGTACCTCCTGGCCGCGCCCCGTGATGCCGCGCTGGACCAACGCGCCCAGGGCGCCAATCGCGCCGAACAGCCCACCCATGATGTCGTTGACGCTGGTGCCGGCCCGCAATGGGTCACCGGGGCGTCCGGTCATGTAGGCCAGGCCGCCCATCATCTGCACCACCTCGTCCAGTGCGGTGCGCAGCTCATAGGGGCCTGGCAGGAAGCCTTTGTGGCTGACGTAGATGCAGCGCGGGTTCCCCTGCGAGAGGGCTTCGTAGTCCAGCCCGTACTTCTTCATGGTGCCTGGTTTGAAGTTCTCGACCACCACGTCGGCACTGGCCGCCAGTCGACGTGCCACCTCAGCGCCTTCGGGCTTGTGCAGGTCGATGGCAACGCTCATCTTGTTGCGGTTGAACATGGGAAAGAAGCCCGCGCCAGCGCCCAGCAGGTGGCGCGTGCGGTCGCCGTCGATGGGTTCGACCTTGATCACTTCGGCACCCATGTCGGCCAGCACCATGCCGCAGGTGGGCCCCATGACCATGTGGGTGAACTCGACCACGCGCAACCCCTCCAGGGGCAGGCGTGCGGGTTTGAAGCCGGTTGCCGTCATGCCACCACCGCCATGTGCCGCGCTTCGGACAGGGTCTTGGGCAACCCGGCCAGCGCGATCGAGCCACCCAGCAATTCGCCGTCGAGCCAACCCGCCACCTTGGCGCGCAGCGCCAGCAGGAGGGCCAGGTCCTGCCCGCTCTTCACGCCCATGCTGCTGAACAGGTAGACCACATCTTCCGTGGCCACGTTGCCCGACGCACCCGGCGCATGTGGGCAACCGCCGATGCCCGCCAGACAGGCATCGAAACGCCGGATGCCCAGCTCGTAGGTCGCGTACAGATTGGCCATACCCAGGCCACGGGTGTCGTGAAAGTGGGCGCAGCAGAGGCGATCACCGACCGCCCGCAACACCTTCTCGAACAGGCGCTTGACCTGCTGTGGATCGGCGTAGCCCACGGTATCGGCCAGGCTCAAGCGGTCGGCACCGGCATCGAGCAGGGCCAGGGCCAGCCGCAGCACCTCGTCCTCATCGACATGCCCCTGGATGGAACAGCCGAAAGCCGTGCCCACGCCCCCTTCGATCAAGGTCTTTGCGCCTGCCACATCGCGCGCCGCACGGATGCGACCCACCTCGGTCACCACCTCGTCGGGCGTCTTGCGAAGGTTCGCCAGGCTGTGGGCGTGGCTGGCCGACAGCGGCATGACCATGAGGTCGGCGCCCGATGCCAGCGCCTTGTCGGCGCCCTTGAGGTTGGGCACCAGCACCGATGTGGTCAGGCCCGGCAGCGTGCGGGCGTAGGCGACCAGGGCTTCTGTATCCGCCAGTTGGGGCAGGAGCCTTGCGGGCACGAAGGAACCGACTTCGATCTCGCGTTGACCGGCCTCGTAGGCCTCGCGGATCCATTCGAGCTTCTGGTCGGTGTTCAGCCGGGTGCGGGGGATGCTCTGCAGGCCGTCGCGCAGGCCGACCTCGCGCACCACCACCGTGGGGGAAATGTTCATGGGGACTTGTCTCCGGGCCCTGTGCCGTACGGGACCTGCAAGCAGTCTAGGTTTTCCCCATTCACTACTGAAGCGCTAATATTTCATCCAGATATTCCATCAAAGAACATCAGAGGCCTGACGTGTCCCAACCGCTTCAACTCGACCTCACCACATTGCGGCTGTTCGTCGCGGTGTGCGAGACACGCAACTTCGTTCATGCGGCCCAGCGCCAGCACCTGGTGGGTTCCGCGGTGAGCAAACGCATGGCCGCGCTGGAGGCCCAGGTCAACACGCCGCTGTTCGTGCGGCAGCGGCACGGCGTGGCGCCGACGCCCGCGGGTGAAACCTTTCTGGAATACGCCCGCGGCATGCTGGCCGAGGCCCAGAAGGCCGAGCAGGCCATGGCGGCATACGCCAGCGGTGTGCGAGGGCAAGTCCGTCTGCTGGCCACGGCGTCGGTGATGTCCGAATCGCTGGCAGACGACATCGTCGAGTTCATGCGCCTGCCCGCGCACGCAGGCATCAAGGTGGATGTGGAAGAGCGCTTCAGCCCGGACGTGGCGCGGGGCGTGCGCGAAGGGCACGCCACCCTGGGCATCACCTGGGACACCGTCGATCTGCAAGGCCTGAAGACCACGGTCTACCGGACGGACCACCTGGGCATGGTGGTACCCGCGGGTCACCCCCTGTCACGGCTCAGGAAAGTGGACTTCGCACAAACCCTGGCCTGGGAGCAGGTCAGCCTGCCCTCCACCAGCGCCGTGCAGGTGTTGCTGGAACGGGCTGCTGCGCAGAGTGGCCACAGCTTCCAGAGCCGGGCCATGGTGTCCAACTTCGAAGCCGGGCTGCGCATGGCGCGTTCGGGTCTGGCGATCTGCGTGGTTCCGCTGGAGATCTTCCGTACGTCGCAAAGCACGGCCCCACTCAAATGGATCGGCCTGAAAGACGAATGGGCGACGCGAAAATTCCTGCTGTGCCATCGCCAGCGCGATCAACTGTCGGCGGCGGCACAGCTGCTCGTCGAACACCTGCAAGCGTCGAGCGCGTCGACGGCTTGAACATCGAGCACGCGCCCTCACCCCGACCGCACCCTCCGCACCCGCGCGAAGTCGATGAACGCGCGCAACGCCGCCGGCACATGGCGCTGCCGGGGAAAGTACAGAAAGGGTTGCCCGATGCCGGGTGACCAGTCCTCCAGCAAACGCACCAGCGCGCCGCTCTCGATCTCGCGCAGCGCGTAGTGTTCGTTCACGTAGGCAATGCCCACCCCGGCCACGGCGGCGTTGACGGCGATCTGCGCGTCGTTCACGGTGAGCGGGCCGTCCGGGGTGAGGCGCACGGTGCGACCCTTGCGGCGGAACACCCACTCGAGAAAACCCGCGCCCTGGAAGCGGCGGCGGATGCAGGGGTGTTCGTTCAGTTCCGCCGGCGTGGCCGGTGCCGGCCGGTGGCTCAGGTAGGCAGGCGAGGCCACCACGGCGTAGCGCTGCGGCGGGCCGATGGGCACGGCCACCGAGTCCTGCTGCAGGTCGTTCTCGAAGCGGACGCCGGCGTCGTAGCCGCCTTGCACGATGTCGATCTTGGCGGCCTCGGCCACCAGTTCCATTTCGATCTGCGGGTGCTTCTGCAGGAACTCCGCCACCAGGGGCGCGAGCAGGAACTGCGCAACCGGTGCGGGCGCGTTGATGCGCAACCGGCCGATGGGTGTGCCACGGTGCGCGTTGACGCGCTCGACCGCGCCGCGGATGCGATCGAGTGCCGGGGCCACCGGCTCCAGCAGCTGTTCGCCCGCCGCCGTGAGCGCGACGCTGCGCGTCGTTCGGCGCAGCAGCTCCACACCCAGCTCGGTTTCGAGGCGGCGAACGATCTGGCTCATCAGCGCGGGCGACACGCCGCGCTCTTGCGCCGCACCACGAAAGCTGCGGTGCTGCGCCACCGCCGCAAAAGCCTCGAGATCGGTCAGCACGGTGCGCGACATTGTTCAGCTCCGCTAAGTAATCTGTACAGCATTGTGCATCTGGTCTTTTGTCGTGAGCTGCCTACGATTCAGGCACCCCATTCCCGAGGACGCCCACCATGAACCGACGCGACACGCTTCGCCTGGCCACCGCACTCGCCGCGGCCCACCCCCTGATGCCCACCTGGGCGCGCGCCACCGCACCGCACTGGACCACCGCCGCCGCGCCCTCGCTGGCCCGCCAGGAGCTCTACCCCGAGGTGCTGGGCGGGCGCATCTATGTGGCCGGTGGGCTGCTGAACCCCAACACCGGCTACTCCGCGCACTTCGAGGCCTACGACCCGACCACCGACCGCTGGACGCGGCTGGCCACCTTGCCCGAAGCGCGCCACCACATCGCACTGGCCGCCGCCGCGGGCCGCATCCACGCCGTGGGCGGCTTCACCGGCGGCTTTCCGAACTGGCGCGCGCAGGCCGACACCTGGGTCTACGACCCCGGCGCCAACCGCTGGAGCGCGGGGGCACCGCTGCCCTACGCCTCGGCCGAAGGCGTGTTTGCGGGCATCGATGGCCGGCTCTACCTGGTGGGTGGCCGCGTGCGCGGCCGCGACGACGCGCGGCACTTCAACGACCACACGGACACGGCGCGCGGTGCGGTGTTCGACCCCGCCACGGGGCGCTGGTCCGCCATCGCCGACGCGCCCACCGCCCGCAACAGCGCGGCCGCTGCCGTGCTCGATGGCCGCCTGCATGTGGTGGGTGGGCGGCAGGCCTTGCGCCAGCCCGACGGCTCGCTGCGGCAGGTCAACGTCCCGCAGCTGGAGGTGTACGACCCGGCCACCGACCGCTGGACCACGCGCGCGCCGATGCCCTTGCCACAAGGTGGGCTGGCCGCCGCGGCGCACGGTGGGCGTTTGTATGTGTTCGGTGGCGAGCAGTGGGTGCCCGAGCAGAAGGTGTTCGCCGATGCGTGGGTGTACGACCCGGCCACCGATCGCTGGAGCGCCCTGCCGCCCCTGCCCACGCCGCGCCACGGCCTGGGTGCGGCCACGCTGGGCGATCGCATCCACGTGTTCGGTGGCGGCACCCGCGTGGGCGGCGATTTCGCCAGCACCGTGCACGAGGTGCTGGTGCCCTGAAGGCGCGGCGCCTCAGGCGCCGGACTGCGGTGGTCCGTGGGGTTGCACCATGGGAATGGAGAACCCCACCCGCGTGACGCCCCCTTGCGATTGCGCCAGCGGCTCGCCGCCGTGCATGCGCGCGATGGCGGCCACGATGGCCAGCCCCAGGCCATGCCGCTGGCCGCTGTCGCTGCGCGAACTGTCGGCGCGGAAGAAGCGGTCGAAGATGCGCGGCAGATCGGCGGGCCCGATGCCGGCGCCGCGGTTCTGCACCAGCAGCGTCACCCGCTCGGGGGTTTCCTGCCCGATCAACACCTCGATGGCGCTGCCCTGCTCGGCGTGCTGGGCCGCGTTCTCGATCAGGTTGGAGATCGCGCGTTGCAGCAGCGGTTCGTCGGCGCTGATGCGGGCATCGCCCTGCACCTGCGCCTGCAGGCGGGCTTCTTCGAGGCTGTACTGATGGAACTCGACCACCTTGGCCGTCAGCGCATGCAGGCTGGGCACATCGGCGGCGCGGGCGCGGGCACCGCGGTCGGTGCGCGAGAGGAACAGCATGTCCTGCACCATGGCGGCGATCTGCTGCAACTCCTCCAGCGAGGTGGCCATCACCTCGCGCAGCTCGCCCGCGCTGCGTTCGCGCGACAGCGCCACCTCGGTGTGCCCCATGAGCGAGGCCAGCGGGGTGCGCAGCTCGTGCGCCACGTCGGCGTTGAAGGCCTCGAGCTGGTTGATCGCGGCCTGCAGGCGGTCCATGAGGCCGTTGAACTGCGTGATCCAGGGCAGCAGTTCGACGGCCACCTCGGGCAATTGCAGGCGCTGGTCGAGCCGCTTGGCCGTGATGCCCTGGGTCTGTGCGGCCAGCTCGGCCAGGGGTTGCAGATCCTGCCGGATGCGCCAGGTGGTGCTCAGCCCGACCAGCAGCCCGCCCAGCACCGGCACCACCAGCAGCACCAGGCCCAGTGCGCGCAGCAAGGCGCGGTCCTTCGCGGTGTCGGCCTGCATGTCGAATTGAAAGCGCCCCAGGCCCTGGTCCGAGGCATCGACCTCGATGCGGGTGCTGCGGGGCTTCGGCGCCATCACGAACGGCGCCTCGTCGGGATCGCGAAAGACCACGGTACCGCGTTCGTCATGGATCACCAGGTTCGTCTGCGGGCGTCGCAAGGCCGACTCGCGCAGATCGGCCTGCGCCTTCGCCAGCCCGCCCTGCCGCAGGCCGTCACGGAACACGCCGAGCGTGACGTCGGCCTTCTTGTCCAGCTCGACGGCGTGGCGCCGGTCCATCACCAGTTGCACGAACAGGTAGACCAGCAAGGCCATCAGGACCATGACCACCGTGGCTTGCACGGAGATGCGCAGGGCCAGGCGCTTGCGGATGGAGTAGGTGGGCATGCCGGGCGTGTTCATGCGCTGCGGTCCTCGATCACGTAGCCCATGCCGCGCTCGGTGTGCAGCAGCTTGGGGCGAAAGGGGTCGTCGAGCTTGCTGCGCAGGCGGCGGATGGCCACCTCCACGATGTTGGTGTGGCTGTCGAAGTGCATGTCCCACACCTGCTCGGCGATGGCGGTGCGCGTGAGGATCTGCCCGCGCCGGCGCAGCAGCGCCGCCAGCAACGCGAACTCCTTGCCGGTGAGGTCCAGCCGCTGGCCGGATCGCACCGCGCGGCGCGCGATCAGGTCGACCTCGAGATCGGCCAGGCGCAGCACCGACACCGGGGAGCCCGTGCCTTTGACCACGAGGCGGCGCGAGAGCGCGCCGATGCGCGCGAACAGCTCGGACACCGCGAAAGGCTTGACGAGGTAGTCGTCGGCACCGGCTTCGAGGCCGCGCACGCGGTCCGGAATTTCGTCGCGCGCGGTGAGCATGAGCACCGGGGTGCGCGCGCAATCGCCCGCGGCCTTGCGCACCGCTTCCAGGATGGACAGGCCGTCGATGCCGGGCAGCATCACGTCCAGGATCAGCAGGTCGTATTCGCCCCCGAGCGCCAGCCGCCGGCCCGCCACGCCGTCGCGCGCCACGTCCACCACGTGGCCCAGCTCGTGCAGGCCCTTCACCAGGAAATCGGCCAGGCGTCGTTCGTCTTCAACCAGCAGGATGCGCATTGCAGATCGGGGGCGTCGGTTCAGGCAGCGGATCTTCCCAGCTTATCGGGCGTGCGCAAGGCACATGACAAATTCGTAATGTCGGGGAAAGGTCGCGCAGGGTCAGGGCCCGGAGCATGCGTTCGCGATGACGCCCCCACCGACCAAGGAACCCCATGACCACACGATGCCAGGTCAACGGCCGTGCCGTTGAAGTGAACGCCGACCCTTCCACACCATTGCTCTGGGTGCTGCGCGACGAGCTCGGGCTGACCGGCACCAAGTACGGCTGCGGCGCCGCGCTGTGCGGTGCCTGCACCGTGCACGTGGACGGCGACCCGGTGCGCGCGTGCATCACGCCCACCGAGTTCGCCGCCGGCAAGCGCGTGCGCACCATCGAGGGCGCGGGCGACGACCGCATCGGCCGCGCGCTGCAGGCCGCGTGGATCGCGCTCGACGTGCCGCAGTGCGGCTACTGCCAGTGCGGCCAGATCATGAGCGCCGCCGCCCTGCTGCGCACGCACCCCCGCCCCAACGACGCGCAGATCGACGAGGCCATGGCCGGCAACCTGTGCCGCTGCGGCACCTACGACCGCATCCGCGCCGCCATCCGGCAGGCGGCGCAAAGCCTCGCCTGACCCCCCAATCTCTTCGAGGCACGGCCATGACCACCCACTCCCCGCGCGACAACACCCCCTTCGCCACGCCCACGCGGCGCGGCTTCCTGCAACAGGGCATGGCCACCAGCCTCATGGTGGCCGTGCCCCTGCCGCTGCTGGCCCAGCCCGCACCCGGTGCAGCCACGCCGCCCACGCCCGCCCCCGCACCGCGCCAGCCGCAATCCTTCATCCGCATCGACGCCGACAGCCGTGTCACCTTCCTGCTGCCCACCTGCGAAATGGGCCAGGGCATCCACACCGGGCACGCGCAGATCCTGGCCGAAGAACTCGGTGCCGACTGGAAGCGCATCGACATCGGCATGCCCGTGCGCCCTTCCCCCGAGTACCGCCTGCCCATGGGCCAGATGCGCTCGGTGGGCTCCTTCGGCATCCGCTTCTGGCACGACCCGCTGCGCCACGCCGCCGCGCAGGCGCGCACGGTGCTGATCCAGGCCGCGGCCGCGCGCCTGGGGGTAGACGCGTCCACCCTGGACACGCAGGACAGCGCGGTGGTGCACGCCGCATCGCGGCGGCGCATTCCCTTCGGTGAACTGGTGCAGGCCGCGAACGCCCTGCCCGTGCCGGCCGAGCCGGTGCTGCGGCCCGCGTCGCAGCGCAAGCTCACCGGCACCACCGTGCCCCGCCTGGACACGCCCGCCAAGGTGCGCGGCGAGGCGGTGTTCTCCACCGACGTGAAGCTGCCCGGCATGGCGCACGGCGCGGTGCGGTTGGCACCGGTGCACTCGGCCGACGTGGCCAGCATCAACGAAGCCAGCGTGCGCGGCATGCCCGGTGTGCTGGCGGTGGCGCGCGTGCCGCGCGGCGCCGTGGTGGTGGCCGAGAGCTGGTGGCAGGCCAAGCAGGCCGCCGAGCAGCTGGACATCCGCTTCACCACCACGCCGAACGACACGCTCGACAGCGCGGAGATCGAACGCCGCCTCAAGGCCGGGCTGGACGCCACGGGCGTGACGCCCGCCCTCGCACGCGGCGACAGCGCGGCGGCCTTCGCCTCGGCCGCGCGCGTGGTGGAGGCCGATTACCACGTGCCCATGCTCGCGCACGCCTGCATGGAACCCATCAGCGGCACCGCGCGCGCCACGGCCGACAGCGCCGAGCTGTGGATCGGCACGCAGGGGCACGACCAGGTCCGCATGACGCTGGAGCGCGCCCTGGGCATCACCGGCGATCGCATGACGCTGCACACCACCTACCTCGGTGGCGGTTTCGGCCGCAAGACGCAGGGCGACATCGCGGTGCAGGCCGTGCTCGCCAGCCGCGCCGTGGGCGGGCGGCCGGTGAAGGTGATCTGGCAGCGCGCCGACGACATCCAGCAAGGCCACTACCGCCAGACCATGATGGCGCGCTTTCGCGCCGCGCTCGGCGCCGACGGCCGCATCCAGGCCATGCAGGTGCGTGTGAGCGGCCCGCAGATGGGCCACGACCTGTCCGGCAGGCAGGGCCCGAGCGACCCGTTCTCGCTCAACGGCCTGATCGACATGCACTACCAGATCCCGGCCCTGCTGATCGACCACGCCCCGGTGCGCCTGCCCATTCCCATGGCGGCCTGGCACAGCATCGCGCACTCGTTCACCGCGTACTGGCTGGAGACCTTCATCAACGAATGCGCCGCCGCCGCGCAGCAGGACCCGCTGGCCTACCGGCGCGCCCACCTCACGGGCCAGACGCGCGCGCTGGCGGTGCTCGACAAGGTGGCCGAGCGCTCGCGCTGGTCGACACCGCCCGCCGCGGGCCTGCACCGCGGCATCGCGGTGGCCGAGAGCTACGGCAGCGTGGTGGCCCAGGTGGCGGAGATCCGGATCGTCGACGGCAAGCCGAAGGTCGAGCGCGTGTGCGTGGCCATCGACTGCGGCCGCGCCATCAACCCCGGCCAGGTGCGCCAGCAGATGCACGGCGGCGTGGTGGGTGCGCTCAGCGCGGCCCTGCACGGCAAGATCACCGTGCGCGACGGCCGCGTCGAACAGAGCAACTTCGGCGACTACCCGCTGCTGCGCATCCACGAAGCGCCGCGCGTGGAGACCGACATCGTCGAGATCGGCTCACCGCTCGGCGGCGTGGGCGAGCCCGGTGTGCCGCCCACGGCCCCCGCGCTGGTGGCCGCCATTCACGCGGCCACGGGGCGCTTCGTGCGCAGCCTCCCGCTGGCGGACCACGGCCTCGTGTAGCCCGGTGCGCAGCGGGTCGCGCGCGTCAAACGAAACGCGCGATCTGCTCCACGTCCTCGGGGAACAGCTGGCCCTTCTCGGCCATCACCACGCGGCCATCGCGGCCGCGCACCAGGGTCATCGGCAGCGCCTTGCTGGGCCGGGGCAGCACGCGCTCGGTGTCCGGCGTGGCCATGCCGGTGGGGAAGGTGTAGCCGCGCTGGGCCATGTAGCGGCGCGCTGCCCCGGCGTCGCGGTCGATGGACAGGCCCAGCATCTTCAGGCCGCGCGTGCGCTGGGCGTCCCAGAGCTTCTGCATGAGCGGGCTCTGTTCGGCGCAGAAAGGGCACCAGCTGGCCCACCAGTAGACGAGCACCACCTGGCCCTGGGCATCGGCCGCGCGGAAGGGGCTGCCGTCGAACAGCGGCACATCGGGCAGGGCCACGTTGGCCCCGATAGCGGGCACGGGCACTTCCGCCTGCGCGTGAACCCAGGGCGCCCCCACCCACGGCGAAAGACCCAGCGACTTGATCAAGGACCTGCGTTTCATGCGTGAACTCCTGTCTCCAATGTGCGAATACGGATGGTGATGTTCACCAGCGCGCGTGCGTCAGGTGCATCGCCCGCGCGCCGATTTCGTACCCGGCCTCGCGCACCCGGCGCAACGGCACCGCCTGCACCGGTGTCACGGGCAGGGCCATGTCGGCCTCACCCTGCTGCCCCAGCACCAGCCGGGCGAGTTCGCGGCCGAACACGGTGCCCGGCGCAATGCCGCGGCCGTTGTAGCCGCTGAAGGACCAGGTGTTGCGCGCCAGCCGGTGCAGGCGGGGCAGCGCGTTGCGGGTCATGCCGATGTGGCCGTACCACGCGTGTTCGAAGTCGATGCCGCGCAGCGCCGGGAACAGACGCGCCAGCGCGCGCCGGCCCCAGTCGCGGTGGATGGCGTGGCCTGCGCCGTGCAGCGCACCGACGCTGCCGAAGATGAGGCGGCCCGCGGCGTCGAGCCGGAACGACGACAGCACGGGGTGCGTGTCCCAGGCGCCCTGGCGCTGCGGCAGGATGGTGGCGCGCTCGCGCTCGCCCAGGGGCCGCGTCGCGAGGTTGAAGTACGGCAGGTGCACTATCTCGCTGTCCAGCCCCGGCCACAGGCCATCGGGCGCGCTGTAGGCGTTGGTGGCCACCAGCACCCAGCGCGCATCCACCGTGGCGCCCTGCGCGGTGGTGAGCCGCCAGTGCGTGCCTTCGTCGCGCAGCCCTGTCACGGGTGAGCGCGCGTGCAATGCGGCGCCGGCGGCCTGGGCGGCGCGCGCCAGGCCGCGCGCATAGGCCAGCGGTTGCAGCGTGCCGGCGCGCCGATCCAGCAGGGCGCCGGTGAACGCGGAGGTGCCGGTCAGGCGCGCGGCGGTGGCGGCATCGAGCAGCTCCACCGGCGCACCGAGCGCCTGCCACTCGCGCGCCCGCGCGCCGATCTCGCGCCAGCCGGCGCGGCCCACGGCGCAATGCAGGGTGCCGTTGCGCTCGGCTTCGCAGGCGATGCCGTGGCGCGCGATCAGGTCGAACACCACCGACGGGCCGTGGCCCAGGCGCTCGAGCAGGCGTTCGCCGTGCACGGGGCCCAGCACCGCGGGCAGCGACGAGGGCATGACCCACATGCCCGCGTTGATCAGGCCCACGTTGCGGCCCGAGCCGCCGAAGCCGATGTCCATGGCCTCGAGCACGAGCGCCGAAGCGCCCCCTTCGGCCAGGTGCAGCGCGGCCGACAGGCCGGTGAAGCCGGCGCCGACGATGGCGACGTCCACCACGTGGTGGCCCTGCAGGGGTGGCGCCTCGGGTGCGGGGGGCGCCGAGGCCGCCCACAGGCCGTGGGAACAAGGGTCCGGGTTCGTGTGCATGCGCGATCTGCCTCCGGGCAGATCATGGCATGCGCCTTGGCGGCCCTGGCCGCGTGGCTCAGGTGGCGTCGGCGGTGCGGAACACCGCCACCACATCCACCAGGCGCTGCGCCTGGCCCTTGAGGCTGGCGGCCGCGGCCGCGCTTTCCTCGACCAGGGCCGCGTTCTGCTGCGTGGCCTGGTCCATCTGGGTGACGGCGTTGCCGACCTGGTTGACGCCGTCGCTCTGTTCGGTGGTGGCGGCGCTGATCTCGCCCACCAGGTCGGACACACGGCGGATCGAGCCGACGATGTCGCCCATGCGGCCACCGGCCTGGTCCACCAGCGCCGCGCCCTGGCCCACCTGTTCGACGCTGTTGCCGATGAGGTGCTTGATCTCCTTGGCCGCCTGCGCGCTGCGCTGCGCCAGGTTGCGCACCTCGCCCGCCACCACGGCAAAGCCACGGCCTTGCTCGCCCGCACGCGCGGCTTCCACCGCGGCGTTGAGCGCCAGGATGTTGGTCTGGAACGCGATGCCATCGATCACGCCGATGATGTCGGCGATCTTCTGGCTGCTGTGCTGAATGCCCTGCATGGTGGCCACGACCTGGCCGACCACCTCACCACCACTCACCGCCAGGTCGCGTGCGCTCGCGGCGAGCTGGTTGGCCTGGCGCGCGTTGTCGGCGTTCAGTCGCACGGTGGAGCCGAGCTGCTCCATCGACGCCGCCGTTTCCTGCAGCGCGCTGGCCTGCTGTTCGGTGCGCTGGCTCAGGTCCTGGTTGCCCTGGGCGATCTGCGCACTGGCACTGGCCACGCTCTCGGCGTTGTGGCGCACCTCGACCACCACCTGGGCCAGCTGGTGCTGCATGGTGCGCAACGCATCGAGCAGTTGTGCGACCTCATCGCGGCCTTCCACGCTCACGCGCGCGGTGAGGTCGCCGCCGGCCACGCGGGTGGCCACGTCCACGGCGCGATCGACGCGGCGCGTGATCGCGCGGCTGAACAGCATGCCGCCCACCACACCGGCCACGCACACCAGGGCCATGAGCAACAGGCTCAACGTGGTGGCGCGCCGGGCCTGCCCCTTGGCCTGTTCGGCGATGGTGGCGCTGTCCTCGGCAATGCGCTGCACCGCGGCATCGAGCAGGCGGGCGGGTTCGCGGTCCATGCCGCTGACGGCCTTGTCGCCCACGGCCGGATCCATGCCGGCCGCCTTGAACTGCTCGAACGCCGTGCGGTAGTTGCGGCCCATGGTGGCGTGCGCGTCGGCGAACTGGCGCACCAGATCCTGTGCGGGGCCGGCGGGCAGCGCCTGGATGAGGCCGGCCGATTCGCTGGCCATCTGCTGTTCCACGCGCACGAAGGCGCTCCAGTAACGGTCGAGCTGGGCCGGGTCCTTGCCACGCAGCAGGGTGTTCTTCCACTCCTGCACCTGGGTCTTGAACTGGCTCAGCAGGCGCGCCACCTGAGCGGCGCGCTCGTGGCTCTGGTGCACGTCGGTCTCGAAGGTGTGCACGGAACGGTTGAGTTGCTGGATGCCGAACAACGCGGCCGCCGTGACCAGCAGCAGGCTCAGCGCGAAGGCGAGCGGGAGTTTGAGGGTGAGCTTCATGGCCATGCCGGGAAAGGTGGATCGCCCTTGCGGGGTTCTCACGATGATCGGTGCGGGAAACCTTGTCTGGAATATGAAAAGCGGCGCGGCGCGCGCCCATTTCCCTAACATCGCGGCACCGCGCCCGACGGGCGGGCGGGCCGACCGTTCACGCTAGAACTAAAGAAATCGCGACGCTGTCCGATCTAGCTGACAAGGGCCATGCAAACGCCCGCCCCATTGCCGCCACAGGAGCCCCGCCATGACCACAACCCCGGCGCCACAACGCCACAAGGTGCTGATCGTCGACGACGATCCGGGCATGGTGCATCTGCTCGCGCGCACCCTGCTCGATTTCGCGCAACTGCACTTCGCGGTGCGCGGTGACGACGCCCTGGCCAAACTCGCCCAGCACAAGCCCGACCTCTTGGTGATCGACGCCGAGCTGCCCGACCTGGATGGCTACAGCGTGATCGCGCGCCTGCGCGAGAACCCCCAGCTCGCCCACACGGCGGTGGTGATGGTCACGTCGCACAACGACGCCAGTCACCGCCAGCGCGCCTTCGCCGCCGGCGTGCTCGATTTCTTCACCAAGCCGATCGACCGCGACCTGATTCGTCTGCGCGTGCAGCAGATCCTCAACGGCGAAACGATGGAGCTCATCGAGCTCGACGACCGGCCCCTGCCCGTTCGCAAGGCCGCCGCGGCGGCTGCGCCGGTGGTGCCGCCGGCCCCGGTCAGGCCCGCCCCGGCCCCGATGGTGGAGGCCGCACCGCCCGCCGCCGGGCCGGTGGACGTGAACGCGGTCACCTCGGAGCTGTTCGAGCGCATGTCGGCCATTCTTTCGCAGGCCGAGACGCTGCGCGAGCGGGTGCGCCCCGGCGCCCCGGCGAGCGAGATCTACCCGATCCAGCGCATCCAGGAAGAATGCGCCGAGGTGATCCAGCTGCTGGTCACCATCAGCGGCGAAGACTGAGCCGCTTCCCCGGCGGTCAACGCGGCAGCGGGTCGAGCGTGAACTCGGCCACCGTGCCCACGCCGAGCTGACTGCGCAGCCGCACATCGCCACCGTGGTGGCGCACGATGCGCTGAACCATGCTCAGGCCGATGCCGCTGCCTTCGAACTGCGACTTGGGGTGCATGCGCCGGAACGGCTGGAACAGGCCGCGGGCGTGCGCCATGTCGAAACCGGCTCCGTTGTCGGTGATGCGGTACCAGGTGCATGCCCCTTCAACGAAGCTGTCCACGCGCACGCGCGCGTCGGGGTTGCGCGCGCTGTACTTCCAGGCGTTGTGCAGCAGGTTCTGCCACACCTGGGCCACGAGATCGGGGTCCCCCTGCGCCTCGGGCAGCGCATCGAAGCGGACATCGATCGCGCGTTGCGGGTCGGCCGCGCGCACGATGCGCCAGGTGTCCTCGGCCAGCGCGCGCATGTCGATGGGCAGGCGCACGGGCGCGCGCTGATCGATCTGCGCCAGGCTGCACAGGGCCTCGATCATGGCGTTCATGCGGCGGGTGGCTTTGTCCACCTGTTCGCTGTACTCCAGCGCTTCGGCCGTGTGGCCCAGTTGCAGCCGCTCGCGCAGCAGGCCCACGAAACCCTGGATGGCCAGCAGCGGGGCGCGCAGGTCGTGCGCCACGGCGCGGGTGAACTCGCGCAGGCGCTCGTCGGCGGGCGCGGTGCCCTCGGCCGGCGGCACGGTAACGGGTTCGGCCTGCTGGGTCTCTTCGCACAACTGCTCGTAGCCCAGGCGGAAGACGGCGTCCTGCGCGAGGCGCTCGCTGACGTCGCGCACGATGCACAGCACCACCGTGACACCGGCCAACTGCAGGCGCTCCGCGCTCACCAGGCAGGCGCGCTGCGTGGCATCGGCGCGCGTGAGCGCCACCGGCAGGCCATCGATCAGGCCATGGATGTCGATCGCGCGCGCCATGCGCTTGAGCGCGTCGAGGCCGACATGGTGGTCCAGCGCGCGCAGCGGCCGGCCGACAAGCGTGTCGAGCCCGACACCGAGCAGCGTGGCCACGGCCTCGTTGGCGTCGCGCACCACGCCGGTGGCGTGGTCCACCACGAACATGGGTTCGGGGTTGCGGTGGAAGGTGCGGTCCAGCAGTTCCTGCACCTGGTGCAGGGAGCGTTCGGCTTTCTGCCGCCGCGCGCGCTCGCGCACCACCACCAGGTTGCGGCGGGACAGGGCCAGCGCCGACCCGATCAGCAGCACCGCCACACCCACGGCGAGCGCCCAGGTCCAGCGCTGTTGCTCGCGCAGGTTGCGCTCGATCGCCTGGCGCTGCAGGCTCACGGGTTCGGCGTCGAGCCAGCGCGCGCGCAGGGCCGGCAGCCGGCCATCGGCTTCGAGGCGGTCGAGCACGGCCTGCAACTCGGCGCGCAGCGCGTCGTTGCCCGGCTTCACGGCGAAGGCGTAGGTCTGCAGACCGAAGCGGGTGCCGCCGGCCGCGAGGCCGTCCATCTGCGTGATCAAGGGATCGCCATAGGACGAGGGCAGCAAGGCCATGTCGGCCTCGCCGCGCTGCACGGCCAGCAAGGCCGCCCGGGCGTTGGGCTGGCGCAGCGCCGATTCGCTGATGCCCGAGAGCCAGCGCGCCAGGCTCTCGCGCATGGGCTCGGTGTCAAG
This sequence comes from Hydrogenophaga sp., assembly GCA_016741995.1. Lineage (GTDB taxonomy): Bacteria > Pseudomonadota > Gammaproteobacteria > Burkholderiales > Burkholderiaceae_C > Hydrogenophaga. The sequence continues at coordinate 196,604 of JACVCO010000002.1, read as the reverse complement.
CACGGCCAGGCGCACGCCCTGGAAATCCTGCAGCGCGCGCGGCGCCACGGCCCCGGCCGGCAGGTAGACCGAGTGCGTGGGCGCCGCATGGCCCTTGAGGAAACGCGCGTAGGCCCGGCGGCTGGTGGTGTCGACCATCGCGATCAGATCGACACGCCCGGCGCGAAACGCCTCGACGGTGGCCGGCCAGGGCTGCAGCGCGATGTCGACCTCGGCGCCCAGTTCTTCGCCGATGGCCTGCAGCAGATCGACGTGAAAGCCCTCGGGTTGGCCCTCGGCGTTGAGCGATTCGAACGGCGCGAACGCCTCGTCGCCCCCATAGCGCAGGGTGCGGGCCTCGGCCGCACCGGCCAGGGCGGCCAGCACCAGAAGCGCCAGCGCCACCCGGGTGCACAAGGCACGGGCGGCAGGCCAGGAAACCGGCGAAAGGGACGGTGGGCTGTCGGGCACGTGGAAGATGGCGCCCGGACCGGACGTCACATCTGCTTACGTTGCCACATTCCGCGGCCCGCCCCCGCCCGCTGGGCGGTATGCACCCTGACGTCCGTCGGAAAAGCGCCCGGCTCAGGCCTTGAGGGCGAAGCCGGCGATCTGCTTGTAGTTCTCGGAGATGGCGCGCAGCTCGTCCTGGCTGATGAGGTCGTCGATGCGCCCGAAAGGCTTGCCGCCACTCAGCTCATCGGCTTTCATGATGATGAAATCCGGCGGCAGGGTGCGGTTGGTCTCGACCACGCGCGCGGTGGCCGGCAGGCGCGCGGCCTGGTAGCGCAGCAGCGCGCCTTCGGGATCGTCCGGCGTGTCGGCCAGTTCGTCGGCCAGCGTGCGGGCGTCGATCAGCGCCTGCGCCGAACCGTTGGAGCCGCGCGGGTACATGGGGTGGGCGGCGTCGCCCATCAAGGTGACACGACCGTGACTCCAGCGTGGCAGCGCGTCCTTATCGACCATGGGGTACTCGAAGACCTGCTGCGCCCCGGCGATGAGCGCGGGCACGTCGAGCCAGTCGTAGCGCCAGGCGTCGAACACGGGCAGGAAATCTTCGAGCCGCCCGGGCTTGTTCCAGTCGTTCATGCGCGACGCGGGGTCGCGGATCTCGGCCACCCAGTTGATGAGCTGGTTGCCCTGGCCATCGACGTTGTCGACGATGGGATAGATCACCATCTTGCCGGTGTCGATGCTGCCGATGCGGATGTAGCTCTTGCCGGTGAGGATGGGCTTGTGCACCGTGACACCGCGCCAGGTGTTGATGCCGGCATGGCAGAGCTTGTCATCGGGGAAGAAATGGCGCCGCACCACCGAGTTCACGCCATCGCAGGCCACCACCACGTCAGCATGAACCGCGGTGCCGTTGTCAAAGTGCAGCGTGGCGCCGCCATCGCCGGGCTCAATGCGCTCGCAGCGGTGGCCGGTGTGCAGGCGTTCATGGCCAAGCCGCTGCTGCGCCGCGCGCCAGAGCACCCCATGCAGCTTGCCGCGGTGAATGCCCAGCTCGGGCAACGGGTAGCCCGCGTGGCGGCCACGCGCCTCGCTGTAGACGTACTGGCCCCAGCGGTTGAAGAACACGCTCTCGCGGTTCTCGATCGCGATCGCCTCGAGCTCGCCGAGCAGGCCCAGGGCGTCGAGCTCGCGGATCGCGTGTGGCAACAGGGTGATGCCCACGCCGAGTTCCTTCATCTCGGGCGCGCCTTCGTAGACCTCGCAGGCCAGGCCCCGCTGGTGCAGTCCGAGTGCGAACGCCAGGCCCGCGATCCCGCCCCCCACCACCGCGATCTTCATGTCGGTCTCCACACTCATTCCGCCTTGATGCCCTGGGCCTTGATCAGTGCGGCCCAGCGGTCCGCATCCTGGGCAACGAGGCGGCCGAAGGCTTCGGGCGTGTCGCGCGCCGGGTCCATGCCCTGGCCCTCGAAAGCCTTCTTCACGTCGTCGCTGCCGAGGATGTCGTTGATCTCGCGGTTGAGTGCCGCCACTTGCGCGGCCGGCATGCCCTTGGGCGCGAAGATGCCGTACCACATGTCCACGTTGACCTCGCCGGCCTTCGCTTCGGCCAGCGTGGGCACGTCGGGCAACAGCGGGTGGCGCTTGTCGCTGCCGATGCCTAGCGCCACCAGGCGGCCGCTGCGCACTTGCGGCAGCGCCACGTGAATGGGCAGGAACATCGCCTCGACCTGGCCGCCGATCATGTCGGTGACGGCCGGGCCGGTGCCCCGGTACGGGATGTGCGTGAGGAACACCTTGGCGGTGGTCTTGAACAGCTCCATCGACAGGTGGTGCGGCGTGCCCACACCGGGCGAGGCGTAGTTGAGCTTGCCCGGCGCCAGCTTCGCCGCGGCGATCAACTCACCCGCGGTCTTGAAGCCCGAGCGCGGATGCGTCACCAGAATGAGCTGGCCCCAGCTCGTGAGGCTCACCGGCTGCAGATCGCGCACGGGATCGAAGCTGAGCTGGGGGTACAGGCTGCGGTTCATCACCAGCGTGTTCACGCTCACCAGCAACGTGCTGCCATCGGGTGCGGCGCGCACCACGGCCTCGGTGCCGATGTTGCCCGACGCGCCCGCGCGGTTCTCCACCACCACCGGGCGCTTGAGGCGCTCGGACAGCTTGGGCCCCACGGTGCGCGCGATCAGGTCGATGCCGGTGCCGGGCGTGAACGGCACGATCAGGCGCAGCGGGCCTTCATTCGACTGGGCCGCCACCAGGCCCGCCGAAGCGAGCAGCACCGCGCCGGCCAGCGCACGGCGCACAGGGGAAATAACGGAGTTCATGAAGCGCCTCCAATCGTTAGCATGCTTCTCATTGTTGGCCCCGCCCGATCGGGCGTCATCCGTAGAATCCCGGGTCGCCCGACGAACACCACCATGCTGTCCGACCTCTACCAACGCCCCGGTTTCCTGCTGCGCCGCACGCACCAGATTTCGGCAGCCGTCTTTGAAACCGCGTGCGCCGAGGTCGGGCTCACGCCCGCGCAGTATGGCGTGCTCACCGTGCTCGCGGCCGAGCCGGGGCTCGATCAAACGCGCCTGGCCCGCGCACTGGCCTTCGACAAGGTCACGGTGATGCGCGTGCTCAAGGGCCTGGAGGAGCGTCAGTTGGTGGCGCGCGAGCGTTCGGCCGTGAGCCGCCGCCAGATGACGGTGCGCCTCACGCCCCAGGGGCTCGAGGTGCTCGAGGCGGCGCGCGAGCCCGCCGAGCGCGCTTACCAGCGCCTGCTCTCGCCGCTGTCGCCCACGCAGCGGCGCCAGCTGATCGAACTCTTGCAAACGCTTACAGAAGGTTTGGCCGACGAAGCCCGCGCACCCTTCGTGCCTCTGAAGAAAGAGGCGGCCGAGCCCCCGGCCCGCCCGACACCCCCCCGCCGCCCGGCCTGACCGGCGCCGGGCTGGCCCACCGATTGCTAAGCCTGCCGTGAGGCCCGGCCACCCGGCCGTGCCTGCACCGATTCGGACAACCAACAAACCGGCAGGAGGCAGTGGCGTGCACACGATGGAGAACCGCGGACGAAGCGCAACGGGCGCAGCGGCGATGCCGTTGCCCCCACTGCAGGTGCCGCCGTCCTTTCAGGGCGTGTGGGCGCGCACGCTGCTGGAAACGCCCGCGGGCCGCGACACCAGCACCTGGGTGCGCTGGGTACAGACAGCGCGCCGCCATGGCACGCTCGGCCGCAGCGGCGCGGCGGCCATGCGCTGCGCCGAAGGCCCGGGCGCTCCGCACAGCGTGTTCCAGACGCCCGACCGCATCGTGCAGACCGGCCTGCACGACCGCCACCTCGCGGTGTGGGAACGCCTGCCGGGCTCACGGGGCCAACGCATCGCACTGGCCCGCCGCGACCCCACGGGCCAGCCCACGCAGGAACAACTGCTCCTGTGCGGTGACTACCTGCTGCACAGCGCACCGGGTGAGGCCATGCCCGCCCTGACCTTCGCGCACATCGACACCCCACGCGGCGTGTGCGTCATCGAGCGCGCCAGCGATCCCGCGCTCGACGACACGGAGCATCCGTGGCAACTGCAGCGCCTGGGGCTGGACCTCGCGCGCATCACCGGCACCGGCCTGCTCGACGGCGCGTGGGAGGTGCTGGAGTGGACCGACACCTGAGCGCGGCCCCATGAGAAACGGGCCCGAAGGCCCGTGTCGTGTGCTTGCGTTGCCGATCAGCGGCCGCGGCGCGGGCGGTCGTTGAAGGCAGGGCGATCGCCGAAGCCGCTGGGCCGGGCACCGGCGCGCGCGGGGCGGTCGTTGAAACCACCACGCGGGGCGGCGGCGCCACGGTCATTGAAGCCCCGTGCCGGCGCGGGACGGCCCTCGAAGCGGGGGTCGAATCGCGTGTCCTGACGCGGTGCCCGATCGGCGCGCGGTGCGTCGAAGCGATCGCCACCACGCGGGTCGAATCGCGGGGCATCGGAACGGTCACCACCGCGCGGGTCGAAGCGCGGCGCGCTGTCGCGGTTCTCGAAGCGCGGGCCGCGCGGGGGCGCACCACGGCGATCGCCACCGAAGCGGTCGTTGCCGCCGCGGCCACCGAAACGCTCACCACCGCGGCCACGGCCGCCGAAGCGATCGGCCTGGGGCGGGCGCTCGCGCGGCTCCAGGCCGGGCACCACCTCGGGCTTGAAGCGCTGCTGCGTGTAGGCCTCGATGTCGCCGATGCGGCGGCGGTCGCGGAACTCGGCGAAGGTGACGGCCAGGCCGTCGCGTCCGGCACGGCCGGTGCGGCCGATGCGGTGCGTGTAGTCCTCGGCTTTCATGGGCAGGCCGAAGTTGAAGACGTGCGTGATGGTGGGCACGTCGATGCCGCGCGCAGCGACGTCGGTGGCCACGAGGATCTGCACCTGACCATTGCGCAGCGCCATCAGGCGGCGGTTGCGCAGGCCCTGGCTGAGCGCGCCGTGCAACGCCACGGCGGCAAAGCCGGCCTGCTGCAGTTCGGTGGCCAGGCCGTCGCACTCGATCTGCGTGCTGGCGAAGACGATGGCCTGGTTGATCGAGGCGTCGCGCAGCCAGTGGTCGAGCAGCTTGCGCTTGTGGTCGGCGTTGTCGGCCCAGAACAGCACCTGCTTGATGTTGGCGTGCTGCTCCTGCGGGCTGTCGATCTGCACTTTCTGCACGTGCTTGCCGTTGTCGTGCATCACGCGCATGGCGAGCTGCTGGATGCGCGGCGCGAAGGTGGCGCTGAACATCATGGTCTGGCGGCGTTGCGCGGTCAGCGCATTGATCTCGGCGAGGTCGTCGGAGAAGCCGAGGTCGAGCATGCGGTCGGCTTCGTCGACGACGAGGAACTGCACCTGGTCGAGCTTGAGCTGCATGGAGCGCTGCAGGTCGAGCAGGCGGCCCGGCGTGGCGACCACGAGGTCGGCGTTCTGCAGCTTGGCGATCTGCAGCTGATAAGGCATGCCACCCACCACGCTGGCGATGCGCAGGCCACGGCAGTGGCGAACGAGGTCGATCGCGTCGTGCGCGACCTGCTGCGCGAGCTCACGCGTCGGGCACAGCACCAGCGCGCCGGGCGTGGCGGCCTTGAAGTTGCGCGGCAGCAGCGGGTTCTGGCGCTTGGGGGCTTTGGGCGGTGCTTCGCCGCGGGCAACGGCTTCGGCCACCAGGCGCTCGCGCTCGGCGCGCTCGGCTTCGGCGCGCGCGGTCTGCTGCTGGATGAGGGTGTGCAGCACGGGCAGCAGGAAGGCCGCGGTCTTGCCGCTGCCGGTCTGGCTCGAGACCATCAGGTCGGCGTAGCGCTCGGCACCTTCGGCCTTGATGGCCAGGGGCATCACGCGCGCCTGCACGGCCGTGGGCTGGGAAAAACCGAGATCGGCCACGGCGGCCACGAGTTCGGGGGCCAGGCCCAGTGCGGCAAAGGCGCTGGCGTCCACCGGGCCTTGCGGTTGTTGTTCGTCGGAAAGGTTCGCGGGCGACAAATCGCCGCGCGCTTCGAAAGCGTCGCTCATGTTCGTTCCTGCGCCCGAAAAAGAAATGGGCGCCAATGACCGAATGCCGCGCGAAGGGGAGTTTCAAGCCCCGGGGCGTCGGATCCGTTCGTGGTTACACAACATCAACCACAAACGGTCCGCCCGGAAGCGGGGGCCCCTGCTCGCCCATGCGTGAGACGGGCGGTGTCGGGGGGCCGGTGTGTGAGGCCAATGCACAAAAGGCTTCGCCGTTTCCAGCGAAGCCCGCGATTGTGGCACATATTCGGGGAAAACCCTATGCCAGGGCATCGCCTTTGGTCAGCCAAGCACCGCCGCCACCAAGTGGTACAGCAGCGCGGCCAGCACCGCGGTGGCGGGCACGGTGACGATCCAGGCCGCCACGATGCGCAGAACCACCGAGCGCTTCACGATCTCTTTCTTGTAGGCCTTCTTGAAAGCCTTGCGCTCACCCTTGTCGAACACCGCACCATCAAGACCGCGCACCTTGGCGCGCTGCTTCATCTCGGCCAGCATCTGTTTCTTTTCCTGCACCTCGGCGGCTTCGAAGCGCAGCATGTAGGCCTCGACCTCCTCGCGGTCGGCGCCCTGGTGGCCGGCGCGCACCGTGGCCTCCATCTTGGCGTAGTTGACCTTGAGCAGTTCGCGCAGAAAACCCACGCCGAACACCGCGCCAATGGAGATGTGCGTGGTGGACACGGGCATGCCCAGCTGCGAGGCCACGATCACCGTGATGGTGGCGGCCATGGCAATCGAATAGGCGCGCATCTGGTCGAGTTCGGTGATCTCCTTGCCCACGGTGCGGATGAGCCTGGCGCCATAGAGCGCGAGCCCCACAGACAGGCCAAGCGCACCGAGCACCATGATCCACATCGGCGTGCCCGCCTTGGTGGCGACGGCACCGGCCTTCACGGCCTCGTAGATCGCGGCGAGCGGGCCGACCGCGTTGGCCACGTCGTTGGCCCCGTGCGCAAAGCTCAGCAACGCAGCCGAACAGATGAGCGGCCAGGTGAACAGGTGGTTCACGCCATCCTTGGAGTTCTCCTGGCGCAGCGCGGCACGTTCGAGGGGTTTGCGGATCAACGCCCACACCGCCACCGACGCCACGAAACCCACCACCGTGGCTGTGCCAACGCCGATGCTGGCGATCTGGTTCACCCCCTTGAGCAGCATGTAGGTGGTGTACGTCCACACCATGAGCGCGATGAGAACGGGCACCACGCGAGCCGCCGCTTCGGTCTTCTCGGCGCGGTAGGTCACGCTGCGCTTGATGAGGTAGAGAAAGGCGGCGGCAAACAGCGCCCCCGAGAGCGGCGAGATGATCCAGCTCACGACGATCGCGCCGATGGTGGGCCAGTTCACCAGGCCCCAGCCGCCCGCCGCAATGCCGGCACCCATCACGGCGCCGATGATGGAGTGCGTGGTGGACACCGGTGCGCCCAGGGCGGTGGCCAGGTTCAGCCACAGGGCCCCCGCCAGCAGCGCAGCGAACATCACCCACGCGAACAAGGTCGGATCGGCGATGTCGGCCGGATCGATGATGCCGCCCTTGATGGTGCCGACCACATCCCCACCCGCCACGATGGCGCCCAGCGCCTCGAACACCGCGGCGACGACGATGGCCCAGCCCATGGTCATGGCACCGGAACCCACCGCAGGGCCCATGTTGTTGGCCACGTCGTTGGCGCCGATGTTCATGGCCATGTACGCGCCCACGGCCGCCGAGACGATGAGCAGCCAGACCGCGGTCTGGCTCAGGCCGGTGCCCGAGGCACCCGTGAGCGAGGCATAGAGCCCGACGAGCAGAAGAAAGGCCACCGCGGTGGCCAGTTGCAGCGCTTCGGAATGGCGCTCCAGGAAGGGACGGGGTTTCTTCTTCATGTGAATACGGCGTGAATGTCACCGTATTGTCATGTATCGCGCCCCGCCCCCCGACAGGGCGAGCAAGCGATCAGCGCGGCATCAACGCAGGAAGTGCGTGCGGTAGTGCTCGAGTTCGTCGATGGACTCGTGCACATCGGCCAGTGCGGTGTGCAGCTGGCGCTTCTTGAACGCATCCACCACCTCGGGCTTCCAGCGCTTGGCCAGTTCCTTGAGCGTGCTCACGTCCACGTTGCGGTAATGCAGGTAGGCCTCGAGCCGGGGCATGTACTTCACCAGGAAGCGGCGGTCCTGCCCGATGGTGTTGCCGCACAGCGGCGACCCCTGCTTGGGCACATACCGCGCAATGAAATCGATGAGCTGCTGCTCGGCCTGCGCCTCGCTCACCGTGCTGGCACGCACCTTGTCGATCAGGCCGCTGCGGCCATGCGTGCCCTTGTTCCAGGCGTCCATCGCATCGAGCACGGCATCGCTCTGGTGAACCACGATCACCGGGCCTTCGATGCGCGGCGTGAGCTGCGGCCCGGTGATCACCACCGCGATCTCGAGCAACCGTTCCTTCTCGGGATCGAGCCCGCTCATCTCGCAATCGATCCAGACCAGGTTCTGGTCGTTCTTGCTCAGCGTGTCGGGGACGGCGATGGCGGCGGCGGGGTTGGCGGTCATCGCGCGATTGTCCCCGATCCGCCACCGGGGCCATGGCCACAGGGCTAGACTTGGCGCCCTCATGGACACCGCCGCCCTCGCTTTCACCGCCCTTTTCTGCGCCCTGCTGGTGCTGGGCCTGCTCACACGCACCGTGCTCGCGAGCCGGCAGATCCGCCATGTGGCACGGCACCGCACACACGTGCCCGAGCCCTTCAACGCCACCATCCCGCTCGAGGCCCACCGCAAGGCCGCGGACTACACCATCGCAAAAACGCGCTTCGGCCTCCTGGCCACCGCCTTCGAAGCCGCGGTGCTCGTGGGCTGGACGCTGCTCGGCGGGCTCGACGCGCTGAACCAGGCGCTGCTGGGCGTGATGGGCCCGGGCCTGTGGCAACAACTCGCGCTCATCGGCGCGTTTGCCCTCATCGGCGGGCTCATCGGCCTGCCCTTCGCCTGGTACGCCACCTTCCGCCTTGAAGCGCGCTTCGGCTTCAACAAGATGGGCTTGGGCCTGTGGATCGCGGACGGCGTCAAGGGCGCACTGTTGGGCGCGGCCATCGGCGGGCCACTCGCTGCGCTGGTGCTCTGGCTCATGGGTGCCGCCGGCAGCGCGTGGTGGCTCTGGGCCTGGGGCGTGTGGATGGTCTTCAACCTGTTGGCCCTCTGGCTGGGCCCCACGTTCATCGCACCGCTGTTCAACAAGTTCGAACCCCTCTCAGACGACGCGCTCAAAACCCGCGTGAATGCCCTGATGGCGCGTTGCGGCTTCTCGGCGCAGGGCCTGTTCGTGATGGACGGCAGCAAGCGCAGCGCGCACGCCAACGCCTACTTCACCGGTTTCGGTGCGGCCAAGCGCGTGGTGCTCTTCGACACGTTGCTCAAGCAACTCACCCCGGACGAGATCGATGCCGTGCTGGCACACGAGCTTGGCCACTACAAGCTGCGCCACATCACCCAACGCATCGTGCTGATCTTCGGTGTGAGCCTGCTGGGCTTTGCGGCGCTGGGCTGGGCTGCGTCGCAGGCCTGGTTCTACAGCGGCCTGGGCGTGACGCCGGCGATGGACGCGCCCAACGACGCCCTCGCTCTCCTCCTGTTCCTGCTCGTGGTGCCGCTGTTCACCTATTTCCTGTCGCCGCTGGCCGCGCAGGTGTCGCGCAAGCACGAGTTCGAGGCCGACGCCTTCGCGAAGGACAAAACCCGTGGCGCCGACCTCGCCAGCGCGCTGCTCAAGCTCTACGAAGACAACGCCAGCACGCTCACGCCCGACCCGCTGTACGCGCGCTTCTACTATTCCCATCCGCCCGCCAGCGAACGCCTGGCGCGCCTGCAAACCGCCTGAGGGCGCCCGACCATGAACCCCATCCACCAGAACCGCCGCGCGCTCAACGCCACCGAAATCGTCACGCAACTGAGCCAGCTCAATGGCAACGCACCCGATGGCTGGAAGCTCATCGACGGGTCGATCGAGCGCACCTTCCGCTTCACCAATTTCCACGAAACCATGGCCTTCGTGAACGCCGTGGCCTGGATCGCGCACCGCGAGGACCACCACCCCGACGTGGCCTTCGGCTACAACCGCTGCGCCCTGCGCTTCAACACGCACGACGTGAACGGCATCTCGGTGAGCGACTTCCACTGCGCGGCCGCCGTCAACGCCCTGCAGGGCGATTGATGGGTGCCGGGTTCGCCGGGCGGGTGGTGGCGGCGCACGGCCGTCACTGCCTCGTCGAAGGCGACGATGGCCAGCGCACGCTGTGCCACCTGCGCGGCAAGAAGAACAACGTGGTCGTGGGTGACCGCGTGCGCTGGTCGCTCAGCGGTGACGAAGGCGTGATCGAGCAAGTCGAGGAACGCCGCAACCTCCTCTACCGACAGGACGAGCTGCGAACCAAGTCCTTCGCCGCCAACCTCGACCAGGTGCTGGTGTTGCTGGCGGCCGAACCGGTGTTCTCCGACACGCAGCTCGCTCGCGCGCTCATCGCTGCCGAGGCGGCAGGCATCTCGGCCCTGGTCGTGCTCAACAAGCACGACCTGCGCGATGCCTTCGACGCCGCCTGGGCGCGGCTGGCACCGCAGCGGCGCATGGGTTGCGATGTGCTCCCGCTCGGCTTGCGAGAAGACCATGGGTTGGCCGCGTTGCGCGAACGCCTGCAGGGCAAGGCGACCCTGGTGCTCGGTCCTTCAGGGGCGGGCAAAAGCACCCTGGTGAATCGCCTGGTGCCCGAGGCCGGGGCACAGACCGGCGAGATCTCCAGCGCGCTCAATTCGGGCCGCCACACCACCACCGCCACCACCTGGTACTGGATGGACGAGGCGCGCACCACGGCCCTGATCGACTCCCCGGGCTTTCAGGCCTTCGGCCTGCACCACGTCGAGCCCACGGCGCTGGCCACGCTGATGCCCGACCTGCGCGTGACGCTGGGCGATTGCCGCTTCTACAACTGCACGCACCGCCACGAGCCCGGCTGCGGCGTTCGCACCCATGTGGGGGCCGAGCCGGCACAAGACCCGATGGCGATCGACGCCACGCGCTACGCCATCTACGAGGCCCTGTTCGACGAACTCGCGGCCAGGCCGACGTACTGACGCGACGTCGTGCCGACGTTCAGACCCGCGCCAGCGTGAGCAGCGCAAGCAGCAGCATCCAGAGCACCACCGCGCGCCACACCAGGCCCACCACGCTGCCCAGGTGGGCAATCTGCGGCTGCGGCCGCGCGCCGGGATCGGTCTCGTCGATCTCCACGAGCGACGGGTCCTGCGGCGTGAGGCGCACGTTCATGGCCCCCGAGGTAGCGGCCAGCACCACGCCATCGCTGCCGGGTGCGAAGCGCGCGGCATCGGCGCGCCAGCTGCCCACCGCTTCCTCGAAGTTGCCAACCACGGCAAACCCCAGCGCGGTGGCGCGTGCCGGCACATGGTCGATCCAGCGCCAGGCCGTGGCCGCGGCGTCGCGCAGGGGTTGGCTGGGGGTGCCGTCGGCGCGCGCGCGCCAATTGCGCGACAGGTACTCGGCCAACCGGTACACCACCGCGCCCGCCGGCCCGAGGCCGATCACCCAGAAGGCGATGAAGCACACGAAGACGCCGAACACGTGGCGGTGCGCGGCAAGCACCGAGTGCTCGATCACCTGGCGCAGCAATTCGGCGCGCGGCAGGCTGCTCGCATCCACGCGCAACCAGGCCGCGAGTTGTTCGCGCGCGGTGCGCTCGTCGCCCTCTTCCAGGCTGCGGCGGATCTGGCTGAAGTGATGGCTGAACTGGCGGAAACCGAGCGTCACGTAGAGCACGGCGACCGTCCAGGCCAGCGCGAGGAAACCGCTGACCTGCCACAGGCCGTGGTACACGAGCGCGGCCACCGCGCCGGGGAACACGACGGCCAGCAGCCAGGCGATCCAGCCGTGCGAGCGCTCACCGGCGTCGAGATTGCGGCGCACGCTGCGGCCCCAGCCGCGCAGGCCCGCGTGAACGGGGTTGTCGAACGACAGGGGGCGCGCCTGTTCGATCAGCAGCGCCAGCAGAATGGCCAGGAAACCCATGGCCGCATGATAGTGGGCCCGCTGAGGCGCCTCCGCACTCAGGCCGCGAGGAAGCGGTAGAGGTTGCGCAGCATGCCCGCGGTGGCGCCCCAGATGAAACGCTCCTGGTGGCCGTCGTGCCAGGGCATGGAGTACCACTCGCGCACCACACCCTCGAAGCTCATCGCATGGCGCCGGTGGTGCCGCGGATCCATCAGGAATGACAACGGCACCTCGAACACATCGTCCACCTCGTGCGGGTTGGGCTGCAGCGCAAAGCCGGGCTGCACCAGGGCCACCACCGGCGTGACATGAAAGGCCGTGCCAGTGATGTACTCGGGCAGCGTGCCCAGCACCTCGACGTGCTGCGGTGTCAGACCGATCTCCTCTTCGGCCTCACGCAACGCGGCGGCAATGGCGTCGTGATCGGTGGGATCGACCTTGCCACCGGGGAAAGCGATCTGGCCCGAATGGGTGGACAGGTGAGCAGTGCGCTGGGTCAGCAGCAGGCTGAGCTGATCGCGCACCACCAACGGCAACAACACCGCCGCGTCGGCCGGCTCGCGGTCGGCGAACCGGCGTTCGCGCACGAGTTCCGGTGTCCAGACCGGGGGCACGTGGAACTGCGTGCGAAGGCCATCGGGCGTGAGCCGCCAGGCCGGCGCAGGGCGCAGCCCCTCACTGGTGCCGGTGGCCACCACGGGCACGGTGCGGGGATCGAACGGCGGCAGGCGTATGGACATCGCGGCAGTGTGACGGGCACAAAAAAGCCGCTCCGGGGAGCGGCCTTTCGTGCGAGCCAGGATCAGGCGCCCAGCTTTTCCTTGATGCGGGCCGACTTGCCGCTGCGGTCACGCAGGTAGTACAGCTTGGCGCGGCGCACATCGCCACGGCGCTTGACTTCGATCTTGGCGATCAGCGGGCTGTACAGCGGGAAGGTGCGCTCCACGCCTTCGCCGCTGGAGATCTTGCGCACGATGAAGCTGGAGTTGAGGCCACGGTTGCGCTTGGCGATCACCACGCCTTCGTAGGCCTGCACGCGCTTGCGGGTGCCTTCGATCACGTTGACGCTGACGATCACCGTGTCGCCAGGGGCGAAAGCAGGGATGGATTTGCCGAGGCGAGCGATTTCTTCCTGCTCGAGGGTCTGGATGAGGTTCATGGTTCCTGTTCCACGATCATGGCCGCGCTGCACAAAAGGCCGCGAATCCGGTGTGCCGCCGTCTTGCGGGACGGGGCAGCGATCCCGGTCGCGGCGGCCGGCCAGAGGATCGAAAAGCCCGCCATTATAGCTATTTCAGCCGGGCCAGAAAATCTTCATCCGCCCGGCCCAGCAGGCCGGCGGCCCGGGCCCGCTCAATCAAATCGGGGCGGCGCTCGGCGGTCAGGCGCAGGCTTTGTTCACGCCGGTACCGGGCGATGCGCTCGTGGTGGCCACCGAGAAGCACCTCGGGCACGGGCATGTCCCCCGCCGGCCCGGCCCAGGCCTCGGGGCGCGTGTGGTGCGGGCTGTCGAGCAGGCCATCCAGCGCGGGATTGAAGCTGTCCTGCTGGTGGCTGCCGGCGTCGCCCAGCACACCGGGCTGCAACCGCGCCACCGCGTCGAGCAGTGCCATGGCGGCCAGTTCGCCGCCCGAGAGCACGAAGTCGCCCAGGCTGATCTGGCGGTCCACGCAGGCGTCGATGAAGCGCTGGTCGATGCCTTCGTAGCGGCCACAGAGCAGCACCGCCCCCGGGCTGTCCGACCATTGCTCGACAACGCCGTGGTCGAGGCGGTCACCCACGGGCGAGAACAAGACCACCGGCGCACGGGCGCTCTCGGGTTCGCCGCGATCGGCGCGAATGGCCTGCAGGCAGCGCCACAACGGCTCGGCCATCATGACCATCCCCGGGCCACCACCGAACGGGCGATCGTCCACCCGGCGGTAGTTGCCCTCGGCGAACTCGCGCGGGTTCCACAGGCGCACATCCACCTGTTTCGACTCGAACGCGCGGCGGTTGATGCCGTGCGCCAGGAACGGCTCGAAGAGCTCGGGGAACAGGGTGATGACGTCGAAGCGCATGGCTGCACGCGCTGCGGTCAATAGTCTTTCTGCCAATCCGCGGTGATGCGGCGCAGCGACAGGTCGACCTTGTCGATGTAGGCCTCCACGAACGGGATCAGGCGTTCGGCGGGCTGTTCCTCGCCCTCCACCATCTCGGTGTATTCGAGCACCAGCACCGAGGTCGGCCCGGTGCTCAGGAGGTCGCGCACCACGCCGAGTTCTTCACCCTCGCGGTTGACGACGGCGAGGCCGATCAGATCAACCCAGTAGTACTCGCCCTCGGCGGGCGGGGGGAACGCGCTGCGCGGCAGGCTGATGCGGCACCCTTTGAGCGCCTCAGCCGCGTTGCGGTCGTCGATGCCGTCCAGTTGCGCCACCAGGCCATCGGCGTGGTTCTTGAGCGCCTTCACTTTCACGGCCACGCAGCCCGAAAAAGCAGAAAAGCCGCGCGCGAAGCGGGCTTCGGGCGGTTGCAGGAACCAGTCTTGGCTGGCGAACAGCGCCTCGGTGTCGGCGCTGTGGGGCTGGATGCGGACCCAGCCCTTGATGCCCCAGGCATCGAGAACGCGCCCCAGTTCAACGGCGTCGGCCGGCAAGGCCGACGCGACCAGGGCCGCGCTCATGGCCGCGATCAGGCGGCTTTGGCGGCCGCTTGCTTGACCAGGCGGGCGACGGTGTCGGACGGGGTGGCACCGACGCCGGTCCAGTAGGTCAGGCGGTCCTGGGCAATGCGCAGGGTTTCTTCGCCACCCTTGGCCAGGGGGTTGTAGAAGCCGATGCGCTCGATGAAATTGCCATCGCGACGGGCACGCTTGTCGGCCACGACGATGTTGTAGAACGGACGGGCCTTGGCACCGCCGCGGGAGAGTCGAATGACGACCATGATTTATCCTTCGGGTGGTTGCTCCCGGGGGCCCACACATCGGGAACCACCGGGAACGGCCGGGTCTTGCGACCCGGTTTTTCCTGCAACGCTTGAGACACACGACTGACCACCCGGCCAGCGAAACGCTGCAAAGCCCGCGATTATAGCCCGGCACCCGCCGGCGCCAAGCCTGCCCTTCACGCCATGCCACTCATCCGCCCCAGCCGCGACGAAGACGTCGCGGCCATCGCCCGCATCTATGCCCACCACGTGCTGCACGGCACAGGCACCTTCGAAACCACCCCGCCCACAGAGGCGGAGATGGCCCAGCGACGCGCCGACGTGCTGGGCAAAGGCCTGCCCTGGCTGGTGCTGGAGGACGGCGGCGCGGTGATCGGCTATGCCTATGGCAACTGGTTCAAACCGCGCCCGGCCTATCGTTTCTCGGTGGAAGACTCGATCTACCTCGCCCCCGAAGCCGCCGGCCGTGGCCTGGGTCGGCTGCTGCTGGCCGAACTGGTCGCGGTGCTCGAGCGCGCCGGCATCCGCAAGGTGATGGCCGTGATCGGCGATTCGGACAACGCCGGCTCGATCGGCGTGCACCGCACGCTGGGCTTCAGCCATATCGGCACGGTGAAGGCCTGTGGCTGGAAGTTCGGCCGCTGGCTCGACATCGTGCTGATGGAGCGCGCCATTGGCGACGCCGACCGCACCCCGCCGCAGGAGGTCTGATGGCACGCGCGAAGAACAAGACGGTCGCGGTCTGGCTGGCGTTGATCGGGGGGTCGCTGGGCCTGCACCGTTTCTACCTGCGCGGCCTGGGCGACTGGGTGGGTTGGCTGCACCCGTTGCCGACGGCCCTGGGCTGGTACGGCGTGGAACGCGTGCTCGCCTACGGGCAGGACGACAAACTCTCCTGGGTGCTGGTGCCCTTCCTCGGCCTGGGCATCGCTGCCGCCTGCCTGACGGGCATCGTCTACGCGCTGGCCGATGCCGAGAAGTGGAACCGCTGGTTCAACACCGACACCCCCGCGGCGAAGGCCGGTGGCACCAACTGGCTTACCGTGGGTGCCCTGGTGCTCTCGCTGCTGGTGGGCACCATCGCTTTCATGGGCAGCCTGGCCTTCGGTATCCAGCGCTACTTCGAATACCAGATCGAAGAGGCCCGCAAGATCAGCCAGTGAGGTGACGGCGCTCAGGCCACCCAGGACATCACCGTCATGGTGAGGCTGAGCGTGACAAGCGCCGCAAAGGTCGACAGGCCCATGCTCGCGGTGATGAGCTCCTGCGCGGCGTTGTAGCGCTGCGCGAAAAGGAACACGTTGGCCCCCACCGGCAGTGCGGCAGCCACCACCACCACGGTCAGTGGCAGGCCGCTGATGCCCACCGCCCACGCGCCCAGGCCCACGAGCAAGGGCAGCACGATGTTCTTGGCCACCATCACCTCGGCCGCCGCGCGCCAGTGGCCCGCCAGCGGCGTGGCCGCCAGGCTCACACCCACCAGCACCAGCGAGATCGGGCCGAAGGCATTGCCCAGCAACTGCAACGGCTTGTCGATCACCACGGGCAGGCTCCACCCGGTCTGGGCAAAAAGCAGGCCGCAGATGATGGGCAAGGGAATGGGGTGGATCAATGTGCCCTTGATGACCGAGCCAACGGTGGCCCACAGGTGGGGCGCATCGCCCCCCCGCTCACGCGCCTCGCGCGCGACCACGAGCTCAAGCACCACCGACCCCACACTGAGCAGAATGAGTGCGTGCACCGACACCAGCGTGAGCAAGGTGACCAACCCGGCCTTGCCGTACGCCAGTTCGACCAACGTGATGCCGATCATCACCATGTTCGAGAAGGTACCGGCCAGCGCCACCACCACGCTGTGCCGGGTGGCACCGCGCCAGGCGATCGACACGCCCAGGAGCAGCAAGGCGGCGGGAAAGTAGGCCAGCAGCGGCCGCAGATCCAGCACCTCGAAACGCACCGCGCTCATGGTGCGGAACAGCAGCGCGGGGATCAGCACCATGAAGACCAGGTTCGACAGGTCTTTCACCGCGGCATCGCGTATCCACCGCAGGCGCCCGGCGAGGTAGCCGAGGCCGATGAGCAGGAAGACGGGCGCGAGGGAAACGAAAACCGGGTGGGTGGCGAGGTTCACCCGGCGATGGTACGCCGGGCCTGCGTCCGATCAGTGGGCGTGGCGCATGCCGCAATGCTTGCCGATGGCCAGGCCTTTGCAGGCCACGGCCAGTTCCGCGTAGCAGGCTTTTTCACCCTTGCCCGATTCCAGGCACCTGGCCGCGGCTTCATGGGCCGCGGCCATCGCGCGGTGGCGCTGGATGTCCTGCTGAACCTCCTGCGCGGAATGCTGGGCCAGCGCACTGCCGGCGAACAACAGGAGCGGCATCAGGGCGACAAAGGAGCGTTGCTTCATGGTGTGCTTCAGGCTTGGGTTTCGAAAGACGGGGCCCCGGCGATACCGGAGCGTTCATTCCTGTGCGGGCGGATGTTGCGTCCGGCAGTCGGCGCAGCGGCCGCGCACCGTGAGATCTGCGCGCTCGCCGGCATGCCCCAATCGGGCCACGGCGCGCAGGAGCTCGCGCTCGGCTGCGCGAGCGGCCGAGCCGGTGGCCTCCAGCACGAACTCGCGGTGGCAAGACAGGCATTCGAAGCGTGGGGCGGTACCCGCCCGCGCACCGCGCGCCACCGGGCCGCCACCGAGCAACGCAAAGCGCCAGGTGCGCGCGTCGTCGGTGCGGCGCGAGAGCACGCCCGCGGCCACCAGCCGATCCAGCAGCCGATAGATCGTGACGCGATTGACCTCGTGCCCACGCGCTTGCAACGCCGCGAACACCTGGGCGTGCGTGAGCCCCTGGTCGGCACGGGCCAGGAACACGCCCACCACCGCGCGCGTGGTGAGCGTGCGCCGCAGGCCGGCCGCCTGCAGGCGGCGCATCCATTCGGCGGATTCGGCGGATTCGGCGGGCATGGCCGATGCATCGTTGGCGGCAGGCATGTTGCTATTGCAATCGAGTTGCGTAAATATAACCGCAGAGTGGCGCAGGCGACTCCCCCCGGCAACCGGCCTCACTACACTGCAGCGCTTTCCTCCCTGGTGCCCCCTTGCCCGCTTCCCACCTGCTGCTTGCCCTGGCCGTCGTCGCCGTCTGGGGCACCAACTTCGTCGTCATCCGCTGGGGGCTCGACGGGCTGCCGCCTTTCCTGTTTGCCACCCTGCGCTTTGCGCTCTCGGCCCTGCCCTGGCTGCTGTTCGTGCCGCGGCCCACGGCACCGTGGCGTTCGCTGGCGGCTTTCGGCGTGTTGCTGGGTGCCGGCCAGTTCGGCTTGCTGTTCTTCGCCATCGACGGCCGCATCTCCCCCGGCCTCGCCTCGCTGGTGGTGCAGGTGCAGGTGTTCTTCACCATCGGCCTGTCGCTGTGGCTGATGCGCGAGCGGGTGCGCGGCTTCCAGATCGCGGGCCTGCTGCTGGCGGTGGCGGGGCTGGGTGTCATCGTCGCCAACCTGGACGCCACCGTCACCATGGCCGGCCTGGCACTGATCATCGGCGCTGCTTTCTTCTGGGCCTGCGCGAACCTGGTGGTGAAGTCGCTCGGGCCGGTGAACATGCTGCACTTCATGGTCTGGAGCAGCGTGTTCGCGGTGCCGCCGCTGCTGGCGATATCGCTGCTGGTGGAAGGCCCCGCCGCCATCGCGCAGGCGCTGCGCGCGGCCGACGGCGTGGTGTGGGCCAGCGTGCTGTGGCAAGCGGTGGGCAACACGCTGTTCGGCTACGGCGCGTGGAACTGGTTGCTGGCGCGCCACCCGGCGGCCACGGTCACGCCCATGGCCTTGCTGGTGCCGGTGTTCGGCATGAGCGCCTCGGCCCTGAGCCTGGGCGAGGCCATGCCCGGATGGAAGCTCGGCGCCTGCGCGCTGGTGCTGGGCGGCCTTGCGGTGATCGTGTTCTGGCCGCGTTGGCGGCCAGGGCGCTGAGCCTTACTTCGCCAGCCGCGCGAAGGTCTTGCGGAACTTGGCGACCTTCGGCGCCGCCACCGCCATGCAATAGCCCTGGTATGGGTTGCGCTCGAAGAAATCCTGGTGGTAGTCCTCGGCGGGCGAGTAGTTCTGCAGCGGCACCAACTCGGTCACGATGGGACGGTCAAACGCGTTGGCCTGCGTGAGCTCGGCGACGATGAGTTGCGCCTCGGTGGCTTGCTCGGGCGTGGTGAAGTAAATGCCGCTGCGGTACTGCGTGCCCACGTCGTTGCCCTGCCGGTTCAGCGTGGTCGGGTCGTGCACAACAAAAAAGATCTCCAGCAGATCGCGCGTGCTCACCACCGCCGGGTCGTATTCCAGGCGCACCACCTCGTTGTGGCCGGTGGTGCCGGTGCACACCTGCTCGTAGCTCGGCTGCTTCGCATGGCCGTTGCTGTAGCCTGACTCGACGTCGGTGACGCCGCGCACGCCCTTGTAGACGGCTTCGGTGCACCAGAAGCAGCCGCCACCGAGCACCAGCACTTGTTTGTCGCTCATCGATTTCTCCTTGGCGAAGCGCTCATTCTCCAGGGATGGCGAAGCCCCGCACGGCGTCCAGGAATGCGCCGAGCGCGGCGCTCTCGCCGCCGCTGCGCCAGAGGCAACGCGTTTCATACGGCGGCGAGTCGCCCTGCAGTGGCACGAAAGCCGCACCGGGCAGGCCGGCCTGCTGCAGCGCGGCCGGCACCATCGACACGCCCAGCCCCTGAGCCACGAGCGACACCACGCTGAGCCAGTGGCGCAGCTCGAAGCGCACGTCGGGCTCGAAGCCGTGGTCGGCGCACAGCGCGAGCAGGCGGTCGTGGTAATCGGGCGAGACGGCGCGCGAGATGGCCACGAAGGGCTCGCCCGCGAGCGCGGCTGGTGCCATGCGCCGTTTGCGCGCCAGCGGGTGCGCCACCGGCACGCAGGCCACGAACGCCTGGCGCGACACCAGCACCTGCGCGCAGCCCGGCGGCACGCGCGTGGTGTGCACGAAGCCGGCCTCCAGCCGGCCGTGCTGCAGGTCGATCAACTGGTCGCTCGAACTCATCTCGCGCAGCACCAGCTTCAGGCGGGGGTGGCGCTGCGCGAAGCCACGCAGGATCTGCGGCAGGCCGCGGTAGAGCACGGTGCCCGCGAAGCCCACGCGCAACTGGCCGCTCACGCCCTGCGCCACTTCGCGCGCCTCGCGCGCGGCGCCGGCGGCGGCGTCGAGCAGGGCCCGCGCGCGCGGCACGAAGGCCAGGCCCGCGGGCGTGAGCGCCACACCGCGGCTGTTGCGCAGGAACAGCGGTGCGCCCACCGAGGCCTCGAGCTGCTGGATGTTGAGCGACAGCGGCGGCTGCGTCATGGCCAGGCGCTGGGCCGCGCGGCCGAAGTGCAGCTCTTCGGCGAGCACCAGAAAGCAGCGCAGGTGGCGGAACTCCATCAATATGCCGATCGAATCGTTGAATACAGGATCGATATTAGACAGCTATGGCTTGCCGGTCGACAATCCGGCGATCGATCACCGCACACGGAGACAAGCCATGCTCTCGCCCGCCAAGACCAAAGCCAGCTTCAGCTGGGAAGACCCGTTCCAGCTCGACGGCCAGCTCACCGACGACGAACGCGCCGTGCGCGACGCCGCCCACGCCTACTGCCAGGAACGCCTGCTGCCCCGCGTGACGGAAGCCTTCCGCCACGAGAAGACCGACCCGGCCATCTTCCGCGAGATGGGCGAACTGGGCCTGCTGGGCGCCACCATCCCCGAGCAGTACGGCGGTGCCGGCCTCAACTACGTCTGCTACGGCCTGGTGGCGCGCGAGGTCGAGCGCGTGGACTCGGGCTACCGCTCGATGATGAGCGTGCAGAGCTCGCTGGTGATGGTGCCGATCAACGAGTTCGGCACCGAAGCGCAGAAGCAGAAGTACCTGCCCAAGCTCGCCAGCGGCCAGTGGATCGGCTGCTTCGGCCTGACCGAACCCAACCACGGCTCCGACCCGGGCAGCATGGTCACGCGCGCCAAAAAGGTCGACGGCGGCTACAGCCTGTCGGGCGCCAAGATGTGGATCACCAACAGCCCGATCGCCGACGTGTTCGTGGTCTGGGCCAAGGACGACGAAGGCGCCATCCGCGGCTTCATCCTGGAAAAAGGCTGGAAGGGCCTGAGCGCCCCCGCCATCCACAGCAAGGTCGGCCTGCGCGCCTCGATCACCGGCGAGATCGTGATGGACGGCGTGTTCGTGCCGGAAGAGAACGCCTTCCCCGAGGTGCGTGGCTTGAAGGGCCCCTTCACCTGCCTGAACAGCGCGCGCTACGGCATCGCCTGGGGCGCGCTGGGTGCGGCGGAAGACTGCTACTTCCGCGCCCGCCAGTACGTGCTGGACCGCCAGCAGTTCGGCCGCCCGCTCGCGGCCAACCAGCTGGTGCAGAAAAAGCTGGCCGACATGCTGACCGAGATCAGCCTGGGCCTGCAGGGCTGCCTGCGCCTGGGCCGCATGAAGGACGAAGGCGCCGCGCCGGTGGAACTCACCTCCATCCTCAAGCGCAACAGCTGCGGCAAGGCGCTCGACATCGCCCGCCTGGCGCGCGACATGATGGGCGGCAACGGCATCAGCGACGAGTTCGGCGTGGCACGCCACCTGGTGAACCTCGAGGTGGTCAACACCTACGAGGGCACGCACGACATCCACGCGCTGATCCTGGGCCGGGCGATCACGGGGATTGCGGCTTTCAACTGAGCCGCCGCGCTGTCCCGCGCTTTACCCGGCGGACATCCGCCGGCATGGGGGCTGGGGTATATTACTAACCCGTCGGTCAGTAATTGCCAGCCATGCCCACGCCCCGCTCCAACCCCGAACCCGCCGCGCCCCGCCGCGCCCGGCGCAAGGAAGCGCGCCCGGGCGAATTGATCGACGCGGCGCTGGCGCTCTTCGTGGAGAAGGGCTTCGCCGCCACCCGCGTGGAAGAGGTGGCGGCGCGCGCCGGCGTCTCCAAGGGCACGCTGTTCCTCTACTTCCCCAGCAAGGAAGACCTGTTCAAGGCCGTGGTGCGCGAGAACATCGCCGGCCGTTTCCCCTTGTGGACGGCCGAACTCGCGGAGTTCACCGGCAGCAGTGCAGAGCTGGTGCGCTACGCCATGCACACCTGGTGGGAGCACGTGGGCATGACGCCGGCCTCGGGCATCACCAAGCTGGTGATGAGCGAAGCCGGCTCCTTTCCGGAAATCGCGGCCTTCTACCAGCAGGAAGTGATCATCCCGGGCAACGACCTGCTCAAGCGCATCCTGCAACGCGGCGTCGAACGCGGCGAGTTCCGCGCGATGGACCTGGACTACGCCGTCTACAGCCTGATCGCGCCCATGATCTTCCTGCTCACCTGGAAGCACTCCATGGCGCCCTGCTGCCCACCCTCGCAGCAGCTCGACCCGATCACCTTCATCGACACGCAGGTCGACCTGATCCTGCACGGCATGTTGAAGCTCCCCGCCTGACCGCCCCATGACCACGACCCGCACCCGAAAGATCATCTACTGGCTTCTGCCGGTGCTGCTGGTGGCCGGCCTGGCCTGGGGCGTGGTGCGCGCGCTGGACAAGCGGGCCACGCAGTCGAAGCAGGCGCAGGCCGCCGCGCTGGCGCTGCAGACGGCGCCCGTGTACGAGGTCGGCGAACGCGACGTGGTGCGCGTGCGCACGCTGGCCCTGCAGCAGACGGCCAGCGTCTCGGGCTCCATCAAGGCGCTGCAGACCGTGGCCATCAAGGCCCGCGTGGCCGGCGAGGTGACGGGCCTGAACAAGCGCGAGGGCGACAGCGTGGCCGCGGGCGAGGTGGTGGCGCGCATCGACCCCACCGAATCGCAGGCGCGCGTGCGCCAGGCCGAGCAGCAGGCCGAGTCGGCGCTGGCGCAGGTGCGCATCGCCCAGCGCACGCAGACCAACAACCAGGCGCTGGTGCAGCAGGGCTTCATCTCGGCCACCGCGCTGGACAACTCCCAAGCCAACCTGGCCGCGATGGAAGCCAACCACCGCGCCGCCGTGGCTGCACTCGACATCGCGCGCAAGGGCCTGGGCGACACGGTGCTGCGCTCGCCGATCGCGGGCCAGATCGCGGCGCGCGCGGTGCAGAACGGCGAACGCGTGGGCATCGACGCGCGCGTGTTCGATGTGGTCGATCTCTCGGCCTTCGAAATGGAGGCCGCGCTGAGCCCGGCCGACGCGGCCGCGGTGCAGGTGGGCCAGACCGCGCAACTGCAGGTGGAAGGCCTGCCCGCCGCGGTGCCCGCCACCGTGGCCCGCATCAACCCCAGCGTGCAGCCCGGCAGCCGCAGCGTGCTGGTGTACCTGCGCCTGCCCGCCGCCAACGGAATGCGCCAGGGCCTGTTCGCGCGCGGCGACATCGTGGCCGGCAGCGCCACGGCGCTGGCCGTGCCCGTCTCGGCCGTGCGCAACGACCGCCCTGCGCCTTATGTGCAGGTGCTGCGCGACGGCACGGTGCGCCACATCGCCCTGCCCTCGCCGCTGCCCCCGCGCGGTCTGGCCGATGGCGTGCCGCAGCAGGCCGTGTCCATGCTTGCCGAAGGCGACGTGGTGCTGGCCGCCACCGCCGGCGCGATCCGCGACGGCACGCGCGTGAAGCTGGCCGGCGCCGCCACGAACTGAACGGGCCGGCGCCGCCATGTGGTTCACCCAGGTCTCGTTGCGCAACCCGGTCTTCGCGACCATGGTGATGCTCGCCTTCGTGGTGCTGGGCGCGTTCTCGTACCAGCGCCTGCAGGTCGACCAGTTCCCGAACATCGATTTCCCCGTGGTGGTGGTCACCACCGCCTACCCGGGCGCCTCGCCCGAAATCGTGGAAAGCGAGGTCACCAAGAAGGTCGAGGAAGCCGTCAACGCCATCGCGGGCGTGAACACACTCACCTCGCGCAGCTACGAAGGCAGCTCCGTGGTGATCATCGAGTTCCAGCTCACGGTGGATGGCCGCAAGGCCGCCGACGACGTGCGCGAGCGCATCGGCATCCTGCGACCCGCGCTGCGCGACGAGGTGGAAGAACCGCGCGTGCTGCGCTTCGACCCGGCAAGCCGGTCGATCTGGTCGGTGGCCGTGGTACCCGAGGCGGTGGACGGGCGCACCCTCTCCGCGGTCGAGCTCACCACCTGGGCCGATCAGGTGCTCAAGAAGCGGCTGGAGAACGTGCGCGGCGTCGGCGCCGTGAATCTGGTGGGTGCCACCGACCGTGCCATCAACATCGAGCTCGACCCGGTGGCCATGCAGGCCCTGGGTGTGACGCCCGAGCAGGTGAACGCCGCGCTGCGCAGCGAGAACCAGGACCTGCCCGTGGGCACGCTCAAGACGCGCGACGCCGAGCGGGTGGTGCAGGTGCTGTCGCGCGCACAGAACCCGCGCGATTTCGAGAACATCATCGTCGGCCGCCGCGGGGGGTCGCCCGTCCGGCTCGGCCAGGTCGCGCACGTGAGCGACGGCACGCAGGAGCTGGAGAGCCTGGCGCTCTACAACGGCCAGCGCACGCTGCTGCTGCAGGTGCAGAAGTCGCAGGACGAGAACACCATCGCGGTGGTCGACGGCCTCAACGCCGCCATCCAGGCCGTCAAGCCGGAGCTGCCACCCGGCGTGAAGCTCGAGCCCATCGCCGACGGCTCGCGGCCGATCCGCGTGTCGGTGCAGAACGTGCGGCAGACGCTGATCGAGGGCGCGATCCTCACGGTGCTGATCGTCTTCCTGTTCCTGAACTCCTGGCGCTCCACGGTCATCACCGGGCTCACGCTGCCCATCGCGGTGATCGGCACCTTCTTCGTCATGAACCTGCTCGGGTTCACGATCAACATGATCACGCTGATGGCGCTCACGCTCTCGGTGGGCCTGCTGATCGACGATGCCATCGTGGTGCGAGAGAACATCGTGCGCCATGTGCAGATGGGCAAGAAGCCCTACCAGGCCGCCATGGACGGCACGCAGGAGATCGGCCTGGCGGTGCTGGCCACCACCTTGTCCATCGTGGCCGTGTTCCTGCCCATCGGTTTCATGGGCGGCATCATCGGCAAGTTCTTCCACGAGTTCGGCATCACCATGGTGGCGGCCGTGCTCATCTCCATGTTCGTGAGCTTCACGCTCGACCCGATGCTGTCGTCCGTGTGGCACGACCCGGCCATCGACGCGCACGGCAAGCCGCCCGGCAACAGCTTCTACGACCGCACGCTGGGCCGCATCACCCACTGGTTCGACCGTTTCCAGGACGATCTGGCCGAGGGCTACCAGGGTGCCTTGCGCTGGTCGCTGCGCCACAAGCTCGCCACGTTGGCGCTCGCGCTGGCCACCTTCATCTCCAGCATCGTCATGCTGCCGCTGCTGGGCACCGAGTTCGTGCCGCAGGCCGATTTCTCCGAGACATCGATCAGCTTCAACACGCCCGTGGGTTCGTCGATCCAGGCCACCGAGGCCAAGGCGCGCGAAGTCGAAGGCATCCTGCGCAGCTTCCCCGAGGTGCGCTACACGCTCACCACCATCAACACCGGCAACGCGCAAGGCCCCATGTACGCCAGCGTGTACGTGCGGCTGGTGGATCGCAAGGAACGCACGCGCAACGCGAGCGCCATGTCGGCCCTGCTGCGCGAGCGGCTGCGCAGCGTGCCGGGCATCACCGTCACGCACGTGGGCCTGCTCGACGCCGTGGGCGGCAACAAACAGATCGAGTTCTCGCTGCAGGGCGACGACCTCGGCGAGCTGGAGCGCCTGAGCCGCGTGGTGCGCGAGAAGCTCGAACCCATCGTCGGCCTGGTGGACCTGGACGCCAGCGTGAAACCCAACAAGCCCACGGTCGACGTGGTGCTCAACCGCGAGCTCGCGTCCGACCTGGGCCTGACCACCGGTGCCGTGGGCAGCGCACTGCGCACGCTGGTGGCCGGCACCACCGTGGGCAACTGGCGCGCGCAGAACGGTGAAACCTACGACGTGATCGTTCGCCTGGCGCCCGACGCGCGCCAGCGCACGACCGACCTGGCACAACTGCCGCTGACCGTGGGCAGCGCAACCGACGGCACGGCGCGCAACGTGGCCTTGTCGCAGGTGGCGCAAATCGTGGAGACCACGGGGCCGAACCAGATCAACCGCAAGAACCTCAACCGCGAGGTGGCCTTCAACGCCAACGTGTACGGCCGCTCGGTTGGCGAGGTGACGACCGCCATGCGCGCCGCACTCGACACCATCGCGCTGCCACCGGGCTACCGCTACGAGTTCGGCGGCTCCACCAAGAACATGCAGGAGTCCTTCGGCTACGCGCTGTCGGCACTCGCGCTGGCGATCATCTTCATCTACATGATCCTGGCGAGCCAGTTCCAGAGCTTTCTGCAGCCGCTGTCGCTGATGACCTCGCTGCCGCTCACGCTCATCGGCGTGGTGCTGGCGCTGCTGATGTTCGGCTCCACCATGAGCATGTTCTCCATCATCGGCATCGTGTTGCTCATGGGTCTGGTCACCAAGAACGCCATCCTGCTGGTGGACTTCGCCATCCGCGCGCGCGAGGGCCGTGCCGGCGGCCCCGCGCTGCCACGCGACGACGCCCTGCTGCTGGCCGCCAAGGTGCGGCTGCGCCCCATCCTCATGACCACGCTGGCCATGGTGTTCGGCATGGTGCCGCTGGCCTTCGCGCTCACCGAAGGCTCGGAGCAGCGCTCGCCCATGGGCCAAGCCGTGATCGGTGGCGTCATCACCTCCTCGCTGCTCACGCTGGTGGTGGTGCCCGTGGTCTACAGCTATATCGACGATTTCACGAACTGGCTGCGCCGCAAGGCCGGCCTGCCACCCGCCGTCATGGCCTCGACGGAAGCCGCCTCCTAGAATTTGCAGGTTTTGCCGAACCCGACTGGAGAACCGAGATGACCACCGCCATGAGCCTGGAACAGGCCCGCTTCAACATGATCGAGCAGCAGGTTCGCCCCTGGGAAGTACTCGACGCCCGCGTGCTCGAACTGCTGGGCCGCGTGCGCCGCGAGGACTTCGTGCCCGAAGCGCAGCGCGCCCTGGCCTTCGCCGACCTGGAGCTGCCGCTCACGCCCGGCACCACCATGCTGGCCCCGCGCGTGCAGGCCCGCCTGGTGCAGGATCTCGCGCTCCAGCCCACCGACAAGGTGCTCGAAATCGGCACCGGCAGCGGCTACACCGCCGCCCTGCTGGCCAGCCTGGCCCAGCGCGTGGTCAGCATCGAGATCGACCCCGAACTCGCCCAGCGCGCCCGCGGCAACCTGCAACGCGCCGGCCTGGGCAACGTGGACGTGCGCACGGGCGACGCCGCGGCCAACGATTTCGCGCTCTGCCGCACCGACAGCCCCTTCAACGCCATCGTGCTTGGCGGCTCCGTGGCCGAGGTGCCCAGCGCCCTGCTCGGTCTGCTGGCCCCCGGTGGCCGGCTCATCGCCATCGCGGGCGACGAGCCCATGATGCGCGCCACGCTGATCACCCGCAGCAGCGAGACGGATTTCCACACCGCCCAGCCCTGGGACACGGTGGCCGCGCGGCTGCGGAACTTCCCGGCCCCTTCGCGCTTCCGCTTCTGAACCGAAGCAAGAGAACCCGCATGCAGGCCATCACCCCCGCCCAGCTCGACGACTGGATCCGCAGCCACGGCGCAGACGGCGGCGCGCCGCCCGTGGTGCTCGACGTGCGCGAGCCCTGGGAGCTGCAGACCGCGAGCGTCGCGCCGCAAGGCTTCGAGCTCGTGCACATGCCCATGCGCAGCATCCCCGAGCGCCTGGCCGAACTCGACCCGCAGCGCCCCATCGCCTGCCTGTGTCACCACGGCGGGCGCAGCGCGCAGGTCACGCACTTCCTGATGAACCAGGGCTTCACCCAGGTCGTCAACATCCACGGCGGCATCGATCTCTGGTCGCGCGAACGCGACGCCTCGATTCCCCGCTACTGACCCCTCCCTCCCCAAGGACCCGACCATGCCCGCCACGCCCGCCCGCCCCGCCCGACGCCCGCACCCGCTGGTGCTGGCCGCCTGCCTGGCCCTGGGGGGAACGTCCGCCGTGCAGGCGCAAAGCCTGGTCGAGCTGTTCGACGCCGCGCGCGGCTTCGACGCCACCTACCTGGCCGCGCGCTCGCAGTACGACGCCAACCTGGCGCAGGCCGCGCAAGCCCGTGCCGGCCTGCTGCCCGAGGTGGGCCTGGGTGCCGGCGCCAACTGGACGCGCCGAGACAGCAGCAACAACCTGCTCGACGGCACCAGCAACAACCAGAACGTCACGCTCTCGGCCAGCCAGCCGCTCTATCGCCCGGCCAACCGCCTCGCCAACAGCCAGGCACAGCTGTCGATCGACATCGCGCAGGCCCAGCTCACGCAGGCCGAGCAGGACCTGATCCTGCGCACATCGCAGGCCTATTTCGACGTGCTCGCTGCGCAGGACACGCTCACGTTCGTGCGCGCGCAAAAGACCGCGGTGGAGCAGCAACTGGCCGCGGCGCGGCGCAACTTCGAGGTCGGCACCGCCACCGTGACGGACGCGCGCGAAGCGCAGGCCAGCTTCGACCTCGTGGTGGCGCAGGAGATCGCGGCCGACAACGACCTGCGCGTCAAGCGCCTCGCGCTCGACCAACTGGTGGGCCGCAGCGGCGTGACGCCGCGCCCGCTGGCGGCCCCCGTGAACCTGCCGCCGCTGCAACCGGCCGACCCGCAGGCCTGGCTGAACCGCGTGGGTGAAGGCCACCCCGGCGTGCTGCAGGCGCGCCGCAACTTCGAGATCGCGCAGCTCGAAACCGAGCGCGCCGAAGCCGGCCACAAACCCACGCTCGATCTCGTGGGCCAGTACCAGGTGAGCCGCGCGCCCTCCAGCGTGCAGGGCATCCCAGGCAACGTGCGCAACAACAACGCCACCGTGGGCGTGCAGTTCAACCTGCCGCTGTTCGCGGGCTTCGCAATCCAGAACCGCGTGAAGCAGACGCTGGCGCTGGAAGAAAAGGCGCGCGCCGACCTCGAGTCCGCGCGCCGCAACGTGGACCTCGCCACGCGCAGCGCCTACTTCGGCGTCGTCTCGGGCCAGGGCCAGGTCAAGGCCCTCGAAGCGGCCGAGACCTCCAGCCAGAGCGCGCTCGAAGCCAACCAGCTCGGCTACCAGGTGGGCGTTCGCATCAACATCGACGTGCTCAACGCCCAGAGCCAGCTGTTCCAGACCAAACGCGACCTCGCCCAGGCCCGCTACAACGTGCTGTTGGGCACGCTGCGCCTGAAGCAAGCGAGCGGGGAACTCACGCCGGCGGATCTGCAGCCGGTGGATGCGTTGTTGGCGCGCTGAGTCTTTCTCGCGCCTGCTGGCGTGGCGGGTGTCAGGGCGGTGCCCCCGGGCCGGCAATCGCCGCCGAGCAAACCAGACCCGATAAACTCCCGCGATGCCCGCCCACACCCCCTCCGGAGACGAGGTGCAAGCCGTCAACGTGCTGTGCATCAAGTGGGGCCGCAAGTACGGCCCCGACTACGTCAACAAGCTCCACGGCATGGTGTCGCGGCATCTGAAGCGGCCGTTCCGCTTCGTGTGCCTCACCGACGACGGCGTGGGCATCGACCCGGCCATCGAGGTCAAGCCCATTCCCGCCGTGGGTTTCGACGAGTTCGACCAGCGCAAGCCCTGGACCTTCGGCCACGGCTGGCTCAAGCTCACCAGCTTTGCCGACCCGCTGTACGACCTGAAGGGCCGCACGCTGTTTCTTGATCTCGACATCGTGATCGTCGACAGCCTCGATCCGTTCTTCGACCAGCCGGGCGAGTTCACCGTGATCAAGGAGTGGGACAAGAAGGACGGCACGGGCAACACCTCGTGCTACCTCTACACCATCGGCGCCCACACCGACGCGCTCGATCACCTCAAGAACGGCTACCCGCAGTCGATCGCCGACGTGCGCAACGAGCAGGAATTCATCACCGGCTACCTGGGCCGCCAGGGCAAGGTGCGCTACTGGCCCGAGGGCTGGTGCGTGAGCTTCAAGCGCCACTGCATGCGCCGCGGCCTGATGGGCTGGTTCAAGCCCCCGGTGATCCCGCCGGGCGCGCGCATCATTGCCTTCCACGGCAAGCCCAACCCGCCCGACGCGATCGCGGGCGTGAGCGGCAAGTGGTACCGGCGCGTGCTGCCCACGGCCTGGGTGGCCGAACACTGGCGTTGAACGCGCCGCGCGCCACCGCCTCGCTGCGGGCCTACCGGCTGCTGATGGGGGCGCTTGCGCTGCCGCTGCTGGGCTGGCTGTGGTGGCGCGGCCGGCGCGAACCGGCTTACCGCGAGCGCCTGGGCGAGCGCCTGGGCTTCATCCCCGTCGAACCACGCCACATGGGCGGCCTGTGGCTGCACGCCGCGTCGGTGGGCGAGGTGCAGGCCGCGCGGCCGCTGATCGAACGCCTGCTGGCCGACTGGCCCGCACACGCGATCGTGGTCACCACACAAACCCCCACCGGCGCGGCCGCCCTGCACGCCGCGTTCGGCGATCGCCTCGCGCACCGCTACGCGCCGATCGACACGCCCGCCGCCGTGCGCCGCTTTCTTGACCGCCTGCAGCCGCAAGCGCTGGTGCTGATCGAGCGCGAGCTCTGGCCGCAGTGGCTGTTTGCCTGCGCTGAACGTGCGCTGCCCGTGGTGCTGCTCAACGCGCGCCTCACCGAGCGCACCGCCGCCGGCTACCAGCGCTGGCGTGGCGTGATGGCCCACGCGTGGCCCCACCTGCAGGTGGCCACGGCCGACGCGGCCACGGCCGAGCGCCTGCAGGCCCTCGGCGTGCCCGCCGAACGCTGCCACGTGGCCGGCAACCTCAAGTTCGACATCGCCGCGCCAGCCGACGCGGCACCGCTGCCCACCGATCTGAACGACCGGCAACTGGTGGTGGCCGGCAGCACGCACGAGGGCGACGAGACCGCGTGGCTGGCCGCCTGGCCCGCGATCCGCGCGCGCCACCCGAATGCCCTGCTGGTGCTGGCGCCACGGCACCCCCAGCGCTTTGACGCCGTGTCGCAAACGCTGGGCCGCGCGGGCTGGCTGCACGCGCGCCGCAGCCTGGGTGAGGCGGTGCACCCCGAGCACGCCGTGCTGCTGGCCGACACCATGGGCGAGTTGATGTTCTGGTACCGCCACGCCACGCTGTGCTTCGTGGGCGGCACGCTGGCCCCGGTGGGCGGGCACAATCCGCTGGAGCCGCTCTCGCTGGGCCAGCCGGTGCTGTTCGGCCCGCACACGCAGAACGCCCCCGCGTTGTTCGACGAAGCCGCGCAACGCGGTGCCGGCCTGCGCGTGGCCGACACGCTCGCGCTGGAGACGGCGGTGATCGACGCACTCGGCCAACCCGAGCGCTGGCGGGCGCGCAGCCAGGCCGCGCTCGCGCTGGTGAGCGACCACCGCGGCGCCACCGGGCGCAGCCTGCAGGCACTGAACGCGGCAATCGGCACCGTGCAAGCCGAAGCGCTTGGCGATGTCGTCTCGGTGCAAGCCCCCGATGGCACCACGGTCTGGCGCGACCCGTCGCGCACGCCGGCCATGGCCGCGCGCGACTTCACGCCCGGCGGCCCCGACGAACGCCTGGCCACCGGCAGCGGCCGTGGCCAGGCCGCGCTGGTGCAGGCTCCGCAAGGTGCCTACGTGCTGCGCCACTACCGCCGTGGCGGCCTGATGGCCAAGCTGAGCGACGACCGCTTCGCGCACGAGCCGCTGGCGCGCAGCCGCGCCATGCGCGAGTTCGCGCTGCTGCGCCTCATGCGCAGCTGGGGCCTGCCCGTGCCGGCCCCGGTGGCGGCGCTGCACACGCCGCACGGCCTGGTCTACAGCGCCGACATCGCCGTGGCCTGGCTGCCCGGCACACGCAACCTGGTGCAGTGCCTGCGCGATGCGCCGGCCACCCCCACACAATGGGCAGCGCTCGGCACGGCCATCCGCCGGCTGCACGACCGGCAGGTCTACCATGCCGACCTCAACGCCCACAACCTGCTGCTCGACGCGCACGACCAGGCCTGGGTGGTGGACTTCGACAAATGCGCCGTGCGCCCGGGAGAGGCATGGAAAGCCGCCAACCTTGCACGCCTGCTGCGCTCGCTGCGCAAGGAGGCCTCCCGCCAGGACAGCTGCCACTGGCGGGAAGCCGACTGGGCGCTGCTCACTGCGGCCTATCAATCCCCGAACCCGCATTCATGAGCCTTGTTTCCGCCCTGCCCCGACGTGCCCAGCAAGGCGCGCAGGCCTGCCTTGTTCTTGCCTTCTTTGCCTTCCCCGTTTCCGTGGCTTTGGCCAACGTGGCCTTGCTGCTCACGCTGCTGCTCTGGGCGATCTCGCTGAGCGGGGCCGAGGCGCGCTCGACGTTGCGTCAGGCCATGCACAACCCGCTCGCCATCGCAGCGCTCGCCCTGTTCGCATGGATCGTGATCGCGACAGCATGGTCGCCCGCCGAACGCGAGGGCGTGCTGGGATTTCTGCAGAAGTACTTGAAGTTCGCCCTGGTGCCGATGTTCATCGCACTGCTGCAGGACGCCACCGTGCGTCGGCGCAGTTGGCAGGCCTTCGCACTGGCGATGCTGTTCACCCTGGCCGTGACCTGGCTCAACGTCTGGTTCGACTTTTCCTGGACGCGCACGCACAACCAGGGTTTCGGTGTCGATCACACGGTGTTCAAGGACTACATCTCGCAAGGGCTGATGATGAGTCTGTTCGCGCTCATGTGCGCCTTCCTCGCCACAGACACCCACAGCCAGCGCGTGCGATGGTTGGTGGTCGGGTTGTGGATGCTGGCGTCCATCAGCATGCTGGTGCTGTCACTGGGCCGCACGGGTTACCTGGCCTGGGCTGTGTCCACCGCGGTGTTCGCGCTGGCCATGGCCTTCGGATGTTCGCGGCGGGCGGCCATCGGTACGCTTCTGGGCCTGGGTCTGGTGTTCGCGGCGGCCAGTATGTCGCCGGTGCTGCAGGAGCGTGGCGAACTGGCCTGGGCAGAGGCGGCGTCCGCCAGAACCGGCCCTGTCACCTCCATCGGCGCCCGCATGGCAATGGCCGAGTTCGTGCTGGACGAGGTGCCCAACGCCCCACTGTTGGGCCACGGCACAGCCACCTACCCCGTGCTGGCCAGGCAGCACTTCACCGCGCCGGGCTATTGCGAGGTGGTGTGCCCGCACCCGCACAACCAGTTCCTGTTCTTCCAGTTCGAACAGGGCGCCGTGGGGTTGTTGCTCTTTCTGGGCTTCATCGGTGTGATGGTGCGCGAGGCTCTGCATCACGGCACGCAACGGCGAGCCTTTGCGCTGGCCTTCGTGGCCGTGTTGTGCACCGCGAGTGCGTCGCACAGCGCGTTCTGGCTCTCCACCGAAAGCCACTGCCTCATCCTCTTGAGCGCGCTGCTCATGGCCGGGCTGCGCGGGCGGCGGACACGGGAGGCCGGCTCGTGAGCGGGCTGACCATCGTCTTCCATTCCAACCAGCTCTCGCTGCGCGGCACCGAGATCGCGCTGTACGACTACGCCGAAGGCGCCGAGGCCCAGCTCGGCCACCGCAGCACCGTGCTGTACCCGGCGGACAACCCCAACAACGACCCGCAAGCCATCGCCAAGTTCGAGCAGCGCTTCGAGGTGCTCACCTACCGCGACCGCGGCGAAATCGACCCCCTGCTGCGGCGCTGCGGCGCGCAGCTGTTCTACGCCATCAAGTCCGGCCGGCGCGACGGCCTGGTCTCGCAGGCCGTGCCGACCATGGTGCACGCCGTGTTCCCCACCGCCCCGCGGCAGGCGCACGGTGCGTCGTTCGCCTTCATTTCCGACTGGTTGAGCGAGCGCTGCTCGCGCGGTCACATCCCGTCGGTGCCGCACATCGTCACGCTGCCCGCGGTGGACGATGACCTGCGCGCCGAACTCGGCATTCCCGCCGAGGCCACGGTGCTCGGCTGCCACGGCGGCGCCAAGAGCTTCGACGTGCCCTGCGCGATCGAGGCCGTGCGGCGCTGCCTGGACACGCAGCCCGGCACCTGGTTCCTGTTCCTCAACATCGAACGCTTCGTCGATCACCCGCGCGCGGTCTTTCTGCCCGGTACCGGCGATCTGGTGCGCAAGACGCGCTTCATCAACAGCTGCGACGCCATGCTGCACGCGCGGCTGCAAGGCGAATCCTTCGGCCTGGCCTGCGGCGAGTTCTCGAGCCGCAACAAGCCGGTGTTCACCTACGCGCGCAGCAAGCACCGCCACCACCTGGCGGTGCTGGGCGACGCGGGCTGGCCATACCAAGACGCCGAAGGCCTCGTGAAGGCCATCGCCGCGTTCGACCGCGCCGCCGTGCGCGCTGGCCACTGGGACCGCTACACCCCGCTCTACAACCCGGCGCGCGTGATGGCGCTGTTCGACCAGCACCTGATCCAGCCCGCGCTGCGCAACCCCGACCGATTCACGCCCCAACTGAACGTGGGCTGGCGCGACACGCTGGCCTACTGGCGGCTCAAGCTCGACATGCGCCTGGCGGATTGACCCCGGCCATGCGCATCGCCTTTCACTCGAACCAGCTCTCGCGCCAGGGCACTGAAATCGCGCTGTACGACTACGCCGTCGCGGCCGAGGAACTGCTGGGGCACCGCGCCGTCATCCTTCATCACCGGCACAACGCCAACAACGCGCCCGAGGCGATCGACAAGTTCCGCCGCCGCTTCGACGTGCTGGCCTACGACACGCTCGACGGGCTCGACCCCTTGCTGCAACACGCGGGCGCGCAGTTGCTCTACACCATCAAGGCCGGGCGGCGCGACGGCGTCGTGAGCCAGGTGGTGCCGACCATGGTGCACGCGGTGTTTCCCACCGCCCCGCGCCAGGCGCACGGCGCTTCGTTTGCCTTCATCTCCGAGTGGCTGAGCGCGGGCTGCGCGATGGGTGACGTGCCCGCGGTACCGCACATCGTGCAGTTGCCCAATGAGCGTTCGGACCTGCGCGAGGCGCTGGGCTTGCCGCCATCGGCGCTGGTGCTCGGCGGCATGGGGGGCGCCGCGAGTTTCGACATCCCCGCGGCGGTGACGGGCCTGCACACCGCCCTGCAAGCGCGCCCCGATCTCTGGTTCGTGGGCCTGAACCTCACGCCGTTCCTCGAACACCCGCGCGCCCGGTTTCTCGAAGGCACGGCCGACCTGCAACACAAGACGCGCTTCATCAACAGCTGCGACGCCATGCTGCACGCGCGCGCCCAGGGTGAATCCTTCGGCCTGGCCTGCGGCGAGTTCTCGATCCGCAACAAGCCGGTGATCACCTCGTCGCGCGGCAAACACCGCCACCACCTGGCGGTGCTGGGCGATGCCGCCTTGCTCTATGACGACGCGGCGTCGCTGGCCGCGCTGCTGCAAGGCCTGGACCGCGAGGCGCTCGCGCGTGGCCAATGGGACCGCTACAGCCAGCGCTACAACGCCGAGCGGGTGATGGAAGCGTTCGACCGGCACCTGATCCAGCCCGCCCTGCGCAACCCGCACCCCGCGCAACCGGCGCTGGTGCTGGGCTGGCGCCACCAGCTCGCCTACCTGCGCTTCAAGCTGGCGATGAAGCGCGCCTGAGCGCCCGGTTCAGCGGCGCGCCAGTGGCGCGCCACGCTCCATGCCGTCGTAGCGCAAGGCCACGTAGCGGAAGAAGCACTCCAGGGCGATGAAGAAGCAGAAGAGAAAGCCCTCGGGCCCGCAGAGCCAACCGCGGCGAATCACGTAGAGCTTGACGAAGATGGCACCGGCGGACGCAAAGCCGCGCAGGATGCCGCCCCGCTTGCCCCGTTCGGCGCGCTTGGCCGCGCCCAGCTGCACGTACTGCGCCAGCTTGAGCAGGCTGCCGTACACCGTTTCGCGCGAGTAGTGCAGCAAGCGGTGGCGAAAACGGCGCACCGGCACACCACTGCGGCGCAGCACCGCGCCCTCGTGCACCACGCCGTCAAAGCGTTCCAGGTTGTCCATGCGGAAAAGGCGCCGGATGCCGCCGGTGGATTTCATCAGCGTGAGCGGGCGGCCATACGCCACCTGGTTCCACATCACCTCCCACACGGCGTCCTCGCCACTGTCCACCGCGGCGCGAATCTCGGTGGCCAACTCCGGGGGCACGATCTCGTCTGCATCGAGAAAAAACACATGGTCGCAACGCACGTGCTCGAGCAGGCGCGTGCGTTGCACCGCAAAGCCCTGCCAGTCGGCATGCAGGTGCACCTCGGCGCCCGCCTCGGCGGCCCGCTCACGGGTGTCGTCGGTGCTGCCGCTGTCGACCACGACGATCTGGTCGGCAAAGCCCGCCGAGGCGATGCACGCAGCGATGCGCCGGGCCTCGTTGACGGCCAGGATGCCGACGCACACCGTGGGCCGCTTCGTTGTCTCATCGTTGTTCATGTTGTCTCCACTGCGCCAGGCCCATCCAGCGCCCCGCCATGCGCGCCAGCAGCCGCGGCGACCAGATGATCGCGCGCAGGGGCAGGGCCAACGTGGTACGAAGCAGCACGCTCCAGCGCTGGCGCTGGGCCTTGGCGGGCGATCGGTGTTTGGTGGTGTAAATCAGTTTGGATTGCGCGTGGTGGTAGCCGCGCAGGTACTCGCTCTTCCAGGGGGCGCTGCCTTTGGTGGAGCCGCGCGCGCGGTGCACCGCAGCCACCGCGGGCCAGACCACGATGGGCCGATGCGCCTGGAACAGGCGCAGGCAGAGGTCGTCGTCTTCGTAGTAGAGGAAAAAGTCCTCGTCGAAAAAGCCCACGCCCTCGAAGCGTTCCAGGCGGAACAGCATCGCCGCGCCGACCACGAAACCCACACAGGCCACGCCGTCGGCACCCGGGCCGCGCGAGCGCCACAGCGTGCTGGGCCAACGGTAGTTCACGTCGGCGCGCCCGGGCGCGCCCTGCAATTGCGGCGCCACGATGGCGGCGTCGGGCATGCCCTGCGCGGCGCGCACCAGTTCGCGCAGGCCTTCGGGCGTGACTTCGCAATCGGGGTTGAGCAGAAAGGCGAACGGCGTTCTGACTTGCGCGATGGCGCGGTTGTTGGCGGTGCCGAAGCCCAGGTTGCGGCCGTGTTCGAGCACCACCGCCTGCGGCCAGCGCGCGCGCACCTGCGCGGGCGTGCCGTCGGTGCTCCCGTTGTCGGAAATGACGATGTGCGGGCAGTGGGCCAGCAGGCCGTTCAACGCATCGAGGCAATGGGCGCTGTGGTACGTCACCAGCACCACCGTGACCTGGTCGAGCAGGTCGTCCGTGTTCATGCTCAATGCGCGCTCGCACCCACCACCGCGTCGGGCTTGGCCCGCTTCAGCAGATCGAGCATCGCGGCTTCGATGCGATGCAGCGCCTCGGGCGTGTGGCCCTCGAAGCGCAGCACCAGCACCGGCGTGGTGTTGGAGGCACGGATCAGCCCGAAGCCATCGGGCCAGTCCACGCGCACACCGTCGATGGTCGAAACCTTGGCCGGGGCGTCGAAGCGCGCGATCTCCACCAGCGTCTTCACCACCGCGTGCGGCTCGCCTTCGGCGCAGGCCACGTTGAGTTCGGGCGTGCTGTGGCTGGTGGGCAGGCCGTTGAGCACAGCGTTCGCATCGGGGTGGCGGCTCACGATCTCGAGCAGGCGTGCACCGGCGTAGGTGCCGTCGTCGAAACCGAACCAGCGTTCCTTGAAGAAGATGTGGCCGCTCATCTCGCCACCCAGCGGGCTGTCGAGCTCCTTCATGCGCGCCTTGATAAGCGAGTGGCCCGTCTTGTAGATGTGCGGCACGCCGCCCGCGGCCTCGATGGCCGGGCCCAGGCGCTGCGAGCACTTCACGTCGAAGATGATGTTGCCGCCCGGCACGCGCGACAGCACGTCCTGCGAGAACAGCACCATCTGGCGGTCGGGGAAGATGTTGTTGCCTTCCTTGGTGACGATGCCCAGGCGGTCGCCATCGCCATCGAAAGCCAGGCCGAGTTCGGCGTCGGTCTCGGCCAGGGTGCGGATCACGTCGCGCAGGTTCTCGGGCTTGCTCGGGTCGGGGTGGTGGTTGGGGAAGTTGCCGTCGACCTCGCTGAAGAGTTCGATCACCTCGCAACCCAGTGCGCGGAAGAGCGCGGGCGCCGAGGCGCCGGCCACGCCGTTGCCGCTGTCGACCACGATCTTCATCGGCCGCGCGAGCTTCACGTCACCCACGATGCGGTCGCGGTAAGGCGCGGCCACGCTCACGTTGCGCACCCGCCCCCCCTCGGCGCGCGCACCACCATCGGTTTCGATCAGCTTGCGCAGCGCCTGGATGTCGTCGCCGTAGATGGCGCGGCCACCCAGCACCATCTTGAAGCCGTTGTAGTCCTTGGGGTTGTGGCTGCCGGTCACCTGGATGCCGCTGCGGCACAGCGTGGCGGCCGCGAAATACAGCATCGGCGTGGTCACCACACCGACGTCGATCACGTCGATGCCCGCGGCCACCAGACCGCGGATCAGCGCGGCCGACAACGCGGGCCCGCTCAGGCGCCCGTCGCGCCCCACGGCCACGGTGCCTTCGCCCTGCTGACGGGCCACGGTGCCGAAGGCCAGGCCCAGGGCCTCGGCCACGCGCTCGTCGAGCGTGCTGGGCACGACGCCACGCACATCGTAGGCCTTGAAGATGGAGGCGGACACTTGCATGCAGGGGCTCCCGGGGTTGTATCGGACAAAGGCGGCATTGTAGGAAGCGAAGCTTGCAGAGCCAGTAAGGATCATGTCCGGAAATGGCGAGTCGCCCGCGCCGGGCTGGCCTACCATGGCTGCCATGGACACACCCTCCCCCGTTGACGACGACGCCCGCTACCTCGCGCTGTGCACGCGCGACGCGCGCTTCGACGGCCGCTTCTTCACCGGCGTCACCTCCACCGGCATCTACTGCCGCCCGGTGTGCTCGGTGCGCACGCCGCGGCGCGCCAACTGCCGCTTCTTCGACGGGGCGGCCCAGGCCGAGCGCGCCGGCTTTCGCCCCTGCCTGCGCTGCCGCCCCGAACTGGCCCCGCAGGCCCGCACCTGGAGCACGCAGGACGCGAGCGACCTGCTGGTGCAGCACGCCAGCCGCTTGCTCGACGACCCCGCCCAATGGCCCGGCGACGACGGCCCCGCGATGCAGCGCCTGGCCACGCGCCTGGGCGTGAGCGATCGCCACCTGCGCCGCGTGTTCGAGGCGCGCCTGGGCGTCTCGCCGCTGCAGGTGCTGCACACGCGCCGCCTGCTCGCCGCCAAGCAGCTGCTCACCGACACCGCCCTGCCCGTCACCGCCGTGGCGCAGGCCAGCGGCTTTGCCAGCCTGCGCCGCTTCAACGCGGCGCTGCGCGAACGCTACGGGCTGAACCCCACGGCCCTGCGCCGCAGCGGCACCGGCGCCACGGGCGGCCGCGCCATCGCCCTGGGCTGGCGCCCGCCGCTGGACGCCGCGGCCCTGCTGCGTTTCCTGGCCGACCGACTGCTGCCCGGCGTGGACGCGGTGGACCTGCCGGCGCTGCGCTACTGGCGCACGCTGCGCCTGCACAACGGCAACGCCGCGCACACCGGCTGGTTCGGCCTGCAATTCGAACCCGAACGCCACCGCGTGTGGCTGCACGCCAGCGACGGCCTGCTGCCGGCGCTGCCCGCGCTCATCTGGCGCGTGCGCGCGCTGTGCGATCTCGACGCCGACCCGCTGGCCATCGACGCGGTGCTCGGCGCCCACTTCCCCGGCGGCACCGGCCTGCGCGTGCCCGGCGCCATCGACGGCTTCGAGCTCGCGGTGCGCGCCGTGCTGGGCCAGCAGGTCACGGTGGCCGCGGCGCGCACGCTGGCCGCGCGGCTGGTGGCGCGCTTCGGCGAGCCCATCGCCACGCCCGATGCCGCGCTGTCCCGCCTGTTCCCCACCCCGCAGGCCCTGGCCGGTGCCGACCCGGCGGCCCTGGGCGAGCTGGGCATCGTGCGCCAGCGCCAGGCCGCCATCCAGGCCCTGGCACGCGCCGTGGACAGCCACGCCCTCGACCTGGGCCCACACGCCGACCCGGTGCACACCGTGCAGGCGCTGCAGGCCCTGCCCGGCATCGGCGCCTGGACGGCGCAATACATCGCCATGCGCGCGCTGCGCTGGCCCGATGCCTGGCCCGCGGGCGACATCGCCCTGCACAACGCCCTGGGCCTGCAGGGCACAACCCGCGAGCGCGAACGCGCCTGCGAGACCGCCGGCCAGGCCTGGAAGCCCTGGCGCAGCTACGCCGTGCTGCGCACCTGGGCCGGCCTCCACACCCCACAACCCCCTGCCGACCCCGCGTCGATCACGCCATGAAGCTGCCCGCCCACCTGCACCGCACCGACATCGACACCCCGCTGGGCCGCATGCGCCTGGCCGCCACCGACCACGCGCTCGCGGGCGCCTGGTTCCACGACCAGCAACACGCCCCCGACGACGCGCTGATGGCGCGCTGGTCGCCCGCGCCCGACCACCCCGTGCTGCGCGAGGCCGCGGCACAACTGGCCGACTACTTCGCGGCGCGGCGCACGGCCTTCGATCTGCCACTCGACCTGTCGTTCGGCACGCCCTTCCAGACCGCGGTGTGGCAGGGCCTGCTCACCATCGGTGCCGGCCAGACGCTGAGCTATGGCGCGCTGGCGCAGCGGGTGGCCTCGCCGAACGCCGTGCGCGCGGTGGGCGCGGCCGTGGGCCGCAACCCCGTGAGCATCGTGGTGCCCTGCCACCGCGTGCTGGGCGCGAACGGCGCACTCACCGGCTATGCTGGCGGCCTGCCACGCAAGCGCGCCTTGCTGCAACTCGAGGCCGACAACCCCATGGCCCTGTCCTCCACATGACCCCCATCCTGCTGCTCGAATTCGTCGTGCTCGCCGCGCTCTGGGGCGCGTCCTTTCTCTTCATGCGCCTGGGCGCGGCCGAGTTCGGCCCGGTGGCCACGGCCGGGCTGCGCGTGGGCATCGCGGCGCTGTGCCTGCTGCCGGTGTTCCTCAAGGCCGCCGTGTGGGCGGATTTCCGCGCGCGCTGGCGCGCCATCCTCATCGTGGGCCTGCTCAACTCGGGCCTGCCCTTCCTGCTGTTTTCGTTCGCGGTGCTGCACATCCCCACCGGCATCTCGGCCATCCTCAACGCCACGGTGCCGCTCACGGGCGCGCTGGTGGCCTGGCTCTGGCTGAAAGACCGGCCCGGCGGCTCGCGCGTGCTCGGCCTGGTGATCGGTTTCATCGGCGTCACGCTGCTGGTGCTGGGCAAGTCGGGGGTGGACGCGCGTGGCCTGGCGGTCGCTGGCGGTCACACCATGTCGCTCGTGGCCATGGGGGCCTGCCTGCTCGCCACCACCTGCTACGGCATTGCGGCGAGCTTCACCAAGCGCTTTCTCAGCGGCGTGCACCCGCTGGCGTCCGCCACGGGCAGCCAGATCGGTGCCACGCTCGCGCTCGCGCTGCCCACGCTGTGGCTGTGGCCTGCAAACGCACCAGGCACCGGCGCCTGGGGTGCGATCGTGGCACTGGCCGTGCTCTGCACGTCCATCGCCTACATCCTGTATTTCCACCTGATCGAGCGCGCCGGCCCCGCCAGGGCGCTCACGGTGACGTTCATGATCCCGGTGTTCGCGCTGATCTACGGCGCGGCGTTCCTGGGCGAGACCATCAGCGTCTGGATGGTCATCTGCGGCGTGGTGATCGTCTGCGGCACCGCGCTGTCGACCGGGCTGGTGCGCGTGAAAGCGCTCCAGCGGGCCGCCTGAGCGGCCCCCCGTCGCGCTGGATCAAGCCACCGCCGCTTCCCGCTGCGTGCGCGCCTGCAGGTGCGCCAGCGCCGCGTCCACCTGATCGACCAGCACCAGGCACAGGTCGCCCGGTTGCAGCCGCTCCAGCGCGGTGTCGATGGCGTTGAACTCGCCACGGATTTCCAGCACCTCGCGCGCCCGGGCGGCACCGGCCAGCCCTTCGCGCAGCAGCGCGATCACCTCGCCATCGGAACGGCCGCGCTGGCAGGCGTCCTGATAAAGGATCACCTCGTCAAACGCGGCCCCCAGGATCTGGGTCTGCTCGCGGATGTCCTGATCGCGGCGATCGCCAGCGCCGCTGATCACCACCGAGCGCCGCCGCGCGGGCAGCGCCTCCACCGCCTGCACCAGCGCACGCATCGCGTCGGGGTTGTGGCCGTAGTCGGCGATCACGGTGGCCCCGCGGTGCTCCATCACGTTGAAGCGGCCCGGCGCGTTGTGGGCGTCGTTCTGGAAGCTGGCCAGGCCGCGGCGAACCGCGTCCCACGCCAGGCCAGAACCCCAGGCGGCGGCGATGGCGGCCATCGCGTTGTCCACCTGGAAGCCGATCTGCCCGTTGCGCGTGATCGGGATGTCGGCGAGATCGAAGCGCTCGATCACCTCGCCCTGCTCCACCACCACCGCGCCATCGTCCACATAGACCACACGGCGGCCCTGGGCGCGGTGCGTGGCCATCACGCGCTGCTGTCGGTCGCGCGCGAAGTAGATCACCTCGCCCGGGCAGTTGTGGATCATCTCGGCCACGATCGGATCGGCCGCGTTCAGCACGGCGAATCCCTTGTCGGCCACGTTCTGCACGATCACGCGCTTGAGCACCGCCAGGTCTTCGACCGTGGTGATGTAGTTCAGGCCGAGGTGGTCGCCCGCGCCCACGTTGGTCACCACGGCCACCTGGCAGCGGTCGAAGCCCAGGCCTTCGCGCAGCACGCCACCGCGCGCGGTCTCGAACACGGCCGCGTCCACGTCGGGGTGCATGAGCACGTTGCGCGCGCTGCGCGGGCCGGCGCAGTCGCCGCTGTCGGTCTGGCGGCCATTCACGTACACGCCATCGGTGTTGGTCATGCCCACGCGCAGGCCGCTGGCCGCGAACAGGTGGGCGATCAGGCGCACCGTGGTCGTCTTGCCGTTGGTGCCGGTGACGGCCACCACGGGAATGCGGCCGTCGTCGCCGTTGGCGAACATGTCCTCGATCACCGCCTTGCCGACGTCGCGCGGGTGGCCGTACGAGGGCGAGAGGTGCATGCGCAGCCCGGGCGCGGCGTTCACCTCGACGATGCCGCCCGACTGGTCTTCGAGCGGCTTGAGCAGGGTTTCGCAGACCACATCGACACCGCAGATGTCCAGGCCGATCATCTGCGCCGCCGCGATGGCGCGCGCGGCGACGTCGGGGTGCACGTCGTCGGTCACGTCGGTGGCGGTGCCACCGGTGCTCAGGTTGGCGTTGCTGCGCAGCACCACGCGGCGGCCCTTGTCGGGCACGCTGTCGGGCTGCAGGCCCTGCGTGGTGAGCGTGGCACGCGCGATGTCGTCAAAACGGATCTTGGTGAGCGAGGTCGCGTGGCCATCGCCGCGGCGCGGGTCGGCGTTGACGATGTCCACCAGTTGCTGCACGGTGTGCTGGCCGTCGCCGATGACCTGCGGCGGGTCGCGGCGCGAGGCGGCAATCAGGCGGTTGCCCACCACCAGCAGGCGGTAGTCGCGCCCGGGCAGGAAGCGCTCGACCAGCACGTCGCCGATCGCGGCGGCGGCCTGGAACGCGGCTTCGAGCTGCTTGCGCGTGGTCACGTTCACCGTCACGCCCTTGCCCTGGTTGCCGTCGCGCGGCTTGAGCACCACCGGCATGCCCACCTCCAGCGCCGCGGCCCAGGCGTCCTCCACGTCGGCCACCGGCCGGCCGTTGGGCACCGGCACGCCAGCGGCCTGCAGCAGGCGCTTGGTGAGCTCCTTGTCCTGCGCGATCGATTCGGACACGGCGCTGGTGCGGTCCACCTCGGCGGCCTGGATGCGGCGCGCCTTGCTGCCCCAGCCGAACTGCACCAGGCTGCCGGTGGTGAGCCGGCGGAACGGAATGCCACGCGCCGCGGCGGCGTTGACGATGGAACCCGTGCTCGGGCCCAGGCGCTCGCTCTCGTCGAGTTCGCGCAGTTCGGCCAGCGCGGCATTCACGTCGAACGCGCGGCGCTCCATCACGGCCTCGATCAGTTCGCGCGCCAGTGACAACGCACGCCGCCCCACGGCTTCTTCGCTGTACTGCACCACCACCTGGTAGACACCGCGCTCCAGCGTGGCCGCGGTGCGGCTGAAGGTGACGGGGCAGCCCGCTTGCGCCTGCAGCGTGAGCGTGACCGCTTCAAGCACGTGCGCGAGCGACAACGGGCCGCCGCTGCTGCGCAGCGCGCCCAGGTGCGGGAACTGGTCGCGCAGCCGCAGTTCGAAACCGGCCAGGCCGGCGATCGCACGTTCGTTGTCCTCGCAGCGCACCACGGTTTCGATCGCGGTGTGGCGAGACCAGAGGTTGGGGCCGCGCAGGGCGCGGATGCGGGTGAGGTCCATCTCAGGCACTCTTCATGGCAACGGGGGTTTCGGGGACTTCCGGCGCGCCCGGCAGGGGCATGCGCGGCGGGAAGACGAGCGGCAGTTCGAACGCGAAGGTCTGCAGGCCGGCGGCCATGAGCTCGGGCGAGATGCCCAGCGCCCAGGCGGTGGCGAAGGAAGCGAGCAACACGTGCGTCTGCTCCTCCGGCGAGATGCCCGCGGCGGCCAGCGACACACCGCCGAGCGCCACCACCACCTGCTCGCGCTGGCCATCGCCAAGCACGATACGGCCGTGGCGCACGAACACCGCGCGGCGGCACTGCGCCAGGTGTTCGGCCAT
This sequence comes from Hydrogenophaga sp., assembly GCA_016741995.1. Lineage (GTDB taxonomy): Bacteria > Pseudomonadota > Gammaproteobacteria > Burkholderiales > Burkholderiaceae_C > Hydrogenophaga. Next base: position 152,151 of record JACVCO010000002.1, on the reverse strand, counting down.
CACCGGCAGTTCGGGGTCCTCGGCGTAGAAGATCACGTCGCCATCGCACAGCGGCGCCATCTCGGCGACCACCGAGTCCGCGGCGTTGAGCACCGCCACGCCATCGGGCAGCACCACGTCAACCTGCGTGCGCAGCACCTTGAAGAGCTGCTCGGCCTCGCGGATGTGAAAGGCCTCGAGCGCGGGGCTGCCGTGCGCGTCGGTCACCACGCCGACCTGGCAACGGTCGTAGGCCAGGCCTTCCGACACGATGGTCAGCGGGCTGTTCTCGAACACCGCGGTCTGCACGCCGCGATTCATCAGCAAGCTGCGCGCGGCCTTCGCCTGCGAGAAATCACCGCGTTGCAGCGGGCGGCGCCCCACGAAGAGACCGGCCCGGCACGCCAGCCCCACCTGCGGCCCGGCCAGGTTCGCCATCCAGGCCACCAGGCGCGCGATGGCGGTGGTGCCACGGCTGCCGGCCACACCCACCACCGGGATTCGCCCCGAGTCGGTCGGTGCGAACAGGTGGTCGACGATGGCCTTGCCCACCGGCCGGGGGTGACCCACCGCCGGCTTCAGATGCATCAGCAGGCCGGGGCCGGCATTGACCTCGACGATGGCACCGCCCTGCTCGACCAAGGGGCGCGAGATGTCCTGCGCGACCAGATCCACGCCCGCGATGTCCAGACCGACCACGCGCGCCGCCAGCGCCGCCACGTGCGCCACCTCGGGGTGCACGTCGTCGGTGCAGTCGACGGAGAGGTTGCCGTTGCGCATGATCAGCACGCGCTCGCCCGCGGTGGGCACGCTTTCGGGCGTCTTGCCCTGGCGCTGGAGCTCCACCGCCACGGCCGGGTATTCCTCGAGGCGGATGGCGTTGAGCGGGAACTCCTCGTTCAGGCCGCGGCGCGGATCGCTGTTGATCTGGCTGGCGATGAGTTCGAGCACGTTGCTGTGGCCATCGCCCGTCACCCAGGCCTCGTCCCCGCGGGTGGCCGCCATCAGCCGGCCCCCGACGACCAGCAAACGGTGTTCCAGACCGCGGATGAAGCGTTCCACCATCACGCCGCTGCCCTCGGCGTCGGCCACCGCGTAGGCGGCCACGACGTCCTCGCGGCGCGACAGGTCGAGCGACACGCCACGGCCATGGTTGGCGTCGGTGGGTTTCACCACCACCGGCAGGCCGATGTCCTGTGCGGCATCCCAGGCCGCCTCGGCGTTGTCGACCACACGGCCTTCGGGCACCGGCACACCGCAGGCCGCGAGCAGGCTCTTGGAGAGATCCTTGTCGCTCGCGATGCTTTCGGCGATGGCGCTGGTGCGGTCGGTCTCGGCCGTCCAGATGCGGCGCTGGCGCTCGCCATAACCGAGCTGCACCAGGTTGCCGTCGTTGAGGCGGATGTGCGGAATGCGACGGCCCGTGGCCGCGTCCACGATGCTGGCCGTGCTCGGGCCCAGGCAGAGGTCGTCGACCATTTCGCGCAGTTCGTCGAGCGCGGCGTCGACACCGAACGGCTGGTCGTTGATCGCCGCCATGAGCAGTTCGTGTCCCATCGCCAGCGCGCGGCGCGCCACCTGCTCTTCACGGGCGCGGAACACCATCTTGTAGACGCCACGCACGGGCGTGCTGCGGGTCTGGCCGAAGCCGGTCTGAAGGCCGGCCAGGTTCTGCAGCTCGATCACCACGTGTTCGAGGATGTGCCCGGCCCAGGTGCCTTCGCGAAGGCGCTGAAGGAACCCGCCGCGTTCGCCCACGCCGCAATGGTGTTCGACCAGGCCGGGCAGCCAGGCCGTGAGCCGCTCATACAGGCCGGGCAACTTGTCCGAGGGCAGGTCCTCGAGCTCGCCGATGTCGAGCCAGCTTTCGAGCACGGGGCGGTAAGTCCAGATGTTGGGTCCGCCCAGGTAACTGATGCGCAGAATGCGGATGGGATTTTTCATGGTCTCGGTTCAACGGCGGCTGTGTATCGGCGCTGTGTGTGCTTGTGGTCGTCGCATCCCGGACAATGCGGGCACGCACCAACGTGCCCGGGCAATTACCGGAACGATTCGCTTCAATGAATTCACCATCAACCGAACCCATGTCGGTGTTCAGTGCCGTACCCCAGCCCTTGTCTCAGGCGCTGCGGTCGCGATTACTGCCCAACGAACACGTTTCAAGTTGGCTGCAGCTTGACCTCGATTCGCAATTGAATTTTTCGGCCGGCGTGCTGGTGCTGACGACCCAACGGCTGTTGAGCTGGGAGACCGGCGGGGCCGCTGCCGGCTGGCGTGAATGGCCCCTGGGGGAAGAATTGTGCTTGAAGCTCGGCGATCACGCAGGGGTTGCGCAACTGAGTGTGCACAACGACCGGCAGCAACTGGCGGTGTGGCACTTCACGGTGGCGCAAAACCCCCGCGCCATTCGATTTGTCGCTGAATTCGGACAAATCCGGCAGCGATTGATCGAAGGCACGCACGCCTCTGATTCCCCGGAAATGCCGCCGCGCCATTGCGATTTGTGCAATGCGGAAATGTCGCCAAACAGCGACGAGTGCCCGCAATGTGCGCGGGAACAACACTCCCCTCCGTCCACCTGGGTTTTGTGGCGCCTGTGGCGTTTCGCCCGCCCCTACCGCGGCGAACTCGCACTCGGTTTCCTGCTCACGCTGGCCGCCACCGCGGCCACCCTGGTGCCGCCCTACCTGGTCATGCCGCTCATGGACGACGTGCTGATTCCGTTCCAGAACGGGCAGCGCATCGACCCATGGCAGGTGGGCGGGTTGCTGGGCGGGCTGCTGGTGGCCGCCCTGGCGGCCTGGGGGCTGGGCTGGGCACGCACCTACGTGCTCTCCCTCGTGTCCGAGCGCATCGGCGCCGACCTGCGCACCACCACCTTCGAACACCTGCTGGCGCTCTCACTCGAGTACTTCGGCGGCAAGCGCACCGGCGACCTGATGGCGCGCATCGGATCGGAAACGGACCGCATCTGCGTTTTCCTTTCGTTGCATGCACTCGACTTCGCCACCGACGTGTTGATGCTGCTGATGACGGCGACCATCCTCTTCAGCATCAACCCGTGGCTGGCGCTGGTCACCTTGCTGCCGCTGCCCTTCATCGCCTGGATGATCCACCTCGTGCGCGATCGCCTGCGCACCGGCTTCGAGAAGATCGACCGCGTCTGGTCCGACGTGACCAACGTGCTGGCCGACACCATTCCGGGCATCCGCGTGGTGAAGGCCTTTGCGCAGGAAAAGCGCGAAGCCACGCGCTTTCGCGAAGCCAATCAGCACAACCTGGAAGTCAACGACAAGCTCAACCGCACCTGGTCGCTCTTCACACCCACGGTCACACTGCTCACCGAGCTCGGCCTGCTGGTGGTCTGGGGCTTCGGCATCTGGCAGGTGTCCCGCGGCGACATCACGGTGGGGGTGCTCACCGCATTCCTCGCCTACATCGGGCGCTTCTACGGCCGGCTCGATTCGATGAGCCGCATCGTTTCCGTCACGCAGAAAGCCGCGGCCGGCGCCAAGCGCATCTTCGACATCCTCGACCACGTCTCCAGCGTGCCCGAGCCGGCCACGCCGGTGAACAAACCCCATGTCGAAGGCGGCATCGAGCTGCGCGACGTGAGCTTCAGCCACGGCAGCCGCGCCATCATCCGCGGCATGAACCTGCAGATCCGGCCCGGCGAGATGATCGGGCTGGTGGGCCACAGCGGCGCCGGCAAGAGCACGCTGGTCAACCTGATCTGCCGCTTCCACGACGTGAGCAGCGGCAGCGTGCGCGTCGATGGCACCGACGTGCGCCAGTTCGCTGTGGCCGACTACCGCCGCCACATCGGCCTGGTGCTGCAGGAGCCTTTCCTGTTCTTCGGCACCGTGGCCGAGAACATCGCCTACGGCAAACCGGGGGCCACGCGTGCCGAAATCGTGGCGGCGGCGCGCGCCGCGCATGCGCACGAGTTCATCCTGCGCCTGCCGCAGGGCTACGACTCGCTGGTGGGTGAACGCGGGCAGGGCCTCTCGGGCGGCGAGCGCCAGCGCATCTCGATCGCACGCGCGCTGCTCATCGACCCGCGCATCCTCATCCTCGACGAGGCCACCTCCAGCGTGGACACCGAAACCGAGAAGGAAATCCAGAAGGCGCTCGACAACCTGGTGGCCGGGCGCACGACCATCGCGATCGCGCACCGGCTCTCCACGCTGCGCAAGGCCGACCGGCTGGTGGTGATGGACCGCGGCGAGGTCGTCGAAGTGGGCCCGCACGACGAGCTCATGGCCCGCGAGGGCGCCTACTGGCGGCTCTACACCGCGCAACTGCGCAACGTCGACACCGAAGACGGCCCCAATCCGGCAACCGCCATCGCCAACCCCACGGCGCGCGGCGCCACCGTGGGCAGCCCCTGACCACGCGAGAAGACCATGACCGACTGGACCCTCAGCCGCCACCCGCAAGGCCAGCTGCAGCTCACCGACCGCGATGGCCAGGTGCACGACGGCGTGCTGCCCGTGCGGGCCTTCCCGCTGGCAGCGCCCGACGAAAGCGTGTCGCTGGTGAGCACCGACGGCCATGAACTGGCCTGGATCGAGCGTTTGTCCGATCTGGAGCCGACCTCACGCGAACTGATCGCCAGCGCCCTCGCTCCGCGCGAGTTCATGCCCCACATCCTGCGCATCGCCAGCGTGTCGACCTACGCCACGCCCAGCACCTGGTCGGTCGACACCGACCGCGGGCCCGTGGCCCTGGTGCTCAAGGCCGAGGAAGACATCCGCCGCCTGGGCCAGGGCCGCCTGTTGATCCTAGACAGCCGCGGCATCCAGTTCATCGTTCCGGACCAGTTCGCACTCGACCGCGGCTCGCGGCGCATCCTGAACCGGTTTCTCTGAGCCGCGGCCCAAAAGAAAAAGCCTTGTTCAGCGGACTGAACAAGGCTTTCGGTATCTGGCGGAGTGGACGGGGCTCGAACCCGCGACCCCCGGCGTGACAGGCCGGTATTCTAACCAACTGAACTACCACTCCTGGCAGATGGCTTTCGTTCTTGCGAACCAAGTGCCACGACTTGTGCCTACTTGCCTTGCGGCTTGTTTGGCGACCCTACGGGGATTCGAACCCCGGTACTCACCGTGAAAGGGTGATGTCCTAGGCCTCTAGACGATAGGGTCATAACCTGGACGGAAGCCTCGCATTGTATCAGCGGCAGTTGTTGCTTCCCTGCCGTCGCCACCATGCGCGACTTCGAATCTGTGGTGGAGGTAAGCGGGATCGAACCGCTGACCTCTTGCATGCCATGCAAGCGCTCTCCCAGCTGAGCTATACCCCCACAGGGTTCGTTGCACTGCGCCATGACGAAAGTCTACGGAGCGCTGCAGCGAGCCTCGAATTATATGCCAGAAATTCAGGCTTTCAGCAGCCGTGCGAGAACGGTGTCACGCGAATGCAGTTCCAGCACCGCGTCGAGCGAGGGCGTCTGCGCAGTCCCCATGATCAGCACGCGCACCGGCATGGCCAGTTGCGGCATCTTCAGGCCATGTGCAGCGAGCACTTGCTTGAGCGCGCCCGCGATGGCGGCCTTGTCCCAGGCCACGTCGGCCAGCGCCACGGCCAACGCCGCCAGCGCGGGCTTCACGGCGTCGGTGATGTGCTGGGCGCGCTCGTCGGCCTGAGGGGTCACGTCGGCATAGAACGCCGCAGCCCAGTCGGCCAGCGCCACCGTGGTGTCGCAGCGGTCCTTGAACAGCGCGCAGATGCGCGGCAGGCGCTCGTCGGCGGTGATGCCGCGCTTCTGCAAGTGTTCGGCCACCAGCGGGGCCAGCGCGTCGTCGGCCATGGCCTTGAGGTGCTGGGCGTTCACCCAGCGCAACTTGGCCTCGTCGAACTGTGCCGCGCTGCGGCCCAAGTGGTCCAGGTCGAACCACTCGAGGAACTGCGCGCGGCTGAAGATCTCGTCGTCGCCATGGCTCCAGCCCAGGCGGGCCAGGTAGTTCACCATGGCATCGGGCAGGTAACCCTCGTCGCGGTATTGCGTGACGGGCTTGGCGCCGTTGCGCTTGCTCATCTTCTCGCCCTGCTCGTTGAGCACGGTGGGCAAGTGCGCGTACACCGGTGGCTCCTGGCCCAGGGCACGGAAGATGTTGATCTGGCGCGGCGTGTTGTTGACGTGATCATCGCCGCGGATCACATGCGTGATCGCCATGTCGATGTCGTCGACCACCACACAGAAGTTGTAGGTGGGCGTGCCGTCGGGACGCGCGATCACGAGGTCGTCGAGCTCGTCGTTGGCGATCTCGATGCGGCCTTTGACCTTGTCGTCCCAAGCCACCACGCCGCCCTGCGGGTTCTTGAAGCGCAGCACAGGCTTGACGCCTTCGGGCACAGGCGGCAGCTGCTTGCCAGCCTCGGGGCGCCAGGTGCCGTCGTAGCGCGGCTTCTGCTTGGCAGCCATCTGGCGCTCACGCAACGTGTCGAGTTCTTCGACGCTCATGTAGCAGGGGTACACCAGCCCTTGTCCCTGCATGTCGGCCAGCACCGCCTTGTAGCGGTCCATGCGCTGCATCTGGTAGTACGGGCCTTCGTCGTGATTCAGGCCCAACCAGGCCATGCCTTCCAGAATCACATCGACCGCGGCCTGCGAGGAGCGCTCGAGGTCGGTGTCTTCGATGCGAAGGATGAAATCGCCCTGCAGCGAGCGCGCGAAGGCCCAGGGGTACAGGGCCGAACGGATGTTGCCGAGGTGGATGAAACCGGTCGGCGACGGGGCAAAACGGGTGCGGACTTTCATGGAAGGGTGTCGAGTCCACGGGCCAGATCGGCCTGGATGTCGGTGATGTGTTCAAGGCCCACGGCCACACGGATGAGGCCCTGGCCCACGCCGGCGGCCTGGCGTTGGGCTTCGCTGAGGCGCCCGTGCGAGGTGCTCGCGGGGTGCGCGCACAGGGTCTTGGTGTCGCCGAGGTTGGTGGACAGCGAAAGCACACGCAAGGCGTCGAGCACGTGAAAGGCGCGCTGGCGCGCCTGTTCGGGGCTGGATGCCTTCACCTCGAAAGACAGCACCGCACCCCCCACGCCCGACTGCTGCTTCATCGCCAGTTCGTGCTGGGGGTGGCTGGTCAGGCTGGGGTGGTACACGCGCGCCACCGAAGGAAGGGCTTCCAGCCATTTCGCCAGCGCGAGTGCGTTGTCGCTCTGCGCGCGCATCCGGATGTCGAGCGTTTCCAGGCCTTTGAGCACCACCCAGGCGTTGAAGGGCGAGAGCGTCATGCCGGCGCTGCGCAGAACGGGCAGGAATTTTCCGGTGACGAGCGCCTGCGACGCGCAGAGCGCGCCGGCCATCACACGGCCCTGGCCGTCGAGGTATTTGGTGCCCGAGTGCATCACGATGTCGGCGCCAAGCGCGATCGGACGTTGCAGCGCGGGCGTGGCGAAGCAGTTGTCCACACACAGCAGCGCACCCGCGTTGTGGGCGAGGTCGGCCAGCGCGGCGATGTCGCAGACCTCGGTCAGCGGATTGGTCGGGGTTTCGGCAAACAGCAGCCGGGTGTCGGGCTTGATGGCCGCTTTCCAGGCAGCAACGTCGCTCTGCGGCACGAAGCTGGATTCGACACCGAACTTCGCAAGGTCGCCACCAATGAGCTTGATGGTCGAGCCGAACATGGACTGCGAGCACACCACGTGATCGCCGGCCTTCAGCAAGCCCAGGCACATCATCAGGATGGCTGACATGCCCGAGGCCGTGGCCATGCAGGCCTCGGCGCCTTCGAGCGCGGCCAGACGCTGCTCGAAGCTGGCGGTGGTGGGGTTGCCGTAGCGTCCGTAGGTGAAGCCTTCCTCGTCGCCCGCAAAGCGCAGCGCACCCGATTCGGCCGAGGGCTGCACATAGCCGCTGGTGAGGTACAGGGCCTCGGAGTTTTCGCCGAAGGGCGAACGCTCCACGGCCTCGCGCACGGCCAGCGTGTCGCGGTGCAAGGTCTTGCGCAATGCCTCGTCCATCAGGCCTCCTGCGCGTTGGGCAGCGCCAGGCGCGAGGTGTCCTCGTCGCCCTCTTCGGCCTGTGGGCGGCCCGCGTTGAGGCGTTCGATGTCCGCTGGCGTGATGTCGCCGGTGACGTAAACACCGTCGAAGCACGAGGCGTCGAAGCCGTCGAGCTTGGGGTTGAGCGAACCCACAGCCTGCTTCATGCCGTCCACATCCTGGTAGATCAGCGCGTCGCAACCGATGATCTGGCGCACGTCCTCCACGGTCCGGTCGTGCGCCACCAGTTCGCTGGCGGTGGGCATGTCGATGCCGTAGACATTGGGGTAACGCACCGGCGGCGCCGCGCTGGCCAGGTACACCTTGCGCGCGCCGGCATCGCGCGCCATCTGCACGATCTCGCGGCTGGTAGTGCCGCGCACGATGGAGTCGTCGACCAGCAGCACGTTGCGGCCCTTGAACTCGCTCGCGATGACGTTGAGCTTCTGGCGCACCGACTTCTTGCGCACCGCCTGCCCCGGCATGATGAAAGTGCGGCCCACGTAACGGTTCTTCACGAAGCCTTCGCGGTACGGCAGACCCAACAGGCGCGCGAGTTCCATCGCACTCGGGCGCGACGATTCGGGGATCGGGATGACGACATCGATCTCGTTGGGCGGCACGGTGGAGATGACGCGCTTGGCCAGCGTGGTGCCGAGGTTCAGGCGGGCCTGGTAGACCGAGATGCCGTTGATGGTGGAGTCGGGCCGGGCGAGATAGACGTACTCGAAGATGCAGGGCTTGAGCACGGCATCGGCCGCGCAGTGCTCGAAATGCGTCTGACCATCCAGACCCGCATACATGGCTTCACCGGGCGCCAGATCGCGTTCGAAGTGGTAGCCGGTGCCTTCGAGCGTGACGGATTCGCTCGCCACCATCACGCTGTCTTCGTTGCGGCCCACGCACAGCGGGCGGATGCCGAAGGGATCGCGGAACGCCAGCAGGCCATGGCCCGCGATGAGCGCCACCACGGCGTACGAACCCTTGACCCGCGCGTGCACGCCGCGCACCGCGGCAAACACGTCGGCCGGCTTGAGCGGCTCGCCGCGCGTGGTCTTCTCGAGCTCGTGCGCGAGCACGTTGAGCAGTACCTCGGAATCGCTCTCGGTGTTGATGTGGCGGTGATCGGTCTGGAACAGCTCCTGTTTGAGCTCGTGCGCGTTCGTGAGGTTGCCGTTGTGCACCAGCACCAGGCCGAAGGGCGCGTTCACGTAGAAGGGCTGCGCCTCTTCCTCGCTGTAGGCGTTGCCGGCCGTGGGGTAGCGCGCCTGACCGAGGCCGCAATTGCCCGGCAGGGCGCGCATGTTGCGGGTGCGGAAGATGTCGCGCACCATGCCCTTGGCCTTGTGCATGAAGAATTTGCGGCCTTGTTGCGTGACGATGCCCGCCGCGTCCTGGCCGCGGTGCTGCAACAGCAGCAGCGCGTCGTAGATCAGTTGGTTGACGGGCGTCTGGCTGACGACGCCGACGATTCCACACATGATGGGTTCCTTCAGGGGATATGACGAGCCAGCGGGTCCGGCAGCAAGGGCTTGACGCTGTGCAGGGTATGGCTGAGCACACCGGCGGTGGGCGATTCGCTCCACCACCGCGCGGTCTGCATCTGGGTGATCGTGATCACGAGGGTGATGGCCAGCAGGATGATTGCCCCGCGCACCAGGCCGAAGGCACCACCCAGCACGCGATCCACCGGGCGCAGGCCGGCCGAGGCGACGAACTTCTGCACCAGCCAGGCCACCAGGCCACCCACGAATGCAATCACGATGAACACGAGGGCGAAGCCGATGGCCAGTTGCAGCGGCGGCGCCACACGGTCGATCGGCAGCCAGGGCACGACGTCGTCGGCCCAGGCCTGGGCAACGAAGAAGGCCACGACCCAGCCCGCCACCGACAACACCTCGAACATGAGCCCGCGCCACAGACCGAGCAGCACCGACAGCACCAGCAACGCGAGCAGCACCCAGTCGGTCAGCAGCATGGCGCGCTCCGACTCACAGCGTGAGGATGGCCGCGGGCAGACCCAACGCCTTCACGCGGCTGGCCGCCTTCTCGGCGTCGGCGCGGCTGTCGAACGGGCCCACACGCACGCGGATGCGGCGGCCGTCGGATGTCTGGGCGACGTGGGTGTAGGTCTTGATGCCGGCGCGCTCGAGCTTCTGGCGCGCCTCGCGGGCACGCGCCTCATCGGCAAAAGCCCCCACCTGCACCACCACGCGCTCGGCCGCGGCGGGGCTGCTGGCCGCGGGTTGGCCCTGCAGGATGGCCTGGGCACGCGCGGCATCGGCCGCATCGCGCTGGGCCGTGGCTGGCGCGGGCGCTGGTGAAGGGACCGGCGCGGGGGCTGGCGGCGGCGGTGCGGGTGTCGGCGCAGGAACCGGTGCGGGTGCTGGAGACGGTGCAGGCGTGGGTGCTGGCGATGGCGCCGGGGCGGGCGCTGGCGCGGGTGCCGCGGCCACCGGTGGCGGGCTGTTGCGCGCGGGAATTTCGATCGGAATGTCGACCGCGATCGGGCGGGGCTGGCTGTCGAACAGCAGCGGGAAGCCGATCACACCGACCGCCACCAGCACGCTGGCGCCGATCAGGCGATGGCGCGCGCGGCGGCGCACGGCCTCGATGGTGGGCGGGGGAGACGAGGGGTTGCCCTGGGAGCCGGAGCGGGAGCTGGACATGGGTCGCGGGGCCTCGGGGGCGGTCAACGGCGCGCTCAGGAATTCAGGTGCTTGGCCGCCCGCTTTGGCAGGCCGTCCTGCAGCACACCACCGACGGTGTAGAACGAGCCAAAGACCGCGATTCTATCAGCGGGGGCTGAAGCATTCAGGGCCGCGGACAAGGCCGCCGAAGGGCTGGCGAAGGTGCCGGCCAACCCCACCGCCCCCGCAGGCAGTGCCTGCACGCGGGGCACCAGATCGGCGGCCTTGATCGCGCGCGTCAAAGGCAGATCGGTGAGGTACCAGCGGTCCACCAGCGGGGCAATGCGGGCGAGCATGGCGTCGAGGTCCTTGTCGGCCATGGCGCCGAAGACCGCGTGCGTGCAGGGGTAGAAACCCATGGCATCCAGGTTCTCGGTCAGCGCGGCCACCGAGTGCGGGTTGTGTGCCACATCGAGCACCAGGGTGGGCGTCCCGGGGATGATCTGGAAGCGCCCCGGCAGCTCCACCAGCGCCAGGCCGGTGCGCACCGCCTGGGCCGTCACCGGCAGGCGAACGCGCAGGGCCTCGATGGCCGCGAGCACACCCGCCGCGTTGACGAGTTGGTTGGCCCCGCGCAGCGCCGGGTAGGCCAGCCCGCTGTAGCGCCGGCCGCCCCGCGTGGGGTGCGTCGCCCAGCCCCATTGCTGCTTGTCGCCCGCAAAATGGAAATCCGAGCCCAGGCGCCACAGATCGGCATCGATCTCACGCGCGTGATCGACCACGCTCTGCGGTGGCGCCGGGTCGCTCACCACCGCGGGGCGGCCGGTGCGCATGACACCGGCTTTCTCGCGCCCGATGGATTCGCGATCGGGCCCGAGCAGCGCGGTGTGGTCGAGGTCGATGCTGGTGATCACCGCGCAATCGGCGTCGATGATGTTGACCGCGTCGAGCCGCCCGCCGAGGCCGACCTCGAGGATCGCGACATCGACGCCGGCGCGCGCGATGGTGCACAGGATGGCCAGCGTGGTGAACTCGAAATAGGTCAGGCTGACCTCGGGCGCGCCGCCCTGCCCTTGGCGTGCCACCTCCACCTCGGCCATGGCCGGCACGAGCTCGTCAGGAGCCACGCTCTGCCCGTCGATGCGGCAACGCTCTTCGAAATGCACCAGGTGCGGCGAGGTGTACACGCCCGTGCGGTAGCCCGATTGCGCGTAGATGGCTTCGAGCATGGCGCAGGTGCTGCCCTTGCCATTCGTGCCGGCCACGGTGATCACCGGGCAGCTCAGCGCCAGGCCCATGCGGCGCGCCACGGTCTGCACGCGCTCCAGGCCCATGTCGATGGTGACCGGGTGCAAGCGCTCGGCATGGGCCAGCCAGTCGGGCAGCGTGGTGGGGTGGTCGGGCACGGGGATCTCGAGCATGGGCGGGATTGTCCCACCCGCTCCTTGCCCGCCCGGTCCTCGCGGACAATGCACTCCATGATCACGCTGCACGGCATCCCCAACTGCGACACGGTGAAAAAGGCACGCGCCTGGCTCGATGCCAACGGCCGCCCTTACCAGTTTCATGACTTCAAGAAGCTTGGCGTGCCCGAAGCCGGCCTCGACGCCTGGATCGCGGCCGCGGGCTGGGAAACCGTGCTCAACCGCAAAGGCACCACCTGGCGCGGCCTGGACGAAGCGACACGCGCCACCGCGACCAACGCCGCGAGCGCCCGCGCGCTGATGCTCGCGCAGCCGAGCCTGATCAAGCGCCCGGTGGTGGTGTGGAGCGATGGCGACATCACCGTGGGCTTCGACGCCGCGGACTGGGCCACCCGCCGCTGAAGACAGCGGCCAGGCAATCCGGCGCCGGGGGCGGCGCCTAAAATCCGCGTTTTGCCCACGCGGCGGCCACCGCCCTACCCTTCATGAGCACCACCCAGATCAGCGGCGTGAGCGTCGCCACCCAGGCCAACGTCTATTTCGACGGCAAATGCGTGAGCCACAGCCTCACGCTGGCCGATGGCACGAAGAAATCGGTGGGCGTGGTCCTGCCCGCCACGCTGACCTTCAACACCGGCGCGCCCGAAATCATGGAATGCGTGGCCGGTGGCTGCGAGTACCTGCTGGCGGGCAGCAGCACCTGGCAAAAGAGCGGCCCGGGCGACAAGTTCAACGTGCCCGGCAACAGCAGCTTCCAGATCCGCGTGAGCGAGGCCTACCACTACATCTGCCACTTCGGCTGAGCCGCGAGCACAGGACAACTGACATGGCCACCATCCTGCAAAACCTGCCCACGCAACAGAAAGTCGGCATCGCCTTCTCGGGCGGCCTGGACACCAGCGCCGCCCTGCTGTGGATGAAGAAGAAGGGCGCCGTGCCCTACGCCTACACCGCCAACCTCGGCCAGCCCGACGAAGACGACTACGACGCCATCCCGCGCAAGGCCATGGCCTACGGCGCCGAGAAAGCGCGCCTGATCGACTGCCGCCTGCAGCTGGCGCACGAAGGCATCGCGGCGCTGCAGTGCGGGGCCTTTCACATCAGCACCGCGGGCATCACCTACTTCAACACCACGCCGCTGGGCCGTGCCGTCACCGGCACCATGCTGGTGGCCGCCATGAAGGAAGACGACGTCAACATCTGGGGCGACGGTTCGACCTTCAAGGGCAACGACATCGAGCGTTTCTACCGCTACGGCCTGCTCACCAACCCCAGCCTGAAGATCTACAAGCCCTGGCTCGACCAGACCTTCATCGACGAGCTCGGTGGCCGCAAGGAGATGAGCGAATTCCTCATCGCCAACGGCTTCGACTACAAGATGAGCGTCGAGAAGGCCTACAGCACCGACAGCAACATGCTCGGCGCCACGCACGAGGCGAAAGACCTGGAACACCTGAACTCGGGCATCCGCATCGTCAACCCCATCATGGGCGTGCCGTTCTGGCGCGAGGACTGCGCGGTCAAGCACGAGGAAGTGACGGTGCGCTTCGAAGAAGGCCAGCCCGTCGCGCTCAACGGCCAGACCTTCAGCGACCCCGTGGCGCTGATCATGAAGGCCAATGAAATTGGCGGCCGCCACGGCCTGGGCATGAGCGACCAGATCGAGAACCGCATCATCGAAGCCAAGAGCCGCGGCATCTACGAAGCCCCGGGCCTGGCGCTGCTGTTCATCGCCTACGAGCGCCTGGTCACCGGCATCCACAACGAAGACACGATCGAGCAGTACCGCATCAACGGCTTGAAGCTCGGCCGCCTGCTCTACCAGGGCCGCTGGTTCGATCCGCAGGCCATCATGCTGCGCGAATCGGCGCAGCGCTGGGTGGCGCGTGCGATCACGGGTGACGTGACGATCGAGCTGCGCCGCGGCAACGACTACTCCATCCTCAACACCGAGAGCCCCAACCTCACCTACGCGCCCGAGCGGCTGAGCATGGAGAAGGTGGAAGACGCGCCTTTCTCGCCCCTGGACCGCATCGGCCAGCTGACGATGCGCAACCTCGACATCACCGACACGCGCGGCAAGCTGGGCGTGTACGCACGCGCAGGGCTGGTGTCGCTCGGTGAAGGCGCCAGCATGCTCAAGCTCGAGGGCGAGAAGTAAGGCGGCAACGGGTTAGATGACCACCGGCTCGGGCTCGAGCCGGATGCCGAAGCGCTCGTACACGCTGGTCTGGATCGCCTTGGCCAGCGTGACCACCTCGCCGCCGGTGGCGCCGCCACGGTTCACCAGCACCAGGGCCTGTTTCTCGTACACGCCCGCGTTGCCCACGCCGCGCCCCTTCCACCCGCAGGCGTCGATCAGCCAGCCCGCGGCCAGCTTCACCGTGCCGTCGGGCATGGGGTAGTGCACCACCTTGGGCTCGCGCGCGATGATGTCGGCGCACTGCTCGGGCGTTACGGTGGGGTTCTTGAAGAAGCTGCCGGCATTGCCGATCACCGCCGGGTCGGGCAGCTTGGCGCGGCGGATCGCGCAGATCCAGTCGAACAGCGTCTGTGCATCGGGCGCGGTGTTGCCCGTCTCGGCGATCTTGCGCTCCAGGTCCGCATAGCCCAACACGGGTTGCCAGGCCTTGGGCAGCCAGAAACGCACCCGCGTGATGAGCGCGCGGCCCGCCAGGCCGAAGTCGCGCACGTCGGCCGACGCGTGCTTGAACACCGAGTCGCGGTAACCGAAGCCGCATTGCGCGGCATCGAGCGTGAACGCCTCGCCGCTGCGCAGGTCGACCGCGTCGAGCGAATGAAAGCGGTCTTGCAGCTCCACGCCATAGGCACCGATGTTCTGCACCGGCGCGGCCCCCACCGTCCCGGGAATCAGCGCCAGGTTTTCCAGCCCGGGCCAGCCCTGCTGCAGCGTCCACTGCACGAACGCGTGCCAGTTCTCGCCGGCGCCCGCCTCGATCAACCAGCCCCGGGGCGTTTCCTCGATCAGGCGCCGGCCCGCGATCTCGACCTTGAGCACCAAAGGCCTCACATCGCCGGTGATCACCAGGTTGCTGCCACCGCCCAGCACAAAGGGCATGGCCTCGCGCGCGAGAACTGCCCACTCGGGCGCCGCCCGCAGCGCTGCCAGGTCGGCCTCGCTGCGAATGCGCACCAGGTGATGGGCTTTGGCCACGATGCCAAAGCTGTTGTGGGCCTGTAGCGGCACCTGCTTCTCGACTATCATGGCCGCGATTTTCTCACCCTCATTGCGTACCCATGCCCTCGTTCGACACCGTTCTCGAAGCCGATCTCGTCGAAGTCAAGAATGCCGTCGACCAGGTGGCGCGCGAAATCGGCACCCGCTTCGATTTCAAGGGCACCAGCGCCGCGATCGAGCTCAAGGACAAGGACATCACCCTGCACGGTGACGCCGATTTCCAGCTCCAGCAGATCGAGGACGTGCTGCGCAACAAGCTCACCAAGCGCAACGTGGACGTGCGCTTCCTCGACATCGGCAAGGTCGAGAAGGTGGGCGGCGACAAGGTGAAGCAGGTGGCCAAGGTGCGCAACGGCATCGCCACCGAAGACGGCAAGAAGATCCAGCAAGCCCTCAAGGCCAGCAAGCTCAAGGTGCAGGCCGCCATCCAGGGCGATGCGGTGCGCGTGAGCGGCGCCAAGCGCGACGACCTGCAGGCCGCCATGGCCATCATTCGCACCGAACTGAAGGACCTGCCCCTGTCCTTCAACAATTTCCGCGATTGACCATGCGGCGCGGGCTCGTCGCGGCGGTGCTTTCGGGCGCTGCCGGCGTGGCCCTCGCGCAATCGGTGGCCCTCACGGGCGTCTCGGGCAGCAAGGCGCTGCTCGTCATCGATGGGGGCGCCCCACGCTTCGTGGCCGCCGGCCAATCGCATCAGGGCGTGCGCGTGGTGTCGGTGCAGGGCGAGGTGGCGGTGCTCGAGATCGAAGGCCGGCGCCAGACCTTGCGCGTGGGCGAGGCCCCGGTGAGCCAGGGCAGCGTGGCCGCGCCAGAGGGCATCGGCACACGCGTCGTGATGACCGCGGACGGGCGCGGCCATTTCATGCCGCAAGGCCAGATCAACGGCCGCGCCGTGCAGTTCATGGTGGACACCGGCGCCAGCCAGGTGATCCTCGGCGAAGCCGAGGCACGCCGGCTGGGCCTGGCGTTCGAGAAAGGCCGCCGCGTGCAGGTGAGCACGGCCAATGGCACCGTGGCCGGCCACCAGTTTCAGCTCG
The DNA here is from genome assembly GCA_016741995.1 of Hydrogenophaga sp. Taxonomy (GTDB): domain Bacteria; phylum Pseudomonadota; class Gammaproteobacteria; order Burkholderiales; family Burkholderiaceae_C; genus Hydrogenophaga. The sequence goes on along the minus strand of JACVCO010000002.1, from coordinate 135,887 downwards.
ATTCGGTGCGCGTGGGCGACGCGCAGGTGTATGGCGTGTCGGCCATCGTGCTGCCGCAGTCCATGCCCTTCGTGCTGCTGGGCAACAGCTTCCTCACGCGCTTCCAGATGCAGCGCACCAACGACCAGCTCACGCTGGAGCGCCGCTACTGATCGTTCAGGCCTGCGCCGCGGTGACGACGATCTCGATGCGGTAAGCCGGGTTGGCCAGCGCCGCCTGCACCGTGGCGCGCGGCGGAGCGGCACCGGGCACCACCCACGCATCCCACACCTCGTTCATGGCCGCGATGTCGCGGATGTCGGTGAGGAAGATCTCGGTGCGCAGGATGCGCGACTTGTCGCTGCCGCACTCCTTCAGGCGCTGCTCGACCTGCTGGAGCACGTCCGCCGTCTGGCCACGGATGTCCACATCCCCGCGCTCGGGCACCATGCCCGCAAGGAACACGATGCCGTTGAACACGGCCGCTTCGCTGTAGCGCGCGGCCATGCCGACGCGGGTGATGCCTTGGCTCATTTCTTCTTTGCTCCGAGCTTGCTTTCGGTGCCTGCGATCAGGCGGTTGATGTTCTCGGCATGGCGCCAGATCAGCAGCACGCCCATCGCGGCCAGGCTGAGCACCATCACGCCGGGCGCCTCCCAGGCCACGCCACCCCCCAGCAGGAAATACGCTGGCGCGAACACCGCGGTGACGATGGACGCGAGTGACGAGTAGCGGAAGAAGAAGGCGATGATGACCCAGGTGGCCAGCGAAGCCAGGCCCAGCCAGGGGTTGAAGGCCAGGATGACACCGGCCGCCGTGGCCACGCCCTTGCCACCCTGGAAGCGGAAGAACACCGGAAACAGGTGGCCCAGGAACGCCGCGAAGCCCACCAGCGCCACGGTGCCGGCGCCCAGGCCGTAGGGCCCACCGAACGCCTGCACCAGCACCACGGGCAACCAGCCCTTGAAGGCATCGAGCAGCAGCGTGACGACGGCCGCGGCCTTGTTGCCCGAACGCAGCACGTTGGTGGCGCCGGGGTTCTTGCTGCCGTAGGTGCGCGGATCGGCCAGGCCCAGGAAGCGGCTGACGACGACGGCGAACGACAGCGATCCGATCAGGTACGCGGCCAAGGTGGCCAGCGCGGGGTACAGCGCTTGCAAGCTCGTCTCCTCACTCGTTATGGAAAGCGGCCGTCATTCTGCCAGCGCGCACTGCACCAGCGTGGCACCCAGGGGCCCGGTCAACACCGCGGGATCGATGCCGACCAGAAAGCCGCGCCGCCCGCCGTTGATCCATATCCCCGGCAGCGCAAGCACCGTCGATTCGACGTACACCGGCATCGCGCGCTTCAGGCCGAACGGCGAGGTGCCACCCACCAGGTAGCCGCTGTGCCGGTTGGCCACCTCGGGCTTGCAGGGCTCGACCGATTTGGCGCCGATCTGGCGCGCGAGGTTCTTGGTCGAGACCGTGCGGTTGCCGTGCATGAGCACGGCCAGCGGCTTCGCGGCCTCGTTCTGCATGATCAGCGTCTTGACCACCGCGAACGGGTCGAAACCGAGCACCTGCGCGCTGTGTTGCGCGCCACCGTGCTCGAGGTATTCGTAAGGGTGCTCGGTGAACGCCACGCCATGCGCCCTGAGCCAGGCGGTGGCGGGCGTTTCGCTGACGTGCGCGGCCTTCTTGCTCACTGCGCGGGGTCGCGGCTTTCCCAGCGGATCGCGTCGATGGCGGCCAGCAACTCGGGCGAGAGCTGCACATTCCATGCATCCAGGCACTCGTCGAGCTGGGCCACGCTGGTGACGCCGATGATGGTGCTGGCCACGCGCCAGTTGCGGTAGCAGAAGGCCAGCGCCAGTTGCGAAGGCGTGAGCCCGTGTTCGCGCGCCAGGGCGTTGTAGCGCTTCGACGTGGCCAGCGCCTCGGGGCGGCCCCAGCGTTGCTTGCGCATGCTGTCGAAGATCGCCAGGCGGCCGTGGTCGCCCGCCAGGCCGCTGTCGTCGTACTTGCCCGTGAGCAGGCCGAAGCCCAGCGGCGAGTAGGCCAGCAGCGACACGCCCAGGCGGTGGCAGGTTTCGTCCAGCCCGTTCTCGTACGAACGGTTGATCAGGCAGTACGGGTTCTGCACCGTGGCCACGCGCGGCAGGCCGTGCTGTTCGGCCAGGCGCACGAACTCGTGCACGCCGTAGGGCGACTCGTTCGACAAGCCGATGGCGCGTACCTTGCCGGCCTTCACCAGTTCGGCCATGGCCTCCAGTTGCTCGTGCACCGAGGCATGGCCCTTGTCTTTGGCGGGGTCGAAATAGATCGCACCGAAGGCCGGCACGTTGCGCGCGGGCCAGTGGATCTGGTAGAGGTCGATCACGTCGGTCTGCAGGCGGCGCAGGCTGCCTTCGCAGGCCCGCACGATCTCGGCCTTCGAGAGGCCGGCCACCTCACCGCGGATCCAGGGCATGCCGCGCGAGGGCCCGGCCACTTTCGTGGCCAGCACCACCTTCTGGCGCAGGCCCGGTGTGCGCGCAAACCAGTTGCCGATGATGGTTTCCGTGGAGCCGCAGGTTTCGGCGCGCGCGGGCACCGAATACATCTCGGCCGCGTCGAGGAAATTCACGCCGCGCTCGAGCGAGCGGTCGAGGATGGCGTGCGCGGTGGCTTCGTTCACCTGCTCGCCGAAGGTCATGGTGCCGAGGCAGATCGGGGGCACTTGCAGCGGGCTCTGGCCCAGGGGTAGAAGTTTCATGAAAGGCTTTGTAAGTTCGTCGGAAAGCTGGGGGGCACACACCCGAGAGGGGTATAAGTTTAGGCCGTGGCCTGGAACCCACGTGCTTCGGTGGTTGAACCGAAGCGCCGCTACGCGACCCAACGAATCACAACCCCCTCAGCGAGGAGCGCCTCCCATGACAACACGAACTTCTTCCCTCACCCGTGGTTTCACCGCCCTCGCGGTGGCCGCTGCGTTGGCCGTCAGCGGCTGCGCCAACATGAGCGAAACCCAACAGGATTCCGCCAAAGGCGCGGGCATCGGCGCCGCAGCGGGCGCGGTGCTGGGGGCTCTCACGGGCGGCTCCAAGGGCGCGGCCCAGGGCGCCGTGATCGGCGCTGGCGCCGGCGCGCTGGGTGGCTATGTGTGGTCCACGCGCATGCAGGAACAGAAGCGCCAGATGGAAGCGGCCACCGCGGGCACCGGCATCGGCGTGAGCCAGACCGCCGACAACCGCCTCAAGCTCGACGTTCCGGCCGATGCCGGTTTCGCCACCGGCCGCTCCACCCTGAGCCCGACCCTGGTGCGCGTGCTGGGCCAGTTCGCCACCACGCTGCAGCAGAACCAGGTGACGCAGGTGGGCATCATCGGCCACACCGACAGCACCGGCAGCGACGCGATCAACAACCCCTTGTCCTTCGATCGCGCCAACGCCACGCGCGACTACCTCGTGGGCCGCGGCGTGTCGGCCACCCGCATCGCCACCGACGGCCGTGGTTCGCGCGAGCCGATCGCCGACAACGGCACGGCCCAGGGCCGGGCGTTGAACCGGCGTGTCGAGATCTATGTGGCCGAGCCGGCGAACACCGCGCAGCGCTGATCGGTCTGAGCTCCTGCCCTGAAAGCCCGGCACACGCCGGGCTTTTTTCTTCATCTCACAGTTTGGCCATCACATGCCGAGCCACGGTGTAGTCCTCCAGCGCGTACATCGACATGTCCTTGCCATACCCGCTGTGCTTCAGGCCCCCGTGCGGCATCTCGTTCACCAGCATGAAGTGCGTGTTGATCCAGGTGCAGCCGTACTGCAGCTTGCGCGCCACCTTCAAGGCGCGGCCCACGTCCTGCGTCCACACCGATGAGGCCAGGCCGTAATCGGAATCGTTGGCCCAGGTGATGGCCTCGTCGGGGTCGGAAAACCGCGTGACCGACACCACCGGGCCGAAGACCTCACGGCGCACGATCTCGTCGTCCTGGCGGGCGCCGGCGATCACCGTGGGCTCGTAGAAGAAGCCGCTGCCCGCACGCACCTTGCCCCCCGCGGTGATCTCCATGTGGCCCACCATCTGGGCGCGCTCCACGAAGCTGGCCACGCGGTCGCGCTGGCGGTCGCTGATCAGCGGCCCGAGCTCCACGCCCTCTTCGTCCTGCGTGCCCATCTTGATGGTCTTCACCGCGCTGCTGAGGTCGGCCACCAGGCGGTCGTAGACCTTGGCGCCGGCGTAGAGGCGGCAGGCCGCGGTGCAGTCCTGCCCCGCGTTGTAGTAGCCGAAGGTGCGGATGCCTTCGACCACCGCGTCGACATCGGCGTCGTCGAACACGATCACCGGCGCCTTGCCGCCGAGTTCAAGGTGGGTGCGCTTGAGCGTGCCGGTCGCCGCCTGCAGGATCTTGCGGCCGGTGGACACATCCCCCGTGAGCGAGACCATGCGCACCAGCGGGTGCTCCACCAGCGGCTGGCCCACGCTGGCGCCGCGGCCGCAGACCACGTTGAACACACCCTTGGGCAGGATGTCGGCCACCACGCGCGCCAGCAGCAGGCTACTCAGCGGCGTCTGCTCGCTGGGCTTGAGCACCACCGTGTTGCCGGCCGCGAGCGCGGGCGCGATCTTCCACGCGGCCATCATCAACGGGTAGTTCCAGGGCGCGATGGAGCCGACCACGCCGATCGGGTCGCGCCGGATCATGCTGGTGTGGCCCGCGAGGTATTCACCCGCGAGCGGGCCATGCAGGTTGCGCGCCGCGCCCGCGAAGTAGCGGAAGCAATCGGCGATGGCGGGGATCTCGTCTTCCAGGGCGCGCACGTAGGGCTTGCCGCAGTTGAGCGATTCGATGCGTGCGAAGGTTTCGGCATTCGCTTCGATGGCGTCGGCCATCTTCAACAGGGCGCGCGCGCGCTCGCCAGGCGTGGTGTCGCTCCAGCTGTCGAAGGCGCGGTTGGCCGCAAGCACGGCGCGGTGGATCTGTTCGTACGAAGCCTCGGGCACCGGTGCAAGCAATTCGCCCGTGGCCGGGTTGAGCACCTTCTCGGCCTCGCCTTCGCCGGCCACGAACTGGCCGTCGATGAACAGCTCGGTGTGCAGCGTGCGCGTGAAGTCGGGTGTCTTGCCCATGGTGGTCTCCGTGGTCGTGTGGGTGGGTCAACGTCCGGCGGGCTGTTCGTCGGCGCGCGTGAGGTAGTAAGCGGCGAGGATGGGGATGAAGGTGAGCGCGATGATCACCACCGCCACCACGTTGGTGACAGGGCGCTGGCGCGGACGGATCAGCTCCTGCAGCATCCAGATCGGCAAGGTGGTCTGCTGGCCGGCGGTGAAGGTGGTGACGATGACCTCGTCGAAGCTGAGCGCAAAGGCCAGCAGGCCGCCCGCGAGCAGCGCCGAACCGAGCTGCGGCAGGATCACGTGGCGGATGGTCTGGAAGGTGTCGGCGCCCAGGTCCATCGAGGCTTCGATGAGCGAAGGGCTGGTGCGGCGCAGGCGCGCCACCGCGTTGTTGTAGACCACCACCACGCAGAAGGTGGCGTGGCCGATCACGATCGTCCAGAAACTGAACGGGATTTCCATGGTGCTGTATGCGCTGCGCAGCGCGATGCCGGTGACCACGCCGGGCAAGGCGATCGGCAGGATCAGCAGCAGCGAAACCGCGTCGCGCCCGAAGAAGCGCGTGCGCGCCAGGCCCGCGGCGGCCAGCGTGCCCAGCACCATCGCCACCAGCGTCGCCGTCAGCGCCACGCGCATCGACAGGCCGATCGCGGCCCACACGTCCTCGCGCTCCCAGGCCACGGCGAACCATTGCGCGGTGAGTGCGGGCGGCGGGAACACATAGCTTTTGTCCTCGGCGCTGAACGCGTAGAGGATGATCAGCGCGAGCGGGATGTGCAGGAACAGCACCGCACCCCAGGTCGCGGCCTTCAGGCCCCAGCCGGCGCGCGACGGGTCAGAGCGCATCGAACGCCCCCAGCCGCTTCGCGAGCCACAAGTAAACGCCGATCACCACGATGGGCACCAGCGAGAACGCGGCCGCGAAGGGAATGTTGCCCGCCACGCCCTGCTGCCGGTACACCACCTGGCCAATGAACAGCGTGGAGTCGCCGATCACCTGCGGAATGATGTAGTCGCCCAGCGTGAGCGAGAAGGTGAAGATCGAGCCGGCCGCGATGCCCGGCATGGCGAGCGGGAAGATCACTTTCCAGAACGTGGTGCCGGCGCGCGCGCCGAGGTCGCCCGACGCCTCGATCAGCGAACCGGGGATGCGTTCGATGGCGGCCTGGATCGGCAGGATCATGAACGGCAGCCACATGTAGACGAACACGATGAAGGTACCCAGCCGCGAGAAGGAGAGCGAGTTGCCGCCGATGCCGGGCGTGGCCAGCACCGCGTCGAGCAGCCAGGTGAGGTGCAACTCGGCCAGCACCCAGCCGATGGCGCCCTCTTTGGCCAGCAGCAGCTTCCATGCGTACAGCCGCACCAGGTAGCTCGACCACAACGGCAGCATGACCGCGATGTAGAGCAGCGCTTTCTGCGGGCCGCGCGCGTAGCGCGCCATGAAGTAGGCAACGGGAAACGCGATCACCGTGCACGCGAGCGTGACCACCGTGGCCATGAGCACCGTGCGCCAGGCGACATCGAGGTTGGCGGGCTCCAGCAGGTCGCGGAAGTTCTGCAGCGTGAGCGTGGAGCGGTCGACCACGCCCGAGAACTCGTCGAGCGCGAAGAAGCTGTTGGCCAGCAGCGCGAACAGCGAGCCCAGGTAGATCACGCCGAACCACAAGAGCGGCGGCACCAGCAACGCGGCCATGGCGAGCCCGCGGTGGCGGTGCAGCAGGTCCGACAAGCGCCGCAGCATGCCGCCGCGGTGTCCCGACGCCAGGGGCAGCGCGGTGGCCATGCTCATGGGGCGGCCTGCGCAGCCTGCAACGGGTGCACCGCGTCCGCGGCCCAGCGCAGGCCCACGCTGGTGCCGGGTGCGGGCAGCAGGGGGTGCTGCTCGGGGCTCAGGTCGATGGCGATCGCTTCGCCTTGCCAGTCCACACGCAGGCGCGAGAAAGCGCCGAAGTACTGCGTGTCGATCACGGTGGCCCGGATCTGGCCTTGCCCGTCGTCGACGAGCTGGATGCGTTCGGGCCGCAGCATGGCGCTGGGCAGGCCGGTGAGCGAGCGGGCGCGCTGGCCATCGAGCACGTTCGCGGCGCCCACGAACTCGGCCACGAAGCGCGTGGCGGGCCGGTTGTAGATGGTCTCGGGATCGCCCACCTGCTCCAGCCGCCCGTTGTTGAACACGCCGATGCGGTCGCTCATCGACAGCGCTTCGTGCTGGTCGTGCGTGATGAACAGGAAGGTGATGCCGAGCTGGCGCTGCAGGGCCTTGAGCTCGGACTGCATCTGCTCGCGCAGCTTCAGGTCGAGTGCACCCAGGGGCTCGTCGAGCAACAGCACCTGCGGGCGGTTGATGAGTGCGCGGGCCAGTGCCACACGCTGGCGTTGGCCACCCGACAGCTGGCCGGGCCGGCGCTCGCCCACGCCCGGCAGGCGCACGAGCTCGAGCATTTCCCCGGCGCGGCGGTGCCGCTCGGCCTTGTCCACCCCTTTGACCATGAGCCCGTACGCGACGTTGTCGCGGATGCTCATGTGCGGGAACAACGCATAGTCCTGGAACACGGTGTTCACCGGGCGCGCGTACGGCGGCTCGTGCGTCACGTCGGCGCCACCGATGCGGATGGTTCCGCTGGTGGGCAGCGTGAAGCCACCGATCATGCGCAGGCAGGTCGTCTTGCCCGAGCCCGAAGGCCCGAGCAAGGTGAAGAACTCGCCGCCTTCGATGGTGAGGTCCACGCGGTCGACCGCGCGCACGGTTTGTGCGCCGCTGCCGAACACGCAGGACACCGCCTCCAGGGTGACTGCGACCGTCATGGGATCAGCGGCCCCCGAGGACAGCGATGTAGTCGGTGACCCAGCGGTGGTACGGCACGCACGCGTTGTTCTGCGAGGCGCACTTGGTGACCGGCGTCTTCCAGAACGAGATGCGATCGAAGCTCTCGAAGCCCTGGCGCTTGCAACCCTCGTCGGTCAGCAGCTTGTTGCCCTTGCAGGCCGCGGGCACGGCCGGCACCGAGCCGAACCAGGCCGCCAGGTCACCCTGCAGCTTGGCGTTGAGCGAGTGCTCCATCCACAGGTAGGCGCAGTTGGGGTTCTTCGCCTCGGCGTGCATCATGGTCGTGTCGGCCCAGCCGGTGGCACCCTCGGTGGGCACCACGGTGGCCACCGGGCGGTTCTTGCTCTTCAGGATGTTGGCCATGAACTGCCAGCTGCTCGACGCGACCACACCCTCGTTGGTGAAGTCGTCGATCTGCACGAAGGCGTCGTGCCAGTACTTGCCCACCAGCTTGCGCTGGCCGCGCAGCAACTCCAGCGCGGCCTTGTACTGCGCTTCGTTGAGCTCGTACGGGTCCTTGATGCCCAGGCCCGGGTTCTTCTTCATCAGGTAGAGCGCGGCATCGGCGATGTAGATCGGGCCATCGAAGGCCTGGATGCGGCCCTTGTTGCTCTTGCCGTCGGGCAGCGTGGTCTCTTCGAACACCACGCTCCAGCTGGTGGGCGGCTTGTCCTTGAACACCGTGGTGTTGTACATGAGCACGTTCCAGCCCCACTGGTACGGCGTGCCGTAGTGCGTGTTGTTCACGTAGTGCCAGGGCGCCTTCTGCAGGCGCTGATCCACGTTCTTGAAGCTGGGGATCAGGTTCACGTTGATGGGCTGCACGCGCTTGCCCGCGATCAGGCGCATCGACGCGTCGCCCGACGCGGTCACGAGGTCGAAGCCGCCCTCGTTCATGAGCGCCACCATCTCGTCCGAGGTGCCGGCGGTCTTCACGTTGACCTTGCAGCCGCTCTTCTTCTCGAAGTCGGTCACCCAGTCGAAATTCTTGTCGGTCTGGCCGCGCTCGATGTAGCCGGGCCAGGCCACGATGTCGACCTGGCCTTCGGCCTTGCCGAGCTTGTCCAGCGCCTTCTGGGCATGCGCGGCCGTGGTCACGGCCCCGAACGCGAAGGCGCTCAAGGCCACGCCCGCAAGGGTGCGGGCGAGCGGGCGTGAAAGTGGGCGGTGTGCGTGTTTCATGGGTCAATCACCTCGGTTGTCTGCGGGTTGAACACGACCACAGGGCCGCACGGCGCCTGGGCTGACGCGCATGCTAGGGAGGGGCTTGACCGTTTCAAAATACAAAATAAGCTCGGCCAGCGTTCGAAATTTTCGATAGCACGGGTTTACCCGTTCATTTTTTGCACCGCAACAGGGCGCCCCATTCCGATGCACGCGCCCCGCGTGCACCGCCATGAACCGACACGTCACGCTCAAGCAGTTCCGCTACTTCCTGGCCGTGGCCGAATCGGACTCGGTGGCCGCGGCCTCGCGCATGCTCAACATCGCGCAATCGGCCATCACCAAGAGCGTGCTCGAGCTGGAGGACGCGGTGGGCCTGACGCTGTTCGAGCGCAGCCCCAAGGGCATGCGGCTCACCCCCGAGGGGCACCGCTTTCTGGTGAAGGCGCGGCGCGTGATCGGCGCCGTGGCCGATGCCACGCGCGGCGTGCGCCAGGGCGCCACGCCGCTGGCCGGCTCGCTCTCCATCGGCGTGACCAGCCTCGTGGCGGGCTACTACCTCTCGGAGGTGTTCGCGCGCTTTCGCCGCACCTGCCCCGCGGTGGAGGTGCATGTGGTGGAAGATCAGCCGCCCTTCCTGGAACACCTGCTCATCAACGGCGAACTCGACATCGCGATCATGGTGTCGAACGCGCTCGGCGAACCGCAAGCGCTGGTGGCCGAAACGCTCACGCGTTCACCGAACCGCATCTGGATGGCGGCCGACCACCCGCTGGCGGCGCACGAAGAAGTGGGCCTGGCCGAATGCGCGCAGCACGATCTGGTGGTGCTGCAGGCCGACCGCATCGAACTGCTGATGCGCCCGGTGTGGGCGCGCCACCAGTTGAAGCCGCGCACCGTGCTGCGCACCTCGTCGCTGGAAGCGGTGCGTTCGCTGGTGGGCGTGGGCGCGGGGCTGGCCGTGCTGCCCGACTTTCTCTACCGCCCCTGGACGCTGGACGCGGAACACGTGGAGGTTCGCACCCTGCGCGACGCGGTGCCCACCGTGGACGTGGGCCTGGTGTGGCGACGCGGCTCGCAGCCGCGGGCCGAGGTGCTGGAGTTCATCGAGGTGGCGCGGGACCAGTCACGGTCGCGGCGGCCGGTGGCGTGATCAACCCCCGCGCGCCCGCGCCTCTTCCTGCAACCGCAGCACCCGCCGCTGCACCTTCCCCGTCGTCGTCATCGGCAGTGCGTCGATGAACTCGATCTCCTTCGGGTATTCGTAGGGCGCAAGCCGCCCTTTCACGTGCGCCTGCAGTTCGACGATCAACGCCGCACCGCCCATGTGGCCTGCCGCCAGCACCACGTAGGCCTTCACCACCGCGCCGCGCTCCTTGTCGGGCTTGGGCACCACCGCGGCGTTCGCCACCGCCGGGTGCTTCACCAGGCAGTTCTCGATCTCGCTCGGGCCGATGCGGTAACCCGCCGCCTTGAACACGTCGTCGGCGCGGCCCTGGTACCAGAGGTAGCCGTCGGCGTCGCGCACCGCGAGGTCGCCGGTGCGGCACCAGCTGTTGGCCGGGTTGCCGGTGAACTTGGCGCGGGTGGCGGCCTCGTTCTTCCAGTAGCCCAGGAAGAAGATCGGGTCGGGTTCGCCGTGCACGTCGCGGCGGTGCACCGCCACATCGCCGGGCACGCCCACGGGGCATTCGTTGCCGTCGTCGTCGATCACCGCCACGCGGTGGCCCGGGTAGCCCTTGCCCATGCTGCCGGGCCGGGCGGGCCACAGGCGCGCGCAGTTGCCCACGACGTAGTTGATCTCGGTCTGCCCGAACATCTCGTTGACGGTGATGCCCAGTTGATCGCGGCACCAGTTGAACACCGCGTCGCCCACGGCTTCGCCCGCGCTCATGAGGCCTTGCAGCGCGAAGCGGAAGTGTTCGCGCGGCTTCGGGTAGGCCTTCATCATGGCCTTGAGCGCGGTGGGGAACAGGAAGCTGTGCGTGACGCCGTGGCGTTCGATCAGCTCGAACGCCATCTGCGGCGAGAAACGGCCGTTGTGCGCCACGATGGGCCGGCCGAAATAGAGCGTGGGCAGCAGCGCGTCCATCAGCCCGCCGGTCCAGGCCCAGTCGGCGGGTGACCAGAACACCGCCTTCGACGCCTGCTTCGGATCGAACGGATCGAAGCCGAACCAGTTCTGGCTGGCCACGAAGCCCGTGAGGTTGCCGATGAGCGCGCGGTGCGGAATGAGCGCGCCCTTGGGGTTGCCCGTGGTGCCGCTGGTGTAGATCAGCACCGCGGCCTCGTCGGCCAGCGTGTGCGCGGGCTCGAAGCGGTCGGGCTCCTGCGCCAGCAGCGCGGCCCAGTCGAGTGCGTTGCTGTCGGGCACGTCGATGGCGATCACGTCCTGCAGGCGCGGGCAGTTCGCACTCACCGACTGCACCGCGGCGAGCGTGCTCGCATCGCAGATCGCCACCACGGCCTCGCTGTCGTGCAGGCGGAACGCCAATGCCTCGGGGCCGAAGAGCTGCGACAGCGGCATGCCCACCGCGCCCATCTGCAGCACCGCCATGTAGGCCACCGCGGTCTCGAAGCGCTGCGGCAGCACGATGGCCACGCGATCACCGCGCTGCACGCCCAGCACCTGCAGTGCGTTGGCGAGCCGGTTGGCCTGCGCGAACAGTTCATCGTAGCTGTGGGCGCGATCCGCCTGGCCCGGGGCGGTGGCGATCACCGCGGTGCGCTGTGCGGCCCGGGCATCCCTGGCCCAGCGGCGCATGCAGGCGTCGGCCATGTTGAATTCGGTGGGCACATGCCAGCGAAAACCGGCGTGCAAGGCCGCGTGGCCATCGGGTTCGGGGGCGGGCGCGGTGTCACGGTCTTGACGGCGGCGCATCGGTTGTCTCCTCGGCCTTCTCTATGATCGATCGAATGTACCAAGTGCAACGTCCGTCGCGCAGCGACTTCCTCCCCATCCGCGGTTGGCGCTACCACCTGCGTTCCTGGGGCGAACCCGATGCCACGCGCCCACCCCTGGTGCTGGTGCACGGCTGGATGGACGTGGCCGCTTCATGGCAGTTCGTGGTGGACGCGATGCGCGAGTCGCGCCACATCGTCGCGCCCGACTGGCGCGGCTATGGCGACACCACCTTCGACGGCGCCGCCCCCGACAGCTACTGGTTCCCCGACTACCTGGGAGATCTCGACGCCTTGCTCGACGCCCTGTTCGGTGAGCGCCCGGTGGATCTGGTGGGGCACAGCATGGGTGGCCACGTGGCCACGCTCTATGCCGGTGCACGGCCGCAGCGCATTCGCCGCCTGGTCAACCTCGAGGGCTTCGGCATGCCGGCGTCCAAGCCTTCACAAGCACCCAAACGCTATGCGCAATGGCTCGACGAGATCCGCTTCGCCCGCGCGGGCGAGATGGACCTGAGCACCTACGAAGACGCCAGCGGCGTGGCGCGTCGCCTGATGAAAACCAACCCTCGCCTGCCACAGGACAAGGCCGACTGGCTGGCCCGGCAATGGGCGCGGCCCGACGCCGACGGCCGCTGGGCCATCCTGGGCGACCCGGCGCACAAAGTCACGAACGCGGTGCTGTTCCACCCCGAAGAGGCGATCGAGGTCTACAAGGCCATCACCGCCCCCACGCTGTCGGTGGTGGCCAGCGACGACAGCCTGGGCCTGTGGTGGAAAGGGCGCTACACGCTGGACGAGTTCCAGGCCCGCATCGCCTTCGTGCCCCGGTTGCAACGCGCGGTGATCGACGACGCCGGGCACATGATGCACCACGACCGCCCGCAGGAACTTGCCGCATTGATCGAGGCCTTTCTGTCGGACAAGGCCTGATTCACCGGCTGTTGCATCCCAAGCGCCGGGCCGATACACCGCTGATGCACACTCCCCCGATGCCACTCCGACACTCCGCCGCCCTGGCCGCCCTGCTCTGCGCGGGTCCCGCGCTTGCCATCAACCTCTGCCCCGGCTGGAACGATCCGCTGCCCGAAGGCGAGGCCCGGTACGAGGTCTTCGCCTCGCCGTACACGCACCACTGGTCCTTCGACGAGGAGCACAAGCAGGTCTACCTCGTGAGCCTGAGCCGTCGCCTGCCCGACGACCGACTGTGCGGCTTTGCGCTGTTCAACAACTCCTTCGGCCAGCCCTCGGCCTATGCGTACATGGGCAAGACCTGGGACGGCCTGCTGCCCAACTGGCCGAACGTCTATGCCACGGTGAGCGCCGGCATCATTTACGGCTACGTGGGCAAGTACAAGGACAAGGTGCCGCTCAACGTGGGCGGCTTCGCCCCGGTGGTGATCCCCTCCGTCGGCTACCGGCTGACCCGCAACCTCGGGTTCGAGGTGCAATTGCTGGGCACGGCGGCCTTCATGGTGGGTGTCAACGGCCGTTTCTGAATCCGGCCGCCTCCGGGGGCCTGCGTGCGAAAATCGCGCCTTTGTCGCCGATAGAACGCAGGAATCACCATGGACGCCGAACAGATCAACACCATCCAGAGCCAGCTCGAAGACCTCAGCACGCGGGTGGTCGAGTTGCGGAGGTATCTTTGACTACGACGCCAAAGCGTCGAAGCTGAAGGAAGTCGAGTCCGCGCTCGAGGATCCCACCGTCTGGGACAACCCCAAACGCGCGCAGGAACTGAGCAAGGAGCGCAAGTCGCTCGAGGACGTGGTCCATGTGCTGGACCGCCTGGCCAGCGAGCTGGCCGACAACACCGAGCTGTTCGAGATGTCGGCCGCGGAGGACGACCACGCCGGCCTGCGCACCATCGAAGCCGAAGCGGCCAAGGTACAGGCCGAGGTGGAGAAGCTCGAGTTCCGCCGCATGTTCAACAACCCGGCCGACCCGCTCAACTGCTTCCTGGACATCCAGGCCGGTGCTGGTGGCACCGAGGCCTGCGACTGGGCCAGCATGCTGCTGCGCCAGTACCTGCGCTACGCCGAACGCAAGGGCTTCAAGCCCACGGTGGAAGACGAAACCCCCGGTGACACCGCCGGCATCAAGAGCGCCACCATCAAGGTGGAGGGCGAGTACGCCTTCGGCCTGCTGCGCACCGAAACGGGCGTGCACCGCCTGGTGCGCAAGAGCCCGTTCGACAGCTCGGGCGGCCGCCACACGTCCTTCGCCTCGGTCTTCGTGTACCCCGAGATCGACGACACGATCGAGATCGAGATCAACCCCGCCGACGTGCGCGTGGACACCTACCGCGCCAGCGGCGCCGGTGGCCAGCACATCAACAAGACCGATTCGGCCGTGCGCCTGACCCACCTGCCCACCGGCATCGTGGTGCAGTGCCAGGATGGCCGCAGCCAGCACAGCAACCGCGACGTCGCCTGGAAACGCCTGCGCTCGCGCCTGTACGACCATGAGATGCGCAAGCGCATGGAAGAGCAGCAGAAGCTGGAAGACACCAAGACGGACGTGGGCTGGGGCCACCAGATCCGCAGCTACGTGCTGGACAACAGCCGCATCAAGGACCTTCGCACCAACGTCGAGATCTCCGCCACGCAGAAGGTGCTGGACGGCGACCTCGATCCCTTCATCGAAGCCTCGCTCAAACAAGGGGTCTGATCCATGAGCTCTCTGCGTGAAGGCCCCACCACCGTGGTGCGCCGTGAAGACTACGCCCCGCCGGCCTACTGGATCGACACCGTCGAACTCACCTTCGACCTCGACCCGGCCAAGACGCGCGTGCTCAACCGCATGACGCTGCGGCGCAATCCGGCGGTGCAGGCGCAGCCGCTGCGCCTGGATGGCGAAGAGCTCAACCTGGCGCGCGTGCTCGTCAACGGGGCGGGCTGCTCCTTCAAGATGGATGCGGGCCAGCTCGTGCTGGACAACCTGCCGACCCTGGAAGAACACGGCGAAGCGCCTTTCACGCTGGAGATCTTCACCACCTGCGTGCCCGAGAAAAACAGCCAGCTCATGGGGCTGTACGTGAGCCAGGGCACCTTCTTCACGCAGTGCGAAGCCGAAGGCTTTCGCCGCATCACCTACTTCCTCGACCGGCCCGACGTGATGGCCAGCTACACCGTGACGCTGCGCGCCGACAAGGCCCGCTACCCGGTGCTGCTGTCCAACGGCAATCTGGTCGATTCGGGCGACCTGGAAGGGCAGGGCAACGAGGGCCGCCACTTCGCGAAGTGGGTCGACCCGCACCGCAAGCCCAGCTACCTGTTCGCACTGGTGGCGGGCAACCTGGTCGCGCGCGAGCAGCGCATCGTCTCGCGCTCGGGCAAGGAGCACCTGCTGCAGGTGTTCGTGCGCCGCGGCGACATGGACAAGACCGAGCACGCCATGCAGTCGCTCATTGCCAGCGTGGCGTGGGACGAAGCCCGCTTCGGCCTGCCGCTCGATCTCGAGCGTTTCATGATCGTCGCCACCAGCGACTTCAACATGGGCGCGATGGAGAACAAGGGCCTCAACATCTTCAACACCAAGTACGTGCTGGCCAACAGCGCCACCGCCACCGACACCGACTTCGCCAACATCGAATCGGTGGTGGGCCACGAGTACTTCCACAACTGGACGGGCAACCGCGTCACCTGCCGCGACTGGTTCCAGCTCTCGCTCAAGGAAGGCCTCACCGTCTTCCGCGACCAGGAGTTCAGCATGGACCTGTGCGCCGACCCGTCGGCGCGCGCGGTCAAGCGCATCGAGGACGTGCGCGTGCTGCGCACCGCGCAGTTCCCCGAAGACGCCGGCCCCATGGCGCACCCGGTGCGGCCCGACAGCTACGTCGAAATCAACAACTTCTACACGGTCACGGTCTACGAAAAAGGCGCCGAGGTCGTGCGCATGATGCAGACCCTGGTGGGCCGTGAAGGCTTCGCGCGCGGCATGAAGCTGTACTTCGAGCGCCACGACGGCCAGGCCGTCACCTGCGACGACTTCGCCCAGGCCGTCGCCGACGCCAACCCCGACAGCCCGCTGGCGCGCCGGCTCGACGTGTTCAAGCGCTGGTACAGCCAGGCCGGCACGCCGCGCGTGCGAGCCGAAGGCCACTACGACGCCGCCGCGCAGCGCTACACGCTCACGCTGAGCCAGCACTGCGCGCCCACGCCGGGCCAGGCGGTCAAGCAGCCCTTCCTCATCCCCGTGGCGCTGGGCCTGCTCGACGCCAATGGCCGCGAACTGCCACTGCCCGCCGAACAGCGCCTCGTCGTGCTGACCGAAGCCAGCCAGACCATGGTGTTCGACGGCATCGCCAGCGAGCCCGTGCCCTCGCTGCTGCGCGGCTTCTCGGCGCCCGTGGTGCTGGCGTACGACGACACCGACGCGCAGTTGCTCACCCTGCTCGCGCACGACAGCGACCCCTTCAACCGCTGGGAAGCGGGCCAGCGCCTGGCGTTGCGCCGCGCGCTCGCCGCGGTGCGCGCCAGCGGCCCCGTGGAGCAACCGCTCGACGCGGCTTTCATCGAGGCCATGCGCGCCGTGCTGCGCCACGACACGCTGGACGCCGCCTTCAAGGAGCTCACGCTCACCCTGCCGAGCGAAACCTACATCGCCGAGCAGCTCGACGTGGTGGACCCGCAGCGCGTGCACGCGGTGCGCGAGGCCATGCGCGAACAGCTTGCGCAGGCCCTGCACGCCGACTGGGTCTGGGCCTGGGAGCAGCACCGCGACAACGGCGCCTACCGCCCCGACCCGCTGGGTTCGGGCCGCCGCGCCCTGGCCGGCATGGCGCTCACCATGCTCTGCCTGGAAGCACGCGCTTCGGGCGACCCGGTGTGGCCCGGCAAGGCCTACCAGCGCTTCAAGGACGCGGGCAACATGACCGACCGCTTCAATGCGCTGTCGGCCCTGGTGGTGAGCGACCACGCGCTCGCGCGCGAAGCGCTGCCACGCTTTCACGCCATGTTCCGCGACGAGGCCCTGGTGCTGGACAAGTGGTTTGCGCTGCAGGCGGGTGCGCCCGACCGCGGCGGCAACGTGCTGCCCGCGGTGCGCCAGCTCATGGCCCACCCCGATTTCCAGTTGCGCAACCCCAACCGCGCGCGCAGCGTGATCTTCAGCTACTGCAACGCCAACCCGGGCGGCTTCCACCGCGCCGACGCCGCGGGCTACGTCTTCTGGAGCGACCGCGTCATCGAGATCGACCGCTTCAACCCGCAGGTGGCCGCCCGCCTGGCGCGTGCGCTTGATCGCTGGAAGAAACTCGCCGAACCCTACCGCGGTGCCGCACGCGAAGCCATCGCGCGCGTGGCCGCACAAACCGAGCTGAGCAACGACGTGCGCGAGGTGATCACCCGCGCACTTTCGGAAGACTGAACATGAGCCAACGCATCTCCCTCACCCGCTACCTCGTCGAAAAGCAACGCGTCGACGGCCACATCCCCTCGCAACTGCGCCTGCTGCTCGAGGTGGTGGCGCGCTCCTGCAAGAGCATCAGCCACGCGGTGAACAAGGGCGCGCTTGGCGGCGTGCTCGGCAGCGCCGACAGCGAAAACGTGCAGGGCGAGGTGCAGAAGAAGCTCGACATCATCGCCAACGAGGTGCTGATCGAGGCCAACGAATGGGGCGGCCACCTCGCGGCCATGGCCAGCGAGGAAATGGACAGCATCTACGTGGTGCCCAACCGCTATCCGCAGGGTGAATACCTGCTGCTGTTCGACCCGCTCGACGGTTCGTCGAACATCGACGTCAACGTGAGCATCGGCACCATTTTCAGCGTGCTCAAGAAAGTGGAAGGCAGCGGCGCCGGCGTGAGCGAGGCCGACTTCCTGCAGCCCGGCCACAAGCAGGTGGCCGCGGGCTACTGCGTCTACGGCCCCCAGACCACGCTGGTGCTCACCGTGGGCGACGGCGTGGCCATGTTCACGCTCGACCGCGAGCAGGGTTCCTTCGTGCTCACGCAGGAGGACGTGCAGATCCCTGCCGACACCAAGGAATTCGCGATCAACATGAGCAACATGCGCCACTGGGACGCCCCGGTGAAGCGCTACATCGACGAATGCCTGCAAGGCAAGGAAGGCCCGCGCGGCAAGGACTTCAACATGCGCTGGATCGCCAGCATGGTGGCCGACGTGCACCGCATCCTCACGCGTGGCGGCGTGTTCATGTACCCCTGGGACAAGCGCGAACCCGACAAGCCCGGCAAGCTGCGCCTGATGTACGAGGCCAACCCCATGAGCTGGCTGATCGAGCAGGCCGGTGGCGCCGCCACCAACGGGCGCGAGCGCATCCTCGACATCACGCCGGGCAAACTGCACGAGCGCGTGAGCGTCGTCCTGGGCAGCCGTAACGAGGTCGACCGCATCACCGCCTACCACCGCGAGGGCTGATCGCCCGCCCTCGCTGGCTATAATCGCCGACTTCGCCGGTGTAGCTCAGTTGGTAGAGCAGCTCATTCGTAATGAGAAGGTCGGGGGTTCGACTCCTCTCTCCGGCACCAGATGAAAGCCCTTGATCCCGCCCGGGATCAAGGGCTTTTTGTTTGCAGCGCTTGCCACTCGTTACCCGAACGATCGCAGCCGGGCCCGATCCATCTAACAGCTGTCCAGCCAGCGGTACGGAGGATCCCGCATGACCCGGCGCGCTCGCATCTTCTGGCGCCTTGGCGCTCTGATCGCCCTGCTCGGGATCGCTGTCGCGTGGGCGGAGATCAGTGGCTGGCCGATGCTGCGCCAGCCGATACAGAACGCCGCCACACGCGCCACCGCCGCGCCGGTGCAGATGGATGGCCGGTTCCGCCTGCACCTGCTCTGGCGTCCCCGCATCGAGGTGGAGCACCTGCGGATCGGCTCCAACCCCCGCTTCGGCGCGCCGCATCTGCTCGATGCGCGTGCGGTCCGGGTGGTCTGGCGCTGGGGTGACATCTGGCGCTGGCAACGCGGCGGCGAACGCCTGCGCCTCGTGTTGCTGCAGGCCGATGGGCTCGATGCGCACCTGATCCGCCAGGCCGGGGGCGACGCCAACTGGGCCCTTGGCCCACAGGACAAGCCAGTTCCTCCGCAAGAAGACCAGGACCCGCTCGGCCAGTTGCCGCGTTTCGGTTCACTCGTGGTTGGGCAAGGCGCCATCGCGTGGAAGGACGCGGTGCAGGACGTCGATCTCGACATCGGTGTGCGTGGCCGCGAAGGCGAAGCCTTGCAGAGCGGCGAAGCGGGCTACGAGGCCACGTTCGCCGGGCGCTACAAGGCGATTCCCCTGAAGCTGCAGGTGCGCACCGGCGGCACCCTGCCCCTGCTGCACGACCCCGAGATCTCGCCCGATGCGCCCTGGGTGCCGATGCGCATCGAGGGCACGGTGGCCGCGGCGCGTTTGCTGTTCGATGGCCAGGCCGCGGCGCTGCTGGGCACCCCGCGCCTGGACGGCGCGCTCGAGTTGCAGGGGCGTTCGCTCGCGGAGGTGGGCCGCCCCTTGGGCATCACCCTGCCGCAGACCCCGCCCTTCGATCTGCGCGGGCGGCTCGAGCACGACGCCGGTGTGTGGCGCCTGCAGACCTCGCGCGCCACCGTGGGCACCAGCCGCTTGGCGGGAGAGCTCGCCTTCCACCAGCGAACCAGCCCACGCCG
Organism: Hydrogenophaga sp.; assembly: GCA_016741995.1. Taxonomy (GTDB): domain Bacteria; phylum Pseudomonadota; class Gammaproteobacteria; order Burkholderiales; family Burkholderiaceae_C; genus Hydrogenophaga. The sequence continues at coordinate 116,318 of JACVCO010000002.1, read as the reverse complement.
CCTCACCGGCGAACTGCACGGCCCCCGGCTGGCCCTGGCCGACCTGGGGCCGGCGGTGGGCGGTGATGGCGGCACCGCGAAGCAACCCGCACCCGCGGGCCGCGTGCTGCCCCAGCGCCGTTTCGATCTGCCTTCGTTGAAGGTCATGGACGCCGACGTGCGCATGGCGGTCGATGAGCTCGACTTCGGCACCACCGCCGTCGCGCCGCTGCGTGCCTTCAAGACCCACATCCACCTGAACGGGGGCGTGCTGCGCCTGGAGGACCTGCACGCGGTGGTATCGGGTGGCCGCTTCGCCGGTCGCACGCAGCTCGACGCCCGCGCCGAGCCGGCGCAGTGGCAGGCGCGACTCGACATCGCGAACGTGGACATCGCGGGCTGGATGCGCGGCCTGCGTCGCGATACCTCCGACGCACCCGCGCCGCCCGAGACCGCTTCGAAAGCCTTGAAGAAGGCGCGCGAAACCGCCCGCCAGGGTGGTGGTTCAGCGGGCGTGGCGTCGTACATCACGGGGGTGCTGTCCGCCCAGGTCGACGTGCGCGGCGCCGGCCGCTCCACGGCCGAGATCCTGGGTTCCCTCGATGGCCCGGTGGGCGTGCAGGTGCGCGACGGCACCTTGTCGCACCTCGTCACCGAGGCGATGGGGCTTGATCTGGCGCAGGCCCTGGGCGTGTTGATCACGGGCGATCGTCCGCTGCCACTGCGCTGTGCCCGCTTCGATCTCGAGAGCCGCGATGGCCGGGTGGAGCCCCGGCTGGCGGTGATCGACAACCGCGACAGCACGGTGCGCATCGGCGGCCACATCAACCTGAAGGACGAGACGCTGGCGCTGCGCCTGGGCACACAACCCAAGGACTGGTCGCTGATCTCCTTGCGCACCCCGATCACCGTGAATGGCACCTTCGGCAATCCCGATATCGGCATCGAGCCGCGTCGCCTGGTGGCGCGTGTGCTGGGTGCGGTGGCCCTGGGCGCGGCCGCGGGGCCGGCTGCCGCAGTCATCCCCCTGATCGAACCGGGCGAGCGCAACGCGCAGGACCCGTGCGACTACCGCATCAAGGCCACGGCACCCCCATCGCCCCGCAAACCCTGACCGCTTTCGCTACATGTTCGATAGCAACTTGCGCACACGAAAATGACATTCACCGTAATCCCTCGGTAATCGTCAGGGCTCTGTTGTAAAGAGGACCAACCCTTACCGATGTAATCAGACGGTTATCTTGGGCGCATGGAATACGCCGGTCGTCCCGCACGGTGCGGGAGGCACGGGCCACACGAAGGCCCGATGACCCTTATCGGAGCACATTCCATGAAAAAGAGCCTGATTGCTCTGGCCACCCTGGCCACCATCAGCGGCGCCGCCATGGCGCAATCCAGCGTCACCATTTACGGCCGCCTTGACGCATCCGTCGGCGCCAACAAGGCCGGCGCCCCGGCCACGGCCCAAAGCACCACGCAACTGGAAAGCGGCCTGCTGAGCACCAGCCGCCTGGGCTTCCGCGGCACCGAAGACCTCGGTGGCGGTCTCAAGGCCATCTTCCAGCTCGAAGGCGAACTGAAGGTCGACGACGGCACGGCCGCCGGCTTCAACTTCGGCCGCATGTCCATCGTGGGCCTGCAAGGTGGTTTCGGTACCGTCAAGCTGGGTCGCCACGACACCGCTTTCGACGACATCCGCGACATCACCGTGAGCAGCGCGCTGTGGGATTCGGAGTTCACGCCCACCAAGATCGCCTACACGAACAACGTCGGTGGTGTGGCCGTGGGCCACGTGGCCGACTACTCGTCGCGCGCCAGCAACCAGATCCGCTACGAGTCGCCCAGCTTCGGCGGCTTCACCGGTGGCGTGAGCTACGGCCTCGACGAAAACGCCGCGCAGAGCCGTGACGTGACGGCCATGAACGTGCGCTACCGCGCCGGCGGCCTGGACGTCGGCCTGGGCTACCAGGAGCAGGACAACGAAGTGTCCGCCGCCAAGCGCGAGTACACCACCCTCGCTGCCGCCTACAACTTCGGCACCTTCCGCATCTCGGGCGGCTACAACATGGCCGAGTCGGGCATGCTGGAGTCGGACGGCTTCGTGATCGGCGCCAACATGCCCATGGGCGCGTGGGACTTCTCCGTGGCCTACGCCTACAACAAGTCCGAAAACGCCGGTGTGGATTCCGCCAAGTCCAAGGGCCTCGCCCTGGGCGCGACCTACAGCCTGTCCAAGCGCACCCGCCTGTACGGTGCCTACATGACCGGTGACGCCGAGAACGGTGCCGGCACCGAAATCGCCGAGCGTCGCCTGTACGCCGTCGGCGTGCGCCACGACTTCTGATCGTGACAACGGGGCCTTGCGGCCCCGCTCTCTCTCCAAGGTATTGACAGCCACCGCCCTCACGGGCGGTGGCTTTTTTCTTGCTGCGCTCAGCCCACCATGCCGGGGTTGCCCGCCATGCCGACGATGCGCGGCGTGTTCACTTTCACGCCCTTGATGACCTTCTTGCTGCGCAGGTGCGTGGCGACGACGTCCCACACCGGCTCGCCCTTCGCGTTCTCCTGCACCGAGGCCCAGCCCGCCACCTTGTACTTCTTGTCCGCTTCCAGGGCCTTGCCCTTGAGCGTCATGTTCTGGATGCGCGCGCCCATGCGTTCGTTGGGTGCGATGTTGTACTGCAAGCCGCCCACGCGCACCATGTCGCCACCCTGCTGGTAGTACGGGTCGGGGTTGAAGATGTTGTCGGCCACGTCTTCCAGGATCTCCTTGATCTGCGTGCCGGTGAATTCGTTGAGCGTGGTCGCGGGATAGGTGATGGCCGTCTGGTCCATCAGGTGTTCCATGGTGATGGTGCTGCCCGGCAGCAGCGAGGTGCCCCAGCGCACTCCCGGCGAGAACGACAGATCCGCGCCCTTCACCTCCATCAGCGCCTCGCAGATGACCTGGTCCCACGAGCCGTTGAAGTTGCCGCGTCGGTACAGCAGGTCCTGCGTGACGGCGAGCTTCTCCTCGAGCTTTGCCTTGTATGGCGCGCGCACGCCGTCGATGTGCGCCTGCATGTCGGCGTCGGCCGGCAGCAGGTTGGCGAAGATGGGCATCAGCCGGTACTGGTGGCCCTGCACCTTGCCGCCGCGCACGTCGAAATCGAGCACGCCGAGGAACTTGGTGTTGGAGCCGGCGTTGGTCACCAGCGTCTGGCCGCCCGGGTTCTTCACCACCGTGGGCGCGGGCATGCCGTCGTGCGTGTGGCCTCCCAGGATCGCGTCGATGCCGCTCACGCGCGATGCGAGCTTCAAGTCCACGTCCATGCCGTTGTGCGAGAGCAGCACCACCACCTGGGCGCCCTTGCCCCGCACCTCGTCCACCATCTTCTGCAGGTGCTCTTCCTGAATGCCGAAGGTCCAGTCGGGCACCATGTAGCGCGGGTTGGCGATGGGCGTGTAGGGGAAGGCCTGGCCGATGACGGCGACCGGCACGCCATTCATCTCGCGAATCGTGTAAGGCTTGAAGACCAGGTCCTCGAAGTCCGTCGTCTTCACGTTGTGGGCCAGGAATTCGATGTGGCCTTTGAAATCTTTCTCGACGATTTCCTGCACGCGCTTCGCGCCGAAGGTGAACTCCCAGTGCGGGGTCATGATGTTCACGCCCAGCTTCTTGCAGGCGTCGACCATGTCCTGCCCGTTGGTCCACAGCGACGTGGCCGAGCCTTGCCAGGTGTCGCCCCCGTCGAGCAGCCAGGCGTGCGGGCGGCCGGCCCGCAGTTGCTTCACCAGCGTGGCCAGGTGCGCGAAGCCGCCCACCTTGCCGTAGGTTTTGGCGGCCTGCGTGAAATCGAGGTAGTTGAACGCGTGCGCCTGCGCCGAACCGGGCCGGATACCGAAATGCTTGAGCAGCGCTTCGCCCACCAGGTGCGGCGCCTTGCCGCGCGCATCGCCCACGCCCAGGTTCATGCTGGGTTCGCGGAAGTACACCGGCGTGAGTTGCGCGTGGCAATCGGTGAAGTGCAGGAAGCTCACGTTGCCGAACGCAGGCACGTCGTACAGGCGCTCACCGGCACCGGCCGTGGCCGCGAGCGCGTCGCGGTGGTCGATGGCCATGCCTGCGGCGCCCGCAGCGGCCAGCAACTGCAGGAATTCGCGTCGACTCAGGCTCATTTGTTGACGGGCGAGTCCGGGTCGAGCAACAGCGCCATCACGTGCTTGAGCTGCTGTTCGTTCAGGATGCCCTTGTGCCCGGCGCGCGGCATCTGCGAGCAGGCGTTGTACGCGCGCGCGTTGTAGAGCTTGCCCCAGGTGTACTCGACGATGGGCTTGGAACCCGCGGCGTTCGGGTCGCTCACGCCGCGCAGCTTGCCGTAGTTGTAGAGGCTGGGGCCCAGCGTGCCGAAGGAGATCTCTTCCTTGCTGATCTGGTGGCAGTTGTAGCAATTGCCACCGTTGGCCTGGTTGGCCTGGTCCGTCCAGGTGAGGCCACGGCCGCTTTGCGCGATGGTCTCGCCCTGTTTCCAGTCGCCCAGGAACTTGCCGTCCGACGGCCACTTCACCGTCTTCAGGTTGGCTTCCTCGATCGCCTTGGCGAGCTTCTCGTCAAGCGGTTTGCCGGAGACGTCGGCCTGGAGGCAGGACGCGTTGGCCTGGTCCTGGTCCAACCGATCCAGCGTGGCGATGCCGCGCGCCTGGAACGAAGTCTTGAGCATGTCGGCTGTGGCCTTTTCCACGTCGGCTTGCGACGGCGGCAGGGAGCACGCCGCGAGCAGGAAGGACAACGGAGCGAGCGCGAGAAGGGTCTTGCGGTTCATGGTGGGCTCCTCTTCAGCGCTTGATGGCCGGCACGATCGACTCGGCGCCCTTGGCGTTGACGCCCATGTACACGCTGAGCGCGATGGTGGCGTCGCTGCCGAACTTGGGCTCGGGCCAGCGCATCTGGCGGAAACAGTCGTTCAGGCGCAGTTGCATGCCCCACATCTGCGCGTTGGACACGCGGTACGCGGGCCAGGCCGCGAAGCCGATGCCGTCGCCCGGGTTCTTCGTGAGGTTGGGCAGGTCCTGCAGGCGGATGCGTTTGTCGCTCTCGCCGTGGCAGGAGGCACACGAGAAATCGTGCGTGCCGCCGCGCGTGAAGAACAGGCGCTTGCCCGTTTCGTACATCAGCTTTTCCTGCGCGTGCGATTGCGACAGCTTGAACTTCATGCCCTTGGAGGCCGTGGCCACATAGGTGGCCAGCGCCGTCACGTTGGCCATCTCGCCGCGGTTGAACGGCGTCTTGGCGATCTCTTCGGCGTTGAAACCCTGCAGCGTCTCCATGCAGGTGACGATGCGCGACTCCAGGTCCTGCACGCGGTTGGTGTCCTTGAAGTGGCGCGGCAGCTCCACGAACACGCCCTTGATGACACCCGGCCCCTTGCCCAGATCGCATTGCTCCAGCGACGCGTTCTTCGGCCCGCGTTTCTGCTTCCAGAGCTCTTCGCCCTTCATCTCGAACAGCTCGGCGGGGTTGCCGTCCTGCAGCATCTCGCGGTACTTGGCGATGCCTTCGGCCGTGGACGATTGCGCGTGCACGGCCACGGCCGCCAGCAGCCCGGCGAGCGCGATGACCACGCGGGAAGCGTTGCGATTCATGGGGTGTCTCCTCGTGTTGTTTTGGGGGCGGAACTTACGCGATGCTCGCTTCGTCGGTGCGCGAATCTCCTTTGTTGTCGCTCCATTTCACGACGACCTTGTCGCCCTTGGCGCCGCCCTTGAACTTGAAGGACAGGAAGGGGTTCTGGGCCACGGCACCGGTGAACTGCCCCTGCAGCACCACCTTGCCGTTATGCGTGCACTCGACCTCGCGGATGAAGTGACCGGGAATGAGGTTGCCGGCGCTGTCGCGGCGGGTGCCGGGTTCCATGACGTGCGACATGAGCACGCGGACGGTGGTTTCGCCGTCGGCAACGGCGGCACGGATGCGCATCGGATCAGCCATGTGGGGCTCCTGTGTGTTCGTTGATTCGTCGTTGAAGGGGCCGATCAGCCACCGCAGCCGCCCAGCGTGACCTTGGTTTCCTTGGTCGCCGAGTACAGCTTGCCGTCGGCCTTGACCACGGCCATCACGTTGGAGCTCTGGCCCATCTTCAGGCGGGTGGACACCTCGGCCGCCGTGCCGGCGGGAATGGTGAAGCCCGCGGCCAGCGGCATCGGGTTCTTCTCGACGATGAGGAAGATGTCGGTGGTGTTGGGCAGCTTGCTCGCGGCACCGATGGGCACCACAGCGCCGTTCTCGGCGATGTCGGGCGCCACCACGCTGATCTGGTCGCTGGTGGCGGGCGTGCCACCGATGGCCTTGAGCGCGTCGGCGAGCGTCTTCACCTCGAAGCTCGCGCGTTCCAGCGCGGCGTGGGCCTGGCTTTGGGTGACGATGCCCATGGACACCAGGGTGGCAAACGCACCGGTGGTCTTGAGGGCGTCTCGGCGGGTGTGGTTCATCGTGAACTCCTGTGCAGATTCGGGTCGAGGGGCGAGTGTATCGATCGTGTTTTCATGGGGCAGACACCCCCCGGAACAACGGCCTGGTGCGAATGGCCATAGCTTGCAGGGCGCGCGCCGCGATGGTCAGGGGAAAAACCATTAGTTGCGCATATTTGGAATTCATTTCGGACCAGCCGCGATCCAGCGCGCGATGGCCTGGGCATCGGCGTCCTTGAGCTGGGGTTGCGGCGGCATGGGCACGGCACCGAACACGCCGCTGCTGCCGCCCTTGATCTTGCCGGTGAGGTAGGCCTCCAGGTCGGCACGGCCCTTGTGTTTCGCCAGGATCTCGGTGAAGCCCGGGCCCACGATCCTGTTGCTCACGCCGTGGCAGGCGGTGCAGCTGTTGCTGGCCAGCAGGGCCTTCACATCCGGCCCGCCATTGTTGGCGGGCGTGGCGGCCGGCGGTGCCGCGGCCACCACCACGGCGGCCGGCACGGGCGCGCTGCCCACCAGGCCTTGGATGGGCGGTTTGGTGGTGTCGGCGCCGCGCACCGGGCCCACCACGCGGTTCTGCTCCTGCACGTTGCCGTGCGCATCGCGCGCGAAGTCGGGCAACGCCGACCGGATCTGCGCCTCGGTGGGGCAATCCTTCATGCAGGCCACGTTCTTCGTGTCGCCCTGGCTGCCCACCTTCCACAGCGGCTCGTGGAACACCATGCCGTTGCGGTTGGGCATGCGTTGCTGCACCTCGGCGATGTTCTGGTCCGACAGCGTGTAATCGGCCGGCACGATGTTGCCCAGGTACAGGATGTACGCGAGCACGCCATAGACCTCCTCGGTCTTGAGCGTCTTGGGCGCATTCCAGGGCATGGCGCGGTTGATGTAGTCCCACAGCGTGGAGACGGTGGCCACCTTCATGAGCGTGGTGCGCTGCGGGAAGATGTTGCCCGGCTCCAGGTTCTTCACGCGGCCGCGCGCGATGTCGGCCGCGGTGGTGCCGCCCACGATGGGCGTGAACACCTCGTTCGATTCGCCGAAGCTGCCATGGCACGACGCGCACTGCGCGTCCCACACCTGCTCGCCCAGCTTCACGCTGCCCGCGCCCTTGGGCAGGCCCTTGAAGTCGGGCCGCACGTCGATGTCCCAGGCCCTGATCTCGGCCGGCGTGGCCTCGCGGCCGATGGATTGCCAGGGCTTGTCCTGGGCGAAGGCGGTGCCGGCCAGAAGCGCCAGCGAAAGCATCACGAGGGATCGCATCGCGGCCACCATCAGTACACCTGCACGTTGAAGACTTCGCCGCTCTCGGCGACGCGCCACGACTGGATGGCGTTCTGGTGGTAGATCGAGCGCGTGCCGCGCACCGCGCGCAACTGGTTGATCTTGGGCTGCACGTAGCCCGTGCTGTCGATCGCGCGGCTCTGCAGGATCACGGGCTTGCCGTCCCACACCCAGTCGATGTTGAAGCGCGTGAGCGCCTTGTCCAGCACAGGGCCTTCCAGCCGTGCGGTGCGCCAGTTGCGGCCACCGTCGAAGCTCACGTCCACGCGCTTGACCGTGCCACGGCCCGACCACGCGAGGCCGCTCACGTTGTAGTAGCCCTTGTCGAGCAGCATCTGCCCGCCCGAGGGCGTGGTGATCACGCTCTTGCACTCCTGAATGCCGGTGTACTGGCGGTGCGTGCCGTCGGGCATGAGGTCGATGTAGTGGATCGACTCGTCCTTGGTGGCCCACTTCTGGTCGCCCACCTCCAGGCGGCGCAGGTACTTCACCCAGCTCACGCCCTGAATGCCAGGCACCACCAGGCGCAGCGGGTAGCCGTTCTCGGGGCGCAGCATCTCGCCGTTCATACCCCAGGCCACGATGCAATCGTCCATGGCGCGTTCCATGTCGATGGTTCGCGTCATCGAGGAACCGTCGGCGCCCTCGGCCAGCACGTACTTGCCGAGCTTCTTGTCGACGCCGCACATCTCGAGCAGGGTGGACAGGCGCACACCGGTGAACTCGGAGCAGCTCACCATGCCGTGCGTGTATTGCACGGTGGGAAGGGCCACGTTGCCCCACTCGGGCGCGCTGTTCGCGCCGCATTCGATGAAGTGGATGCGCGAGACGCTGGGCAGTCGCATCAACTCGTCCATGGTGAACACGCGCGAGCGCTTCACCAGGCCGTGCACCATCAGGCGGTGCTTCGAAGGGTCCACGTCCCACCAGCCCTGGTGGTGGCGCTCGAAGTGCAGGCCGCTGGGCGTGATCATCCCGAACAGGCCCTGCAGCGGCGCGAAGCTCACCGAGGCCTGCGGCACGCGCGTGAGGCCCGGGCTCTGGCGGCGCTGCAGGTTCGCCTCCCACTTGCTGGGCTGGCCGTAGGCCGGGTCGGCCACGGGGCGGCCCAGGCCGCGCGTGTGTTCGGGCATGTCCAGGATTGCCGGGTCGCCCTCGGCCGCGCGGGCGCGCGGGGCTTGCGTGGCGGCGATGGCGCCCGCACCCATGGCGAGGGCCTTGCCCATGAAACTGCGGCGCGCCTTGCGCGCCTGCTCGAGTTGCTCGGCACCGAGGTGGTTTTCCGGCGCGGGCAGCACCCGGCCGATGGTGTGATGAAGCGCGTCCGACACGGCGGTGCCCCTGCAAAGAATCCGACGGCGGGACTATATCGTTACGTACTGATATTCGGATGGGTAAAAACCCTTGATGCATTTCTCCGCCGCTCGCTTTCCAATGGACCGGCCCACAGAGCGCCGCCCCGGGACTGCTACAGTTTTGGAGGCACATACCCCCACCCGCAACCGGAGAAAACGATGAAAAACACGAGGAGATGGCTGGCCGCCGCGGCGCTATTGGCCACCACAGCCGGCGCCCAGGCCCAGGTCGATCAGATCAAGGTGTGGGCCGCGGCCTGCGCCAACTGCCACGGCACCAACGGCCGCGCCGAGCCGGGGATGATCGGCCTGGCCGGCCGCGACAAGAACGAACTGCAGCAGCAGTTGCTGGCCTTCAAGAACGGCCAGCGGCCCGCGACCATCATGCACCAGCTCGCCAAGGGCTACAGCGACGAACAGCTCGCCCAGATCGCCGCCTACTTCGCGGCCCAGAAGAGATAAGGAGCCCCACCATGAAACGTCGTCAATTCGTACAGACGCTGGGCGCGGGCTCGGCGGTGGCGGGCCTGGGCCTGCTCGGTGGTTGCGCCAGCATGGGCGGCAGCAAGCCCAAGGTGGTGGTGGTGGGGGGCGGCTACGGCGGCGCCACCGCCGCCAAATACGTGCGCCTGTTCTCCGAAGGTGGCGTGGACGTGACGCTCGTCGAGCCCAACGCCAGCTTCGTGTCGTGCCCGCTGAGCAACCTGGTGGTGGGCGGCCACAAGACGCTGGCCGACATCACCGTGCCCTACGACACCCTGGGCCGCAACCACGGCGTGAAGGTCGTGCGTGACATGGTCGACAGCATCGACGCCGACAAGCGCACCGTGAAGCTGGCCAGCGGCGCCACCCTGCCCTACGACCGGCTCATCCTCTCGCCCGGTATCGACTTCATGCTCGACACCATCCCCGGCCTGAACAAGCCCGGCGCGCAAGACAAGGTGCTGCACGCCTGGAAGGCCGGCCCGCAAACGGCCATGCTGCACGAACAGCTCAAAGCCCTGCCCGACGGCGGCACCTACGCGCTCTCCATCCCGCTCGCCCCGTACCGCTGCCCGCCCGGCCCGTACGAACGCGCGTGCATGGTGGCCAGCTACTTCAAGGTCACCAAGCCCAAGAGCAAGGTCATCATCTTCGACGCCAACGACGACATCACGTCGAAGAAGGGCCTGTTCATGAAGGCCTGGGACGAGCACTACAAGGGCCTCATCGAGTACCGCCCCAAGCACAAGGTGGTGGACGTGGACCACACCACCAACACCCTGAAGTTCGAGTTCAACGACGACTTCAAGGCCGGCGTGGCCAACGTGCTGCCCAACATGCGCGCCGGCGCCATCGCCACCAAGAGCGGCCTGGCCACCGCCAACGCCCGCTGGTGCGAGGTCGACTTCCTCACCTTCGAATCGAAGGCCGCGAAGAACATCCACGTCATCGGCGACGCGATCCAGATCGCCCCGGCCATGCCCAAGTCCGGCCACATGGCCAACCAGCACGGCAAGACCTGCGCCGCCGCCGTCGTCTCGCTGCTGCAAGGCAAAGAGCCGCCGCAACTGCCGCTGTACGCCAACACCTGCTACAGCTTCGTCACCGCCAAGGACGTGGTGCACGTGGCCAGCGTGCACCGCTACGACGCCGCGCAGAAAACCATGCTGACGGTGCCCGGCTCGGGCGGTCTCTCCACCGCGGCCAGCGAGCTCGAAGGCGCTTACGCCATGGGCTGGGCAAAGAACATCTGGGCCGACATGCTGGCTTGATGCGCGCAGCCTTGCGTTGAAAGAAATCCCCGCGAATGCGGGGCTTTCTTCTTTGGGGGCGCCGCGCCTCAGCGTCGCCCGGCGAGGTAGGCCTCGATCTGCGGCAGGAGCTCACGCCGCCTCGCCAACGCCTGCGCAGACCACACGGCCTCGCGCTCGTAGAACGCCTCGAACGCAAGCGCACCCGCGGGAATCACCACCCACGGCTGTTTGGAGCGGGTGAAGATGTGCACGTCCGGCGGCATCAGGTCCGGGTTGTCGAGCGTGCCGACACGCACGAACCGCGTCACCGGGCCCGAGCCCGCGTAGTGGCTCCAGAGCGCCACTCGGCATGTCGGGCACCGGGCAATCCGCTGGCCCACCCCGCTCGCCGAAGGCGTGTCCACCACCTCGGGCTCACCGGCAAGGTGCTCCACCCGATCGGACTCGTACATCGCATTGAGCGCAAACGCAGTCCCGGACTCGCGCTGGCACCACCGGCAATGGCAGCAGTGCACGATCATCGGCGGCGTGGCCAGGCGGTAACGGATGTAGCGGCAATCGCATCCGCCTTCGACGGGATAGGTCATCGGTGCATCGTAGGTAGAAGCACTGCGTCTGACAATCGAAGGGGCGAGAGGACAGACTGCCGCGATCAACGTGGATCGGCTTCAGTGGCTCGGCGGGCCTGCGATCTGTCGCACGTCGCCGACGTTTCGGGTGACAAATTGGCTTGAGCGTGACCAAGCGTCTTGGTCACAACTAGACTGCCACAATCGGCCAGAAGCGGAAGCTCCTGATGCAGACCCAACGCTCTGCAAGCGAACTGCTCGCCCTCTTGAAAGGCAGTCATGGGATTTGTTAACGAACTGGTCTCCCAGCAGGACATCTCCACCTATAGACTAGACGAGCTTTTCCGCGAGTTCAGTCCATTTCGCTGGCGGAATGGACGCCCATCTGTCTTTGTGCACGCCTGGACTGTGGATCGTGGGAGGGGCGCTTACTTTATCCCTGTGAAGTCTGTCGAGACGGTTGGACCAAGTGGGCGCCCAGAGCCAACCAACGGAAAGACTTGTGTCCTGATCTGGCAAGAGCGACGGCTAGTTGCGACCATTGATCGAGCAAACACGAAGCTCTTCGCCCCTGATGGCACGCCCACCATACTGGTCTGGCGGCTCGTTGAGCTTGATGCCTCACAATTCGATGACGCATCGAATTGTGACGTTCTCAAAGTTCTAAAAGAGGCCCTGACGGTATATGGGCATCGTGGCATTCATAAGCAAGTGCCCGGAACGATCGTCGAATTTGATTTCTGAGAAAAATTGGCATCTGCGGTCAGACACATACAGACTGAACTGGCGCATGCCCGCAGTCCGCGTCGGGCCCGCAGCGGACATTCAACACGCGATGCCGCGATTACCTGCCCGGTGAACCGAACACCAGGTTCCATATCAGGGCAGATGCGAAAAGTGCCCACCCCACAAATGATGCGCCCTTCTTAAACCAATAGTAGTGGTGCTCGTTGTTCCTACGGTCGTAGTGATCGATGACCAGCGCGAGCATGACGGCCGCAGCCATCACAAATGCCCCAACCATCAGCCAAGCGGCTGTTCCGTGGAGATGGAAGCCTCGTGTGTACCGCCCGCGCAAATAGAGGTCGTCTATGTACAAGCTCAACACGCCATAGATGAGAAGACATGCTGCCAAGAAGAGATTCCATCCTCGCTCAGCGGCCGAAAAGTGATTGGGCACGTAGGGGCCAGACGCCTCATCGTGCTTCTCCGGCCCCACAGTGAAACGCTCCAGTGGTGGCCTGCTTGGCTCCGGAAGATGGTGGTCGCGCCTGCGCATTTCAAACTGCCCCGCTCATGCGTGGGTGCCTCCCAAAGTCAACTCTTGGCCGATGACCGTCATGCTAGCCAAGACCGTGCTCGACCCGAAGCACGCCTTCAGGCAAACCCTTCCAACGTCGCTCACCATCATCCCGGCACATACACCAGCCTCACCACATCCTCCCCGACCCGGTCATGCGTCACCAGCCGAAGCCGCGGCCGGGGGCCGGCGAAATAGGGGGTCCCGTGGCCCAGCACCACAGGGTGCAGGTAGATGCGGTACTCGTCGATCAGGCCCAGTGCGGTAAGGCTGTTTGCCAGGCCCGGGCCGGCCACCTCGATCTCCCCGCTGTGCCTGGCTTTCAGTTCGCGCATCGCGCGCTCGAGATCGCCCTCGACCAGATTCGCGTTGGGGCCGACCGATGTCAGAGAGCGCGAGACAACCCATTTCTGTTGCTTGCGCCAGGCCGCCGCGAAGGCCTGCTCGTCGGTGCTCCACTCGGGGTGCGCGTCGTCCCAGTAGCGCATGACTTCATACATGGTGCGGCCGTAGACGCTGCCCGTTTGCTGTTGCGCTTCTTCGATGAAGTGGCGAAAGAGCGTGGGGTCGGGTGCGAACGCCATGTGGTCGACGTAGCCGTCGAGGGACACGTTCATGCCGAAGACGAGCCTGGCCATCTGCGCCCCTTTCAATGCCCGTGCACCGACCGCAGGTGCCCGCGCCCTTTGGGGGCCGCGGGCGCTGCGTCCTGTGCCGCCGCCGACAGCCCGTTGAGGATGCCGCAATGGTCGGCGGCGCGTGGATCGCCGCACTGTTCGCGCAGGGCCTTCAATTGCTTCTCCAACGCGCGCAGTTCCTTGATGCGCGTGCTCACGTGCCCGATGTGTTCGTCGAGCAGGGCGTTCACGTCGCCGCAATCGCTCTCGGGCGCATCGCGAAAGCGCAGCAGCACGCGCACTTCGTCGAGCGACATGTCGAGCCCGCGGCAGTGGCGGATGAACTGCAGGCGTTCCAGGTGCGCGGCTTCGTAGACGCGGAAGTTGCCTTCGCTGCGCGCGGGGGCGGGCAGCAGGCCCTGGCGTTCGTAGTAGCGGATGGTCTCGATGGGGGTGGACGAGGCCTTGGCGAGGTCACCGATCTTCATGCGCGCTCCTGAGGTTTTCCGCGCCCAGTGTAGGGGCTTGACTCTGTAGCAGCTACAGGGATTGCAATACCCGCACTGCCTGGAAAACCTTCTTTCATGAACACGCCCCGCCCCATCAGCATCCCGGTCCGTGCCGCGCACGATCACGCGCATGCCCATGCGCACGACCACGGCCACGACGATCACCACCACGCCCACGACGACTGCTGCAGCGGCCCGGCCTGCGCGGCCCCGGTGAGCCTGGCCGCCCCGCCCCGCGCCGCCGCGCCCGGCGAGCTGCTGCTGCGCATTCCGGCCATGGACTGCCCGACCGAAGAGGGCCAGGTGCGCCGCGCGCTCGAAGGCTTTGGCGAGATCCGCCGGCTGAGTTTCGACCTGCCCGCGCGCACGCTGGGCATCGAGGCGCCCACCGACGCCTGGCCGCGCGCGATCGCGGCGATCGAGGCCACGGGCCTGAAGACCGAGCAGATCGCCGCGCCGCCGAGCGCGGACGACACCGCGCGCGCCCAGCGCCGCGAGATGACGCGCCTGATCGCTGCGCTGGTGGTGGCGGTGCTGTCCGAGCTGATCCACTTCTTCACGCCCGAGACGCTGCCCTGGCAGGCCACGGGCATGGGCGCGGCCGCGGTGGCGATCGCGCTCGCGGGCACCAGCGTGTTCCGCAAGGGCTGGTCGGCGCTGCGGCGCGGGCAGCTCAACATCAACGCGCTGATGTCGGTCGCGGTCACGGGCGCTTTCCTCATCGGCCAGTGGCCCGAGGCGGCCATGGTGATGGCGCTGTATTCCCTGGCGGAGCTGATCGAGGCGCGCTCGGTGGAGCGCGCGCGCAACGCCATCGCGGGCCTGCTGGCGCTCTCGCCACCGCAGGCCGAGGTGCGGCAAGCCGATGGCACGTGGGCGCTGGTAGACGCGAAGGCCGTGGCCGTGGGCGCCACGGTGCGCGTGAAGCCGGGCGAGCGCTTCGCGCTCGATGGCCGCGTCACCGAAGGCCACAGCGCGGTGGACCAGTCGCCCGTCACCGGCGAGAGCATTCCGGTGGACAAAGGCCCGGGCGACGAGGTGTTCGCGGGCACGATCAACCAGCAGGGCGCGCTCGAGTTCGAGATCACCCGCCCCGCCGGCGACACGGTGCTGGCGCGCATCATCCACGCCGTCGAGCAGGCGCAGGGCAAGCGCGCGCCCATGCAGCGTTTCGTGGACCGCTTCGCCGCTGTCTACACGCCCGCGGTGTTCGTGCTCGCGCTGGCTGTGGCCATCGGCGCTCCGTTGCTGCTGGGCTGGGCCTGGCTGGACGCGGTCTACAAGGCACTGGTGCTGCTGGTCATCGCCTGCCCGTGTGCCTTGGTGATCTCCACGCCCGTCACGGTGGTGAGCGGCCTGGCCGCGGGCGCGCGCCGCGGCATTCTCATCAAGGGGGGCGTGTACCTGGAGGAGGCGCGCCGCTTGCAGACCGTGGCGGTGGACAAGACCGGCACGCTCACCGAAGGCAAACCCCGCCTGGTGGCCCAGGCCGTGCTGAACAACGGCACGCCCGACGACAGCGTGCTGCGCATCGCGCGCAGCCTCGCGGCGCGCTCGGACCACCCGGTGTCGCAGGCCATCGCCAAGGGGCTGGACCTCCCCGCGCTCGGGGTGGACGGCTTCGGCGCCGACATGGGCCGCGGTGTGCATGGCAGCATCGACGGCACCGCCTACGTGCTGGGCAACCACCGCTGGATCGAGGAGCGCCGCCAGTGCACGCCCGAGCTGGAAGCGCGGATGCGCGAGCACGAGGCGCAGGGCCGCACCGTGACGCTGCTGGCCGGGCCGCAAGGCGTGCTGGCACTGTTCGCGGTGGCCGACACCGTCAAACCCACCAGCGCCGAGGCCATGGCCCAGCTCAAGGCCCTGGGCGTGAAAACCGTGATGCTCACCGGCGACAACCCCGCCACGGCGCAAAGCATCGGCCAGCAGGTGGGCATTGGCGAGGTGCGCGCCAACCTGCTGCCGCAGGACAAGCTCGACGCCATCGAGGCGCTGGGCAAGCAGGGCCCGGTGGCCATGGTGGGCGACGGCATCAACGACGGCCCGGCGCTGAGCGCGGCCACCATCGGCTTCGGCATGGGTGGCGCGGGCAGCGACACCGCCATGGAAGCGGCCGACGTGCTCATCATGAACGACGACCTGCGCAAGCTGCCCGAGACGATCCGCCTCTCGAAACGCACGCACGCGGTGCTGTGGCAGAACATCGCGCTGGCGCTGGGCATCAAGGCCGTGTTCCTGGCGCTCGCGCTGTTCGACAACGCCACCATGTGGATGGCGGTGTTCGCCGACATGGGCGCCAGCCTGCTGGTGGTGTTCAACGGGCTGCGCTTGCTGCGAACGCGCCACTGAGGTCGTCTGCGGGACACCGCGGCGCGATCCCCCGGGACACGATGAAATGGCACGCAATTTGCGTTCGGCCATTACAGTGTTTGGCGGCCCGCACGGGCCCGCCCCCCGGAGACAGACATGCCCCAGAACCCCTCGCGCCGCTGGTCCGACTGGACGGCGCGCGACTTCGCCGACCTGCAGGCCGCTGGCCAGGCCGCGCGCGCCATCGCCGTGCTGCCCATCGCCGCCATCGAACAGCACGGCCCGCACCTGCCGGTGAGCGTGGACACCACGCTGGTGGACGGCGTGATCGACGCCTGCCTGCCGCACCTGCGCGACGACATGACCGCCCTCTTCCTGCCCACGCAGGCGGTGGGCAAGAGCAACGAACACGCGCGCTACGCCGGCACGCTCACGCTGTCGGCCGACACGCTGCGCGCGCTGTGGATGGAGTTGGGCGCCTGCGTGGCGCGCGCCGGTTTCGGCAAGCTGGTGCTGCTCAACAGCCACGGCGGCCAAGTGGCGCTGATGGAGACCGTGGCGCGCGACCTGCGCGTGGCGCACGACATCGTGGTGGTGTCCACCAACTGGTTCAGCCTGCCGATGGCGAGCGAGGTGCACGCGCTGTTCACGGCGGAGGAACACCGCTTCGGCATCCACGCGGGCGACGTGGAGACCTCGATGATGCTGGCGCTGGCGCCGCACACCGTGCGCATGGGCGAGGCGCGCGCTTTCGACAGCGCGATGGAACAGCGCGCACGCGATTTCCCCTTGCTGGGCAACGGCGCCGGCAAGGTGGCCTGGCAGGTGCAGGACCTGAACGCCTGGGGCGCCGCGGGTGACGCAACCCTCGCCACCGAGGCCAAGGGCCGCGCGGTGATCGACGACGCGGGCCGCCAGCTCGCCGCGCTGCTGCACGAGGTGGACCGCCTCGGCCCGCAGACCATCACCGCCGACACCGCCTGGACACCCAAGGCATGAACACGCTGGCGGCCCTGCGCATTCCGCGCGCGCTGCGGGGCGTGCACGACGACCTGGCCAGCGACGCCGTGTTCGACCTGCACTGGGAAGGCGCTCGCATCGCGCGCATCGAACCCTGCCCGCCCGGCACGCCCGCGCAAGGCCTGCTGCTCTCGCCGCTGGTGGATGTGCACCTGCACCTGGACAAGACCCACACCGTGCACGAGACCGGCGCCGCCGACGGCGACCTGTTCCGTGCCATCGACATGATCGCGAAGCACCGCGAGGGCTGGACACCCGCCAGCCTGCGCCCGCGCATGGAGCGTGGCCTGCAGGAGGCCTGGGCCCATGGCGTGCGCGCGGTGCGCACCCACCTCGACTGGATGACCCCCGAGCGCCCGCCCGCGGTGGACGTGATCGCCCAGCTGCGTGAAACCTGGCGCGGCCGCATCGAAATCCAGTGGGCCTCGCTCACCGCGGTCGATCAGTTCGACGACACCGAATGGGCGCGCGGCGTGGCGCGCGCCGTCAAGGCCGGTGGCGGCGTGCTGGGCTGTTTCATCTACCGCCACCCGGGCCTGCCGCGCCGCCTGGGCACGGTGTTCGACCTGGCCGAGGCGAATGGCCTGGACATCGATTTCCACGTCGACGAAGGCCTGCACGCCGACGCCACCGGCCTGCGCACGATCGCCGAGATGGCGCTGGCGCGCGGCTTCACGAACCGCATCACCTGCGGCCACGCCTGCTCGCTCAGCGTGCAGCCGGCGGGAGAAGCGCAACACACGCTGGCGCTGCTGGCCCAGGCCGGCATCACGCTCACCGCGCTGCCCACCACCAACCTCTACCTGCAGGGCAGCTGGGCCGAAACCCCGGTGCCGCGCGGCATCACGCGCTTGCGCGAGGCGCGCGCCGCCGGCGTGCGCACCTGCATCGCCAGCGACAACGTGGCCGACCCCTTCTTCCCCTACGGCTGCTACGACCCGCTCGAGGCCTGGGCGCTGGGCGTGCAGGCCGCGCACCTGGCCCCCGCCGAGGACTGGCTCGACACCGTGACCGTGGCGCCCGCGCAGGCCATGAAGCTCGCGTGGGACGGCCGCTTCGCGCCGGGCTGCCCGGCCGATTTCATCGTGCTCGCCGCGCGCGACGGCCGCGAGGCCATGGCGCCCGCGGGTCGGCAGCGCCGCGTGTGGCGCCAGGGACAACCCGCATGAACAAACCCACCGACCTCGCCCCCCTCGAACGCGTCATCGCCGACCTCGCCGGCATCGAGATGAGCACCGACGCCGCGCTGCTCGACGTCAAGAGCAAGGACTACCACTGGTACAGCCCCATCCTGCAGCAGCAGCTGAAGGACTGCCGCGGCGAGCTCATCGTGCGGCCGGTGAGCGAGGACGAGGTGATCCGCGTGGCCGCGAGCTGCACGCGCCACCGCGTGAAGCTGGTGGTGCGCGGCGGCGGCACCGGCAACTACGGCCAGTGCGTGCCGCTCGAAGGCGGCGTGATCCTGGACATCACCGGCCTGAACCGCGTGCTGCACATCGCCGAGGGTTCGGTGCGCGTGCAGGCCGGCTGTTTCATCATGGAGCTGGAGCGCGCCGTGCGCGCCAGCCCCGTGGTGCCCGGCGGCCAGGAGCTGCTGATGTACCCGAGCACGCGCGACACCGCCACCATCGGCGGCTTCATCGGCGGGGGCTACGGCGGTGCGGGCAGCGTGCGCAACGGCATCCTGAAAGACCCGGGCAACGTCACGCGCGTGCGCATCGTGACGATGGAGGAAACGCCGCGCGTGATCGAACTCGACGACGCCGACATCCAGAAGGTGCACCACGCCTTCGGCACCAACGGCGTGATGACCGAGCTCACGCTCGCGCTCAAGCCCGCGGTGGACTGGGTGCACCACATCGCACTCTTCCCCAGCTACCGCAAGGCGCTCGAATTCGGCGTGGCCGCCACCCAGGCCTGCGCGCGCGCCAACCCCATCCGCGGCTCGGACGCCCCGCCCGTGCCGCCCGGCCCCGCGATCGACAGCTTCGAGATCACCGCGGTGGACCAGCGTTTCGCGCCGTTCTACGCCGATGCCTTCGGCGAGCGTTTTCCGCCCGACCGCGACGCCGTGTTCGCCATGGTGCACCCGCGCGACCTGGACGCCTGGCGCGCCCTCGTGCGCGAACACGGTGGCACCGAGACCATGGCCATGAACGAAGACGAGCTCACGCGCCACGGCCTGGTGCCCGCCTTCGAATGCGCCTGGAACCACACCACGCTGATGGCGCTGCGCCAGGACAAGAGCTGGACCAACCTGCAGACCGTGTATTCGTGGCCGCTCGACCTGGACCTGGTGGAGCGCCAGATGCAGCGCTATGGCGACGAGGTGCTGATGCACCACGAGTTCGGCCGCGACAGCCACGGCTTCGTGGTGTTCGCGCTGCCACTGGTGGCCTACTTCGACAAGGAACGGATCTACGAGATCATCCGCGAGCACGAGGCCGAGGGCTGCCTGGTGTTCGACAACCACGTGGTCACCATCGAAGGCGGCGGCATGAAAAGCATCGACACGGCGCAGATCGACTTCAAGAAACTGGCCGACCCGCACGGCCTGATGAACCCGGGCAAGGCCGAAGGCTGGCTGCCCGAGTACGCGCGCCCCTGAATCCGGCCATGCAGACGCTCATCGTCCACGCCCACCCCGACGCCGGCAGCTTCAGCGCCGGGCTGTTCCGGCTGACACAGGAAACGCTGCGCGCCCAGGGCCACGCGGTGGACGCGATCGACCTCTACGCCGAAGGCTTCGACCCGGTGCTCAAGGCCGAGGAAAAAGCTGCCTACCTCAGCGGGCCCGACTGGTTGCTGCAGCGCTTCGCCGCGCACATCGCGCTGTTGCAACGCGCCGAGCACCTGGTGCTGGTCTACCCCACCTGGTGGTGGGGGCCACCGGCCATGCTCAAGGGCTGGCTGGAGCGCGTGTGGCTGCCCAAGGTGACCTTCGAGCCCGCGCAGCGCAAGGGCCAGCGCCTCAAGCCCAACATGCAGCACGTGCGCCGCTTCACCGTCATCACCCACGGCGGTTCGCCCTGGTGGTGGCTCAAGCTCATCGGCGACCCGCACCGCCGCGTGATGATGCGCGGCATGGGCATCCTGTTCCACCCGCGCTGCCGCAAGACCTGGCTGCAACTGCACGACATGAACAACGTCACCGCGCTCGACTGCGAACGCTTCATGCGGCGGGTGCGGCAAACCCTGCAACAAGACGGACCGTCATGAGCACCCCCACCGGACAACCCCTGGCGCGCTACGCCGCCGCCCGCCGCGTCGGCGACCACCTCTACCTCAGCGGCGTGATCGCGGTCGACCCGGCCAGCGGCGAGGTGCCGCAGCGCTACGACGCGCTCGACCCCGCCGCGCGCGAGGCGCTGCGCGGCATCGGCTACGACACCGGGCAGCTGTCGGTGGACGTGTTCGAAGGCCCCGCCGTGGTGCAGAGCTGGCTGGTGCTGGCGCGCATCCGCGCGCTGGTGGCCGAGCACGGCGGCGAGATGGCCAACGTGTGCCGGCTGGTTCAGTACTTCACCGACCTGCGCGACTACCCCGCCTACAACCGCGTGCGCAACCTGTTTTTCCCCGAGCCGGTGGTGAGCACGGTGGTCGAGGTCAGCGGCATGATGCCGGGGCCGGCCGTGCGGCTGGAGGTGGAGGCCACCGTCTGGCTGCCGCCCGGCCGCTGAGCACCGCGGCAGCGGCGACTGGCATGGAGCTTGCACAACGAACCGCACCGATGACCCCCACCCGAAGGAGATCCCCATGAGCCCGTTCCTCGTTCGCGGTTCCCTCGCCGGCCTCGCGCTGGCCCTGGCCGGCGGCGCGCTGGCGCAAGAGAAGTTCACCTACGTCACCAACTGGTACGCCCAGGCCGAGCACGGCGGCTTCTACCAGGCGCTGGCCGACGGCAGCTACAAGGCCGCGGGCCTGGACGTGACCATCCGCATGGGCGGCCCGCAGGTCAACATCATGCAGATCATGGCCGCGGGCCAGGCCGAGTGCGTGATGGGCTACGACGTGCAGACCATGAGCGTGCGCGCGCAGGGCATCAACGCCGTCACGGTGGCGGCCTCGTTCCAGAAAGACCCGCAGGTGCTGATCGCGCACCCGGACGTGAAGAAGCTCGAGGACATCAAGAGCAAGACCATCCTCGTCTCCAGCGCGGGCACCACCACCTACTGGCCCTGGCTGCGCGGCAAGTACGGCCTGAGCGACGGGCAGATGAAGCCCTACACCTTCAACGTCCAGCCCTTCATCGCCGACAAGAACATGGTGCAGCAGGGCTACCTGTCGTCCGAGCCGTTCGCGATCGAGAAGGAAGCCGGCTTCAAGCCCAGCGTGTTCCTGCTCTCCGACCACGGCTGGCCGCCGTACTCCACCACCATCGTGTGCATGGAGAAAACGGTGAAGGAGCGCCCGCAGGCGGTGGCGAAGTTCGTCAAGGCCTCCATGGAAGGCTGGAAGAAATACCTCACGGGCGATCCCTCGGCGGCCAACGCGCTGATCAAGAAGGACAACCCGAACATGACCGACGACAAGATCGCCAACGGCATCGCGCTGCTCAAATCCACCGGCATGGTGTTCGGCGGCGACGCGGCGAAGCTGGGGGTGGGCGTGGTCACCGACGCGCGCATGAAGGCCACCTACGACATGCTGGTCGCCAACAAGCTGATCGACGCGAAGGTCGACTACAAGGCCACTTTCACCGACCAGTTCGTCAAGGACCTGAAGATCCTGCCCTGACGCCCCGCACCCGATGAGCGACGACACGCCTGCGATCGAGGTTCTCTCCGCCGAACAGACCTACCCCAACGGCACGCGCGCGCTGCTGCCGATGGATCTGCAGGTGGCGCAGGGGGGGTTCGTCACGCTGCTCGGCCCCTCGGGCTGTGGCAAGAGCACGCTGCTCAAGATGGTGGCGGGCATGCTCGAACCCACCGAGGGGCGCATCCTGCTCTGGCGCCGCCCGGTGCGCGATTTCGACAGCAGCGGCAAGCGGCTGTCCTTCGTGTTCCAGGAGGCCACGCTCATGCCATGGGCCAGCGTGCAGACCAACGTGCGCCTGCCGCTGGACCTGGCGAGCCGGCCCCGCGCCGACAGCGACGCGCGCGTGCGCGAATCGCTCGCGCTGGTGGGGCTCGATGCATTTGCCACGCACCGCCCGCGCGAACTCTCGGGCGGCATGCAGATGCGCGTGTCGATCGCGCGCGGCCTGGTCACCCAACCGAACCTGCTGCTGATGGACGAGCCCTTCGGTGCGCTCGACGAGATCACGCGCAACCGGCTCGACGACGACCTGCTGCGGCTGTGGGCGCAGCAGAAGCTCACCGTGGTGTTCGTGACGCACTCCATCGCCGAGGCGGTGTACCTCTCGCAGCGCGTGGTGGTGATGGCGGCGCGCCCGGGCCGGGTGGTCGAGGAGGTGGCGATCGACGAGCCCTACCCGCGCGGCCCCGACTTCCGCGTGAGCCAGCGCTTCGCGGAACACGCGCGCCGCCTGCAGGACAGCCTGCTGCGCGCCAGCGGCGAAGCGAGCTTCACATGAAGGGCGCGCGCTTTCTCGCCCCGCTGATCGTGGCGCTGCTGCTGCTGGCCATCTGGCAGGCCTGGGTCACGGTGGCGCAGGTGCCCGCGTTCCTGGTGCCCTCGCCGCTGCTGATCGCGCAGACCCTGGTGAAGGATTGGGACCTGCTGGTCGGCGCGCTCGGCGTCACGCTGTGGATCACGCTGCTGGCCTTCGTCGCGTCCGCGGTGCTGGGCACGCTGATCGCTTTCGTGTTCGTGCAGAGCCGCTGGATCGAGACCGCCTTCTTTCCCTACGCGGTGCTGCTGCAGGTCACGCCCATCGTGGCCATCGCCCCGCTGATCATCATCTGGGTCAAGGACGCAACGCTCTCGCTCGTGATCTGCGCCACCATCGTCGCGCTGTTCCCGGTCATCTCCAACACCACGCTGGGCCTGCGCAGCGTGAACCCCGGGCTGGCGGCCTTCTTCCAGCTGCACCGCGCCTCGCGCTGGGCGCTGCTGTGGCGCCTGCGCATCCCGAGCGCGCTGCCGTATTTCTTCGGTGGCCTGCGCATCTCGGCCGGGCTCGCGCTCATCGGCGCGGTGGTGGCCGAGTTCGTGGCCGGCACCGGCGGCACGGGCACGGGCCTGGCCTACCAGATCCTGCAGTCGGGCTACCAGCTCAACATCCCGCGCATGTTCGCGGCGCTGGTGCTGATCTCGGTCACGGGCGTGGTGCTGTTCCTGTTGCTGGCGGCGGTGAACCGCTGGGCACTCGCGGGCTGGCACGACAGCGAGATCGCGCCGCGCTGAGCGCCGGTTCGCGCGGCGTTCACAGCAGGTCCTGCACGGGCTCGTCGGGCGCGGCGGGTGTGGCCTGCGCCAGCGCCATCCACACGTGGTGCGGCAGCGCGGGTACCGCGCGCCGTGGCGCATCGCGCAGCAGGCGCAGGCCCTCGGGCGTGTCGGCCAGCACCCCGCACTCGGGCGGCACGTCGTCGGCATCGCCCACCGCACGGCCCCGCGCATCGCGCCCCAGCACGTACCACACAGCCCCGGCCATCGCCAGGTAGGCGGCGCGCTTGTTCGCCTGGCGCAGGTCCGAACGCAGGTCGGCGCGGCTCACCTTGATCTCGTGCACCACCGGCTCCAGCCAGTCGGCGCGCGAGCTGCGGCGGATCGAGAACACGTCGGGGTTGGCAAGCACCCAGTCGTTGCCGCCGTCATCGCGCGCCAATGGCGCCCGCAGCGACAGGCCACACCACGCGATGCGCCCTTGCCGCAACTGCGATTGCGCCACGCACCACACCAGGTGCTCGTGCGCGTCGCGCTGCGCGCGGTTGCGCTGGTGGGCGCGCGCCAGCAGGGCGATGCCGGCGTCGGTCAGGCGCAAGGTCTCGCGGGCATCGGCATCGAAATGGCGCTGCAGAAAGCCGCCCGCCAGCAGGTCGATCTCGAGCGCGTCGTGGCAGGGCCAGCCGGCCGAGCGGTGCATCTCGCGCAGCCGCTGGTGGTGCTGACGGGTCAGGGGCAAGGCGTCCATCGGGCCCGTATGATGCCCCGCGCCGTGACCCAACCCGCACCCGACAGCGCTGACCACAGCCGCGACGACCTGCCCCGTGTGGGCGTGCGCAGCCTGTGCGCCTTCGCGGCGCGCGCGGGCGACCTGGACCACCGCTTCACGCCCGCGCCGAGCGCGCTCGCCGGCATCGAAGGCCATGCCACCGTGACCGCGCGCCGCGCCGCCGGCTACCAGCGCGAACGCCCGCTCGCCGCGGCCTGCGCTGGCCTGTGGCTGCAGGGCCGCGCCGACGGCTACGACCCCGCCGCGCGGCGCGTGGAAGAGATCAAGACGCACCGCGGCGACCCGGCGCTGATCCCCGACAACCAGCGCGCGCTGCATTGGGCGCAGGCCCGGGTGTACGGCTGGCTGCTGTGTGAGGCCGAGTCGCTGGATGCGATCGAGGTGGCGCTGGTGTATTTCGATATCGACAGCGGGCGCGAGACGGTGCAGGTGCAGGCCTGCACGCGCGCTGAACTGGCCGAACACGCGCACACGCTGTGCGAGCGCCACCGCGGTTGGGCGCTGCAAGAACAGGCACACCGCCGCGCGCGCAACGCCGCGCTCGCGCAACTGCCCTTTCCCTTCACCGACTACCGCCGCGGCCAGCGCGAGCTCACCGAAGCGGTGTTTCGCGCCCAGCGCGCCGGGCGCCACCTGCTGGCGCAGGCGCCCACCGGCATCGGCAAAACGGCGGCCACGCTGTTCGGTGCGCTGCGCGCCATGCCCGCCGCCGCGAGCGACCAGCTGCTGGTGCTCACGCCCAAGGGCACCACGCGCGCGGTGGCGCTCGACGGCCTGCGGCGCATCCACGCGCAACCGCTGCGCGTGCTCGAGCGCGTGGCGCGCGAGAAAGCCTGCGAGCACCCCGACAAGGCCTGCCACGGCGATTCGTGCCCGCTCGCGCGCGGCTTCTACGACCGGCTCGGCGCCGCGCGCGCGGCCGCTGTGCAACGCGCCCTGCTCGACCGCGAGGCGCTGCGCGACGTCGCGCTCACACATGGCATCTGCCCCTACTACCTGGCGCAGGAGATGCAACGCTGGAGCGACGTGGTGGTGGGCGACGTGAACCACTGGTTCGACCTCAACGCCCAGGCCTGGGCCATGGCGCAGGCCGAAGGCTGGCGCGTGCAACTGCTGCTCGACGAAGCGCACAACCTCACCGAGCGCGCGCGGGCGATGTACAGCGCCGAACTCGACCCGCTGCGCTTCGCAGCCCAGCGCGCGCAAGCGCCGCGCGCGCTGGCCGCCACCATGAACACCGTGCACCGCGCCTGGGGCGCGCTCGCGCGCGACTGGTCGGGCGGCACCGCGCTCACCGACGATCTGCCCGACGCGTTCGTGAACGCGCTGCGCCGCCACGTGAGCGCCCTCACCGAGTTCATGGCGCAGCACCCGCACGCCAGCGTGGCGTTGCAACCCTGGCTGTTCGACGCCCTGCATTTCCTGCGCGTGGCCGAACGCTTCGGCGCGCATTCGGTGTTCGAGCGCAGCGCGGGAACGCCGGCGCGCCGCGGCCGGCCGCGCCCGCGGCTGGCGTTGCGCTGCCTGCTGCCCGCCGAGCCGCTGCAGCCGCGTTGGGCCGGTGCGCACGCGGCCACGCTGTTCTCGGCCACGCTCACGCCCATGGCGCACACGCAGCGCCTGCTCGGGCTGGGCGATCGCACCGCACGCATCGAGGTGCCCTCGCCGTTCGACGCGGCGCAACTGCGGGTGCGCATCGCCCAGGGCCTGTCCACCCGCTGGGCCGACCGCGCGCGCACGCTGCCGCAACTGGTGGACGAGCTGCTCGCCCACGTGCGCGCCACGCCAGGCAACCACCTCGCCTTCTTCAGCAGCTTCGAGTACCTGGAGCAGGCCATGGCCGCGTTCCAGGCCGCAGCCCCCGAGGTGGCGGTGTGGGCGCAATCGCGCGCCATGGACGAAGCCGCGCGCGAAGGCTTTCTGGCGCGCTTCGTGCCCGGCGGCCAGGGGTTGGGCTTCGCGGTGCTCGGCGGCGTGTTTGCCGAGGGCATCGATCTGCCGGGCGACCGCCTGGTGGGTGTGGCCGTGGCCACGCTGGGCCTGCCGCCGCCCGAGCCGCTGACGGAGGCGCTGCGCGAGCGGCTGGAGCGAACCGGCGCCGGCGGCTGGGCCGACACCTACCTCGTGCCGGGTTTGCACAAGGTGGTGCAGGCCGCGGGCCGGCTCATCCGCACGCCCGATGACCGCGGTGCGCTGCTGCTGCTGGACCGCCGCTTCGCCGACGCCGAGGTGCGCGCGCTGCTGCCCGCGTGGTGGGGACTGTGATCAGCCGTCGTCCTCGGCCGTCTCGTCATCGGCACCGGGCGGTGGTGCCAGCCGCGTGATCAGCACGCGGTCGATGCGCCGGCCATCGAGCGCGACCACCTCGAAGCGCCAGCCCGCGCCGTCGACGTGCTCGCCCTGGCCCAGCAGGGTGCCGGCCAGCGAGTGCATGAGCCCGGCCACGGTGGCGTAGCGGCCCCGATCGTCGTCGGGGAAGGCGTCGATGTCGAGCCGCGATTTGAGCTCGGCCACCGGCATGCCGCCATCGATTTCCCAGGCGCCGTCTTCGCGTTCGCGCGCCCAGGCGTCCACCGGTTGTTCAGGCGAGAGTTCCCCGGTGATGGCTTCGAGCATGTCGCGCGGCGTGAGCAGGCCTTGCACCACGCCGTATTCGTCCACCACGAACACCAGGCGCGTGGCACGCGCGCGGAACTGCTCGAGCAACTCCATGCCGGTGAGCGTTTCGGGCACGAACACCGCGGGTTCCACGTGCGCCCCCACCGGCCCGGTTTCGCCACCAGCCT
The DNA here is from genome assembly GCA_016741995.1 of Hydrogenophaga sp. Taxonomy (GTDB): domain Bacteria; phylum Pseudomonadota; class Gammaproteobacteria; order Burkholderiales; family Burkholderiaceae_C; genus Hydrogenophaga. The sequence goes on along the minus strand of JACVCO010000002.1, from coordinate 89,319 downwards.
GCAGCGCCAGCAGGCGCGGCACATGGACCACGCCCACCACGTCTTCCAGGCCGTTGCGGCACACGGGGTACCACGAATGCCCGCTGGTCCAGGCCTTGCGCAGCGCTTCATCCACGGGGTCGCGCGCGTCCAGCCATTGGATCTCGGACGCGGGCAGCATGATGGAGTTGAGCTGGCGTTCGTCGAGCCCGAACACGTTGCGCACCATGCGGTGCTCCTGCGCTTCGATGATCCCTGCGTCCAGGCCCTCGGCCAAGCTGGCCTTGATCTCTTCTTCCGTGACCACCTGCGCGGCCGAGTTGTCCACCCGCAGCAGCTTGAGCACCCACTGCGTGGTGTGCGTGAGCAGCCACACGAAGGGCTTGGCGCCCGTGGCCACCGCCGCCATGGGCCGAGACACCCAGCGCGCCACCGCTTCGGGGTAGAGCTGGCCGATGCGTTTGGGCACCAGCTCGCCGAAGACGATGGTGATGAAGGTGATGACCGTGACCACGATGGCCGTGGCGAGCACGCCGGCCACGGTGGTGTCGAGCCCGAAACCGAGCAACCAGCGGCCGAGGTCGTCGCTGAACGCGGCTTCACCCACGATGCCGTTCAGCATGCCGATGGAGGTGATGCCCACCTGCACCGACGACAGGAACTGCGTGGGGTTCTCGAGCAGCTTGAGCGCCGTGCTGGCGCCCTTGTCCCCCTCGTCGGCCATGGCGCCGAGCCGCGCCTTGCGGCTGGACGCCAGCGCGAGTTCGGACATCGCAAAGGCGCCGTTGAGCAGCGTCAGGAAAACGATGAGGACGATATCCATAATGGCTTCATGTCACTGTATTTCATCGGCGACGTGCAGGGCTGCGACGACGCGCTGGGCCGCTTGCTCGACGCCATCGACTTCTCGCCCAGCCGGGACCGGCTCATCGTACTCGGCGACCTGGTCAACCGCGGGCCCGGCTCGCTCGCGGCCATGCGCCGCCTGATCGCGCTGGGCCACAGCGCGCAGACCCTGCTCGGCAACCACGATCTGCACCTGCTCGCGGTGGCGCACGGCGTGCGCAAGCCGCACCGCAGCGACACCTTCGGCGACGTGCTGGCCGCACCCGACCGCGAGGCCCTGATCGACTGGATGCGCCAGCGCCCGCTGGCGCTCATGGAGCGCGGCTGGCTGCTGGTGCACGCGGGCGTGTTGCCGCAGTGGAGTTCGTTCGACGCGCTCGAACTCGCGCACGAGGTGGAGACCGTGCTGCAGGGCGACGACTGGGTCGGCTTCCTGCACCGCATGTACGGCAACCAGCCCGCGCGCTGGGCGCCCACGCTCGAAGGCAGCGACCGGCTGCGCGTGATCGTCAACGCCTTCACGCGGCTGCGCTTCTGCACCGCCGACGGCGAGATGGAGTTCGCCACCAAGAGCGCCGCAGCCACGCCGCCCGCGGGCCACATGCCCTGGTACCTGGTGCCCGGGCGCCGCACGGCCGATGTGCCGGTGGCGTTCGGCCACTGGTCCACGCTCGGGCGCGTGCGCGAGCCGCTGCTGCTGGCGCTCGACACCGGTTGTGTCTGGGGCGGGTGCCTCACGGCGGCGCGCATCGGCACCGGGCGCGGGGAGATGGAATTCATCGAGGTGCACTGCGATCAGGCGCAGGCACCGGGCGGCGACTGAGCGGGCGCCCGGACGCGGCTTCAGCCGCCCTCGGTGGGCGACGAGGCCTTGAACAGGGCAGCGACCTTGCGCCGTGTCTTGATGTTGGGCGATACCCCACGCGGCGCGGCAGCGGCGGCGCGTTGCGCGTTTTCCCACGACGGCGGTGCATCGCTGCCCTTGGCCTCGTAGGGCTGATCGAAGAAGGGATCGGCCGGGGCACGCGGGGCGCGCGGCGCCGGTTGCGGGCGGGCGGCGCGCGGTTCACGCGGTTCGCGAGGCGACTCGTCGCGCTCCCAGGCACGCTGGCCATCGTTGAAACGGCCTGCGGGGCGGCGATCGGCCTCCAGCTCCAGTGCCTCGATCTCCAGCTTCTTGCCCAGCAGCTTTTCCAGGTCGCCCACCAGGCGCGCGTCCTTGCCGCTCACGAAGGACACCGCCAGGCCAGACGCGCCCGCGCGCCCGGTGCGGCCGATGCGGTGCACGTAGTCCTCGGCGTTGAACGGAATGTCGAAGTTGAACACCGCGGGCACGTCCTTGATGTCCAGCCCGCGGGCGGCCACGTCGGTGCACACCAGCAGATCGACGTTGCCCTGCTTGAAGGCGTCGAGCGCTTTCAGGCGCTCGTCCTGGCTCTTGTCGCCGTGCAGCGCGGTGGTGTTCAGGCCTTCGCGTTCCAGCGAACGCGCCAGGCGCGCGCAACCGAGCTTGCTGTTGACGAACACGAAGGCCTGCTTGATGCCGCGCTCGCGCACGATACGGTGCAGCGTGGCGCGCTTGTCGTCGTCGTCCACTCGGTAGAAATGCTGCTCCACCGTGGAAGCGGTGGCGTTGGAGCGCGCCACTTCCACCGTGATCGGGTCCTGCAGATAGCTGTTGGCCAGGCGCTTGATCTCGGGCGAGAACGTGGCCGAAAACAGCAACGTGGTGCGTTGCTTGGGCAGGTAGCTCAGGATGCGCTGCAGATCGGGCAGGAAGCCGATGTCGAGCATGCGGTCCGCCTCGTCGAGCACCACGTACTCGACCTGGTTCAGCACGCAGTTCTTGGCCTCGATGTGGTCCAGCAGACGCCCCGGCGTGGCCACCAGCACCTCCACGCCCTTCTTGAGCTCGGCGGTCTGCGGCTTCATGTCGATGCCGCCGAACACCACCGTGCTGCGCAGCTGCGTGTGCTTGGCGTAGAGCTTGACCTGCTCGGCCACCTGGTCGGCCAGTTCGCGCGTGGGCAGCAGCACCAGCGCGCGCACCGGGTGGCGCGCGGGCGAGGTGGACGCGTTCTCGTGCTTGAGCAGGCGCTGCAGCAGCGGCAGGCTGAACGCGGCGGTCTTGCCGGTGCCGGTCTGGGCGGCGCCCATCACGTCGCGGCCGGTCAGCACCTGCGGGATCGCCTGGGCCTGGATGGGCGTCATGGTCTCGTAGCCCATGTCGGCCACGGCCCTCGCGAGCGCCGGCGCGAGGTTGAGTTCAGAGAAGCTTTGGGTCATGTCGGGTCGGTGGGTGACCCACCCCGGCAATACCAGGGCAGACCACAAAAGAGCCCGCTATTGTCGCATCCAAGCCATTTTCAGGCTGGAACCGCCGCCAAAGCGCTCAAAGTGCCGTCGCCTTGAAGGTGTCGCAGGCGCGAACATCGCCCGTTTCCAGGCCTTTGTGGAACCAGCGCTGGCGCTGCGCGCTGGTGCCGTGGGTGAAGCTGTCGGGCACCACATGGCCCTGGCTTTTCTTCTGCAGCGCGTCGTCGCCGATGGCCGCGGCGGCGTTGAGCGCCTCCTCCACGTCGCCGGGCTCGATCACGCCGCCGCTCTTGTGGTTGTGGTGGGCCCAGATGCCCGCGAAACAGTCGGCCTGCAGCTCCAGCCGCACCGACAGGGCGTTGTATTCCCGTTCGCTCACGCGGCCGCGCGCTTTCTCCATCTGGTCGGTGATGCCCAGCAGGTTCTGCACGTGGTGGCCGACCTCGTGCGCGATCACGTAGGCCTGCGCGAAATCGCCCGGGGCGCCGAGCTGGCGGCGCAGGGTGTCATAGAAGCTCAGGTCGATATAGACCTTCTGGTCACCCGGGCAGTAGAACGGCCCCATGGCCGACTGCCCGGTGCCGCAGGCCGTGGGCGTGGCACCGCGGAACAGCACCAGGCGCGGTTTCTGGTACTGCGCGCCCGACGCCCGGAAGATGCCGTCCCAGGCGTCCTCGGTGCCACCCAGCACCGCCGCCACGAAGCGGCCCATGTCGTCGCTGGGTGCACCGGCCTGGCCCTGGGGTGCCTCCATCGGCGCCGGCGCCTGCATCCCACCACCGTCCAGCGCGCCCAGGATGGTGAGCGGGTTGATGCCGAACACCCAGCCCGCGATCAGCGCGATGGCGATGGTGCCGATACCGATGCCCCGGCCACCGCCGATGCGCGGCATGCGCCCGCCGCCGCCAGGGCTGTTGCGCCGGTCCTCGATCTGGTCGGACTGCCGGTTGTTTTCCCACTTCATCGCGCGCCTCCTGTGCCGGTGGCCCGGCGTGGGCACGATGGTAGGCGAGTCTTCAGGCCTTGGGCAGCGTGACCCCGACCTGCCCCTGGTACTTGCCGCCGCGGTCCTTGTAGGACACGTCGCAGACCTCGTCGCTCTCGAAGAACAGCACCTGCGCGCAGCCCTCGCCCGCGTAGATCTTGGCCGGCAGCGGGGTGGTGTTGCTGAACTCCAGCGTCACGTAGCCCTCCCATTCGGGCTCGAAGGGCGTGACGTTGACGATGATCCCGCAGCGGGCGTAGGTGCTCTTGCCCAGGCAGATGGTGAGCACATTGCGCGGGATGCGGAAGTACTCCACCGTGCGCGCCAGCGCGAAGCTGTTGGGCGGGATGATGCAGTGGTCGCCATGGAAATCCACGAAGCTCTTCTCGTCGAAGTTCTTCGGGTCGACCACGGTGCTGTGGATGTTGGTGAACACCTTGAATTCGGGCGCACAGCGGATGTCGTAGCCGTAGCTCGAGGTGCCGTAGCTGATCACCCGTTTGCCGTCGACCTGGCGCACCTGCCCGGGCTCGAAGGGTTCGATCAGGCCGTGCTGTTCGGCCATGCGGCGGATCCACTTGTCGCTCTTGATGCTCATGGCGCGCGATTGTAGGCAGGGCCGGGCAACCCCGGCCGATCTGTCATCGACCCTACACGCGCTCGACACACGGTGGCCGAACACTGCGGCGCGTCCCCAACCGTCCGGATGCCACCATGACACCCCATGACCGCCTGCGCCGACGCGCCATGACCACCCTCACCGCCGCCCTGGCAGCGGCCCTGCTCGCCGCCTGCGGCGGCGGCAGCGACGCCCCGGCGCCCGCCGACCCACCCCCGCCCACCGCCGCTTTCACCCTGCAGGTGCTGCATGTGGCCGACATGGACAGCGGTGGGGACCTGGTCGCGAACTCGAAGGCGCTCTCCGCGCTGGTGAACACCTTCCGCGCCGCTTACCCGAACCGCACCGTCTTCCTGTCGTCGGGCGACAACCACATCCCCGGCCCGTTCTTCAACGCGGCCGACGACGCCTCGCTCACCACCGAGCTCGGCGCTACCGGGGCGGGCCGCGGCGACATCGAGATCCTCAACCTCATGGGCCTGCAGGCCTCGGCCGTGGGCAACCACGACCTGGACATGGGCACCAACTTCTTCAACGCGCTGATCAACGCCGGCGGCGGCTGGCGCGGCGCGCAGTTCCCGCACCTCTCGGCCAACCTGGATTTCTCCACCGACAGCAACGTGGCCGCGCGTGTGGTGCCGGATGGCGGCGATGCCGCGACGCAGGCCAACCGCCTGTCGGGCAGCACCGTCATCACGGTCGACGGCGAGCGCATCGGCATCGTCGGGGCGAGCACGCCCACGCTGGCCAGCATCACCTCCACCGGCGGCATCACCGTGCGCCCGGCCGGCACCGACGTGGACGCCCTCGCGGCCGAGATCCAGCCCAAGGTGGACGCGCTCACCGCCACCGGCATCGACAAGGTGATCCTGCTCGCGCACATGCAGCAGATCAGCGTGGAACAGGCGCTGGCCACGCGCCTGCGCGGTGTCGACCTGATCGTGGCCGGCGGCTCCAACACCCGCCTGTTCGACGCCGACGACCGCATCCGCCCCGGTGACACGAACCAGGGCACCTACCCGCTGCGCTACACCTCGCCCGCCGGCGAGCCGGTGCTGGTGGTGAACGTGGACGCCGACTACAAGTACCTCGGCCGCATCGTGCTGCCGTTCGACGCCGCGGGCCGCATCATCCCCGCGCGGCTGGACGCCGCACTGAACGGCGCCTGGGCCACCGACAGCGACGGCCTGACGCGCGCCGGCACCAGCCTGACCAGCGCCACGGCCGGCGTCGTCACCATCGCCGACAAGATCGCTACCGTGATCGCCGCCAAGGACGGCAACCTGTTCGGTGCCGCCAGCGTGTACCTCGAGGGCGACCGCAGCTTCGTGCGCAACGAGGAAACCAACCTCGGCCACCTGAGCGCGCTGGCCAACCTGGCCTACGCCCAGGCCAATGGCGAACCATCGACCGCGATCTCGCTCAAGAACGGCGGCGGCATCCGCGCCTCCATCGGCGCCTTCGACATCGCGCCCGGCGCCACCACCGGCACCAAGGGCCCGACGCGCGCCAACGCCGGCGTGGGCAAGCAGGCCGGCGACATCTCGCAACTCGACATCGAGTTCGCCCTGCGCTTCAACAACGGCCTGAGCGTGCTCAGCGTTACGGCAGAAGAACTGAAGGCATTGCTCGAACACGGCGTTGCCGCGCTCGGCAGCCAGGGCCGCTTCCCGCAAGTGGCCGGCCTGCGCTTCAGCTACGACCCGGCCCAACCCGCAGGCTCGCGCATCCGCACCCTGGTGGTGGACGACCCCGACGGCACCGGCCCGCTGAACACGCCCGAGGTGGTCTACAGCGCCGGCGCACTGGCCGTCGCGCCCGGCACCCCCTACCGCCTGGTCACGCTCGGCTTCCTGGCCGACGGTGGCGATGGCTACCCCTTCGCCGGCGTGTCGGCCCCCAACCGCGTGAACCTGATGGTGGGCAGCGGCTTCACCGCCGCGGGCGGCGAACAACGCGCCCTGGCCGATTTCATGATCGCCACCCACCCGCGCGCCACGCCCTACACCGAGGCCGACCGCGCCGCGGCGCAGGACCTGCGCATCCAGAACCTTGCCGTGCGGGCCGAAGTGCTGCCCTGAGCGAGGACTGCCCTTTCGCATCGGGCCTTCGGGCCCGATTTTTTCATCCATATGATGAGAATGGTTCGTATTTGTGTTTATACTTGTTGCGTGAACCCGAATACCTCTCCCCCGCCCACCATCACCACCCCCGCGAGCGCGCAGGCCCCGGCGCCGCGGGTGGCGTTTGCCGAACTCAGTGGCGGGCGGCGCGAGGTCTACATCGAGCACGCCGGGCAGGTCTATCGGCTCAGCCTCACCGCGCAGAACAAGCTGATCCTCACCAAGTAAGGACGCCTGCCATCCGCGCCCTGCCCGCCCCCCCGTAAGCCAGCCAGTAACCGCCCCGCGGCGGTGTCACGAGCCAGCCTGTGTTTCCAACCACACCAGGTGACCCCGTGACAGCCCCCCACCCTGCCTTCCGTCCTTCTCCCCTGCGCCCCGTGGCGCTGGCCTGCGCGCTGCTCGCCAGCACCAGTTGGGCCCAGACCCTCCCCGCCCCGGCCGATGGCCAGACCATCGCGCAAGCGAGCGGCACGCTCAAGCCCGTGGTGATCTCCGGCTCGCGCAGCGAGCGCGAACTGGAGGACGTGCCCGCGCGGGTGGACGTGATCGAAGGCGAAGCGCTGGACCCGACGCGCGCGCAGGACATCCGCGAACTCGTGCGCGAACTGCCCAACGTGGACGTCAAGCGCGCGCCGCAACGCTTCGGTGCCGTGCAAGGCTCCACCGGCCGCGACGGCAACGCCGGCTTCAACATCCGCGGCCTCGACGGCAACCGCGTGCTGCTCACGGTCGACGGCATCCGCATGCCGCGCGCGCTCAGCAACGACGTGCTGGGCTCGGCCTCTTTCGGGCGCGACTACTACGACCTCGGCCTGATCTCGCGCGTGGAGATCCTGCGCGGCTCGGCCTCCGCGCTGTATGGCTCCGACGGCCTGGCCGGCATGGTGGCCATGTACACCACCACGCCCAGGGAACTGCTCAAGGACGGCAAGACCTTCGGTGGGCGCGCCGGCGTCCGCGCCGACAGCGAGGACAGCAGCCTCGGCGTCGGCGTCACGCTCGCGGGCGTCGTCAATGAACGCCTGCAGTGGCTGGGCAGCGTGCAGGTGGGCCGCGCGAAAGAGCTCGACAACATGGGCGAGAACCACGCACCCAACGTCAACCGCACCGCGCCCAACCCGCAGAAGGACAAGAGCGTCTCGGCACTGGGCAAGCTCGTGCTCACGCCCGGTGGCGGGCAGACGCACACGCTCACGCTCGAGCACGTGGACAAGTCCAGCGAGGTCGAGGCCCTGAGCGCACGCACGGCCACCGCCGCCGGCACGCTGGACCTGGACGGCGACACCGACATGCAGCGCACGCGCCTGAGCTGGGACGGCCGCTTTGCGATGGACGCCGCCTGGGCCGACTCGCTGCGCGCTACGGTCGGCTATCAGCAATCCGAATCGCGCGAGGTCACGCGCGAGTTGCGCACCGCCGTGCCCAACCAGCGCGTGCGCGACCTGACCTACCAGGAAGATCTGTGGCAAGCCGTGCTGCAGGCCGAGCGCACGCGCCCGCTGGGCAACGGTTGGGCCAACACGCTGATCTACGGGGTGGATGTCTCGGTCGCCGATCTCGACAACCTGGTCACCGGCGTCACGCCGCCCGGTGGCGAGGTCTACCCGCTGCAACGCTTCCCGACCACGCGCGAAACCACGGCCGCGCTGTTCGTGCAGAGCGAGTTCGTGAGCGACCGCTGGAGCATCGTGCCCGCGCTGCGCTACGACCGCTTCAACCTCGACGCCAAAGCCGGCCCGCTGTACCCGCTGAATCCGGTCAGCCTGTCCGACAGCGCGCTCTCGCCCAAGCTGGGCCTGATCTTCCGCCCCGAGCCGAGCTGGCAGGTCTTTGCCAACCTCGCGGCCGGCTTCAAGGCGCCCAGCCCGCTGCAGCTCAACAACTTCTATCAGAACGTCACCGGCCCGTTCTTCTACAGCACCAACCCCAACCCCAACCTCAAGCCCGAGAGCAGCCGCACGCTCGAACTCGGTGCGCGCGGCGAACACGGGCGGCTCAACTGGCTGGCCACGGCGTTCACCGGCCGCTACAAGGATTTCATCGAGGACAACGTTGTCATCAGCGGCACCGGCGCGGCGGGCAGCCCGCTGCAGTACATGGCGGTCAACCGCGGCCGCGTGACGCTCAGCGGCTTCGAGCTCGAAGGCCGCTGGGCCGTGACGCCGGCCACCACGCTGCGCCTGGGCTACGGCCGCACGCAAGGCAAGGACACGGTCGCGAACCGGCCGCTGAACTCGGTCAACCCGGCCAAGCTGGTGATGGGTGCCGAGCACCGCATCGCCGACTGGACGCTGGGCGCCACCGTCACGCACACCGCCGCCAAGAAGGGCGACGACATCAACTTCGCGAACACGCCGCTGCAGTACAGCACCCCCGCCTGGACCACGCTGGACCTGCGCGCGAGCTGGCGCGTCACGCCCAGCACGCGCCTGAGCGCGGCCGTGCACAACGTGACCGACCGCAAGTACTGGGCGTGGGCCAACGTGCAGGGCGTCGCCGGCAACTCGGCCACGCTGGACAACTTCACCTCACCGGGCCGCAGCCTGTCGCTCGCCCTGGTCACCGACTTCTGACCCCCGCCGAAGGAAAACACATGAACACCCACGAGATCCGCACCGCCTACGAAGCCGCCCGCGCCAAAGGCCTGCGCGCGCGCGACGCCGCCGAAGCGATCGGCGCGAGCGAGGGCGCCGCCCTGGCCGCGTACATCGGCGCGAGCGATGCACCCACGCAGGCCGTCGCGCTCAAACGCGACTGGCTCGCGCTGCTGCAGTCACTCAAGCCCTGCGGCCCGCTGCTCGCGCTCACGCGCAACGAGAGCACGGTGCACGAGAAGACCGGCGTGTACGAAAAACTCTCGGGCGAAGGCCCGGTCGGCCTCGCGCTGGGCGAAGACATCGACCTGCGCCTGTTCTTCAACCAGTGGCACGCGGGCCTGGCCGTCACCGAACGGCCGCAGAACCCCGGCACCGAAGCCGTGCCCAGCCTGCAGTTCTTCGACAAGCACGGCACCGCCGTGCACAAGATCTTCGTGCGCGAGACCAGCGACCGCGAAGCCTGGCGCCAGGTGATCGCGCGGTGGTCGGACCCGGCCGCCACCGTGGGCTTCGAACCCGCAGCGGCCGCGAGCGCCAAGCCCGCTGCGGCCAACATCGACGTCAACGCGTTCGGCCAGGCCTGGGGCGCGATGACCGACACGCACCAGTTCTTCCCGCTGTTGCGCCAGTTCGGTGTGGAACGCCGCCAGAGCTTTCGCCTGGTCGAAGGCCGTTACACACGCCGCGTGGACCGCAACGCCCTGCGCGAAACGCTGATGGAAGCGGCCTTCGAAGGCACGCCGATCATGGTGTTCGTGGGCAGCCCGGGCTGCATCCAGATCCACACCGGCCCGGTCAAGCGCATCGAGCCGATGGAGATGAATGGCAAGACCTGGCTCAACGTGCTCGACCCGGGCTTCAACCTGCACCTGCGCGAAGACCTGATCGACGAAGCCTGGGTGGTGGAGAAGCCCACCAGCGACGGCGTGGTCACCTCGCTCGAAGCCTTCGACACGCGGGGCGAGCTCATGGCCATGTTCTTCGGCGCGCGCAAACCGGGCAAGCCGGAACTCGGCGCGTGGCGCGACATCCTCGCGCACCTGCCGACGGTGGACAGCGCCACGCCCGCCTGAGGAGCCCGCCATGAACACCCGCTCCGCGCCGACGCGGCGCACGCTGCTGCAAGGCACCGCGCTGCTCGCGGCCGGCAGCCTCGCACCGCTGACGGCCTTCACGCAAACCACACCGGGTTCGCGCGCACCGCGACTCGTCACCGTGGGCGGTGGCATCACCGAGGTGGTGTACGCGCTCAACGCGCAGGGCCAGCTCGTGGGCACCGACACCACCAGCCTGTACCCACCGGCCGCGCTGCAAACGCCCAAGGTGGGCTACATGCGCCAGCTCTCGGCCGAAGGCCTGCTCGCCCTGCGGCCCGACGCCGTGATCGCGGGCGCCGATGCCGGCCCGCCGCTGGTGATCGACCAATTGCGCTCGGCCGGCGTGAACGTGGAACTGGTGCCCGTGAGCCACGACTGGGACGAGGTGCGCCGCAAGGTGCAGGCCGTGGGCCGCGCTGCATTGAAAGAAGGGGCGGCGCGTGACCTGCTCGAGCGGCTCGACACGCAATGGGCTGCGACGCAAGCGAAGGTGCGCGCGCGCAGCGGCAGCACGCCGCGCGTGCTCTTCATCCTGTCGCACAGCGGCAGCCCCATGGTCTCAGGCGAGAAAACCGCCGCGCACGCCATGATCGGCTACGCGGGCGCACGCAACGTGCTCGGTGGCTTTGCGGGCTACCGGCCCATGACGGCGGAGGCCATGGCCGCCGCCGCGCCCGAGATCATCCTCACCACCACCCAGAGCATCGAGGCCCACGGCGGCGTCGATGCGTTCTGGAAACGGCCCGAGCTTGAGCTCACGCCGGCCTGGAAACACCGCGCCAGCGGGCGCACGCTGGTGCACCTGGACGCGCTCGCGCTGATCGGCTTCGGCCCGCGCACGCCGCAGGTGGTGGCCGATCTGCACGAACGGCTGTTCCCGGCATGAACACCCTGGCACAGGCAACGGCCTGGCGCATGGCCTGGCCCGAGCGCCGCGGCCCCTGGGTGCTGGCCGGGCTCGCCCTCGGCCTGTTGTTCAGCCTGCTGTGGGCCAGCGGTCGGGGCGCCTACGGCCTGCCTTTGAGCGAACTGCCGGGCGTGATCGCGGGTGCCTTCTCGGCATCGGGCGGCGAGCGCAGCGGCGCCGAACTGGTGTTCTTCAACATCCGCCTGCCGCGCCTGGTGCTGGGTATCGCCGCGGGCGCGGGCCTGGGCCTGGCGGGCGCGCTCATGCAGGGCCTGTTCCGCAACCCGCTGGCCGATCCCGGCCTGATCGGCGTGAGCAGCGGTGCGGCGCTCGCCGCGGGTTTCACCATCGTGCTCGGCGTGGTCTGGTTCCCCGAACTGCCGCGCGCGCTCGGCAGTTGGCCACTGGTGCTGATGGCCTTTGCGGGCGGGCTGCTGGTCACCGCGCTGATCTACGCGCTCTCGCTCACCGAAGGCGGCACGCGCGTGGGGCTCATGCTGCTCGCGGGCATCGCGGTCAACGCGCTCGCGGGCGCGGGCCTGGGCCTGCTGAACTTCCTGGCCACCGACGAGCAATTGCGCAACCTGCAGTTCTGGCTGCTCGGCAGCCTGGGCGGTGCGCGCTGGTCATCGGTGCTGCTGGTGGGTGGCATCACCGCGGTCGCCATGGCCATCGGCCTGGGGCTGGCGCGCGCACTCAACGCGCTCGCGCTGGGCGAGGCGCAGGCCGTGATGCTGGGCGTGCCCGTGGAGCGCCTCAAGCGCCTGTGCGTGCTCGTCACCGCGCTCGCCGTGGGGGCCATCACCGCCACCACCGGCATCATCGGCTTCATCGGCCTCGTGGCACCCCACATCGTGCGCATGCTCGCCGGCCCCGACCACCGCTGGGTGCTGCCGGGTTCGGCTCTGCTCGGCGCCAGCCTGGTGCTGCTGGCCGATGCCTTCGCGCGCACCGTGCTCGCGCCCGCCGAGTTGCCGCTGGGCGTGATCACCGCACTGGTGGGCGTGCCCTTCTTCCTGGCGCTGCTGCGCAGCGCGCACGCGAGGTCGCTGTGAACACGAGTCTGCACGCCCAAGGCCTGCGGGTGAGCCACGGCCAGCGCACCGTGCTCGACGGCGTCGACCTCGCGCTCGATCCCGGCCAGCTCGGTGTGATCCTCGGGCCCAACGGCGCGGGCAAATCCACGCTGCTGGGCGTGCTCGGCGGCCTGCACGCGCCCGGCGCGGGCCAGGTCTGGTTGCACGGCCAGCCGCTGTTGCCCGCCAACGCCGCGCGGTTCGCGCGCCACCGCGCCTACCTGCCGCAAGACCTGGTGCCCGCGTTCGATTTCACCGTGCGCGAAATTGTCGAGCTCGGCCGCTACCCGCACCGCCTGCAACCCGAACCCGACGAAGCCGCCATCGTGCGCGACGCCTTGCAACGCATGGCCGTGTCGCACCTGGCGTCGCGCCCCATCCGCCAGCTCAGCGGCGGCGAGCGCGCGCGCGTGCAGATCGCGCGCTGCATGGCCCAGGTGTGGCGGCCGGGTGGCGACGGCCTGCCGCGCTGGCTGCTGCTCGACGAGCCCACCGCCGCGCTCGACCTGCAGCACCAGCACGCCACGCTGCGCACCCTGCGCGACTGGGCGCGCGAGCAGGGCATCGGCGTGCTGCTGGTGCTGCACGACCTCAACCTCGCGCTGCGCTACGCCGACCGCTGCTGGGTGCTCGACGATGGCCGCCTGCAGGCCCAAGGCGCACCGGCCGAGGTGCTGACGAGCGAGCGCGTGCAGGCGGTGTGGCGGGTGCAGACCCACCGCGTGCCGGACCCGACCGGCGTGCCCCAGTTGTTGATGGCAGCCTAAGCCGCCAGCCGCTTCGCCAGCCGGGCCGCGCGCGGCCCGCCGCGGGCGCGGATCGCCTTCACGCGGTCGGCCACCTCGACCACCTCGGCCTCGTACTCCTCGCGCTTGATCTGCTCGATCTCGGCCCGGATGCGCCGCAACTCGCCGAGCGTGGCATCACTTGCGCCCTGCACCGGCAACGAGCGCTCGGCCACCTCGATCAGCAGGTCCGTCAGCAGCCCGAGCTGGCGCCCGTAGGACGCCACGTTGACCGCCCGCTCCTCGATGCGCGCGTGGCCGGCTTGCGGCTTGATGCCTTTGAAGAAGGCGCTGAACACCGGCTCGATGTCCTGACGGACATCGCCGCTCAGAGGCAACTCCAGATGGGGTGCCCAGACCCAGAGCCAAGGAAACATGCGACCTCCCGATGCCTTGTGGATGAAGCGCCCATTTTCTTGCGCTGCAACAAAATCCACCACAACATCCTGAGATTTCAGTAATTACTGAAATCTCAGGCAATTCCGGCTACAGTCGCCGCATGCCGCTGCAAGACCACCTCCCTCCCCTCAACCGCGAGTTCGTCGCCCACTTCGGGGAGATGGGCAGCCGCTGGGGCATCAACCGCACCGTGGGGCAAATCTACGCCCTGCTCTACCTCTCGCCCGAGCCCCTGTGCGCGGACCAGATCGCCGAGACGCTGGAGTTCTCGCGCTCCAACGTGAGCATGGGCCTGAAGGAACTGCAGGCCTGGCGCCTGGCGCGGCTGCGCCACTTCCCGGGCGACCGGCGCGAATTCTTCGAGGCACCGGCCGACGTGTGGGAGATCTTCCGCGTGCTCGCCGAAGAGCGGCGCCGCCGCGAGATCGAGCCCACGCTGTCGATGCTGCGCACCGCACTGCTGGAGACCCCGAAGACCGACGCCGAGCGCCACGCGCAGGAACGCATGCGCCAGATGCACGACCTGATCGACCGCCTCATGACCTGGTTCGACGACGTGCAGAAGCTGGCCCCCGAGACGGCCTTGCAACTCATGGGCATGGGCGCTACGGTGACGCGTGTGCTCGAACTCAAGGACCGCCTCACCGGCAAGGGCGCCGCGCGCAACGACAAGAACGCGGCCTGAGCCCCACAGGAGACCCCCGCATGGAACTCGACACCCTGCTGCTCTCGCGCATCCAGTTCGCCGCGAACATCAGCTTCCACATCCTCTTCCCCACCATCACCATCGCGCTGTGCTGGTTCCTGCTGTTCTTCCGCATCCGCTTCGTGCAAACGCGCGACGACGCCTGGGAGCAGGCCTATTACTTCTGGACCAAGGTCTTCGCGCTCACGTTTGCACTCGGCGTGGTCTCGGGCATCACCATGAGCTTCCAGTTCGGCACCAACTGGCCCGGCTTCATGGAGAAAACCGGCAACATCTCCGGCCCGCTCCTGGGCTACGAGGTGCTCACCGCGTTCTTCCTGGAAGCGAGCTTCCTCGGCATCATGCTGTTCGGCCGCGGCCGGGTGAGCGAACGCGTGCACCTCATCGCCACCTCGCTGGTGGCACTGGGCACCACGCTCTCGGCGTTCTGGATCCTGAGCCTGAACTCGTGGATGCAGACACCCGCGGGCTTTGAGATCGTCAACGGCGAGTTCATGCCCACCGACTGGCTCGCGATCGTCTTCAACCCCTCGTTCCCCTACCGGCTCGCGCACAAGCTGCTGGCCTCCGCGCTCACCGCGTCCTTCCTCATCGCGGGCCTGAGTGCGTGGCAACTCATCAAGGGCAGCGCCACGCCCGGCACGCACAAGGCCTTGCGCACCGCCGTGTTCGCCGCGCTCATCGTGGCGCCGCTGCAGATCTTCGTGGGCGACCTGCACGGCCTGAACACGCTGCGGCACCAACCGGCCAAGATCGCGGCCGTGGAGGGCATCTGGGAAACCGAGAAGGGCGCCGCGCTCACGCTGTTCGGCATCCCGGACGAAGCCGCCGCGACCACGCACTACGCGGTGAAGGTGCCCAAGCTCGGCAGCCTGATCCTCACGCACGAATGGGACGGCGAGCTCCAGGGCATCGCCGATTTCCCGAACGCGCACCCGCCCGTGGCGCCCGTGTTCTTCGCCTTCCGCGTGATGGTGGGCGTGGGCTCGCTGATGCTGCTGGTGGCGCTGGTGGCTGCCTGGAAGCTCTGGCCCCAGCGCCGCGCCACGCAGACCACGCTGCCGCGCCCGCTGCTGTGGACGCTGTCGCTGATGACCTTTGCCGGCTGGCTGGCCACGCTCGCGGGCTGGTACGTCACCGAGATCGGCCGCCAGCCCTTCATCGTGTACGGCGTGTTGCGCACGGCCGATGTCGCCACCACCATCCCGTCGCCATACGTGGCCATCACGCTCGCGGCCTACCTCGTCGTCTACGGCCTGCTGCTCATCACCTACGTGGGCGTGCTCAAGCACATGGCCGAGCACCCGACCAAACCGGCGCCGGAGGCGCCCTCGGGCGAACTCGGCAAGGCCGGCGTCTGAACCCACGGAGGCACACGCAATGACCTGGTCCGAATTCCTCCCCCTCTTCTTCATGGCCGTGATGGGCCTGACCCTGCTGGCCTACGTGGTGCTCGACGGCTACGACCTCGGCGTGGGCCTGCTGCTGCCCCTGGGCAGCGACGCGCAGAAGGACACCATGATCGCCAGCATCGGCCCCTTCTGGGACGCCAACGAAACCTGGCTGGTGCTGGGCGTGGGCGTGCTGCTGGTGGCGTTTCCCAAGGCACACGGCATGGTGCTGCAGGCGCTGTACCTGCCGGTCGCCATCATGCTCATCGGCCTCATCCTGCGCGGCGTGGCCTTCGATTTCCGCGTGAAGGCGCCGATTCAATACAAGCCCTTCTGGAACGCCGCGTTCTTCACCGGCTCCTTGGTGGCCAGTGCGGCGCAGGGCTGGATGCTGGGCAGCTACATCACCGGCTTCGACAACGGCGGCCTGGGCTGGCTGTTCAGCCTGGGCATCGCCATCACCCTGCCCGCGGCCTACGTGCTGCTGGGCGCGGGCTGGCTGATCATGAAGACCGATGGCGAACTGCGCGTGCGTGCCGTGCACTGGGCGCGGCGCGTGCTGTGGCCCATGGGCGTGGCGCTGATCGCCATCTCCGCGGCCACGCCGCTGGTGAACGCCTCCGTGTTCGACAAGTGGTTCGGCCTGCCGCAGATCTTTGCGCTGCTGCCCGTGCCGCTGATCTGCGCCGCGGCTTTCTTCGCGGTGCGCTGGGTCGTCACGCGGCCGGCGCTGATCAACGCGGGCTACGGCTGGCTGGTGTTCGTGAACACCGTGCTCATCTTCGTGCTGGCCTTCTTCGGTCTGGCCTACAGCATCTTCCCGGACATCGTGATCGGCCGCCTCACCGTGTGGGACGCCGCGGCCGCCACGGGCTCGCTCACCGTCATCTTCATCGGCGTGGCCATCACGCTGCCGGTGATCGTGGCGTACACGATCTACATGTACCGCGTGTTCTGGGGAACGGCGCGGGAGTTGACGTACACCTGATCCCCCGAAACGGCGTGCCGAACAGCACGCCTGTGCGGCGCATCTAGTGCGCGCGCCGTAGCGACAAGACGCACCCGTTTTCATACGCTGCCTGTTGGTTTTCAGAACAACAGGCAGGGATGGATATCGATCGTGTCTTTCGGCGCGCGCTCGCGTTGGCGGCAGCGTGCCTGGCATCGCCGAGCCCGGCGTTTGCACAATCACCAGCGCAGGTGCAGGCGGACGCCGCCGAGCGAGACCGCCTTGAACAGCGCCGCGCCGAAGAGCGTGAGCGCAGCCAGCGCGAAACGCTGCAGCGTGGTGCGAATGTGTTCGGCGATACCGCCACCACGCCCGCCCTGCGCGCCTGGCCCGCGGCAGAAGCGCCGTGCTTCGCCATCCAGCGCGTGCTGTTGCAAGGTGACGACGCAGGGTCGTTTGGCTGGGTGCTGAACACCCTGACGCAGGGACCCGATGCCGCCATCGGCCGCTGCCTCGGCCCCGAGGGCGTTTCGGTGGCCGCTGCGCGGGCACAGCAGCATCTCATGGCGCGGGGTTTCGTCACCTCGCGGGTGCTCATCGAATCGCAGGATCTGTCGGGCGGCACGCTTGTGCTGACGCTGCTGCCCGGGCGCATCAGCGCCATCCGCTTCGCCGACGGCACACCGGCACGGGGGACCTGGCAGAACACCCTGCCGGCGCGCCCAGGCGACATCCTCAATCTGCGCGACATCGAGCAGGCGCTGGAAAACCTGCGGCGCGTGCCCACGGTGCAGTCCGACATCCAGATCACCCCTGGCGATGCACCCGGCCAAAGCGAGCTGCATATCCGTTGGCGCCAAGTGCTGCCACTGCGGCTGGATCTGTCGCTCGACGACGGTGGCTCGCACGCCACCGGGCGCTACCAGGGCAGCGCCACGATCGGCGTCGACAACCCCCTGGCGCTCAACGACGTGCTGCAGCTCACGCTGGGCCGCGACCTGGGTGGGGGTGAGCCCGGCGCGCGCGGCAGCCGCCACGCCAGCCTGCACCATTCGCTGCCCCTGGGGCATTGGCAACTGGGCTTCAACGCCAGCCGCCACCACTACTTCCAGACCGTGGCCGGCCTGGCGCAGGACTACCGCTACAGCGGCCACGGCACGCAACAGGACGCCACGCTGTCGCGCGGGGTGCACCGCGACGGCGCCAGCAAGACCTCGGTGGCGTTCAAGGTCTTCGCGCGCCAGTCGAGCAATTTCATCGACGACACCGAGGTCGAGGTGCAGCGCCGGCGCACCGGCGGCTGGGAACTGGGCGCAGAACACCGCCACCAGGTCGGGCGCCACCGGCTCGATCTGCGCGCGGCCTTCAAGCGCGGCACCGGCGCGTTCGGTGCCCTGCCCGCGGCCGAAGAAGCCACTGGCGAGGGCCGCTCGCGCTTTGCCCTGGTGACGCTGGATGCAGCGTGGTCGCAAGCCATGCAGGTGGGGGGCTTGCCGATGCAGTGGCGCAGCCACTGGCGCGGCCAGCGCGAGCGCACGCCCCTCACCCCGCAAGACCGCTTCGCCATCGGCGGGCGCCACAGCGTGCGCGGCTTCGATGGCGAGCGCAGCCTGGTCGGCGAGCGCGGCTGGTGGTGGCGCAACGAACTGAGCGTTTCGCTGGGGCAGAGCGGGCAGCAGCTCTACGCCGGCCTGGACCAGGGCCGCGTGGGCGGCCCCGGCGCGCAGTGGC
This sequence comes from Hydrogenophaga sp., assembly GCA_016741995.1. Taxonomy (GTDB): domain Bacteria; phylum Pseudomonadota; class Gammaproteobacteria; order Burkholderiales; family Burkholderiaceae_C; genus Hydrogenophaga. The sequence continues at coordinate 70,810 of JACVCO010000002.1, read as the reverse complement.
TCGCAGGCCGGCGCCTGGCCGGTGCCGTGCTGGGGCTCCGTGGAGGTTGGGAGGGCTGGGGCGCGCTGTCCTACGACGTCTTCATCGGCACGCCCCTGCACAAACCCGAAGGCTTTCGAACCGACAACGCCAGCGCCGGCTTCCAGCTGAGCGCGGGCTTCTGAACACCGCAAAGAAACCATGAATCGACAACAACACCGCCTCGTCTTCAACCGCGCGCGTGGCGCCCTGATGGCCGTGGGCGAAGGCGCGCGCAGCGTGCACAAAAGCGCCAGCGGCCAGGGCGCACGAACCGGCGTGGTGGCTGCTGCCATGGCCTTGCTCTGCTCACCGGGCGTGGCCACGGCGCAGATCGTGGCCGACCCCGGCGCCCCGGGCCCGCAGCGCCCCACGGTGCTGGCCGCGCCCAATGGCGTGCCCCTGGTCAACATCCAGACCCCGAGCGCCGCCGGCGTGAGCCGCAACACCTACCAGCGCTTCGATGTGGATGGGCAGGGCGCCATCCTCAACAACAGCCGAACCGATGCCCCCACCCGGCTCGGCGGCTGGGTGCCGGGCAACCCCTGGCTGGCCGGCGGCGCCGCGCGCGTGATCCTCAACGAGGTCAACAGCACGAACCCGAGCCACCTCAACGGCTGGGTGGAGGTGGCCGGCCAGCGCGCCGAGGTGGTGATCGCCAACCCCGCCGGCATCCGCGTCAACGGCGCGGGCTTCATCAACGCCAGCGGCGTCACGCTGACCACGGGCACACCGGTGTTCAACGGCGGCGCGCTCGACACCTACCTGGTGCAGCGCGGGCAGATCAGCATCGACGGCGCCGGGCTGGACGCGCGCGATGCCGACCACGCCGCCGTGCTTGCGCGTTCCGTGCAGCTCAACGCCGGCCTGTGGGCCACGCGGCTGAACGTGGTCACCGGCGCCAGCACAGTGGACGCCGCGCGCCACACCCCCGCAGGCCCGGCCACGCCCAACGGCGCCACGCCCGCCTTCGCGCTCGATGTTGCGCAGCTGGGTGGCATGTACGCCGGGCACATCCACCTTGTCGGTACCGAAGCCGGCCTTGGCGTCAACAGCCGCGGCGTCATCGCCGCCGAGAGCGGCCGGCTCACGCTCGATACCCGGGGCCAACTGGTCAACCAGGGCGCGCTGCTGGCCGCGGGCGACATGACACTGCAAGCGGCGCAGCTGGTGAACGACGCCGGGGCGCCCACTCCCACGACGGCCCCAGCCGTCATTGCCGCGGGCGGCGCGCTCACGGTGCGGGCCGACACGCTGGACAACCGCAACGGTGCGCTCATCCACAGCGAGGGCGACATGGTCATCGCCGGCGCGATCGACAGCGCCGGCCCGGCCCGGGCCGTCAACAACCTCAGCGCCACCATCGAAGCCCAGGACAACCTGGTGCTGTCCACGCAGTCGCTGCGCAACGAGCGCAGCAACATCAACGTCACCCAGGTCGGCGTCCTCGATCAAACGGCCCGGCTCGACATGCCTTCGTGGTGGGTGAACGGCCGCAACGAGCACGGCGCTCCGATTACCGCCACCTCAAACTACACGCCCTACCACTACTACCTGCTCAACCCGGCCAGCATCCTGAGCGAGCAGACGCTGATCACGCCCGATGGCAACCGCATCCAGCGGATCGAAGTGGCGCTGGACCCGAGCGACTCCATCCACCACGCTGCCGCCGGCGCGTACGGCGGGCAGTACGGCGTTCGCAGCCGCCTCAACGTGGGTGCCCCCACCACCGCGGTGCTCTACGTGCAGCAGCGCGTCGACGGCGTGGCCAACCCCGACCAGGTGAGCGGCAGCCGCGATGTGTTCGCCGCCCAGACGGCCGAGGTGCACACCTGGCAGCAGAACACGCTGGACTACAGCAACGCCTACGGCCGTTGCAGCACCAACTGCACCCTGCTCGTGGTGCAGCCCGGCTACGGCAACCCACTGAGCGACCTGCTGCGCAGCGACCAGACCCATCTGGTGCCCACCCACGCCGGGCTGGAACTCTCGCGCACCGCGCGCCACACCGCGCAGGAAGACCGCCTCAACCCCGACGCGGGCGCATCGGCCGCCCTGCGCGCGGGCGGCGCCATGCGGCTGGACATCGGCGAATCGCTGGTGAACCGGCACGCCGATATCCTGGCCGGCACCACGCTGGACGTGATCGCCCCCGAAGCCAGCGTCACCAACCAGGGCCGAACCCTGTACCGCCGGCACCACTTCGCCATCACCTCGCGCACCGCCGCGCTTGGCGACTTCGACTGGACCCGGCCCGGCATCAACGAAGTGCTTGGCCAGCTCGGCGGGCGCATCAGCGCCGGGCAACAGCTCAACCTGCAGGCGCGCTCGTTCAGCAACATCGACCCCGGGCCGGGCTCGGGCCCGGGCGCTGAACCGCTTGGCAGCGGCCTGCAGTTCGCCGGCGTGAGCTTCCCCGGCGCGGGCGCCCCGCTGGTGATGGCCAACCACAGCCTCTTCCGCCCGGCCCCGCCCCAGCGCAGCTACCTCGTCGAGACCGACCCGCGCTTCACCCAGCACCGCGCCTGGCTGGGCAGCGATTACCTGCTGGACCGGCTGGCCGACGGCCACGACCTCACCCTCAAACGCCTGGGCGATGGCTGGCACGAACAGAAGCTGGTGCGCGAGCAGGTGGCCGAGCTCACCGGGCTGCGCCTGCTCGAAGGCTTCAGCAGCGACGAGGCGCAACTGCGCGCGCTGATGGACGCCGGCATCGCGCAGGCGCAAACCCTGCAGTTGCGGGCGGGCGTGGCGCTCAGCGCCGCGCAGGTGGCGCAGCTAAGCACCGACCTGGTGTGGCTGGTGCAGCGCGAGGTGCTGCTGCCCGACGGCAGCACAACGCAGGCCCTGGTGCCCCAGGTGTACCTGCGCAGCGTGCCGCGCGACGAGCTGCTGCCCTCGGGCGCGCTGCTGGCGGGCCGCCAGGTCTCGCTGCAGGTCGCGCAAGACCTGGTGAACGCCGGTGGCCGCATCGAAGGCGACGTGGTGCTCGCGCAGGCCGGACGCGACCTCGTCAACGTGGGCGGTCTGATGCAGGCGCGCAGCGAACTGCTGGCCCAGGCCGGGCGCGACGTGACCATCAGCAGCCCCACGCACACCACCACGTTCGCGAGCCGCCACGTCACGCAAAGCCACACCGCGCTGGCGGGCGTCGGCGCCATGCGGGTCACCGGCACGGGCTCGACGGACGACGACGCCGGCGGAGGTGGGCGTCTCACTATCCAGGCCGGGCAAGACGTGGTGCTGCAAGGCGCCCGCGTGAGCAACGCCGGTGCTGGCGGCAGCACCACGATGCAAGCCGGGCGCGACGTGCAGCTGCAGACCATGAGCGTGGGCAGCGAGAACAGCGTGGTGGCCGACGCGCGCAACCACCGCCACAACAGCGAGCGCCGCGAGATCGGCAGCGACATCGCCGTTCAGGGCAAGCTCGACATCCGCGCCGGGCAGGACGTCATGGCCCGCGCCGCCAGCGTGCAGGCCCAGGGCACCCTGAGCGTGCAGGCGAGCGAGAGCATTCACCTGCAGGCCGGACGCGCCATAAGTGAGAGTGCATCGAGCCAATACCAGAAGCGCAGCGGTCCCGTGAGCAGCAAGCGCACCGAGGTGCACGAAAGCGCGGCCAGCGACGTGACCATCGGCTCGCGCTTCGGCGGTGCAGACGTCAAGCTGCAGGCCGGGCACGACATCGTTGTGCAGGGCAGCGAGGTAAGTGCACAACACACGCTGCGGCTGGGCGCCGGTCGCGACGTGCTGATCGTCTCCGAAGAGAACCACGCCTCGGCGTCGTATGCGCAGGCCACGAAGAAGTCGGGGCTCAGCGTCACCAAACAAGGCGTTGACCACGGCAAGAGCGCGCAAAGCAGCCAGGAGAACACCCGCCACACCACGCAGGCTGCCAGCGGCATCAGCGGTGCCAACGTGCACATCGACTCGGGCCGCGACACGACAGTGCTCGCCAGCACCGTCGTAGCCGACGAGCACCTGAGCATCGACGCGACGGGCGATGTGAACATCGTGGCCGGCACCCACCACGAGGCTCGCGAACAGCAAAGCCACAGCCACAGCAGCGGTGTCAACGTCATGGCCAGCGGGCTGACCGAGAGCGTGAACCTGGCCAAGAGCCTTCGCAACAACGGGCAAGGCACCGGGGTGTCCGCCACCGCGGCCGCCAGCACCGTGGGCAGCCTGGGGGGCGACGTGTCCATCACCAGCGGCCAGCGCTACCAGCAGACCGGCAGTGATGTGCTGGCCGTGGCGGGGGATGTGGACATCGCGGCCCGGTCAGTCACCATCACCGAAGCGCGCGAGCTGCGCGGCACCGCGGACCAACGCAGCGGCAAGAGCACCGTGTTCGGCGCCACGCCGCGCAACGCCCTGGTCGATGCAATCAAGGGCGCAAAGAACACGCTCGACACCGCCGAGGCCACCGCCCGCACCGGCGACAGCCGTCTGCAAGCCATTGGTGCGGCGGCCACCGCGCTCCAGGCGGCCAACACCGCCGGTCAGATGGCCGCCCTGGTGGCCGACCCGACCAAGATCGCCAGCGTCACCATCGACTTCAACCTTGGCAGCAACAAGCACCGCAGCGACAGCACCGAAACCCGCGACACCGGGCGCGCCAGCGCCGTCACTGGCGCGGGCGACGTGCGCATTGCGGCGAGCGGCCTGGGTAAGGACAGCGACCTTCTGGTCCGCGGCAGCGACGTGCGCGCCGGCGGCGACGCCCTGATCCAGGCCGAAGGCGACGTGCGGCTCGAATCCGCCCAGGAGCGCGCGGCGCTGCGCGAGCGAAGCAACAGCAGCGGCGCCAGCATCGGGGTGGGCATCAGCTTCGGCGCCTCCACCGGCATCACACTCAACGCCTCGGCCAACCAGGCCCGCGGCAACGCCGACGGGGCCGATGTCGTTCAGCGCAACGCGCGCATCGAGGCCGGCAACAACCCGGGTAACGTGGCGCGCATCGAATCGGGCGCGGACACCACGCTCGCTGGCGCCGTGGTCTCAGGCCACGCCGTACAGGCCGAGGTGGGCGGCGATCTGCGCATCGAGAGCCGACAGGACACCAGCACCTTCAAGAGCGACCAGCAAAGCTCGGGCTTCAGCATGAGCTTGTGCATCCCGCCCATCTGCTACGGCGCGTCCAGCGTGAGCGCCTCAAGCGCCAAGCAGAACATTCACAGCGAACACGCCAGCGTGGTTGAACAGAGCGGCCTTCGCGCGGGCGACGGCGGCTTCCAGGTCAAGGTGCAGAACAACACCACGCTCGCGGGCGGGGCCATCATCAGCACAGACCAGGCGGTGCAAGACGGCAGCAACCGCTTCACCACCGGCGGCGAACTCGCGTTGAGCGACGTGTACAACCGGGCGCATCACGAGGCTGAGGGATACGCCGTAAACATGACGGTGGCCGTCAAGGGGGCCGAAGCCACCACACCCGAGCAGCAAGCCAAGCGCGCGGCGGTGCCCGCAACGAACGCAGGCAGCGCAGGCATCGGCGAAGACAGCGGCCAGGCACGCAGCACGACGTTGGCGGCCATCTCGGGCATCGCGGGTGACCAGGACGCACGCACCGGCGACGCGCCAAGCGGCATCGCACCCACCTTCAACCGCGCCACCGTGCAGCAGGAGATCGACGCGCAGATCAGGATCACGGCCGAGTTCGGCAAGAGCGCGAGCAAGGCCATCGGGGACCATGCGGGCAAGCGGTTCAACGAACTCAAGGACAGCGACCCGGAAGAAGCCGCGAAGTGGGCCGAGGGCGGCGCCTACCGCATGGCGGCCCACTCCCTGGTAGGCGGGCTTGCGGGTGGGGCAGCGGGCGCAGCCGGTGCCGGACTGTCCTCGCTCTCGGCCGATGCGATCAACCAGCTGACCGGGGACATGCCCGATGGCGTGCGCCAGCTCGTCGGCGCGGGTGTGGCCGCGGGCATCGGCGCCATTGCCGGGAGCAACGCGGGCGCGGCCACTGCGTTCAATGCTGACGTGAACAACCGGCAGTTGCATCCGACGGAGCGTCAGCTTGCCAGGGAGCTTGCGCGCAAAAGTGGTGGCAAGTACACGGCCGAGCAGATCGAGGAGCAGATGCGCCTGATGGGCAACCGCGTGCACCACGCCCAGCCCAACACGACCGAGGTGCTGACCGACACCAACGCCATCGTGGACCACCTCGACAAAGACCCCGGCATGCCCAAGATCAGCGACGGCAGAACGGTGGTGGAGATCCCGGGCCAGACCAACGCGGACATCCAGCGTTTCATCATCGGCAACACCACCGACAACGCGGACTACATTCCGGGCGTATCGCCCTATATGAGTAGCCAGGTCAACGGCCAATCAGCGCAAAGCGGGCCGACCACCGCAACAGCCACCGCGCGTTGCGCCAACGGCGATCTGGCGTGTATCTCGGGTGTTGGTGTCCAGCAGTCCAGCCTTCCGGAGTTGGGCGACGCAGCAAGGAATGCCATCGCAGATGGCGCGGCTTCGACCAGTCGGGCGGCGGGGGTTGTGGCGGCGGGGGCGACTGCCGCCGTGGCGACCAGCTCGCCTCACATCAAACCCATTGCGAGCGCCATCGCAGTAGGTGCCACGGTCGCTGGAGTGGCAGCGGACGCGGTTGAGCAGGCAGTACGACCTAGCGTCGGACAGGCACTACAGGATGCAATGCTTACGTCCTTTCAGGAATGGGCAGATAGAAAAATTCCGGGTGTTGCGCCGGTAACGAATGAGGTGATCGAAGCATGGAGAGCATCGGGGACCTCTAAATCGGTTGAGACGTGGGCCAACGAAAAATGGAAGGCCTTTCTAGAAAGGACATCGAAATGAAACATTGGCTGCTCAACAAAGGTCGCCTGACGGGGCTGGGCACACTTGCCTGCGTAATGCTCGCCGCTGCGCTTGTCATATACACGTTCTTCTGGGCCAACAACCGCTGGATGGGAATCGTCAGCCTAGTTTTGGCGCTCGCACTTCTGGGCTTTGCAAGCATGTGCAACTCGGCGGCCTCCATAGGTGTACCGCCGCCATTCGATCGAGATCCCCTTGGCTGGCGAAAAGCCAAGAAGACGTATGAGGCGCCTGACGACATCGACAAGTCCGAAGGACTGTGAGCCACACGTCAAAGCTCAAGGTGCCTACCGAATCAAAGTCAATCTTTGGAGATTGAACACCGATGAAGGCGAGAAGTAAGGCGCTTTGGGTCTGGGGCATCGCCTCTGCGTCGACCGTTGCCCTCTACGCTTTTGCAGATATAGGGCTTTACCCGAGCCGAGCGCTACCGTTGCTCTGGTGCTTTTTCCGTGGAACTACTTCGCCTATGGCTTTGGTCGCGATATGTGGCCGTGGATTTTTTTAGAGTTAAAAGGTGGCAACCAAGGGAAGTCAGGTGTCCGCGAGGTGCACTTCTGGATAACCGCTACAACGTATCTGGGGCTGCTGGCAACCATCGCGTTTTCAGGCTGATGGACGAGAGGTGCGCGGACAGGAACCGTGGGATTGGCAGAAGCGCAGGTGCGTGCTGCAGCGGATTCGGCGACGGGCAGCAGGGCGCGACTGATCGCCGAGGGCACTCAGCTATCGCGCCAATTCAGCTTCAGCCTCGGCTCGTACCGGCGCACTGATCGAATTGGCTGGTGGTTGGGATGCGTTCGTGGAACGCGTGAAGATTGACCTACTTGGGATGAAGACGAATGAAGAAAGCAAGTAAAGCGCTCTTGGTCGAGCTAGCCATAGTTTTTGCAGCCGCCGCCTATCTCTTTGCCGACTTGGACCTTGCATGGCAACGCTTGCTTCCGATCGCCTTTTCGATCTGAGGTAACTCCATCTATAGGTGCCGCCCCCGGGGATACCCCACAAACCTCCCCGGAAGCTTAAATGATCCATCAAGCTCCAGAAGCGTTGCTCCTTTGCGCATTGACCAAGGACATCAAATTGTTGACATCCATTGCCATCAAAGAGATCAGGAATTTCATTGAGCATGGCGAGTGCGGGTTAGCGTATGACGTGTTCGTATTTGAGATGCAAGACCAAAGGTACGCGGCCTCGATCGAGGCGATCGCGTTGATCAAACAAGCGGCACAGCTGATGAACATAGCCTACCCAAGGCTAAGTACTGAATAGTGGCGCCCCCAACGGCATCACGCTCAACGCGTCGGCCAACCAGGCCCGCGGCAACGCCGACTGGGCGGATGCCATTCAGCGCAACGCGCGCATTGAGGCCGGCAGCAACCCGGGCAACGTGACGCGCATCGAATCGGGCGAGCACTCGAACCTTATGGGAGGCAAAAAAATGAAAAGAAGAACCAAATCGCTCTCCACTTGGGCGCCACTTTCCGTGTTGACACTGCTATTGATAGCGCTAGGCGATACACGTGAATTCACGAATGGAGGGCTCCTAATAGCTTGGGCCTTCTTCTCGTGGAATTTGCTCGCCTACTGGTTCGACGGGGATATGTGGCCTGTGGTGTTCATCGAACTGGAAGGAAGTGGCAAGGGGTACGCCCTGGCGCGTGAGGCCGTCTTTTGGTCTACAGCCGCTGTCTACCTCCTTCTGCTCGCCACGATCGTCTTTGCAAGGTAAGTTTGTCACATCGATCAGTTAATGACTTGCCTGCTACAGGTGAAGCGTGGATCCCAAGATCAAAGCACTGATGGCCGCGTGCCTCTTCATCCCCTTCGGATTTGCCTTTGTGGGACTGCTAACGAAGTTCGAGCTATTGCCGTTTATGGGTACCGATGGATGGAATGATATGAAGCTGGTTGTTGGCCTCATATTCGGAATTACCTACTTGTTGGCATTCGAAGTGTTCCGTCGGCCTTAACAGCTGACATGGGCCTTGACGAAACGGTCCAACACCAATCAGCCTGCCTGCATGAGCAGGCATGCAAAAAAGCACATGGACAGAACCACGCAATGATTGACAAAGACGGGAGACTCTCCAAGCGCGTACGAAGCATCGCAACATTGATTGGATTGACCTCGGCCGGTGCGACCTCCCTTTTTATGGACGACTTGAATGACCCAAAGCTCTGGATCTGCGCGACTCTGGCGATCGTTTTTGGGTATGGCTCTGCATGGTCCGGAATGTCAGAGGATTGGGGGCTAAAGCCATTCTCGAAGGATCCGCTTGGCTGGCGAGCGGCGAAGAAGACATACGGCGCACCTCCTGGCCAATCTGAGCGGCGCCCGGAACGGTGACTGCCGCCCATCGAAGATGGCCGCCAATGGTTCGAAGGTGAGCGCGCAACGCAACACCACGCGCACATCGCATACCCCACCTAGAGCAATGTCCTTCGAAGGGCTCAATACGCCTCCCCAATGAAGGAGCCCCGCTCATGACCATCCGCCTTTTTCTCCCCACCCTGGTGACGCTTGCCGCGACGATGCTCACCGCTTGCGGTTCCCGCGGCCCCACCACCGTGGAAGCCGCAGCACCCGAGCCACAAGCCACCGCCCACAACACGGTGATCCTGCCATCCGTCACCTATGGCAAGACGCCGGAAGGTCTGCAGCTCAGCAAGAGCGACGATCCTTGCGATGTGCCCGCCTCGCTGGCAACGGCCATCGAGGAACAGTTGGAGGAACCGTACGCGTTCACCGTGCCTCAGCCGTCGCCCAGCGTGGCTGGTGCGCCAACACTGCGCATTCAGATCATCGACATCCTGGCCAACGCAGGTGGCCTCTACGGTGGCCCGAAGATCGTGCACCTGCATGGCGTGCTGGAGCGCCCCAACGCACCGGCTGCGGAATTCACCGCGAAGCGCCAGATGTTTCTCTACTTCGGCCTGCCTCGCAGCACCTGCAGCATGGTCGGGTCGGTCGCCTATGACTTGGGCGGGGACATCACCGCCTGGCTGAAAAATCCGGCGGATGGGGCCAAGCTGGGCCAGCAATAACGCAGACTGTTCGCTCCTACCGCCCCGCGATCACCGTCCGCTCCACCACCCGGTCATCCCCCAGCACGATCAACGCGAACAGCAGTTCGTCCAGCGATTCCGCCTGCGCGGTCTTGCGCGCCAGCAGCGGTGTCGCTGCGGGGTTGATCACCACGAAGTCCGCCTCGCAGCCGGGCAGCAGGTTGCCCACCACGCCGTCCAGCCCCAGGGCGCGCGCCGCGCCCGCGGTGTGTTGCCACCAGAGCTGGCCGGGCGCCAGGCTCAGGCCGGGTTTGGTCTGGCCTTCGCGGCCCACCACGTAGGCCGCGAGCATGGTGCGAAACGGCGAGAAGCTGGTGCCGCCGCCCACGTCGCTGGCCAGGCCGTAGCGCATGCCGGCGGCATCGGCGGCGGCGTAGTCGAAGAAGCCGCTGCCGAGGAACTGGTTGCTGGTGGGGCTCACCGCGGCCACGGTGCCGGTGCGGGCCATCAGCGCGCGGTCGGCCGCGTCGAGGTGGATGCAGTGCGCGTACACCGCGCGCTCGCGCAACAGGCCGAAGCCTTCGTACACCCCGAGGTAGCTGCGGCTGGCGGGGAAGAGCTCGGCCGCCCGCGCCACCTCGTCGAGGTTCTCGGCCACGTGCGACTGGATCCACACGCTCGGGTACTTCGCGGCGAGTTCGCCCGCGCCGCGCAACTGCGCGGGCGTGCTGGTGAGCGCGAAGCGCGGCGTGATGGCGTAGCCCAGGCGGTCCACGCCATGCCAGCGGCGGATCAGCTCTTCGGTGTCGATCAGGCTTTGCTCGGTGTGATCGCGCACGCCATCGGGGCTGTCGCTGTCTTGCAGCACTTTGCCCGTGATGAAGCGCAGGTCACGCGCCTGCGCCGCTTCGAACATCGCGTCCACCGACGCGGGGTGCGAGGTGGCGAAGGCGAGCGCGGTGGTGACGCCGTTGCGTGTGAGTTCGTCGAGAAAGAACTCGGCCACGCCGCGCGCGTAGGCCGGGTCGTTAAACCGCGATTCGTGCGGGAAGGTGTAGTTTTCCAGCCAGGGCAACAGGCCCGCGGCGGGCGCACCGATCACATCGGTCTGCGGGTAGTGGATGTGCATGTCCACGAAGCCCGGCGCAATCAGGAACGGGCGCAGGTCCTCGATGGCCACACCGGGGTAGCGGTCGATCAGCGACGCGTGTGCACCCGCGGCACGCACCACCGGCCGGCCCGTGGCATCGGGGCCAATCACCAGCAGGCCGTCGTCGTCGAACAGGGGTTGGCCGCTGGCGTCGTCGAAGTGCAGCAGCCGGGCTCGGTAGGCTTTCATGGGGCGCGAGCTTAAGGCGCGGCGCCCGGTTCGTCATATGGCCGCGCCAATGGCGACCATCGCACTCAGCGGGTGATGGTGCCCTGCACGCCCTCGGCGAACCAGTTCATTTCGAGGATCTGCGCGTCCGTGAGGCGTTGGCCCGCGGCGATCGCCACCTTGCCTGCGTTGTCCCGCACGGGCCGGCCCTTGGCGGCGGCGAACACCGGCAGCCTGCCCGCGGCCATGTCGGCCTGGCGCGCGGTCACTTCCTTCTGCACCGCTTCGGGCACCTTGCGGCCGAAGCCTTCCACGCGGATGAACCCCGCCGACACACCACCCCACACCTGCTCGCTGCGCCAGGTGCCATCGAGCACGGCCTGCACGCGGCGGGTGTAGTAATCGCCCCAGCGGTGCGTCACGGCCACCACCTGCGCGTCGGGCGCCACGCTGCGCATGTCGGAGTGGTAGGCCACGGCGAGCCTGTCGCGCTCCTGCGCGGCCACCATCACGGCGGTGCTGCCGGTGTGGAACGCCAGCACCTCGGCGCCCTGGTTCATCAGCGTCATGGCCGCGTCGCGCTCGCGCGGCGGGTTGAACCACTCACCCAGGAACACCACGCTCACCGTGGCTTTGGGGTTCACCGAACGCATGCCCAGCGTGAACGCGTTGATGCCCTGGATCACCTCGGGGATGGGAAAGCCCGCCACGTAGCCGGCCTGCCTGGCCATGCGGCCCGCGGCCACACCCGCGAGGTAGCGGCCTTCGTAGTAGCGCGCGTTGGCCGTGGCCACGTTGGGCGCGGCCTTGTAGCCGGTGATGGATTCGAACCGCACGTTCGGGAACTCGCGCGCCACCTTCAGCGTGGGCTCCATGTAGCCGAAGCTGGGCGTGAAGATGATCTGGTGGCCCTGCTGCGCGAGGTCGCGGATCACGCGCTCGGCATCGGCGCCTTCGGGCACGTTCTCGACGAAGCTGGTCCGCACCTTGTCGCCCAGCGCGGCCTGCACCGCCTGGCGGCCCAGTTCGTGCTGGCGCACCCAGCCCGCGGGCGTGAGCGGCGCCACATAGACAAAGGCGGCCTTCACCGGTGGCGTGGCCGGCTGTGCGTGGGTGGTGGGAGAGAAGAAAAACAAGGCGGCCAGAGCCGGCGCACAAAGGCGCCAGGCCGCGAGGTTTTTGTACATGGTGTTCCTCGACATGGCTTCCGGTGAATGAAAAACGCGAGCCGGGGAAGCACCGGCTCGCGTGGGGTGGGATTGTAGATTCACCGCACAACATGCGGCGATTGGCGCTTGTATTCACCGCATGTTGTGCGGTGAATGACTGCCTTGAGTCAGCTGGCCACCGCCTCCACCCGCGCCAAGTACTTCGCGCGCGTGGCCCCGTCGATGAAGCTGGCCTCGAAGCTGTTGCGCGCGAGGGCGATCACGTCGTCGCGCGAGAGCTTCAGCGCGTCGACGGTCTGCACGAAGTTGGCGTTGAGGTAGCCGCCGAAGTAGGCCGGGTCGTCGCTGTTGACGGTGGCGCACAGGCCGGCGTCGAGCAGCTTCTTCATGGGGTGCTCACGCAGGTCCGTCACCACGCAGAGCTTAAGGTTGGACAGCGGGCACACGGTGAGCGGCGTGCGCCGGCGCGCGAGTTCGGCCACCAGCGCGGGGTCGTCGAGGCTGCGCACGCCGTGGTCGATGCGCTCGGCTTTCAGGTCGTTCAACGCTTCCCAGATATAGGGCGGCGGGCCTTCCTCGCCCGCGTGGGCGACGATGCGAAGCCCCAGTTCGCGGCAGCGCGCAAACACGCGCGAGAACTTGCTCGGCGGGTGGCCGACCTCGCTCGAATCGAGCCCCACGCCGATGAAGTGCGCGCGGTGCGGCAGCGCGGCTTCCAGCGTGGCGAAGGCGTCTTCCTCGCTCAGGTGGCGCAGGAAGCACAGGATCAGCGCGCTCGTCATGCCGAACTCGGTGTGCGCCCGTTCGCAAGCGCGCTTCAAACCGGCAATCACCACGCCCACATCCACACCGCGCGCGGTGTGGGTCTGCGGGTCGAAGAAGATTTCGGTGTGGACAACATGGTCGGCGTGGGCGCGCTGCAGGTAGGCCCAGGCCATGTCGAAGAAGTCGGCCTCGTGCAGCAGCACGCTGGCGCCCGCGTAGTAGATGTCGAGAAAGCTCTGCAGGTCGGTGAAGGCATAGGCCTGGCGCAGCGCCTCCACGTTCGGGTAGGGCAGCGCCACGCCGTTGCGCTGCGCGAGCGCAAAGATCAGCTCGGGTTCGAGCGAGCCTTCGATGTGGATGTGCAGTTCGGCCTTGGGCAGCGCGGCTGCGAGTTGGGCGGGGGTCATGCGGGTTTTCAACAAGTGCCCAGGCTCACGCCCAGGCGTTGCAGGTAGCGACGGTAGGCGCTGCTCACGCGGTCGGCCGGGCCGTGCACTTCGGTCACGGGGCCGGTGCGGCCGGTGGGCAGGGCCTTGGGCTGTTGCGATTCGATCACCGGGCGGTCCTGCGCGAACACCGCGTCCTGGAACTCGACCAGCGACTCGACGCTGGCCGGGTCGTTCTGCGTGGCCATCACGAACCAGGCGGTGCAGGCCTCGTCGCCGTCGGGGCGAATGAACAGCGCGATGGCGTTGCGCACCGGGTCGCCCGCGCTCGCGTCCTTGCGCAGCACGGCGGCAAAGGGGTGCGGCACGGTGTAGCCGTAGTCGATCCAGGCGCCGTCGTCTGCCTGCGCGTAGGCGCGCGGTTGCCAGGCGCGTGCGCCCTTCACACTCAAGCCGGTGGGGTCTTCGCCCACCAGGCCGGTCTGCACCTGCGCGTGGCCGCGCTCGCCCAGCCAGCCTTCGTGCACGAAGCCGAAGTGGCTCAAATCGAGGAAGTTCTCCACCAGGCGCGGCGCGCTGGTGGCCACGGTGTAGGGCCCGCAGACGACACGGCGCCACGCGGGGTCGTCGGCCTCGGCGAAGGCCGGTGGGGCATCAAGCGGCGCATCGGCGCCCGGTTGCAGCCGCACCCAGATGAGGCCATGCAGCTCGCGCGCCTCGAACGCCTGCGCGGCGTGGCCGGTGGGTGGGGTGAACTCGGGCGCCGCGGGCACGTGGCGGCAGCGCCCGCCTTCCTTGCCGCCCCCGAACTGCCAACCGTGGTACGGGCATTCCAGCCGCGGCCCGTGCACGGTGGTGAGCACGCGCCCCAGCGACAGCCGCGCCCCGCGGTGCGGGCAGCGGTCGGCCCAGGCGTGCACGCGGCCGTGGTCGCGCCAGAGCACCAGCGGCTCACCGAGCAGGCGCACGGCCAGGGGCGCGTCGCGCAGGGTGTGCGCGTCGGCCACGGGGTGCCAGAGTTGCCGTTCGATCATGGTGTGGATTCAAACAAAAAAGGCTGCCTGCGGGCAGCCCTTTTGTTACCGAAGGCGATTCGCTTATTGCGGAACCTTGCCCTCGACACCCTTGACGTAGAACTTCACGCCACCGAGGAAGGCGTCATCGGCCTTGGCGTCCTTGGCGAGCACTTCCTTGCCGGCCTGGTCGACGATGGGGCCGGTCCAGGGGTGGAAGCTGCCGTCCTTCAGACCGGCCTTGATGGTGTCGATCTTGGTCTTGATCTCGGCCGGCACGTCGTCGGCAATGGAGACCATGTCGATCGCGCCCTCTTTGTGGCCCCACCACACGCCACCGGTGCTCCAGGTGCCTTCCAGCGCGTCCTTGGTGGCCTTGATGTAGTACGGGCCCCAGTTGATGACGGCCGAACCCAGGTGGGCTTTCGGGCCGTAGGCGGTCATGTCCGAATCCCAGCCGAAGGCGCGCTTGCCGGCCTTCTCGGCGGTCTGCAGCACGGCCGACGAATCGGTGTTCTGGAACAGCACGTCGGCACCGCCGTTGAGCAGCGAAGTCGCGGCTTCGGTTTCTTTCGGCGGATCGAACCAGCCGTTCACCCACACCACCTTGGTCTTCACCTTCGGGTTCACCGACTGCGCACCCATGGTGAAGCTGTTGATGTTGCGGATCACCTCGGGGATTGGAATGGAGGCCACCACGCCGAGCGTGTTGGTCTTGGTCATGGCACCGGCGATCACGCCGGCCATGTACGCGCCTTCGTAGGTGCGGCTGTCGTAGGTGCGCATGTTCTCGGCCGTCTTGTAGCCGGTGGCGTGCTCGAACTTCACGTCCTTGAAGTCGGCGGCGACCTTGAGCATGGGCTCCATGTAGCCGAAGGTGGTGCCGAAGATGAGCTTGTTGCCGCTGGACGCCATGTCGCGGATCACGCGCTCGGCGTCGGCGCTCTCGGGCACGCTTTCCACGAAGCTGGTGACGACCTTGTCGCCGAACTCGGCTTCCAGGGCCTTGCGGCCGTTGTCGTGCGCGAAGGTCCAGCCGCCGTCGCCCACGGGGCCGACATAGGCAAAAGCGATCTTCAGGGGCTCGGGCTTCGGCGCTTCGGCGGCAGCCGGTGCGGGCGCGGGGGCCGGGGCGGCCTCTTCCTTCTTGCCGCAGCCGATGAGCACGGCGCCGGCCAGCGCGCTCAGCGCGGCGGCCTTCATCAGGGATCTCTTGTTCAGGTCGGTCATGGTGTCCTCGGTTGTCGGAGGGGTGGAAAAATCGGTACGGGTGAGGGGTATCGAGGAAAGCAAATTATGAACCCGGGTAGAACGGCTTTCCGATGGAAGACGGCATGTTCACGCGGATCCAGGTCGGGTTGCGCGAGATGAGCACCAGCACCACGATGGTGGCCACGTAGGGCAGCATGGTGAGGAACTGGCTGGGCACCTGCACGCCCACCGCCTGCAGGTGGAACTGCAGCATGGTGACGCCGCCGAACAGGTAAGCGCCCAGCAGCACGCGCGCAGGCCGCCAGGTGGCGAAGGTGGTGAGCGCGAGCGCGATCCAGCCCTTGCCGGCGATCATGCCCTCCACCCACAGCGGCGTGTAGACGGTGGACACGTAGGCCCCCGCCAGGCCGCACAGCGCGCCACCGGCCATCACCGCCATCAGGCGGATGCGGCGCACCGGGTAGCCCAGCGCATGGGCCGACTCGGGGCTCTCGCCCACGCTGCGCAGCACCAGGCCGGCGCGCGTGCGGTACAGGAACCAGACCATCCCGAGCGCGATGGCCACGCACAGGTAGACCATGGGGTGGTGGCGGAACAGCGCCGCACCGAGGATGGGGATGTCCGACAGGCCGGGGATGGCCCAGCGCACCTGCTCGGGCAGCGTCTCCTGCACGTAGCGTGTGCCCGCGAAGGCCGAGAAGCCACCGCCGAACAGGCTGAGCGCCAGGCCGGTGGCGTACTGGTTGGTGTTGAGCCAGATCACCAGCACACCGAAGAGGGCCGCGAGCATCGCGCCCGCGCCCATGCCCGCAAGAAAACCCAGCCAAGTGCTGCCGGTGTGCACCACGGCGGCGAAGCCCGCGAGCGCGGCGCACAGCATCATGCCCTCGGCGCCGAGGTTGACGATGCCGGCCTTCTCGTTGATGAGCAGGCCCAGCGACGCGATGGCCAGCACGGTGCCTGCGTTGAGCGTGGCGGCGAAGAGCAGTGCGTAGGACTCCATACTCAACCCTTCTTCCAGCGGATGCGGTAGGCGATCAAGGTGTCGCAGGCCAGCAGCGAGAACAGCAGCAGCCCCTGGAACACCCCTGTGATGGATTTCGGCAGGCCCAGGCGCGACTGCGCGAGCTCGCCACCGATGTAGAACATGCTCATCAGCAACGCCGAGAACACGATGCCCACCGGGTGCAGGCGCCCCACGAAGGCCACGATGATGGCCGCGAAGCCGTAGCCGGCCGGCACGTAGGGCGTGAGCTGGCCGATCGGCCCCGCTACCTCGAACGCCCCCGCCAGGCCCGCCGCCCCACCCGAGGTGAGCAGCGCCACCCACAGCGCCTTGCGCGACGAGAAGCCCGCGTAGCGCGCCGCCATGGGCGCCAGGCCGCCCACGGTCTGCGCGTAACCCGAGACGGTGCGGAACAGGAACAGCCACACGCCGGCCACGCCCAGCAGCGCTACCAGCAGGCCGATGTTCACGCGCGAGCCGTCCATCAGCCGCGGCATCTGCGCCACGCGCTCGAAGGTCTTGGTCTGCGGGAAGTTGTAGCCCCCCGGGTCTTTCCAGGGGCCGTAGACGAGGTAGTTGAGCACCTGCACCGCCACGTAGACCAGCATCAGGCTCACGAGGATTTCGTTGGCGTTGAAGCGGTCGCGCAGCAGCGCGGTGACGCCCGCCCACAGCATGCCGCCCAGCATGCCGGCCAGGATGACGGCGGGCACGATCCACACGCCCGTGGTCTTGTCGGCCATCAGCGCCACACCGCCCGCGAAGATGGCACCGATGATGTACTGGCCCTCGGCACCGATGTTCCACACGTTGGAGCGGAAGCACACCGCCAGACCGAGCGCGATGATGAGCAACGGCGTGGCCTTCACCAGCAGCTCGGAGATGGCGTACTGGCTCTTGATCGGCTCCCAGAAGAACACCTGCAGGCCGCGCACCGGGTCCTTGCCGAGCACCTCGAACAGCGCGATGCCGATGACGACGGTGATGAGCAGCGCCAGCAGCGGCGAGGCATAGCCCCACAGGCGCGACGGCTGGGGACGGACTTCAAGCCGCAGCATGCGCGGTCTCCTTCTTCGCGTGGCTCTCGTTCTTCGTGTCCCACAGCCCCGACATCCATTCCCCGATGCGCTCCACCGTCGCGTCGGCGCGATCCAGGCTCGGCGACAGGCGACCCTTGGCGATCACGTGCAGGCGGTCGCTGATCTCGAACAGCTCCTCGAGCTCCTCGCTCACCACCAGCACCGCACAGCCCGCGTCGCGCAGCGCCAGGATCTCGCCGCGGATCTGCGCCGCCGCGCCCACGTCCACACCCCAGGTGGGCTGGCTCACGATCAGCAGCCGCGGCTTCGCTTCGATCTCGCGCCCCACGATGAACTTCTGCAGGTTGCCGCCCGAGAGCGACTTGGCCGCCGCGCCCGGCCCGTTGGCCTTCACGCGGTAGCGATCGATGATGTCTTGCGCCTGGCGCTTGAGCGCCCCCACGCGCACCCAGCCCAGCGCGCCCACCGCGTCGCGGCGCGAGAGCAGCAGGTTCTGCGCGAGCGAGAGCGTGGGCACGGCGCCGCGGCCCAGGCGTTCCTCGGGCACGAAGTGCAGGCCCAGCGCGCGCCGCCGCGCCGGGCCCAGGCGGGCCACGTCCTGCGCGCCCAGGCGCACGCTGCCGGCCGGCGCGCGCGCGTCTTCCCCCGACAGCGCGCGCAACAGCTCGCCCTGGCCGTTGCCCGACACACCCGCAATGCCCACCACCTCGCCCGCGCGCACCGTGAGCGCGATGTCGGCGAGCGCGGTGCCGAAGGGGTCGTCGCTCGCGAGCGAGAGGCGGTCGACCTGCAGCACGGGTTCGCCCGCGTGCAGCGGCCGGTGCTCCAGCTCGGGTGGCTCGGCGCCGATCATCAGGCGCGACAGCGAG
This sequence comes from Hydrogenophaga sp., assembly GCA_016741995.1. Taxonomy (GTDB): domain Bacteria; phylum Pseudomonadota; class Gammaproteobacteria; order Burkholderiales; family Burkholderiaceae_C; genus Hydrogenophaga. Next base: position 52,162 of record JACVCO010000002.1, on the reverse strand, counting down.
GCGTTGGTTTCCTCGCGCGGGTCGCACACGCCGGTGACCTGGCCACCCCGCAGCACCGTGCACGCGGTACACAGCGCGCGGATCTCGTGCAGCTTGTGGCTGATGTAGAGGATGCTGCAACCCTCGCGCGCAAGCTGCTGCAGCGTGAGAAAGAGCTTTTCCACCGCCTGCGGCGTGAGCACCGAGGTGGGTTCGTCGAGGATGAGCAGTTGCGGGTTGGTGAGCAGCGCGCGAATGATCTCCACGCGCTGCATCTCGCCCACCGAGAGCGTGTGCACCGGGCGCTCGGGGTCGATCGGCAGGCCGTACGCCTCGCCCTTGGCGCGCACGCTGGCGGCCACCTCGGCCAGGCTCAGGCGCTTGTCGAGACCGAGCCACACGTTCTCGGCCACGGTGAGCGTGTCGAACAGGCTGAAGTGCTGGAACACCATGCTGATGCCCAGCGCGCGCGCCATCTGCGGGTTGCGCACGTGCACCGGCTGGCCGTTGAACAGCACCGTGCCTTCGTCGGGCTTCACGGCACCGTAGATCACCTTCATCAGCGTGGACTTGCCGGCCCCGTTCTCGCCGAGCACGGCGTGGATCTCGCCCGGCTGCACGGTGAGCGAAACGCCGTTGTTGGCCACCACGCCGGGGTAGCGCTTGGTGATGCCGGTGAGCTGCAGGCGGTGGGCTGGATTCGTCATGCGGCGGCGCGTTGGGTTTCGGGCGCACGCAGCGAGGCGGCGACGGACTTGATCTGCTCGCGCAGCCAGCGCGCCGCCTGCGACGCGTGGGTGCGTTCGTGCCAGAGCTGGTAATACATCATGCGCGGGAACTTCACGGGCGGAACGAGGATGCTCACGGGCAGGCCGCCCACGTAGCGTTCGCAGTACTGGCGCCCGGTGGTGAGCACAAGCAAGCTGCCTGCCACCATGGCCGGAATGAGCCCGAAGTGCGGGCAGCGCGCGCTGATGCGCCGCGTGAGCCCGAGGCTGGCCAGGTGGTCGTCGATGAAGCCGCGCGCGCCCGGGTGCGTGGGCGTGGGGGCGATGTGCTCGGCCGCGAGCCAGGCCGCTTCGTCCCAGCCGCGGCGCACCGCCGGGTGGTGGTTGGCCACCAGGCACACCACCTCGTCGCCGAACAGGCGGCCCAGGTGCAGGTCGTCGGGCGGCTTGGCCCAGTTGCCGATCACCACGTCCACCGCGCCCTGGGCCAGGTGGGTGCGGTAGTCGGCGTCGCGCGAGAGCGGGTGGATGTCGATCACGCACTGCGGCGCGGCGGCCTTCACCTGCGTCACGAGCTGCGGCAGGAAGAACGGGTCGAGGTAGTCGCTCGCGGCCAGGCTGAAGGTGTGGCTGGCCGTGGCCGGGTCGAAGGCGCGCGCGTCGGAGAACAGCACCTCGGCGCTGCGCAGGATGGCGGCGGCCGGCTCGATCATGCGCAGCGCGGCCTCGGTGGGCACCATGCTGGCGCCCGAGCGCACCAGCAGCGGGTCGCCGGCCAGTTCGCGCAGCCGCTTGAGGGATGCACTCACCGCGGGCTGGTACATGCCGAGCTTGATCGCCGAGCGCGAAACGCTGCGTTCGGTGAGCACGGTGTGCAACACGCGAATCAGGTGCAGGTCGATGCGATCGAACATGGGGCCGTATTTCATGACGGTCTCAGCGGCTGCGGCATCGTGGGGCAGGCATCGGCGACATATGCAAACCCATATGATGCCCTGAACCCCTCCCGGTATGCTGGTGCGCATGAGCCTTTCTTCACCCAGCCAGCCCCTCACGTTCTGGCGCCGCGGCCAGCCCGTGACGCTGCCCGCCGTGCCGACCGACCGCACCCTGCTGCAGGTGCTGCGCGAAGACCTGCACTGCACCGGCACCAAGGAAGGCTGCGGCGAGGGCGACTGCGGCGCCTGCACCGTGGTCGTCGGCGAACAGGTCGGCGGTGCCCTCGAACTCAAGGCCGTCAACGCCTGCATCAAGATGGCCCACTCGGTGCAGGGCCAGGCTGTGTTCACGGTGGAAGACCTGGCCACCGGCGACGCGCTGCACCCCGTGCAGGAGGCCCTGGTGCAGTGCCACGGCAGCCAGTGCGGCTTCTGCACCCCGGGCTTCGTGATGAGCCTGTACGCGCTTTACGAGAACACCGGCGGCGGCCGGGGCGTGACGCGCGAGGCCGCGCAGGCCGCGCTCTCGGGCAACCTGTGCCGCTGCACCGGCTACCGCCCCATCCTGGACGCCGCCGAGCGCATGGGCGCGCTGCCCTGCCCCGACACGAGCCGGCTCGACGAAGCCGCCGTGCTGCGTGGCCTGCGCACCCTGGGCCCGGCGCCCGACGGCCCCTACCAGCGCCCCACCACGCTGGCGGCCCTGCTGAAGGCGCGCGCCGCGCACCCGAAGGCCCAGGTGATCGCCGGCACCACCGACGTGGGCCTGTGGATCACCAAGCTGCACAAGCAGTACCCGCAACTGCTGGACGTGACCGGCGCCGCCGAGCTGCGCCGCGTGGAGACCTACCCGCACCACATCGCCATCGGCGCGGGCGTGTCGCTCACCGAGGCCTACGCCGCGCTGGTGGCCGAACGCCCTCAGCTCGCCAGCTTCGCCCACCGCTTCGCCGGCCTGCCGGTGCGCAACGCGGGCACGCTGGGCGGCAACGTGGCCAACGGCTCGCCCATCGGCGATTCGATGCCGCTGCTGATCGCGCTCGGCGCGAGCGTGGTGCTGATGCGCTGGGACGCCAAACGCCGCGCCATCGCACACCGCGAACTGCGGCTGGAAGACCTGTACACCGGCTACCGCCAGAACGTGATGAAGCCCGACGAGCTGCTGTGCTGGGTGAAGGTGCCACGCCCCACGGCGGGCGAGTTCCTGCGCGCCGACAAGGTCAGCAAGCGCTTCGAGGACGACATCTCGGCCGTGTGCCTGGTGGTGCAACTGCACATCGAAGGTGGCGTGGTGCGTGACGCGAGCATCGGGGCCGGCGGCGTGGCCGCCACGCCCGCGCGCGCCCGCCAGACCGAGGCCGCGCTGCGCGGCCAGCCCTGGAACGCCGACACCGTGATGACCGCGGCCGCCGTGCTGCGCGCCGAGTTCAACCCCATCAGCGACATGCGCGCCAGCGCCGACTACCGCCGCGCGGTGCTGGGCAACCTGTTGCGCCGGCTCTGGCTGGAGCACCAGGGCCTGGCCAGCATCCGGCTGGAAGCGGCGGACCTGGAGACGCTCGCATGAACGCACCCGACACCGGCCTGCTGCAGTCCACACCGAGCGCCGCCGCCGGCGTATCGCGCGCCCACGAAAGCGCGCGCGCCCAGGTGGCCGGCCTGGCCACCTACATCGACGACATCCCCGAGGTGCGCGGCACCCTGCACGCCGCGCCCGTGTGTTCGCCGCTGGCGCACGGCAAGCTGCTCGGCATCGACACCGCGGCCGCGCTGGCCGTGCCCGGCGTGCGAGGCTTCATCGGGGCCGACCAGATCCCCGGCGACAAGCTGCTCGCCGCCTTCGCGCACGACGAGCCGGTGTTCGCGCAAGGCACGGTGCAGTTCATCGGCCAGGTGATCGGCCTGATCGTGGCCGACGACGTGATGACCGCGCGCCGCGCCGCGCGGCTCGTGAAGCCGCGCATCGAAGCCCTGCCACCGGTGCTGAGCGTGCACGATGCGCACGAACAGAAGAGCTACGTGCTGCCCCCGGTGCACGTGGCGCGCGGCGACGCGCTGGCCGCGCTGCGGCGCGCGCCGCACGTGCTCGAAGGCGAGTTCGAGGTGGGCGGGCAGGAACACTTCTACCTGGAAGGCCAGGTGGCCTACGTGCTGCCGCTGGAACAGAACCAGTGGTGGGTCTACAGCAGCACCCAGCACCCGGGCGAGGTGCAGCACTGGGTGTCGCACGCGCTGGGCATCCACAACCACGCCGTCACCGTGGAATGCCGACGCATGGGCGGCGGCTTCGGTGGCAAGGAAACGCAGGCCGGCCACCTGGCCGTGTGGGCTGCCGTGGCCGCGAACCACCTGGGCCGCCCCATGAAGCTGCGGCTGGACCGCGACGACGACTTCATGATCACCGGCAAGCGCCACCCGTTTGCCTACAAGTACCGCGTGGGCTTCGGCAGCGACGGCCTGCTCAGCGGCCTGCAGCTGCAGATGCTGGTGAACTGCGGCTTCAGCGCCGACCTCTCCGGCCCCGTGGCCGACCGCGCCATCTTCCACTGCGACAACGGCTACTTCCTCGAAGACGTGGCGGTGGATTCGTTCCGCTGCAAGACGAACACGCAGAGCCACACCGCTTTCCGCGGCTTCGGCGGCCCGCAGGGCGTGATCGCCATCGAACGCATCCTGAGCGACATCGCGCGCGCCCTGAACCTCGACCCGCTGCAGGTGCGCCTGCGCAACCTCTACGGCAACGGCACGCGCGACGTGACGCACTACGACATGAAGGTGGAGGACAACATCCTCGAGCCGCTCATGACCACGCTGGCGCGCACCGCGAACTACGCGCAACGCCGCGCCGCCATCGACGCCTTCAACGCGAAGAGCCCGGTCATCAAGAAAGGCATGGCGCTCACGCCGGTGAAGTTCGGCATCAGCTTCACCGCCACGCTGTTCAACCAAGCCGGCGCGCTGGTGCACGTGTACACCGACGGCAGCGTGATGGTGAACCACGGCGGCACCGAGATGGGCCAGGGCCTGAACACCAAGGTGGCGCAGATCGTGGCCGACGAACTGGGCGTGCCCTTCGAGCGCGTGCTGGCCACCGCGGCCGACACCAGCAAGGTGCCCAACGCCAGCGCCACCGCCGCCAGCAGCGGCACCGACCTGAACGGCCGCGCCGCCCAGTTCGCCGCGCGCCACGTGCGCGACAACCTCGCCGCCTTCGTGGCCGGGCTCGACGGCTGCGGCGCGGGCGCGGTGCGCTTCGCGCACGGCCAGGTCGTCACGCCCACCACCACGCGCACCTTCGAGGCCGTGGTGCACGCGGCCTACGCCAACCGCATCCAGCTCTGGAGCGACGGCTTCTACCGCACGCCCAAGATCCACTACGACAAAGTGACCATGAAGGGCCGGCCCTTCTATTACTTCGCCTACGGCGCCGCCTGCAGCGAAGTCGCCATCGACACCCTCACCGGCGAAAGCAGGGTGCTCGCGGTCGACATCCTTCACGACGTCGGCCACAGCATCAACCCCGCCATCGACATCGGCCAGATCGAGGGTGGCTTCATCCAGGGCATGGGCTGGCTCACCACCGAAGAACTGGTGTGGAACCCGAAGGGCCTGCTGCAGACCCATGCCCCCAGCACCTACAAGATCCCCACCGCGGGCGACCTGCCCCCGCACTGGCGCGTGGACCTCTGGCCCGAGGCCAACCGCGAAGACAACGTGCACGGCAGCAAGGCCGTGGGCGAACCGCCCTTCATGCTCGCGATCAGCGTGTACGAGGCGCTGCGCGATGCGGTGGCGCGAGCCGGTGGCGACCCCGATGCCATGGACGCGCCGGGGACGGGGGAAACCGTGCTGAGGGCGCTGGGCGGCTAGCGCGGTATCGTCCGCGCATGAAAGAACTACTCCCCCTCTGGGCCCACCCCTGGATCGAATTCATCACCGTCGCGCTGCAGATCGCGCTGATCTTCTTCATCGCGATGCTGCTGCGCTCGCTGGTGCACCGCTTCATCACACGGGTGGGCAACGACAAATCGCTGCCACTGGACCTGGTGGTGGGCAGCAAACGCCTCGTCACGCTGCTGCTGTTCATCGCGGCCTTCCTGTGGATGCTGGACCGCGTCGGTGTGTCGGCCGGCGTGATCTGGACGGCCTTCTCCGGCTTCGTCGCGGTGGGCGCCATCGCCTTCTTTGCGGCCTGGAGCGTGCTCTCCAACATCTTCTGCGCCGTGCTGATCTACACCACCCGGCCCTTCGGCCTGCACGACCACATCGAACTGCTGGAGGGTGGCGACAAGCCCGGCCTGGCGGGCGAGGTGCTGGACATCAACCTCGTCTACACCACGCTCAAGGAAGACGCGGTGGACGGCCGGGAGCCCACCCACCTGCGCGTGCCCAACAGCCTGTTCTTCCAGCGCACCACGCGGCTCAAGCGCAGCCAGCAGCCGGTGCTGGGTTCGCTGCTCGACTGAGGCGTGCTCAGCGCATCGAGTGCAACCCGATCAGGTTGCCCTCGGTGTCGTTCACCAGGGCGATGAAGCCGTAGGGGCCGATGGACATCTTCTGCTTGAAGACCTCGCCGCCGTGCGCAGCGGCGCGGGCCGCTTCCACCGCGCAGTCGTCGCACGAGAAATAGACCAGGGTGCTGCCACCGGAGGGGCAGCCATCCATCTTCACGATCGCGCCCGCCGCGCCGGGGCCGTCCATGGTGGACGGGAAGGCCCACATCTCCATGCCCGAGGTGTCGCCAGGGTCGGGGTTGGCCAGGGGTTCGAGCTTGCCCTGGAACACGGCTTCGTAAAAGGCTTTGGCGCGGGGCACGTCCTGCACGTAGATCTCGAACCAGCCCACCGGGTTGTTTTTCATGGCGTCTCCTGGTGCCCCGACGCGGGGCACACCCGCACCATGCCTCAGGAACGCGAAGCGCGCCAGGGTTTTCCGTCCACCGTGCCGCGCATGCGCGCGCCGTCCACCTCGCCGCTGTAGCGCTGGCCGCCGGCCACGAACGCGATGCGCGTGCCGTGCATGCGCGCTTCGCTGATGGGCAGGGTGCTGCCACCCTGGCGCAGGGTGCCTTCGAGCTTCTGGAACGTCTGCGTGAGCACGAGTTCGCTGTTGCCGAAACGCCAAGTGCCGGCCGCCTGGGCGGGCACGGTCCATTTGTGGGCGTTGCAGTAGGTGGTGCAGCTTTCCTTCACGGCCACCGTTTCGTCGGGCTCCCAGTCGCCCATGTCGAAGGAGTTGGAGACGATGCGCGTGCCGGGCTTCATGGCCAGCAGCGTGGGGCGCAGGCGCATGTTCAGGTCGGGCAGCAGGAACAGGGTGATCACCGTGGCCTTGGAGAAGTCGGACTCGAAGATGTCGGCCTTCTCGAAGGTGGCGCGCCGGCCCATGCCCGCGCTGGCGGCGGCGCGCTGCGCGTAGGCCACCAGCTCGGGGTTGTATTCGATGCCGTGCGCCGTGGCGCCGCGCTGTGCGGCGGTGATGACCAGGCGGCCGTCGCCCGAGCCGAGGTCGATCAGGTGGTCCTTGGGCGTGAGCTCGGCGAGCCGGAGCATGCGATCGACCAGACTTTGCGCGGTCGGCAGCCAGATCACGTCCTTGCCGGCCTGGCCTTCGTCGGGCACGTAGTCGGCTGCCGGTGTGTTGGGGGGTTCGCTGACCTGTGCCCAGGCGGGGTGGCCGAACGCCACCAGGCACAGCGCGGAGGCAACGAGGGAGCGGCGGAACAGGGTCATGAAAATCTCCTCAGGTTGGCGGAACGGAACGCGTCTCGGCCGGGGCGGCCCCGGGCGAGCGCTGGCAGAACAGGATGGGCACGCCCGCGGCCAGCACGGCCAGGCCGATCCACGCGGCCGCGCCGGTGTAGACGAGGCTGGCGTACAGCATGTACAGGCAGGTGAAGCAGAACACGATGGGCGTGAACGGGTACCAGGGCACGCGGTAGGGCAGCGCGCGCTGCGGGTGGCGCCAGCGCAGCACGAACAGCGAAGCCCCCACCATCAGCAGGAAGGCCCAGAACACGGGCGCGGTGTAGTCCACCATGGCCTTGAAGCCGTCGCGCGTGAAGGCGCCCACGGCGATGAGCCCGAGTGCGATGACGCCCTGCACGAGTTGCCCGTTGGCGGGCGTGCGGCCGCGCTCGTTCCACACGCCCAGCCAGCGCAGCGCGGTGATGTCGCGGCCCATGGCGTGGAACACGCGCGCGCCGGTGAAGATGGTGGCGTTGAGCGTGGAGATGGCGGCCACCACGACGGCCAGGGTCACGATCAGCTCGGCCGACGGGCCGGCGGCGGCGCGCATCATGTCGGCGGCCACGGCGTCGGAGGCGCGCAGGCCGTCGAGCCCCAGCACCGAGAGCAGCGCCAGGTTGGTGAGCACGTAGAAGGTGACGAGCACCAGCGTGCCGATAGTGAGCACGCGCACGATGTTGCGCGGCGCGTCGCGCAGCTCGCCGCTGAGGTAGGCCGCCTCGTTCCAGCCGCCGTAGGTGAGCAGCACGAAGATCATGGCCATGCCCAGCGCCGCGGTGCCCGGTGGCACGGGCAGCGTGTTGTGGTTCACCGGCGCGGCCGGGCCGATGAGCCCGAAGACGATGATGGCCGCGATGATGGCCAGTTGCAGGAAGGTCACCACGATCTGCAGGTTCTTGCCCTCGGCCGTGCCGACCACGTTGACCGCGGTGAGCACGATGACCGCGAGCGCCGCGTACAGCGCCGGCCCGTACGGGCCGATCGGCATCAGCTGCGCGAGGTAGTCACCCAGCATGAAGGCGACGGCCGCGATGGCGCCTGTCTGGATCACCGTGCAGCGCGCCCAGCCGAACAGCATGGCCACGGGCCGGCCGTAGGCGTGCGACAGGAAGTGGTATTCGCCCCCGGTGTCGGGGTGGGCGGCCGAGAGTTCGGCGTAGCACAGCGCGCCCACCAGCGTGACCGCGCCACCCACCACCCAGACGAGCATGAACATCCATTCGGAGCTGACGCTGCTGGCCACGATGGACGGCGTGCGGAAGATGCCGATGCCGACCACCAGGCCCACCAGGATGGTCACGGCGTCGAACACCGACAGCGTGACACGCGATTCGGCCGCGGGCCGGGCGCTCAAGGGCGCACCGGGCTCCGCGCGTGCGGGGAGCGACAAGTGGGTCTCCTCGGGTGGTTGTTGATCTGGCGAACCCGGGGGTGGAACGCCGTGCGGCGATTTAGTTCCGCCACAAGGCCTCGGCGGCGGGGATGGGCGTACACTGCGCGCCTGCTCCGGGGTGCACAGACGATGGTCTGGCGCTGAGATGGCCGCAAGGCCGAACCCGTGAACTTGATCCGGCTAGTACCGGCGAAAGAAGAGCGCATGCCCTGATGGCGTGCTGAAGGTCCACCCGCTTTCTTGCGGTCACCGGGCCCTCGGTCCGTCGCCGTGGCGGTCCTCCGGAGCAAACCACCGCTGTGTGTTTGCTTGCCCCCTCAGGAGACCGCCCCATGAACGCCCCCGACAAGTTCGCCCCGCTGCTCACGCTCACGCGCGAGCCCTTCCCCGCTTCGCGCAAGGTTTTCGTGCCGGGTGCGCAGCCCGGCGTGGCCGTGCCCATGCGCGAGATCGCGCTCACCAACGGCGAACGCGTGACGGTGTACGACACCTCGGGGCCCTACACCGACCCGACGGTGGCGATCGACGTGAAGCAGGGACTGGCCCCGGTGCGCGCGGGCTGGATCGAAGCGCGCGGCGACACCGAGACCTACACCGGCCGCGAGCGCCAGGCGGTGGACGACGGCGTGAAGCACGAGGCCCGCGAGGCAGAGCGCATCGACGCGCTGCGTGCCGAGGCGGCGTCGCTGCAGCGCACGCCGCGCAGGGCCAAAGCGGGCGCCAACGTCACGCAGATGCACTACGCGCGCTTGGGGCTCGTGACGCCCGAGATGGAGTACATCGCGATCCGCGAGAACGGCAAGCGCGACTGGATGCGCGAGTACCTGGGTGACACCGAGCGCGAGGCGCGCCTGCGCGGCAACCCCATGGGCGCGCGCATTCCCGAAATCATCACGCCCGAGTTCGTGCGCGACGAGGTGGCGCGCGGGCGCGCGATCATCCCGGCCAACATCAACCACCCCGAGCTCGAGCCGATGATCATCGGCCGCAACTTCGGCGTGAAGATCAACGCCAACATCGGCAACTCGGCCGTCACCTCCAGCATCGAGGAAGAGGTGGAGAAGCTCGTGTGGTCCATCCGCTGGGGCGGCGACACGGTGATGGACCTCTCCACCGGCAAGAACATCCACACCACGCGCGACTGGATCGTGCGCAACTCGCCGGTGCCCATCGGCACGGTGCCGATCTACCAGGCACTGGAAAAGGTGGGCGGCGTGGCCGAAGACCTCACCTGGGAAATCTTCCGCGACACGCTGATCGAGCAGGCCGAGCAGGGCATCGACTACTTCACCATCCACGCCGGCGTGCGCCTGCCCTTCATCCACCTCACGACGAAACGCCGCACCGGCATCGTCTCGCGCGGGGGCTCCATCCTCGCCAAGTGGTGCATCACGCACCACAAGGAAAACTTCCTCTACACGCACTTCGAAGAGATCTGCGACATCATGAAGGCCTACGACGTGAGCTTCTCGCTCGGCGACGGCCTGCGCCCCGGCAGCGGGGCGGATGCGAACGACGAGGCGCAGTTCGCCGAGCTGCGCACGCTGGGCGAACTCACGCAGATCGCGTGGAAGCACGACGTGCAGACCATGATCGAAGGCCCGGGGCACGTGCCCATGCATTTGATCCAGGCCAACATGGACGAGCAGTTGAAGCACTGCCACGAGGCGCCGTTCTACACACTCGGCCCGCTCACCATCGACATCGCGCCGGGCTACGACCACATCGCCAGCGCCATCGGCGCGGCCATGATCGGCTGGATGGGCACGGCCATGCTCTGCTACGTGACGCCCAAGGAACACCTGGGCCTGCCCGACCGCGACGACGTGAAGCAGGGGATCATTGCCTACAAGATCGCCGCGCACGCGGCCGACATCGCCAAGGGCCACCCCGGTGCGCGCGCGCGCGACGACGCCATGAGCAAGGCGCGCTTCGAGTTCCGCTGGCGCGACCAGTTCGCGCTCGGCCTCGACCCGGACACCGCCGAGGCGTACCACGACGAAACCCTGCCGAAGGATTCGAGCAAGGAAGCGCACTTCTGCTCGATGTGCGGCCCCAAGTTCTGCAGCATGAAGATCACGCAGGACGTGCGCGACTACGCCGCGCAACAGGGCCTGAACGAAGGCGATGCGCTGCAGCAGGGCATGGCGCAGAAATCGGCCGAGTTCAAGGCCGCGGGCGGCGAGTTCTACGTGCCGCTCGAATCGCTCAAGAAAGGCTGAGCGGTGGCGCGCATCGGCATCGCGGGCGCGGGCGTGCTGGGCCGCTTGCTGGCCTGGCGGCTGGCGCGCACGGGCCACACGGTGAGCGTGTTCGACCCGGCGGCCGGCCCGCAGCCACCGGCGGTGGGGCAGATCGGCGCCGCGGCACCGCACGCGGCGGGCTTCACCGCGGCCGGCATGCTGAGCCCGATCGCCGAACTCGACCACGCCGATGCCCCCATCGCGCGCCTGGGCTGGCGCTCGCTGCCGCGCTGGCGCGCGATCGGTGACGCGTTGGGCGGCGACGAACCGCTGGTGCGGGTGAACGACAGCCTGCTGCTCGCACACGGCAGCGACCGCGGCGCCGCGCAACGCGTGCTCGCGCGGCTGGACGCCCTGCCCGAAGCGCCACGGGCCGAGGCGCTGACCAGAGTGCAGCAGCACGCCCTGGAGCCCGCACTCGCCCCCGGCCTGCTGGCCTGGCGCCTGCCCGGCGAAGGCCAGTTGCTGCCGCGCGAAACGCTGCTCGCGCTCGCGCAGCAGGCCCATGGCGTGCAGTGGCACTGGGGCTGCGCCATCACCCAGGCGCAGCCCGGCCGGCTGCTCGCGGCCGATGGCACAGCCCACGCGTTCGATCTCGCCATCGACACCCGCGGCCTCGGCGCGCGGCCCGAGCTGGTGCTGCGTGGCGTGCGTGGCGAACTGGTGTGGCTGCACGCGCCGGGCGTGGCGCTCGCGCGCCCGCTGCGCCTGCTGCACCCGCGCCACCGCGTGTACCTGGTGCCGCGCCCGGGCGGGCGCATCGTGGTGGGCGCGAGCGAGATCGAAAGCGAAGACCGTTCACCGCCCAGCCTGCGCAGCGCGGTGGAGCTGCTGAGCGCCGCGCACAGCGTGCTGCCCGAGCTGGCCGAGGCGCGCATCGAACACCTTGAAAGCAACCTGCGCCCCGCGCGCGCGGACAATGCCCCCGTCATCGAGCACGCGGCGGGCCTGCTGCGCATCAACGGCCTGTTCCGCCACGGCTGGTTGATCGCCCCCGCGCTCGTGGACGACGCCCTGGCCGCCGCCGACATCGCGGCCCCGCTGGAGACATTGCATGCCTGATCCCATCCTGCTGTTCAACGACCGCCCCCTGCCCTGCCCCACGGGCCTCACGCTGACCGCGCTGCTGCAGCGCGAGGGCGTGGACGCGGCGCGCGTGGCCACCGCCGTGAATGCGCGCTTCGTGCCGCGCGAGGCGCGCGCCGACACGCCGCTGCAACCCGGTGACGTCGTGCTCACCTTCGAAGCCATCGTGGGAGGTTGACCATGGCACTGCCCGAACCCCGGCCCTGGGTCGCCTACGGCGAAACGCTGACCAGCCGCTTGATGATCGGCACAGCGGGCTACCCCTCGCCCGCCGTGCTGCGCGACGCGATCGCCGCCAGCGGCGCGGGCGTGGTCACCGTGGGCCTGCGCCGCACGCTGGCCGCGGCCGGCGACAACGGCTTCCTCGCCGAACTGCTGAAGGACCTGCGCGCGCGCGGCGTGCATTTGCTGCCCAACACCGCGGGCTGCCACAGCGCGCGCGAGGCCGTGGCGCTGGCGCACATGGCGCGCGAGCTGTACGGCACGCGCTGGATCAAGCTCGAGGTGGTGGGCGACGAACACACGCTGCAGCCCGACCCCTGGGGCACGGTGGAGGCCGCGGCCGAACTCGTGCGGGCCGGCTTTGCGGTGTTCCCCTATTGCACCGACGACCTGGTGAGCTGCCAGCGCCTGCTCGACGCCGGCTGCGAGGTGCTCATGCCCTGGGGTGCGCCCATCGGTTCGGGCCAGGGCCTGCTCAACCCCTGGGCACTGCGCACGCTGCGCGCGCGGCTGCCCGATGTGCCGCTGGTGGTGGACGCCGGCATCGGCGCGCCATCGCACGCCGCGCAGGCGCTCGAACTCGGCTTCGACGCGGTGCTGCTGAACTCCGCCGTGGCGCACGCGCGCGAGCCCGTGGCCATGGCGCGCGCTTTCGGCGACGCGGTGCGCGCCGGCCGCCTGGCCTTCGAGGCCGGCGTGATGGCGCCGCAGGACATGGCGGTGGCCAGCACACCCGTGGCCGGCCGGCCCATGCTGATCGGATGAGCGCGATGGCCCACGCCACCCGGCGGCTCGACGCCGCCGAAGCCGCCACGCACCTGGGCCTGACGCCCGGCGCACTCACGGTGCCCGAGCTCGCCCAACGGCTGCGCGCCGAAGGCGCGGGCGCGGTGGTGATCACCGGCAACCCGCACGACTGGCTCGACACCTCCCACGCGCGCGGCTGGCTCACGCGCCCGCGCAGCGGCCCCGCCGACCACGCCGCGCGCTTCGACGCCGCGATCGCGCAGGGCTGGGTGGCGGCCGACGCGGCCGTGCTCGCGCGCCTGCCCGAACACGCCAGCGCGGCCGATCTGCCCGTGCTCTCGGTGGACGACACCCCCGTGCGCTGGACCGCGCCCCAGGCCGCCGCGCCGGATCTCGGTGTCTACGCGATCGTCGACACCGCCGAGCGCGTGCGCGCCTGCGCAGAGGCGGGCGCGCACCTGGTCCAGCTGCGCATCAAGGTGCGGCGCGACGACCCGGCCGTGGAACCCGCCATCGCCGCCGCGTTGAGTGCCACGCAGACACACGGCGCCACCCTGGTGGTGAACGACCACTGGCGCACCGCGCTCATGCTCGGCGCACCGGCCATCCACCTCGGGCAGGAAGACTGGCTCGAACTCGCCCCCACCGAGCGCACCACCCTGGCCACGGCGCAAGCGCACGGGCTGCGGCTGGGCATAAGCTCGCACAGCCTGTGGGAGCTGTGCCGCGCGCGCGGTGCACGCGCCGACCTCGTCGCCTGCGGCCCGGTGTGGCCCACGCTCACCAAGGCCATGCCCTGGCGCGCGCAAGGCCTGGACAACCTGTCCTGGTGGGTGCGCATGGCGGGCATGCCGGTCATCGCCATCGGCGGCATCCTCGCGCACGGGCAGCTCGCGCAAGCGGCCGCCACCGGCGCCGCCACGGGCTGCGTGGTGCGCGGCCTGGGCGACAACCCTCGCGCCACCCTGCCGGCCTGGCAGGCCGCGTGGCGCGAAGGCCGGCAGCGCGTGCGCCCCGCCTCGCCTGCGTGGCCGCACCCTACACTCGCGCCCGACCACCGCCCCCGTACGCCCGCGTGACCGACGACGCCCTGCCCCCGCTGAACCCCACGCCGCCCGGCCTGTACCGCCACTACAAGGGTGGCTGGTACGAGGTGATCGACACCGTGCGCTGCAGCGAGACCCTGCAAGGCATGACGCTGTACCGCGCGTTGTACGGTGGCTTCGGCCTGTGGGTGCGGCCCTCGGCCATGTTCAACGAGACCGCCGTGTTCGAAGGCCGCGAGCAGAAACGCTTTCGCCGCGTCGGCGCGGCCGACCTGCAGCCCACCGACCTCGCCACCGCACACGCGCTCATCGCACACCTGCGGGGCCGCGCCCAACGCACGGGCGTGGACCTTGCCACCGCGCTGCGCGCCCCGCCGCCCGAGCCCACCACCTGCTGCGGCCGCGGCTGCAACGGCTGCGTGTGGGAGGGCTACTACAACGCCGTGCGCTACTGGGCCGACGACGCGCTGGAAGCGATTGCGCAGGCCCCGGTCACGCGAACAGATCGCCCTGCGCCGACAGCGCCCGCGGGTTGAAGCGCGAGGTGTCGAAGGGCGTGCGCTCCTGCGCGTAGCCCAGCCGCGCGCAGGCCTTGTGAAAGCGCTGGCGCAGCAGGTCGGCCCAGGGGCCGCTGCCCTTCATGCGCGTGGCGTAGTCGCTGTCGTAGTCGCGCCCGCCGCGCATGTCCTGGATGCGCGCCATCACGCGGCCCGCGCGGTCGGGGCAGTGCTGCATGAGCCACTGGCGAAAGATCGGCGCAAGCTCCCAGGGCAGGCGGATCACCTGGTAGAAGGCGCGCCGCGCGCCGGCCTCGCGCGCGGCCTCGAGCACCTGCTCCATGTCCTCGTTGAGGAACGGAATCTGCGGCGACACGCTCACGCCCACTGGAATGCCGGCCTCGGCCAGCGCGCGGATGGTGCGCAGGCGCCGGTGCGGCGCGGCAGCGCGCGGCTCCAGCACGCGCGCCAGCCTCGCATCGAGCGTGGTGACGGTGACGTACACCGCCGCCAGGCCCTGCGCCGCCATCGGCGCCAACAGATCGATGTCGCGCTCCACGCCGCTGCCCTTGGTGACGATGGCCAGCGGGTGCTGCGCGCGCGCCAGCACCTCGATGCATTCGCGCGTGAGCCGGAGTTCGCGCTCGATGGGCTGGTAGGCGTCGGTGACGGTGCCGATGGCGATGTGCTCAGGCTGGTAGCCGGCGCGCTGCAGTTCGCGCGCCAGCACAGTGGCGAGGCCGCGCTTGGCGATCAGCCTGGTTTCGAAATCGAGCCCGGGCGAGAGGTTGAGGTAGCTGTGGCTGGGCCGCGCGTAGCAGTACACGCAGCCGTGCTCGCAACCGCGGTAGGGGTTGAGCCCGTGCAGGAAGCCGATGTCGGGCGAGCTGTTGGTGGTGATGGCGCTCTTCGCGTCTTCCCAGCTCACGCTGGTGGCGGGCTTCGGGTGCTCGTCGGTCTGGCCGGCATCGAGCGTCCCCCAGCCGTCGTCGAAAGCGCCCCGCGCGGTGGATTCGAAGCGGTGCGGCTGGCGGAAAGACACGCCGCGCCCCTTGAGCAGCGCGACGGGGATGGTGGTTTCGGACATGGGTGGGCGCCTGAAATACTGTATGGATGTACAGCATATTCCAGGCATCCCGGGTGGGCAGATGCCACCCGTCGCCCACCGGGCCGATGGCGATCAGCGGATCAGGATCGCGCGGAAATCGTTGACGTTGGTGTGCGTGGGGCCGGTCACCACCAGATCGCCGATGGCCGAGAAGAAGCCGTACGCGTCGTTGCGCTCCAGGTGGTCGGCCGCCTTGTGGCCGAGCGCGGCGGCGCGCGCCAGCGTGTCGGGCGTGACCAGCGCACCCGCGTTGTCTTCCACGCCATCGATACCGTCGGTGTCGGCGGCGAGCGCCCACACGTTCGGCTGGCCGCCCAGCGATTGCGCGAGGCCGAGGCAGAACTCGCCGGCGCGGCCGCCGCGCCCTTTCGGTGCGCCTTCGGCGCGCGGCTTCACCGTCACCGTGGTCTCGCCACCGCTCAGGATCACGCAGGGCGCCGTGAAGGTGCTGCGGCCCAGCGCCGCCGAGCGCGCCAGCGCCGCGTGCACCTTGCCCACCTCGCGCGACTCGCCTTCGATTTCGTCGCTCAGGATGTGCGCCGTGAGGCCGAGCGCGCGCGCGGCTTCGGCCGCGGCCTCCAGGCTCTGCTGTGGTGTGGCGATCAGGTGCGTCTGGTGGCCGGCCAGGCGCGCGTCGCCGGGCTTGGGCGTTTCAAGCTCGCCGCGTTCGAGCGCGGCGCGCACCGGCGCGGGCACGGCGATGCGGTAGCGGTCGAGGATGGCCAGCGCGTCGGCGCAGGTGCTTGCATCGGCCACGGTGGGGCCGCTGGCAATCACGCTCACGTCGTCGCCGGGCACGTCGCTGATGGTGAGCGTGACCACCTGCGCCGGCGCGCAGGCCGCGGCGAGCCGCCCGCCCTTGATGCGCGAGAGGTGCTTGCGCACGGTGTTCATCTCGCCGATGTGCGCGCCGCTGAGCAGCAGTTCGCGGTTGATGCGTTGCTTGTCTTCCAGCGTGAGGCCGTCGGCCGGCAGCGTGAGCAGGGCCGAGCCGCCGCCCGAGATGAGGCACAGCACCAGGTCGTCGGCCGTGAGGCCTTGCACGAGCTGCAGGATGCGCTGCGCTGCCGCGAGGCCCGCGGCGTCGGGCACCGGGTGCGAAGCCTCGACCACCTCGATGCGCTCGCGCAGGCCCGCGGGCCGCGGCGGCGTGTGGTGGTAGCGCGTGACCACCAGGCCCGACAGCGGCGCATCGGCCGGCCACAGCGCTTCCACGGCCTGCGCCATGGCACCACCGGCCTTGCCCGCGCCGATGACCACGGTGCGGCCCTTGGGCGGCGGCGGCAGGAAGGCCGCGGTGTTGTGCAGCGGCAGCGCGCGGCGCACGGCGGCGTCGTACAGGTGGCGCAGCAGCGCGCGGGGGTCGTCCATCAAACTCATCAGCGGGTGTCTCCGGTGGCATGGCGGCCCAGCGCGTGCAACCAGCCGAGGCCGGCTTCGGTGCCACGCGGGGCCTTGTCGAGGGGAAAGTATTCGAGGCCGACCCACCCCGTGTAGCCGCTCGCTTCGATGGCGGCGAACACGTGGGACCAGGCGATCTCGCCGGTGCCGGGCTCACCCCGGCCGGGGTTGTCGGCGATCTGGATGTGGCCGATGTGCGGCCGTTGTTTCGTCAAGGTGGCGACGAGTTCGCCGCGCATGCGCTGCTGGTGGTACAGGTCGTACTGCAGCCTGAGGTTGGGCGCGCCCACGGCCTCGATGAGCGCGATCGCCTCGTCCACCGTGCTCAGCGAATAGCCCGGCACGTCAAAGGTGTTGATGGGTTCGACCATCAGCGTGCGGCCCTCGGCCGCGAAGGCCGCGGCGGCGAAGCGCAGGTTGCTCACGAAGGTCTCGCGGGCCTGTGCCGCGCTCACGCCCGCGCGCTGCAGGCCGGCCAGGCAGTGCAGGCGCGGCGCGCCCAACACGCGCGCGTAGTCGATGGCGCGCGCCACGCCCTCGCGAAACTCGGCCTCGCGCCCCGGGTGGCTGGCCATGCCGCGTTCGCCCGCGGCCCAGTCGCCCGCGGGCAGGTTCATGAGCTGCAGCGACAGGCCGTTGTCCTTCAGGGCCTGCGCAATGGCCTCGGCCGGCTCGGCGTAGGGGAACTGGATTTCCACCGCCGTGAAGCCGGCCGCGCGCGCCGCGGCAAAGCGTTGCAGCAGGGGCTGGTCGGTGAACAGCGTGCTGACGTTGGCACAGAATCGAAGCATCCCGGCATTGTCCACGCACTCCGATGTCCACCCTGCTGATCCGCAACGCACGCCACATGGCTTGCTTCGACGACAACGACCTCACGCGCTGCAGCGAGTGGAGCGACGCCAGCCTGTTCGCGCGCAACGGCGTGATCGAATGGATCGGCCCCGCGGCCGGCCTGCCGTCTGCGTTGCAGACCGCCGACGAGGTGATCGACGCGCGCGGCCTGCTGGTGCTGCCCGGCCTGGTGAACACGCACCACCACATGTTCCAGAGCCTCACGCGCGCCGTGCCCGGCGTGCAGGACGCCGAACTCTTCACCTGGCTGCGCGGGCTCTACCCGATCTGGCAGCGCCTCACGCCCGAGATGGTGCACGTGTCCACGCAAGTGGCGATGGCCGAGCTGCTGCTGTCGGGCTGCACCACCAGCAGCGACCACCTCTACCTCTATCCGAACGGCGCGCGGCTGGACGACAGCATCGAAGCCGCGCAGGCCGTGGGCATGCGCTTCGTGGCCACGCGCGGCAGCATGAGCGTGGGCGAGAGCGCGGGCGGCCTGCCACCCGACACCCTGGTGGAGAACGAGGCGCACATCCTGCGGGACAGCCAGCGCCTGATCGAAACCTGGCACGACCCGGCGCCGGGCGCCATGCTGCAGGTCGCGCTCGCGCCCTGCTCGCCGTTCTCGGTGAGCCCCGAGCTGATGCGCGAGAGCGCGGCGCTGGCGCGCTCTTTCAAAGGCCAGGGCGTGCGGCTGCACACCCACCTGGCCGAAAACGACCACGACATCGCCTACAGCCGCGAGAAATTCGGCAAGACCCCCGCGCAGTACGCACAGGAGCTCGGCTGGCTGGGCGACGACGTGTGGCACGCGCACTGCGTGAAGCTCGACGACGAGGGCATCTCGCTGTTCGCGGCCACGCGCACGGGCGTGGCGCACTGCCCCTGCAGCAACATGCGCCTGGCCTCGGGCATCGCGCCGGTGCGGCGCATGCGCAACGCCGGCGTGCCCGTGGGCCTGGGCGTGGATGGCAGCGCAAGCAACGACGCCGCACACCTGGTGAACGAAGCGCGCCAGGCGCTGCTGCTGGCGCGCGTGGGCCGCGCCATGCAGCCACCCGAGGAACGCGCCGGCCGCACCTTCTTCGGCTGCGACCTCGGCCCCGCCGAGATGACCGCACGCGACGCCCTGTGGCTGGCCACGCGCGGTGGCGCGCAGGTGCTGGGGCGGCACGACATCGGCTCGCTGGCGGTGGGCCGCTGCGCCGATCTGGCGCTGTTCGAGCTCGACACCCTGGCCATGGCCGGCGGCGCGGTGCACGACCCGTTGGCCGCGCTGCTGCTGTGCGCCAGTCCCGCGGCGCGGCACGTGGTGGTGCACGGCAAGGTGCTGGTGCGCGACGGCGGCATCACCACGCTGGACGTGGGCCCGCTGGTGGAGCGCCACAACCGGCTGGCGCGCGCGCTGGTGAGCGGCGCGCCCTGAGCGTTAGCTGGCCCCCGGCCAGCGCAGCGGACGTTCCTCGAACTCGGTGGTCAACACCACGGTGCTGGTGGTGCGGGCAACGCCGGGAATGGCCTTGATCGCGTAGAGCACGTCTTCGAGCGCGCGGGCGTGGGTGGTGCGGATCTTGGCGAGGAAGTCGTATTCACCCGCCACGCTGTGCAGCTCCAGCACCTCGGGCAACTCCCGCAGGCGCGGGGCGACGTCGCGACAGTGCGCGCCCCCGTCGTTGCGGATGGCCACGAAAGCGGTGATCAGCAGGCCCACGCGGTCGGGGGCGATGCGCAGCGAGAAGCGCTCGATCACGCCGCGCTCGAGCATCTTCTTCACGCGCTCGTGCACGGCGGCGGTGGACAGGCCCACCTCGGCGGCCACGTCGGCGTAAGAACGCCGGCTGTCGGCGCTCAAGGCCGTAAGAATTCCGGCATCGATGTCGTCGAGCTGAATATTTGCTTGCATGCAGGCTGCGTTCCGATCAAAATACGGCCATCAGGCGATTCGCCGAATATTCTCCGTCACAGGTGGCCGCATGCCGTCCATTTTCAACCGATTCGGGGCCGATGGCCAATCCTGGCGCATTGCCGCCGCCCTGCTCATCGTCTACCTCGTCTGGGGCACCACGTATTTCGCGCTCGACGTGGCCATGCAGACCCTGCCGCCGGTGCTCATGAACGGCGCCCGCTTCCTGGCCGCGGGCCTGGCCATGCTGGCCATCGCGCGCTGGCAGGGGCTGGCCTGGCCCACGGCGGCGCAGTGGCGTGCGAGCGCCCTCATCGGCGGCCTGATGGCCTTTGCCGCCATGGCGCTGGTGGTGCTGGCGCAGCAGGCGGGCATCGGCTCGGGCCTGATGGCCACCGTGGTGACGACCATGCCGATGTGGCTGGCGTTGTGGACGCGCTGGGGTGGCGAGCGCGTGCCCGTGACGAGCTGGATCGGCCTGGTGCTCGGCGCGGCGGGCGCGATGCTGCTGGCGCTGGAAGGCGACTTCTCGACCACGCTGCTGGGCACGCTGTGCGCGTTCGGCGCGCCGCTGGCCTGGAGCATCGGCTCGTACGCCTCGCGCAAGCTCACGCTGCCGGCACCGGCCATGGCCTCGGCGGCGCAGTGGCTGCTGGGCGGGCTGATGGGCACGGTGGCGGCGCTGGCGTTCGAGCCGGGTGCGCGCGGCTTTCACATCGCTCAGGTGTCGGCGCTCTCGGCCTTCGCCTGGCTGTACCTGGTGGTGGCGGGCACCATGGTCACGCTCAACGCCTACCTGTGGCTGCTCAAGAACACCAGCGCGGCGCTGGCGGGCAGCTACTCGTTCGTGAACCCGGTGGTGGCGCTGGCGGTGGGCGTGTGGCTCGGCGGCGAGCGGCTCACGGGCTGGGTGTTCGTGGCCCTGCCCCTGATCGGCGCGGCGCTCGCATTGATCCTCTACGGCCGGCCAGTGCTCGACGCCGGGCGCGCGCTGTGGCGCCGCATCAGGCCAGCGCGCGCAGCAACCAGCGGTTGATGTCCTCGACCTCCTCGGGGCACACACTGTGGCCCATGGGGTAGCTGTGCCAGTCGACGCGGTGGCCCAGCGCCCGCAGCGCGTCGCGCGCGACCTCACCGCGCGCGGGCACCACCATCTCGTCGTCATCGCCGTGCGCCATGAACACGGGCACGTCGGCATTGGCCGCGCTGCGTTCGGCGGCGGTGGTGTCGGGCAATGGCAGGTAGCCTGACAGCGCGATCAGCCCGGCCAGGCGCTCGGGCGCGCGCAGGCCGGTGAGCAGCGTCATCGCACACCCTTGCGAAAACCCCATGAGCACGATGCGCCGCGCGGGCACGCCGCGCGCCACCTCGCGGTCGATGAGCGCCTGCACCTGGCCCATCGATGCGCGCAGGCCGGCCTCGTCTTCGGGGCGGGGCACGGCGGGGTTCGCGCTGGGCGGGTGGATGTCGTACCAGGCGCGCATGGCGTAGCCGCCGTTGAGGGTGACCGGGCGCACCGGCGCGCTGGGAAACACGAAGCGCATGGGGCCGATGGCCGAGAGATCCAGCGCCTGCGCGATGGGCACGAAGTCGTTGCCGTCGGCACCCAGGCCGTGCAACACGATGAGGCTGGCCACGGGCACGGCGTCGGGCCCGCCGCTGACGCCCTCGAGAATCTGGAGTTCGCTGTCCTGCATGGGGTCGCAGCATAAGCGCGCGGCCGCCACAATGCGC
Source organism: Hydrogenophaga sp. (assembly GCA_016741995.1). GTDB lineage: Bacteria > Pseudomonadota > Gammaproteobacteria > Burkholderiales > Burkholderiaceae_C > Hydrogenophaga. The sequence goes on along the minus strand of JACVCO010000002.1, from coordinate 30,556 downwards.
CGCATGAACCCCGAAGCCCTGCTGCACCACACCGACAACGGCCTGCCCTGGCCCGCCCGCCTGAGCACCACACCCGGCTACACCCTCGACACCGCCTACGCCGACGCGCTCGCCGTGCGTGCACTGCGCGTGGCGCGCGGCGAACGGCCGCTGGGCTACAAGGTGGGCTTCACCAACCGCGGCATCTGGCCGGTCTATCAGGTCTACGCGCCCATCTGGGGCACGGTGTGGGAACGCACCGTGGTGTTCTGCGACGGCGAAGGCACGCTACGGCTGGACCACACCTGCGAGCCCCGCATCGAGCCCGAGGCGGTGTTCGGCTTTCGCGAAACACCGGCGTCCGCCACCCGCATCGAGGACCTGTTCGACGCGCTCGACTGGGTCGCGCCGGGTTTCGAGATCGTGCAGTCGCACCTGCCGGGCTGGAAGTTCGCCGCACCCGACACCGTGGCCGACGGCGGCCTGCATGCCCGCTTGCTGGTGGGGCCGCGGCGCGCGGTGCGCGAGATCGCCGACCACGCCACCGGCCTCGACGCCCGACTGGCCGGCGCGGGCGTGGCGCTTGCGCGCGATGGCAGCGAGCTCGAACGCGGCCGCGGCGCCAATGTGCTCGACGGCCCGCTGCAGGCCCTGTGGCATTTCGTGAAGGCGCTGCGCGCCTGCCCCGGCGCGCCCGACATCCAGCCGGGCGACATCGTGACCACCGGCACCTGGACCGACGCCTGGCCGGTGGCCCCGGGACAAACCTGGCACGCCGCCTTCGACGCCCCCCTCCCGCCGCTCACGTTGCGTCTGGAGTGAGCTCTCCAAACGCGACACGACACGGGGAAAACCCACTGAAGGGAACGCGCGGCGCTCGCTAGGCTCCATGGGTTTGAAACCCAAGGAGACACCCCCGATGAGCGCCAAGATCGCCGACGACCTGCTGGCCCTGCAACGCCTGTACCACTGGGAGACCAGCGCCCCGGGCCGCGTCGCGCTGACACAACCCATGGGCGCCGGCGCGGTGCAGGATTTCACCTGGGGCCAGGTGGCCGACCAGACGCGCCGCATGGCCGCGCACCTGCAAGCGCAGGGCTGGGCGCCGGGCAGCAAGGTCGCCATCCTCTCGAAGAACTGCGCCTGGTGGATGATGAGCGACCTCGCCATCTGGATGGCGGGCTACGTGTCGGTGCCGCTGTACCCCACGCTCGCCCCCGAAACCATTCGCCAGATCCTCACGCACAGCGAATCGAAAGCGCTGTTCGTGGGCAAGCTCGATGGCTGGGAAGGCATGAAGCCTGGCGTGCCCGCCGACATGCCCTGCATCAGCTACCCGCTTTCGCCGGTGGACGCGATCCAGGCCTACGACGGCTGGGACGCGATCTGCGCCCGCACCCAACCGCTGAAGGGCAACCCGGTGCGCGCCGAGAACGACCTCGCCACCCTGATCTACACCTCGGGCACCACCGGCCTGCCCAAAGGCGTGATGCACAGCTTCGGCAACTTCGCCTGGGCGCTCGACAAGGGCCTCGCGCGCATCCCGCTCACGGCGAACGACCGCATGCTCAGTTACCTGCCGCTGGCCCACGTGGTGGAGCGCATGCTGGTGGAGCACGGCTGGCTGCGCACCGGCATGCACGTGTTCTTCGCCGAATCGCTCGACACCTTTGCGGCCGACTTGCAGCGCGCACGGCCCACGGTGTTCTTCTCGGTGCCGCGCCTGTGGGTGAAGTTCCAGCAGGGCATCCACGCCAAGATGCCGCCGGCCAAGCTCGAGCGCCTGCTGGGCATTCCCATCCTGGGCGGCATCGTGCGCAAGAAGATCCAGAAGGCCCTGGGCCTGGACCAGTGCAAGTTCGCCGCCGGCGGCGCCGCGCCCATGCCGCCCGCGCTGCTGCAGTGGTACAGCAAGCTGGGCATCCCGATCAACGAGGGCTACGGCATGACCGAAAACCTCGCGCTCTCGCACATCACCGAATCGGGCAAGAACCAGCAAGGCACCGTGGGGCCGGCCTACCCCGGCGTGCAGCAGCGCATCGACCCGCAGACCGGCGAGGTGCAGATGAACAGCCAGGCGCTGATGCAGGGCTACTACAAGGAACCCGAGAAGAGCCGCGAATCGTTCACCGACGACGGCTGGCTCAAGACCGGTGACAAGGGCGTGATCGACGCCGGTGGCCTGCTGCGCATCACCGGCCGCGTGAAGGACCTGTTCAAGACCGGCAAGGGCAAGTACGTGGCGCCTGCGCCCATCGAAGACAAGCTCGTGATGCACGAAGCGGTGGAGGCCTGCGTGGTCACCGGCGCCAACCTCGGCCAGCCCATCGGCATCGTGATGCTCAGCCCCGACGCGGCCGCGAAAGCGAAGAACGCCGACGATCGCACCGCCTTGGAACGCTCGCTGGCCGACCACCGCAAAGCCATCAACGCCACGCTGGACCCGCACGAACAGATGCAGTGCCTGGTGGTGGTGAGCACGCCCTGGACGGTGGACAACGACATGATCACCCCCACCTTCAAGGTCAAGCGCAACCGCATTGAAGACGTGTACGCGCGCAACTACGAGAACTGGGAAGGCAGCGGCAAGCCCGTCATCTGGGCGGATTGATCCCGCCGCTACCATCGCCGGATGCACATCCTGCTCACCGGCGCGGCCGGCTTCATCGGCATGCACACCGCGCAGCGCCTGCTGGCGCGCGGTGACGCGGTGACCGGCATCGACAACCTCAACAGCTACTACGACCCGGCGCTCAAGCAGGCGCGGCTCGCGCAATTGCAGGGCCTGCCGGGCTTTCGCTTCGAGCGGCTCGACGTGGCGGACCGCACCGGCATGGAGGCGCTGTTCGCGCGCGAGCGCTTCGATGCCGTGGTGCACCTGGCCGCGCAAGCCGGCGTGCGCTACTCGATCACGAATCCGCACGCCTACCTCGAGAGCAACCTCACCGGCTTCGGCCATGTGCTCGAAGGCTGCCGCGCGCAGGGCGTGAAGCACCTGGTCTATGCGTCGAGTTCCAGCGTCTACGGCGGCAACACCAAGATGCCGTTCGAAGAGACCGACCCGGTGGACCACCCCGTGAGCCTGTACGCCGCGACCAAGAAGGCCAACGAGCTGATGGCGCACACCTACAGCCACCTCTACCGGTTGCCCGCCACCGGCCTGCGCTTCTTCACCGTCTACGGGCCCTGGGGGCGGCCCGATATGGCCTATTTCTCGTTCACCAAAGCCGTGCTCGAAGGCCGCCCCATCGACGTGTTCAACCACGGCGACATGAAGCGCGACTTCACCTGGGTCGACGACATCGTCGAGGGTGTGCTGCGCGTGCTCGACAAACCCGCCACACCCGACACCGATGGCGGCGCACCGCACCGCGTGTTCAACATCGGCAACCACAACCCGGTGCAACTGATGGAATTCATCGCCTGCATCGAGCGCGCCACGGGCCGCGAAGCCACCAAGCGGCTGCTGCCCATGCAGCCCGGCGACGTGCCCGCCACCTACGCCAGCACGCAGGCCTTGCACGACTGGGTGGGTTTCGCACCGGCCACACCATTGGCCGAGGGCATCGAGCGCTTCGTGCGCTGGTACCGCGACTACTACCGGGCCTGAGCCCGCTCCGCCAGCAGGCGATCGAGCACCGGGCCACTGGCCTGCTCGCACATCCCGAGCACCAGCTCGAAACCCCCGATCGGGCCGTAGTAAGGGTCCGGCACCTCGCGTTCGCCCAGGCCCGCGTAGGCCAGGTAGAGGTGCAGCTTGTGGCGGTGCGCGGGCGGGCAACGCTGCTGGAGGTTGCGCAGGTTGTTGCGGTCCATCGCCAGGATGAGGTCGAAGCGCTCGAAGTCCTCGCCGCGGATGCCCCGTGCGCGCTCGCGATCGATCGCCTCGTAGCCCTGCGCGCGCGCCAGGCGCCGGGCCCGCTCATCGGCACGTTCGCCTTCGTGCCCGTCGTACACACCGGCCGAATCCACCCCCACCGCCGCCTGCAGGCCGCGGCGTTGCACCTCGGCCTGCATCACCGCACTGGCCATGGGCGAGCGGCAGATGTTGCCCATGCAGACCAACAGAACCTGATGCATGGGCGCGAGGATAACCAGCGCCGCGGGCACCGGTTTCGCGCGCCCATGAAAAAGGCCCGCCTTGCGGCGGGCCCGATACGTACCGGTTCGATGGCTCAGATGCGATAGGCGTCCAGGTTCTTGCCGGCGGCGAGCACGTCGCGCACCCATTGCGGCTTGCGGCCCGGGCCGCCGGCCCAGAGCTCGCCGTTGGGGCCGCGGTACTTGGGCGCCGCCGTCGACTTGGCCTTGGGACCGCGCTTGGCGCCCCCGGCGGCGCTGGCGCCACCGAGATCGGCCACGGTAATGCCGTATTGCTTCATGCGGGCCTTGATATCGGCAATCACACCGGCCAACTCGGTCTTGCGCGCCTGCTCGGCCTGCGCCATCAGGTTTTGCGCCTGCGCCATCAGTTCGGAATACGTCGCCATTGATTGTTCCTTCTTGTCTGTTGGAATAGTTTGCGTCGGCATCGAATCGACGCCATCGGCATTCTATTCGCGAGTCAAAGGCCGTCGATGTAACTTTTCAATTCCGGCGGCAATTCCGTCTGCAATGCCAACGGCTGCTGCGTGAGCGGGTTCGTCAGGCGCAATCGCCAGGCATGCAGGAACATGCGCTTGAGACCGCCGCGCATCATTTGGCGATTGAGGTCGAAATCGCCGTATTTGTCGTCGCCGGCGATCGGGTGGCCGGCGCTGGCCAAGTGCACGCGAATCTGGTGCGTGCGGCCGGTCTTGATGGTCACCTCGAGCAAGCTGAAACCGGGCCGCCCCTCGGCCGCAGGCCAACGCTGTGCGATCTTCACGAGGGTGATCGCTCGCATCCCGTCGGGGTCGTCGGCGCTGGTCACGCGCACGCGGCGCTCCCCATCGGCCAGCAAGAATTTGTGCAGGGGTTGGTCGATCACCTTCTGGCGCGCCGGCCAGTCGCCCACCACCAGCGCCAGATAGGTCTTGCCGGTTTCGCGTTCGCGGAATTGGTCCTGAACGGCCTTCAGAACGCTTTTCTTCTTGGCCACCAGCAACAAACCGCTGGTTTCGCGGTCGAGCCGGTGCACCAATTCGAGCAGGCGCGCCGTGGGCCGGGCGCGGCGCAATTGCTCGATCACGCCGAAACTCACGCCGCTGCCGCCATGCACCGCCACGCCGGCCGGCTTGTCGATCGCCAGCAGGCCATCGTCTTCAAACACCACCGGGAATTCGCGGGCCGGCGCCGGTTTTTCGGCCTTGGCTTCGATTTGCGCCGACAGGCGAATCGGCGGAATGCGCAACACATCGCCGGACTGGACACGGTCATCGGCGCTGGCACGGCCCTTGTTGCGGCGGACCTCGCCCGAGCGAATGATGCGGTAGACGTGCGTCTTGGGCACGCCCTTGAGTTCGCGCATCAGGTAGTTGTCCAGCCGCTGGCCGTCGGATTCCTCGTCGACGGTGAGGTGGCGCACAGAAGGGGCGGGGGCAACAGGGGGGCTCATGAATCCACCACGCCAGCGGGGGACGTGTCTATAATGCGCGGCGCCCGTTGAGTGCTGTAAGTGTTTGATTTGCCTTGGAGTTTAAGGCAGCGAATGCGGCAGCGGCCGAGCCGGAATAGCCGGCGGCCCGGCGGGCGTTGGTGGCCAGCCGCGGCACCCGTTTCCCGAGCCCGATCCCCGATGCGCCACGAGGCATCCCGATCGGCCGCGATCCGGCGGACGCCGCGGTGGAATCCGCAGACCCACAGCGAACAGACAACGGAATACCCCAATCGCCCAGGCCCGGCAACCAGCGGCCTGAGCGAGGACGACGAGACCGCAGAGACACGGCCAGATCATGTCGCCGACATCCATCGAGCCCCTTCTCTTCCGCATCCGACTCCACGCGCCCATGCCCGACCCGGCGTGGCGTCGCAGCGCCTGACGCGCGCGACGCCTGACACAACGCCCGGTCACGGCTCTCCGGCAATTCCTCCTGCGTTCGTTGCGTGTGCGGCTTCCCGGCCTGACGGGTGGCCCCGGGCAGTCCTGCCCGGGCGCCGCCGTGTGTTTGCACAAAGGGATACGCAACATGAAACGCATGCTGATCAACGCCACGCAGGCCGAAGAACGCCGCCTGGCCATCGTCGACGGGCAAAAGCTCCTCGACTACGAGATCGAGATCGAAGGGCGCGAACAGCGCAAGGGCAACATCTACAAGGCGGTGGTCACGCGCGTCGAGCCTTCGCTCGAAGCCTGCTTCGTCGACTACGGCGAAGACCGCCACGGCTTCCTGCCGTTCAAGGAAATCGCCCGCCAGTTCTTCCAGGGCAATGTGTCGCCGTCGCAGGCGCGCATCCAGGACGTGATCAAGGAAGGCCAGGAACTGATCGTCCAGGTCGAGAAGGAAGAACGCGGCAACAAGGGGGCCGCGCTCACCACCTTCATCAGCCTGGCTGGCCGTTACGTGGTGCTGATGCCCAACAACCCGCGCGGCGGTGGCGTCTCGCGCCGCATCGAGGGTGATGAACGCGCCGAACTCAAGGCCGCGCTCGACCAGCTCGAGTACCCCAACGGCATGAGCATCATCGCGCGCACCGCCGGCATCGGCCGCGAAGCGCCCGAACTGCAGTGGGACCTGAACTACCTGCTCAAGCTCTGGACCGCCATCGACGGCGCCGCGCAATCGGGCAAGGGCGCCTTCCTGATCTACCAGGAATCGAGCCTCGTCATCCGCGCCATCCGCGACTACTTCAACAGCGACATCGGCGAGATCCTCATCGACACCGATGACATCTTCGAGCAGGCGCACCAGTTCATGAGCCACGTGATGCCCGAGCACGGGCACCGCGTGAAGCGCTACCGCGACGACGCGCCGCTGTTCAGCCGCTTCCAGATCGAACACCAGATCGAGACCGCCTACAGCCGCATCGTGCAGTTGCCCAGCGGTGGCGCCATCGTGATCGACCAGACCGAAGCCCTGGTGGCGGTCGACGTGAACTCGGCGCGCGCCATCAAGGGCGGCGACATCGAGGAAACCGCCACGCGCACCAACCTCGAAGCCGCCGACGAGGTGGCCCGTCAGGCCCGCCTGCGCGACCTCGGTGGTCTGATCGTGATCGACTTCATCGACATGGAGGAGAGCAAGAACCGGCGCGAGGTGGAGAACCGCCTGCGCGACGCGCTGCGCCAGGACCGCGCCCGCGTGCAGTTCGCCTCCATCAGCAAGTTCGGCCTGCTCGAAATGAGCCGCCAGCGCCTCAAGCCCGCGCTCAACGAAGGCGCGTCCATCCCCTGCCCGCGTTGCGGCGGCTCCGGCCACATCCGCGACACCGAATCCTCCGCGCTGCAGATCCTGCGCGTCATCCAGGAGGAGTCGCTCAAGGACAGCACCGCCGCCGTGCTGGTGCAGGTGCCGGTCGAAGTGGCCAGCTTCCTGCTCAACGAGAAGCGCACCGAGATCACCAAGATCGAACTGAAGCAGCGCATCAGCGTGCTGCTGGTGCCCAACAAGTCGCTCGACACGCCGAACTACAAGCTCGAGCGCCTCAAGCACGACGATCCGCGCCTGGACAACCTCGACTCCAGCTACAAGCTGGCCGAGGAAGTCGACGACGTCGCCAGCTTCACGCGCCGCAGCCAGGAGCGCACCAACAAGCAGGAGCCGGTGATCAAGGGCGTGCTGCCCGATGCGCCAGCGCCCGTGGCCGTGCCCAAGCCCGAGCAACCCGCAGCAGCAGCGCCGAAGGCCGCTCCGGTGGTGGCACCCGCCCCCGTGGCGGCGGCACCGGCCGAGAAAGGTTTCTTCGGTTGGCTCAAGGGCCTGTTCGGTGGTGCTTCGGCCCCGGTCGAACCCACACCCGCCCCGGCGGCGCCCGCCGTGCGCGACGGCGCGCGTGCCGATGGCCGCCGCGAGGGTGGTCGCGATGGCGGGCGTGACGGTGGCCGCGGCCGCCGCACGGGCCGCGGTGGCGAACAGCGCGGTGAAGGCCGCAACGGCCAGCGGGAAGGCCAGCGCGGCGAAGCCGGCGCCGAAGGCCAGCAGCGCGGCGCTCGCGGCGAGAACCGCCGCAACGATCCCCAACGCCAGGATGGCCGTGGCCAGCGCGACGCGCAGAGCCAACGCGAACCACGCGAGCCCGGGGCCGAAGGCCAGCCGCGTGGTGAGCGCGGCGGAGAAGGCCGTCGCCAGGACCGGCGCGGCGAACGCCGCGAGACCGCTCCCGTCGAGACCCCGAACGAACTGGCCCAGACGCCCGCCGGTGACGTGACCGACGCCGGTGCCGAACCGCAAGCCCGCCGCGAGCGCGGCGAACGCGGCGGCCGTGGCCGCGGTGGTCGCGATGGCGAGCGCCGTCGCCCCGAAGGCCAGGACGCCCCGCGCCAGGACGACGCGGTGGAGCCCGTCAATGCGGATGGCGCGAACACCGCCGAGGCCGGCCAGGCCACGGGCGACGAGCAGGCCCCGCGCGAGCGCCGTGGCCGCGACCGCTACGGCCGCGACCGTCGCGATCGCCGTGACCGCCCGGCACCTGAAGGCGGCGACGCTGCTGCCACCGAGGCCGTCGATACCCAGCCCATGGCCTACGAAGGCGAGCCCGCGGCCGACGACGCTCCGCCCGCGCGCAGCTACTTCACGATGCCCGCCGCTGCCCCCGTGGCCACACCCGTGGCCGCCCCGGTGAACACGGCTCCGGCACCTGTTGCTGTTGCCGCTGCCCCGGTTGTGGTGCCGGCGCCTGCAGCGCACGCCACCATGCCCACGGTGCAGCCCTACACGCTCAGCCTGAGCGACCTGCAGGCCGTGGCCGCCACCAGCGGCCTGGAATGGGTGAACTCGGACGCCGAGAAAGTGGCTCAGGTGCAGGCTGCGATCGCGGCCGAGCCCAAGCCGGTGCACGTGCCGCGCGAGCCTCGGCCGCCGGTGGTGCTCGACGAAGGCCCTCTGGTTCTCGTTGAAACGCGCAAGGATCTGAACGATCTGACGCTGCCCTTCGAGCAACGCTGAGGCGGCTCAGCCTCAAATGAAAAAGGCCGGCGCATGCCGGCCTTTTTTCTTCTGCGCACCGATCAATCGAGCAATGCCGCCTGACGCCAGGCCGCCTGGGCGGCCTCGGCATCGCCGCGCTCTTCGGCCAGCCGCGCAAGCGAGCGCCAGGTGCGGCGCTGCAGCGTGACATCGGTCAGGCCATGGCGCGCCTGCCCCAGCAACTGCGCGGCCTTGCCCCAGAGCTGGCGGTGCAGGCAGGCCTGCCCCGCCAGGTACTGCAGGTGGGCGTTCTGGGGCCATTGCCGCTGCAATTGCTCCAGGCGCGCCAGGCCCGCGGCATCAAGGTGGGCCAGATCGGGCTCGAACACGCGCGCCAGCTGCGCCTGTTGTGCGTCTTCGAGCGCACCGAAATCCACCCACAGCGGGTCGAGCCAGCCGCGCACGCGCAAAGCCGTGGCCTCGCGCAACGATTCGTCGTCACCGGCCTCGGTGTCCACAAGTGCGTGCGCGCGATCGGCCGCGGCCAGGGCCACCGCGGGTGCACGGCGTTCGCTCTCGTCGAGCCCGTCCCACACACGCTGCAGTTGCGTGAGGTCGTGCGCACCGCGCAGGGCATCGAGCGCTAGGCCGCGCACGATGCTGCGCGCCGCTTCGGGCGAGAACGCACGGTGCTTGGCGAGCAGGCGCGCGGTTTCCAGCGCCTCGCCGGTGGCGTCGCCCAGGCGCGCCACGCGCAGCTTCAGGCGCAGTGCCTGAATGCGCCGCGCCGCGCCCTGCGGCAGTTCGGCCAGCCGGCTGCGCGCAGCGGCCGGGTCGCGGTCTTCCACGGCCCAGCGCACGGCCCGCAGCAGCGCGCCCTCCACCACCTCGGGCGAGCCTTTTGCAACCGCGGGCGCCAGCGCCGATTGCAGGTGCTCGTCCCGCTTGGCGCGGTTCTGCAGCGCGTGCGCGCTTTCGGCCACCAGCAGGTGGGCGAGCGCTTCGAGCTGGGCACGCCGCGGCCAGTCGCGGCTGTTGCCACCGCTCAGGTGATCGAGTGCGTTCTGCGCCGCGCCCTGCGCGCGCACGAAGCGCCCGGCGAGCTGGTTGGCCAGGGCATCGAGCACCCAGCCCACCACCGCGCGCTCGAGCTGCTGGCTGCGCCAGCGCCGCGCCTGCGCGGGCAGTTCGCGCACCACGGCCAGCGCGCGCAAGGCGGCGTAGACCAGCACGAAACCCGCGATCAGCGCGAAGACAAAGAAATTGAACGAGACATCGAAACGCCACGGCGGCCAGAACAGCGTGACGGTGGAGCGGTTGTTGCCCACCAGCAAGGCGAGCGCGACCGCGAGCGCGGCCAGGCCCAGCAGCCAGAAGACGCTGCGCATCGCGCCCCGTTGCCGCGCGCGCATCAACGCCCCCCGGCGGCCGCGGCGAGCGCGGCCAGCGTCTCGTCGGGGCGCGGCAGGTCTTGCGCGACGAGGTCGCGCCGCAGCCGGCCCAGGCTGGTGAGGGCGCCGGCCACGGCGGGCGAGCGGGTGTCGAAATAGCGGCGCAGCTTGGTTTCCACCGCCAGCACGTCGGCCTGGCTGGCGGGCAACTGGCGGGCCAGCAGGGCCAGGCGCGCGTTGAGCAACTGCAGCTTGAGGTTTTCGCGCAGGAAAAAGGCCTGTTCGGGGGCCAGCAGCGCGGCGTCGGGTTGGTCGATGCGGCTCACGCGCACGAGGTCGCGCGCCTGTTGCAGGCTGTGGTCGATGGCGCCGGCCCACCAGGCTTTCCAGCGTGCGGCCCAGGCTTGCCACGCACCAGGGGCGTCGGAGTCCGTGGCGTTGTCGGCTGGGGGCGGCAGCACGGTGGCCGGGGCACCGCCGGCCTTGCCGGCGGGGCGGGCCGGGGCGGGCTCGGCCACCACACCCACCGCGTTGGCCACCGGCCAGGCATCGACCTGGCGCACGAGTTCGTCGAGCTGGCCCGCGAGCGCGGGGATGTCGGCCAGCGCCGCACCGCGGATGCGGTCGATGTCGCGCGCAATGGCCCGTTGCACCGGGTTCAGGCGCGGTTGCGCGGCCCGCCCGATGCGCTGCTCGGCCGCTTGCAGCGCCGAAATGAGCGGTTGCGCGCTGCCCGTGAGCTGGGCCTGCTGCAGCGCCACGCGCAGCGTGGCCTCGAGGTCCTGCACCAGGTTGTCGTCGCGCGAGCGCGAGAGCGAGAGCATGAGCTCCTCGAGCTGACTGCGCTGCAGGCTGACTTCGGACAAACGCACCTCGGCCACGCCGAGGCGGGCCTGCAGCTCCTGCGTGAGGGCTTCGGCCTGGGCAGCCAGCGTGCGCGCCTCGACCACCTGGGCCTCGGCGTCGCGCGTGCGCCGCGCGAGCTCTTCCTGCGTGAACCCCAGGCGCTGCCAGAGCAACCCGCACAGCACCAGCGCCACCACCGCAAGGGCCAGCGCGAGCAGCACAAGGCCGTTGCCCGCGCGCGGCTTGGGGGTCGAAGCGGGTGCAGGCGCAGCGGGCAAGGCGGCCGCGGGGGTGTCGGGCGTGTCAGCGTTCATGGCGGAGAACCAGCCCAGGATTCTAGGGTGCGCACCACATCGGCCAGGGCGGCGCGCGCGGTGATCACGTCGGCAAAACCGAGCGCCCTGGCGGCCTCGGCGATGCGCGGGTGTGTGGCGAGCGCCACGGCGCGCGCGCCCGCCGGCCACCGGCCCTGCAGCGACTGCAAGGCCTCGCTGCTGCTGAGCAGCCAGACCTGGCCCTCGCCACTGAAGGCCTGCAGGCGATCGAGCGCAGCCCCCTCGGGCACCACGCGCTCGCGCTGGTAGGCCACGCAGGCCTGCACCTCGGCGCCAGCGGCGCGGCAACGCTCGATCAGCCATTCGCGGCCTTGCCCGGGCAAGCTCCCGTCGCCACCGGCGTCGGAGGCACCACGGACCACGAGCAGGCGGCGTCCGGGCGCCATCTGCGACGCCACCACGGGCCAGAGGTGTTCGGAATCGAACTGCGCCGCATCGCGCGGCGGGGTGTCGATGTGTTCGTCGCCGATGCCCAGGGCCCACAGCGCCTCGGACAACGCGCGCGCCGTGCCCGGGCCCGGGGCCCAGAACCGCGCGTGGCCGGGGCCGGGGGCCACGGCATCGGCAAAGAAACGCAGCACGGCGGCGGCGCTCACGAACATCAGCGCGTCCTGCGTGGGCCAGGCCTGGCGCCAGTGCACGAGTTGCTCGCGCTGCGCCGCGTCGTGCGGCTCGGCGATGCGCAGCAGCGGCCAGGCCTCGGCCTCCCAGCCGCGTTCGCGCAGCGCCTGCACCCAGCGCGCGGCATCGGGCTCGGGGCGGGTGACGATGACGCGCTGCACGCCCCGCGCCTGTGCCGGCACGCCGGCCCGGGCATCCGGTCTGGCGTCCACCGCTCAGCCCTCCCGCGCGGGCGCCTGCGCACCCTGGGCGCGCAGGGCCTCGGCCACGCGCATGCCCAGGGTTTCGGCGGCCGCGAGATCGCTCACCCCGGCCAGCGCCTCGGCGCGCACCAGGGCCGCGTGGCCTTCGGGCTCGCCCCAGGCGGCGCGCAGGCGCAGGTGCTCGCCCACCCAGTCGGCGTGGGCGGCCAGGGGCATGGAACAGCTGCCACCCAGCGCGCGCGACACGGTGCGTTCAGCGGCCACACGCAGCCAGGTGGCCTGGTGGGCAAGCGGGGCCAGGGCCGCGATCAGGTCGCTGCGGTCGGCCCGCACCTCGATGCCCAGGGCGCCCTGCCCCGCCGCGGGCAACGACTGTTCGGGTTCGAAGATGGCGCGAATGCGCGCCGACAGGCCCAGGCGCTTGAGGCCGGCGGCGGCGAGCACGATGGCCTGGTAGCGGCCTTCGTCGAGTTTGCGCAGCCGCGTGTCGAGGTTGCCGCGCAGCGGTTCGATGCGCACGTCGTGCCGGCCGAGCGCGTGAAGCGCCTCGCGCAGCAGCACCACGCGGCGCAGGCTGGATGTGCCCACCACCGCACCGGGCGGCAGATCGGCCAGGCCCTCACAGTGCGGCGACACCCAGGCATCGCGCGGGTCTTCGCGCTCCATCACGCAGGCGAGCGCGAAGCCGGGCGGCAGTTCCATGGGCACGTCCTTGAGGGAGTGCACCGCGATGTCGGCGCGGCCGTCTTCGAGCGCGAGCTCGAGTTCCTTCACGAACAGGCCCTTGCCGCCCACCTTGGACAGCGTGCGATCGAGGATCTGGTCGCCGAGCGTCGTCATGCCGAGCAGCGTGACGCGGTGCCCACGGGCTTCGAGCAAGGCCTTCACGTGCTCGGCCTGCCACAAGGCCAGGCGGCTTTCACGGGTGGCGATGGTGATGGCCTGGGGCGTGGGCTGGGACATGGAGAAGCACTGGCTGGGGACTGACGCCCGACTGACGTGGCCCGGTGTTGGTAACCGTTTCGGAACCGGCCGGATCGCGGTCGATGCTAGCATGGCCCTCGCCCTTCACACCCCTCTTGCGCGCCGCCGCGCCCCGCCATGAGCCGACCGAAAACAGGCGCCGCGCGCCGCGACGACAAGGACCGCCCTCTCATCGACGACATCCGCCTGCTCGGGCGCATCCTGGGTGACGTGATCCGCGAGCAGGAAGGTACCGCGGCCTTCGAACTCATCGAGCGCATCCGGCAGTTGTCGGTGGCGTTCCGGCGCGACGCCGACCGCGCGGCCGACAAGGCGCTCAAGCAGTTGCTCAAATCGCTCAGCGCCGACCAGACGGTGAGCGTGATCCGCGCCTTCACCTACTTCAGCCACCTGGCCAACCTGGCCGAAGACCGTCACCACATCCGCCGCCGCGCGGTGCACGAACGCGCCGGAGGCCTGCAGACCGGCAGCCTGGCGCTGGCCCTGCAACGCCTGCAGGCCGCCGGACTCACGCCCGACGCGGTGGCCCGCACGCTGGCCGATGCGCACCTTTCGCCGGTGCTCACGGCACACCCCACCGAGGTCCAGCGCAAGAGCATCCTCGATGCCGAGCGCGACATCGCGCGCCTGCTCGTCGAACGCGACCAGGCCCTGCCGCGCGAACAGGCCGGCATCGAGGCGCAAATGCGCGCCCGCGTGACGCAGCTGTGGCAGACGCGCCTGCTGCGCTTCACCAAACTCAGCGTGGCCGACGAGATCGAGAACGCGCTGAGCCACTACGAGAGCACCTTCCTCTCGCAGATTCCGCGCCTGTACGCCGAGCTCGAGGCCGGCCTGGGCCAACCCGTGGCGCCGTTCCTGCGCATGGGCCAATGGATCGGAGGCGACCGCGACGGCAACCCGAACGTCACCGCCGCCACGCTCGAACTCGCGCTGCGGCGCCAGGCCGAACTCGCGCTGCGCCACCACCTCACGCAGGTGCACCTGCTGGGTGGCGAGCTGTCGATGTCGGGCATGCTGGTGGGCGCCAGCGCCGACATGCAGGCCCTGGCCGGGCGCTCACCCGACACCAACGCGCACCGGCAGGACGAACCCTACCGCCGCGCACTCACCGGCATGTACGCGCGCCTGGCCGCCACGCTCATGGCCCTCACCGGCGGCGAAGCCGCGCGCCACGCGGTGGCCCCGCAAGACCCGTACACCGACGCCGGCGATTTCCTCGCCGACCTGCGCACCATCGAGGCTTCGCTGCGCGCGCACCACGGCGCGGCATTGGTGGACGCACGGTTGCGCCCGCTGATCCGCGCGGTCGAGGTGTTCGGCTTCCACCTCGCCACCATCGACCTGCGCCAGAGTTCCGACCAGCACGAACTGGTGATCGCCGAGCTGCTGGCGGTGGCGCGCATCGAACCCGACTACGCCGCCCTCGACGAGGCCGCCAAGCGCGCCGTGCTGCTGCGCGCCCTGAATGACGTGCGGCCCTTGCGCGTGCCGGGCACCGACTACAGCGCACACACACAGGGCGAACTCGCCATCTTCGAAACCGCCCGCGCCGGCCGCACGCGCTTCGGGCACACGGCCATCCGCCACGCCATCATCAGCCACACCGAAACCGTGAGCGACCTGCTCGAGGTGCTGCTGCTGCAGAAGGAAGCCGGCCTGGTGCGCGGCACGCTCGCCCACGACGCGGTGGCCGACCTCATCGTCGTGCCGCTGTTCGAGACCATCGAAGACCTGCGCAACGCCGCGCCCATCCTGCGCGAGTACTACGCCCTGCCCGGCCTGCGCGCCATGGTCCAGCGCGGCGCGGCCGATGGCTACGGCGAGCAGGACGTGATGCTCGGCTACTCCGACAGCAACAAGGACGGCGGCATCTTCACCAGCAACTGGGAGCTCTACCGCGCCGAGACCGCGCTCGCGAAGCTGTTCGACGAGCTGAACGCCAGCGGTGGAAAGCCCATCGGCCTGCGCATGTTCCATGGCCGCGGCGGCACCGTGGGCCGTGGCGGCGGGCCGAGCTACCAGGCCATCCTGGCGCAGCCGCCGGGCACCGTGCGCGGGCAGATCCGCCTCACCGAGCAAGGCGAGGTGATCGGCGCCAAGTACGCCAACCCCGAGATCGGCCGCCGCAACCTCGAAACCCTGGTGGCCGCCACGCTGGAAGCGACCCTGCTGCAGCCCACGAAGGAGGCCTCGCCGGCGTTCCTGAAAGCGGCCGAATCGATCTCGCGCGCGAGCATGGCCGCGTACCGCGCGCTGGTGTACGACACCCCGCGCTTCGCCGAGTACTTCTTCGGCGCCACGCCCATCCGCGAGATCGCCGAACTCAACATCGGCTCGCGCCCCGCGAGCCGCAAGGCCACCGGCCGCATCGAAGACCTGCGTGCCATTCCCTGGGGCTTCAGCTGGGGCCAGTGCCGCCTGACGCTGCCCGGCTGGTACGGCTTCGGTTCGGCGGTGCAGGCTTTCGCCGCGGAGGATCCGAAGAACGCCCCCCTGCTCAAGCGCATGCACCGCGACTGGCCCTTCTTCAACACCCTGCTCTCCAACATGGACATGGTGATGGCCAAGAGCGACATGGCACTGGCTTCGCTGTACGCCGAGCTGGTGGACGACAAGGCCCTGCGCAAGAAGGTGTTCGCCGCCATCGAGGCCGAGTGGCAGCGCACGGTCGACGCGCTGGCGCTGATCACCGGCGAGGCCGAGCGCCTGGCGGGCAACGCGGCGCTGCGCCGCTCCATCGAGCACCGCTTCCCCTACATCGACCCACTGCACCACCTGCAGGTCGAACTCATCCGCCGCCACCGCGCGGGCGCCCTCGAGCAAGACACCGACGGCAAGCTGCGCCGCGGCATCCACATCGCCATCAACGGCATCGCGGCGGGCTTGCGCAACACGGGGTGACCCACCCCCGACCGCGGTGACAGCGGGGAATACCCCCACCACCTAAAATCGCGGCGTGAACCCCCTGCTCAACGCCGACCTGCACTGCCACTCCACCATCTCGGACGGCACGCTCGAGCCCGAGGCCCTGGCCGCGCGTGCCAAGGCCAACGGCGTTGAACTGTGGGCGCTCACCGACCACGACGAACTCGGCGGCCAGCACCGGGCCATGGCGGCGGCGCGCGCCCTGGGCCTGCCCTACCTCACGGGCGCCGAGATCTCCGTCACCTTCGCCGGCATCACCGTGCACATCGTGGGCCTGGGCATGGACCCGGACGACAAAGCCCTGTGCGACGGCCTGCGCGCCACGCGCGGCGGGCGCGAGCAGCGCGCGCGCGAAATGGCCGATGGCCTGGCACAGGTGGGCATCAAGGGCGTGTTCGAAGGCGCGTTGCGCTACGTGGGCAACCCCGATCTGATCTCGCGCTCGCACTTCGCGCGCCACCTGGTGGACAGCGGCGTGTGCAAGGACGTGCCCGAGGTGTTCCGCAAGTACCTCACCGAAGGCAAGCCCGGTTTCGTGCCGCACCGCTGGGCCGCGCTGGGCGACGCGGTGCGCTGGATCACCGGCTCGGGCGGCGTGGCCGTGATCGCCCACCCGGGGCGCTACAAGTTCACCGCCACCGAGGAATACGCGCTGTTCACCGAGTTCAAGCAGCACGGTGGCCAGGCGGTGGAGGTGGTGACCGGCGCGCACAGCCAGACCGAGTACGCCAAGTACGCCGGCTTCTGCACCGAGTTCGGCCTGGCCGCTTCGCGCGGCAGCGATTTCCACAGCCCCGACGAAAGCCACACCGACCTCGGGAAACTGCCCGACCTGCCCGGCAGCGTGACGCCGGTGTGGACCCTGCTCGCCGAGCGGGTGCATTGATGGGCGCCCCCGCGCCCCGGCCCGGCCAGGCGCTGGCGGGCATCGGCTTTCTGGTGGCCGCCACGGCCTGCTTCGCGGTGCTCGACACCACCGTGAAGGTGGTGGGTGCGGTGGTCTCGGTGTTGCTGGCCGTGTGGTTCCGCTACGCGTTCCACGCGGTCGCGGTCACCGCCATCATGCTGCCGCTGCGCGGGCGGTCGCTGCTGCGCACCGGACACCCGCGCTTCCAGGCGCTGCGTGGCGCGCTGCTGTTGTCGGTGAGCCTGATGTCGTTCGTGGCGGTGCAGTACATGCCCGTGGGTGAGTTCACCGCCATCGTCATGGTCACCCCGCTGGCGGTGACGCTGCTGGCCGCGTTGTTCCTGCGCGAGCGCGTGAAGCCCTTGCGCTGGATGCTCGTGCTGGGCGGCTTCGCGGGTGCGCTCCTGGTGGTGCGCCCGGGCGCCGGCCTGGTGGGCTGGGCCGCGCTCATCCCGCTGATCATGGTCTTCCTCTACGCCTGGTTCCAGATCCTCACCGCGAAGATGGCGCGAACCGAAGACCCGATGACCATGCACTTCTACACGGGCTGGGTTGGCGCGCTGGTGGCCAGCCTGGTGCTGCCCCTGGTGTGGCAGGCCGTGCCCGACGCGCGCACGCTGGCGCAGCTGTGCCTGATCGGCCTCATGGGCACCGTGGGCCACTTCCTGCTCATCCTCGCGTTCCAGCGCGCACCGGCCTCCACGCTCTCGCCCTATCTGTACACGCAGATCGCGTTCGCGATGTTCTGCGGCTGGGTGGTGTACGGCCACGTGCCCGGTTCGCTGGAGCTCATGGGCATTGCGCTCATCGTGCTGTGCGGCGGCACGGCGAGCTGGCTCACGGCGCGCGAACAGCGCCTGCCGATCGACCCGCCCGAGGCCTGAGCGGTGCCACCACGCGCGCTCACGGGCATCGGCTTGCTGATCGCGGCCACGGCCTGTTTTGCGGTGCTCGACACCTCCGTCAAGCTCGCCGGCGCGATCGTGTCGGTGCTGCTCGTCATCTGGTTCCGCTATGTGTTCCATGCGGTCGCCGTCACCGCCATCATGCTGCCGCTGCGCGGGCGCGCCGTGCTGCGCACCGGCCACCCGCGCTTCCAGTTGCTGCGCGGGGTGCTGCTGCTGTCGCTGAGCATGATGGGTTTCATCGCGCTGCAGCAGATGCCGGTGGGTGAGTTCACCGCCATCCTCATGGTCACGCCGCTGGCCGTCACGCTGCTGGGCGCCACGGTGCTGCGCGAGCGTGTGTCGGCGTGGCAATGGCTGCTGGTGGCCGGGGGCTTCATGGGTGTGCTGCTGGTGGTGCGGCCCGACAGCGGTGACATCGGCTGGGCCGGTTTGCTGCCGCTGGCCATGGTGTTCATCAGCGCCTGGTTCCAGATCCTCACCGCGCGCATGGCCCGCACCGAAGACCCGATGACCATGCACCTGTACACGGGGTGGGTCGGTGCGATCGCCGCCAGCGCCTTGCTGCCTTTCGTGTGGCAGGCCATTCCCGATGGGCGAACCCTCGCGCTGCTGGTGCTCATCGGCGTCATGGGCACGGTCGGCCACCTGCTGCTCATCCTCGCCTACCAGCGCGCGCCGGCTTCCACGCTCTCGCCCTACCTGTACACGCAGATCGCGTTCGCCATGCTCACCGGCTGGCTGGTGTTCGGCCACACCCCCGGGCCGATCGAGCTCGCCGGCATCGCGCTCATCGTGGCCTGTGGCGCGGTGAACGGCTGGCGTGCCGCGCGCACCCGCCCCGTCCCCATCCAGCCCCCGGAGGACTGAGCCATGTCCCAGCTCTTCAGCGTGCACCCCGACAACCCGCAACCGCGCCTGCTCAAGCAGGCGGTGGCGCTGCTGCAGCGCGGCGGCGTGATCGCCGTGCCCACCGATTCGAGCTACGCCCTGGCCTGCCACCTGGACGACAAGGCCGCGGCCGACCGCCTGCGCCGCATCCGCCGGGTGGACGACAAGCACCACCTCACGCTGCTGTGCCGCGACCTGAGCGAGCTCGCGAGCTACGCCAAGGTGGACAACCGCCAGTACCGCCTGCTCAAGCTCGCCACGCCCGGGCCCTACACCTTCATCCTCGAAGCCAGCAAGGAAGTGCCGCGCCGCGTGAGCCACCCGTCGCGCAAGACCATCGGCCTGCGCGTGCCCGAGCACCGCGCGCTGCTGGACCTGCTCGAAGCCCACGGCGCCGCACTGCTGGCCACCACGCTCATCCTGCCGGGCGAAGCGCACCCGCTCAACGACCCCGAAGCCATCCGCGATCGCCTGCAGCACGAGGTGGATGCGGTGATCGACGCCGGTGCCTGCGCACTCGAACCCACCACCGTGCTCGACCTCGTGCCCATGGGCACGGGCGGCGAGCCCGAGGTGGTGCGCCAGGGCCAGGGCGCGCTGGCCCCGCTGGGGCTCTGACCCCCGTCTGGGACAATCCGCCGATGGACATTGCCCTCATCGCCCAGACGGTCGCGATCTACGCCCTGCCGGTGCTGTTCGCGATCACCCTGCACGAGGCCGCGCACGGCTACGTGGCGCGCCACTTCGGCGACCCCACGGCCTGGCAGCTCGGGCGTGTCACGCTCAACCCGGCCAAGCACATCGACCCGCTGGGCACGATCGCCATGCCGCTGCTGCTGTACTTCGCCACGGCGGGCGCCTTCCTGTTCGGTTACGCCAAGCCGGTGCCCGTCAACTTCGGGCGGCTGCGCCACCCCAGGCGCGACATGATCTGGGTGGCGCTCGCCGGCCCCGCATCCAACCTGCTGCAGGCCGCGCTGTGGCTGCTGCTGCTCTACGTGCTGCTGGCCAGTGGCGTGAGCGAACGCTTCTGGCTCGAGATGTGCCGGGCCGGCTTCATCGTCAACCTGGTGATGTTCGCCTTCAACCTGTTCCCGCTGCCGCCGCTCGATGGCGGGCGCATCGTGGTCGGGCTGCTGCCGGCGCGGCAGGCCGACGCGTTCTCGCGCATCGAACCCTATGGTTTCTTCATCGTCCTGGCGCTGGTGGTCACCGGCATCGTGGGCAACCTCTGGCTGCGTCCGCTCATGGGCGTGACCGGCCACGCCATCGAATGGTTGCTCACCCCCCTGCGACTGCTTCTGCTCTGAACCCGCATCGAATGAAAACGCAACGCGTCCTCACCGGCATCACCACCTCGGGCACGCCCCACCTGGGCAACTACGTGGGCGCCGTGCGCCCCACGGTGCGCGCCAGCCGCCTGCCCGGTGTCGAGAGCTTCTACTTCCTGGCCGACTACCACGCCCTCATCAAGACCGGCGGCGACCCGGCGCGCGTGCAGCGCTCCACGCTGGAGATCGCGGCCACCTGGCTGGCCTGCGGGCTCGACCCCGAAAAGGTCACGTTCTATCGCCAGTCCGACATCCCCGAGATCCCAGAGCTCACCTGGATGCTCACCTGCGTCACCGGCAAGGGCCTGCTCAACCGCGCCCACGCCTACAAGGCCTCGGTCGACAAGAACACCGAAGCCGGCACCGAGCCCGACGACGGCGTGACCGCCGGCCTCTTCATGTACCCGGTGCTGATGGCGGCCGACATCCTGATGTTCAACGCCCACCAGGTGCCCGTGGGGCGCGACCAGATCCAGCACATCGAGATGGCGCGCGACATCGCGTCCAGCTTCAACCACCTCTATGGCGAGCACTTCACCCTGCCCGAGGCCGCCATCGAGGAGCACGTGGCCACCCTGCCCGGGCTGGACGGCCGCAAGATGAGCAAGAGCTACGACAACACCATCCCGTTGTTCGTGCCGCGCGAGCAGTTGCGCAAGCTCATCATGGGCATCCTCACCGACTCGCGTGCGCCCGGCGAACCCAAGGACACCGAGGGCTCGGCCCTGTTCCAGCTCTACCAGGCCTTCGCGAGCACCGAAGAAACCGCTGCCCTGGCCCGGGCTTATGCCGACGGCATCGCCTGGGGCGAGGCCAAGCAGCTGCTGTTCGAGCGCCTGGACCGCGAGATCACGCCCATGCGCGAGGTCTACGACGCACTGATCCAGGACCCGGCGCGCATCGAGAAGACCTTGAAGATGGGGGCCGCCAAAGCCCGCGCCATCGCCACCCCGTTCACCCAGCGCCTGCGCCATGCCGTGGGTCTGCGTGCGCTCGACGCCCGCGCCGAGCCGGCGAGCGAGGCCGGCAAGACCGCCAGGGTGGCCCTGCCGGTGTTCAAGCAGTACCGCGAGAAAGACGGCCTGTTCTATTTCAAGCTCACCGACGCCAAGGGCGCCCTGCTGCTGCAAAGCCGCGGCTTCGCGGCCCCGCGCGAGGCCGCCCAAGCCATGGCACGCCTCCAGCAGGAGGGATCGATTGCACTCGATGCAATGGCACAACACTTGATTGCGCCCGAGGATGTGCAACGCGTCACGCTCGCGCTCACCGCGTTGCGCGAGGCCGCCGCCTGAATTGGGTCACAATCCCGCGCTGATCCGCGCCCGGCCGAACAGCATGGCAACCCGCCCCTTTTGGGGGACGTGAACGGCTCGCCAAATGGCAGTAATGCCTTTATGCTGCGCTGTCAAACCAAATCATGAACTGCGCCCTGCGACATGAGTATTTTTGTCATTGACGATCATCCGCTGATGCGCGAGGCCGTGGTCATGTTGCTGCGCCGCCTGCGCGCATCGACCCAGGTCGTCGAACTGGAGCGGCTGGCTTCGGTGAGCAAGGCCATCGCCGAACACGGCGAACCCGAACTCGTGTGCCTCGATCTCAAGCTACCCGACACCAACGGTGTGTCCGGCGTGCGCGAGATCCGCCAGATGCTGCCCGACACCTCGCTGATCGTGCTGTCGGCCTCACCCTCGTCCGACTACGAAGACCTGGCCCGCGAGGCCGGTGCCGATGCGTATGTGGAGAAATCCGCTGGCGCCGCCCAGATCGCCAAGGTGCTGCGCGAATTCCTCGCCGACGAAATCGAGGACGAGAACGCGCCCACCATCCCCGAGAAGCTGTCCAAGCGCCAGAAACAGCTGCTCGTGATGCTCGACCGCGGCCTGTCCAACCGCGACATCGCCGAGCAACTGCAGATCAGCGAGCACACGGTGAAGGTGCACCTGTGGCGCCTGTTCCGCCGCCTCAACGTCAAGAGCCGCTCGCAGGCCAGCCACCTGGCCCGCACCGCCGGCCTGCTCGACCTCTGATCCAGCCCGCCTTGCGGGTTCAGGCCGCGGGCGCCTGAACCACCGTCGGCTGCGGGCGCTCGCCCGGTGCCTGCTGCGTGTAAGCCGGCAGCATCACGCGGAACACGCTGCCCCGGTTCGCCTCCGATTGCAGCGCGAGCTGGTAGCCCATCAGGGCCGACAGCTTGGACACGATGGTCAGCCCCAGGCCCAGGCTGTCCTCCGTGCCCTGGTGCTGCGAGACGCGGAAGAACTCCTGGAAGATCGCCTGCTGGTGCTCGCGCGCAATGCCCACGCCCGTGTCCCACACCTCGAAGACGATCATGTCCTGGCGCTGGCGCAGCGCGATCAGCACGCCACCGCGCTGCGTGTGGCGCAAGGCGTTGGACACCAGGTTGCCCAGGATGCGGCGCAGCACCACCGGATCGGACCACAGCGTGATCGGCCGCGCGCGGGTGCGCAACTGAAGCTGCTTGCCCGCGGCCACCGGCTCGAACTGCAGCACGATGTCGGCGAACAATTTGCGCACGTCCACGTGCTGCAGCCGCACCTTGTAGTTGCCGGCGTCGATGCGCGTGAGGTCGAACAGCGAGTCGAACAGCTCGTTGATGGCGCGGGTGGACTGCAGGATGCGCGGCGCGATGTCGCGCGCCATCTCGGGCTCGCTGGCCAGCCAGTCGGCGTAGAGGCTGAGCGCGTGCACCGGTTGGCGCAGATCGTGCGCGGCCGAGGCCAGGAACCGGTTCTTGGTGGACACCGCGCGCAGCGAGGCCCGCGTCTGCAACGTGAGCGAATCGATCAGTTCCTGGTTGGAGAACTGCAGTTCGAAACTGGCGCGGTGCACGCGGTGCAAACGAACGCCGGCCATGAGCAACAGCACCCAGAACGCCAGCAGCAGCGCCACGAAGATCACCGTGGTGCGCACCACGTCGGCCTCGCCGCTGTGCATGCCCGCGCCGATGAACAGGCCCACCATCACCGAGCCCGTGAGCCCGTGCGTGAACGAACGAAAGACCGGCAGATAGGCGCTGTAGGAATTGAGCGTGAACAGCCCCTGCCCCAGCACCAGCAAGCCGCAGGCGAACTGCGTGATGAACCCCGCCTGCAGGTAGCTCAGCGCCACCGGGCCGCCCCACAGCAGCGACACGGCCAGCCAGGTCCAGCGGTACTTGTCGATGAACGCCTGGCGCTGCGGGCCTTCGACGCTGTCGTGGCGCAGCCGGTAGAGACTGATCAGGCGGTAGCGGAACACCAGCATGCCGAGGATCGCCACCGTCCAGACCACCAGGCCCGGTGTCCAGACCTCGCCCGCCATCAGGAACACCAGCAGCGGCACGGCCATCGCGGCGGCCACCACCGTCGGCCCCACGTTGTCCATCAACACGCCGATCAACTGGGCATCGACCCAGGCATCCCGCACTTCGGGGGCGGCGGGTGCGTGTTGGTGCGTGGCGGGCTGGGTGTCGACGAGCATGAGGTGGGTCGGCTGCGGGCGCATTGTCGCACCGGCCGATGAGGGCGCTGCGCAGGCGAAACCCGAAGACGGCGGCCTGCTAGAATCGCGGGCTTCGACACGGAGAGATGGCAGAGTGGTCGAATGCACCGGATTCGAAATCCGGCGTACAGGTTCTCCTGTACCGAGGGTTCGAATCCCTCTCTCTCCGCCAGAAACACCAGGCCCCGCACCGCGGGGCTTTTGTTTTGCTGCGGCCCGTCGGCCGCAACGCACAGGTCAAAGCGACTTCAGGAACGCCAGCAGGGCCTGCCTGTCGTCGCGCGAGAGCGACTCGAAGCGCTGGCGGCTGGTGGCCGCTTCGCCGTCGTGCCAGAGGATCGCTTCGTTCAGGGTGCGGGCGCGGCCGTCGTGCAGATAGCGCACGTTGGCCTCGCCGCCCTGCACCGCGGGCAGCGAGCCCAGGCCCCACAGCGGCGCGGTGCGCCAGTAGCGGCCTTCGGCCACGCCCTCCTTCACGTTGTCCGCCAGGCCCGGGCCCATGTCGTGCAGCAGCAGGTTGGTGTAGGGGCGGATGGTCTGGCCACGCAGTTCCTCGAAGGGGTGCGTGTTGCCCGTTCTGAGCTGCGGCGTGTGGCAGGCCACGCACTGGCTCGCGGCGAACAGCGTGCGGCCACGCGCGATCTGGTCGGGTTGCACGTCGTGCTCGGGTGAAACGCGAATGCCCGCCGGGTAGCCGCTGCGCAGGCTGCGCTGCGCGGGCACACCGATCAACGCGAGGTAGTGGCTCAGCCGCTGCAGCTCGCGCTCGCTCACGTGGGTGGCGCCCGCCGCGGTGTGGCAGTCGCCCGCGCCACGCTGGCATTCGCGCCGCGGGTACACCGGGCTGGTGACGCCCATGTCGTTGACCAGGGCCTCGCCCACCTGGTGGCGCAGGCTGGCCTTGGACGCCTTCCAGCCGAAACGGCCGAGGCGCAGTTCACCGGTTTCGGGGTCCGTCACCAAATTGGCGCGGCCGCGAATGCCGTCGCCGTTCGCGTCGGTGGGGTCGGCCAGAGCCAGGATGGTGGCTTCGGGCACGGCCTCGAGCAGGCCCAGGCCGATGACCTGCGGCGGCTGGCGCACGGAATGGTTCACCGGTGCGGCTGCGGCAAAGCGGTACACGGGTTTGACCAGCTCCACCACCTCGCCACCGGGCAGCGTGCGCGTTTCCCGCTGAAAGCTGTCCAGCAGCATCGACTGATCAGGCAGGGCGGCATCGCGGCGGTTCTGCTGGAGGTTGAAACCGTAGACCGGGTCCGGCGCACGCCGGCCCTGCGCGTCGGGCACGCCCAGCACCACGGCGCTGGTGAGCAACGGGCTGCCGATGCGCGCGGCGGGGCCGCGCCCGTTGAAGCCGTGGCAGGCAATGCACGACGCCTGCTGGAAGCGCGGCCCGACCTGCCCGACGTGCGCGGAGAAGACCGGGTTGTCGCCCTCGTGTTCCGAATGGCGGCCGTCGATGAAGGAGGTGTGGAACAGCCGCCGCCCCTCCACGAAGCGCTTGGTATTGAGGATGCCGATGTTGTTGGCCATCTGCTGGAACCCGCGCATCGGTTCTTCCGAGTAGTTGTAGGACACGCTCGCGTGGCCACCGAGCAGCGCGTGATCGGGGATGGGTTCGGAATCGAGGTTGGGCGCGACGCCGTACCAGGCGCGCAGGCCGACGCCCACCACGTAGAGCTGCTCGAAGGAGTAGTAGCGCGAGCCGCCGCCGTCGATGGCCGCGCTGCCCGCGGCGTTGCGCGCCAGGCGCGGCGCGGGGGCCAGCTCGATCTTGTCGCCGATCTTCAGCGCGCTGTGCGGGCTGGTGCGCCAGTTCGAGCTGAAGCTCATCGAGCAGGTGCGCTGGCCGGCGTGGCAGATCGGCTGGTTGCCTTCTGCGGGGTTGTTGAAGCCGTAGTTGAGCGACCAGCCGAAATCGCGCACCTCGGGGTTGAGGATGTTGCGGAAGAGGCTGAAGGTGGTGCCGTCGAAGGTGCCGTCGTTGACGTGCAGGATGACGGTGATCTTCTGGCGGCCCGCAGGCACCTCGTCGCGGATCTCGAGCCCGAAGGTGCGGTTCTGGAAATAGAACGAGGGGAAGGTGAAGTAGCGGCCCGGGCCGGTGTCCGGTGCGTCCCAGGGTTCACCGCGCTCGCGTGCATGGCGCTCGGTGGGCCGCGCGCCCATCAGCGTGACCAGGGTGCCGTCGGCTTCGGTCCATTGCAGGCGCTCGGCCACCTCGGTGCCGGCGGGGAACAGCGGCACGGGGTTGAGGCTGGGGTCGCCCGCCACGGGCGGGTTCGACGGCGCCGGCAGGTCCGGCGGCTGCACACCGCCGTTGCCGGGGTTGCCACCCGGCGTGCCCGTGGTGGGCGGCGGCGTGGTGGCGGGCGCTTCGGCCGTGGCGGCCGGCTGGCCACCGCCCCCGCCGCCACAACCGATCAACGCCAGGGCCAGCAAAGCGCTCATTGCCGCGGCTCGCGCAACGGGCCTGCGGGCAATGGCATGCCGAACCAAGCTGCTCATGGAGACGTCCTTCCTGACCCGTGGGCCGTCGTGGGCTACTGCATCGGAAGGGCGCGTCAGCCGCTGGGGCGTCACCAAGCCACGTCCATCGGGGCGGGACTATCGCTATGACAAAAGTAGCAGGCCGACCATGCAACGCCGGGCGGTGCGTTTTCAAGGACGAACGGAAAGCCACCGCTGCAGGGCGGTGACAACGGTAAGCAAGCGTTGCGCCGCGGGGCCGCACCCGCCCGCGGCGAAAGGGGCTCAGGCCGCCTTCAGTGTGTGCAAGCCACCCAGGTAGGGCCGCAGCGCCGTGGGCACATTGATGCTGCCATCGGCGTTCTGGTGGTTCTCCAGCACCGCCACCAGCGCGCGCCCCACGGCCAGGCCCGAGCCGTTGAGCGTGTGCACCAGTTCGTTCTTGCCCTGCGCGTTCTTGAAGCGCGCCTGCATGCGCCGCGCCTGGAAGGACTCGCAGTTGGAGCAGCTGGAGATCTCGCGGTAGGTGTTCTGCGCGGGCACCCACACCTCCAGGTCGTAGGTCTTGGCGGCGCCGAAGCCCATGTCGCCGGTGCACAGCGCGATCACGCGGTAGGGCAGCTCGAGCTTCTGCAGCACGGCCTCGGCGTGGCCCACCATCTGCTCCAGCGCGTCGTAGCTGTGGTCGGGGTGCGTGATCTGCACCATCTCGACCTTGTCGAACTGGTGCTGGCGGATCATGCCGCGCGTGTCGCGCCCGGCGCTGCCGGCTTCCGAGCGGAAGCAGGGGCTGTGCGCGGTAAGCTTGATCGGCAGATCGCTCTCGGCCAGCACGCGCTCGCGCACGGTGTTGGTGAGCGAGATCTCCGAGGTGGAGATGAGGTATTGCTCGGCGGCGGCCTCATCGTCAGCGCCACGCCCACGCGTTACCCAGAACATGTCTTCCTTGAACTTGGGCAGTTGCCCCGTGCCTTCGAGCACCTCGCGGTTGACGATGTAGGGCGTGTAGCACTCGGTGTAGCCGTGTTCCTGCGACTGCAGGTCGAGCATGAACTGGGCGAGCGCGCGGTGCAGGCGCGCCACCGGGCCACGCAGGAAGCTGAAACGCGAACCCGAGAGCAGCGCACCGGTTTCGAAATCGAGGCCCAGCGGGGCACCCAGGTCCACGTGGTCGCGCACGGGGAAGTCGAACGCGCGCGGGCTGCCCCAGCGGCGCACCTCCACGTTGGCCGATTCGTCGCTGCCCACGGGCACGCTCTCGTGCGGCAGGTTGGGCACGGCCATCAGCATGGCCTGCAGCTCGGCCTGGATCACCTCCAGGCGCGCGGCGCCGGCTTCCAGCTCGGACTTGATCGCGCCCACCTGCGCCATCGCGGCATCGGCCTCGGCGTGCTGGCCCTTGCCCTTGAGCATGCCGATCTGCTTGGACACGCTGTTGCGTTGCGCCTGCAGTTCCTCGGTGCGCGTCTGCAGCGCCTTGCGCTCGTTCTCCAGCCCGCGGTAGGCCTCGACGTCGAGGTAGGGCTGCGGGGTCTTGCGGGTGTTCAGGCGCGCGACGACGGCGTCGAGGTCTTTGCGCAGTTGGACGATGTCGAGCATGGGATGGGCAGAAAAAATCAGGCGGTGGGTGCGTCGAGCTTCAGGCCCTTGGGCAGCGGGAACTTCACGGTTTCGGTGAGGCCGTCCATGGAACGGACGGAGATCGCGCCCAGCGCCTTGAGGCGGTCGATCACCTGTTGCACCAGCACCTCGGGGGCGGACGCACCGGCCGTGAGGCCCACGCGCGCCTTGCCTTCGAACCATTCGGGCCGCAGTTCGTCGGCGTTGTCGACCATGTAGCCGGGCGTGCCGAGCTTGACGGCGAGTTCGCGCAGGCGGTTGCTGTTGGAGCTGGTGGGGCTGCCCACCACGATCACCACGTCCACCTGCGCACTGAGCAGCTTCACCGCGTCCTGGCGGTTCTGGGTGGCGTAGCAGATGTCCTGCTGCTTGGGCTCGCGCACCTTGGGAAAGCGCGCTTTCACGGCGGCCAGGATCTCGGCCGCGTCGTCCACCGAGAGCGTGGTCTGCGTCACCACGGCGAGCCTGTCGCTCTGCGCGGGCTGAACACGCGCCACATCGGCCACGTCTTCCACCAGGTGGATGCCGCTGTCGAGCTGGCCCATGGTGCCTTCCACCTCGGGGTGGCCCTTGTGGCCGATCATGATGAATTCGTAGCCCTCGCGGTGCAGCTTGGCCACCTCCACGTGCACCTTGGTCACCAGCGGGCAGGTGGCGTCGAAGATGCGAAAGCCCCGGCGCTCGGCCTCGTCCTGCACCGCCTTGCTCACGCCATGCGCCGAGAACACCAGCGTCGCGCCGGGCGGCACGTCGGCCAGTTCCTCGATGAAGATCGCGCCCTTGGCCTTGAGGTCGTTCACCACGTAGGTGTTGTGCACGATCTCGTGGCGCACGTAGATGGGTGCGCCGAACTTGGCGAGCGCGCGCTCGACGATGTCGATGGCGCGGTCGACCCCTGCGCAGAAACCGCGGGGTTCGGCCAGCAGAACGTGGTCCAGCGCCATCACAGCACCCCGATCAGTTCCACCTCGAAGCGCACGGGCTGGCCGGCGAGCGGGTGGTTGAAGTCGAACAGCACGGCGCCGTCGGCGCGCAGCTCGCGCACCGCGCCGGCGTAGCTCCCCTGGCCATCGGGCGTGGGGAACTGCACCACATCGCCCACCGCGTACTGCTCGGCCGGGTCGCCCAGCTCGTTCAGCAGCTTGCGCGCCACCCACTGCTGCATCTCGGGCTGGCGCTCGCCGAAGGCCTCGCCGGCGGCGAGTTCGATCACCGTGCGGCTGCCCTCGGCCAGGCCGATCAGGCGCTGCTCGATGGCGGGCGAGAGCTCGCCCTGGCCCAGGCTGAGCGTGGCGGGCTGGCCATTGAAGGTGTCGATGATGACCTGGCCCTGCGCGTCGCTCATGCGGTAGTGCAGGGTGAGAAAGGAGCCGGGCTGGACGTGGGGCATGGGGCCGGGGGGATACGTGAACCGCGTATTGTAGAAACCGCCCCCGACCCCGGGAGCAAACACATGCAAAGCCACCAACAGGCCGGGCCCAAGGGCCTGCCCAGTGAAGTCCGCCCGCGCGAGAAACTGCTCGCGCGCGGCCCCGCCGCCCTGAGCGACACCGAGCTGCTCGCGCTGCTGCTGCGCACCGGCCTGGCGGGCAAACACGTGCTGCAGCTCGCGCAGGAACTGCTGGACGCCTTCGGTGGCCTGGCGGGCCTGCTCAATGCCGACGCCAGCGAGCTCAAGACCGTCAAGGGCCTGGGGCTGGCCAAACGCGCCGAGATCGCGGCGGTGATGGAGATCGCACGCCGCGCGCTGGCCCAGCCGCTGCGCCAGCGCGCCCTGCTCAACGACCCGCAAGCCGCGGCCGATTTCCTGCGCCTGCAGCTCGGCGACCGGCCGCACGAGGTGTTCGCGCTGTTGCTGCTCGACAGCCAGCACCGCCTGATCGCCTTCGAAGAACTGTTTCGCGGCACCGTGAACCAGGCCAGCGTGTACCCGCGCGAGGTGGTGCTGCGTGCCCTGCACCACCAGGCCGCGGCCGTGGTGCTGGCGCACAACCACCCCAGCGGCCTGGCCGAGCCCTCGCCGGCCGACATGGCGCTCACGCGCAGCCTGTGCGATGCGCTGGCGCTGGTGGGCGTGAAAGTGCTCGATCACATCGTGGTCACGCGCGAGCGGGCCGCCTCCTTCGCGCAACTCGGGCTTCTCTGAGCCGGGGCCGCCGCGGCCGGCGCGCCGCCCGACAATGGCGGGCTATGAAGGCGACCACCCTCGGCGAACTCAAGGCCATCCGCAACGCGCTGGCCGAGCGCCGCGCGCGCGAGATCGCCGAGCGCGAGGCCGAACGCCTGGCCGCGGCCCGCCGGGAACGCGAACGGCGCCTGTTCGAGATCGCCATCGGGCCGGTGCAGCGCCTGCCCGCCCACTGGCGCGCCGAGTTCGCGCGCCGCCCGGCCCCCGAGCCCCGCCCCCTGCAACGCGAGCGCGACGAAGCCGCCGTGATGCGCGAGGCGCTGTCCGACGAATTCGACGTCGAGACCCTGCTGCATACCGACGAACTGCTGAGCTACCGTCGGCCCGGCCTCGGGCCCGACGTGGTGCGCAAGCTGCGCGAGGGGCGCTGGGCGATCCAGGCCGCGGTCGACCTGCACGGCCTGCGCACCGACGAGGCGCGCGAGGCCCTGAGCCGCTTCGTCCGCGAAAGCCACCAGCAGGGCCTGCGC
>JACVCO010000020.1 GCA_016741995.1 Hydrogenophaga sp. | reverse complement strand
GGCCTTCCGATCCCGACGCCCCGCCCGCCCCCACGCGCCAGCGCC
This sequence comes from Hydrogenophaga sp., assembly GCA_016741995.1. Lineage (GTDB taxonomy): Bacteria > Pseudomonadota > Gammaproteobacteria > Burkholderiales > Burkholderiaceae_C > Hydrogenophaga. The sequence goes on along the minus strand of JACVCO010000020.1, from coordinate 73,027 downwards.
TGCTGCGGCGCCTGACGCGCCTGGGCACCGCGTTCCGCCCGGGCCCCGAGCGCGCGCGCGACGGCGACGAACTGCACCCGGTGGCGCTGGTGGAGGCGGCGCTGGACCGGCGCGCCGGCCGCACGCCCGACCCGCGCCTGCACCGCCGTCCGCGCGCGGCACCGCCCCCGCTGGCCGTGCTGCTGCTGCTCGACGCCTCGGCCTCGACCGCGCAGGCCGACGGCGGCGTCTGGCTCGCCTCCCTGCAACGCCACGCCCTGGCCACCGCGCAGGCGCTGCAACGGCTGGGGCACCGCAGCGCCCTGTGGGCGTTTTCCAGCCAGGGGCGCCACCGCATCGACATGCCCTGCCTCCAACCCTGGGACGCGCCGGCGCACCACCGCGCGCCGCGCCTGCACGGTGGCGGCTCCACCCGCCTGGGCGCGGCCCTGCGCCACGCGCTGCACCTGAGCGCCGCCGACGCGCGCCGCCACCCGGGCTGGCGCCGGCTGATCGTGTTGCTCACCGATGGCGAGGCGCACGACATCGACGTGCACGACCCGGCCTACCTGCCGGCGGACCTGCAGCGCGCGGCGCGTGAAGCCGCCGCGCGGCACGTGGTGGTGCAAGGCCTGGTGTTCGCGCACGGCCAGCCCGGCCCGCTGGTGGCGGCGCTGGGCCCCGGCGCGGTGCACCGGGTGCGTTCGGTGGCCGAATGGCCGCGCGCCATCGCGCGCCCGCTGGCCGCCGGGGCCAGAAGAACCGGGGGATAAGGGCGCGCGGCTAAAATCCCGGCCTCTCAAGGAGCGTTGCAGCACCCACCCCCCGCGGGGCCCCGGGTGTCAGGCTTGAGTCGGGCGTGAAACGGCCCCAACGGCGCTCACCTGGTCGGTTTCTTCGCAAACAACCCTGGTGAGTCGCATGTCCTCCGACACCGCTTCGTCTTCCCCTTACCCCGTGCGCCCGATGCTGTTGTCGGGCCTGGAGCCGCTCGTCATCGGCGCGGGCAGCCTGTTCGTCAACGTCGGCGAGCGCACCAACGTCACCGGTTCCAAGGCCTTCGCGCGCATGGTTCTCGAAGGCCGCTTCGAAGACGCGCTGGCGGTGGCGCGCCAGCAGGTGGAGAACGGCGCGCAGATCGTCGACGTGAACATGGACGAGGCCATGCTCGACAGCGAAGCGGCCATGGTGCGCTTTCTCAACCTCATGGCCGGCGAGCCCGACATCGCGCGCGTGCCGGTGATGGTGGACAGCTCCAAGTGGAGCGTGATCGAAGCCGGCCTGCGCTGCCTGCAAGGCAAGGGCGTGGTGAACTCGATCTCGATGAAGGAAGGCGTGGAAGAGTTCAAGCGCCAGGCGCAGCTCATCAAGCGCTACGGCGCCGCCACCGTGGTGATGGCCTTCGACGAAAAAGGCCAGGCCGACACCTACGAGCGCAAGACCGAGATCTGCGAGCGCGCCTACCGCATCCTGGTCGACGAGGTGGGCTTCCCGCCCGAGGACATCGTGTTCGACCCGAACATCTTCGCCATCGCCACCGGCATCGAGGAACACAACAACTACGCGGTCGATTTCATCGAGGCCACGCGCTGGATCAAGCAGAACCTGCCCGGCGCCAAGGTCTCGGGCGGCGTGTCCAACGTGAGCTTCTCCTTCCGCGGCAACGACCCGGTGCGCGAGGCCATCCACACCGTGTTCCTGTACCACGCCATCAAGGCCGGCATGGACATGGGCATCGTCAACGCCGGCATGGTGGGCGTGTACGACGAGCTCGAGCCCACGCTGCGCGAGCGCGTGGAAGACGTGGTGCTGAACCGCCGGCCCGACGCGGCCGAACGCCTGCTGGAGATCGCCGAAACCGCCAAGGGCGCCGCCAAGGACGACACGCTCAAGAACGCCTGGCGCGAGCTGCCGATTCGTGAACGCCTGTCGCACGCGCTGGTGCGCGGCATCAACGACCACATCGTGGCCGACACGGAAGAGATGTGGCGCGAGATCGAGGCCGGTGGCGGGCGCCCGCTGCACGTGATCGAAGGCCCGCTGATGGATGGCATGAACATCGTCGGCGACCTGTTCGGCCAGGGCAAGATGTTCCTGCCCCAGGTGGTCAAGAGCGCCCGCGTGATGAAGCAGGCCGTGGCCCACCTGCTGCCCTACATCGAGGAAGAGAAGAAGCGCCTGGAGGCCGCGGGCGGCGACGTGCGCAGCAAGGGCAAGATCGTCATCGCCACCGTCAAGGGCGACGTGCACGACATCGGCAAGAACATCGTCACCGTCGTGCTCCAGTGCAACAACTTCGAGGTGGTGAACATGGGCGTGATGGTCCCGTGCCACGAGATCCTGGCCAAGGCCAAGGTCGAGGGCGCGGACATCGTGGGCCTGTCGGGCCTGATCACGCCCAGCCTCGAAGAGATGCAGTACGTGGCCAGCGAGATGCAGAAGGACGAGCACTTCCGCATCAGGAAGATCCCGCTGCTGATCGGTGGCGCCACCACCAGCCGCGTGCACACCGCGGTGAAGATTGCGCCGCACTACGAGGGCCCGGTGGTCTACGTGCCCGACGCCTCGCGCAGCGTGAGCGTGGCGCAGGGTCTGCTGTCCGACCAGGCCACGGCCTACATCAACGAGGTCAATGCCGACTACGAGCGCGTGCGCCAGCAGCACGCCAACAAGAAGCAGGTGCCGCTGTGGCCGTTGGCGCAGGCGCGCGCCAACCGCACGCCGATCGACTGGACCGGCCACACGCCGCCCGCACCCAAGTTCATCGGCCGCCGGCTGTTCAAGAACGTGGACCTGGCCGAGCTCGCCAAGTACATCGACTGGGGCCCGTTCTTCCAGACCTGGGACCTGGCCGGCCCCTTCCCCGAGATCCTCAAGGACGAGGTGGTGGGCGAAGAGGCGCGCCGCGTGTTCAGCGACGGCAAGCGCATGCTGCAGCGCCTGATCGATGGCCGCTGGCTGCAGGCCAACGCCGTCATCGGCCTGTACCCGGCCAACACCGTGAACGACGACGACATCGCGCTCTACGCCGACGAATCGCGAGAGCAGCCGGTGCTGGTGTGGCACGGCCTGCGCCAGCAGACCGAGAAGCAGGCCATCGACGGCGTGATGCGCCCCAGCCGCTGCCTGGCCGATTTCGTGGCGCCGCAGGGCGTGGCAAAGGACTACGTGGGGGTGTTCGCGGTCACCGCGGGCATCGGCGTCGAGAAGAAGGAGAAGCAGTTCCTCGACGACCACGACGACTACTCCGCGATTATGTTCAAGGCCCTGGCCGACCGCCTGGCCGAGGCCCTGGCCGAGCAGATGCACCAGCGCGTGCGCACCGACCTCTGGGGTTACGTGCCGCAGGAGGGGTTGAGCAACGAGGAACTGATCGCCGAGAAGTACCAGGGCATCCGCCCCGCGCCCGGCTACCCGGCCTGCCCGGACCACACCGTCAAGCGCGGCATGTTCGAGCTGCTGCAGGCCGGCGAGATCGGCATGACGCTTACTGAAAGCCTGGCCATGGCGCCGGCCGCCAGCGTGAGCGGCTTCTACCTGAGCCACCCGCAGAGCACCTACTTCAACGTCGGCAAGATCGGCGAGGACCAGTTGAGCGACCTGGCGGAGCGCAGCCGCGTGGCGCGCGAAGAACTGCAGCGCTGGCTGGCGCCCAACCTCTGAGGAGCGCTCAACCCGCGCGGGTGTCGATCACCACCGCCATGCGGTGGCTCGCGCCGGGCGCGATCGCGATCACCTCGTCGCCCGCGTTCGCGGTTTCCACGCACACGTAGCCGCGGTGCGCGCCGGCGCCGAGGTCGGCCATGGTGGCGGCGAGCGCGGCACCGGGGTTCCACACCACGGCCGTGGTGCTGCCTTCGCTGCGCAGCGCAATGCGCCGGCCGGCCGCGGCGTCCACGACCTGCAACCCGGGTGGCACGCCCTGGTAGATGCGGTCCACCTGGCCGTCGAACACCACCGGGCCCGCTTGCCGGGGCAGCGGCGCCGACGCGCCGGCCACCTTGTCGATGTAGCGGCAGCCGTCCAGGCCCTGCACCTGCACCGCCGCGATGTCGCCCACCGCGAAGTAGCTGTGCAGCGCCTGCGTGAGCGTGAAGCCGTCGCCGCCGGTGTTGCGTGTGGTCAGCGCGAGCCGCAGCGCGGGGCCCACGGTGACGGCGAGCTCGAGGTCGAAGGCGTGCGGCCACAGCGCGCGCGTGGCCGCGTCGTCCGTCAGGCCGAGGCGCAGTTCGGTGGCGCCGTCGTCGGTGTGTGTGGCGCTGCGCAGTGCCCAGAGGCGGTTGCGCGCGAAGCCGTGCGCGGGGCGGCCGCGGCCCTCGGGGTCGGGCCCGAACCAGGGCCAGCACACCGGCACGCCGCCGCGGATCGGCTGGCCCGGCGCGAACACGGCGTTCGGGCTCACGAACAAGGCCTCGGGTGCGCCGGCGGGTTGGTAGCCCAACAGCTGCGCGCCCTGCAGCGACAGCCGGGCGCTGGCGTGGCGGTTGTCCACCTGCAGCAGGGGCAGGCCACCGGGGCCGTCGAGGGTGTGCAGGGTGGGGGTGTCGGGCATGGCGGCGATGGTGGCACAGGTGCGCCGGGCCGCTGCGCTCAACGCTCCCCGAACAGGCGCCGGTACTGCACCGCTTCGGCCACGTCGGCCGCCTGTACCGCGTCGCGCGCCGCGAGGTCGGCGATCGTGCGGGCCACGCGCAGCGTGCGGTGCATCGCGCGGGCGCTCCACCCCAGCCGGGTGGCCGCGGCCTGCAGCAAGTGCACGGCACCGGCGTCGGCCCGGGCGTGTTCGTCGAGCGCGGGGCCGTCGAGGGCCTGGTTCGCCGAACCCTGGCGCGCCTGGGCGCGGTCGCGCGCGGCGATCACGCGCCCACGCACCCGGGCGCTGGCCTCGCCGGTTCGGGCCTGCATCAATTGCGCGGGCGGCAGCGCCGGTACCTCCACCTGCAGGTCGATGCGGTCGAGCAGCGGCCCGCTGAGCTTGCCCTGGTAGCGCGCCACCTGGTCCGGGGTGCAGCGGCAGGCGCGCGTGGGGTGGCCCTGCCAGCCGCAGGGGCAGGGGTTCATGGCGGCGACGAACTGGAAGCGGGCGGGGAATTCGCTCTGGTGCGCGGCGCGCGAGATGCGGATGCGGCCGTTCTCCAGCGGCTCGCGCAGGGTCTCGAGCACGTGGCGCGGGAACTCGGGCAGTTCGTCGAGAAACAGCACGCCGTGGTGGGCGAGCGAGATTTCCCCCGGCCGCGGGGGCGAGCCACCGCCCACCAGCGCCACGGCCGACGCGCTGTGGTGCGGCGCGCAGAACGGCCGAAGGCCCCAGCGGGCGATGTCGAAGCGGCCGGCCAGCGAGGCGATGGCCGCGGCCTCCAGCGCCTCGTGGGTGTGCAGCGGGGGCAGCAGGCCGGGCAGGCGCTGCGCGAGCATGGACTTGCCGGCGCCGGGTGGCCCGACCATGAGCAGGCTGTGCCCGCCGGCGGCGGCGATTTCCAGCGCGCGTCGGGCCGCGCCCTGGCCGCGCACGTCGGCGAGGTCGGGGCCGGGTGGCGGGGCGCCGAGCCCGCGCGGCGGCACCACGCTCCAGCCCGCGTCCTCGCCGGTGGTGGGTTGTTCGCGGCGCAGGCGCGCCACCACGTCGACCAGGTGGCGCGCGCGGATGACACGCGCTTGCGGCACGAGGGCGGCTTCTTCGGCGCTGCCCGGTGGCAGCACGAGCGTGGTGCGTTCGTCCCCGTGCGCCAGGGCCAGCGCCATGGCGAGGGCGCCGCGCACCGGGCGCAGCTCACCCCCCAGCGACAGCTCGCCCGCAAACACATACGGGGCCAGCGCTTCTTCGGCGATCTGGCCGCCGGCCGCGAGCAGGCCCAGCGCGATCGGCAGATCGAACCGGCCCGAATCCTTGGGCAGATCGGCCGGGGCCAGGCTGACGGTGATGCGCTGGCTGCCCGGAAATTCGAGCCCGCTGTGCGCGATGGCGGCGCGCACGCGTTCGCGCGCTTCCTTGACCTCGGTGTCGGCCAGGCCGACCAGGGTGAACGAGGGCAGCCCGTTGGCCAGATGCACCTCCACGCTCACCGGCCGGGCCTGCAGGCCCTGCAAGGCCCGGCTGTGCACGCGCGCCAGTCCCATGCGTTTTTCTCCCTTGTTGGGTGCGCGGCCGCCCGGCGCGGCCGCGGGCCGGCGATTGTGGGTGCCGGCCCGGGCCGATGCGGGCGGGGGGTGTCGGGCGCCAGGCTGGTGCGTGCCTGCCGCCGCCTGTCGTGGCGGCCGGCGCAAAAGCCCCAACCTGGAACGAGAGGCACTGATTTGGTGCTGTTCCAGGGGCTGAACGGGTGGGGTGGGTGGGGTGGCCTCTTTCTGGTGCCTGCCATGGCACCGGGGAAGCGCTGCCCTGGCACACAAGCTGCTAAGCCAGTAGCCGGATCAACCAACCCTAGGAGGGGTCGCCGTGAAAATGGTTCTAGCCGTCATCAAGCCGTTCAAGCTGGACGAAGTGCGTGAAGCGCTGTCCGGTGTGGGCGTGCAGGGCATCACCGTCACCGAAGTCAAGGGCTTCGGTCGTCAGAAGGGTCACACCGAGCTTTATCGCGGTGCGGAGTACGTGGTCGACTTCCTGCCCAAAGTGAAGATCGAAGTCGCCGTGGCCGACGAGCTCGTGGAGCGCGTCATCGAGGCCATCGAAGGTGCCGCACGCACCGGCAAGATCGGCGACGGAAAGATTTTCGTCTCCCCCCTCGAACAGGTGGTTCGCATCCGCACCGGCGAAACCGGCAACGAGGCGATCTGAGCCGTTTCCCCCGAATCCCAACCGAGAGCATCCAAATGAAGAAACTCCTGGCTTCCCTGTTGCTGGGCCTTGGCCTGGCGATCGGCGGCGGCGCAGCCCTCGCCCAGACGACCCCCGCGGCCGATGCCGCCCCCGCTGCCGCGGCCCCCGCGGCTGAAGCACCCGCCGCAGCGGCACCGGCCGCCGAGGCCCCCGCCGCCGAGGAAGCAGCACCCACGCTCGACAGCGGTGACACCGCCTGGATGCTGACCTCCACGATGCTCGTCATCCTGATGACCATCCCCGGCCTGGCCCTGTTCTACGGCGGCCTCGCGCGTTCCAAGAACATGCTGTCCGTGCTGATGCAGGTGATGGTGGTGTTCTCGCTGATCTCCCTGTTGTGGGCCATCTACGGCTTCTCGCTCACCTTCGCCGGTGAAGGCAAGTTCTTCGGTGGCTTCGACAAGCTGTTCCTCGCGGGCACCACGCCGGACACCCTGTCCTCGGCGCTGGCGACCATCCCCGAGTACGTGTTCATCGCCTTCCAGGGCACCTTCGCGGCCATCACCACCGCGCTGATCGTCGGCTCCTTCGCCGAGCGCATCAAGTTCGGCGCCGTGCTGCTGTTCTCCGCCCTGTGGTTCACCTTCTCGTACATCCCGATGGCCCACATGGTCTGGGGCGGTGGCCTGCTGGCCGCTGACGGCGCGCTCGACTTCGCGGGCGGCACCGTGGTGCACATCAACGCCGGTATCGCCGGTCTGGTGGGTGCCTACGTGGTGGGCAAGCGCATCGGCTACGGCAAGGAAGCGCTGACGCCTCACTCGCTGACGCTGACCATGGTCGGTGCCTCGCTGCTGTGGGTGGGCTGGTTCGGCTTCAACGCCGGCTCCGCAGGTGCCGCCAACGGCGTCGCCGGCCTGGCCTTCATCAACACCGTGCTGGCCACCGCCGCCGCCACGCTGGCCTGGTGCCTGGCCGAGTCCATGCTCAAGGGCAAGGCCTCCATGCTGGGTGCCGCCTCCGGTGCCGTTGCCGGCCTGGTGGCCGTGACGCCCGCCGCCGGCTTCGTCGGCCCCATGGGTTCCATCGTTCTGGGTCTGGTCGCCGGCTTCGTCTGCGTCTGGGGTGTGAGCGGCCTGAAGAAGATGCTGGGTGCGGACGACGCGTTCGACGTGTTCGGCGTGCACGGCGTGGGCGGCATCGTCGGCGCCATCCTGACGGGCGTGTTCGCTGCGCCCGGCCTGGGCGGCACCGGTGCCGAAGACTTCGCGATCGGCGCCCAGGTGTGGGTGCAGGTCAAGAGCGTGCTCGTGACCATCGTCTGGTCCGGCGTGGTGGCCTTCATCGCCTACAAGATCGCCGACCTCACCCTGGGCCTGCGCCCGACCGAGGAAGCCGAGCGCGAAGGCCTCGACATCACCTCGCACGGCGAGACCGCGTACAACCGCTGATCTCCTCCAGGGTTGCACCCCGCCGACGGGCGGGGTGGCTCACAACCCCTCAACCCGCGGTCCTGCCGGCCCGCGGGTTTTTTTGTGCCCGCGCGGGTCCTACCCCCGGGGGCAGCGCGGGCGCACCGGCCCTAGCATCGCCGCCCGCTGTCCACCCGGGAGTTCACGATGCGCAGGAAGATCACCACGGCCCTGGCCCTGTCGTTCATGCTGGCCACCGCAGCGGCGGCCGAACCGCCGCCGGCGCGCAAGCCGCCGGCCAAGGTCACCTTCCACAAGGCCCCGTCGGAAGAAAGCGCCGCGGCGCGCGAGAAGCGCCTCAAGCGCGAGTGCAAGGGCCGGCCCAACGCCGGGGCCTGCCTCGGCCACACCAGCCGCTGAGACCACCCGGCCAGCCCCGATTGCAGGGGCGCGTGCAAAAAATTCAAGGGGCCGCCGCGGGGCCGCGACTACCATCCCCGCCATGTCAGCCCCCGCCGGCGCCCCCACCGCCGACCACCCCAGCGAACTCATCGACCGCGTGCGCGCCGCCGGCGCGGCCGGGCAGCGCCTGCGCATCGCGGGCGGCGGCAGCAAGCTCGCGGTGAGCGGGCCGGTCGAGGGCGAGGCCCTGTCCACGCGCGCGTGGTCCGGCATCCTGAGCCACGAGCCGAGCGAGCTCGTCATCACCGTGCGCGGCGGCACGCCGCTCTCGGAGGTCGAGGCCGCGCTGGTCGAACACGGCCAGTGCCTGCCGTTCGAGCCGCCGCACCTGGCCAGCCACGCCACCGTGGGCGGCATGGTGGCCAGCGGCCTGGCGGGCCCCGCCCGCGCCAGCGTGGGCGGTGTGCGCGACTACGTGCTCGGCGCGCGCCTCGTCAATGGCCGCGGCGAGCTGCTCACCTTCGGCGGCCAGGTGATGAAGAACGTCGCCGGCTACGACGTGAGCCGTGCCCTGGCGGGCAGCTGGGGCCTGCTCGGCGTGATCGCCGACGTGAGCCTGAAGGTGCTGCCCGTGCCCCCCGCCGAGGCCACGCTGTTCTTCTACCTGAACCAGCACGACGCGCTGGAACAGCTGCACCGCTGGGGCGGCGAGCCGCTGCCGCTGAACGCCTCGTGCTGGGTGCGCGACGACACGCAACCCGGCGCACCCGAGCTGCTGTTCCTGCGCCTGCGCGGGGCGGTGGCCGCGGTGGAGGCCGCGAGCGAGCGCCTGCAGCGCGAGGCCGGCGGCATCCGCATGGACACCGCGCAGGCCAGCGCCGACTGGTCGGCCTGCCGCGACCACCGCCTGCCCTTCCTGGCCAACGCGCCGTCGCCCGACCATGGCCTGTGGCGCGTGTCGCTGCCGCAGACCGCCGCGCCGCTGCTGGCCGCCTGGCCGCAGCTCATCGAATGGCACGGCGCGCAGCGCTGGCTGTGGGCGCCGGCCGCGGCCGAGCGCGAGATCCGCGCCGCGGCCCATGCAGAGGGCGGGCACGCCCAACTGTTCCGCCAACCCGCCACGGGCGCGGCCGGTGTGCGCCGCTTCGACGAACCCGCGCCGGCCCTGCAGCCCGTGATGCAACGCCTGCGCGACGCTTTCGACCCGCACGGCGTGTTCGCCGGCCCCGAGCTGTTCTGACATGCAGACCCAACTCGCCCCCGAACACCAGCAGACCGCGGCCGGCCGCGAGGCCGAGGCCATCCTGCGCAAGTGCGTGCACTGCGGCTTCTGCACCGCCACCTGCCCCACCTACCAGCTGCTCGGCGACGAACTCGACGGCCCGCGCGGGCGCATCTACCTGATCAAGCAGGTGCTCGAAGGCGCCGAGCCCACGCGCAAGACCCAGCGCCACCTGGACCGCTGCCTCACCTGCCGCAACTGCGAAACCACCTGCCCCAGCGGCGTGCAATACGGCCACCTGGTCGACATCGGTCGCGCCATCGTCGACGCGAAAGTGCCGCGCCCCGCGGGCGAGCGCACCGTGCGCTGGTTGCTCAAGGAAGGCCTGCCCTCGCCGCTGTTCGGCCCCGCGATGAAGCTCGGCCAGGCCGTGCGCGGGCTGCTGCCCGCTTCGCTCAAGGCCAAGGTGCCCGAGCCCCGCCCCGCCGGTGCGTGGCCCGTGCGCACGCACGCGCGCCAGGTGCTCATGCTCGCGGGGTGCGTGCAGCCGGCCATGGCGCCCAGCATCAACGCCGCCACCGCGCGCGTGCTCGACGCCGCGGGCATCCAGCCCGTGGTCGCGCCCCAGGCCGGCTGCTGTGGCGCGGTGAAGTTCCACCTGAACGACCAGACCGGTGGCCTCGCGCAGGCGCGCGCCAACATCGACGCCTGGTGGCCGCTCGTGGCGCAAGGCGCCGAGGCCATCGTGGTGAACGCCTCCGGCTGCGGCGTGATGGTGAAGGACTACGGCCACCTGCTGCGCGACGACCCGGCCTACGCACAGAAGGCCGCGCGCGTCAGCGAACTCGCGCGCGACCTCTCGGAGCTGTTGCCCGACCTCGTGCCCGCGCTCAAGCCCCGGCTGAAGCAGCGGCCCGACGCGCAGCGCGTGGTGGCCTACCACCCGCCCTGCACGCTGCAACACGGGCAGCAACTGCGCGGCGGTGTGGAGCGTTGGCTGGGCGAACTCGGCTTCACCGTGCAGACCGCGCGCGTGGAGCCGCACCTGTGCTGCGGCTCGGCCGGCACCTACTCGGTGCTCGAACCCGAGATCGCCCACACCCTTCGCGACCGCAAGCTCGGCCACCTGGGCGATCTCCGGCCCGCGGTCATCGCGAGCGCCAACATCGGCTGCATCACCCACCTGCAGAGCGGCACAGCCACACCGGTGCGGCATTGGGTCGAGCTGCTCGACGAGGCCCTGCACGGCTGAGCGCCATGATCCCCGCGCTGGCCACCTTGCTTGTGTTCCAGCTGCTGGGCGAAACCCTGGTGCTGCTCAGCGCCGCGCCCGTGCCCGGCCCGGTGGTCGGCCTGGCCTTGCTGCTGCTGGCCCTGCTGCTGCGCCCGGCCAGCCTCGAGGCCATCAAGCCCACCGCGCAGGGGCTGCTCCAACACCTGTCGCTGCTGTTCGTGCCCGCCGGCGTGGGCGTCATGCAGCACCTGCAGCGCCTGGGCGACGAAGCGCTGGCCCTGGGGGTGGCGCTGGTGCTCAGCACCTTGCTGGGCCTGGCCGCGTCGGCGGTCACCATGCTCGCGCTGATGCGCTGGCAGGCCCGCCGCCACGCGGGCGGGGAGGGCCGCGATGGCGGTTGAGGCCCCGCAACGCCTGATCGAGGTCTGGGTCTATCTCGCGGCCACGCCGCTGCTGGGCCTGTCGCTCACGCTGCTCGTCTACCACGGGGCCTTCGTGCTCTACCGGCGCAGCGGCTTCCACCCGTTGGCCAACCCGGTGCCGATCGCGGTGGCGGTGCTGGCCACGCTGCTGTGGGCCACGGGCACACCGTACGCCACCTACTTCGAGGGCGCGCAGTTCGTGCACTTCCTGCTCGGGCCCGCCACCGTGGCGCTGGCGGTGCCCTTGTTCGAGCAGGTGCACCGCCTGCGCCGCCTGGCCGTGCCGTTGCTGGGTGCGCTGGTGGTGGGCGTGGGGGTCACCACCGTGTCGGCCCTGGTGCTGGCGCGCCTGCTCGGGGCGTCGAGCGCCACCATCGCCTCGCTCGCGCCGAAGTCGGTCACCATGCCGGTGGCCATGGGCATTGCTGAAAAGATCGGTGGCCTGCCTTCGCTCACCGCGGTGCTCGTGATGGCCACCGGCGTGCTCGGCGCGGTGGGCGCGCGCTACCTGTTCGACGCGCTGCGCATCCGCGATCCCGCGGTGCGGGGTTTCGCGCTCGGCACCATCGCGCACGGCATCGGCACCGCGCGCGCGTTCCAGGTGAGCGAAGAGGCCGGCGCCTTCGCGGGGCTGGCCATGGGCCTGAGCGCGTTGTTCAGCGCGCTGGCCCTGCCGCTGCTGGCGGGCTGGTTGCTGCGCGTGCTCTGAGGGCCGCGCGGTTCAGGCCGCGAGCGCCGCCTCGATGTCGCCGGCCAGTTTCTCCGGTGCGTCCTGCGGCGCGTAGCGCTTGAGCACGCGGCCGTCCTTGCCGACCAGGAACTTGGTGAAGTTCCACTTGATGGCCTTGCTGCCCAGCAGGCCCGGGGCCTCGGCCGTGAGCCAGCGGTACAGCGGGTGCGCGTCGCCGCCGTTGACGTCGATCTTCGACATCATCGGAAAGCTCACGCCGTAGTTGCGCTGGCAGAAGGTGGCGATCTCGTCGTTGCTGCCCGGGTCCTGCGAGCCGAACTGGTTGCAGGGAAAGCCCAGCACCGCCAGGCCGCGCGCGCCGTAGGTTTCGTGCAGTTTTTCCAGCCCCGCGAACTGCGGCGTGAAGCCGCAGGCGCTGGCGGTGTTCACGATCAGCAGCGCCTGGCCGCGGTAGCGCGACAAGGGCACGGTCTGGCCGTCGATGGACTGGGCTTCGAAGTCGTAGACGCTGGGCATGGGGGGCTCCTGGGGGCGTGAAGGTGTCCGGCAAGCGACAAAATCATCACACAAGCCGCGCGATGGCGACACGAAGGTTCCCAAAAACACCGCCACAGGGCGATACTGCTTGGCGTATCAGAAGGTAACCAAGAATCACCCGAACACAGTGGAGCAAGGCATGGGGGCTGCCTACACCGTGGCGCTCGTGGGCTTTGCCCAGACCGAAAGCGCCACCTTCGAATCGTTTTTCCGGCTCGCGGCGCGGCGGCCTCCGGCGTACCAGGTGCAGGAAGAGGTGCTGGACGCCCAGGTCCTGATCGTCAACGCCGACAACGCGCAGGCCTTGAAGCTGGTGCAGGGCGCGAGCCTGCCCGGCCGCGTGTTGCTCGTGGGGGGCCACGATGGCGGCACCGGCTGGCCCTTGCAGGCCAAGCCGATCCGCCTTGTCTCGCTGCTGGGCGCGCTCGATGCGCTGGTGGGCCTGCGCACCGCGCGCGCGGTGGCCGCCGCCCCGGCCCCCGCCACCACCTTCGCACCCACCGAACCGTTCAAGCATTCGCAACTGCAGGGGCTGGACGCCAGCATGCGCCTGGCCAGCGGCAAGCCGCAGCCGGCGTCGCCCATGGCGCCGGCCGGGCGCACGCGCCGGCGCTTTCCCGAGACCGACTTCCCGCCCACGCGGCCCATGACGCGCGAGGAAGCGCAGGCGCTCGAGGCGGCGCCGCGCCGCGCCACGGCGGCGCCAGCGCAGGCACCGGCCTCCGTGTCGGCCCCGGCACCGAAACAGGCGCCCGTGGCCACCCCGGCGCCCGCGGCCAAGCCCGCGCGCACGGTGCACATCCCGCTGCGCGGAGCCACCGATTTCGCCGATCTCGACGAGTTGTTCAACGTGTCGCCGCCCGCCCCCAAGGCGCGCAACACGCGTTCACCCAACACGCGCAGCGCGCGCGGCGACGCCAATGTGCCCGAAGCGGGCCATGGCGACGCGCTGCTGGTGGGGCAGAGCCTGGTCGAAGGCCGCATCCTGCTCAAGCGCTTCCGCAAGTACGAGCTGACGATCGACTGGTGCCGCGACCCGGCCCAGGCCGAAACCATGCTCAACGCCCATCCCTACCGCCTGGTCGTGATCGACCGGCTTGGGGGCCAGCCCGACGCCTTCACGATCTGCCGCACCGCCAAGCAGATCAAGGGCCCCAAGGGCGCGCCGGTGGTGATCCTGTTCGCACCCAGCGCCGGCAGCATGGAGCGCATGAAGGCCGGTCTGGCCGGCGCCGACGCCTACCTCTCGCGCTCCGTGGGCGAGGCCGACCTGTACAAGGTGCTCGCGCACCACCACCTGGTGAGCCTCAACGGTTTTGCGCCCACCAACGTGGGCAATTTCTGATCGCCCCCGCCGCGCTGCGCGCGACCTCCATCAGGAGGCTACCCGTGTAAATCGTCCCTGCGGGCGATCTCCAGCAGGCGCTCGATCTCGTGCGCGTGCTCGCGCTGGTTGCGCTTGTGCCAGGCGCCGATCAGCGCCATGGTGCCGGCCACCAGCAGGCCGAAGGCCGTGATGGCCGCGAAGGCCGACAGGCCCATGCCGGTGGAGAAGCTGTAGAACGCGCCCAGGCCCAGGATGCAGGCCTGCTCGTTGAAGTTCTGCACCGCGATCGAACGGCCCGCGCCCATGAGGTTGTGGCCGCGGTGCTGCAGCAGCGCGTTCATCGGCACCACCAGGAAACCGCCCAACGCCCCCAGCAGCACCAGGAAGGGCGCGGCCACCCACACGTTGTCAATGAAGTTCATGAGCACCACCAGCAGGCCCATGCCGATGCCGAGCGGGATCACGCGTGTGGCCTGGTCGAGCCGCATGCGCATGGAGGCCACCACGGCCCCCACCGCGGTGCCCAGCGCCACCACGCCCACCAGCGCCGAGGCCTGCGTGGTGCTATAGCCCAGCGCGGCCGCGGCCCAGGCCAGCACGATGTAGCGCAGGTTGCCGCTCACGCCCCAGAACAGCGTGGTGGTGGACAGCGAGATCTGGCCCAGGCGGTCGCGCCACAGGCGCATGTTGCAGGTCCAGAAATCGGGCAGCAGCACCAGCGGGTTGCGCGGCATGGGGCGCGGCGTCACGCCGGTGAGCGGGATGCGCAGGTTGAAGGCCGCGGCCAGCGCGTACACAACCACCAGCAGCGCGATCGCCGCATCGGGCGCGTTGTCGATGCCGGGCAGCGAGAGCGCCATCAGCCAGGGCGCCACCGCGGGGCCCACCAGTTGCCCGCCGAGCAGCACGCCCAGGATGATGGACGCGATCGTCAGGCCTTCGATCCAGCCGTTGGCCTTGACCAGTTGTGAAGGCGGCAACAGCTCGGTGAGGATGCCGTACTTGGCCGGCGAATAGGCCGCCGCGCCCAGGCCCACCAGCGTGTAGGCCAGCAGTGGGTGCACGCCGACGAGCATGGCCAGGCAGCCCAGCACCTTGATGGCGTTGCTGATGAACATGACCTGGCCCTTGGGCTTCGCGTCGGCGAACGCGCCCACGAAGGGCGCGAGCAGCACATAGAACAGCGCGAACATGGGCACCAGCGCCGCGCCCTGCCACTCGGGCGCGCCGCGGTGGCGCAGCAGCTCGATGGCGGCCACGAACAGCGCGTTGTCAGCCAGCGAGCTGAAGAACTGCGCCGTCATGATGGTGTAGAAGCCGCGCTTCATGGCGATGAATCGGTTTGCTGGGCTGCCAGGTTGAAGCGCCTCGGCCACGAAGGGGGTCGCCTGTTTGTGCGACAGTTCGTGGCTCGTCTCCGGTCGGGTGGCGCGCGTTATAGCACGGGGGTTACATATCACCCCGTGTACGCGAGCCCGCTGCTCGGGTGCATTGCCGCCCCTTGACATTTCTCACGCCATGCCCCGCCCCATCCTGGCCACCGTGCACACCGGCGCCCTGCGCCACAACCTGGAGATCGCGCGCGAGCGCGCGCCCGACGCCCGCGTGTGGGCGGTGGTCAAGGCCAATGCCTACGGCCACGGCATCGAGCGCGCCTTCGAGGGCCTGCGCGGTGCCGATGGTTTCGCGCTGCTCGATCTCGACGAGGCCGAGCGCGTGCGCGCCCTCGGCTGGCGCGGGCCCGTGCTGCTGCTCGAAGGGGTGTTCGAGCCGCGCGACCTGGAGCTGTGCTCGCGCCTGGGCCTGTGGCACACGGTGCACTGCAGCGAACAGATCGACTGGCTCGCCGCGCACAAGACGCAGCAACCGCACAAGGTGTTCCTCAAGCTCAACAGCGGCATGAACCGGCTGGGCTTCACGCCCACGGCCTACCGCGCGGCCTGGGCGCGCCTGAACGCCTTGCCGCAGGTCGACGAGATCGGCCACATGACGCACTTCAGCGACGCCGATGGCGCGCGCGGCATCGCGCACCAGGTGGCGCTGTTCGAACAGGCCACCGAAGACCTGCCCGGCGAGCGCACGCTGGCCAACAGCGCGGCCATCCTGCGCCACGCGCGCAGCGCGCTGCGCGGCGCCGGCTCGCTCGCGGCCGACTGGGTGCGCGAGGGCATCGCGCTCTACGGCAGCGCGCCCGATTTTCCCGAGCACAGCGCCGCGCATTGGGGCCTGCTGCCCACCATGAGCCTTCGCACCCAGGTCATCGGCGTGCAGCAACTGCAGGCAGGCGACACCGTGGGCTACGGCTCCACCTTCACCGCGAGCGCACCCACACGCATCGGTGTCATCGCCTGCGGTTACGCCGACGGCTACCCGCGCCACGCGCCCGGCGGCACCCCGGTGCTGGTCGACGGCGTGCGAACCACCACGCTGGGCCGCGTGAGCATGGACATGATCACCGTCGACCTCACGCCGGTGCCTGGCGCCGGCATCGGCAGCGAGGTGGTGCTCTGGGGCCGCGCGGGCAACGGCACCGTGCTGCCGGTGGACGAGGTCGCGCACGCGGCCGGCACCATCGCGTACGAATGCGTGTGCGCGGTGGCGCCGCGGGTGCGTGTCGAGGTGGCGGAATGACAAACCCTGATCTTCACGCTTCGCCGCTGCGCTACCTGGGGCCGGGCTGGTTCTCGGTGGTCATGGGCCTGTGCGGGCTCTCGCTCGTGTGGCACCGCGCCGCCACGGTGCTGGGTGATGGCGCGCTGCACGCGTCCGCGGTGCTGGGGGCGGTCGCGGCGCTGGCCTTCGTGGCCATTGCGCTCGGCGCCGCGTGGCGCTGGTACAGCCACCGCGACGCGGTGATCGAAGACCTCGCGCACCCGGTGCGCCACGCGTTCTACGCGGCGGCACCGGTGTCGCTGTTGCTGCTGGCCACCGTGGCGGTGGCGCACCTGGGCCCGGGGCCGCTGGCGCGCGCGCTGTGGTGGGCCGGGGCGGTGTTGCAGCTCGCGGTCACGGCCTGGGTGCTGGGCCGCTGGCTGGGCGCGGCGCATGCGCAACCCGGCGCGCTGTGGCCCGGCATCACGCCGGTGTTGCTGATCGCGGTGGTGGGCAACGTGGTGGCCCCGTTGGCCGGTGTGGCGCTGGGCCAGCCGGTGTGGTCGGCCGCGCAGCTGGGCATCGGCGTCTTCTTCTGGCCGGTGGTCATCGCCTTGCTGCTGTTGCGCCGCATCGCACATGGGCCTTTGCCCGACCGGTTGCTGCCGGCCTGGGCCATCGTGCTCGCACCGCCCGCCGTCATCGGCCTGGCGCTGTTGCCGTTCGATGTGCCGCTGCTCGTCGTGCTGATGATCTGGGGCGTGGCGGGCTTCGTGTTCCTGTGGTTGCTGCCGCTGGCGCCGCGTCTGCGCGGCCAGCACTTCGGCCTGCCCTGGTGGGCCTTGTCCTTCCCGCTCGCGGCCTTCACCACGCTCACCGGCCGCCTGGCCGAGCGCCTGCCCGAAGCCATCGGTCTCGTGGGCCTCTCATGGGCCTTGCTCGTGCTCGTCACGCTGGTGATCGGTGGCCTGTGCGTGGCCACGGTGCGCGGCCTGTGGCGCGGCGACCTGCTGGTGCCCGAGCCCACGCCCCCCGCACCCCCCGCGTCCACACCGGGCTAGACCATGGCCGCCCGGCGCCGCGCACCCCACCCGCTGCTGCGCCCCTTCGTGCGCGAACTCTGGAGCTGCGACGCCGAACCCGCCGGCGAGGCGCAGGCGCGCATCGAGCGCCTGCTGCCCAGCGGCCTCATGCACCTGGTGCTGCGGCTCGACGACGCACCCGTGCACCTGCTGCGTTCGCCCACCGATGTGCGCGGCGAGGCGCTGGCCCACGCGGTGCTGGCCGGTGCGCGCACCGCGTCGTACCTCAAGCGCCTGCGCGCGCGCTCGGCCAGCGTGGGCGCCACCTTGCTGCCCGGCGCGGCGCAGTGGCTGTTCGGCGCGGCGGCCGATGAGCTCACCGGCCGCCACGTGCCGCTCGACGCCTTGCTCGGCGCCGAAGCCCGCCGTTTGCGTGAGCGGCTGTTCGACGCGGCCGATGCCGACGCGCGCCTGGTGCTGTTCGAGGACTGGCTGCTCGCGCGCCGCCCGCCGGTGGGGGCGGGGCAGGCCGCCGCGCTGGTGCGCCTGTTGCGCGCGTCGGCGTCGGTGGGTGCGGCCGTTCACGCCAGCGGCCTGAGCCACCGCCGCTTCGACACCGCGTTCCGCCAGGCGGCGGGCCTCAACCCCAAGGCCTGGTTGCGCGTGCGCCGTTTCCAGGCCGCGCTGCGCGCGCTCGGCACGGCCAGCGCCCCGGCCGACATCGCCGCCGCCCTGGGGTACAGCGACCAGTCGCACTTCAACCGCGAGTTCCTCGCCATGGCCGGGCTCACGCCGGCGCGCTTTCGCGCACTCGCACCGGACGAACCCAACCACCTGCCCGAGCAGGCGCCGCTGCCGCGCTGAGTGCGCCGGCAAATTTCTTCTATACGCGCGCGGCGCCGGCCGGCACAGTGGCGCCATCACCCCCGCGTCCCTGGAGCGAAGCCATGCGCATCGAAGAAGCCTATGCCTACCTCTGCGTGCACGACACGCAGGCCGCCCTTGCGTTCTACGCGCGCGCCTTCGGCGCGAGCGAGAAGTTCCGTCTCGTCGAACCCTCGGGGCGCATCGGCCACGCCGAGATGGCCTTCGGCCCCAACACCGTGATGCTGTGCGACGAGTTCCCCGAGTTCGGCATGCACAGCGCCCGCGCGCTGGGCGCCACCCCCGTCACCGTGCACCTGCACGTGGACGACGCCGACGCGATGATCGCCAACGCCGTGCAGGCCGGCGCCACGCTCGAACGCGAAGCGAGCGACGCGTTCTACGGCGAGCGCAGCGGCGTGGTGCGCTGCCCCTTCGGGCACCGCTGGCTCATCGGGCACTCGATCGAAGATGTGACGCCCGAGGAGATGCAGCGGCGTTACACGGCCTTGTTCGGCGCCGGCTGACGCGCACCGCCTTCGCGGGGCGGCGTGCCCCAGTCGCTCAGGTGCGTGGTCACCGCCAGCAGCACGCCCATCACCAGCAGGCTCAGGGCGATCACGGCATAGAGTGTTTGCGGCGCACCCCCGGCCAGTTGCAGCACGAGCCAGCCGCCGAGCCCCACGATGAGCAGCCGCGCCGTGCTGGCGATCAGCGGCCAGACGAGACGCCCCGCGCCCTGCGACGCGAAGAACAACGCCAGACCCAGGCCGAAGAAGCCGTAGCTGCCACCCACCAGGCGCAGGTAAGTGGCGCCGGCCGCCTGCACCGCCGCGTCGGCGGTGAACAGCGCCATCCAGAGTTGCGGCCAGATGGCCGCGACCAGACCGATCAGACCCGTCACGGCCCAGACCAGGGCCGCTCCGA
The DNA here is from genome assembly GCA_016741995.1 of Hydrogenophaga sp. Classification (GTDB taxonomy): domain Bacteria; phylum Pseudomonadota; class Gammaproteobacteria; order Burkholderiales; family Burkholderiaceae_C; genus Hydrogenophaga. The sequence goes on along the minus strand of JACVCO010000020.1, from coordinate 53,639 downwards.
CCCAGGTGATGCGCCGCGCCCGCGCGGGTTGGCCCGCGCCCAGGTTGGTGGCCACCATCGCGGTCAACGCGCTGCCGAACCCGAAGGCGATCGGCACCAGGATGTATTCGAGCCGGGCGGCGATGCCGTAGCCCGCCACAGTGAGGGCGCCGAAGCCGGCCACATAGGCCGTGGCCAGCGCGATCGCGCCGTTGCTCAGCACCGGGTTGACGGCGGAGGGCAGGGCGATGCGCAGGATGTCGCGGAACGTGCGGCGCTCCAGAACCCAGCGTTCGCCCAGCAGCCGCACGGGTTGGCCCGCGCGCGACAGCCAGAGCAGCAGCGCGATCGCCGATGCCGCGTTGCAGGCCACGGTGCTGATCGCGGCACCCGCCACGCCCAGCGGCGGCACGGGGCCGGCGCCGAACACCAGCACCGGCGCGAGCAGCAGGTGCATCGCCGTGGCCGCCACCAACGCCAGCGCGGCGGTGCCCATCTGGCCCAGGCCGCGCGCCACGCCGGCGAGCACGTTGACCGACCAGATGGCCGAAGCGCCGGCGAACAGCACCGCCGCGTAGCGGCCGGCCTCCTGCAGCACGGCCCCTTGCGCGCCCATGGCGGCGTACAGCACGGGCGTGGCGAACAACAGCGTGAACAGCAGCGAAGCGAGCAGGCCCAGCACCAGCGCGTGCCGCGCCAACCGGGTGGCATGGGCCGTGTTGTCTGCGCCGAGCGCGCGCGCGATGACTGCGGTGGTGCTGCCGCCCAGGCCACCGGCCGACATGTGCAGCATCAGCATGGCCACCGGCAACACCACCGCGACGCCGGCCAGGGCCTGCGGGCCGAGGCGACCCACGAGGTAGCCATCGAAGCCGATCACCACGGTGTTGGCGAACAGGCCCAGCACGTTGGGGGCGGCCAGGCGCAGCAGCGCGGGCATCACCGGCCCGTGCAGCATGCGTTGCCGGGTGTCAGCGTGCGCGGTGGGGGTGCTCATGCGGCCGCGAGGTAGGCGGCGGCCGGCGTCCCGAGGGACTGCTTCACCTGCTGCGTCATCGGGTCGGCCAGCACCTCGGGCAGGCCGGCCTGCAGGCCGTCGAACGCCGCCCGGACAATGGCCTCGGGCGTGGCCTTCGGCGCGTCGATGCCGCGCGTGAGATCGGTGTCCACGAAACCCATGTGCAGTGCGGTGACCTGCGTGCCTTGCGCGCGCAGCTCGTGCCGCAGACCGTTGGTGAGGGCCCAGGCCGCGGACTTGGTGGCCCCGTAGGTGCCCAGCAGCGGCCGGTTGATCCAGCTCGCGATCGACAACACGTTGAGCATTGCGCCACCGCGGTTGGCGGCGAGCACCGGCGCGAAGGCCTGGGCCATGCGCAGCATGCCGAAGAAATTCACGTCGAGCTGGCGCCGTGATGCCTCCAGCGTCGTGTCCTGCAGGAAACCGCCGAGCTCGGCCACACCGGCGTTGTTGATCAGCAGGGTCACATCACCGCATTCGCGGGCGGCGCGTGCCACCTGCTGCGCATCGGTGACGTCGAGTTGCAGGGGCGTGGTGCCGGCGACCGGCACGGCGGCGCCGCTGCGGCTGGCGGCGTAGACGCGGCGCGCGCCACGCGCGATGGCTTCGCGTGCGAAAGCCAGGCCGATACCGCGGTTGGCACCGGTGATCAGGACGGTGGCGTTTTCAAGTGGGTGCATGGAGAGGCCTCGTAAATATGATGGCCATCATATGAGTGGCCGTTGGAGAAAAGCGCCGAAGGCGCGGGCGTTTCAGCGGTTGGGGTGAGCGGGTTCGAAGTGCGCCAGCAGGAACTGTCGGCTGGCCGCGAGGTGGCGCCGGCCCTGCGTGTTGTCGCCCAGGGTGCGGGCCAGTTGCAGCGCGCCGACCAGTTGCGAGGCGATCACGGCGGCGGTCTCGCGCGGCGCGTCCGGGCCGAGCGTGGCCGCCACGGCGGCCGTCAGCGATGTGACACGCGCGGCCGCGGCGGCGCGGACCGCGTCGGATTGCCGCGGCATCTCCGAGGCGAGCGCCGCCACCGGGCAACCGCTGTCGGCCGAACGCAGGTGGCGGTCGGCGAGGTAGGCCTCCACCAAGGCGCGAAAGCGCGTGACGGCCTTGGCCTCACCCGCGGCAAGGGCGCGTTGCAGCCGGGCCTGGCTGTCCTGCCCGGCACGCTCGAGCGCTTCGGCCAGCATGGCCTCGCGCGAGGAAAAGTGGGCATAGAAGCCGCCGTGCGTGAGCCCGGCGCGCTTCATGATGTCCGCCACCCCGACGCCCTGGAAGCCGCTGTCGCGCAGCACACGCGCGGCGGTGTCGAGGATGCGGTCGTGGGTGACCTGTTTGCGGGTGGCGGGCGATTCCATGGATGTCGGCGTGGCTGGAGCGAAAGGATAGCCTCATATGATGACCATCATATGAGTGGGGCCACGCGGCCGGGCGAGGGTGCGGGTGCGGGGGTCAGCGCCCTGGCGAGCAGTCGGCGAAGCCGTAGCGTTCGCAGAACGGGTCGCCCAGCACCGGCAGCCAGCGGGGGATGTCGTGGAAATCGCGCGCGATCGCGGCCAGCACCTGCTCGCGGTAGGGCGCGAAGCGGAAGCCCTCGCCATCGACCTGCCAGAACTCCGCGCCATCGATGGTGAACGGGCGTTTGCTCACGCGCTCGAAGTACGGCGTGTAGGCGGCGAGGTCCGGCTCGTCGTAATGGAAGACGCGGACGTGTTTGCCATCGAAGGCGCGGAAGTCGACGACCAGATCGTCCTGGCGCGAGTGGTAGCGGCCGGAGCCGAACACCGGCACGTAGTGGCCCGCCCGGTAGGCCAGCATGGCCGCGGGGTTGTAGGCCTGGGCCATGAGCACGGCGTCGCCGGGCAACCCGTCGCGCAGCGCGGCCACCACCGCGGTGTTTTCACGCAGGAACACCGCGCGGTCGGCCCACTTGGTGCTGGCAAACCACGACGTTGGCCCGAGCGCCAGCACCAGCACCCCCAGCAGGTGCGGCACGGACAGCGCCACGGTGTAGGCCAGCAGGCGGCGCAACGGGCGCACGTCGGTGCGCAGGCCGGCCCAAACGGCGAACACCGGCACGAAGCCCAGCACCCAGTGCAGGCCGATGGTGCGGCGCGTGGCCAGCAGCGCGAACACCACGAGGGGGAAGAGCCACAGCACCGCCAGCGTGGTGCGCGCCGTGGCGCTCACACCGGCCGGGGCGCGCGAACGCGCGGCGCGCCACAGCCACCAGGGCGTGACGAGATAGAGCGCCATCACCGCGAAGGTCAGGAAGGTCTTCATCGACCAGGCGGATGCTTCGTTGCGGTTGAACACGTTGAACATCACGTGGCTCCAGCCGTGCAGGGCGTTGAGCCAGAGGTTGCCCAGGATCGCGGGCAGCGCCGCGACGAAGACGAGGAACGGTGCCCACCAGCGATCGCGCCGCCAGCCCCAGGCGTGCACGGCGTAGGCAAAGCCGAGCAGGGCCGCGAAGTACTTGCTGAAGAAGGCCGCGCCCAGCAGCGCGCCGCTGAGCAGGTACCAGCCGCTGCCGCGTTCGGCGGTGTCGGCCCGCACGTAGGCCCAGAACGACAAGGCCATGAACAGGATCAGCATCGTGTCGGTGGTCACGAGCACGAACAGCCAGCTCCAGGGCAGAGCGAGGTACACCGCGCCCGCAAGCCAGGCCTGCGCCTCGCGTTCCTCGGGCAGCAGGCGGCGCAACAGATCCACCACCAGCAGCGCGATCACGCTCGTGACGAGCAGCGTCACGCTGCGCAGCACGATGGGCGCGTCGCTGATGGCGTGCAGCACGGCGAGCAGCCAGCCCACCAGGGGTGGGTGGTCGGAGTAGTGCCAGGCCGGGCGCACGCCCCACTGGTAGAAGAAGGCTTCGTCGCCGGTGAAGGGGAAAAGGCCTGCGAGCAGCACCTTGAGTGCGAGCGTGCCGACGAAGGCCCACCAGAACACGCGGCGCGCGGCCGCGAGCGAGAGGTCGTCGCGGGGTATCACGCGTGCGCGTCCAGCGCGAGCAGGCTCACGCCGAGGACGATGAGGGTGCAGCCGGCCACGCGCACCCAAGAGAACGGTTCGCCCAGCCACAGGATGCCCAGCAGCATGGTGACCACGAAACCCAGGCTCACGAGCGGGTAGGCCAGCGAGACGTCGAGTCGCGAGAGCACCCACAGCCACAGCACGGCGCTGATGCCGTACAGGCACAGACCGAACCACACCATGGGGCTGGTGAAGGCCTGCAGGTAGGTGCCGGCGATGTCGCCGCCACCCTGGCTCATGCCGCGCCTCATGGCCAATTGCGCCGCGGAGGACAGCAGCACACAGAACACGGCGAGCGAGAGGGCAACGGATTTCATGGGGTCACAGACCGATGGTGGCGAGCAGGCCGATGCAGATCATCACGGCCAGCGTGGCCCAGCTGAACGGGTCCTTCAAGGCGAAGGCCAGCGGGTCTTCGCCGTGCAGTTCGCGCCGGCCCGTCTTGAGCCAGATGCGCATGATCCACAGCAGCAGCACCGGCGAAGCGGCCCAGAGCACGTCGGGCTGGGCATAGAGGGAGCGGCTCACGGGCGAGTCGATGTAGAGCGCCAGCACCAGCACCGCCATGAAGCCGCTGGACATGCCCATGCTTCGCAGCGAGGGCAGGTCGCGTGGCTGGTAGCCGCGGCCCGGGGCCAGCGCGCTGTGTTCGTCCACCGCTTCCTCGAGTTCGGCGCAGCGCTTGACCAGCGCCAGGCTCAGGAACAGGAAGATCGAGATCGCGAGCAGCCAGTTGGACAGGTCCACGCCCGTGGCCGCGGCACCGGCGCCGATGCGCAGCGTGTACAGCGTGGCCAGCAGCAGCACGTCGAACAGCGCGATGCGCTTCCAGCGCATCGAGTACGCCAGGGTGAGTGCGGTGTAGATGGCCAGCACCAGCGTGAAGGGCCAGCCCACCCAGATCGCGAGCCCGAACGCCGCGACGAGCATGGCCACGCCCAGCGGCACCGCGGTGGCGATGGTCACCGTGCCCGCGGCCAGCGGGCGCAGGCGCTTGATGCGGTGCACGCGGTCGTTGGGCAGGTCGAGCAGGTCGTTGACGAGGTAGGTGGCCGAGGCGCACAGGCCGAAGGCGATGAAGGCCGCGATGACCTGCAGCCACAACTGCGGATCGAGCGAGTGCGCGGCCAGCAGCGGCAGGAAGATGAGGCCGTTCTTGGACCACTGCTTGAGGCGGATCGCGCGCAGCACGGTCTTGAGCGAGGTGGGGTGGTGCTCGAACACCTGCGCCGCCGGGTGTTGCTGCTGCAAGCGCCGCAACACGCCCGCGGGCGCGTTCACGGCGATCGCCTGGGCTGCGCCATCCCACACGGCGATGTCGTCGTTGCTGTTGCCTGCGTAGGCCCAGCGCTCGTGCCCGAGCGAACGCGCGTGCGCCGTGATGGCCTCGCGCTTGGCCGCACGGCTGAGGTTGCGCCCGCCATCGGCCGTGCCCAGCACCGCGCTGAACACGCCCAGGTGCGCCGCCACGCGCTGGCCGATGCGTTCGTCGGCCGCGCTGGCCAGCACCAGCGTGCGCCCGCGCGCGTGCTCGGCGCGCAGGAACTGGATGAAATCCTCGCGCCAGGGCAGCCGGGCCGGCTCCGGCTGCACGGCGTCGGCCAGGGCGCGCTTGAAGCCGGCCTTGCCACGCCCCAGCCAGCCGAGCATGCGCAGCAGGTTCATGGGGTGCCGGCAAATGAACAGCATGGCCGACTCGTGCAGCGTGTCGCTGGGCGTGAGCGTGCCGTCCAGGTCCACATAGAGCGGACAGTCGTTCAAGGGGTCTTTGTCCACCGGGCTGAGGGTCGAAAAGAGGGTCGGGCGATTCTAGGTGCTCCCCACCCGCCGCCGCTCAGCCGGTGAGCCACTGCCAGCCGCGCTGCGTGAGGTCGATGGCGAGCTGCCCGAAGGCCACGGTGTAGGCCAGCGCGCCGATGCCCGCCGCACTGGCCGCCAGCAGCGCGATGCCATCGCGGAACATCCAGCCCAGGCCCAGCAGCACCAGGCTGAGGCTGGGCAGCACGTTGCCGAAGGGCAGTGGCAGAAAGATGATGACCGCCATCACGGCGATCCAGCCACCCCACCAGCCGCGCGTGCGTTCGTGGCGCCAGGCCTGCCAGCGTGGGCGCAGCCAGCGGCTGGCGCTGCGGTACAGCCAGGCCAGGGCGTGCAGGCTGCGCAGCGACCAGCGCTCGTTGAGCGCCAGCCGGCCCAGCGCGGCCGGCAACTCCACACGCTCGCGCCCCTGGGCCCAGTACCAGCCCAGCGCCACGATGAAGAAGCTCACGAACCAGCCCGCGCCGCCCACCGGGATCAGCGTGAACAGCGACAGCAGCATCACCAGCACCGGCAGCGAGCCCTCGCCGTGCAGGCGCAGCAACTCGGCCAATGTCAGGCTCTGCGCGGGTGCGGAGCCGGTGCCTGCCGCCGGCGCGCGGCAGCGCCGCTCGTGGCGGATGGCGGCGCGGCGCAGGCGGCGGGCAAGGGGGTGGCTCATGGGGCGGTGAGGTTGTGACCTTCGAATGACCCCATCAAGACAGCGAGGGTTCCCGTGCCCTGTGGTGTCGCGGCCGCGCCACGGGGGACTCAGCGCGCCGTGGGCGGGCCGCAATCGAACGCGCAGGCCGGGGGACGGCGGCCGACGAAGCGGCCATCGGGGCACTGCATCACGTCCTGTGTGCAGGCCACGGTGTCCGCGGGCGGGGTCGTCGGGGGCGGAGGTGGCGCGGCGCAACCGGCCAGTGCCAGCGCGGCGAGAAGAAAAGTGGCGGTTTTCATGGCGTGCATTCTGCGAGGTCATTGGCCCCATCGCCAGCGCACGCGCGGGCGATGATCGGGCGATGCAGGTCCTGACCCCCGCCCCCGCCATGCCCTGGCCGGTGGTGAGCCCGTTTCGCATGCAGCCCGGCCTGTCGCGCCTGCCGGGGCCGCCGCCCTTGTTGCACCGCGACGCGTTGGCCCCCGCGTACGCCGAGGCCAAGCGGGCGGTGCTGGCCGACCCGGCGCGCGCGCCCGTGGGCCGGGCCGATGCGGCGGTGCTGCAGGCGGTGGCCGAGGTGCACCGGCGCGAGACCGGCGAGACGCTGGCGCCCACGGTCGACGCGCTCACGCTGGGCCTGCAGGAAGATTTCGTGGTGCTCGCCGACGAGGCCGACGGTTTTCGCGCGCGCCTGTTGTCGGTGTGCTTCCCGTCGAGCTGGAACCCGGCCGACAAGCAGGGCCAGGATTTCACGGCGATCCATGCGCCCGTGGCCGACAACGCCCTGCTGCTCGGGGCCGCGCGCGGCATCGTGGACATGGCCTTTCGCCAGTCGTCCATGGAGCGCCATGTGTGGCTGGTGGCGCCCGACGGCGGGCTGGCCCAGCACCCCGAGACGCGCCGCCGGCGCTGGGACGACGCGCTGTCGGGGGCCGGTGCGCACGGCCGCCTGATCGATCACGCCTTCTTTCGCGTCGAGCGCCAGACCACCTTGCCGCTGCCGCAGCTCAAGGCCGGCGTGTTTTTCATCCGCGTGATGGTGGCGCCGCTGGGGGCGGTGCTGGCGGTGGCGCCCACGCGCGCAGCGCAACTGCGCACCGCGCTGGCGTCGATGAGTGACGCCGTGGTGGCCTACCGCGGCATGGCCGCGGTGCGCGGGCGGTTGCTGGCGGAGCTGGATCAGGCCAGCGCCTGATCCGCCGTGGCGATCGACGCGCGCGGCGCCACCAGCACCGTGTCGCCCTCGCGCAGGCCCAGCGCGTCGAACTGCGCGGTGCCCAGGCGGGCCTCGATCAGGTCGTGCGCGCCCGACTCGGGCTCGAGTTCCAGGCGCACCACCGGGTCGAGCACCAGCGCGCGGCGCAGCGTGGCCACGACGCCACCCGCGGTGCGCTCGCCAGGCGCCAGGCGGCGCACCTCGAGCTCGTGCGGGCGCAGCGGGCGCGTGCCGTCGCCCACCAGCGGCACGCCGCCGAGGAAGCGCGCCACGAAGGGCGTGGCCGGGTGCTCCCACACGTCGCGCGGGCTGCCCACCTGTTCGATCCTGCCGTGGTTCATCAGCACCACGCGGTCGGCCACTTCCAGGGCCTCTTCCTGGTCGTGCGTGACGAAGATGCTGGTGACGTGCAGCTCGTCGTGCAGGCGGCGCAGCCAGCGGCGCAGTTCCTTGCGCACCTGGGCGTCGAGCGCGCCGAAGGGCTCGTCGAGCAGCAGCACCTTGGGCTCCACCGCGAGCGCGCGCGCCAGGGCGATGCGCTGGCGTTGCCCGCCGGACAGCTGCGCCGGGTAGCGCTCGGCCAGCCAGTCGAGCTGAACCAGCTTGAGCAGGTCGTGCACCTTGGCCTTGATCTGGCTTTCGCTCGGACGCTCGCTGCGCGGCTTCACGCGCAGGCCGAAGGCCACATTGTCGGCCACCGTCATGTGGCGGAACAGCGCGTAGTGCTGGAACACGAAGCCCACGTTGCGCTCGCGCACGTGCACGTGCGTGCTGTCCTCGCCGCTGATCACGATCTGGCCGGCGTCCGCCGTTTCCAGGCCCGCGATGATGCGCAGCAGCGTGGTCTTGCCGCAGCCCGAGGGGCCGAGCAGGGCCAGCAGCTCGCCGCTTTCGATGTCGAGCTGGATGTTGTCCAGCGCGTGGAAACTGCCGAAGTGCTTGGAGATGTTCTGGACGTTGATGCTCATGGATGGGCTCCGGCGATGGCGGGCGTGTCGGTGCGCGGACGTTCGGGGGGCAGTTCGGCCAGGGCCTTGAGCTCGCGCTCCATGCGCCATTCGGCAACGGTCTTGATGACCAGCGTGACCAGGGCCAGCAGCGCCAGCAGCGAGGCCACCGCGAAGGCCGCGACGGACTGGTACTCGTTGTAGAGCACCTCGACGTGCAGCGGCATGGTGTTGGTCTGGCCGCGGATGTGGCCCGAGACCACCGAGACCGCACCGAACTCGCCCATGGCGCGCGCGTTGCAGAGGATCACGCCGTAGATCAGGCCCCACTTGATGTTGGGCAGCGTGACGTACCAGAAGGTCTGCCAGCCGCTGGCGCCCAGCACCTGCGCGGCCTGTTCCTCGTCGTTGCCCTGCGCCTGCATCAACGGGATGAGTTCGCGCGCGATGAAGGGGAAGGTGACGAAGACGGTGGCCAGGATGATGCCGGGCACGGCGAACACGATCTTGATGTCGTGCTCGGCCAGCCAGGGGCCGAACCAGCCCTGCGCGCCGAACACCAGCACGTAGATCAGGCCGGCGACCACGGGCGATACCGAGAACGGCAGGTCGATCAGCGTGGTGAGGAAGGCCTTGCCACGGAACTCGAACTTGGCGATGGCCCAGGCCGCGGCCACGCCGAACACCAGGTTCAGCGGCACCGCCACCGCCGCGGTGAGCAGCGTGAGGCGGATCGCCGACCAGGCATCGGGCTCCTTGAGGGCTCCCCAATACGCATCCCAGCCCTTGCGCAGTGCCTCGGTGAACACCGCGGCGAGCGGCATCACCAGGAACAGCACCATGAAGATGAGCGCGATGGTGATCAGCGTGCGGCGCACCCAGGGCGCCTCGGTACGGACGATGCTCATGCCATCGCCCCCCCGGAACGCTTGCGCTGCCAGGCCTGCAGGCCGTTGATGACCAGCAGCAGGATGAAGGAGATGATCAGCATGACGGTGGCCACGGCGGTGGCGCCGGCGTAGTCGTACTGCTCCAGCTTGGCGATGATGATCAGCGGCGTGATCTCGGAGACCATGGGCATGTTGCCGGCGATGAAGATCACCGAGCCGTACTCACCCACCGCGCGCGCGAAGGCCATGGCGAAGCCGGTGAGCAGCGCGGGCGCGATGCTCGGGAAGATCACCCGCCAGAAGATCTGCCAGCGCGTGGCGCCCAGGCTGCTGGCCGCTTCTTCGAGTTCCTTCTCGGTGTCTTCCAGCACGGGTTGCACCGTGCGCACCACGAAGGGCAGGCCGATGAAGATGAGCGCGATGACCACGCCGTTCGGGTTGAACGCGAGCTGGATGCCCAGCGGCGCGAAGTACTGACCGATCCAGCCGTTGTCGGCCAGCAGCGCGGTGAGCGAGATGCCGGCCACGGCGGTGGGCAGCGCGAAGGGCAGGTCCACCAGGGCGTCGACGATCTTCTTGCCCGGGAAGGTGTAGCGCACCAGCACCCAGGCCACCAGCAGGCCGAACACCACGTTGACGGTGGCGGCGATCAGCGAGGCGCCGAAGGTGAGGCGGTAGGAGGCCAGCACGCGCGGCGAGGCCACGGCCTCCCAGAACTGCGGCCAGGTCATCGACAGGGTCTTGAAGACCAGCGCCGACAACGGGATCAGCACGATCAGGCTCAGGTAGAGCAGCGTGTAACCCAGCGTGAGGTTGAAGCCCGGCAGCACGCGGCGCGTGGAGCGCCGCGCGCCGGGCGCTGCCGGCAAAGGCAGCGAGGCGGCGGTCATGATTTAGCGGACCGTGTACAGCTGGTCGAACTTGCCGCCGTCGTTGAAGTGCACTTTCTGCGCTTCGCCGAGGGAGCCGAAGTACTGGTCGACCGTGAACAGCTTGATCGGCTTGAAGGCGCTGGCGTACTTCTTGAGCACGGCCTCCGAACGCGGGCGGATGTTGTGCTTCGCCGCGATCTCCTGGCCCTCTTCGGAGTACACGAAGTCGAGGTAGGCCTTGGCTTCGGCGGCGGTGCCTTTCTTGGCCACCGTGCGCTCGACGATGGCGACCGGGTTCTCGGCCACGATGCTCGAGCTCGGGTGCACGGCGTCGACCTTGCCGGCGCCGAATTCCTTGTCCACCGACACCACCTCGGATTCGAAGGTGATCAGCACGTCGCCGATGTTGCGTTGCAGGAAGACGCCGGTGGCATCGCGCCCGCCGCGCGCCAGCACGGGCACGTTCGCGTAGAGCTTCTTCACGAACTCGGCGGCCTGCTCGTCGGTGCCGCCCTTGGCGCGCACCTGGCCCCAGGCCGCGAGGTAGGCCAGGCGGCCGTTGCCACCCGTCTTGGGGTTGACCACGACCACTTGCACGCCGGGCTTGATCAGGTCGTCCCAGTCCTTGATGTTCTTGGGGTTGCCGTTGCGCACCAGGAACAGCATGGTCGAGGTGGTGGGCGCGGCGCCGTTGGGGAATTTCTGGCGCCAGTCCTTGGCGACCACGCCCTTCTCGGCGAGGAAGTCGATGTCGGTGGTGGTGTTGAAGGTCACCACGTCGGCCTCCAGGCCGTCGGCCACGGCACGCGCCTGCGCGCTGGAGCCGGCGTGCGACTGGTTCACCGCGATGGTCTTGCCGGCCTTCTGCTGGCTGGCGATGAAGGCGGTGTTGATGTCCTTGTAGAACTCGCGCGCCACGTCGTACGAGACGTTGAGCAGCGTGGTCTGGGCCGACGCGAGCGTGCTGAGGGCCAACCCGAGGGCGGCAGCGGTGGTGCGCAGAGCGGTTTTCATGGTCGAGGCGGTGGTCGGATGCAGGGGAGGAGGGCGATTCTGGGCGCCTCGGTCACAAAACCAAACGAATTTGTTCTTGTTTCCTTATGCCGCCGCGGCATGTAGCGCGGGCTGCGGGGGCGGCACGTCCGCCCCCAGCGACTGCAGCAGCGCCAGGCCCAGCGGCCATTCGCCGAAGCCCGAATCCACGTTGATGTGGCCGGCGCCGTTGAGGCGCACGAACTCGCTGCCCCAGGCGCGCGCGTAGGCGCCCGCCAGGCGCACCGGGCAGTACGGGTCGTTGTCGCTGGCCACCAGGATGTGGCGGTAGGGCAGGCGCTGGTACGGCACCGGCGCGAAATCGGCCAGCGCGCCGCGGCGCTCCGGGTCGGCCGGGGCCACCAGCAGCGCCCCCACGATGCGCTCGGCCACCGCGGGCGGCAGGTGCGTGGTGGCGATGCAGCCCAGGCTGTGGGCCACCACCACCACCGGGCCACCGGCGTGCTCGATGGTCTCGCTCAGGCGCTGCACCCAGGGCCCGCGCAGGGGCGAGACCCAGTCGTCCTGCTCCACGCGCAGCACCTTGGGCAGGCGTTGCGCCCACAGGCTCTGCCAGTGCGACGGGCCGGAATTGCGCCAGCCCGGCACGATGACCACGGTCGGTGTCGGCATGCTCAGCGGTTCGGCTGCGGCGTCAGGCGCAGGTAGGGGCGCAAGGCGCGAAAGCCCTTGGGAAAGCGCTGTGCGATCTCGGCCGGGTCCTGCAGGCTCGGCAGGATCACCACCTCGTCGCCGTCTTTCCAGTCCACCGGCGTGGCCACCTTGTACCCGTCCGTGAGCTGCAGCGAATCGATCACGCGCAGGATCTCGTCGAAGTTGCGGCCGGTGCTGGCGGGGTAGGTGAAGGTGGTGCGGATCACCTTCTTCGGGTCGATGATGAACACGCTGCGCACCGTGGCGGTGGCCGACGCGTTCGGGTGGATCATGTCGTAGAGCGTGGCGACGGTGCGGTCGGCGTCGGCCAGGATCGGGAAGTTCACCGCCGTGCCCTGCGTGTCCTCGATGTCGGGCACCCATTTCGCGTGCGATTCGAGCGGGTCCACGCTCAGCGCGATGGCCTTGACGTGGCGGCGCGCGAACTCGCCCGACAGCGCCGCGGTGCGGCCGAGCTCGGTGGTGCACACCGGCGTGAAGTCGGCCGGGTGCGAGAAGAACACCACCCAGTGGTCGCCCGCCCACCCGTGGAAGTGGATCGGGCCCTGGGTCGAGTCCTGCGTGAAATCGGGGGCGGTGTCGCCGAGGCGTAGGGTCATGCGGATGCTCCTGGATCGGGCTCGCCATTCTGGAAGCGGGGCACGCAAACACCAACGACCGAGTTCTTGTTTGCTCATGCCCGCGAGGCATATGCGGCAGCCCTGCTGAAAAAGAACCGGCCGATGCAACAAACCCCCGGGAGACACCAGGGCACGTTCCCGCCTGCACCGGCCGGACCCGCCTCCAACAACAGGCCAGCCCATGCTAGGAACGCCGCGGCGGCCCCACAACGAAGCTCTGTGCTTATCGATATGCGCTTTGTTTCGTTCCCCGCGCCGGGGCGGCCGCGCACGATCGCCGGCCCAGCCACTTCGCCACTGCCGCACATGAGCCAGCAGCAACGCCAGATGCGCCTCGGCGCTTTCGTCATGGCCACGGGCCACCACATCGCCGCCTGGCGCCACCCCGGCGCGCAAATCGACTCGGGCACGAACATCCAGCACTACATCGAGGTCGCGCAGACCGCCGAGCGCGGCCTGTTCGACCAGCTCTTCGTGGCCGACAGCCCGGGCATCTGGCACACCGGCGACGACGAGTCCTTCGGCCGTCAGGGCCGCGTGTCGCACTTCGAGCCCGTCACGCTCTGGGCCGCGCTGTCGGCGGTCACGAAGCACATCGGCTTCGTCGCCACCGCGTCCACCACCTACGAAGACCCGTACCTGCTGGCGCGCAAGTTCGCCTCGCTCGACCACATCAGCGGCGGCCGCGCGGCCTGGAACGTGGTGACCACCAGCAGCGAGAACGTGTACGGCAACTTCGGGCTCGACGCGCACCCCGCGCCCGGTGAACGCTACGCGCGCGCCACCGAATTCGTCGACGTGGTGAAGGGGCTGTGGGACAGCTTCGACGACGACGCCTTCGTGCGCGACCGCGACAGCGGCGTGTACTTCGACCCCGCGAAGCTGCACGAGCTCAACCACGCGGGCCGCCACTTCAAGGTCAAGGGCCCGCTCAATCTCGAGCGCTCGCCGCAGGGCCACCCGGTGATCGTGCAGGCCGGTTCGTCGGAGGACGGCAAGGAGCTCGCCGCCGCCACCGCCGAAGCGATCTTCACCGCGTGGACCAGCCTGGCCGAGGCGCAGGCCTTCTACCGCGACGTGAAGGGCCGCCTGCCGAAGTACGGCCGCCGGCCCGAGCAACTGCTGGTGCTGCCCGGCATCTCGCCCGTGATCGGCCGCACCGAGGCCGAGGCGAAGGCCAAGTGGGCCGAGCTGCAGGCGCTGATCCACCCCGCGGTGGGCCTGAGCACGCTCGCGCCCTACTGGCCCGGCGAAGACCTGCGCCGCTGGAACCTGGACGCGCCACCGCCGTACTACCCCGAACCACCCAAGGGCATCAACAGCCGCGCGCACGTGGTGATCGAACTCGCGCGGCGCGAGCGGTTCACGGTGCGCGCGTTGTACGAATACCTGGCCGGCGCGCGCGGCCACTGGGTGGTCATCGGCACACCGCAGACGATCGCCGACCGCATGCAGGAATGGTTCGAGGCGGGCGCGGCCGATGGCTTCAACGTCATGCCGCCGGTGCTGCCCGCGTCGCTCGACGAATTCGTGGACCAGGTGGTGCCCGAGCTGCAGCGCCGCGGCCTGTTCCGCACGCGCTACGAAGGCCACACGCTGCGTGAGAACCTCGGGCTGGAGCGGCCACCGAGCCGCCACGCCGCCGCGCAGCAGCGCGTGGCCTGAGCCCGCGCCGCCCTCACAAAGCCTTCAGGAAGGCCAGCAGCGCCGCGGTGTCGGCCTCGCTCAGGTCGAGCGGGCGCAGGTGCGGTGACACGCGCAAGGCGCAGGTGTGCAGCGGGTCGCGCTGCGCCGTGGCGCGCCCGCGCGGCTCGCCGCCACCGCGCGCGTACAGGTGCAGCACGCCGGCCAGCGAATCGAACAGGCCGTGGTGCATGTAGGGGGCGGTGCGCGCCACGTGGCGCAGGCTCGGCGTGCGGAAGCGCCCCGCGTCTTCGCAGCGGCCCGTCACCGCGTGGCGCCCTGTGTCTTGCGAGGGTTCGCCGATGAAGGCGATGCCCAGGTTGTGGAAGCGCCCGTCGCTCAGCGTGGGGCCGAAGTGGCAGTTGGCGCAGCGCGCCGTGGTGCGGAACAGGTGCAGGCCGCGCACGGCGGCATCGCCGAGCGCGCGGTGGTCGCCCTGCGCGAAGCGGTCGAACGCGGTGGGCGCGTGCAGCGTGCGCTGGAAGGCGGCGAGCGCTTCGCCGAGCAGCGCCGGCGAGGGCCGCGGCGACAGCGCGCGCCAGGCGCCCACGTAGTCGGGTGCATGCGCCACGCGTTGCCACGCGGCCTGCACCGAGGCATGGCCCATCTCGCGCGGATCGGTGAAGGGCCGCAGCGACTGCGCGTCGAGCGAGGCGGCCGCGCCGTCCCACCCCCATTGCGCGCGCAGGGCCACCTCGAGCAAACCGGGCGGGTTGCGCGTGCCGGCATGGCCGTGCACGCCGGTGGCCAGTGGCGTGCGCACGGTCCAGCCCTGTGCGGGCCGGTGGCAGCTGGCGCAGGCCACGCGGCCGTCGGCCGAGAGGCGCGGGTCGTGAAAGAGCCGCCCACCCAGGCGCGCGAGCTGCGCTTCGCGGGCGTCGGTTGCCGCAGGCGGTGGCAGTGCGCCCAGTTCAACGAAGGCCACGCCCGCATCAAGCTGCGGTGCGGGCCATTGCGCGGGCGGGCGCTCGTAGGCGCGGCGCAGCGCGTCGTCGGTGAAGGTGTCGGCGCGCACTGTGGCGGGCAGCGCCACCGCGAGCGCCAGGGCCGCCAGCCAGGGTGTCTTCAATGGCAGTCGGGCCCGGTCTGGTCGTAGTAGACCTCGAAGGCCACGTTGGACGCCCAGGTCTGGTGGCGTTGTGCCCACAGCGCGGGATCGTCGAGCGCGTTCACCGCGCGTTGCAGGTGGGCCTGCAGCGCCTCGCGCGCCGGGGCCACGCGGGCCACCAGCGGGGCGGCCTCGGTGGCCGGCAGCGCGGCGGTGAACTTGGTCCACTCCTTGCGCGCGAGCAGCGGGCCGAGTTGCGCGTGGTCGAGGACGGCCGCGTCGCAGCCGCCCATGCGCACCTGCACCAGGGCCTGCGCGGGGGCGGCGTGCAGTTGCAGTTGCGCGCCCAGCCGCACGGCCTGTTCCTGTGCCTGCACGTTGTCGGCCGAGGTGCACACCACGCGGCCTTTCAGGTCCTGCCAGTGGCGCACCGGCGTGTCCGATCGCATCGACACGCCCAGACCGGATCGGTAGCCGGTTGCGAGGCTGCGGCCGCTGGCGTTGCCGGCGGCGCGCGTGAGCACCAGATCCACCTCACCGGCCTGCAGCGCCTGGTCCTGTGCGGCGTGCGGTAACGGCACAAGGGTCAGCGTGGCGCCCAGGCGCTGCGCGAGTTCGTGGGCGTAGACGGTTTCGAAGGCGCCGTTGGTGTAGTCGCGTTCACCGGTGCTGACGGGCAGCGTGCTCGGGTCGATGCCTACCCGCAGGGTGGCGGGTGCGGGGGCCGTGTTCGCGCCCGCAGCCAGCGTGGCGAAGGTGACCACGGCAACGGCCGCCGCGGCGAGTGCGGCCAGGCCGCGGCGCGGCGTGGGTGAGTGGGGTGTCTTCGGGCTCATCAGGGCTGGGCATTGTTCGCGTCGGCCCGCGGTGTGCGAAGCGCGTTTTGCGCATATCCAAGTGCGCCGCTGATTTGCATCCAAGGGTGGCCGATTTGCTTCGTTGGTGCGGGCGCGGGCGCCGCGAAGAATCGCCGCCAGCCCATTGGCCCGACGTTTCACACAACCCCCTGGAGAGAAGACCCATGAAACAAGCCCTTTCCCAACGCGCCGGCCGCCGGCTGCGTGCCCTCAGCGCCGCGGCGGCCGTGGCCCTGGGCCTGGTCGCACCGCTCGGCACGGCCAGCGCCGAGGTGCTGCCCTCGATCAACCTGCAGCTCACGCCCTGGACCGTGGTCGCGCGCGAGAAAGGCATCTTCAAGGAGGAGTTCGAGAAGGTCGGCACCAAGGAGGTGAACCTCATCGCCTCCGGCGGCGCCGAGCTCATCGGTGCCGAGACCGCGGCCGTGAGCAAGGGCGCGATCTCGATCGCGCAGCGCATGATCTACCCCGCCACCGTGCACCGCGCCAACGGCCTCGACGGCGTGATCGTGTGGGTGTCCGAGCCCTCCAACCGCTACCGTGCACCGGTGCTGGCCGCGGTGTCGAACAAGTCGGTGAACACCATCGCCGATCTCGACGGCAAGAAGTTCGGCAGCAGCCGCATCAGTTGCTACTGGTCCGCCCCCACCGAGGCGCTGAACTCGGTGGGCCTGCCGCTGGACACGCGCCAGACCAAAGGCCGCGTGCGCTATGAGTCGATCGACAACGCCTCCGTCGCGTTGTCGGCCGTGCTCTCGGGCGCCACCGACGCCACCACCACCCACCTGGCCGCGGGCAACGCCACCGGCGCCTGGCTCTCGGGCAAGTTCAAGGTGGTGGGCCACGTGCCCGACGACGGTGTCTACGTGAACCACGCCGGCCGCGTGACCTACTTCGCCAAGCGCGAGTTCGTGAACAAGTACCCCGAGGCGGTGAAGGCCTTCCTGGCCTCGCGCGAACGCGCCATGGCCTGGACGCTGGACAACGTCGACGAGGCCGCAAAGATCGTGGCGCGCGAACTGCGCCTGCCGATCGAGGTGGCCAAGTTCCAGATCACGCACCTGGGCCAGTGGGAGTTCATGGGCGGCGAACCCAACGCCGACCGCGCACGCAATTCCATCAAGACCTTCGTCGACTACTACGTGAAGCAG
The DNA here is from genome assembly GCA_016741995.1 of Hydrogenophaga sp. Taxonomy (GTDB): domain Bacteria; phylum Pseudomonadota; class Gammaproteobacteria; order Burkholderiales; family Burkholderiaceae_C; genus Hydrogenophaga. The sequence continues at coordinate 36,166 of JACVCO010000020.1, read as the reverse complement.
GGCGACGACATCCTGGGCGAACGCCGCCTGACCGCGCAGCAGATCGACGCCTTCGTCGACGGCCGCTTCTTCGTTGGCGGCACGCACTCGATCTACCAATGAACACCGCCGTCGTTGACCTGGGCTCGGCGCCCGTCGAACGGCGGGGCGCGGCCTCCGGGCCGCGCCTGCGCCAGTGGTTCGGTGGTGGGCGCCTGATCGGCTTCGTGCTGCCCGGCTTCGTGCTCGCCCTGTGGCAGCTCGCGGCCAGCCAGCAGTGGATCGATCCGGTCTTCCTGCCCGAACCCGCCAAGGTGGTGCAGGCCTTCTTCAAGATGCTGGCCGAGCAGAAGCTGCTGCTCGACTTCGGTGTCAGCCTGGCCCTCGTTTCGCAGGGCTTTCTCTACGGTGCCTTCGCGGCGGTGGTGCTCGGTGTGGCCGCCGGTCTGTCCAAGCGCTTCGAGCAGTTCCTCTCGCCCACCTTCGACACCATCCGCCACATCCCGGGCATCGCCTGGTTCCCGCTGATCGTGCTCTGGCTCGGGCTGGGCGCGCCGGCCAAGATCCTGGTGATTGCCAAGTCGGTGTTCTTCCCGGTGTTTCTCAACACGCTGCAGGGCATCCGCAGCGTGGACAAGAACTACATCGAGCTCGCCGAGGTGCTCACGCTCACGCGCTGGCAGCTGGTGCGCAAGGTCATCCTGCCGGCGGCCACGCCGACCATCATGGTCTCGCTGCGTTACTCGGCCGGCCTGGCCTGGGCGCTGGTGGTGGTGGCCGAGGGTCTGAGCGGCCTCGAAGGCCTGGGCTTCCTGATCTTCCGCGCGCAAGGCCTGCTGCTCACCGACCAGTTGCTGGTCTGCATGGTGGTCATCGGCCTGGTGGGCTTCGCGATCGACCGCACGATGTACCTGCTGCAGCGCCGCGTGCTGCGCTGGAAACAAGGTTTCGAGGGTTGAACATGGCCGCCAATGACCACCAACCGGGGCGGCTCGACGTCCGCGCCGTCTCCAAGCGCTACACCACGCCCGACGGCGCACCGCTCGACGTGCTCGTGAACGCGAGCTTCAGCGTCGAACCCGGCGCCTTCGTGTCGCTCGTGGGCCCCAGCGGCTGCGGCAAGTCCACGCTGCTGCGCCTGATTGCCGGGCTGGACCGCGACTACCAGGGCGACATCCTGGCGCATGGCGAGCGCATCGCCGGCGCCAGCCTGTCGCGCGGCATCGTGTTCCAGGACCACCGCCTGCTGCCCTGGCTCACACTGGAGCAGAACATCGGCCTGGCGCTCATCAACTCCACCCTCACGCCCGGCGAGCAGCGCCAGACCGTGCAGCAGCACATCGAGCTCGTGGGCCTGCAAGGCTTCGAGAAGGCCTACCCGCACCAGCTCTCGGGCGGCATGGCGCAGCGCGGCGCCATCGCCCGCGGCCTGGTGGGCCAGCCCGAGATCCTGCTGCTCGACGAACCGCTGGGCGCACTCGACGCGCTCACGCGCGTGCGACTGCAGGAAGAGCTGCTGCGCATCTGGCGCGCCGAGGGCGTGACCATGATCCTGGTGACGCACGACGTGGACGAGGCCATCTTCCTCAGCGACACGGTGCTGGTGATGAACGCCAACCCGGGCCGCATCGTGCGCCAGGTGAAGGTGGGCCTGCCGCATGTGCAACGCGACCGGGTGAGCACGGAATTCGCCGCGCTCAAGCGCGAGGTGCTCGACGCCATGCACGAGCGGCCCGCGCTCGCGGCGGCCTGATGGCGCCGCGCGCCGCCGCGCTGCCCTGGCTGCTGGCGTGGTCGCTGGCCGCGGGGGCGGCCGGTCTGCCCCCGTCGTCCGATCTGCCCGATCTCTCGGCCGTGCGCGCGCGCATCTACGCGGGCCAGTACCCGCAGGCCGTCGAGCAACTGCGCGCGCTCGCGAAGACCGTGCAGCACGCCGAGGTCTACAACCTGCTCGGCTACAGCCTGCGCCAGCTCAGGCAGCACGACGAGGCCGCGAAGTGGTACCGCGAGGCGCTGGCGTACGACCCCGAGCACCGCGGCGCGCTGGAGTACCAGGGCGAGCTGTTCCTGGCGCGCGGCGACGTGGCTGGGGCGCGCAAGAACCTGCGCTACCTGGAGTTGCTGTGCGGCCTGCAGTGCCGCGAGTACCAGCTGCTGAAAAAGGCCGTGCTCGATGCCGGCCACACGCTGGCCGACGCGCGCTGATCAGGCCGCGCTCAGCACCGCGTCGTCGGCTTGCGGTGCGTTGCCACCGGCGATGCCCAGCGTGGCCAGCACGTCCGGCACGATGCGGTGGATCTGTGCCGCGATGTACATGGCGCCACCCGGGTCGCCAAAGGTGCCCAGGGTGGGTGGGCCGACGAGGCGCACACGCGCGCGCGCCTGTCCGTCGCTGCCCAGCAGGCGGCATTGCGCGTCGACCGCGTAACCCACACCCAGCGCGTCGGATTGCAGCCAGCCCTGCACCCGCAGCGACTGCAGCAACGGGTTGTTCGCTGTGCGTGCGGCAACGTCCAGGCCGGTGCAGTTCACCAGCACGTCGAAACGTTCCTCGCGCGCTGCGGCGTCGCGCGGGCTTTGCAGTTGCGCCACCAGCGCCTGGCCATCGGCGCGCACGCCCCGCAGGCGCGCGGCGCGGTGCTGCACGCGGCCATTGGCGATGGCGCGGTTCACGATCGCCTCGGTCTGTGGCGGTGAACGGAAGCGGTGCACGTCGTACCAGGTGCGCAGGCGTTTCAGGAAGCGGCGTTGCTGCGCCTGCGGCAGGCGCGGCCAGAGCTGCCACACGGTGTCGCGCAGCGCGTCGAAGCCCGGGTACCAGTTGCCTTGCGCGTGGCGCGCCTGCGCGCGCAGGGCTTTCACCCAGGCGCGCAGCGTGGGTTCGGCCTGCAGCAGGAAATCGGGCGCAGGGCCGAGCACGCGGTCCAGGTTGTCGCGCCCGCCGGGGGTGGGCAGCGGCAGGCTGGCGCCCGGTGGCAGGGGCGGTTGCGGGCGCGGGCGCAACCCGCGGCGCGACACCACCACCGCACCGCCCGTGTGGCCCTGGCGCTGCAGCGTGCAGATCACGTCGAGCGCGGTGAGGCCGCTGCCGATGATGAGCACGCGCGCGGCGCGCGGAATGTTCAACAGGCGCGCGGTGTCGAGCGGGTTCTCGATCACGCCCGGGTGCGCGGCCAGCGCTGCGCTCAGGGGTGCCTGCAGGCGCGGCACGGCGTTGCCCGTGGCGAGCAGGAGCAGATCGCCGGCGATCTGCTGGCCGTGGTCGGTGAGCGCGACCAGTTCGCCGCCGCGCTGCACCGCGCCCACCACGCGCGCCTGCACTGTGTGCAGCGTGCTGCCCGTGGGCGCCCAGTGGGCGTGTGCGCGCACCTGGTCTTCCAGGTAGGCGCCGAGCACGGCGCGGCGCACGAAGGCCGAGCCGCTGGGTTGCAGGGCCTTCGGGTCGCTCTCGAACACGCCGCGCGCCACGCACCAGCGCGTGAAGTGCTCGCCGTCGAGCGGGTCCACCGAGTGCACCCAGGTCGGCCCGTTCAGGCGGTGGTCGGGGTCGTGCGTGGCATAGGCCAGGCCGGGGCCCACGCGCTCGCGTTCTTCGATGAGCGTGATGGCCAGGGGCGCCGGGCTGCGGCGCATGAGCTGCACGGCCGCGCTCACGCCGGCGAAGCCTCCGCCGACGATCACGATGCGCCGACTCATCGGACCACGCCCCAGCGCCGCACCGTGAGCCGTTCGATGGTCTGGAAAATGACGTTCTCCACCAGCAGGCCGATCAGCACCACCATGGCCAGGCCGGCGAACACCTTGTCGGTGTAGAGCTCGTTGCGGTTCTGGAACACGTACCAGCCCAGGCCGCCGCGGCCCGAGGACACGCCGAACACCAGCTCGGCCGCGATCAGCGTGCGCCACGCGAACGCCCAGCCGATCTTCAGGCCCGACAGAATGGCTGGCAGCGCCGACGGCACGAGGATGTGCCACACGTAGCGCGGGCCGCGCAGGCCGTAGTTGCGCCCGGCCATGCGCAGCGTCTGCGGCACGGCCTCGAAACCCGAGAAGGTAGCCAGCGCCAGCGGCCACAGCACCGAGTGCACCAGCACGAAGACGAGGCTGCCGTTGCCGAGCCCGAACCACAGCAGCGCCAGCGGCAGCAGCGCGATCGCGGGCAGCGGGTTGAACATGGACGTGAGCGTGCCCAGCAGGTCGCGCCCGATCTGCGTGGACACGGCGAGCGAACTCAGCACGAAGGCCGCCACCACACCGAGCGCGTAGCCCTGCAGCAGCACGCCCAGCGACAGCCGCGCTCGCAGCAGCAGCTCGCCGCTGGCCAGGCCGTCGACGAAGGCGCGCACGGTCTGCCCGAAGGTGGGCAGCAGCAGGTCGTTGTCCTGCCAGCGCGCCAGGCCCTCCCACAGCAACGCGAGCGCGATCAGAATCAGGCCCTTGCGCAGCCAGGCCTGGCCCCACAGGCGCGCGGGCCAGGGCAGGGGGCGCTCGGCGGGCGTGTCGTCCAGCGGCGCCAGCGTGTGCAGCACGTCCGGCCGACCGGGCGGCCATGGGGGCAGGGCTTGCGCGCTCATGCGGTGGGCTCGTCGAACAACAGCCCGTGGATGCGTTGCGTCGCCTGCTGGAACGCGGGGCTGCCCGCGCTGTCGAGACCGAAGGCGTGGGTGTCGAGCTCGGCGCGCAGGCGGCCCGGGCGCGGCGTGAGCACGCCCACGCGGCTGCCGATCACCAGCGCCTCCTCGATGGAGTGCGTGACGAACAGCAGCGTGAAGCGGGTCTCTTCCCACAGCGCGAGCAGTTCCTCCTGCATGCGCCGGCGCGTGAGCGCGTCGAGCGAGGCGAAGGGTTCGTCCATCAGCAGCACACGCGGCTGCATGGCCAGGGCGCGCGCAATGGCCACGCGCTGCTTCATGCCGCCCGAGAGCTGGTGCGGGAACGCGTGCAGGAAATCGCCCAGGCCCACGCGGCGCAGCACCGAAACCGCGCGTTCGTGCGCTTCATCGCGCGGCAGGCGGCCGCTCACGCGCAGCGGGAACAGCACGTTGTCGAGCACGGTCTTCCAGGGCGGCAACTGGTCGAATTCCTGGAACACCACGATGCGGTCCGGCCCCGGGCCGCGCACCACCTGGCCGTCGAGCGCGATGCGGCCTTCGCGTGGCGCGATGAAGCCGGCCGCGGCCTTGAGCAGCGTGCTCTTGCCGCAGCCCGACGGGCCCAGCAGCACGTAGCGCTCGCCTTCGTGCACCGACAGGCTCACGCGGTGCGTGGCGCGCACCACGTGGCGGCCGGTGGCGTACTCGAGCGACACCCCATCGACATCGAGCAGGGCGTGCGCGGGCACCGCCGCGCGCTGCACCACCGCCGGCCGTGCGGCCACGCCGGGCTCGCGCAGCAGATCCTGCCCGGGCGTGCCGAAGTAGGCGTGCGTGGCGCTCGGGGCGACCATGGCCATGCCGTCAGTTCGCCGCCGCGTTGTGCGGGTCGTCGAAGAAGTACTCGCGCGCCGAAGCGGGCTTGTTCTTGATCGCGCCCACTTGGTGCATGAACTCGGCGAGCTTGTAGGTGTTCTGCGGCGCGAGCTTGAACTGCACCTCGGGGCTCTTGATGATCGAGAGCAGCAGGTTGCGGTCGAGCTGGCCCTGGTTCACGCGCAGGTAGATGTCGGCCGCGGCCTCGGGGTTGGCCTGGATGAAGCGCGCCGCTTCGCCCAGCGCCTCGGTGAAGGCGCGGTAGGTCTTGGGGCTCTCGGTGCGGAACTTCTCGGTGGCGTAGAGCACCGTGGCCGACGAGGGGCCGCCCAGCACGTCGTAGCTGTTGAGCACGATGCGCGCGTTGGGGTTGGCCGCGAGGGACTGGTTCTGGAACGGCGGGTTGCCGAAGTGGCCCGTGATCTCGGTGCCGCCCTTGATGATCGCGGCCGTCGCGTCGGGGTGGGGCACGGCCACCTGCAGTTTGTCGAGGCGGTTGAACTGGTCGGCACCCCAGCGCTGGGCGGAGGCGAGCTGCAGCACGCGCGACTGCACCGACACGCCCACCGCGGGCAGCGCGATGCGGTCCTTGTCGGTGAAATCGGCGATGGTCTTGACCGCCGGGTTGTTGGTGACCAGGTAGTAGGGGAAGTTGCCGAGCGAGGCCACGCCCTTCACGTTCTGGCGGTCCTTGGTGCGGTCCCAGATGGTGAGCAGCGGGCCCACGCCGGCACCGGCGATGTCGATCTGGCCCGACAGCAGCGCGTCGTTCACCGCGCTGCCGCCCGAGAGGCGCACGAACTCCACCTGCACCGGCTGGCCCAGCTTCTCGCCGGCCTTCTCGATCAGCTTCTGCTCCTGCGCCACGTTGAGCAGCAGGTAGACCACGCCGAACTGCTGGGCGATGCGGATCCTGCCCTCGGCGTGGGCGGCCAGGGGCAGGGCGGCGGCGAGCGCCAGGCCGGCGATGGCGGCGAGGCGAGGGAGGCGGGAACCGGGCATGCAATCAACTCCGTGGGATGTGGGGGAACAAAGGGGTCAGGCCGGCGCGTCGCCTTCGATGGTCGTGCGGTAGAGGCGGCGGCGCAGGTGCTCGGGGCAGCCCGCGGCCAGGTGCAGCACCGAGCGGTTGTCCCAGAACACCAGGTCGCCGTCGCGCCACTGGTGGCGGTACACGAAGCGCGCCTGCGTGCTGTGTTCGTACAGGCGCTGCAGCAGCGCTTCGCTCTCGCCGTCGGGCAGGCCCACCACGCGCGTGGTGAAGTGCTCGCTGACGAACAGCGCAGGGCGTTTCGACTCGGGGTGCGTGCGCACGACGGGGTGCACCGCGGGTGGTACGGCGGCGATCTGCTCGGGCGTGAGGTCGGGCCGCCAGGGGCTGCGCTGCTGCAGGGCCTTGTATTGCTTGAGGTAGCTGTGCTCGGCCCGCCGGCCCAGCACCTGCGCGCGCAACGCGTCGGGCAGTTCCTCGAAGGCGCGGTGCTGGTTGGCGAACAGCGTGTCGCCGCCCTCGGCGGGCAGTTCCTGCGCGTGCAGGAAGGAACCCAGGCTGGGCTTGTCCTTGTAGGACAGGTCGGAGTGCCAGAACACGCCAGCATCGCCCAGGCCGATGGGTTTGCCCTGCTCCTTGATGTTGGAGACGATGAGCACCTCGGGCTGTTCGGGCAGCGCGAACTGGTGCAGCACGTGGCGCTGCAACGGGCCCCAGCGTTCGCTGAAGGCCACCTGCTGCGCGGGCGTGATGTGCTGGTCGCGGAACACCAGCACGTGGTGTTCCAGGTGGGCGCGGTGCAGGCGGGCGAAGTCCCCGTCCGACAGCGGTGCGGCGAGGTCCAGGCCCACGACCTCGGCGCCGAGCGCCGCGCTCAGCGGGCGGATGTCAAAGGCCTGCTGGTGCGCAGGAAGCTCTACGAGAAACATGGTGGCGCCATGCTAGGCAGGCCACCATGTGCGGGGAACGATGCATTCCGAGCAGCGATATGCGGAAAACCGATATCGCGCCGGCCGCAACGCCGGCCTGGTCAGGCCGCGGCTTCGATGATGCGGATGTCGCGCTCGGCGCCGTCGCCCAGGGCCTCCAGCGCGGCCTGGTAGGCGGGGCTGTCGTGCGCCGCGATGGCTTGCGCCACGCTCTCGAACTCGATCAGCACGGCGCGCTGGTGGGGCGCGGCTTCGTACACCTGCGCGGGCATGCCGCGGGCCAGAAAGCGCGCGCCGAAGGCCTGCAGTGCGGGCAGGGCCAGTTCGGCGTATTTCGAAAGGGCGGCGGGGTCGCTGATGGAACGGTAGGTGGCCATCCAGTACGCCTTGGGCATGTCGTGAATCCTCTCGGTTGGGCAAAAGAGGGGATTGTCACCCGAGGCGCTGGCGCGTGCGGCTGGCCACGTCGCGGCACCAGGGGCGCAGCTGCCAGTGCTGCTGCGCGAAGGCGGCGATGCGCTCGCGCTGCTGCAGGGTCAGGCCGATGACGTCGAGCTGCTCCAGGAACATCTTGCGGTGGCGCCCGGAGATCGTGAACGCTGCGTCCAGGCCCGGGCTCTGCACGCGCTGCCGCTCGACGTCGATCAGGATCTCCGCCGGCTGCGGTGCCTCGGCGTCCGCGATCAGGCGCTCGATCTGCTCCGCGGGCAGCATGACCAGCATGAGCCGGTTGTTCATGGCGTTGGAATAGAAGATTTCGCCGAAGCTGGGCGCCACCACGGCCTGGATGCCGTACTGCTGCAAACCCCAGACCGCGTGCTCGCGGCTCGAACCGCAGCCGAAGTTCGCGCCCGCCAGCAGGATGCGCACCCCCTGGTGCTGTTCCTGGTTCAGCACGAAGTCCGGGCGCGGCCGGCCCTGGGTGTCAAAGCGCAGGTCGTGCAGCAGGCCCTGGGCCAGGCCGGCCTTGTCGATGCCGCGCAGGAACTGCTTGGGCATGATCTGGTCGGTGTCCAGGTTCTCGATGCGGATGGCCGCGGCCCGGCCACGGATCGTCTGGGCGGTCTCAGCCATGGGGCACTCCGAGGGTTCGCACGTCGCTGATCACGCCCGTCACCGCGGCGGCGGCGGCCATGGCCGGGCTCATGAGGTGGGTGATGGCACCCCGGCCCTGGCGGCCTTCGAAGTTGCGGTTGGTGGTCGAAGCGCAGCGCACGCCCTCGGCCAAGACGTCGTCGTTCATGGCCAGGCACATGGAACAGCCGGGCTTGCGCCATTCGAAGCCTGCGGCGATCAGGGCCTTGGCCACGCCTTCGGCTTCGGCCTGGGCCTGCACCGCCCCCGAGCCCGGCACCACCATGGCCCGCACGCCCGGCGCCACGTGGCGGCCGCGCACCACCTCGGCCACCGCGCGCAGGTCCTCGATGCGGCCGTTGGTGCAGGAGCCGATGAACACGTGCTGGACGGGCACGCCCAGCAGGCTGGCGCCGGGCGCCAGGCCCGTGTAGCGCAGGGCCTGTTCGGCGCTTTGCCGCGAGCCGGGGTCGACCAGTTCGTCCAGCCGTGGGATGTGGCCGGTGACAGGCACCACCTGGTCGGGGCTGGTGCCCCAGGTCACGTGGGGCACGGCCTCGCTGGCGTCGAAGTGGTGCTCGATCTCGAACACCGCGTCGGCGTCGCTGCGCAGCGTCTTCCAGTGGGCGAGCGCCTGCTCGCACAGCTCCCCCCGGATGTCGGGCGCGCGCTGCAGCACGTAGTCGACGGCTTTGTCGTCGGGCGCGATCAGGGCGCCCCGGGCACCGGCCTCGACCATCATGTTGCACAGCGTGAAGCGCGCCTCGATCGACAACGCGTCGATGGCCGGCCCGCAGAGCTCGACCACGTAACCGCGCGCGCCCTGCGCACCGATGCGACCAATGACCATCAGCACCAGGTCCTTGGCGGTGGCACCCGGCGGCAGCGCGCCCTGCACGTGGATGCGCATGTCGCGCGCCAGCCGGTAGACCAGGGTCTGGGTGGCCAGCACGTGCTCGACCTCGCTGGTGCCGATGCCGAAGCCCAGCGCGCCCAGCGCGCCGTAGGTGGTGGTGTGGCTGTCGCCGCAGATCACCACCATGCCCGGTCGGATCATCCCGTGCTCGGGCGAGACCACGTGCTCGATGCCCTGGAGGGCGTCGTTGGTGTCGAACAGCGGGATGCCGTGCCGCGTGCAATTGCGCTTGAGGTTCGAGGCCTGCAGCGCCGATGCCGGGTCGCGGATGCTGCGCACCGCCTCCGCGTGGGTGGGGATGATGTGGCTCACCACCGCCACGTTCTGCCCCGGGTACGGCACCGTCCGTCCTTTCTCGTGCAGGCCGGCGAAGGCCTGTGGGCTGGTGTACTCGTTCATCAGGTGCAGGTCACAGAACAACAGCAGATTGCTGTCGTCGATGACGCTGACGGTGTGGCTGTCCACCAGCTTTCGATAGAGGCTTTGTGCGCTCACGGTGCGGTCCCGGGGGGTGACGAACGGGCTTATTCGGCGGTGATGCCGCGGTCCTTGATGAGCTTGGCCCACATCGGCATTTCCTTGACCAGGCGGTCCCGGGCCTGGGCCGGCGTCGAGGGGATGGGGTCGAAGCCATCGCGCACCATGCGCTCCTTGAGCGCGGGTGTGTTCAACGCCTGGTTGAGCGCGGCGTTGAGCTTGTCGATGGCGGCCTTGGGCGTGCCTGCCGGCGCGAACACCATGAACCAGGTCTCGAAGTTGTAGTCGGGCAGGCCGGCTTCGGCGATGGTGGGCACATCGGGCATCAGCGGCGAGCGCGTCGGCCCGGTCACGCCCAGGGCGCGCAGGCGGCCCGAGCTGACGAAACCCTGCGCGGCCGACAGCACCGGGAAGCTCATGTTCACCATGCCGGCGATGGTGTCGTTGAGGGCCGGACCGCCGCCACGGTAGGGGATGTGCGCGATGTCCGCGCCGGCGACCGCCTTGAACAGCTCGGCCGACATGTGAAAGGTGCTGCCGTTGCCCGCCGAACCGTAGTTCAGCTTGCCGGGCTGGGCTTTGGCCAGGGCCACCAGTTCCTTGACGTTGGCGGCCGCCAGGCCGGGGTTGACCACCAGCACGTGCTGCGAACTCGCGACCATGCCGATGGGCTCCAGGTCCTTCAGCGTGTCGTAGGGCATGCGGGGAAATAGCCCCGGGTTGATGGCCAACGACACCGTCTGCAGGCCGATGGTGTAGCCGTCGGCCCGCGACTTGGCGACCGAGTCGACGCCGATGTTGCCGCCCGCGCCGGCGCGGTTCTCGACCACGATGGACTGGCCCAGCGCCTTGCCCCACTCTTCCGAGACGATGCGTGCCGTGATGTCGGCGCTGCCACCGGGCGCGTAGGGCACGACCAGGCGCACAGGACGGTCGGGAAAGTTCTGCGCGGCGGCCGGCAAAGCCAGGGCCAGGCAGCTGGCCAGCACGGCGACCATGGGAATGCGACGGTTCATCGTTGTCTCCTGTTGGTGTGGGGGAACGGGCGATGCTACTTATGAGATAAACAACGACAAAGTCGCTCAGATTAAATTTTTCGTTCCTTATATTTATCAATTAAGGTCTGCCATGGATGTGTTCTCCGACCTTTCCTTTTTCGCCTTGCTGATCCGCCACGGCAGCCTGGCCGCGGCGGCGCAGGAATTGGGGGTGACGGCGCCCGCCGTCAGCAAGCGGCTCGCGGCGCTGGAACGCCGCCTGGGTGTGCGCCTGCTGCAGCGGACCACGCGCCGCATGAGCCTCACGCCCGAGGGCGATCTCTACCTCTCGCAAGGCGCCCGGGTGCTGCGCGACATCGAGGAACTCGAAGCGCGCGTGTCCAGCGGCAAGGACACGCCTCGCGGGCTGCTGAAGATCGGCGCCACCCTGGGCTTCGGTCGCCGCTACATCGCACCGGCGCTGTCCGGCTTCGCGCGCGCCCACCCCGAGATCGAGGTGCAGCTGAGCTTGCAGGACAAGCCCTTCAACCTGACCGAACACGGGCTGGACGCCACCGTGCGTTTCGGTGACCTTCCCGACGCGCGCTATTCGGCGCGTGTGCTGGCCCACAACCAGCGCATCCTGTGCGCCACGCCGTCGTACCTGGCGGCCATGGGCACGCCGCGCTCACCCGCGGAACTGGGGAAGCACCGCTGTCTGTTCATCCGCGAGGGCGACGAGGCTTTCGGCACCTGGCACCTGCAGCTGGGCGCGCGGCGGGAAACCGTCAAGGTCCAGGGCCCCTTGAGCAGCAACGACGGCGAAGCCGTGCTGCACTGGGCGCTGGACGGGCACGGCCTGATGGTGCGTTCGCTCTGGGACGTGGCGCCCATGCTGCGCGACGGCCGGCTGGTGGAGGTGTTGCCGGAATGGACGCTGCCGCCGGCCGACATCCACATCTGCTTTCCCACCGGGGCCCTGCTTTCGGCCAAGACGCGCGCCCTGGTCGACCACCTGCTGGCTGTCTTCGCGCCCCATCGCAAGGGCCGGCACGGCAACTGGTAGCGGGGTGGCGCGGCCTCAGGCCGGTAGTTCGGCCACCGCGTCCTGCGCCAGCGCGTCCTCTACCAGTTGCCGCGTCAGGCTGGGCGCGAAGTTCTCGATGAAGGAGAACGCGTAGCCGCGCAGGTAGCTGCCGCGGCGCACGGCGAGCCGCGTCACGTTGATCTCGAACAGGTGGCGCGCGTCGATCGCCTGCAGCTGCCGGTCGCGCTCGGCGTCCACCGCGATCGAAGCCACGATGCCCACGCCCATGCCCAGTTCGACGTAGGTCTTGATGACGTCCGCGTCCATCGCGGTGATCACCACATTGGGCCGTGCACCGGCGCGCGCGAAGGCGTCGTCGATGTGCGAGCGGCCGGTGTAGCCGCGGTCGTAGGTGATGATGGGAAACGCCGCCAGCCGCTCCAGGCTCGGCGGCCCGCCGGCCAGCAGCGGGTGGCCGTGTGGCACCACGATGCTGTGCGTCCAGCGGTAGCAGGGCAGTGTCACCAGTTGCGCGTAGCCGGCCAGCGCCTCGGTGGCGATGCCGATGTCGGCCTCGCCGTGCAGCAGCATCTCGGCCACCTGCTTGGGCGAGCCCTGGTGCAGGTTCAGCGTGACCTGCGGGTAGAGCTGGCGGAAGTCGCGCACCGCGTGCGGCAGCGCGTAGCGCGCCTGCGAGTGCGTGGCCGCGATCGAGAGCGTGCCCTCGAACTGGTCCACGAACTCGCGGCCCGCCACGCGCAGGTTCTCGGCCTCCTGCAACAGGCGCTCGACGATGGGCACCAGCACGCGCCCGGGCTCGGTGAGGCCGGTGAGCCGCTTGCCCGAGCGCGCGAAGATCGTCAGGCCCAGTTCGTCTTCGAGCTCGCGGATCTGGCGGCTCACGCCGGGCTGCGATGTGTAGAGCATCGCGGCGACCTCGGTGAGGTTGAAGCCGCAGCGCACCGCCTCGCGCACCGAACGCAGTTGCTGGAAGTTCATCGGATCAGAGCAGGGCGTCGGCCCAGATGTTGCGCGCCCACGAGCGCGCGTAGCTGCCTTCGAGCGCGTTCGCCTGCGCCGACAGGCCGCCCGAACCCGCCACCGGCACCAGCGTTTTCTGGTCGGCGTTCCACTTGTGCACCGAGGCCACGTGCACCACGTCGGTGTTGCTGACGAAGCTGTAGCAGGTGTTGGCGATGATCGGGTCCGGATTCACCGGGCGGCCCTGGATCAGCGCGATCACCGCGTCGGCCGCGACCTTGCCGTGGTTGTTGGCCATGAAGCCCGACTTCGGCATGCCCGGCGCCGACAGCGTGGCGTCGCCCAGCACATGGATGCCCGGCGCGACGGTGGACTCGAAGGTCTGGAAGTTCACGCCGCACCACTTGTTGTTGGCCGTGATCAGGCCCGCGGTCTGCGCGATGCGGCCGGCCTGCTGCGGCGGCACCACGTTGAGCACGCCCGCGCGCACCGTTTCGAACTGCAGTTCGATGGTGTGGGTGGCGGCGTCCACGCGCACCACCTCGCTGTTGGGCCTGTACTCGACCAGGCCCGGGTACAGCTCGCTCCAGGCCTTCAGGAACAGGCCCTTCTTGGAAACGATGTCCGGGTTGGCGTCGAGCACGAGCACCTTGGAGCGCGGCTTGTGCTGCTTGAAGTAGCTGGCCACCAGCGCAGCGCGCTCGTAGGGGCCGGGCGGGCAGCGGTACGGTGCCTTGGGGATGTGCAGCGCGTACACGCCGCCGTCGGGCAGGGCCTCGAGCTGGCGGCGCAGGGCCACCGTCTGCGGGCCGGCCTTCCAGGCGTGCAGCACGCGCGCCTGCGCGTCGGCGCTTTGCAGGCCGGGCACCTGGTCGTACTGGAAATCGATGCCGGGCGAAACGATCAGGCGGTCGTAGGTGAGCGTGTCGCCACGCGCCAGGCGCACGGTCTTCCGGCCGGCGTCGATGGCCACGGCCTCGTCGCGCACCACGCGCACGCCGTGCTTCTTCTGCAGCGTGTCGTAGCCGGTGGTGAGGTTGCCGATCTGTTCGTGGCCCGCGAGCACCAGGTTGCTCAGCGGGCAGGAGACGAAGGCCGCCTCGCGCTCCACAAGCACGACCTCGATCTCGGGCGCCCACAAGCGGATGTACTTGGCCGCGGTGGCGCCACCGAAGCCGCCGCCGATGACGACGACGCGCGCCTTGGGTTGCGACAGCGAGGCGCAGCCGGGCAGGGCCAGGGCCGCGGCGCCGGCACCGAAGGCGAGCAGGGTTCTGCGTTGAAGCTGGGTCATGGGGTTCGTCTCCGGTCGCTTATTTCGGTTGGCGCGAGAAGTGGTCGGCCAGGCGCTCGAGCTCGGCGTCGCTGTAGCCCTTGGCGTGCTGGTGCATCACGGTGGCGGGCAACTGGTCGCGCTTGTAGGCGAGCAGCTTGGTCAGCAACACCTGCTTGTCCTGCCCGTTGATGGCCGGGATGGCGCTGTTGCTCGCGCCGCCCGTGCCGTGGCAGGCCGCGCAGGACGCGGCCCAGGCGCGGGCCTGCAGGTCGGCGGTCTGGGCCTGGGCGGTGCCGCACACCAAGGCCGCGAGAAGGAGTGCGTTTTTCATCGTGGGGCCTTGCGTCGTCTCAGAAGCCGGCCAGCACCGAGCCCTTGAACTCGGTCTGGATGAACTGTTTGACCTCGGCCGACTGGTAGGCCTTCACCAGCTTGGCGACCCAGGGCTTGTCCTTGTCGGCGTCGCGCACGGCGATCAGGTTCACGTAGGGGCTCTTGGCGCTTTCCTGCGCGATCGCATCCTTGCCCGGGTTCAGGCCGGCGGAGAGCGCGTAGTTGGTGTTGATGGCCGAGGCGTCGAGGTCATCCAGCGAGCGCGGCAGTTGCGCGGCGTCGAGCTCCACGAAGCGCAGCTTCTTCGGGTTGCTCACCACGTCCAGTGGTGTGGCGCGCAGGCCGGCGTCGGGCTTGAGCTTGATGAGGCCCTGGTCCTGCAGCACCAGCAGCACGCGGCCACCGTTGGTGGGGTCGTTCGGGATGCCGACCTTGCCGCCCTCGGGCAGGTCTTTCAGGCTCTTGACCTTCTTGCTGTAGATGCCGATCGGGAAGTTGACCGTGTAGCCCACCGCGGTGAATTTGTAGCCGCGGTCCTTGATCTGGTTGTCCAGGTAGGGCTTGTGCTGGTAGCTGTTGGCGTCCAGGTCGCCCGCGGCGAGCGCGGCGTTGGGCTGCACGTAGTCGCTGAACTCGATGATCTGGATCTTCAGGCCGTCCTTCTCGGCGATCTTCTTCACCTGCTCGAATATCTGCGCGTGCGGGCCGGCGGTGACGCCGATCTTGAGCGGCTTGTCCTGCGCGAGCGCGCCGGTGGCCAGGGTGGCGGCGATGGCCGCGGTGAGGGTGGTCTTGAGCAGTTGCCGTTTGTTGAGCATGGTGGGTCCTTGGTTGGATGTGAAGAGAGATCAGCGGTGGTTCAGGCGGCGCACCAGCGCGTCGCCCGCGCTCTGCACCGCTTGCACGAAAACGATGAGGATGAGCACGACGGCGACCATCACCTCGGGCAGGAAGCGCTGGTAGCCGTAGCGGATGCCCAGGTCGCCCAGGCCGCCACCGCCGATGGCGCCGGCCATGGCGGAGTAGCCCGTGAGGCTCACGAGGGTGATGGTCAGGCCGGCCACGATGCCGGGCACGGCCTCGGGCAGCAGCACCTTGAAGACGATCTGCGGCGTGGTGGCGCCCATGGCCTGCGCGGCCTCGATCAGGCCGGCGTCCACCTCGCGCAGCGAGGCCTCCACCAGGCGCGCGATGAAGGGCGCTGCCGCGATCGTGAGGGGCACCACGGCCGCGGCGGTGCCGATCGACGAGCCGGTGATGAAGCGCGTGAACGGGATGATCGCGACCAGCAGGATGATGAAGGGCGTGGAACGCACCGCGTTCACCACCCCGCCCACCGTGCGGTTGAAGGCCAGGTTCTGCAGCACGCCGCCGTGGTCGGTGAGGCGCAGCAGCACGCCGAGCGGGATGCCGATGAGCGCGCCCACCGCGCCGGAGATGCCGACCATGATGGCCGTCTCCCAGAGCGAGGTCAGGAAAAGCTCGCGCAGCGGGGCGGGGAACCAGGCGTCGAGTTGCGAAAGGAGTTGCTCAGGCATGGGCAATCTCCTGCACCTGCACGCCGGCACCGCGCAGGTGGCCCACGGCGGCTTGCAACTGCTCCTGTGCGCCGCGCGCCAGCACGGCCAGCGTGCCGAACGGGAGCCCCTGCACCTCGTCGATCTGGCCGTGCACGATGTTCAGGTCGAGCCCGAAGCGGCGCACCAGGTCGCTGAGCAGCGGCTGGTCGCCATCGGCGCCCGCGTACACCAGGCGCAGCAGGCTGGCGGGGCTGCCGCCCGGCTGGCCGAGCAGCGCGCGCACGCGCTCCAGCACGTTGGCCGGCAGCTCGCGCGGCACCACGTCGTCAAGCAGGCTGCGCGTCACGTCGTGCGCGGGGCGGCTGAACACCTGCAGGGTCTCGCCCAGCTCGACCACCTCGCCCGCTTCCATCACCGCCACGCGGTGCGCCACCTGCTTGATGACCTGCATCTGGTGCGTGATGAGCACCACGGTGAGGCCGAGCTCGCGGTTGATCTGTTGCAGCAGCGCCAGGATGGCGCGCGTGGTTTCGGGGTCGAGCGCCGAGGTGGCTTCGTCGGAGAGCAGCACCTGCGGCCGGCTGGCCAGCGCGCGCGCGATGCCCACGCGCTGCTTCTGCCCGCCGCTGATCTGCGCGGGGTGGCGGTCGGCGAGCGCGCCCAGGCCCACGAGTTCGAGCAGCGGCAGCACGCGGGCGCGGATGGCGCTGTTCGACAGGCCTTCGAGCTCCAGCGGCAGGGCCACGTTGTCGTAGACCGTGCGCGAACTCAGCAGGTTGAAGTGCTGGAAGATCATGCCGATGCCGCGGCGCGCCTCGCGCAGGCCACGGGCGTTCAGCGTGGTCAGCTCGCGCCCGTCCACCGCCACGCGGCCCCGGGTGGGCCGGTTGAGCAGGTTGATGGTGCGCACCAGCGAACTCTTGCCCGCGCCGCTGCGGCCGATGACGCCGAAGACCTCGCCGCGCGGCACCCGCAGATCGATGCCGCGCAAGGCGTGCACCGGGCCCTGCGAGCCGCGGTAGGTCTGGTGGATGCCGTCGAGAACGATCACAGTTTGGCGATCGAGACTTCGGTGGACTTCACGAGCGCGACGACCTCGGAGCCGACCTGCAGCCCCAGGTCTTTCACCGAGCGCGTGGTGATGACGGAGGTGACGATGCCCCAGGGCGTTTCGACATCGACTTCCGAGACGACGTCGCCGAAGATGATTTCGCGCACCTTGCCTTTGAACTGGTTGCGCACGTTGATGGCTTGAATGGACATGTTGTTTTCCTTGGCGGGTTGGAGGGGGAACGGGAATCAGACGGCCCAGCGCAGCGCGTGGGCGGGTGTGGCGGGCCACGGCGCTTCGCTCGACGGTGGCGCGCTGTCGGGTTGTTGCAGCACGCGGTCGAGGATGCGTTTCTCGATGGCCGCGAACTGCGCGTCGCCGCGCGAGCGCGGGCGGGCCAGCGGCACACGCTCGTCGAGCGCGATGGCACCGTCCTCGATCAGGATCACGCGGTCGGCCAGGGCCACGGCCTCCTGCACGTCGTGCGTGACGAGCAGCGCGGTGAAGCCATGGCGCTTCCACAGGCCTTCGATGAGTTCGTGCATTTCGATGCGCGTGAGCGCGTCGAGCGCACCGAGCGGTTCGTCGAGCAGCAGCAGGCGCGGCTGGTGCACCAGGGCGCGCGCCAGCGACACGCGCTGGCGCTGGCCGCCCGAAAGCTTGGCCGGCCAGTCGCCCAGGCGGTCGCCCAAGCCCACCTGGCCGAGCACTTCCTCGGCCCGGCGGCGCTGTTCGCGCGGCAGGCCCAGCGCCACGTTGTCGAGCACGCGCTTCCAGGGCAGCAGGCGCGCGTCCTGAAACATGATGCGGGTGTCGTCGCGCAGGCGCTGCACCGGCTGGCCGTCGACCAGCAGTTCGCCGGCGCTGGGCGTCTCCAGGCTGGCGACCAGGCGCAGCAGCGTGCTCTTGCCGCAGCCGCTGCGGCCCACGATGGCCACGAACTCGCCGGGCTCGATCACGAGGTGGTTGTTGCGCAGCACCTCGCGCTGGCCGAAGCGCTTGGACAGGCCGCGCAACGTGAGGCGCAGGCCGCCCGTGGGGGCGTTCTCGCTCGCCATGGCGCTCAGGCCTGCGGCTTGAAGAGGCCGATGTCGAGCGCGTTGATGCGCCGCGGCAGCAGCTTCTCGGTGAAGAAGGTGTCGGCGATCTTCTGCTGCTCGCCGATGTTCTGTGCCGTGGCCGCGCGCACCGCGTAGCTGCGCCGGCCGTTGGCCTGCTCCACGATGCCGGCGTCCAGCCCCCAGAAGGGCGCGAGCAGCGCGGCCGCTTCCTTCGGGTTCTGCTTGACCCAGCGGCCGGTCTTTTCCAGCTCGGTGTAGATCACGTTGAGCACGTCGGGCCGCGCGGTCGCGAAGCGCGTGCTGGCCAGGTAGTAGCGCTGGTAGGAGGCGAGGCCCGTGCCGTCGGAGAGCACGCGGGCGTTGGCCTGGCGCTGTGCGGCGGAGAGGAACGGGTCCCACACCACCCAGGCGTCGATCGCACCGCGCTCGAAGGCGGCGCGGCCGTCGGCCGGCGTGAGGTAGGCGGGCTCGATGTCGGCGAAGGACAGGCCGGCTTTCTCCAGCGCGGCGATGAGCAGGTAGTGCACGCCCGCGGCCTTGGCAAAGCCCACGCGTTTGCCCTTGAGCTCGGCCACGCTTTTGATGGGCGAGTCGTGGCGCACCAGGATGGCTTGCGCGGTGGGCGAAGGCGCCTCTTGCGCGACGAAGGTGAGCTGCGCGCCCGCGGCCTGCGCGAACACCGGCACGGTGTCGGCCACGTCGGCGCTCACGTCCAGGTT
Source organism: Hydrogenophaga sp. (assembly GCA_016741995.1). Taxonomy (GTDB): domain Bacteria; phylum Pseudomonadota; class Gammaproteobacteria; order Burkholderiales; family Burkholderiaceae_C; genus Hydrogenophaga. The sequence goes on along the minus strand of JACVCO010000020.1, from coordinate 17,387 downwards.
GTCGAGGTTGAGCGCTTCGAGCAGCGGCAGGCCGCTGGTGAATTCGTGCCAGCTCAGCGTGGTGCCCAGCGGCGCCAGGCGCTGCTCCAGCGTGCCTTGCAGGCGCAGCACCGCGATCAGCGTGGACGACTTCTGGTAGCCCAGGCGCACGGTGCGCGGCGCGTTGCCCTGCGCGAGTGCGAGGCCGCCGGCGAGGGCGCCGAGCGCACCGATGGCGCCGCGGCGGGTGAGGGAGGTGTCGAGCGGGTGCTTCATGGTGTGTGTCTCTTCGAGTGGGGGGTGTTCAGGGGGCCTGGTAGCCCGGGTGCCAGCGCAGCCAGCCGCGTTCGAGCGCGCGCGCCAGCACGTCGGCCAGCTTGCCGAGCGCGGCGTAGAGCAGGATGCCGACGAGCACGATGTCGGTCTGCAGGAACTCGCGCGCGTTCATCGTGAGGTAGCCGATGCCGGCCTGCGCGGAGATGGTCTCGGCCACGATCAGGATCACCCACATGAGGCCGAGCGAGAAGCGCAGACCCACCAGGATGGAAGAGAGCGCGCCGGGCAGGATGACCTGCGTGTACAGGCCCCAGCGCGAGAGGCCGTAGGTGCGGCCCATCTCGATCAGGCCCGGGTCCACGTTGCGGATGCCGTGGTAGGTGTTGAGGTAGATCGGGAAGAACACCGCCACCGCGATGAGGAACAGCTTGGCCGCCTCGTCGATGCCGAACCACAGGATGACCAGCGGGATCATGGCCAGCGCCGGGATGTTGCGGATCATCTGGATCGTGGAGTCGAGCAGCGTCTCGAAGAAGCGCACCGAGCCGGTGAGCAGGCCCAGCAGCAGGCCCAGGCCGCCGCCGATGGCCAGGCCCAGCAGCGCGCGGCCCGCGCTCACCTTCACGTGCGTCCAGAGTTCGCCCGATTCGGCGAGCGTCCAGAACGCGGCCAGCACATCCCACGGCGCGGGCAGCACGCGCGACGAGAGCCAGCCCAGCGAGGCCGAGAGCTGCCACGCGATCACCAGCACCACCGGCACCAGCCAGGGCAGGGCGCGGCGGCCACCGGCCCTGAGCGCGCTCAACAGCAGCGGGGCCACGCTGTCGGACGGCGCGTCGGGCGAAACCGGCACCGGGCCCACGGGCAGCTCGCGCACATGGCCCACGGCCGCTTCGCGCAGGGGGGTGTTCAGGGAAGGGGTGGCGCTGCCACTCATGCGTGTGCTCCAGGTTCGTGGGCGGGTTCCAGCAGTTCCACCGTGTTGCCCGCGGGGTCGTCCACATACAGGCGCCAGTGCCCCGGCAGGGGGTGGGTCTCGTCGATGGCCAGGCCGGCGTCGAGCAGGTTGGCGCGCAGGCCGGGCAGGTTGCGCACGTGCAGCGCGAGGTGGCCCGGCGCACTCAGGCGCGCGTTCCATTCGCTGGGCGCGAGGTCGATGCGCTGCGTGCCGGCCACGAAGCGCAGCGTCTGCGTGGCGTCCAGCCGCACCTCGCTCAGGCCCAGCAGGCGGCCGTAGAAGTGGCGCAGCTGCGCCTGCAGTGGCCCGGCAAAGGGCAACTGCACGTGGTCGATGCGTTCGACGCCCATGGCCCGTGCTCAGCTTTGCGCCGCGCGCGGCACGAACACGTTGGCGACCGTTTCGCCGAAGGGGCCGGTGAGCACCTGGCCCGGCAGCTTCTGTTGCACGCTGCGCGGCAGCAGCGGGAACACCAGCTCGGCGAAGCGGTAGGCCTCTTCGAGGTGCGGGTAGCCCGAGAAGATGAAGTTCTCCAGGCCCAGCTCGGCGTACTCCTGGATGCGCGCGGCCACCTGCTGCGGGTTGCCCACGAGCGCAGTGCCGGCACCGCCGCGCACCAGGCCCACGCCGGCCCACAGGTTGGGGCTGATCTCCAGGTCGGCGCGCGTGCGCTTGCCGCCGCCCGCGTGCAGCGCGGCCATGCGGCGCTGGCCTTCCGAATCCATCTTCGCGAACGCGGCCTGCGCCTTGTTCACCACCTCGTCGTCGAGGCGGCTGATCAGGCGGTCGGCGTCGGCCCAGGCCTCTTCTTCCGTCTCGCGCACGATCACGTGCAGGCGGATGCCGAACTTCACCGTGCGGCCGTGCTTCGCGGCGCGCGCGCGCACGTCGGCCACCTTCTTCGCCACGTCAGCGGGGCGTTCGCCCCAGGTCAGGTAGGTGTCGACCTGCTCGGCGGCCAGCTCGTGCGCGGCCTCGGACGAGCCGCCGAAGTACACCGGCGGGTGCGGCTGCTGCAGCGGCGGGAAGAACAGCTTCGCGCCCTTCACCTGCAGGTGCTCGCCGTCGAAGTCGAAGGTCTCGCCGTTGTGGCTGCGCGTGAGGATCTCGCGCCAGATTCGGATGAACTCGGCGGACTGCTCGTAGCGCTTCTCGTGGTCGAGGAACACGCCGTCGCCTTCGAGTTCGGCGCGGTCGCCGCCGGTGACGAGGTTGATCAGCAGCCGGCCGTTGGAGAGGCGGTCGAAGGTGGCGGCCATGCGCGCCGCGAGCGCGGGTTGGTGCAGGCCGGGGCGCACGGCCACCAGGAACTTCAGGCGCTGCGTCACGGGCAGCAGGCTGGCGGCCACCACCCACGGGTCTTCGCAGGAACGGCCGGTGGGAATCAGCACGCCCTCATAGCCCAGGCTGTCGGCGGCTTGCGCCACCTGCTTCAGGTAGTCGTGGTTGAGCGCGCGCGCGCCCTCGGCGGTGCCGAGGTAGCGGCTGTCGCCGTGCGTGGGGATGAACCAGAAGATGTTGAGCGACATGGCGATGGCCTCAGACGGCGTTGACAGCGGCATCGAGCACGTTGATGCGCTTCGGGATCAGCTTGAGGTTGAAGAAGGTGTCGGCGATCACCTGCTGCTCCTGCAGAACGGCCTTGGTGATGGGGCCGGTGCCGTAGACCTGACGGCCCACCGAACGGTCCACCACCGGCTTGGGCAGGCCCCACAGCGGCGCGAACTCGGCGGCGAGCGCGTCGCGGTGGGCGCTGCCCCACTGGTCGAGCTTGTTGATCTCCTCGACCACGACCTTGAGCACGTCCGCGTTCCTGGCCGCGTAGTCGAGCGAGGAGAAGTAGTAGGCGCGGTTGTTCACCACGCCGGTGGCGTCGGCCAGGATGCGGCCGCCCAGGCCCACCTCGGCCGCGGCCAGGAACGGGTCCCAGATCACCCAGGCGTCGACGGCGCCGCGCTCGAAGGCGGCGCGCGCGTCGGCGGGTGGCAGGAAGACGGACTGCACGTCCTCGTACTTCAGGCCGTGCTTCTCCAGCAGCTTGACCAGGAAGTAATGGACGTTGGAGCCCTTGTTGTAGGCGACCTTCCTGCCCTTGAGCTCGGCCACGGACTGGATGGCCGAGTCCTTCGGTACCAGCACCGCCTCGGTGGCGGGGCGCGGCACGGTGGCGGCCACGTAGGCCAGCGGTGCGCCCGCGGCCTGCGCAAAGATCGGCGGGGCCTCGCCCACGTCGCCGAAGTCGATCGAGCCGACGTTGAGCGCTTCGAGCTGCACCGGGCCGGCCGTGAACTCGGTCCAGGTGAGCTTCACGCCCAGCGGGGCGAGGCGCTGCTCCAGCGTGCCGCGGCCCTTGAGCAGGCTCAGGAAACCTTTCTGGTGGCCGACGCGCAGCGTGCGCTGCGCAGGTTGGGCGTGCAGCGAAGGCAGGGCGGTGAGGGCGGCAGCGCCCACGGTGCCGAGCACCAGGCGGCGGCGGTTGGGGGTGGCGGAGGTCATGGCGGGATTCCTTGGGTGGGGGTGTTCAGGGCGCCGAGACCACGACCGCTTCGCTGACCTTGATGGCCTTGGGGATCAGCTTGAGTTCGAAGAAGGTGTCGGCGATCTTTTGCTGGTCGGCGGCCACGGCGGCGGTGATCGGCTTGACGTTGAACTGGTAGCGCTGCAGCGCGAGCTCGACCACGTCCACCGGCAGGCCCTGCAGCGGCGCGATCAGTTCGGCCGCCTGGCGCAGGTTCTTCTTGAGCCAGATGCCCTGTTCCACCGAGTCGGCGAACAGCGCCTCGATCACCTTGGGGTTCTTCGTCACGAAGTTGCGCGCCCCCAGGTAGTACTGGTAGTTGTTGACCACGCCACCGGTGCCGTCGGCCAGCACGCGCGCGCCCACGGCTTTCTCGGCCGCGGCCTGGAACGGGTCCCAGATCACCCAGGCGTCGACGCGCTTGCTCTCGAAGGCGGCGCGGCCGTCGGCCGGGGCGAGGTAGATGGGCTCGATGTCGGTGAACTTCAGGCCGTGCTTCTCGAGCTGCTTGACCAGCAGGTAGTGCACGTTGCTGCCCTTGTTGAGCGCGACCTTCTTGCCCTTGAGCTCGGCCACGCTCCTGATGGGCGAATCCTTCGTCACCAGGATGGCCTCGGCCTGCGGGGCGGCCGGGTCGTACCCGAAGTAGACGAACTGCGCGCCCGCGGCCTGCGCAAAGATCGGTGGCGCTTCACCCACGTAGCCCACGTCGACCGCGCCGACGTTGAGGCCTTCGAGCAGTTGCGGGCCGGCGGGAAACTCGACCCACTTCACGCCGAAGCCCAGTGGCGCGAGCTTCTTCTCCAGCGTGCCTTGCGCCTTCTGCAGCACGAACAGGCTGGCCGATTTCTGGAAGCCGATGCGCAGCTCGCCGCGCGCGTTCGGCGGGGTCTGGGCGTGGCCGGGCACGGGCCAGAACCACAGCAGCACGGCCACGGCCAGTGCGATGGCGATCAACACCGCGGCGCCGAGCCGGCGGTTGGGTGGAGCGGTCGAGGGCTCGGCCGCGAGGCCTTGCGGTTGGGTGTCGGGCGTTTGGGTGACGGAGGACATGGCGGTTCCTTGCGGCGGCGTGCGCCGTGAGCGGGCAACAGGGGGCCCGACCACCGCGTGGCGGCGGCGATCAGGACAGGCTGGCGTTGGGGGCGGAGGGAATCGGCGCCGCGCGGGCGCCGCGTTCAGACGCTACATCGCACCTGCGCGAACGGCACCGGTGCGAAGGCGCCCGAGGGCGGCATTCGCAGGCCGTCCTGCAGCAGGTGGTGGACCGCGTCGTCCAGACGCTGGTCGATATCGGGCGTGGTGCCGTAGCCGCCGTCGTCGTCCTTGGGCAGTTGCGCGTCGCTCGCGTACACGCCGGGCAGGATGTGGCGCGCACCGAGCGACTGCAGCACGGGGCGCAGCGCGTAGTCGAGCGCGAGCATGTGGTGCGGGCTGCCCCCCGTGGCCAGGGGCAGCACCGCCTTGCCCTGCAGCCCGTTCTGCGGCAGCAGGTCCAGGAAGACCTTGAGCACGCCGCTGTACGCCGCCTTGTAGACCGGCGTGGCCACCACCACCGCGCGCGCCGACTCGATCTGCGCCAGCGCGTGCTGCACCGACTTGTGCGTGGTGTCGGCCAGCAGCAGCGCCTGGGGCGACAGATCGCGGATGCGCAGGCGGTCGATCAGGGCCTGGCGCAGGCCGAGGCGTTTGGCGACGGCGTCGAGCAGGGCCGCCGAGCGCGAGTGCTCGGACGGGCTGCCGGCGATGAGGAGAACGGACACGGTGAAGATCCCTGACGGTGCGTGACAGCGCGCGGCTTCTTACTTCTTGGTGTAGATCTGGTCGAAGGTGCCGCCGTCGGAGAAGTGCACCTTGGCCGCCTGCTCCCAGCCGCCGAAGGCGTCCTCGATCTTGAACAGGTTGAGCTTGGGCAACTGCTTGGCGTACTTGGCCTGGGCTTTGGCCGATGTCGGGCGGTAGAAGTGTTTGCCGATGATGTCCTGCGCCTCTTCGGTGTAGAGGTACTCGAGGTAGGCCTGCGCCACGGCGCGCGTGCCCTTCTTGTCGACGTTCTTGTCGACGAGGGTCACGGCGGGTTCGGCCAGGATGGACAGCGAGGGGTAGATGAAGTCGACCTTGTTGCCGAACTCCTTCTCCAGCAGGTAGGCCTCGTTCTCCCAGGAGATGAACACATCACCCTGGGCGCGCTGCGCGAAGGTCACCGAGGAGCCGCGCGCACCGGTGTCGAGCACGGGCACGTTGGCGTAGAGCTTGGCCACGAACTCCTGTGCCTTGGCATCGCTGCCGTACTTGCGCTTGGCGAATTCCCAAGCGGCCAGGTAGTTCCAGCGCGCGCCACCCGAGGTCTTGGGGTTGGGCGTGATGACCTTGACGTCGGGGCGGATCAGGTCGTCCCAGTCCTTGATGTTCTTGGGGTTGCCCGCGCGCGTGACCAGCACGATGGTGGAGGTGTACGGCGAGCTGTTGAGCGGCAGGCGCTTCTGCCAGTCTTTCGGGATCCACTGGCCGTTGCTGTGCAGGGCGTCGGTGTCGCCGGCCAGGGCGAGCGTGGCCACGTCGGCGTCCAGGCCGTCGATGATGGAGCGCGCCTGGCGGCCCGAGCCCCCGTGCGACTGTTTGATCGTCACGTCCTGGCCGGTCTTCGCCTTCCACTGCTTGATGAAGGCGGCGTTGTATTCGACGTAGAACTCGCGCGTCGGGTCGTAGCTGACGTTGAGCAGCGTGACGGGCGCGGGCTGGGCCTGGGCGGCACCGATGCCCAGCGTGAGCGCGGCGGCGCCCAGGGTTTGAATGAGGTGGCGGCGGGTGGTCATGAGAAGTTCCTTGTTCGGGTTGGCGGCACTGCCCTGAGCAGCGAGGCCGCGATGTTCCCGGGAACGTCACCAATAAGGAACGAATACGTTTTTGGTTGTTTATGACCAAAACATCTGAGGCGTATCGCGCCGCGGCATATCCCGGCCGTCAGCCCCGCGCCCCGAAGCCCTCGGCCAGCGCCCCGCGCAGCCACCCCACGAACACCGTGACCGCGCGCGGCACATGGCTCGCGTACGGGCGGATGGCGTAGATGTGCGGGCTGAAGGCGCCCACCGATTCCCAGCCGTCGAGCACCTCGACCAGCTTGCCGCTCTGCAACGCCACCTGCGCGCTGAAGTCGGGCACCAGCGCGATGCCCAGGCCCGCGATGGCGGCGTCGCGCAGGGCTTCGCTGTTGTTGGCGCTGAACGGGCCGGCCACGGCGATGGTGGTGCGCGGCACGCCGGCCTTGCGGCGCGCGTCGGCGGGCTGGAAGTGCCAGGCCGGCGTGTCCTGCCCGCGCGGGTAGTGCAGGCAATCGTGTTGCGCCAGGTCTTGCGGCGTGGCGGGTGTGCCGCGGCGGCGCAGGTAGGCGCGGCTGGCCACCAGCACCGGGCGCGTGGCGCACAGCGTCCAGGCCACGTGCGTGTCGGGCGGCGCGGCGGTGTGGCGGATCGCGAGGTCGAAGCCCTCGGTGGCGAGCGAGCTCAGGCGGTCCGACATGTCGAGCTCGACCCGGATGCCGGGGTGGGCGCGCAGGAAATCGGCGATGCGCGGCACGAGCTGCTGGCGCGCGAAGGCCACGGGCGCGGTGACGCGCACGCGCCCGGCCGGCAGCTCGGCCAGGTCGCGCACGCTGGAAAAGCTTTGTGCGATGCGCTCGAACGGGTCGCGCAGGCCGTCGACCAGGCGCTGGCCCGCTTCGGTGAGGCGCACGCTGCGCGTGGTGCGCTGCACCAGCGACACACCCGCGGCGCGTTCGAGTTCGGCGATGTGCTGGCTCATGGCGGCCTTGCTCACGCCCAGCCGCTGCGCGGCCGCGGTGTAGCTGCCCTGCTGTGCCAGCACGGTGAGCCAGTGCAGATGCGCCCAGAGGGCTTCGACTTTTTCGGCTTTCATGTCTGCATTGTTCACTACTGCAAACAATGCGTTCAAGCCATGGGTCTAGGCGCGGCGAGGGGGCGTGCCTAAACTGGCCCGAGCCCCCGAACTCCCCGAATCCCCTCGAACACCGCCCGGAGACCGCCATGACGACCGCCCCCCAGCCGATCCACCACTTCGTGAATGGCCGTGTGCAGCCCGGCACCTCGGCACGCGTGCAGGACGTGACCAACCCCGCCACCGGCGCCGTCACCGGGCGCGTGGCCCTGGCCAACGCGGCCGACGTGAACGCCGCCGTGGCCGCCGCCCAGGCCGCCTTCCCGGCCTGGGCCGACACGCCGCCGATCCGCCGCGCGCGCGTGATGTTCAAGTTCCTCGAGCTCGTGAACCAGCACAAGGACACGCTGGCCAGGCTGATCACCAGCGAGCACGGCAAGGTGTTCACCGACGCACAGGGCGAGGTGGCGCGCGGCATCGACATCATCGAGTTCGCCTGCGGCATTCCCCAACTGCTCAAGGGCGATTTCACCGACCAGGTCTCCACCGGCATGGACAACTGGACGTTGCGCCAGCCGCTGGGCGTGGTGGCCGGCATCACGCCGTTCAACTTCCCGGTGATGGTGCCCATGTGGATGTTCCCGGTCGCCATCGCCGCCGGCAACAGCTTCGTGCTCAAGCCCAGCCCGATCGACCCGACGCCGGCGCTCTTCATGGGCGAGCTGCTCAAGCAGGCCGGCCTGCTCGATGGCGTGTTCAACGTGGTGCAGGGCGACAAGGAGGCCGTGGACGCGCTGCTGGTGCACCCCGACGTGAAGGCGGTGAGCTTCGTTGGCTCCACACCGATCGCGAACTACATCTACGAAACCGGCGCGCACCACGGCAAGCGCGTGCAGGCCCTGGGCGGCGCCAAGAACCACATGGTGGTGATGCCCGACGCCGACCTCGACCAGGCGGTGGACGCGCTGATCGGTGCGGCCTACGGCAGCGCGGGCGAGCGCTGCATGGCCATCAGCGTGGCGGTGCTGGTGGGCGATGTGGGCGAGCGCATCATGCCCAAGCTGATCGAACGCACGAAGACGCTCAAGGTGCTCGACGGCATGAACCTCGCGGCCGAAATGGGCCCCATCGTCACGGCCGCGGCGCACGCGCGCATCAGCGGCTACATCGAAGCGGGCGCGAAGGAAGGCGCCAAGCTGCTGGTGGACGGCCGAGGCTTCGACGGTTCGAAGGCCGGCGCCGACACCGCCAGGGGCTTCTGGATGGGCGGCACGCTGTTCGACCACGTCACCACCGACATGAAGATCTACAAGGAAGAGATCTTCGGCCCCGTGCTCAGCTGCGTGCGTGTGCCCGATTTCGCGCAGGCGGTGCAGATCATCAACGACCACGAGTTCGGCAACGGCGTCTCGTGCTTCACGCGCGACGGCAACGTGGCGCGCGAGTTCGCGCGGCGCATCCAGGTGGGCATGGTGGGCATCAACGTGCCGATCCCCGTGCCCATGGCCTGGCACGGCTTCGGCGGCTGGAAGAAGAGCCTGTTCGGCGACATGCACGCGTATGGCGAAGAGGGCGTTCGCTTCTACACGAAGCAGAAGTCGATCATGCAGCGCTGGCCGGAGAGCATCGGCAAGGGCGCCGAGTTCGTCATGCCGACGGCGAAGTAACGGCCCCGCGCGCCAGCGGCGCGACAGACAACAACGAGAGCGAGACAAGGCATGAGCGACACCAGCTTCGACTTCATCGTCATCGGCGCGGGCACCGCAGGGTGCCTGCTGGCGAATCGCCTGAGCGCCGATCCGACCAAGCGCGTGCTGCTGGTGGAGGCCGGGCGCAAGGACGACTACCACTGGATCCACATCCCGGTGGGCTACCTCTATTGCATCGGCAACCCGCGCACCGACTGGCTCTACCAGACCGAGCCCGACCCCGGCCTGAACGGGCGGCGCCTGCGCTACCCGCGTGGCAAGACGCTGGGCGGCTGCTCCAGCATCAACGGCATGATCTACATGCGTGGCCAGCGGCGCGACTACGACCACTGGGCCGACGCCACGGGCGACGAGGCCTGGCGCTGGGACAACTGCCTGCCCGACTTTCGCGCGCACGAAGACCACCACCGCCTGGATGCCGCGCACGCCGACGAGGCTTTCGCGAAGCTGCACGGCCACGGCCGCCTGGGCAGCACCGGCGAGTGGCGCATCGAGAAGCAGCGCCTGCGCTGGGACATCCTCGACGCCTTCGCGCAGGCCGCGCAGCAGGCCGGCGTGCCCGCCACGGCCGACTTCAACGCCGGGGACAACGAAGGCGTGGGCTATTTCGAGGTGAACCAGAAAGCCGGCTGGCGCTGGAACGCGTCCAAGGCGTTCCTGCGCCCGGTGCAGCACCGTCCCAACCTCACCGTGTGGACCGAGACGCTCACCGAGCGCCTCACGATCGAGCGCGATGCGAGCGGTGCCTTGCGCTGCACCGGTGCCGAACTGCGGCGTGGCGGCGAGCGCGTGAGCGTGCGCGCCACGCAGGAGCTGGTGCTCAGCGCCGGCAGCATCGGCTCGCCCGCGATCCTGCAGCGCTCGGGCGTGGGGCCGGCGGCGCTGCTCCAACGCCATGGCATCGGTGTGCAACACGATCTGCCCGGCGTGGGCGAGAACCTGCAGGACCACCTGCAGATCCGCGCCGTCTACAAGGTGCAGGGCGCGCGCACGCTCAACACGCTGGCCAGTTCGCTCTGGGGCAAGGCGAAGATCGGCCTGGAATACGCGCTCACGCGCAGCGGGCCGATGAGCATGTCGCCGAGCCAGCTGGGCGCGTTCACGCGCAGCGATCCGGCGCAGCCGCACGCCAACCTCGAGTACCACGTGCAGCCGCTCAGCCTGGACGCGTTTGGCGAGCCGCTGCACGCCTTCCCCGCGTTCACCGCGAGCGTGTGCAACCTCAACCCGTCGAGCCGTGGGCATGTGCGCATCACCAGCGCTGCGCCCGAGGCCGCCCCCGCCATCGCGCCCAACTACCTCGCCACCGAGGACGACCGCCGCGTGGCGGCCGACAGCCTGCGCGTGACGCGGCGCATCGTGGCGCAGCCGGCGCTCGCGCCTTACAAGCCCGAGGAATTCAAGCCCGGCCCGCAGTACCAGAGCGACGAAGAACTCGCGCGCCTGGCGGGCGACATCGCGAGCACCATCTTCCACCCCGTGGGCACCACGAAGATGGGCAACGCCAACGACAACACCGCGGTGGTGGACGGCCACCTGCGCGTGCGTGGCATCGCGGCGCTGCGTGTGGTCGACGCGGGCGTGATGCCCACCATCACCAGCGGCAACACCAACAGCCCGACCCTGATGATCGCGGAGAAGGCCGCGCGCTGGATCCGCGACGGGCTCTGAGCGGCCTCAGCGCAGCCCGCCCACGTAGCGCTCGTCGCCCGGGGCCGGTGGCGCGCTGCCCGCGCGCAGCGCATCGGCCGCCACCTCCAGCAGCGTCTTGCGGGGCGCGGCCCCCATCGAGACGATGGCCGCCTCCAGCTTGTCGGCGAGCGGTAGCAGTTCGGCGTGGCCATCGATCTGGGCCTTCTCGCGCGTGTAGCGCACGATTTCGCGCGCGTACTCGGGGTTCACCGTCAGCCACTCGGTGTCGGTGACGCGGCCGGTCTTGCGCCGCAGCAGCACGTGCAGGTGCGCCGCGGTCGCGAAGAGCTCGTTGGAGGCGCTGCTCATCCGCCGAGTTTTTCGTTGTGCACCGAGAGGTCCAGCCCCTGGCGCTCGTCGCCTTCGCGCACGCGCAGGCCCGCGAAGCGCGAGACGATGAACAGCACCACGGTGGTCATGCCCAGGCTGTAGGCCAGCACCGCCAGGCAGGCCACGAGCTGCGTGAGCACGTTGCCCGACGCCCCCCCGATCGCCGGATCGGCCAGCACCCCGGTGAGCAGCGCGCCCACCAGGCCGCCCACGCCGTGCACGCCGAACACGTCGAGCGAGTCGTCGGCGCGCAGCAGGCGCTTGAGGCCCGTGGCGCCCCAGTAGCAGGCCAGGCCCGCCACGATGCCGATGAGCAGCGCCGAGCGCGGGCTCACGAAACCGGCGGCCGGCGTGATGGCCACCAGGCCCGCCACCACGCCCGAGCACAGGCCCAGCAAGGTGGCGCGCTTGCGCGCCCAGTACTCGGCGGCCATCCAGGTGAGCGCGCCCGCCGCCGCCGCGATGTGCGTGACCGCGATCGCCAGCCCCGCGCGGCCGTCGGCCGCGAGGGCCGAGCCGCCGTTGAAGCCGAACCAGCCCACCCACAGCAGGCCGGTGCCGGCCATGGTGAGCCCCAGGTTGAACGGCAGGAAGGGTTCGCGCCCGTAGCCCTGGCGCGGCCCCAGCGCGTAGGCGCAGACCAGGGCCGCCGCACCCGCGTTGATGTGCACCACCGCGCCGCCCGCGAAATCGAGCGCGCCCAGTTGCGCCAGCCAGCCCCCCGGTTCCCACACCCAGTGCGCGATCGGGGCGTAGACCAGGATCAGCCACAGGCCCATGAAACCCAGCAGCACGCCGAACTTCATGCGCTCCACCAGCGCCCCCACCACCAGCGCGCAGGTGATGACCGCGAAGCTGAGCTGGAACATGGCGAACACCGATTCCGGCAGGTGCGGCGCCACGTGGCTCACCGCCACCTGGCCCGCCGAGCCGAGGAAGTCCAGCCCCGCGAAGCCGGCGCGCCCGAGCCCGCCGATGAAGCCGCCCAGCGCGCCACCGGGCGTGAACGCCAGCGAGTAGCCGAGGGCGAACCAGAGCAGGCTCACCAGCGCGGCGATCGCCACCACGCTGGCCAGGGTGTTGATGACGTTGAAGCGGCGCACCATGCCGCCGTAGAACAGGGCAATGCCCGGCAGCGTCATCAGCACCACCAGCGCGGTGCTGACCATGACCCAGGCGGCGTCGGCGCCGTCCAGACCGTCCGTCGCCACGAGACCCGGGCCGGTGAGGGCCTCGCCCCAGGCCAGTGCGGGCAGGGCGGCCACCACCGCCGGCGTGACCTGCTTCACGAAACGGAGCGCCTGTGGCAGGCAAAACAAGGCCTTGCGGCCCGAAAGTCGCTTTTGGTGCATCGAATATCCCCCAACGTTGTTGGGCGCGCTCAGCATTTCCTGTGCCAGTGGCTGTTGCGGTGCAAGGGAAACCCCCGATGCACCCGGCCGGTGCGGGCGGCTACATTGCGGGGATTGCTGGAGCCCACAGGGCATCCGGGCCCTGGAGACCGAGGAGACGACAAAACGCCGGACGTGCCTCACCGGCGCATGACACCGAAAGAGCCGACCCACAAGGTCGGCTCTTTTCTTTTGGTGCCGCGCCAGTTCCGCGGGCGTCGTCGGCCGGGCAGCGACAATCGCGGCCGCCATGGAATTGCTGTTTGTCTCGGCCGCCTCGTTGCTGGCCGGTTTCATCGATGCGATCGTGGGCGGCGGCGGGCTGGTGCTGGTGCCCGCGCTGTTCGCGATCTTTCCCACCGCCCACCCGGCCACGCTGCTCGGTACCGGCAAGGGCGCCGCCGTGTGGGGCACGGCCGCGGCCGCCGCCCAGTACGCACGGCGCGTGGACATGCCCTGGGCCGCGCTGCTGCCGGCCGCGGGACTGGCCTTTGCGGGCGCGCTGGCCGGCGCGTGGACGGTGACGGTGGTCTCGCCCGATTTCCTGCGCCGTGCGCTGCCCTTCGTGCTGGGCGGCGTGTTGCTCTACACGCTGATGCGCAAGGAACTCGGGCGCGCGCATGCGCCCACCTTCTCGGGCCGGCGCCTCACGGCCGCGGCCGGCCTGCTGGGCGCCACCATCGGCTTCTACGACGGCTTTTTCGGCCCGGGCACCGGCAGCTTCTTCGTCTTCCTGTTCGTGCGTTGGCTCGGCTTCGATTTCCTGCACGCGAGCGCCAGCGCCAAGCTGCTCAACACCGCCTCCAACCTGGCGGCCCTGCTGCTGTTCGCGATCAAGGGCCACGTGTGGTGGCACTACGCGCTGGTGATGGCGGTGGCCAACGTGGCGGGCAGCCTGCTCGGCACGCGGCTGGCGCTCAAGCACGGCAGCGGTTTCGTGCGCTGGGTGTTCGTCGTGGTGGTGACGGCCCTGATCCTCAAGACGACCTACGACGCCTGGGTGAAGTGACGCCCCCGGCCGGTGACGCGCCGCAGGACTACTGGGCGGCGTCCACCGACGGCACGGTCGGCGTGGGCGGCCAGGGCACGTCGCTGACCTTGCGTGGCGCGCCGATGGGCGGGCCGCCCTGGCCGGCCTGCAGCGCCGCGATGTCCTGCTCGCTCGGGTACTGGTCGAGCAGCAGGTAGTCGAACACGCGGCGCGCGATCGGTGCGGCGGCGGCGGCACCGAAGCCGGCGTTTTCCACCACCACCGCCAGCACCACGCGCGGCGCATCGGCTGGCGCAAACGCCACGTAGAGCGAGTGGTCGCGCTGGTGCTCCTCGAGCTTCTTCGCGTCGTAGCGTTCGCGCTGGCCGATGGTGACGGCCTGGGCCGTGCCCGTCTTGCCGCCGCTGGTGTAGCCGGCGCCCGCGAACACGCGGGCCGAGGTGCCTTCGATGGTGACGGCCTGCATGGCGCTGAGCACGGCGCGCAGGTGCTCGGGTTTGTAGCCCAGCGCTTCGCCTTCGGGCTTGGCTTCTTCCTGGCGCTGACCCGTGAGCGGGTTGCGCCGCGCCAGCGTGAGGTGCGGCTTGTACTTGACGCCACCACCGGCCAGCGTGGCCATGGCGTGCGCCACCTGCAGCATCGAGAAGTTGTTGTAGCCCTGGCCGATGCCCAGCGAGATGGTCTCGCCCGCGTACCAGCGCTGCTGCTCGGCCGTTTTGTAGGTGGCGCGCTTCCAGGCCTGGTTGGGCAGCACGCCGCGCAGTTCGCCCTTGAGGTCGATGCCCGTGACCTGCCCGAAGCCCAGCGGCTTCATGAAGTCGTGCATCGCGTCCACGCCCATCTCGTTGGCGAGCGAGTAGTAGTAGACGTTGCTGGATTTGATGATGCTGCGGCGCAGATCCACCGCGCCCAGGCCGCCATCGCCATGGCTGCGGAAGCGGTGGTTGCCCAGCATCCAGTAGCCCGGGTCGTTGATCACGGTCTCGGCCTTGCGCGCGCCGGTTTCGAGCGCCGCGAGCGCCATGAAGGGTTTGTAGGTGGAGCCCGGCGGGTAGGTGCCGCGCAGCGCGCGGTTGAGCAGCGGCTTGTCGATCGACTCGTTGAGCGCGCGCCAGTTCTCCACGTCGATGCCTTCGACGAAGAGGTTGGGGTCGAAGGTGGGTTTGGAGACGAAGGCCAGCACCTCGCCGTTGCGCGGGTCGATCGCCACCAGCGCGCCGCGGCGATCGCCGTAGAGCGCCTCGATCAGGTGCTGCAGCTTCGCGTCGATGGTGAGCACCATGGTGTCACCGGGGGTGGGCGCGGTGGCCGCGAGCGACCGCACCGCGCGCCCGCCGGCCGAGGTTTCCACGCGCTCGAAGCCAGTGATGCCGTGCAGTGTCTGCTCGTGCTGCTGCTCCACGCCGAGCTTGCCGATGTACTCGGTGCCGCGGTAGTTGGCCTGGTCTTCTTCGGGCCAGTCGGCGATGAGCTCCTTCTCGCGCTGGTTGATGCGGCCGATGTAGCCCACCACGTGGCTGGCGGTTTCGCCGTTGGGGTAGTGGCGCAGCAGCTTGGCCTGCACCTCCACGCCGGGGAAGCGGAAGCGCTGCGCGGTGAAGCGCGCGACCTCCTCGTCGCTCAGGCGGGTGCGCACCGGCACGGCGTCGAAGCGGTGCGACTCTTCCATCAGCTTGCGGAAGCGGCGCTCGTCGCGCGGCGAGATCTCGATCAGTTCGCGCAGCGCGGTGAGCGTGGCGTCCACGTCGCCCGCCTGCGACGGCGTGATCTCCAGCGTGTAGGCCGAGTAGTTGCTGGCCAGCACGCGGCCGTGGCGGTCGACGATCTGGCCCCGGTTGGGCACCACCGGCAGCACCGCGGTGCGGTTGCTCTCGGCCTGCGCCATGTAGGCCTCGTGCTGCATCACCTGCAGCCAGACCATGCGCGCAACGATCAGGCCGAAGGCGAACAGCACCGCGAGCGCGATCACGATCACGCGCTTGCGGAACTGGGCCAGATCGGCGTCGACGTTGCGCAGTTCAGTCATGGTGTCCGCCCGTGCATGGACCGGTCACAGCGGCCGGTTGTCGTCGGGGTTGGGGGCGCGGCGCTGCGGGGCCAGCAGCATCACCGTCACCACTGGCCAGAGCATGGCCTCGATCAGCGGCGACAGCAAGTGGTCCCAGCCCGGGAGGCTGCCGCCGGCCAGCAGGCGGACCAGCATGGCCAGCACGGTGGCCACCGCGAACAGCGGCAGCACCTGGATCGCCTGCTGCAGCACCGGAAACCACAGCAAGCGCCGGTGCATGGCCGTGGCGCCGAAGGCCATGGCGGTGTAGGCGAGGGCGTGCTGGCCCAGCAGCGCGCCCTGGTGCACGTCCATGGCCAGACCGAAGAAGAAGGCCGTGCCGACGCCGATGCGCAGCGGCTGGTGCACGCACCAGAACACCAGCACCACGGCGAGCACGTCGGGCACCCAGGCCGCGCGCCCGAACAGGCCCATGTTGAGCAGCATGTTCAGCGCCAGCGCGCTGACCAGGCTGAACCAGATGAAGAGCGGGTTGGCGGGCAGCAGCAACTGCTGGCCGGGGCGCATGATCATGGTGCGGCCCCCTTTCTGGCGGGCGCGGGATGGCGGGTGGTGGCCGGTGGTGGGGGCGGTGGTTCGCCCGCGGGGCCGAGCACCAGCACGTGCAGCACGCCATCCACGCGCGCCACCGGTTCGGCGCGCACGCGCAGGAAGGCCGAACCGCTCTGGCGTTCGACCAGCGTGACCCGCGCCACCGGCAGGCCGGGCGGGTAGACCGCGTCCACGCCGCTGGTGGTGAGCAGATCGCCCTGGGCGATGTCGGTGCCGACCGAGGTGTAGCGCAGCTCCAGGCCGCCGCCGTCACCCGGTTGCCCGTAGGCCAGCGCGCGGGCGCCCGAGCGCGGGTTGAGCACGGGGATCGCCAGGTCGCGGTCGATCAGCAGGCTCACCTCGGACACCAGCGGGTACACCCGCGTGACCTGGCCCAGCACGCCGGCTTCGTCGATCACCGGGGCGCCGGCCTGTACGCCGTGCGTCTGGCCGCGGTCGATCACCACGCGGCGCGAGAACGGGTCGGCGGCGTCGTACAGCACCTGGGCGCCGATGGCCTGGGCGCTGGCGCGCTCGCGCATGGCCAGCAGCTCGCGCAGGCGCCGGTTCTCGATCTCGAGCTGTTCCACCTGCGAGCTGCGCACCGCTTGTTCGGTCAACCGGCGCAGGGCGTCGAGTTCGCTTTGCTGGGCGTGGTGCAGTGACGTGAAGTAGCCGCCCGCCGCCGAAACGGCGTGCACCGGCTGCAGCACCGCCCATTGCACCGGGTAGAGCGCGGTGGCCAGGGCGGCGCGCACCGGGGCGGTGACCTGAAAGCGCAGGTCGGCCACCATGAGGAACAGCGCCACGGCGCTGAAAACGATGAGCTTGGACAGGGCCGAGGGGCCCTGCTTGAAGAACGGCGGGGGGGGGCGGTCCAGGGGGGTGGGCGGGGGGGGGGGGGGCGGGGCGGGTCGGGGGCCGCAGCCGGTCGGGCCCGAAGCCCAGCTTCTCGCTCACGCGGCGCTCGAACTCCTCGACCTTGGCGCCGTCGCCCTTGAACAGCGCCAGGAACGACGCCTGCGTGCCCGTGGCGCCCTTGAAGCCCCG
>JACVCO010000001.1:277500-327368 GCA_016741995.1 Hydrogenophaga sp. | reverse complement strand
ACTTCCGCACGACGGACGTGACGGGTGCCATCGAGCTGCCGGAAGGCAAGGAGATGGTGATGCCGGGCGACAACGTGTCGATCACCGTGAAGCTGATCGCGCCGATCGCCATGGAAGAAGGCCTGCGTTTTGCCATCCGCGAAGGCGGTCGCACCGTCGGCGCCGGCGTCGTGGCAAAAATCATTGCGTAATCGCCCGGGGCAACCAGGGCACAACAGTCGCGTAGGGGTATAGCTCAATTGGCAGAGCGTCGGTCTCCAAAACCGAAGGTTGGGGGTTCGATTCCCTCTGCCCCTGCCACCTGACAGGAACCGTATCCACCAGATCCACTCCTGTTTCGTGGACCACAAGCCCACCGAAGTCGCTGAGACCTCTGGTGGGCTTGCGTGTCTCATGCCCTCTGGGTGTGCGGCCCGCGTTTTGATAACCATTGTCTGAATCCACATGGCCTCCTCCGACGTTCAAACCGTTTCTTCCGGCGCTGACAAAGCCAAGCTCGCTTTGGCTTTTGCGTTGGTGCTGGGCGGTTTCGTGGCCTTCTACCTGCTGGCTGGTCGCGGCGCACTCACCCAATGGGGTGCGCTGCTGGTGGCGCTGGTCGCGGGGGTCGTGGTGTTTGCCATTTCCGAATCGGGCAAACAGCTGATCGCCTTTGGCCGCGACTCGTGGAAAGAGGTCAAGAAAGTGGTGTGGCCGGCCCGCAAGGAAGCCATGCAGATGACCGCCTACGTCTTCGTGTTCGTGGTGGTGATGGCCATCTTCCTGTGGCTGACCGACAAGACCCTGGAATGGGTGTTCTACGACCTGATCCTGGGCTGGAGATGATCCGATGACCGAACAACAGACGCCCGTGGCCCAGATGGCCCCCACCGAAGGCATGCGCTGGTACGTGGTGCATGCCTATTCGGGCATGGAGAAGGCGGCCGAGCGCAACATCATCGAGCGCATCACCCGCGCTGGCATGCAGAGCAAGTTCGGCCGCATCCTCGTGCCCACCGAAGAGGTGGTCGAGGTCAAGAACGGCCAGAAACGCACCACCGAGCGCAAGTTTTTCCCCGGCTACGTGCTGGTGGAAATGGTGATGGACGACGACACCTGGCACCTGATCAAGCACACCAACAAGGTGACGGGTTTCGTCGGCGGTGCCAAGAACCGTCCGGTGCCGATTTCCGAGGAAGACGTCCAGAAGATTGTCAGCCAGATGCAGGAAGGTACCGACAAGCCGCGCCACAAGGTGGAGTTCGTGGTTGGCGAGTACGTGCGCGTCAAGGAAGGCCCCTTCACCGACTTCAACGGCACCGTTGAAGAGGTCAACTACGAGAAGAACAAGATGCGCGTGTCGGTGACCATCTTCGGTCGCGCCACGCCGGTCGAGCTCGAATTCAGCCAGGTCGAGAAGACCTGATCGTTTCCAGGCGCTGGCGGGTCGGCCCGACGCCAGCGCCGTTGTCTTTCCCGGGCCCTCAACCGCGAGGAGGTGGCGTGAAACCCACCGTTTGCACTCGCAGGAGCTGAAAAATGGCGAAGAAAATCGTCGGCTTCATCAAGCTGCAAGTGCCAGCTGGTAAGGCCAACCCCTCTCCCCCGATCGGTCCGGCGCTGGGTCAGCGCGGCCTGAACATCATGGAGTTCTGCAAGGCGTTCAACGCCCAGACCCAGGGCGTCGAGCCCGGTCTGCCGCTGCCCGTGGTGATCACTGCCTTCGCGGACAAGAGCTTCACCTTCATCATCAAGACGCCGCCGGCGACCACCTTGATCAAGAAGGCCATCAAGCTCGACAAGGGCTCTTCGGTGCCCAACAAGAACAAGGTCGGCAAGATCACCCGGGCCCAGCTCGAGGAAATCGCCAAGACCAAGATGAAGGACATGACCGCTGCCGACATCGACGCAGCCGTCAAGACCATCGCGGGTTCGGCCCGTTCGATGGGCGTGATCGTGGAGGGCGTGTAAATGGCCAAGCTCACCAAGAAAGAAAAAGCCTTCGAGGGCAAGGTCGACAGCAACAAGCTGTACGCCCTGACCGATGCGCTGAAGATCGTCAAGGAATGCGCGACCGCCAAGTTCGATGAATCTATCGACGTGGCGATCCAGCTCGGCGTGGACGCCAAGAAGTCCGACCAGGTGGTGCGTGGCGCTGTCGTGATGCCCAACGGCACCGGCAAGACCAAGCGCGTGGCCGTGTTCGCCCAGGGTGCCAAGGCCGAAGAGGCCAAGGCCGCAGGTGCCGACATCGTCGGCATGGACGATCTGGCCGCCGAGGTGAAGGCCGGCAACATCAACTTCGATGTGGTCATTGCCTCGCCCGACGCGATGCGCGTGGTCGGTACGCTGGGTCAGGTGCTCGGTCCCCGTGGCCTGATGCCCAACCCCAAGGTCGGTACCGTGACGCCCGACGTCGCCACCGCGGTGAAGAACGCCAAGGCCGGTCAGGTGCAGTTCCGCGTCGACAAGGCCGGCATCGTGCACGGCACGATCGGTCGCCGCTCGTTCGACGCCGACAAGCTGCAGGGCAACCTGCTGGCGCTGCTCGATGCGCTGAACAAAGCCAAGCCGGCCACCAGCAAGGGCGTGTACCTGCGCAAGCTGGCCGTCTCGTCGACCATGGGTGTGGGCGTCCGCGTGGACACCCAGACCGTTTCGGCGGCTTGATGGCATGAAGAATTCGGGTGGCTTCGGCCGCCCGGGTGTGGTGGGTTCTGGGTGTGCAGCAATGCGTGCCCCGAAGCCATCCAAGACCGTTGGTGTGGGCCGCTTGCGGCGCACTTAATTCCCCTCACGGGGGCCAACGCAGATGGCGATCCCGCCGCTGAAAGAAATCCCAGGGTTTCGGACATCGGTTGAATCGCTGCAATGAGGCGTGTGGACGGCGGCGACGCCCCCGCACATTGAAGGAGTGAACCTTGAGTCTGAATCGCAGTGAGAAAGAAGCGGTCATCAATGAAGTGACCAGCCTCGCCGCCAAAGCTCAAACCCTCGTGATGGCGGAATACCGCGGCATCACGGTCGCCTCCATGGACCAGCTGCGTGTGAGCGCCCGCAAGAGCGGTGTGAGCCTGAGCGTGTTGAAAAACACCCTGGCCCGCCGTGCGGTCGCCGGCAGCGCGTTCGAGGTGGTGGCCGACAAGATGGCCGGTCCGCTCGTCTACGGCTTCTCCGAAGACCCCGTGGCCGCCGCGAAAGTGGTGGCCGATTTCGCGAAGACCAACGACAAGCTGGTCATTCGCGGCGGTGTCTACGCGGGCAAGGCGCTGGACGTCGACGGTGTGAAGCAGCTCGCCAGCATCCCCTCGAAAGAGGTCCTGCTTGCGCAGCTTTGTGGCCTGCTCATGTCGCCGATCTCCCGCACCGCGGTGGTCCTCGGCGCGCTGGCCACGAAAAGAGGCGAAGGCGAAACCGCTGCCGCCTGATGGCCGCAGCGTCCCGCAAACATCAACCGATTGATAGGAAACCCAAATGGCATTCGATAAAGACGCATTTCTGACCGCGCTGGACAGCATGTCGGTCATGGAACTCAACGACCTGGTGAAAGCCATCGAAGAGAAATTCGGCGTGAGCGCCGCTGCGATGGCCGCCCCGGCCGCCGCTGGTGGTGGTGGCGCCGCCGCCGCTGCCGAAGAGAAGACCGAGTTCAACGTCGTGCTGCTCGAAGCCGGCGCCAACAAGGTCGGCGTGATCAAGGCCGTGCGCGAAATCACCGGTCTGGGCCTGAAAGAAGCCAAAGACCTGGTCGACGGCGCGCCCAAGAACGTGAAAGAAGCGATTGCCAAGGCCGACGCCGAGGCCGCCGTGAAGAAGCTGGTGGAAGCCGGCGCCAAGGCCGAGCTCAAGTAAGCCGCTCGACCCCGCAGGCTGGAGCGCTCGCAAGGGCCTCCAGCCTTGTGTGCTTTCAGAGCACACCTGAAAACCGGCCTGAATCCCGATTCAAGTCTGCTTTCAAGTGTTTTCTGACCCCGACTGCAGAAGACCACTTGGTTCGGGCTCGCGTGCAATGCGCGGGCCGTCCGCCATCGGTTGGTAGAGGCCAGCCACCAAGATCGTCAGCGCCGCACGCCGCTGGCCGCCAGTCGCCAAGACCTCAAGCCCGGAGATCTCATGGCATCGAAGTACTCGTACACCGAACGCAAGCGCATCCGAAAAAGTTTCGGCACGCGCGAGAACGTGCTCACCATCCCGTACCTGCTGCAGATGCAGAAGGACGCCTACACCGCTTTCCTGCAGGCCGACCGGCTGCCCAAGCAACGCACCAACGAGGGCCTGCAGGCCGCGTTCGAAGCCGCGTTCCCCATCGTCTCGCACAACGGCTTCGTCGAGATGAAGTTCGTCGAGTACAACCTGGCCAAGCCCGCGTTCGACGTGCGCGAGTGCCAGACGCGCGGCCTGACCTTCGCGTCCGCCGTGCGCGCTCGCGTGCAGCTCATCATCTACGACCGCGAATCCTCCACGCCGCAAAGCAAGGTGGTCAAGGAAGTGAAGGAGCAAGAGGTCTACATGGGCGAAGTGCCGCTCATGACGGACAAGGGCTCGTTCATCATCAACGGCACCGAGCGTGTGATCGTCTCGCAGCTGCACCGCTCGCCGGGCGTTTTCTTCGAACACGACAAGGGCAAGACGCACAGCTCGGGCAAGCTGCTGTTCTCGGCTCGCATCATTCCCTACCGCGGCTCCTGGCTGGATTTCGAGTTCGACCCGAAGGACGTGCTGTTCTTCCGTGTCGACCGCCGCCGCAAGATGCCGGTGACGATTCTGCTCAAGGCCATCGGCCTGACGCCGGAATCCATCCTGGCCAACTTCTTCGTCAACGACCACTTCCGCGTGATGGACAGCGGCGCACAGATGGCCTTCGTGCCCGAGCGCCTGCGCGGTGAAGTCGCGCGTTTCGACATCACCGACAAGTCGGGCAAGGTGGTGGTCGCCAAGGACAAGCGCATCACCGTGCGTCACACGCGCGAGCTCGAGCAGTCGGGCACCACGCACATCAGCGTGCCGGAAGACTTCCTGGTGGGCCGCGTGGTCGCCAAGAACATCGTCGACCCCGATAGCGGCGAGATCCTGGCCAAGGCCAACGACGAGCTGACCGAAGCGCTGCTCAAGAAGCTGCGCACCGCCGGCATCCAGGACCTGGCCTGCATCTACACCAACGAACTCGACCAGGGCGCCTACATCAGCCAGACCCTGCGCATCGACGAAACGGTGGACGAGTTCGCCGCGCGCGTGGCCATCTACCGCATGATGCGCCCCGGCGAGCCGCCGACCGAAGACGCCGTGCAGGCCCTGTTCCACCGCCTGTTCTACAACCCGGACACGTACGACCTGTCGCGCGTGGGCCGCATGAAGTTCAACGCCCGCGTCGGCCGCAACGAAGCGACCGGCCCGATGGTGCTGTCCAACGAAGACATCCTGGCCGTGGTCAAGATCCTCGTGGACCTGCGCAACGGCCGTGGCGAAGTGGACGACATCGATCACCTGGGCAACCGCCGCGTGCGCTGCGTGGGTGAGCTGGCCGAGAACCAGTACCGCACCGGCCTCGCCCGCATCGAGAAGGCCGTGAAGGAACGCCTCGGCCAGGCCGAGCAAGAGCCGCTGATGCCGCACGACCTGATCAACTCCAAGCCGATTTCCGCGGCGCTCAAGGAGTTCTTCGGCGCGTCGCAGTTGTCGCAGTTCATGGACCAGACCAACCCGCTCGCCGAGATCACGCACAAGCGCCGCGTCTCGGCCCTGGGCCCGGGCGGTCTGACGCGCGAGCGCGCCGGCTTCGAGGTGCGTGACGTGCACGTCACGCACTACGGCCGCGTGTGCCCGATCGAAACGCCGGAAGGTCCGAACATCGGCCTGATCAACTCGCTGGCGCTGTACGCGCGCCTCAACGAGTACGGCTTCATCGAGACCCCGTACCGCCGCGTGAGCGACGGCAAGGTCACGAACCAGATCGACTACCTGTCCGCCATCGAAGAAGGCAAGTACGTCATCGCCCAGGCCAACGCCGCGCTCGACAAAGACGGCCGCCTGGTCGGAGAACTCGTCTCCGCACGCGAGAAGGGCGAATCGATCCTGACCGGCCCCGACACCATCCAGTACATGGACGTGTCGCCGGCGCAGATCGTGTCCGTGGCCGCATCGCTCGTGCCCTTCCTGGAGCACGACGACGCCAACCGCGCGCTGATGGGCGCCAACATGTCGCGCCAGGCCGTGCCTGTGCTGCGCCCCGAGAAGCCTTTCGTGGGCACCGGCATCGAGCGCGTGGCCGCGATCGACTCCGGCACGGTGGTGACCGCCAACCGCGGCGGCGTGGTCGACTACGTCGATGCCACCCGCATCGTGATCCGCGTCAACGACGAGGAAGCGGTGGCCGGCGAAGTCGGTGTGGACATCTACAACCTCATCAAGTACCAGCGTTCCAACCAGAACACCAACATCCACCAGCGCCCCATCGTCAAGAAGGGCGACAAGCTGGCCAAGGGTGACGTGATCGCGGACGGTGCCTCCACCGACCTCGGCGAGATCTCGATCGGCCAGAACATGCTGATCGCCTTCATGCCCTGGAACGGCTACAACTTCGAGGACTCGATCCTCATCAGCGAACGCGTCGTGGCCGACGACCGTTACACCTCGATCCACATCGAGGAACTGGTGGTGATGGCGCGCGACACCAAGCTCGGCGCCGAAGAGATCACGCGCGACATCCCGAACCTGGCCGAGCAGCAGCTCAACCGCCTGGACGAGTCCGGCATCATTTACGTGGGCGCCGAAGTGCTGCCCGGCGACGTGCTGGTCGGCAAGGTCACGCCCAAGGGCGAGACCACGCTGACGCCGGAAGAGAAGCTGCTGCGCGCCATCTTCGGCGAGAAGGCGTCCGACGTGAAGGACACCTCGCTGCGCGTGGAGCAGGGCTCGCAAGGCACCGTGATCGACGTGCAGGTCTTCACCCGCGAAGGCATCCAGCGCGACAAGCGCGCGCAGCAGATCATCGACGACGAGCTGAAGCGCTTCCGCCTCGACCTGAACGACCAGCTGCGCATCGTCGAAGCCGACGCCTTCGACCGCATCGAGAAGCTGCTGACGGGCAAGGTCGCCAACGGCGGCCCCAAGAAGCTGTCCAAGGGCACCACCATCGACAAGGCCTACCTCGCCGACGTCGAGAAGTACCACTGGTTCGACATCCGCCCC
This sequence comes from Hydrogenophaga sp., assembly GCA_016741995.1. Lineage (GTDB taxonomy): Bacteria > Pseudomonadota > Gammaproteobacteria > Burkholderiales > Burkholderiaceae_C > Hydrogenophaga. The sequence goes on along the minus strand of JACVCO010000001.1, from coordinate 320,201 downwards.
GCGGACGACAACGTGGCCGCCCAGCTCGAGTCGATCAAGAACTCGATGGAGCAGACCCGCCACAGCTTCGACCTCGCCTTCGAAGAGAAGCGCAAGAAGCTCACGCAGGGCGATGAACTGCCCGCCGGTGTGCTCAAGATGGTCAAGGTCTACCTGGCCGTCAAGCGCCGCCTGCAGCCCGGCGACAAGATGGCCGGCCGCCACGGCAACAAGGGCGTGGTCTCCAAGATCGTGCCCGTGGAAGACATGCCGCACATGGCCGACGGCACCCCCGCCGACATCGTGCTCAACCCGCTGGGCGTGCCGTCGCGCATGAACGTGGGCCAGGTGCTCGAAGTCCACCTGGGCTGGGCCGCCAAAGGCCTGGGTCAGCGCATCGGCGACATGCTGCAGCGCGAAGCCAAGGTGGCCGAGCTGCGGCAGATGCTGGAAACCATCTTCAACCAGATGGGCAAGAAGGAAGAGTTCGCCAGCCTGTCCGACGCCGACGTGGTCGAGATGGCCGAGAACCTGCAGCACGGCGTGCCCTTTGCATCGCCCGTGTTCGACGGCGCCTCGGAAGACGAGATCCGCGCGATGCTCAAGCTCGCCTACCCCGACGACATCGCCGCCCTGAAGGGCCTGACCGAGAGCCGCACCCAGGCGCAGCTCTACGACGGCCGCACCGGCGACGCCTTCGAGCGCAAGACCACCGTGGGCTACATGCACTTCCTGAAGCTGCACCACCTGGTCGACGACAAGATGCACGCCCGTTCCACCGGCCCGTACTCGCTCGTCACCCAGCAGCCGCTGGGCGGCAAGGCGCAGTTCGGTGGCCAGCGTTTCGGCGAGATGGAGGTGTGGGCGCTGGAAGCCTACGGCGCCTCCTACATCCTGCAGGAAATGCTCACCGTCAAGTCCGACGACGTGCAGGGCCGCACCAAGGTGTACGAGTCCATCGTCAAGGGCGAGCACACCATCGACGCGGGCATGCCCGAATCGTTCAACGTGCTGGTCAAAGAGATCCGCTCGCTCGGCATCGACATCGAACTCGAGCGTTCGTGATCCACTGAAGTAAAGGAAAGCTCACATGAAATCCTTGCTCGACCTGTTCAAGCAGTTCACGCCCGACGAGCACTTCGATGCGATCCGCATCGGCCTGGCGTCGCCGGAAAAAATCCGCTCGTGGTCCTTCGGTGAAGTCAAGAAGCCCGAGACCATCAACTATCGCACGTTCAAGCCCGAGCGCGATGGCCTGTTCTGCGCCAAGATCTTCGGCCCCATCAAGGACTACGAGTGCCTGTGCGGCAAGTACAAGCGCCTGAAGCACCGCGGTGTCATCTGCGAGAAGTGCGGCGTTGAAGTCACGCAGACCAAGGTGCGCCGCGAGCGCATGGGCCACATCGACCTGGCCGCGCCCTGCGCGCACATCTGGTTCCTGAAGTCGCTGCCGTCGCGTCTGGGCCTGGTGCTCGACATGACGCTGCGCGACATCGAGCGCGTGCTGTATTTCGAAGCGTATGTGATCACCGATCCCGGCATGACCCCGCTGAAGAAGTTCGGCATCATGTCCGAGGACGACCACGACGCCAAGCGCAAGGAATACGGTGACGAGTTCGTCGCCAAGATGGGCGCCGAGGGCATCAAGGAGCTGCTGGAGAACATCGACCTCGAAACCGAGATCGAGAAGCTGCGCAACGACCTGACCGGCTCGGAACTCAAGATCAAGAAGAACGCCAAGCGCCTGAAGGTGCTGGAAGCCTTCAAGAAGTCCGGCATCAAGCCCGAGTGGATGGTGCTCGACGTGCTGCCCGTGCTGCCGCCGGACCTGCGTCCGCTGGTGCCGCTGGACGGCGGCCGCTTCGCGACCTCCGACCTCAACGACCTGTATCGCCGCGTCATCAACCGCAACTCGCGCCTGAAGCGCCTGCTCGAACTCAAGGCGCCCGAGATCATCGCGCGCAACGAGAAGCGCATGCTGCAGGAAGCCGTGGACAGCCTGCTGGACAACGGCCGCCGCGGCAAGGCCATGACGGGCGCGAACAAGCGCGCGCTCAAGTCGCTGGCCGACATGATCAAGGGCAAGAGCGGCCGTTTCCGCCAGAACCTGCTGGGCAAGCGCGTCGACTACTCGGGCCGTTCGGTCATCGTGGTGGGCCCGACGCTCAAGCTGCACCAGTGCGGCCTGCCCAAGCTGATGGCGCTGGAGCTGTTCAAGCCTTTCATCTTCTCGCGCCTGGAAGCCATGGGCATCGCGACCACCATCAAGGCCGCGAAGAAGGAAGTGGAAGCCGGCACCCCCGTGGTGTGGGACATCCTCGAAGAGGTCATCAAGGAGCACCCGGTCCTGTTGAACCGTGCGCCCACGCTGCACCGCCTGGGCATCCAGGCCTTCGAGCCCATCCTGATCGAAGGCAAGGCCATCCAGCTGCACCCGCTCGTCTGCGCGGCCTTCAACGCCGACTTCGACGGTGACCAGATGGCCGTTCACGTGCCGCTGTCCGTGGAAGCGCAGCTGGAAGCCCGCACGCTGATGCTGGCCTCCAACAACGTGCTGTTCCCCGCCAACGGCGAACCCTCCATCGTGCCCTCGCAGGACGTGGTGCTGGGCCTGTACTACGCCACGCGCGAGAAGATCAACGGCAAGGGCGAAGGCATGATCTTTGCCGACCTGGCCGAGATGCAGCGCGCGCTGGACAACGGCGTGGTGGAGCTCACCGCCCGCGTGAGCGTGCGCCTGGTCGAGTGGACCAAGGACAAGACCACGGGCGAATTCGTCCCTGGTCTGAAGCTGGTCGACACCACCGTGGGCCGTGCCCTGCTGACCGAGATCCTGCCCAAGGGGCTGCCCCTGTCGGTGCTCGACAAGCCGCTCAAGAAGAAGGAAATCTCCAAGCTCATCAACGCGAGCTTCCGCAAGTGCGGCCTGAAGGAGACCGTGGTCTTCGCCGACAAGCTGCTGCAGAACGGTTTCCGTCTCGCCACGCGCGCCGGCATCTCGATCGCGGTCGACGACATGCTGGTGCCGAAAGAGAAGAGCGGCATCATCGAGCGCGCCGAAACCGAGGTGAAGGAGATCGCCCAGCAGTACGCCTCCGGTCTCGTGACCGCGGGCGAGCGCTACAACAAGGTGGTGGACATCTGGGGCAAGGCCGGTGACGAGATCTCCAAGGTCATGATGGCCCAGCTGGCCAAGCAGAAGACCACCGACCGCAGCGGCAAGGAAGTGGACCAGGAGTCGTTCAACTCCATCTACATGATGGCCGACTCCGGCGCCCGCGGCTCCGCGGCGCAGATCCGCCAGCTGGCCGGCATGCGCGGCCTGATGGCCAAGCCCGACGGCTCCATCATCGAGACCCCCATCACGGCGAACTTCCGTGAAGGTCTCAACGTGCTGCAGTACTTCATCTCCACGCACGGTGCGCGAAAAGGCCTGGCCGACACCGCACTGAAGACCGCGAACTCGGGCTACCTCACGCGCCGCCTGGTGGACGTGACGCAGGATCTGGTGGTGACCCACCCGGATTGCGGCACCTCCAACGGCACGCTGATGCGCGCGATCGTCGAGGGCGGCGAGGTGATCGAGTCGCTGCGCGACCGCATCCTGGGCCGCACCACGGCCGAGGAAGTGATCCACCCCGAGACGCGCCAGGTGCTGGTGCCCGCAGCGGAAATGCTCGACGAGGACCTGCTCGACGTGCTCGAAGCCGCGGGTGTGGACGAAGTCAAGGTGCGCACGGCACTGACCTGCGAAACCCGCTATGGCCTGTGCGCCAAGTGCTACGGCCGCGACCTCGGCCGCGGTGGCCTGGCCAACATCGGTGAAGCGGTCGGCGTGATCGCCGCGCAGTCCATCGGTGAACCCGGCACGCAGCTGACCATGCGTACCTTCCACATCGGTGGTGCGGCGTCGCGTGCGGCGGTGGCCTCCAGTGTGGAAGCCAAGTCCAGTGGCGTGATCGGCTTCAACGCCACCATGCGCTACGTGACCAACTCCAAGGGCGAGCTGGTGGTGATCGCGCGTTCGGGCGAGATCATCATTCAGGACGAACATGGCCGCGAGCGCGAGCGCCACAAGGTGCCGTACGGCGCCATCCTGACGATCAAGGCCGACCAGCAGATCAAGGCCGGCACCATCCTGGCCAACTGGGACCCGCTGACCCGACCCATCATCACGGAATTCGCCGGCACGGTGAAGTTCGAGAACGTGGAAGAGGGCCTCACGGTCGCCAAGCAGGTCGACGACGTGACCGGTCTGTCCACGCTGGTGGTGATCGATCCCAAGCGCCGCGGCGCCACCAAGGTGGTGCGCCCGCAGGTGAAGTTGATCGACGCCTCCGGCAGCGAAGTGAAGATCCCCGGCACCGACCACGCCGTGACCATCGGCTTCCAGGTCGGCGCGCTGATCCAGGTGCGCGATGGCCAGGACGTGGGCCCCGGCGAAGTGCTGGCCCGCATCCCGGTCGAAGGCCAGAAGACCCGCGACATCACGGGTGGTCTGCCGCGCGTGGCCGAGCTGTTCGAGGCGCGTTCGCCGAAGGACGCCGGCATCCTCGCCGAGATGACCGGCACCGTGTCGTTCGGCAAGGAGACCAAGGGCAAGATCCGCCTGCAGATCACCGACCCGGAAGGCAAGGTCTGGGAAGAGCTCATCCCCAAAGAGAAGAACATCCTGGTGCACGAAGGCCAGGTGGTCAACAAGGGCGAGAGCATCGTCGACGGCCCCGCCGATCCGCAGGACATCCTGCGCCTGCTGGGCATGGAAGAGCTCGCGCGCTACATCGTCGATGAGGTGCAGGACGTCTACCGCTTGCAGGGTGTGAAGATCAACGACAAGCACATCGAGGTGATCGTTCGCCAGATGCTGCGCCGCGTCGTGGTCGAGAACCCGGGCGACTCGTCCTACATCGCCGGCGAACAGGTCGAGCGCTCGGAGATCCTCAACACCAACGACGCGCTGCGCGGCGACAGCAAGATCCCGGCGACGTACAGCAACATCCTGCTGGGCATCACCAAGGCCTCGCTGTCGACCGACTCGTTCATCTCCGCGGCTTCCTTCCAGGAGACCACGCGCGTGCTGACCGAAGCGGCCATCATGGGCAAGCGCGATGAGCTGCGTGGCCTGAAGGAGAACGTCATCGTCGGCCGCCTGATCCCCGCAGGCACCGGCATGGCCTACCACGATGCGCGCCGCGTCAAGGAAAAGATGGACGACGAAGAGCGCCGTGCCATCGCCGAGGCCGATGCGCTGTCGCTGGCGGCCGATCAGGCCGACGCGGCCGCGGCGGGCGAAGCGGCCGAATAAGCCACTGCGTTCGTCCGCGCCTCAAGGCCCCCGGTCGCAAGGCCGGGGGCCTTTGTTTTTGCCGTGTGGGGCCTGGGCTATATTGCCCGCGCGCCATGCGGCGCGTTCGATGAGGAGAGACGGGATGAGCCTCGTTCAATGGGTCTTGCTGTTGCTGGCCCTGGTGGTGTTCTTCTGGGGCGTGGGGGCGTACAACCGCCTCGTTCGGCTGCGCAACGCCGTGGCCAACGCCTTCGGCCAGATCGATGTGCAGCTCAAACGCCGCCACGACCTGATTCCCAACCTCGTCGAGGTGGCGCGCAAATACCTCGAGCACGAGTCGCAGACCCTGGAGGCCGTGACCGCAGCACGCAACCACGCGCGTGGCGCCGAACAGGCCGCGGCCACCGGGCCCCTGAACGCCGCGCTGGTGGGCTCGCTCTCCGGCGCTGAACAACTGCTCGGTGGCGCCCTCGGCAAGCTGATGGCCGTGGTCGAGGCCTACCCCGAGCTCAAGGGCGACGAGAACATGCGCGAGCTCAGCGAGGAACTCGCGAGCACCGAGAACCGCATCGGCTTCGCGCGCCAGGCCTTCAACGACCAGGTGCTCGAGTTCAACGACGCCGCGCAGGAGTTCCCTGCGCTCGTCATCGCGCGCCTGTTCGGCTTCGCGCCGCTGGCCATGCTGGAAGCCACCACCAGCGAGGCGGAGCGTGCGCCCGTGAAAGTGCAGTTCTGACCGCGGCGCGATGCGCTTCTTCGAATCGCAACGCGAAGCCCGCGCGCGCACCACGCGCCTGTTGCTGGCCTTCGCGTTCACCGTCGTGCTGCTCGTGTTCGCGGTCAACGCCGCGCTGGCGCTGGCCTGGGGCCTCAGCTGGGGTTTCTGGGCTCCGGGTGATTTGCGTTTCCCGCGCCACTTTTGGGCCGTCAACACCGGCGTCACGCTGCTCTTCGTGCTCGGTGGCTGGTGGGTCGAAACCTCGAACCTCGCGCACGGCGGTGGCGCGCGTCTGGCCGAACGCCTGGGCGCGCGCCCGGCGCAGCCTTCGGGCCGGCCCGCCGAGCAGCGCTTCGTCAACATCGTCGACGAGCTCGCGATCGCCTCGGGCCTGCCGCGCCCCGCGGCCATGGTGCTCGCGCGCGACGAATCCATCAACGCCTTCGCCACCGGTTGGCACGCCGACGACGCGGCGGTGGCCATCACGCACGGCGCGCTCGAGCACCTCACGCGCGAGGAGCTGCAGGGGGTGGTGGCCCACGAACTCGGCCACATCGGCGAAGGCGACACGCGGCTGAACCTGCGCCTGGCCGGGATGGTGTTCGGCCTCGAATGCGTGTACCGCCTCGGGCAGCGCTTGTGGGAGCCCGGTGAGCGCGGCTTTCACCTCTGGGCCATCGCGGGCCTCACGCTCATGGGGGCGGGCTGGCTTGGCTGGCTATCGGGCCACGCGCTGCAGGCCGCCGTCTCGCGCCAACGCGAGTTCCTGGCCGATGCGCGCGCCGTGCAGTGGACGCGCAGCCGCGACGGCCTGGGTGGCGTGCTGCGCAAGGTGATGGCGCAACAGCAGGCCCGCGTGGCCGCACGCACCATCGGTTCGCCCATGCAGCACCTGCTGCTGGTGGGCAACGAGCCGGGGGCGCTGGCGCACTGGCTGGACGCCCACCCACCGCTGGCCGAGCGCGTGCGCCGCATCTACGGCCGCCCCATGGGGCCCTTGTCCCTGGCGCGCGCCGGCACGCCCGCCGATCCGGTGGCGCAGCCATGAACACCGCGGCACGGGCACCCGCGTTGAGCGAACAGCTCGCCCACGTGGCGCAGGCGGTGCTGGCGGTGCGCCAGGGGCGCTCGCTGAACGACGCACTCGCGGCCGTGCCCTCGTCGCTGCGCGCGGGTGTGCAGGCCTTGGCCTTTCACACGCTGCGCGAACTCGGGGCCTGCGAGGCGCTGGTCGAGGGGCTGGCCGATCGCGCACCGGCCCCGCCACTGCGCGCCCTGCTGTGCGCCGCGCTGGCCTTGCTGGCGGCGCCGCACGCCCCCGGGGTGAGCTATCCCGCGCACACGGTGGTCGATCAGGCCGTGCGCGCCGCGCGCCAGGACAAGCGCTGGCAGCGCCAGGCCGGTTTCCTCAACGCCTGCCTGCGCCGTTACCTGCGCGAAGCCGATGCGCTGCGCGCCGCGATCGCGCAGGACCCGGTGGCCCAGTGGAACCACCCCCGGTGGTGGATCGAGCGCCTGCAGCGCGACCACCCCGACCACTGGCAGGCCATCCTGCGCGCCAACAACCGCGCCGGGCCGATGACGCTGCGCATCAACCGCCGCCGCAGCACGCGCGAGGCCGTTGCCGCGGCCCTCATGCAACAGGGCGTGGCCAGCCGGTTCGTGGGCGAGGACGGCCTGGAGCTCGCGCGCGCGCTGCCCGTGGAGCAACTGCCCGGTTTTGCCGAGGGGTGGTGCTCCGTGCAGGACGAAGCCGCCCAACACGCCGCGCCGCTGCTGCTGCAGGGCGATCCCGGGTCCGCGCGGCCGCGCCTGCTGGACGCCTGCGCCGCCCCTGGCGGCAAAACGGCGCACCTGCTCGAGCGCATCGACGCCGACCTGCTGGCGCTCGACGTCGACCCCTTGCGCTGCGAACGCATCGCCGACACCCTGCGGCGACTGGGCCTGGTGGCCGATGTGCGCTGTGCCGACGCCGCGCAGCCCGGCTCCTGGTGGGATGACAGGCCCTTCGACGCCATCCTGCTCGACGCACCCTGCACCGCGTCGGGCATCGTGCGCCGCCACCCCGACGTGCGCTGGCTGCGCCGCGAAAGCGACGTGGCTGCGCTCGCGCAGACCCAGCGCACGCTGCTGGACGCGCTGTGGCCGCTGCTGCGCCCCGGCGGCCGGCTGGTCTACGCCACGTGCTCGGTGTTCCGCGCCGAAGGCAGCGATCAGGCGCAAGCGTTCCTTCAGCGCCACACCGACGCCCGGCCAGCCCCTGCGCCGGGCCACCTGTTCCCGGGTCTTCCGGGTACCCAGGGGGAGTTCAACGACAATCGTTCGGGTGGACCGGACGGCTTTTTCTACGCCAGCTTTGACAAGGCCCGCCCCCGCTGAGCGGGCCCGCCCGGGCCATGGCGGCTGGGGGCGCTGGCTGCGCGCCGCGCTGCTGGGGCTGCTGTTGTGGCCCGTGCTGGCCTGGGCGCAGCCACCCGAATTGCGGCAGTTCCTGCTGCAGCGCACACCCGAAGCCCTGTACCTCGACGCACGCCTGGCCTTCACCCCGCACGGGGCGGTGCAGGACGCACTGCTCAAAGGCGTGCCGCTGTATTTCGTGTGGGAGTCCAGCGTGTACCGCGAGCGCTGGTACTGGACCGACCGGCGCGTGGTGTCCCAGCGCCGCGTGCTGCGCCTGGCCTACCAGCCGCTGACCCGGCTGTGGCGCGTGAGCACCTCCACCGAACCCGGCGGCAGCGCCGGGGCCGGCCTGCAGTACGCGCTGCACCAGACGCACGACACCCTCGAAGAGGCGCTGGCCGCCGTTGCCCGCGTTTCGCGTTGGCGGCTGGCCGAGGCCAGCCAGCTCGACTCCGGTGCCGAGCACTACGTCGTGTTCGATTTCCGGCTCGATCTCACACTGCTGCCGCGGCCGTTCCAGATCGGGCTCGGCTCGCAGGCCGAGTGGGCCGTGGCGCTGGAGCAGGAGATGCGTGTACCCAACGCCGCCACGCCGGATGCGCCGCCCGAAGCGCGGGCCGCGAGCGCGCCCGGCGGCGAGCCGGCCGAACCGCCAGGGCGCTGAGCGCCCGCCCATGCCGTGAACCCCCTGCAACCGCACGCCCCCAAGCCCGCCGCCCTGCGCTGGGCGGTGGTCGCCGGCCTGATCTTCATGACCGGCCTGGGCATGGTGTTGCTGTTCCTGCTCACGCTGGCCACGCGCAACAGCGAGTTCTACGAACGCAATTTCGCGCTGCTGGTGTCCATCAATGTGGCCGCGGCCGCTGGGCTGGGCCTGGTCATCCTGTGGCTGGGTGCGCGCCTGGCGCTGCGGCTCAAGCGCGGCAAGTTCGGCAGCCAGTTGCTCGTCAAGCTCGCGGCCACCATCGGGCTGGTCGGCATCCTGCCCGGGTTGCTGATCTACACCGTCTCGTACCAGTTCGTGGCGCGTTCCATCGAAAGCTGGTTCGACGTGCGCGTGGAGACGGCGCTCACCGCCGGCCTCAACCTCGGGCGCACCACGCTCGACACCCTCACCGCCGACGCCGCGAGCAAGACGCGGCTGGCCGCCGACGGCCTGGCCCGCCAGGGCAACAGCAGCGCCGTGTTCGCGCTCGATCGCGTGCGCGAACAACTCGGCGCCACCGACGTGGTGCTCTTCAGCGCCGCCGGCCAACCCCTGGGCAGCGCCGGCAGCTCGCGGTTCGACCTCGCCCCCGAACGCCCGGGCCCCGCCACGCTGCGCAATGTGCGCACCAACCGCGTGCTGGCGCAGATCGAAGGCCTGGAAGACGCCGACGGCGGTGAGCTGCAGGCCGCGCTGGCCGCCAGCCACGCGCGCGTGAAGGTGCTTGCGCTCGTGAACCCGCCCAGCTTCACCTTCGATGCCGAGCCGCGTTACCTGCAGGTGGTCGTCCCGCTGCCCTCCACCCTCATCGTCGACGCGCTCGCCGTGCAGGCCGCCAACCGCGAGTACCAGGAGCGCGCCCTGGCGCGCGAAGGCCTGCGCAGCATGTACATCGGCACGCTCACGCTCGCGCTCTTCCTGGCCGTGTTCGGTGCCGTGCTGCTCGCGGTCTTGCTGGGCAACCAGCTCATTCGCCCGCTCATCGTGCTGGCCGAAGGCATGCGCGAGGTGGCCGCGGGCAACCTCACGCCCAAGGCCGCACTGCCCGCGCGCGACGAGCTTGCCGGCCTCACGCGCACCTTCGCGCACATGACGCAGGACCTCTCCGATGCGCGCGAGGCGGTGCAGCACAGCATGACCCAGGTGGACGCCGCGCGCGAGAACCTGCAGACCATCCTCGACAACCTCACCGCCGGTGTCGTCGTGTTCGACGAGCAGGGCCGTCTGGTGAGCGCCAACCCCGGCGCCGCGCGCATCCTGCACGCGCCGCTCAACGTGCACCTGGGCGAACCCATCAACGAGGTGCCGGGCCTGGAGGCGCTGGCCGCCGGTGTGCTGCAGCAGTTCGACCGCTTTCTTGCCGAAGACACCCCACACGAAGGCGGCTACTGGCTGCAGTCCTTCGAGCTCAGCGCCGACGGCCAATCGCCCTTTGACGAATCGATCACCCTCATCGCGCGCGGCGCGCTGCTGCCCCACAACGAACGCCTGCTGGTGTTCGACGATGTCAGCGAGGTCGTCTCGGCACAGCGCGCCAAGGCCTGGGGCGAGGTTGCGCGCCGCCTCGCGCACGAAATCAAGAACCCGCTCACACCCATCCAGCTCTCGGCCGAGCGCCTGGCCATGAAGCTCGACGGCAAGCTGCAGCCCACCGAGCAGGCGCTGCTCACCAAGTCCGTGCGCACCATCGGCGACCAGGTCGACGCCATGAAGCGCCTCGTCAACGAGTTCCGCGACTACGCGCGCCTGCCCTCGGCCCAGCTCGCGCCGCTGGACATCAACGCCGCTGTGCGCGACACGATCGGTCTCTACGAGCACGCCGCCGTGCCTGTGCGCTGCGAACTCGCCGAAGACCTGCCCAAGGCCCGTGCCGACGCGCAGCAACTGCGCCAACTCATCCACAACCTGGTGCAGAACGCGCAGGACGCCATGGCCGGCCAGCCCGGCGCCGAGGTGATGCTGCGCACCCGCCGCTCCGACAGCGGCCAGTGGGTGCGCCTGGTCGTCCTCGACAGCGGCCCCGGCTTTGCCGAGAACATCCTCAAGCGGGCCTTCGAGCCTTACGTCACGACCAAGGCCAAGGGCACCGGGCTGGGCCTGGCCGTGGTCAAGAAAATCATGGACGAGCACGGCGGCCGCGTGGATCTTGCCAATCGGATGACGGAAGGGCGCGTCATCGGCGCGCAAGTGTCGTTATCATTCGCAGTTGCAGATTGACAACAGACCCCGAGGGACTCCGCACGCATGGCAACGATTCTGGTGGTTGACGACGAACACGGCATCAGGGATCTGCTGTCCGAAATCCTCAACGACGAAGGCCACACCGTCGAACTCGCGGAGAACGCGGCCCAGGCCCGCAACGTGCGCCAGCAGCTGCGCCCCGATCTCGTTCTGCTCGACATCTGGATGCCCGACACCGACGGCGTCACGCTGCTGAAGGAATGGTCCAGCAGCGGCATGCTCACCATGCCCGTGATCATGATGAGCGGCCACGCCACCATCGACACCGCTGTCGAGGCCACGCGCATCGGTGCCAGCGCCTTCCTCGAAAAGCCCATCACGCTGCAGAAGCTGCTCAAGGCCGTCGACCAGGGCCTGAACAAGGCCGTGCCGCCCAAGGCCACCATGCCGCTGCTGGTGCCCGCGCGCGTCGGCGGTGCCGAGTACACGGTGGAAGAGGCCATGACCACCCACCAGGCCGTCATCGGTGTGCCGCACGTCAATGGCGTGAGCCTGTCCACCATGCCCGTGGGCCCGCAGCCGCAACAGACCTTCAACCTCGACAGCCCGTTGCGCGAAGCGCGCGACGAATTCGAGAAGGCCTACTTCGAATACCACCTGGCCAAGGAGTCCGGCTCCATGACCCGCGTGGCCGAAAAGACCGGCCTGGAGCGCACCCACCTCTACCGCAAACTCAAGCAACTCGGCGTCGACCTCGCCCGCGCCAAGCGGGGCCAGTTCGGCTGAGGCCTGCCACCGAACTGCTATACTCGCGGTCTTTCCCAGGCCCGGTAGCTCAGTTGGTAGAGCAGCGGATTGAAAATCCGCGTGTCGGTGGTTCGATTCCGCCCCAGGCCACCAAGATTTACGCGCCCCAGCGCCCGGTCAGGGTTCTGGGGCGTTTCTACAATTCGATGGCTCCTTCTACAAAGGAGCCAAGGAGACCGAATTGTCTTGGATCTGTCCACACTGCGGGACGACAGCAACACTGCAGGGCGCCGATGTCGCGAGTATCTCCAGTTCGGCGATTATGCGAACCGCTCCAAGTCGCGAAGGGTTCGTGGTCGAATGGAAGGCCATTCGCTGCCCTAGCAAAGCTTGCGGGAAGTATGTCTTGGACGTTTGGGCGTGGTTTGGAAGTGCAGAAGTCTTCCAGTCGGGGGAACGCACTGGCAAAGCGACGACAGATAGGGAGCGACCGGTTGGAATTGGTTACTCGCGGTTTGAGCCTCGCGTTGCAGTTCCGCTCTCCGCGCATGTACCGAGAGCTCCGAGGGACGATTACGACGAAGCGTGTCTCATAAAGGACCTTAGTCCAAAGGCCGCGGCGACTCTTTGCCGCCGTTCGCTGCAAGGCATGATCCGAGATCGATGGGGAATTTCCAAAGAACGCCTGGCCGACGAGCTAAAAGCAGTGAAGGATGAGTGCGACCCTGATCTGTATGCAGCAATGATGGGGCTCAAGGGAATTGGAAACATCGGTGCGCATCCTGAACGAGATGCCAACCTGATCGTTGATGTCGAAGAGGGAGAGGTTGACTCACTCCTCGAACTACTTCGAATCCTCGATAAGGAATGGTATGTCGCGCGAGCCCGGAGAGCGGAGAGTTTGTCTGCAGTGGTCGCGCTGAGCGCGGCAAAGGCCGAAGCTAAAAGGGGTCTTACCTAAGTGGCGGGACTCTCTCGCCCGCTCGTCTTCGAACATAGTGCTCAGTCATGTCCCGATTCTTGTGAGCAAGCAGCTTCTGCGAGTGCGCCAAGTCGCCTGTATCGGTCGCGGCCTTGGCCCGGATGTCTCGAAACTGAAAGCTCACCTTTGCCGCCTCGCGCGCCTTGTCGAAGCGTGAGCGCAGTGCGAACACGCTGAGGGGGTGGCCCTTCTCGTCCTGGATCAGGAAGGCGCTGATTGCCTGGCGTGGCCGAGCGTTGATCCTGTCGACGACGGCCGCCAGTTCGCCCGTGATCTCGATTCCGAGTCGGGCGCCCGTCTTGTTCTGCACGATCCAGAGGGCACCATCGCAAATGTCGGTGCGCTGGATCTTGAGCACGTCCGCGGGCCGTTGGCCGGTGAGCAGCGCCAGATCCATGGCGTCGGCCACGGTGAAGTGCGCGTGGGCCTTTACGCGCTCGAACTCGTCGTCGGTGACATAGCGGTCGCGCCCGGTTTCCTTGAACCCCTTGACGCCTTGGCAGGGGTTCGGTGCGGTGGTGTAGCCCCACTCCCGGGCCTTGTTGAAGATGTGGGAGAAGAGCGCCTTCTCGCGGTTCGCGCGTACCTTGGCGGCTTGGCCACGAATGTCCAGATACATCGCGGATGTGCATGGGCGCGATCAGCTTGATGGGCATGTGCCCGAAGACGCGCAGCAGGTGCACCAGCAGGCCGTGGCTTGACCGACTTTTCAATCGACCGCATGTCAGCGGTCTTTTCAGGGAGGAACCAACGTGGCATCAGACCACCAACGCATCCTGATTCTGTGCAAGACCTACCCGTCGCCCAGCGCGCGGTACGTCGAAACCTCCTGCGTCGCCGGCATGACCGACGACGGGCGCTTGATCCGCTTGTTTCCGGTGCCGTTCCGGCTGGTGGAGGACGACCAGCAGTTCAGGAAGTGGCAGTGGATCACTGCCCGGGTGCGCCGCGCGCAGGACGATGCCCGGCCTGAGAGTCACCGCATTTCGGTGGACACGATCGAGGTGGACAGCGAGCCGCTTTCCACGCGCGACCACTGGATCGCGCGCCGCGAGGTCATCAAGGGTTTGCCGGTGTTCGATTCGTTCGATGCGCTGGAGGCTTCACGCCAGGCGAATGGAACGACCCTGGGGCTGGTGAGGCCGAGTCGTTTGCTGGGGCTGGACATCAAGGCCGTGGACTCGCCCGACTGGACCGAGGATGAACTGAACAAGCTGTTGCAGGAGCAGCAACAGGGCAGCTTGTTCGACGCGGTGGAGGATCAGCGCACCCTCAAGACGCTCAAGAAGCTGCCCCACGACTTCCATTACCGCTACGAATGCCAGACGCGGGAGGGGGTGAAGGCGTTCAAGCACAAGCTGGTGGACTGGGAAGCCGGGGCGCTCTACTGGAATGTGCACCGCCGCACGGACTGGCAGGAGGCGATGCGCCACAAGTTCGTCACTCAGTTCAGCGAACTGGATGTCATGTTCCTCATGGGGACCATCCACCGCTTTCCGGGGCAATGGCTGATCGTGAGCGTGCTGTACCCGCCTAAGCTGCCAGAGACGCTGGCGCGTCAGCAAGCGCTGTTCTAGCCGTCAGGTGCTGCACCGCAGGGCCGCCAGCGGCCCGCACGGCACGGGCCACATAGGTGCGGTGGCAAAAGCCGAAGTCCGCCTCGAAACAGACCAGGCAGGCCCGGTGTTTGCGCGCGGTGGTGGCCAGGTTCCGCACCTCGGTATTCACGGTGCCCAGGTGGGCCAGGAAGCCGCGGGTATAGGCAGCCCAGTCGCCGTCTTCGCGGTACTGGTTTCGCACGGGCTTGGGGCAACCCAGGGCAGGCCGATGCTCATAGCCGATGCCCGCAGCGGCCAGATGCTCGCGGAACGCGGTTTTCGAGAACCCCTTCTTGCGTGAGAGCGGCAGCTCGCGCACGTCGACGATCAGGTTCACCCGCGCGTCCTTCAAGCGGGCGATGAACCCGTTGATGGTCAGGCCCTCGTAGCCGAAGGTGAAAAGCGCAGGGGTGGTCACGGGGCGTCGCAGTTTTGCAGGGCGCATCACCGGGCGGTGGGCGCGCGGATTCTCTCACGCGACCTTTGGCCAGCCGGGCTCAGGGGCCGCTTTGCAGAGCCAATGTGGTGCGCCCGTTCAGCGATGTGCGAGTGCCGCCAACAGCCGCTCGCCCATGTCCGTCAGCGGCTGGTGAGCAGGAATAATGTCGGCCCGACCCCGCCCACCCCGGGCTTGCATGACTGGACGCGCGAGATGAACCGCTCGGCATTGATCGACGGCACCAAGGCCGTGGCGTCGCAGCTCATCGTGCTGCACCACCTGTCGCTGTATGCGCCGATGACCGACTGGGTCGCGGCCGCGTGGCCCGCGCTGGTGGACTTCCTGTCGCAGCATGGCCGCCTGGCGGTGCAGCCGTTTCTCGTCATCGGGGGTTTTCTCACCGCGCAGTCGCTGGGGCGGCGCAGCGCGCTGGCGCCGGTGCCGCAGATCGGGCAACGCTATCTGCGGCTGGCACCGCAACTGCTGGTGGCGTTGGTTCTGGTGATCCTGGCCACCGCCGTGGTGGGGGGCGAACTGGGGCATGAGGAGTGGTTGTCGCCGCTGCCGTCGGTGGGGGTCTTTCTGGCCCACGTGTTTTTCCTGCAGGACGTGCTGCGTGTGCCGGCGCTGTCGGCGGGCGTCTGGTATGTCGCGATCGATCTGCAGCTGTACGCGCTGTTCGTCGTGCTGGCGCACGCGACGCGGGGGGCGCAGCGGCCCCTGGCCGATTCTGCGGCGCCGATCGTGGTGGCCATCGCCACCGCGGCGTCGTTGCTGTTCTTCAGCCGCCAACCGGGGCTCGATGTCTGGGCGATCTATTTCCTGTCGGCCTATGGCCTGGGAGCACTGGCGGCGTGGTCCAAGGCCGGCGCCCGGGCCCGCTGGTGCTGGTGGCTGACGGTGGCCGTGCTGGTGATCGATGCCGGGCTGGACCCGAGACCGCGCCCGGTGCTGGCTTTGGTGACGGCGCTCGCGCTGTGTGCGGGCTCCCACGTCACCTGGCGCGGCGCCAGGCACCTCGGGCGTCGCTGGGTGGAGCACCTGAGCGACGTGTCCTACAGCGTGTTCGTTTGCCACTTCGCGGTGATCGTGATGGTCAGTGGCTTGTGGGAGCGGTTCGATCTCGATGGCCTGAGGAACGCCTGGATGTTCGTGGCGCTGGCCTGGGGTTTGTCGATCGGGGTCGGCACCGGGGTTCAGCGCTTCTGCGATCGGTGGCTGTCGTGGCGGCGCGCACCGGCTTGACAATGAGCTCGCCGACGCATCCCCTGCCTTCTTTTCGCCCACCCATGCCCACGCATCGTCTGTTGACCCGCTGCATCGCTGTCACCGCGATCGTTGCCTTGCTCACCGCTTGCGGCGCCGAAGCCGTGGGTTCGGCCGCCACCGGCGCGGCCGTCAAGCAGCAGGAGCTGGAGAACGCGAAGCGCACCCAGCAGCAGGTGCAGCAGGACGTGCAGAAAGCGCTGGAGATCCCGCCCGAGCGGGCGAAGCAGCTCGACCCGTGAGCCGCGGCGCGCTCAGCGCCAGCCGGGAAAGCGCTGCAGGCGGAACGCCTGCACGGGGTCGGGTGAATCGCTGCCTTCGGCCGGGCGGCGTGTGCCGGTGATGGTGAGGCGGCCGCCGCAATCGAGGGCCTGACCGCTCCAGACGGCGGACATGGCTTTGCCGTCGTTGGACTCATCGAGGTGGAACGCGCCCTCGGTGACGTCACCCGACACGCGCGACGCGCGCATCTGGCCGCCGCTGCCGCGCACGAGGTCGCCGCGCACGCCGGCGGTGTACTCGGGGTGGCGTTCGAGGCGCAGGTGGCCGCGGTCGGTGGGGCGCTCGGGTGAGCCGCCCTCGGGCCAGAAGAACGCTTCCCAGTCGCCGCCGAGTTGCGCGGGCGGCAGGTGCTCGTGCACGGTGCAGGCGGTGTCGGATGCGCCCATGGGTGGTGTGGACGCGGGTTGCGCATGGGCCTGCAGTGCCGCGGCCACGCCCAGCAGGCCAAGCCATCGGATGCGCGCGTTCATGCCTGTGCCTTGCTGGCGTCGGCGCCGTCCTGTGCGCGCTTGGCGAACTCGGCGCGCAGCGCCTTGAGCTTTTCGCGCGGGTCTTCCTTCACCGTGGCTTTGTCCAGCGCCATCTCGGCGATGAAGCGGCTCGGTGCGCCGGGCACGCTCTCGCGGCCCTTCTTGCGGCGCTTGAGCCAGCTCACCGCCAGCGTGCGCTGCGCGCGCGTGATGCCCACGTACATCAGGCGCCGCTCTTCCTGAATGCGCACCAGTTGGGCCTCGCCACCGGCCTCTTCGTCGTCGATCTTGAACGGCAGCAGGCCCTCGTTCACGCCCGCCAGCACCACGTGCGGCCACTCCAGGCCTTTCGATGCGTGCAACGTCGAGAGCGTCACCACGTTCTGGTCCTGCTCGCGTTCGGAGAGCGTGGAGATGAGGGCGATGGTCTGCACGACCTCGAGCAGGCTCTTGCGCTCGCTCTCCACTTGCGTGCCCGCCGCGTCGTCGATCTGCCCGCCGCAGCGACCCGCCACCCAGTCGCAAAACTCCTGCACGTTGCCCCAGCGCGCCGCGGCCACCTTGTCGTTGTCTTCGTTGTCGAACAGATGCTGTTCGTAGCCGATGTCCTTCAACCATTCGGTGAGGAAGGCGCGCGCCGCTTCGTGGCCCACGGTGTGGCGCGCGCGGTATTCCAGGTCGTTCACCTGGCGGCCGAACTCGTGCAGCGCGGCGATGGCGCGGCCCGACACCGCGCTCGGCAGCGAGTGCGAGAACAGCGCGGCGAACAGGCTGAGCTTGTATTGCGTGGCGAACGCGCCGAGCTGCTGCAGCGTGGTGTGGCCGATGCCCCGCTTGGGTGTGGTGGCCGCGCGCAGGAAGGCCGGGTCGTCGTCGTTGTTGGTGATCAGGCGCAACCAGGCGCACAGGTCGCGGATCTCGGCCTTGTCGAAGAAGCTCTGCCCGCCCGACACCTTGTACGGAATCTGCGCCTTGCGCAGCGCCTGCTCGAAGCTGCGGGCCTGGTGGTTGGCGCGGTAGAGCACCGCGAAATCGCGCCACTCCTTGTGCTGCGAATTCGCGCGCAGGCCCTGGATGCGCAGCACCGCGCGCTCGGCCTCGTGTTCTTCGTTGTCGGCATCGACCACGCGCACCGGCTCACCCTCACCCAGCTCGCTCCACAGCGTCTTGGGATACAGCTTGGGGTTGGGGCCGATGACGTTGTTGGCCGCGCGCAGGATGGCGCTGGTGGAGCGGTAGTTCTGCTCCAGTTTGATGACCTTGAGTTCGGGAAAGTCCTGCGGCAGGCGCTTCAGGTTGTCGAGCGTGGCGCCACGCCAGCCGTAGATGGACTGGTCGTCGTCGCCCACCGCGGTGAAGCGCGCGCGCTCGCCCACCAGCAGCTTGAGCAGTTCGTACTGTGTGGCGTTGGTGTCCTGGTACTCGTCCACCAGCACGTGGCCCATCTTCTTCTGCCACTTCTCGCGCACCTCGGCGTGCTCGCTCAGCAGCTTCAGTGGCAGCGCGATGAGATCGTCGAAATCCACCGCCTGGTAGGCCACCAGGCGCTCCTCGTAGCGCTGCATGATGAGCGCGGTGGTGCGTTCGCTCTCGTCGCGGGCCTGCGCCAGCGCGGCCGCGGCGTTCAGCCCCGCACTCTTCCAGGCGCTGATGGCCCATTGCCACTGGCGCGCGGTGGCCGCGTCGGTGGTGGTGCCGCAATCCTTCAGCAGGCTGGTGATGTCGTCGGTGTCGAGGATGCTGAACTGCTTCTTCAGGCCCAGCGCCTCGCCGTCCTCGCGCAGCAGGCGCACGCCCAGCGCGTGGAAGGTGCAGATCAGCACCTTCTTCGCGTCGCGCCCCACCAGCTGCCCGGCGCGTTCGCGCATTTCGGCCGCGGCCTTGTTGGTGAAGGTGATGGCCGCGATGCGGTCCGCGGCCAGCCCGGCCTGGATCAGCCGCGCGATCTTGTGCGTGATCACGCGCGTCTTGCCCGAGCCCGCACCGGCCAGCACCAGGCACGGCCCGCCCAGGTGGTTCACGGCTTCAAGCTGGGCGAGGTTCAAACCGGCGGACATGGGCAAGGCGGCGGGGCAAAGCGGGGGATCATAGCGAGCGGGGGTGTCGCGAAGCGGTCACGCGCCATGGTGCGGCCGATGCGGCCTGACACAATCCCGCCCGTGCTGCAGGTCCTGCTCGTCACTTTTCCCTTCTTCGCGCTCGTGCTCGCCGGCTACGTGGCGGCGCGGCGGCGCATGCTGCCGCTGGAGGCGATCCCCGGGCTCAACGGCTTCGTGCTGTTCTTTGCGTTGCCGTGCATGCTGTTCCGCTTCGGCTCCACCACGCCGATCGCGCAGCTGCTCGACCTGCGCGTGGCCGGCCTGTACCTGTTGTGCGGGCTGGTGATCGTGGGCGTCACCATCGCGCTCACGCTCAACGCGCGCATCCGCTGGAACGACGCCGCTTTCGGGGCGCTGGTGGCCGCGTTCCCGAACTCGGGCTTCATGGGCGTGCCGCTGATCGTGGCGCTGCTCGGCGCGTCGTCCGCGGGCACGGTGATCCTCACCATGGTGGTCGACATGGTGATCACCTCGTCGCTGTGCATCGCGCTCTCGCGCCTGGACGAGGGCGGCGGCGATGGCCGTTCGGCCGTGTTCGGTGCGGCACGCAAGGCGCTCAAGGGCGTGCTCACCAACCCCATGCCCTGGGCCATCATCCTTGGGGGCGTGGCCTCGGCCTGGGCTTTCCGCTTCCCCGAGCCGGTGGAGAAAACCGTGTGGCTGCTGGCCGACGCGGCCTCGCCGGTGGCCCTGTTCACCATCGGCGCGGTGCTGGCGCGCGCGCAGATGACGGCCAACCACCCCATGCCCGTGGCCGACTACCTGCCGGTGGCGGCCATCAAGCTTTTCGCCCACCCGCTGCTGGTGCTGGGGGTGGGGCTGGTGGCCATGCGGCTTGGCCTGGGCCTCTCCAGCGAAGCGCTCACGGTGATGGTGCTCGCCGCGGCCCTGCCCAGCGCCAGCAACGTCTCGCTGCTGGCCGAGCGCTTCGGCGCCGACAACGGGCGCATCGCCCGCATCATCCTGGTCACCACCGCGGCGGCCTTCCTCACCTTCTCGGGTGCGGTCACGTTGCTGACTTGAAACGCGGATCCCATGGGGGTGCGCTGAATCGATAGTCATGTGCTATTGATTCAATCCGAACTACCGCATGGACGAATCGCGACGCGCTCACTAGAGTCTGTCGGGTTGCTTCGCAGCGACCCATAACTCACCTTGCCCTCGAAAGGAGACCACCATGTCAGAAGCCAAGTGCCCCTTCCACCACGCCGCCGGTGGCGGCACCACGAACAAGGACTGGTGGCCGAACCAGTTGCGCGTGGACCTGCTGAACCAGCACTCGAACAAATCCAACCCGCTGGGCGAGAAGTTCAACTACGCCGAGGAATTCAAGAAGCTCGACTACAAGGCGCTCAAGGCCGACCTCGTCAAGCTCATGACCGATTCGCAGCCTTGGTGGCCGGCCGACTTCGGCCACTACGGCCCGCAGATGATCCGCATGGCCTGGCACGCGGCCGGCACCTACCGCACGCTCGATGGCCGCGGCGGCGGCGGGCGGGGCCAGCAGCGCTTCGCGCCGCTCAACTCCTGGCCCGACAACGTCAACATCGACAAGTCGCGCCGCCTGCTCTGGCCCATCAAGCAGAAGTACGGCCAGAAGATTTCCTGGGCCGACCTGTTCATCCTCACGGGCAACGTGGCGCTCGAATCCATGGGCTTTCGCACCTTCGGTTTCGCGGGCGGCCGCGAGGACGTGTGGGAACCCGACATGGACGTGAACTGGGGCGCGGAGACCACCTGGCTGGGCGCCGACAAGCGCTTCAGCGGCGGCGGCGACCGCAACAAGGGCGAGGGTGAGTTGAACAACAACCTCGCTGCCGTGCACATGGGCCTGATCTATGTGAACCCCGAAGGCCCGAACGCCAGCGGCGACTACATGGCCGCGGCCAAGGACATCCGCACCACGTTCTACCGCATGGCCATGAACGACGAAGAGATCGTCGCGCTCATCGCCGGCGGCCACACCTTCGGCAAGGCGCACGGTGCGGCGCCCGAGTCGCACAAGGGCCCCGAGCCCGAGGGCGCTTCGATCGAATCGCAAGGCCTGGGCTGGAACAGCAACTTCGGCAGCGGCCACGGCAAGGACACGGTGTCGTCCGGCCTCGAAGTGACCTGGACCAAGACGCCCGCCCTGTGGAGCAACAACTTCTTCGAGAACCTGTTCAAGTTCGAATGGGAGCAGGAGAAGAGCCCCGCCGGCGCCAAGCAGTGGGTGGCCAAGAACGCCGAGGACATCATTCCGGACGCGCACGTGAAGGGCAAGTTCCACAAGCCCAAGATGCTGACCACCGACCTCACGATGCGTTTCGACCCCGAGTTCGGCAAGATCTCCAAGCGCTTCCTCGACGACCCGCAGGCCTTTGCCGAAGCCTTTGCCCGCGCCTGGTACAAGCTCACGCACCGCGACATGGGCCCGAAGGCGCGCTACCTCGGCCCCGAGGTGCCGAAGGAAGATCTGATCTGGCAAGACCCGCTGCCCGCGGCCACGCTCAAGCCCACGGCCGCTGACGTGGCCGACGCCAAGGCGAAGATCGCGGCGTCCGGCCTGTCGGTGTCGGAGCTGGTGTCCGTGGCCTGGGCCTCGGCCTCCACCTTCCGCGGTGGCGACAAGCGCGGTGGCGCCAACGGCGCGCGCCTCGCGCTGGCCCCGCAGAAGGATTGGGCGGTCAACCAGCGCGCCGTCAAGGCGCTGCCCAAGCTGCAAGCCATCGCGGGCAAGCTCTCGCTGGCCGACGTGATCGTGCTCGCCGGCAACGTGGGCGTGGAGCAGGCCGCCAAGGCCGCGGGCGTGGCGGTGGACGTGCCGTTCGCCCCGGGCCGCGTGGACGCGACGCAGGCGCAGACCGACGTCGAATCCTTCGCCGCGCTCGAGCCCCTGGCCGATGGCTTCCGCAACTACAAGGGCAACGTGGGCGCGCCCACCGAAGCGATGCTGATCGACAAGGCGCAGCTGCTCACGCTGACCGCGCCCGAGACGACCGCGCTGGTCGGTGGCCTGCGCGTGCTCGGCGCCAACTTCGATGGCGGCAAGCACGGCGTGTTCACCGACAAGGTGGGCGCACTCAGCACCGACTTCTTCGTCAACCTGCTCGACATGGCCACGGTGTGGACGCCCACCGACGCCAGCGCCGAGGTGTTCGAGGGCCGCGACCGCCAGAGCGGCCAGGTGAAGTGCACCGGCACGCGCGCCGACCTGATCTTCGGCTCCAACTCGGTGATGCGCGCCTACGCCGAGGTCTACGCCAGCGCCGACGGCAAGGAGAAGTTCGTGAAGGACTTCGTCGCCGCCTGGGTGAAGGTGATGAACCTGGACCGCTACGACCTGGCCTGATTCACCGGATCGGTTCCCCCGAAGCCCCGCGGTGCCCCGGCCCGCGGGGCTTTGTCTTTCGGCTTACCCGCTCGACACGAAAGTTCAACACGGGGCCTACAGAATCGTAGGCATGCTGCCGATACAAAAAACTCGGGCGGCGGTTCGCCCGGGAGGAACCATGATCGCTGCCCCCACCCCCGTGGACGAGGACGCGCGCCTGAAAGCCCTGCGCGAACTGCTGATCCTCGACACCCCGCCCGAAGAGCGTTTCGACCGCATCACGCGCTTTGCGATGAGCGAGTTCGAGATGCCCATGGCCAGCGTGTCGCTGGTGGACCGCGACCGGCAATGGGCCAAGTCCAACTTCGGCCTGGAAGCGGCCGAAACGCCGCGCGACCTCTCGTTCTGCGGCCACACTATCCTGGAGCGCCAGTTCCTGGTGGTGCCTGATGCGCTGAAGGACGAACGCTTTCGCGCGAACCCGCAGGTCAACGGCTCGCCCTGGGTGCGCTTCTACGCCGGCGCCGTGCTGCGCCTGCCCTACGGCCCGGCGGTGGGCGCGCTGTGCGTGATGGACCGCCGCCCCCGCGAGATGGGCCGCGTGGGCCTGGCCATCCTGGGCTCGCTGCGCGATCTGGTGGTCGAGGAGATGGTGCGGCAGGAGCTGGAGCGATGAGCGCGATCAGCCTGCAGACGCCGCTGCCCCAGCTCCTGCTGGTCGAGCCCGACGGTCTGGTGCGCAGCACCGTGGCCGGGGTGTGCCGCGAGCTCCAGCTCGCGCGGGTGCACCAGGCCGCCAGCCTGTCGGTGGGGCAGCAGGTGCTGCAGTCGCAACCCATGGACGTGTGGTTCCTCTCGCTGGCCGAGCCCGTGGCCGCGATCGAACTCATCACGAAGCTGCGCAACGGGGGCTTCTCCAGCCCGGCCGAGGCGCCCGTGGCCGTGATGGCCAGCGGCGTCGACGCGCCCACGGTGCAGCGGCTGAAGGCGCTGGGCATCCGCCGCTTGTTGCTGCAGCCATTCAAGATCCACGACGTGGTGCACACGGTGGAGGCGCTGTGCGCGCACGCCGCGTTGCCGGCGGCCACCTGAACCGCGTTCGCCCCGGCGTCAGAGCGACAGCGGATCCACGTCGACCGCGTAGCGGATCAGGCCGCGCGCCTCGGGCGCGCTGCGCGACTGCAGCAGCAGTGGCTGCCAGGCCGTGAGGAAGCGCTGTAGCGCCGCGCGCGAATCGCTTTCGATGAGCAACTGCGCACGCTCCACGTTGGCCACGCGCTGGATCGTGAGCGGCACCGCGGGGTAGAGCGTGATGGCCTCGCGCGCGGGCAGGCCCTGCGCGGCGAGTGCAGCGGCCTTGAGAAAACCTTGCGCGGCCTCCTGCGTGCGCGCGTCGGCGCGCAGCAGCGCCTGGTGCGCGAACGGCGGCATGGCCGCGGCCTGCCGGTCGGCCAGTTCGGTGTTCGCGAAGCCCGGGTAGTCGTGCGCGCGCAGGTGCGCAAAAAGCTTGTGTTCCGGGTGCCAGGTCTGCACCCACAACTCGCTGGAGGCGCTGTGCGCGGCGTCGCGCCCGGCACGGCCCGCGGCCTGCAGCAGCAGCGAGAACAGGCGCTCGGGCGCGCGGTGGTCGCTCGCGAACAGCGCGGCGTCGGCGTTGATGGCGGCGACCAGCGTGATGCGGCGGAAGTCGTGCCCTTTGGCGATCATCTGCGTGCCCACCAGCACGTCCACCTCGCCCGCGTGCAGCGCGGCCAGTTGCGCCTCCAGGCTGCCCTTGGCCTTGGTGGTGTCGGCGTCCATGCGCGCCACGCGCGCGGGGCCGCCGTCGGGGCGGCGCGCGTCGGCCAGCAGGCCGGTGAGTTGTTCTTCCACCTGCTCGGTGCCGCGGCCGATGGGCTCGATGTCGAGGTTGCCGCAGTCGGGGCAGGCGCGCGGCACGCGCTGCGTGAAGCCGCAGTGGTGGCAGCGCAGCGTGCGGTCGAGCTTGTGGAACACGCGGTAGGCGCTGCAATGCGGGCAGCCGCTCTTCCAGCCGCAGGCGTGGCAGGCCAGCACCGGCGCGTAACCGCGGCGGTTGATCAGCACCAGGCACTGCTCGCCGCGCGCGATGCGCTCGCCCATGGCGGCCAGCAGCGGCGGCGCGATCAGCGCGCCCTTGGGTTGGTGGTTCATGTCCACCAGGCGCAGCCGCGGCAGTGCGCCGCCGCCGATGCGCGAGGGCATGGCCAGGCGCTGGTAGCGGCCCTGCTCGCTGGCGTGCCAGCTCTCCAGCGAGGGCGTGGCCGAACCCAGCACCACGCGCGCGCCGCTCACCTTGGCGCGGTAGATGGCCAGGTCGCGCGCCGAGTAGCGCGCGCCGTCCTGGCTTTTGTAGCTCGGGTCGTGCTCCTCGTCGACGACGATGAGCTTCAAGCCCGGCAGGCTGGCGAACACCGCCAACCGCGTGCCCAGCACGATGCGCGCCCGCCCGGTGTGCGCGGCGATCCACGCCCCCAGGCGCTGCGGCGGCGTCATGCCACTGTGCAGGCTCACCACGGCCTCGTCGCCGTGCACGCCGGCAAAGCGCGCGCGAAAGCGTTCTTCGAGCTGCGGGGTGAGGTTGATCTCGGGCACCAGCACCAGCACCTGGGCGCCCGGGTCGGCATCCAGCGCGCGGGCGCAGGCCTGCAGGTAGACCTCGGTCTTGCCGCTGCCGGTGGTGCCGAACAGCAGGGCCGGGGCGGGGGCGTCGCCGATCGCGGCCAGCGCCGCAGCCTGCTCGGGGCTGAGCGCGCGTTGCCCATCGGCCGCCACGGCGCTGGCGGCGGCGCGCGCCGGGCGCTTGAGGCGGCGCGCCAGTTGCTCGGGCGTGAGGTCGCGCAGCGGCGGCGGCAGCGCGGCCAGCGCCACCTCGCCGATCGCGCGCTGGTAGTAGCGCGCGGCAAAGGCCACCAGCTCGCGCCAGGTGGCGTCCAGCGGTGGCAGCGCGGCCAGCACCTGGGCCACGTCGCGCGCCTGCTCGGGGGCCAGGCCGTCGGGCGGTGCCTCGTCGCAGCGCCAGACGATGCCCAGCACCTCGCGCGCGCCCAGGGGCACGCGCACCAGCGTGCCCGGCGCCAGCGGCTGCTCGCTGCGGTAGCTCAGGGCGTCGCCCACCCCGCTGTGTGCCGGGGTGGCCACCACCACGGCGGGCCAGTGACACATGGTTATGCGAAGTTCCTCACGTTCGTCGGCGAAACCGGCGCTAAGTGCTTGATGTCAAAGGGCTGCGGAACATATCCAACGCTTCTGTGGATAACTTTGTTGATAGTTGCCTTTTGCGCCGCCGCGGCCCTTGAAAATCAACACCTTGCTTAGATTGCTCAGAAAACAGGCAGTCAACAAACGCCTTATGAATCAATGGCTTGCGTGACATCGGGGCGCTGTGTGCGGGTTGACGAGGGGGTTGGCGGGGATGGCGCACCGCAGCACAAATTTTGTGCATAACTGGCGCCTGTCAAGTGATTTTTCTGGCGGATTCTGTGCTAGGGCCGTTCGCGTGACAGCGCGATGACACCCGCAACGGTGCGCGGCGCTGCGGAATCCGCAGCACCACATGTCATGAAAATCAGGCCGCCTGGCGCAGCCGGCGCGAATGCGAATGCACGGCATTCACCAGCGCCGTCACGTGCTCGGGCGGTGTGTGCTGGCTGATGCCATGGCCGAGGTTGAAGATGTGCGTGGGCCCGGTGCCCGCGCCGCTGTGCGGCCTGCCGAAGCTATCGAGCACCTTCACCACCTCGGCCTCGATGGCCGCGGGCGGGGCGAACAGCACGTTGGGATCGATGTTGCCCTGCAAGGCCTTGGCGTTCGGGCCGTCGCCCACCGCCGCGCGTGCGCGGGCGAGCGACACCGTCCAGTCCAGGCCAAGCACGTCGCAATCGAGCGGCTTCATGTCGTCGAGCCACAAGCCGCCGCCCTTGGTGAACACGATGCGCGGGATGCGCGCGCCCTCGTGTTCGCGCTTCAGTTGCGAGAGCACGCGGTGCGTGTAGGCCAGGCTGAAGGCCTGGAAGTTGCCGTCGGCCAGCACGCCGCCCCAGCTGTCGAACACCATCACGGCCTGCGCGCCGGCCTCGATCTGCGCGTTCAGGTAGGCGGCCACCGCGTCGGCGTTGATCGCGAGGATGCGGTGCATCAGGTCGGGCCGCGCGTACATGAGCGCCTTCACGTGGCGGTAGTCGTCCGAGCCGCCGCCCTCGACCATGTAGCAGGCCAGCGTCCAGGGGCTGCCCGAGAAACCGATCAGGGGCACGCGGCCGTCCAGCGCCTTGCGGATCGAGGTGACGGCGTCGAACACGTAGCGCAGCCTGGCCAGATCGGGTGCGGCGAGCGCGGCCACGTCGGCCTCGGTGCGCACGGTCTTCTCGAACTTGGGGCCTTCGCCCAGCGCGAACGACAGGCCCAGGCCCATGGCGTCGGGCACGGTGAGGATGTCGGAGAACAGGATGGCCGCGTCCAGCGGGTAGCGCTCCAGCGGCTGCAGCGTGACCTCGGTCGCGTAGTCCACGTTGGTGGCCAGGCCCATGAAGCTGCCGGCTTTTGCGCGCGTGGCGCGGTACTCGGGCAGGTAGCGGCCCGCTTGCCGCATGAGCCACACCGGCGTGTGGTCCGTGGCCTGGCGCAGGCAGGCGCGCAGAAAGGTGTCGTTCTTCAGGGGCGCAAAAGGCATGGGCAGCGGTGGGGGCGGGGGTATGGAGCGGGGATTATCCCCATGCGCCCTCCGCTGCAGGGGCGAGCCCGTTTACGCCGCGCCGCTCTTGAACTTGATCGTGCAACCGTAAGGCCGGCTGGTCGACACCGAGAGCGGTTTGCCCGCCGCGATCTCGCCCATGGCGTTGCGGATGAAGGGCGTGGCCTTGGGGATGTCGTCCGCGCGCGCCGAGGCGATGCTGTCGACGCCACCCGCGTAGACCAGCTTGCCCTGCGGATCGACGATGTACATGTGCGGCGTCACGCGCGCGGCGTAGGCGCGGCCCACCTGGCCTTCCTCGTCCATCAGCGTGGCCGTGGGCGCGGCCTGCTTCTCGCCCATCCAGCGCGCCAGTTGCGGGCCGCTCAGGTAGTCCGCGCTCGCGTCCTCGGTGGAATTGATCGCGAGCCACACGATGCCCTTGCTCGCGGCGTCCTTCTGCAGGGCCTGCATGTTGCCCTGGTAGTGCTTGCGCACGAACGGGCAGCCCGGGTTGTTCCACTCCAGCACCACGTGCTTGCCGCGGAAGTCGGACAGCTTCACCGGCTTGCCGGCGGTGTCCATCAGCGTGAAATCGGGGGCGGCCTGGCCCACCGCGGCCGCGTGCGCGGCGGGCAGGAAGGACGTGAGCGGCGCGAGCGCGCTCAGCGCAAGCAGGGGACGGCGTTTCATGGCGGAACCTCCTGAAGGGTGGTGGGCGGACGACGGGAACGGGGCGGTGGATTCAGCGCGCGGCCAGGGCCGAGCGCACCTCCTCCACGCTGAGCACTTCGGACAACACCGCCACGGGCTGGCCCGGGCGGTGGATGGCGTACACCGGCACACCGCTGCGGCCGAGCGCGGCCAGCGCCTGCGTCACGGCCGGGTCGCGGCGGGTCCAGTCGGCGCGCAGCAGGGCGATGTTGCGATCGGCCACGTCCTGCAGCACGCGCTCGTCGGCCAGCGTGGTGCGCTTGTTGTACTGGCAGGTCACGCACCAGGCGGCGGTGAAATCCACGAACACGGTGCGGCCCTGGGCCGTGAGCTCGGTCTGGCGCTGCGGGCTCCAGGGCTCCCAGGCCACGCCCTGCACGGCCGTGGGTGCGGGGGCCGTGGCCGCGTTCGCGGCCTGCAGCTGCACCACGCTGGGCCCGAAGCCGATGCCCAGCGCCAGCAACGCGGCCAGCGACGCACCGCCCAGCAGCACGCGGCCCTTGCCCGGCAGGCCCAGTGCCCAGATCGCGAGTGCGAGCACCACCAGCAGCATCAGCAGCGCGGCCGCGCCGTCGATGCCGCTTTGCTGGCCCAGCACCCAGAGCAGCCAGACCACGGTGGCGAACATGGGGAAGGCCAGGAACTGCTTGAAGCGCAGCATCCACGCGCCCGGGCGCGGCAGCGCGCGCGCCACCGCGGGCACCCAGCTGGCCAGCAGGTAGGGCAGGGCCATGCCCAGGCCCAGCACGGCGAACACGGCCAGTGCCTGCGCTGGCGGCAAGGCCACCGCCAGCCCGAGCGACGCGCCCATGAACGGGGCGGTGCAGGGCGAGGCCACGGCGGTGGCGAGCACGCCGGTGAGGAAGGCGTCGGCGGTGGGGTGGCGCGCCTGCAGGCCGGCCAGGCGCGCGGGCAGCACGTTGCCGAACTCGAACAGGCCCGCGAGGTTGAGGCCGATCACGGTGAACAGCACCGCGAGCGTGGCCACCACGGCCGGGCTCTGCAGCTGGAAGCCCCAGCCGAGTTGTTCGCCCGCGGCGCGCAGCGCCAGCAGCAGCGCGCCCAGCGCCACGAACGAGAGCACCACGCCCGCGGTGTAGGCCAGGCCGGCGGCGCGGTGTGCGCGGCGGTCGTCGGCGTGGCGCGCGAAGGCCACCACCTTGATGGCCAGCACCGGGAACACGCAGGGCATGAGGTTGAGGATGAGGCCGCCGATGAGCGCGCCCAGCAGTGCCGCACCGAGCGTGAGCGTGCTGGCCGGGGTGGCGGTGGCCGCGGCCGTGCGCGCCGCATTGGCGTCGAGCGCGGCCTGCAGCGCGTCGGGCACGGCCGCGGGCAAGGGGGCGGCCGCGGGCCAGGCGCCCTGCACCGGCACCTCCAGCCGCGAGCCGGCCTCGCCGGCCCCCGCGCCGGCGGGGTTGGCCGGTGACACCACCAGCGCCATCTGTGTGGGCGCCTCGAAGCGGTGTGGCGAGAGGGGAATGCGCGCGCTCCAGCCCGCGCCGTCCCAGGCCTGTGTCCAGGCGGCGCCGGGTTCGACGATGCCGGTGAGCTCGGGGAAGAACTCCAGCGAGCGCCCGCGCCACGCGGCGGGCAAGCCGTCGAGCGCCACACGCAGGAAGCCGGTTTCGGGCTGGATCTGGCTGGCCCCCGCCGGCAGTGCCCGCGGCTGGGCGGCTTGCATGGCGTCGAACAGGGCGGTGTGGCCGCCGGTGGAGCCGTTCACCGGCAGGCGCAGTGTGAAGCTGGCCTCCTCGGGGATGCACTCCTTCTTGCAGACCAGCCAGGCGGCGTCGAGCTTGACATCCAGAGCTTCGCCACGGAAGTTGTCGCTCACGTTCAGCGGCACGGGCAGCAGCACGGTGCCGTCGTAGCCGTAGTTGGCCAGGGTGCCGATGGGGAACTTGCGCGGCGTGGGCCAGGCGATTTCGCCCGCGCTCACGCCCTCGGGCAGGGTCCAGCGCAGCTCGGTGGGCAGGCCGGAATCGCCGGCGTTCTTCCAGTAGGTGTGCCACTCGGGCGCGTGGTCCAGGCGCAGGCCCACCCACAGCGGGCGGCCGGCACGCACGCCGTCGGGCGCGTCGGCCACCAGCTCGGCGCGCGTCTGCGCCGACTGGAACACGCCGTTGGCCGCCGGTGCCGGGCCGGCGGTGATGCCGGTGAGGGCGCCCAGCCCCTGCGCCGTGGCGAAGAGCGGCGCACCCAGGCCCATGGCCAGGAGAAGCAGGGTGTGCCGCGCGCGGGCGGCGAAGGTGGGGAAGGTCATGGAACGCTGGATTGTCGGCCCGCGGGGGCGCCGGGGTAAGACGGGGCCCCCGCGCCCGAGTTCCGCGCGGGGGTGCCTTCGGCTGGCGCGGATTTGTCACAACGGCTTCACGGGGGGTGGGCTTTTTCGGTACAAACCTTGCTCTGGCTGTTCGCCACCACCACCGCCATCGGAGGAATGCCGTATGGGAGCGATCGTGGAAATGGCGCTGATGCCCTGGGCTCGGCGCATGAAGGACAAGGTCAATCTGCCGGTGCGCCTGTACTGGCGCGATGGCGGCACGCCGCTGGATCTCGGGCACTTCGAGCGGCCGGCCGTGACCATCCGGGTGAAGGACGCGAGCGGCCTGCCACTGCTCATCGACCCGAACCTCGACAGTCTGGGCCGGGCGTACGTCGAGGGCCTGATCGACGTGGAGGGCTCGCTGGCCGACGTGCTGAACGCGGCCCACGACCTGGCCGGCAACGCCCAGCCCGAGAGCGGCCTGCTCGGGCGCATCAAGCGCAGCTTCGCGCACACGCGCGAAACCGATTCCGACGCGATCCATTACCACTACGACGTCTCCAACGCGTTCTACCGCGCCTGGCTCGACGAGAACATGGTCTATTCCTGCGCCTACTTCGAGAACGGCGACGAGACGCTGGAGCGGGCGCAGATCAACAAGATCGATCACATTCTGCGCAAGATCCGCCTGCAACCGGGGCAGCGCCTGCTCGACATCGGCTGCGGCTGGGGCGCGTTGGTGCTGCGCGCGGCGCAGCAGTTCGGTGCGCGCTGCGTGGGCATCACCTTGTCGCAGAACCAGTTCGAACTCGCCACCGAGCGCGTGCAGCGCGCCGGCTTGCAAGACCGCATCGAGATCCGCCTGCAGGACTACCGCGATGTGCGCGATGGCCCGTTCGACCGCATCACCAGCGTCGGCATGTTCGAGCACGTGGGCCTGAACAACCTGGTGCCGTACTTCCAGCAGATCCGCAAGCTGCTCAAGCCCGAGGGCTGGGCCATGAACCACGGCATCACCAGCACCGACGCCAACGACGGCGAGACCGAGCTCGGCGGCGGCAGCTTCATCGAGCGCTACGTGTTCCCGCAGGGCGAGCTGCCGCACATCGGCACCGTGCTGCACACCATGCAGGAAGGCGGGCTGGAGGCCTTCGACATCGAGAACCTGCGGCGCCACTACGCGCGCACCTGCGCCGCCTGGAGCGAACGCTTCGAGGCCGGCGCCGAGGCGCTGCGCGCGATGGTCGACGAAAAGACCTGGCGCATCTGGCGCGTCTACCTCGCCGGGTGTTCGTGGGCGTTCGAGCACGACGAGATCGCGCTGTTCCAGGTGCTGTGTCGGCCGTCGGGCCGCGTGGCCGCGGAGCTGCCGTGGTCACGCCGTTGGCTTTACGACGGCCGTTGAGCGCGGCCCCGTAAGATCGCGCGATGCCCGCCCTGCCATCGCGCTTCTGGAGCGACCTCACCGCCGCCGACTTCGCCACCCTCGATGGCGCGCGCACCATCGCCGTGCTGCCCGTGGCCGCGATCGAGCGGCACGGCCCGCACCTGCCGCTGTCGGTGGACGCCGACATCTCGCGTGGCGTGATCGAGGCCGCGCTGCCGCACCTGGCGCCCGAACTGCCGGTGCTGTTCCTGCCGCCGCAGGTGGTGGGTTTTTCGCCCGAGCACACGGCCTTCGCGGGCACGCTCACGCTCAAGGCCGAAACGCTGATCCGCCTGTGGACCGAACTCGCCGAGTGCGTGGCCGATGCGGGCGTGAAGAAACTGGTGCTGTTCAACACCCACGGCGGGCAGGTGGGCCTGCTCGACCCGGTGGCGCGCGACCTGCGCGCGCGCCGCGGCCTCATGGCCTTCAGCACCAGTTGGTTCCAGTGGCCGCTGCGCGGGCCCGATGGCGAGGATGTCAACGCGCGCTTCTCGGCGCACGAACACCGATTCGGCGCCCACGCGGGCGAGGTGGAAACCGCGCTCATGCTCGCCATGCACCCCGGTCGCGTGCGCATGGCGCTGGCCGAACACTTCGCCTCCAGCAGCGAACAGCGCGCCGAGCGCTTCCCGATCCTGGGCAATGGCCGCAGCGCGAAGTTCGCCTGGCAGACGCAGGACCTCAACCCCTCGGGCGCGGTGGGCAACGCGGCCGCGGCCACCGCAGAGAACGGCGCCGCTGTGCTCGACGCCGCCGGCCGCGCGCTCGCGCAACTGTTGAGCGAGATCGATCAGCTCGCGCCGGAGACGATCAGGCGTAAGTGATCC
Source organism: Hydrogenophaga sp. (assembly GCA_016741995.1). Lineage (GTDB taxonomy): Bacteria > Pseudomonadota > Gammaproteobacteria > Burkholderiales > Burkholderiaceae_C > Hydrogenophaga. The sequence goes on along the minus strand of JACVCO010000001.1, from coordinate 287,805 downwards.
AGTCGCGGTACTCGCCGCTGTCCAGGTGGGGCAGCGTGTTGTACGTCAGCAGGCTGTGGCGCTTGGGCGTGAACTGGAACTCGGTCACCGCGCTGTTGCGGATGCGCAGGTTGAGCTCGATCGTGGTCTCGGGGCTCAGACCCAGCACGCGGCCCACCGCGGTGGAGATCGGCCCGCCGCTGGAGACGATCAACACGTTCTGCGTGTGGTGCGTTGCTCGCACGTGGTCCAGCGCGCTGGTGACGCCGTCCACGAACGCGTCGTAGCTGGGCATGCCCTGCGGGCTCACGGTGCCGGCCATCCATTGGGTCAGGCCGTCGCGCAGCAGGCGGAAGTGGTGCCTGTACATCTCCGGCGTGTCCGGCCTGGCCAGCGGCTGCGGGTGGATCGTGCGGATCACCGCGTCGCTGTCGTATTCGTTGAGGCCGGGCCACACCAGCGGTTGCAGGCTCAGGCCCGCGCCCTCGGCGATGCCGGCGAAAGTCTGCGCGTGGCGCTTGAGCGAGCCGGTGATCACCGCGTCGAAGCGCAGGCCGCGTTCGGCCCAGTAACGGCCCAGGCGCACCGCCTGGCGCTGGCCGAGGTCGCTGAGCTGGTCGTAGTCGGCGGCACCGAAAGAGGCCTGGCCATGCCGCACAAGGTAGAGCGTTCCCATGCGCGGCATTCTCGGCGTCGCGTCGCGGGGCCTTTTGTCCCGGCAGCGACTGGTGGGGGGCTTCGCTGTCGCCTGTGCGAAACCGGGGCGCATTCGGGGCGCATTCGGGGGGCGGTTTGCACGGTATTCGTGCCGCTTTTCTGCGCGCCGCCTGCTTGTGGTGCGTGCTGCAATGGGGGTGACGGTGTTCTTCAGGGTGCCGTTTGCGGCCTCTTCCGATCCACCCGTCCCCCCTTCTTCCCCCTTCATGTGGTACGACCTGCAGACCCTGCTGGCCTTGTGGAGCGGCCTGGACGTTGTCGTCGGGCTGGCGTTCCTCGTCCAGTACCGCCGCCTGCGCCGTTCGGGCGGGCCGGGCTGGTGGGCGCTGGCCTGCGCGGTGCACCTGTGCGCCCTGGTGGCGCTGGCCGCCCGCCCGCTGCTGCCGGCCTGGGTCGGCCTGCCGCTGGGCAATCTGCTGTTCATCGCCACTTTCGGCCTGCTCTGGGTGGGCTTGCGGGCCCACGTCGGGTTGCCGGTGAGGCGCGCGCTGCGTGGCCTGGGCCTGCTCCTGCTGGTCCTGTGGCCGGTGAACGTGTTCTTCGTGCTGGCCATCGATAGCCTCACGGCCCGCCACCTGCTCTGGGCCGGCACCAACGTGGCGCTGCTTGGTTTCATGCTGCGCGACCTGCACCGCCAGGCACCGCGGCCGATGCCGGCGGAGTGGCTCGCGCTGAACGCCGTGCTGTGGTTCCAGGTGGCCGGCCTGCTGGGCTCGGCCGCGTTGGCGCGCACGCTGGCCTGGGGTTTCGAGCAGACCGTGGGCCTGGTGCTGTTCTTCTTCTTCTTCGCCTACCTGCTCACGGCGCTGGCCTTCCACTGCATGATCACCCTGCGCTTGCGCCAGGAGGCCGACGCCGCACGCGCCGAGCAGCGCCAGCGCGAGACCGACCTGCGCCGCCTGGTCGACAACCTCGACGCCGGCGTGATGGTCTTCCTGCCCGACCACCTGCTGCAGCGCCTGAACACCGCGGCGCGGCGTTTCCTGGGCTGGCCCCTGGCCGGTGGCAGCCGCCTGTTGCCCGAACCGGTGCGCCTGCAATGGCAGATGCTGGGCGAAGACGGCCAGCCCCTGCGCCGGCACGACCAGCCCTTCGAGCGCGTGCTCATGAGCGGCCAACCGGTGCGCGACATGGTCGTCGGCCTGCAACTGCCCGACGGTTCGCCGGTGCGTTGGGCGCTGTGCAGCGGCTACCCCGAAAGCGATGTGCACGGCGGCTTGCGCCGTGTGGTGATGACCTTCATCGACATCACCGCCATGCGGGCCGCGTTGACGGAGCAGAAGGCGCTCGAGGTGCGGCTCGCGCAGTCGCAGAAGATGCAGGCGCTGGGCACGCTGGCCGGTGGCGTGGCACACGATTTCAACAACATCCTCGCGGCCATTCTGGGCAACGCGGACCTCGCCCGCGAGGACCTGCCGCCCGACGCGCGGGCGCACCAGAGTCTGGACGAGATCAGCACCGCGGCGCGGCGTGGCCGCGAACTGGTGCGCCAGATCCTGGCGTTCAGCCGGCAGCAGCCGATGGTGCGGGGGCGCTTGCGCCTCTCGGCCATGGTGGCCGAGTCGTGCGCGCTGTTGCGCGCGGCGCTGCCACCGCAGGTGCAACTGGTGCAGACCGTGGCCGACGATCTGCCGGACATCTGTGCCGATGCGACGCAACTTCAGCAGGTGCTCGTCAACCTCGGCACCAACGCCCTGCACGCCATGCACGGCCGCAGCGGCCGCGTGGCGTTCGTGCTCGACACGCTGGCCGTGCCCGACCCCGATCTGCCGCCGGACATTGCGCAGGCCTGCGCGGCGAGCGGCCAACCCGCCGTTCGCCTGCGCGTGAGCGACGAAGGCTGCGGCATGGAAGACGCGGTGCTGCACCGCGTCTTCGAACCTTTCTTCACCACCAAGCCGGTGGGCCAGGGCACCGGCCTGGGCCTGCCGGTGGTGCTGGGCATCGTGGAAGCCCACGGCGGCCACATCGCGTTGCACAGCCGCGTGGGTGAAGGCACCACCATCACCTTGCTGTTTCCGCCCACCACCCCGGCCATGGACACCCCCACAACCAAACCCGTCACAATGCCTCGCGTGGAACCCACCCCGACCACCCGTCCCACGGCCGACACCGAACAGGCCCCCCATGTGCTCTACCTCGACGACGACGAGACGCTCGTCTTCCTGGTGCGCCGCCTGCTCGAGCGCCGCGGCTACCGCGTGACCGCCGTGGGCCTGCAGGACGAAGCGCTGAGGCTGGTGCGCGAGCGCCCGGGCCAGTTTGCGCTGCTGCTGACCGACTACAACATGCCCGGCATGTCGGGCCTGGAGGTCGCGCGCCATGCGCTGGCGGCCGATCCGGCGCTCACGGTCGCCGTGGCCTCGGGCTACATCACCGACGAGCTGCAGGCCGAGGCCAAGGCCGCCGGCGTGCGCGAGGTGGTGTTCAAGACCGACGCCGTCGACCAGTTCTGCGAGATCGTCGCGCGCCTGGTCAAGCCCGCCGAGGCCTGAGGGCCCGCGTTCAGGGGCTCGCGCCCGCGAGCACCCGCGCGAAGCGGTCGCTGTCCACGTTGCCACCGCTGAGCGTGGTGCCCACGACCTGCCCGCGCAGGCGGCTGCGCGCCTGCCAGGCCGCCGCAAAGCCCGCAGCGCCCGCGCCTTCGGCCACGTTGTGGGTGTCCGCAAACAGCATGCGCATGGCCTCGGCCACCTCGTCGTCGCTCACGCGCACCACGTCGTCGAGCTCCTTCGCCAGGATCGCCAGTGCATCGGCCTCGGCCACGCGGCAGGCCATGCCATCGGCGAGCTCGGTGCCCACCGCGGCCGCCACCACGCGACCGGCCGCCAACGAATCGGCGTACGTGGTGGCGTGTGCGCTCACCACGCCCACAATGCGCGTCTTCAAGCCCAGTGCCTGCCGCGCGGCGATGGCCGCGCACACGCCCGAGCCGAGGCCGATGGGCACGTAGAGCACGTCCAGGTGCGGCGCGGCGCGCAGGAATTCCCACCACGCGGTGGCGACACCGCTCAGCAGGTCGCCATGAAAGCTGGGCACCATGTGCGCGCCCTGGTCGGCCGCAAGCCCGATGGCGTGCTCGCGCGCGACCTGGAATTCGTCGCCGTGTTCGATGAGTTGTGCGCCCAGGCTGCGCATGGCCGCGTTCTTCTCGGCCGAATTGCCGTGCGGCACGACGATGGTGCACGGCACGCCGTGGGCGCGCGCGGCCCAGGCCACGCTCTGGCCGTGGTTGCCGCGCGTGGCGCTGATCACCGCGCGCGGCAGCGCGTTGCGTCGGGCCAGCGCGTCGAAGTAGGTGAGGCCGCCGCGGATCTTGAAAGCGCCCACGGGGGTGTGGTTCTCGTGCTTGAGCCAGCACTCGGTGCCCAGGCGTTCGCTCAGCGTGGCCCAGCGGTACTGCGGTGTGGGGCCGAAGGCGCGGTAGACCACCGCGGCGGCGTCCTCGATCGCGGCGAGGGTGGGCAGGTGAACGGTCATGGCCTGGAATGCAGGTTCAGCGGCTGCTGGTGATCCAGCAGCTGCGCGGTGATCGCGGGGTCCTCGTCGTGCACGCTCACCCCGCGCAGGCCGATGGCGGCGAGGGCGGCGCGCACGGTGTCGGCCCGGGGGTGCGCGAGCGACAGGTCTTGCAAGCGCAGGCCGCTGGCGGGCATGGCCGTGGCCGGGTGGTGGCCGCTCCACTGGATGAGCGTGGGCAACACGCCGTCGAACAGCCGCGCGCCGTCGTCGCGCACGGTGATGCGCCATTGCAGCAGGCCGCGCGGTGTTTCGCGCGAGGCGGTGAGCACGGGGCCGGCGTCGATGCCCATGTCGAGCCAGGCGCGGCGCGCGGCCTCGATGTCGTCGACCCGCGCGACCCAGTGGGTGGCCCGCGGGCCGTGCCGTTGCAGCCGCTCGCGCAAGGCGGGGTCGTCGAAATCGAACCAGCGCTTGAGCGGGGCGGCCCGTGTGGGCCGTGCGGCCGGGTTGATCGCGATCAGTTCGAGGTAGGCGCGCTCGGCGCCGTCCAGGCGCAGCAGGCGGTTGTGCGTGCCGAACAAGGGGTGTGCACCACCCGGGCCCGGTGTGCGCTGGAGCGTGCGCTCGCACCAGGTCACGCCTTCGTCGAGCGAGGCGGCGGCGACCACGAGGTGGTCGAAGCAGGCGTTCACAGGCGCACCGTGCCTTCGATGCAGGTGACGGTTTCGCCGCCGACCCAGACCGTGCCATCGGCCGCGCGCTCCACGTGCACGCGCCCCGCGCGCTGCAGCGCGGTGCCTTGCGAGGCCACGTAGCGCGTGGGCGCCATGCCGGCGCCGATGAGCCACTGCGCGAGCGCGGCGTTGAGGCTGCCGGTGACGGGGTCTTCGGCCAGGCCGTTGTTGCCGGGGAAGAAGGCGCGCACCTCGAAGGCGATGCCGTCCTCCCCGCTGGCGCCCACCACGCCCACCTTGCCGCGCGGGCCGACGACGCCGATGTCCAGCCCCGCGAGCACGGCCGAATCGGGCTTGAGCGCGAGCACCTGCTCGGCGCTGCGCAGCATCACGCCGCGCCAGCCGGGGCCGTTGTCGCACCAGCTGTGGGCCACGATGTCGCTGCGCGCGATGCCCAGACCACGCGCGATCAGCGCCACGTCGGCTTCGTCCAGCGGGCCCGAGCGGCGCAGCGGTGGCGCGGCGAAGGCCAGGCGCGCGCCATCGCGGCGGATCGTCACCAGGCCCACGCCGCATTCCTGCACCACGTGTTCGCCTTGTGGCTGGCCACCGGCTGCGAGCCAGGTGTGGGCGGTGCCGAGCGTGGGGTGGCCCGCGAACGGCAGTTCGCGCCCGGGGCAGAAGATGCGCACGCGGTAGTCGGCCCCGGCCTGCGTGGGTGGCAGCAGGAACGTGCACTCGGACAGGTTGGTCCAGTTGGTGAAGTGCTGCATCTGCTCGGTGCTCAGGTCCGCGCCGTCGAGCACCACCGCGAGCGGGTTGCCGCGGTAGGGGGTGGCGGTGAAGACGTCGACCTGGGCGAAGGGGCGGGTTTTCATCGGAAGCACTCAGGACAGGGGAAGGTCGAGCACACCCTTCGCGCAAGGCTGCGCGAGCCAGTGGGCGAAGTAGCGCTCCAGGTGCGGCCAGGTGGGGCGCGGCTGCGGCAGGCCGAACCAGCGGTGCAGCTCGCAGGCGATCGGGAAGTCGGCCATGGTGGGCTCGTCACCGGTCATGAAGGGGCGCTGCGAGAGGTGCGCGTCGAGCCAGGCGAACAGCGGCTCGGCGGCTTGCGTCGACGCGGCGATGGCGGCGTGGTCGCGCCGCTCGGCCGGCGTGCGGATCCATTGCACGAACGCCGGACCGCTGGCGCGGTTGAGCGTGGTCTGTTGCCAGTCCATCCAGCGTTCGGCGTCGGCACGGCGTTGCAGATCGGCCGGGTAACCGCGGCCGGCCTTGGCGCACAGGTAGCGCACGATGGCGTTGCTCTCCCAGAGCGTGAAGTCGCCGTCCTGCAGCACGGGCACGAGGCCGTTGGGGTTCATGGCGCGGTAGGCGGGCGTGTCCACCACGCCGAAGGCCATGCCCGCGTCGCTGCGCGGCAGCTCGGTGCCGAGCCATTGCGCGCACAGCACCACCTTGCGCACGTTGATGGAGCTGAGCCGCCCCCACAGGTGCAGGGTGTTGTGAAGGCTCATGCGGGGACAGGCGTGTGCTCGCGCACCGTCTGCGCCAGCGCGGCGATGCCGCGATCGATCTGCTCGGCGCTGGCCGTGACGAAGGACAGGCGCAGCGTGCGCGGGTCGGGGCGATCGGCGTAGAACGGCGCGCCCGGCACGAAGGCCACGCCGCGCTCCACCGCGTGCGGCAGCAGCGCGGCGGCGTCCATGCCTTCGGGCAGGCGCAGCCACAGGAACATGCCGCCTTCGGGCGCGTTCCACTGCACGTCCAGCCCGGCCATTTCGCGCTGCAGCGCGGCCAGCATGGCACTGCACTGCGCCTGGTACAGCGCGCGGATGGTGGGCACATGGCGGTCGAGGAAGTTGCCGTCGAGGACGCGGCTCACCAGCCGCTGGTTGAAGCCCGGTGTGTGCAGGTCGGCCGCTTGTTTGGCCTGCAGCAGCTTGGGGTAGAGCGCCTTGGGTGCGACCAGGTAACCCAGGCGCAGGCCGGGCGCGAGCACCTTGGAGAACGAGCCCAAGTACAGGCTGCCTTCGGGGTTGCGCGCGGTGAGTGGCGCGGGCGGCGGCGCGTTGAACCACAGATCGCCGTAGGGGTTGTCTTCCACGATGGGCAGGCCGGCCTCGGCCGCGGCCTGTGCCACCGCCGCACGGCGCGCCTCGCTCATGCTGCGGCCGGTGGGGTTCTGGAAGTTGGGCAACAGGTACACGAAGCGCGCACCCGGTGCCTGGCGGCGCAGGTCGTCCGGGTCGACGCCCTCGGCGTCGCTGGCCACGCCGCTGAACACCGGTTCCATGGGGGTGAAGGCCTGCAGCGCACCCAGGTAGGTGGGCGTTTCCACCAGCACGCGGCTGCCGCTGTCGATCAGCACCTTGGCCACCAGGTCGAGCCCCTGCTGGCTGCCGGTGGTGATGAGCACCTGCGAGGCGTCCACTTTCCAGGGCAACTGCCGCGCCACCCATTCGCGCAGCGGCGCATGGCCTTCGCTGGCCGCGTACTGCAGCGCGGCCGAGGCGTCCAGGCGCAGGACCTCGGCACAGGCCTCGGCGAAGGCGCTGACCGGAAATGTTTTGGGCGAGGGCAGGCCCCCCGCGAAGCTGATGATGCCGGGCCGTTCGGTGACCTTGAGGATTTCGCGCAGCACGGACGGGTTCATGCGCTCGGCGCGGCGGGAGAGCGTCCAGGGGGACTGTGTCATGGCGTGGCCTTGGCGGTGGGGAAGGATGGGGCAGGGGCGGGCGCGGCGCCGAAGCGGCGGCCCACGAACACACTGGCCACCACGGCCAGCGCGAACATGAGGGTGAGCGTGTCGAGCGATTCGCCGAGCAACGGCACGGCCGCGAGCATGGCGATGAAGGGCTGCAGCAGTTGCAACTGGCTCACGCGCAGCGCACCGCCGAGCGCGAGCCCGCGGAACCACGCGAAGAAACCCGCCCACATGGAGAACACGGCCACGTAGCCCAGCGCGAGCCAGGCGCGCGCGTCCACCGCGTGCTCGGGCCACGTGAGCAACGCGCCCGGCAAGGTGACGGGCAGCGCCAGCGCACAGACCCAGCTGATCACGCGCTCGGCGCCCAGCGCTGGCGTGACCAGCGTGCCGCCCACGTAGCCCAGCGCGGCGGCGATCACCGCGCCCACGAGCAGGGTGTCGGCCCAGGTGAAGCCGAAACCGTGGCCGAGCTGATGTGCACGCAGCAGGCTGTAGACCACCACCAGCGCGCTGCCCAGGCCCGCAAACAGCCAGAAGCCCAGGCGCGCGCGCTGGTGCATGAGCCAGGCCGCGGTGGCGGCGGTGGCCAGTGGCAGCAGCGCGATGAACACCGCCGCGTGGCTGGCCGTCACGTGCCGCAGCGCCCAGCCCAGCAACAGGGGGAAGCCGATCACGTTGCCCAGTACCGCGAGTGCGAGCGGGCCGCGGTGCGTGCGCTGTGGCCGCGGCGCGCGCGTGGCCCACAGCCAGGCCACCGAGAGCAGGCCGGCGATGGCAGCGCGCGCCCAGGTCACGAACCAGGGTGAGAGTTGCGGCGCGCCGTCGCTGCCGGTGGCCAGGCGCGTCATCGGCAGCGTGAGGCCGAACACGGCCACGCCGATCAGGCCGAGTACCAGGCCGCGGGTTTGGTCGTTCTTCATACGGTGAGCATCCACAGGGCCGTGGCCACCAGCACGCCAGCGAGCGCGCGGTTGAACCACAACAGGCGCCGCCCTTGCGCCAGCCACGCACGCAGCAGCGAACCGATGAGTGCGTAGGCGAAGTTGCTGAAAAAGGCGAACAGCAGCATCACCAGACAGACGATGAGCAGGCGCTCGCCCGGGTTGCTGGCCGGCGCGCCCGCGCTGCTGACCACCCAGCCGGCGCTGAGCGTGAGGGCGAGCATCCAGGCCTTGATGTTCACGAACTGCAGCCCAACGCCTTGCCAGAACGTGACTTGCAGGCGCGCGGGATCGGCTTGCGCCAGCCGCGCCGCGCCGGCGAGTTTCCAGGCCAGCCACAGCATGTAGGCCACGCCCGCCAGCTTGACGGCCCACCGCAGCACCGGCACGCCGGTGATGAGCGCGCCCACCCCCAGGCCGGTGGAGAGCATGAGCAGCGTCCAGCCGGTGGGCACCGCCAGGCAGAACCGCAGCGCACGCCGCAGGCCGAAGTTGGCCGCCAGCGCGGTGGACAGCGTGGTGTTCGGCCCCGGCGAGAAGCTCATCGCGGTGCAGAAGATCAACAGGGCGGTCAGTTCGGTGGCGGACATGAAAGGGCTGGCGGTATCTGGCCGATCAATGTACCCTTGCTGGTCAATACACGACCAATACAGATCATCGGTTCAGATCGAAATCTGTATGGTCAATCCAGCCCATACAGCCAAGGCCCGCCCATGCTGATGAAGAGCGCGACGCAGTCGCTCACCGAACAACTGGCCGAGCGCTATGCCGAGCGCATCCGCCAGCGCCTGTTGGCGCCGGGTGCGCGCCTGCCCTCGGTGCGCGAGTGCGCGCGCCTGCACGGCGTGAGCCCGTCCACCGTGGTGGCCGCCTACGACCTGCTGCTGGCGCAGGGCCTGGTGCAGGCGCGCAAGCAGCGCGGCTTCTTCGTGCGCGAGCCGCTGGCGCCGCGCAGCGACGCACGCAACGCCACGCCGGCGGCGCAGAGTGCGGGCCCGATCAACGCGGGAGCGCTGATCCGCGGCATGTTTCACCGCGTGAGCGACAAGCCTCAGCCCGGCATGGGCGTGTTCCCGCCCGACTGGCTGGAGTCGGAGTTCATGCCCGCTGCGGTGCGCCGCATGGTGGGCACGCGCGCCCTCAACGACGCGTCGCTGCACTACGGCGAGCCCTTGGGCGACAGCGGTCTGCGCCGCGTGCTGTCGCAAAAGCTGGCGGGGTACAACGTGCACGCCGCACCCGAGCAGATCATCACCACCGTGGGGGCCACGCACGCGCTGGACATCGTGAGTCGAACGCTGCTGCGCCCGGGCGACCCGGTGATGGTGGAAGAGCCCGGCTGGGCCGTCGAGTTCGCGCGCCTGGCTGCGCTCGGCATGCGCGTACTGCCCGTGCCGCGCGGCCCCGAAGGGCCGGACCTTGCGGTGATGGAGCGCCTGGCCGAGGCCCATCGGCCCAAGCTTTATGTGAGCGTGAGCGTGCTGCACAACCCCACGGGTTACAGCCTCTCGCCCGGTTGCGCGCACCGGCTGTTGCAGCTCGCGCAACGCTTCGGTTTTCACATCGTCGAGGACGACACCTACAGCCACCTCGCGCCCGAGCACGCCACGCGCCTGTCTGCGCTCGACGGCCTGCAGCGCACCGTGTACGTGGGCGGCTTTGCCAAGATCCTCGCGCCCAACTGGCGCATTGGTTTCCTGGCCGCGCCGCCAGGGTTGGTGGAGCCACTGCTGGACACCAAGCTGCTGAGCACGCTGACCACGCCCGCCTTGCTGGAGAAAGCGCTTGCGTATTGCATCGAGCACGGCCAGTTGCGCCGTCA
>JACVCO010000001.1:0-272500 GCA_016741995.1 Hydrogenophaga sp. | reverse complement strand
ATACATAGGTGCGCGAGGCGAACCGGGTGAACTGAAACATCTCAGTAGCTCGAGGAAAAGACATCAACCGAGATTCCGAAAGTAGTGGCGAGCGAAATCGGAAGAGCCTGCAAGTGATAGCACGAGACTTAGCGGAGCGCTCTGGAAAGGGCGGCCATAGTGGGTGATAGCCCCGTACGCGAAAAGACCCGTGTGGTACTGAGCTTGCGACAAGTAGGGCGGGACACGTGAAATCCTGTCTGAAGATGGGGGGACCATCCTCCAAGGCTAAATACTCATCATCGACCGATAGTGAACAAGTACCGTGAGGGAAAGGCGAAAAGAACCCCGGGAGGGGAGTGAAATAGATCCTGAAACCGCATGCTTACAAAAAGTCGGAGCCCGCAAGGGTGACGGCGTACCTTTTGTATAATGGGTCAGCGACTTACATTCAGTGGCGAGCTTAACCGAATAGGGTAGGCGCAGGGAAACCGAGTCCGAATAGGGCGATTCAGTCGCTGGGTGTAGACCCGAAACCAGGTGATCTATCCATGGCCAGGATGAAGGTGCCGTAACAGGTACTGGAGGTCCGAACCGACCAGTGTTGCAAAACTGGCGGATGAGCTGTGGATAGGGGTGAAAGGCTAAACAAACCTGGAAATAGCTGGTTCTCTCCGAAAACTATTTAGGTAGTGCCTCAAGTATTACCGTCGGGGGTAGAGCACTGTTTTGGCTAGGGGGTCATGGCGACTTACCAAACCAAGGCAAACTCCGAATACCGATGAGTACAGCTTGGGAGACAGAGCACCGGGTGCTAACGTCCGGACTCAAGAGGGAAACAACCCAGACCGCCAGCTAAGGTCCCTAAAATTGGCTAAGTGGGAAACGAAGTGGGAAGGCTAAAACAGTCAGGATGTTGGCTTAGAAGCAGCCATCATTTAAAGAAAGCGTAATAGCTCACTGATCGAGTCGTCCTGCGCGGAAGATGTAACGGGGCTCAAGCCAGTTACCGAAGCTGCGGATTCGCCAGCAATGGCGAGTGGTAGGAGAGCGTTCTGTAAGCCTGTGAAGGTGGCTTGTAAAGGCTGCTGGAGGTATCAGAAGTGCGAATGCTGACATGAGTAGCGTTAAAGCGGGTGAAAAGCCCGCTCGCCGTAAGCGCAAGGTTTCCTACGCAACGTTCATCGGCGTAGGGTGAGTCGGCCCCTAAGGCGAGGCAGAGATGCGTAGCTGATGGCAAGCAGGTCAATATTCCTGCACCGATCACAAGTGCGATGTGGGGACGGATCTTAATAAGTTATCCGGGTGTTGGATGTCCCGGTTTAGGCAGATGTAGGCGTGCATTAGGTAAATCCGGTGCACATATACCGAGGCTGTCGATCGAGCGAGCTTGCTCGCGAAGTAACTGAAAGGGGTCCCAGGAAAAGCCACTAAGCTTCAGCTTGTGATCGACCGTACCGCAAACCGACACTGGTGCGCGAGATGAGTATTCTAAGGCGCTTGAGAGAACTCGGGAGAAGGAACTCGGCAAATTGACACCGTAACTTCGGAAGAAGGTGTGCCCTAGTAGTGTGTAGAGAACATCGAAGCACGAATGGGTTGCAAAAAATAGGTGGCTGCGACTGTTTATTAAAAACACAGCACTCTGCAAACACGAAAGTGGACGTATAGGGTGTGACGCCTGCCCGGTGCTGGAAGATTAATTGATGGGGTGCAAGCTCTTGATCGAAGTCCCAGTAAACGGCGGCCGTAACTATAACGGTCCTAAGGTAGCGAAATTCCTTGTCGGGTAAGTTCCGACCTGCACGAATGGCGTAACGATGGCCACACTGTCTCCTCCCGAGACTCAGCGAAGTTGAAATGTTTGTGATGATGCAATCTCCCCGCGGAAAGACGGAAAGACCCCATGAACCTTTACTGTAGCTTTGTATTGGACTTTGAACAGATCTGTGTAGGATAGGTGGGAGGCTTTGAAGCGGTGCCGCTAGGTATCGTGGAGCCAACGTTGAAATACCACCCTGGTGTGTTTGAGGTTCTAACCTAGGCCCGTAATCCGGGTCGGGGACAGTGCATGGTAGGCAGTTTGACTGGGGCGGTCTCCTCCCAAAGCGTAACGGAGGAGTTCGAAGGTACGCTAGGTACGGTCGGACATCGTGCTAATAGTGCAATGGCATAAGCGTGCTTAACTGCGAGACTGACAAGTCGAGCAGATGCGAAAGCAGGACATAGTGATCCGGTGGTTCTGTATGGAAGGGCCATCGCTCAACGGATAAAAGGTACTCTGGGGATAACAGGCTGATACCGCCCAAGAGTTCATATCGACGGCGGTGTTTGGCACCTCGATGTCGGCTCATCTCATCCTGGGGCTGTAGCCGGTCCCAAGGGTATGGCTGTTCGCCATTTAAAGAGGTACGTGAGCTGGGTTTAAAACGTCGTGAGACAGTTTGGTCCCTATCTTCCGTGGGCGCTGCAGATTTGAGGAAGCCTGCTCCTAGTACGAGAGGACCGGAGTGGACGCACCTCTGGTGTACCGGTTGTCACGCCAGTGGCATTGCCGGGTAGCTAAGTGCGGAAGAGATAACCGCTGAAAGCATCTAAGCGGGAAACTCGTTCCAAGATGAGATCTGCCGGGGCCTTGAGCCCCCTGAAGGGTCGTCGTAGACCACGACGTTGATAGGCTGGGTGTGGAAGCGCAGCAATGCGTTAAGCTAACCAGTACTAATTGCCCGTGCGGCTTGACCCTATAACTTTGATGCTGCAATACGCATTCAAAGAGCAAATGCAACGATGTGCCGCATCGTTGGCTCAATCAAGATGAAAACGCTGATGGCCCACCCAAGTGGTGGCGCTCAAGACTCTATGAATTCGCCTGGCTGAGCAACTCAGCTGGGCAACCCGTTATGCCTGACGACCATAGCAAGGTGGTCCCACTCCTTCCCATCCCGAACAGGACAGTGAAACGCCTTTGCGCCGATGATAGTGCGGATTCCCGTGTGAAAGTAGGTCATCGTCAGGCTCTTATTCCCAATCCCCCGGTTCTCGAAATGAGGCCGGGGGATTGTTCTTTGCGCGTCAAAATCTCAAGTGCGGCTAGCCGTTGTAGATGAATTCGCCGTCACGCCGGAGAGCACCGCCGCGCATCAGATCCTGCAGGAGGTCGTTGAGCACCTCGTCCAGAGGGGCTGGGGTGTCCTTGCGCACAATGCGCAGGAAATAGCTGGAGCGCAGAAACCAATCGGTGAGCGTGTCTTGATGGCAGCGTTGCCATTCCAGCAGTTTGAATTTGATGAGAACCTTGAGCGCGTGCTGACGGTGGCGCTTGGGGTCGCTTTCGAACTGCATGAGCCGTGTTCGGGCGCGGTGCATGGCTTCGGGTACAGCCGGTCCGGCGAAAACGGCGCCATGGCCAGGGATGACGATATCCGGGGCGAGCGAGTCGATCAGTTGAAGGGTGTTGCGCACCTCGGTAAAACCGGATTCGCCCTCCAGTTCAGGGAAGACGACGCCGAAACCATTGCCCCACAGCGCATCGGCGGAGATCAGGATCCGGTGGTCGGGTTGATGCAGGATGACCGCGTGCGGGTCATGCCCATCGGCGGACAACACATTCCACCGAAGGCCTCCGATGAACAGGGACTCCCCCGGGATCAGCAGCGCGTTGGCGGTGAAGCGGGGGCATTGTTGACCGGTGGGTTCATGGGTCAGGGCCACGTTGTCCCAGACCCGCACCGCACCGGCCAAACCGGGTGGGATCGCCGTGCGTGCATGTGGCCAGGCCATTTGCAGCGCTGCATTGCCGCCGCAATGGTCGCTGTGCAGGTGGGTGTTCAGGATCCGCGCCAGCGGCCGATCGCCCAGGGCTTGTCGGAGCAACTCCACGGTGAGGTCGGCATGGGTGACGTAACCGGTGTCGATCACAGTCGCATCCCCATCGCCCAACAGCAGGATGTTGTTGGACGAAAGCCAGCCGCGTTCAAACACGGTGATACCCAGTGCGCTCAAGCGCTCGGTGGCCGCTGCCGCGGGCATGCCGGGAAGGGGGTTCATCGACGCATTGTGGTCGCGGATGGACCAGGGCGGCGCGCGGCCAGCCATTCACTGTCGAGCAGGTGACAGACCTCATCGAGGGGGGCGTCAAAGAGCCGATCGATCCAGCCTCGCTCGCGCTGTGCGATGGCGCCGATGAAGGCGTCGGCGTCGTCCAGGGCGGCGAAGGCATCGAAACCCGCTTCGAGGAAATGCTGCAGCGCGTCCAGCCCGGCCGCCTGGGCGGGCTTGCGCATCATGCGCAACCCCAGGCGCAGCGACCGCATGCGGGTAAGCCGTTGCAATTCGCGCCCCATGTGCTGCACCACCGCCAGTTGCCGGTCACGCTCACCATGTGCGCCGACGGCGCGCCAGGCGCGGACGTAGCGTTCCGCCACGGGCATGCCAGCGGACAGATTCAGCCAGTGAAGCGCGAGCCCGTGGTCAAGCACCTCGGTGAGCGCATGGGCTTCGGTGAGGTCCACCGCGAGTTGCGCAACCGCGCCGGGAAACAGCCGCTCGAGCGCGCTGGCGATGCGGCCGAACTGTTCGTCGCGCCGTGAGAAATCGTGCTCGCCATACAGCTCATCGAGGAAAAAGCGCACCGCGGGCTGCGCGGCGGGGCGTGCAGAGAAATCGGCATAGCTGGCCTGGAAGCGCAAGGCCTGCAGACGCTTGATCTCGGCGACCGCCGCCGCCTCGCCCTGGGCCGAAGCCCGGGCCCGCAGATCCGCCACGCGCTCGAGGTTGGCGCGGATGGTGCTGGCAGGCGAGGGCTGGGGCATGGGCGCAGTCTAGCCCTGCGAGCGAGACACAGCGGCCGTCGGTGTGGTGCGATAGTCGGGGCATGCACGCCGAAACCAACGTCGAGCGCGCGCCCTCGCGTCTGGCCAGGATGCAGCAGGGTGTCGTGCTGATGGCCCTGCTGGCGCTGGTCATCAGCGGCTGGTGGGGCTATCAGGGTCAGCCCGCACGGGCCGTCGGGCTGGCGTTTGCCGTGCTCACTGGTCACGCCTGGTTTCTGGCGCTCGAAATGGGGCTGGCCGCGTGGGTCAACCGGAGTGACCCCGCGCCGACCGCGAGCGCTCGCCAATGGTTGCACGCGTGGTGGCGTGAGGTGTGCATCGCCCCGCGCGTCTTTGCCTGGCGCCAGCCGTTTCGCTGGCGGTTACTGCCGGACAGCACCGATGCGACGACGCGCCGCGCTGCGCCCGCGGTGCTGATCCATGGCTTTGTTTGCAACCGCGGTTTCTGGCTGCCCTGGATGGCGCGCTTGCGCGAGGCGGGGATGCCGTATGTCTCGGTCAACCTGGAGCCCGTGTTCGGGCCGATCGACGATTACGTCGAGCGCGTCGAGCAGGCCGTGCGCCGCGCCGAACGCCTGGGGTGCGGTCGGCCGGTGCTGGTGTGCCACAGCATGGGCGGCCTGGCGGCGCGTGCCTGGTTGTGTGCCGCGGCGGAGAACCGCGCGCGCGTCGGTGGGGTGATCACCATCGGCTCACCGCACCACGGCACCTGGCTCGCGCATTTCAGCCGGTTGCACAACGGCCGCCAGATGCGGCCACGCGGAACCTGGCTCGAACGCATGGCGCAACGTGAGCGCGAACTCGGCGGCGATGGCGCCTACAGCGCCTTCGTGTGCTGGTACGCACACACCGACAACATCGTCTTTCCCGCGAGCACGGCCACGCTGCCCGGTGCCGACAATCGCCATGTACCGGGCGCCGCACACGTGGATCTGGCGTTTCACCCGAGGGTGATGGACGAGTCGCTGGCGATGCTGGCGTCGGCGGGCAGTTCGCCCAGTGAGCGCACCGTTTCGTAGACGGGTGTGAAGTCGGGTGCCGTCATGTCGAACAGTTGCTCGAAGCTGTCGATCACGAAATACGTGGCCTGGTAGTCGTCGATCTTGTAGCGCGTGCGCATGCAGCGCACCAGATCGAGCGCAATGCGTTGCGTGTGCGGGCTGGTCACGCTGTGGCGCAGCTCGCCCGACGAGCTCAGGATGCCGGCACCGTAGGCGCGCAGGCCCTGCGGCTCGCGGATCAGGCCGAACTCGATCGTGTACCAGTACAACCGCGACAGCAGCTCGCCGGCGCCCAGGTGGTGCGCCTTGATGCCGCCCGCGCCGTAGCGCTGCACGTAGTCGGCAAACACTGGGTTGAACAGCAGCGGAACGTGGCCGAACAGGTCGTGGAACACATCGGGCTCGACGACGTAGTCGAACTCGTCGGGCTGGCGGATCCAGTCGGTCACCGGGAAGCGCCGGTTGGCCAGCAGCTCGAAGAACGGCAGCTCGGGAATGAGCCCGGGCACGGCCACGATCTCCCATCCGGTGGCCGGCTTCAGGCGCTCGTTGATTTCCTCGAAGCGGGGGATGCGGTCGCGCACACCGAGCGAGGGCAAGGCGTCGATGAAGGCCTGCGCGGCCAGGCCCGGGAGCAGCGCGCTCTGGCGCTCGTAGAGGCGGCGGTAGGTGTCGTGGTCGGCCGCGGTGTAGCCGGCCCAGTCCTGCGGGCAGGTGTAGTCATCGCGGGCGCGCGAATAGTCGCCGCGCGGAGGGCGCTCGCTGGCGCCATAGACGACGGGTTCGACAGCCATCGGGCGCTCCTCAGCCCTTCAGCACGCCGCGGCGCATCTGGTCGAGTTCCATGGTCTCGAACAGCGCCTTGAAGTTGCCTTCGCCAAAGCCCTGGTTGCCCTTGCGCTGAATGAACTCGAAGAAGATCGGGCCGAGCTGGTTCTCGCTGAAGATCTGCAGCAGCAGTTCACCGGGCGCGCCATCGACCAGGATGTTGCGCTGCTTCAGCCCCTCGATGTCTTCTTTCAGATCCGGGATGCGCTTGGGCAGCAGCTCGTAGTAGGTCTCGCTGGTGTTGAGCAGTTTCACGCCCGACATCTGGAGCGCGTCCACCGTGTCGTAGAGGTTGGTCGAACCCATCGCGATGTGCTGGATGCCTTCGCCGTGGTAGCGGTCCAGGTACTCCTGGATCTGGCCCGACTTCTCGTTGCCCTCTTCGTTGATGGGGATGCGGATCTTGCCGCAGGGGCTGGTCATCGCCTTGCTCTTCACGCCGGTGGCCTGGCCCTCGATGTCGAAGTAGCGCACCTCGCGGAAGTTGAAGAGGCGTTCGTAGAAGTCGGCCCACTCGGCCATGCGGCCGCGGTGCACGTTGTGCGTGAGGTGGTCGATGTAGGTGAGGCCATGGCCCACCGGGTTGAGCTCGGCGCCTGGCAGGGGTTCGAAGTCCACGTCGTAGAAACCGATGTTGCCGATGTCCCCATCCTTTGCGCCGTTCTTGCCGCGCCAGCGGTCGATGAAATAGATGATCGAGTCGCCAATGCCCTTGATGGCGGGAATGTTCAGTTCACCCGGGCCGGCCTGGCCCGCGTAACCCCAGGCGCCGAGCGAGATGGCGCGCTCGTGTGCGGCCTTGGCGTCTTTCACGCGGAACGCAATGGCGCACACGCTGGGCCCGTGCAGGCGCGCGAAGCGCTGCGCGAAGCTGTCGGGCTCGGCGTTGATGATGAAGTTGATCTCGCCCTGGCGGTACAGCGTCACCGCCTTGTGGCGGTGCTTCGCGATCGCCTTGAAGCCCATGCGCTCGAACAGCGCGCCCATGGCCACCGGGTCGGGGGCGGCGTACTCGATGAACTCGAAACCATCGGTACCCATCGGGTTGTCCCAACCGGGAAAGGTGGTGGCGGAAGCGGGCAGCGCGGCGTTCATGGCGGTCTCCTTCGTCGGTTCGGGGGATGGGCCACTGTATCGGCGCAGGGTGTCACGATTCCGGCGTTTGTGGGCGCGCCACTCGTCCATCACGCACGATTCCTGCACAATGCCCGCCATGGAAGCCTTGGACAAGCTCGACCGCGCCATCCTGCGCAGCCTGCAGGCCGACGGGCGCGCCACCTACGACCAGGTCGCCGATGCCGTGGGCTTGTCGGCCAGCGCCGTGCTGCGCCGCGTGCGCCGGCTGGAAGAGGGGGGCGTGATCGCGCGCTATGTCGCCCTGCTGCGGCCCGAGGCGCTGGGCCTGGGGCTGACCGCCCACGTGAGCGTGCGGCTGGAAAAGCACGCCGAGGGCAACAAGCGCAGCCCCATGGACGAGTTCCGCGCCAGCGTGATGGCCTGGCCCGAGGTGGTGGAGTGCGTGGCGCTCACGGGCGACATGGACTACCAGTTGCGCCTCGTGGTGGCCGACATGGCCGCCTATTCGCGCTTCATGATGGACACGCTGCTCAAGCACCCGAGCGTGCAGGATTGCAAGACCAGCTTCGTGATGGACCGCGTCAAGAGCACCACGGCGTTGCCGCTTTGAGCCTGATGCCGTGTGCTTGCGCGATGGGCGATCGCGCGCGATGCTTGCACCTTCGAAGCCTTCGTGGGAACTGCGATGTCAGACACCGATGACCCCCGGGCGCCGCGCGATGGGCGCCCCGAGCCGAGCACGGTGCCCATCCGCTCGCTCGACGTCGGCCATCGCGACCAGATCCTGGCCCACCTGCTGGCGCTGGAGCCCACCGACCGCTATCTGCGCTTCGGCTATGCCGCCACCGACGAGCAGATCCGTCGCTACATCGACCAACTCCACTTCGAGCGCGACCTGCTGTTCGGCATCTTCAACCGCCGCCTGCACCTCATCGCCATGGCGCACCTGGCGTTCTCGGTCGACCCCGAGCTGCGCACCTGCGCCGAGTTCGGTGTTTCGGTGGCCAAGGCTTCGCGTGGCAAGGGCTATGGCAGCCGCTTGTTCGAGCGCGCCGTGGTGCACGCGCGCAACGAGGGCGTCTCGCAGCTGTTCATCCATGCGCTGTCCGAGAACACGGCCATGCTCAAGATCGCGCGCAATGCCGGGGCGGTGCTCGAGCGCGCCGGCTCCGAGACCGAAGCCCACCTGCGCTTGCCACCGGCCGATTTCGACTCGCGCGTGAGCGCGCTGCTGAGCGAGCAGGTGGCGCTCACCGACTACCACCTCAAGGCCCAGGCCAAGCAGTTCTGGGGGCTCATCGGCGTGCTGCAGGAGATTCGCCGCGGCGTGCGCGAGGCCCGTGAGCGCACGCGCGGCTGAGAGGTCGCCCCGGGCGCGCCGTCGGCCCGCGCGGGGCTTGTCCCTTCAAGTCCTTGGGGTATCCTTGCCCGTTGTTACAACCACCGTCATTTCCAGTGGCTGACCACCCCCCCAGTAGCGGGCCGCAGCGTGGCCTGCGGCTTGCCGACAAGCGCGGTTTCCTGCAGAAACTCGTCGAGTTCATCAACCCCGGCCCGGACTCGAAGGACGAGCTGATCGAGACCCTCGCCGAGGCCGAGGACAACGACATCATCAACGCCGAGTCGCGGGTGATGCTCGAGGGCGTGATCCGTATCGCCGACATGACCGCCGGCGACGTGATGGTGGCAGCGCCGCGCATGGACATGATCGACATCGACGCGCCGTACGACGACCTGCTGCACCTGGTGATCGACACCGCGCACTCGCGCTTTCCGGTCTACGAGAGCGAGCGCGAGAACATCATCGGCATCCTGCTCGCGAAAGACCTGCTCAAGCTGCAGCGCGCGCCCGAACTCAACATCCGTGCGCTGCTGCGCCCGGCCACCTTCGTGCCCGAAAGCAAGGGCCTCAACGACCTGCTGCGCGAGTTCCGTGGCAACCGCAACCACCTCGCCATCGTCATCGACGAGTTCGGCCGCGTGGCCGGCCTCATCACCATCGAGGACGTGCTCGAGGAGATCGTGGGCGAGATCGAGGACGAGTTCGACGTCGACGAAGACGCGGGCGACATCTTCGCGCTGGCCGACAGCACCTGGCGCGTGGGCGGAGACACACCCATCGAACGGATCAACGAGGCCTTCGGGCTCAAGCTCTCCGACGAAGACTTCGACACCATCGGCGGCCTGATCGCGCACACCATGGGCCACGTGCCCAAGCGCGGCGAAGCGCACCAGATTGAAGGATTGCGCTTCACCGTGCTGCACACCAAGGGCGGCGCCGTGAAGTGGTTCAAGGTCGCCCAGCTTCCGTCCGAGCCCTGATCCCATCCCCAACGGCCCATGCGCAGCCTCTTCGGATCGCTCCACACCCCCTCGAGCTTTCACCCCATGACCCGACGCCCACCCGGGCGGGGCTCGCGGCTGGCCGGCTTCCTCTTCTTCTGGGTCTGCCTCGCGGGTGGTCTGGCGCAAGCGGCCTCACTCGCCTGGCCGCTCAAGGCCTGGGTGCCGGCCGGTTTCGCGCTGGGGCAAGCCAGCGGTGGTTTGCAGATCGTTTCGCTCGCGCTGCTGGTGTTCGCGCTGCAGTTTTCCACCCGCGTGGGCCAGGCCATGTGGCGCGGCTGGGTGTTCTCCACGGCCTGGCTGGCCGGCACCTTCTGGTGGCTCTTCATTTCCATGAACACCTACGGCGGCCTGCCGGCGTGGCTGGCCGCCCTGGCGGTGCTCGCGCTGGCCGGCGCGCTGGCGCTGTACTACGCCATCGCCGTGGGCTTCCTGTGCGCCTGGGCGCCGCTGGCGCGCAGTGCCCAGGCCCTGCTGTTTGCGGGCGTCTGGACGCTGGCCGAGCTCGCCCGCGGCCAGTTCCTCACGGGCTTCCCCTGGGGTGCGGGGGGTTACGCGCAGGTCGATCTGATGGCGCCGTGGGCGCCGCTCGTGGGCGTGTACGGCATGGGCTTCCTGGCCGCGGTGCTGGCCTATGTGCTGGCCTCGTTGATCACCGCGGGGGTTCATCGCGCGGTGGCCTGGCTGCGCCAGCCGGTGCGCCCGGTGGCCACGCGCCCCACAGGCGGGGTGTACGTCACCACCCCCAAGACCGGGCTGCAGCTGCGCACCATCTCCTGGTGGGGCGTGGCGCGCGGTGTGCTCGGTTGGGGCGTGGTGGCCGCGCTGCTGGTCAGCTTGCTGGGTGGCGGCGAACGCTGGCGCAACCTGGGCCTGGCCGACACGGCCTCCACCGGCCCGCTGCGCGTGTGGCTGCTGCAAGGCAACATCCCGCAGGATCAGAAGTTCGTGCCCGGCACCGGCGTGGCGAACGCGCTTGACTGGTACCCGCGGCAGATGCACGAAGCCATCGCGGCCGCCGCATTGCCCAACGGCCCGCAACTGGTGGTGGCCCCCGAAACGGCCCTGCCGCTGCTGCCGGCGCAGCTCGGCCCCGATTTCTGGCGCGGCCTGCTCGCGCCGCTGGCGGCGCAGGCGGGCGCCCAGCCCACCGCCGTGCTCACCGGCCTGCCGCTGGGCAGCCTGGAGGCGGGCTACACCAACTCGGTGTGGGGCCTCACGCCCGCTGCCGCGCAGCGCCTGCTGGCCGACCCGCAGGCCCGCGAGGCGCAGCAGCTCGTGCACCAGTACGACAAACACCACCTCGTGCCCTTCGGCGAGTTCATTCCGCCTTTCTTCCGCTGGTTCACGCAGATGATGAACATCCCGCTGGGCGACTTTGCGCGCGGTGCGCTGCCGCAGCCGGCCTGGGTGTGGGCGGGCCAGCGCATCGCGCCCAACATCTGCTACGAGGATCTGTTCGGCGAGGAAATCGCCGCGTCCTTCCGCGATGGCGGGGCCGCGCCCACGGTGCTCGTCAACCTGAGCAACATCGCCTGGTTCGGCGACAGCGTTGCGATCGACCAGCACCTGCAGATCTCGCGCCTGCGTGCCATCGAGTTCGGCCGCCCCATGCTGCGCGCCACCAACACCGGTGCCACCGCGGCGATCGACCACCGCGGCGCCGTCACCCACGCCCTGCCGCGGCTGGAGCGTGGCCGGCTGGAGGCCGTCGTCGAAGGCCGCCGCGGCCTCACGCCTTACGCCGAGTGGACCGCGCGCTGGGGCCTCAAGCCGGCCTGGCTGTTGTGCGGCCTGCTGGTGCTGGTGATCGCCTCGCTGCGCAACCTGGGCCGCCGCGGCGGGCGCACCCGCCGGCGCTGAGCCGGTGGTGGCGTCCCAAGCCGACCGGCGCTGAGCCGGCGGCGCCGGGCCCCGCCCCGTAAAATCGCCCTTCGCTGCCGCGGCCTCGCCCGGCACCCGATTTCCCCGATCTCCCGAACCCGACGGCCCGCCCTCGCGCGGGCCTTTCGTGCATGTTGACCTTCCAGCAAATCATCCTGAAGTTGCAGTCCTACTGGGCCGAGCAGGGCTGCGCGCTGCTGCAGCCCTACGACATGGAAGTGGGCGCCGGCACCAGCCACACCGCCACCTTCCTGCGCGCCATCGGCCCCGAGCCGTGGAAGGCCGCCTACGTGCAGCCCAGCCGCCGCCCCAAGGACGGCCGCTATGGCGAGAACCCCAACCGCCTGCAGCACTACTACCAATACCAGGTGGTGCTCAAACCCGCGCCGGCCAACATCCTCGAGCTCTACCTCGGCTCGCTCGAAGCCCTGGGCTTCGACCTGAAGAAGAACGACATCCGCTTCGTCGAGGACGACTGGGAGAACCCCACGTTGGGTGCCTGGGGCCTCGGCTGGGAGGTGTGGCTCAACGGCATGGAAGTGACGCAGTTCACCTACTTCCAGCAGGTCGGCGGCATCGATTGCAAGCCCGCCACCGGCGAGATCACCTACGGCCTGGAGCGCCTGGCCATGTACCTGCAGGGCGTGGACAACGTCTACAACCTGGTGTGGACCGAGGGCCTGAGCTACGGCGATGTGTACAAGCAGAACGAGGTGGAGCAATCCACCTACAACTTCGAGCACAGCGACGCCGACTTCCTGTTCACCGCCTTCGCCGCGCACGAAAAGCAGGCCAAACACCTGATGGGCGAACAGCTCGCGCTGCCGGCCTACGAGCAGGTGCTCAAGTGCGCGCACAGCTTCAACCTGCTCGACGCGCGCGGCGCCATCAGCGTGACCGAGCGCGCGGCCTACATCGGCCGCATCCGCAACCTCGCGCGCAGCGTGGCCCAGAGCTACTACGAGAGCCGCGAGCGCCTGGGCTTCCCCATGGCGCCGCGCGAGTGGGTGGCGCAGATCGAGAAGAAAGCCGCCTGAGGAAAGCAGAACAACGATGACCGCACAGAACCTGCTCGTCGAACTTTTCGTCGAGGAGCTGCCGCCCAAGGCGCTCAAGAAACTCGGCGACGCCTTCGCCACCGCGCTCGTACAAAGCCTCAAGGCCCGGGGCCTGGCCCCGGCCGACGCCGCCGTCACGGCCTTTGCGTCGCCGCGCCGCCTGGGTGCTCACGTGGTGGGCGTGCTCGCCCGCGCGGCCGACAAGCCCGTCTCGCAAAAACTCATGCCCGTGGCCGTGGGCCTGGACGCCAACGGCCAGCCCACGCCCGCGCTGCTCAAACGCCTGGCCGGCCTGGGCGCTGACGCGTCCGCCGTGGCCGGCCTTCGCCGCGCCCCGGACGGCAAGGCCGAGGCGCTCTTCTTCGACAGCGTGGCGCCTGGCGCCGAACTGGCGGCCGGTCTGCAGAAGGCGCTCGACGAGGCCATCGCGCAGTTGCCCATCCCCAAGGTCATGACGTACCAGCTCGAATCGGGCTGCGCGCTGCCCGGCTGGGACAGCGTGCAGTTCGTGCGGCCGGCGCACGGCCTGGTGGCCTTGCACGGCAGCGCCGTGGTGCCGGTCCAGGCCCTGGGCCTGCAGTCGGGCAACACCACGCACGGCCACCGCTTCGAAGCGAAGGTGGACCCCGTGGTCATTGCCAACGCCGACGCCTACGCCGCCGCGCTGGCGAACGACGGCGCCGTGATCGCCTCGTTCGCTGATCGCCGCGCCGAGATCGTGCGCCAGCTCGCCGCAGCCGCCGCGAAGGTGGGTGGCGGCTGCCAGCCCATCGACGACGACGCCCTGCTCGACGAAGTCACCGCACTGGTCGAGCGCCCCAACGTGCTGGTCTGCGAGTTCGAGACGCAGTTCCTCGACGTGCCGCAGGAGTGCCTCATCCTCACGATGAAGGCCAACCAGAAGTACTTCCCGCTGCTCGACGCGCAGGGCCGGCTCACGAACCGGTTCCTCGTCGTCAGCAACATCAGCCCCGCGGATGCCAGCGCCGTTACCGGCGGCAACGAGCGCGTGGTGCGCCCGCGCCTGGCCGACGCCAAGTTCTTCTTCGACCAGGACCGCAAGAAAACGCTCGAATCGCGCGTCGAGGGCCTGGGCAAGGTGGTCTATCACAACCAGCTGGGCACGCAGGGCGAGCGCGTGGAGCGCGTGCGTGCGATGGCCAAGGCCATCGGCCAGCAACTCGGTGGCGATGTGCTCGCCCAGCAGGCCGACACCGCCGCGCGCCTGGCCAAGACCGACCTGCTCACCGACATGGTGGGCGAGTTCTCCGAGCTGCAGGGCATCATGGGCGGCTACTACGCGCGCCACGACGGCCTGTCCGAAGCCATCGCCTTCGCGATCGAAGACCACTACAAGCCGCGCTTCGCGGGCGACGCGCTGCCGCGCAACACCGTGGGCACGGTGGTGGCGCTGGCCGACAAGCTGGAGACGCTGGCGGGCATGTTCGGCATCGGCAACCTGCCCACGGGCGACAAGGACCCGTTCGCGTTGCGCCGGCACGCGTTGGGTGTGGCGCGCATGCTGATCGAAGGCGGCTTGCCGCTGCAGTTCCACGAACTCACGCGCCTGGCGTTCTCGGTGTTTCCCAAAGGGGCGTTGCAAGACACCGTGGTGCAGCTCGACGAGTTCCTGATCGAACGCCTCAAGGGCTACCTCAAGGACAGCGGCTATTCGGTGGCCGAGGTGGACGCGGCGCTGTATGCGCGCCAGCTCGGCTTCTGGTCCACCGTGCCGCGCCGCCTGGCCGCGGTGCGCGAGTTCCAGGCGCTCCCCGAAGCCCCCGCGCTCGCCGCCGCCAACAAGCGCATCGGCAACATCCTCAAGAAGTCCGACGGCGTGGGCGATGCGGTGAACGCCAGCCTGCTGAACGAGCCCGCCGAGCGCGCCCTGTTCGACGCCATGCAGGCCACCGTGCCCGGCGCCGACGCGCGGTTCGAGGCCGGCGACTTCACCGCCAGCCTGCAGGCGCTGGCCGCGCTGCGGGCGCCGGTCGACGCGTTCTTCGATGGCGTGATGGTCAACGCCGACGACCCCGCGCTCAAGGCCAACCGCCTGGCTTTGCTGCAGCAACTGCACCGCGCGATGAACCGCGTGGCCGACCTGTCCCGACTCGCGGCATGATCGCGGCATGAAGCTGCTCATCCTCGACCGCGACGGCACGCTCAACCGCAGCCGCGACGACAAGGTGGCGTCGCCGGACGAGTGGGAGCCCTTGCCCGGCGCGCTCGAGGCGGTGGCCCGGCTCAACCACGGCGGCTGGCGCGTGGTGCTGGCCACCAACCAATCGGGCATCGGCCGCGGCCTGTTCGACATGGCCTCGCTTAACGCCATTCACGCCAAGATGCAGCGCCAGTTGGCCGCGGCCGGTGCGCGGGTCGAGGCCATCTTCATCTGCCCGCACGCGCCCGAAGACGCCTGCGAATGCCGCAAGCCCGCGCCGGGCCTGTTCCGCCAGATCGGCGCGCGCTTCGGCGTGCCGCTGGCCGAGGTGCCGGCGGTGGGCAATTCGCTGCGCCATGTGCAGGCCGGCGCCACCGCGGGCTGCCCCGCGCACCTGCTGCTCACCGGCCTGTCGGCTACCTACGCCAGCCTCGCGCCCGCGGCCATCCCCGATCTGCCTCCCGGGGCCCAGGTGCACGCCGACCTGAGCGCCTTCGCCGACTGGCTGCTCGCCCAACCCGCTCCCGCCCCCAAAGCCAACGCATGATCGCCATCCACTTCCTGCGCTCCCTGTTGCACATCGTCGTGATGGTGGTCACGGTGATTCCCTGGGGCCTGGCGGTCGTCCTGGTCTCGCCCTTCGTGAGCAGCACCGCGCTGTACTGGATGTGCGCGGGCTGGCTGCGCGTTGCGGTGGTCAGCGGCACCTGGATCCTGGGCATCCGCAACCGCGTCACCGGCATGGAGAACCTGCCCGTGGGCAGCACGGCGCCGGCCATCCTGCTGCTCAAGCACCAGTCCACGTGGGAGACCTTCGCCATGCCCACGCTGATGCCGCACCCGCTGGCCTACGTGTTCAAGAAAGAGCTGCTCTACGTGCCCTTCTTCGGCTGGGCCATGGGCCGGCTCGACATGATCCACATCGACCGCAGCAAGCGCGCACAGGCCTTCAACAAGGTGGTCGAACAAGGCCAGCGCCTGCTCGACCAGGGCACCTGGGTGATCATGTTTCCCGAGGGCACGCGCATTCCGCGCGGCCAGCAGGGCCAGTACAAAACCGGCGGCACGCGCCTGGCCGTGGCCACCGGCGCGCCCGTCATCCCCATCGCCGTGAGTTCGGCCAAGTGCTGGCCGCGCCGGGCCTTCATCAAGAAACCCGGTGTGGTCGATTTCGTCATCGGCAAGCCCATCCCCAGCCAGGGGCGCGAGGCCGACGAGCTGATGCGCGAGGTCGAAACCTGGATCGAGACCGAGATGCGCCGCCTCGACCCCGAGGCTTACCGTTGAAGGGGCGCTGAGGCCGTGATGGAGCGCTTCGTTCAACTCGCGCTCGATCTCTTCGGCGATCCGTCGCCCGCACGGCCGGCACCGCCACCGGAGCCCGTGGCCGCGGCGCCCGCGCTGCCGTTCACCGAGGTCTTCCAGCCCACCGCCTGGCACCACCCGCGCGCCAACCGCCGGGTGCAGCTGCGCGGCTGCGAGGTGGGCTACGAATTCCAGCGCGGCAAGCGCCGCACCATCGGCCTGAGCGTCGGTGCCGAGGGGCTGAGCGTGCGCGCGCCGCGCTGGAGCACCTTCGGCGAAATCGAGGCCGTGCTGCACGAGAAAGCCGGCTGGGTGATCGACAAGCTGGTCGAGGCGCGCGAGCGCGCACAGCACCAGGCGCGTTCCCGCATCGTGTGGGCCGACGGCGCCGAACTGCCCCTGCTGGGTGAGTCCGTGCACCTGCAGCTGGACCCGGCACACGGCTTCTCGGGCCGCGGCGCCGCGCTCGACGCCGCCACGCGCACGCTGCGCATCGGCCTGCCGCACCACGCCAAGGAAGCGCAGATCCGCGACGCCGCGCAGGCCTGGCTGATGCGGCACGCGCGCAGCGTGTTCACCGAGCGGCTCGATCACTTCGCGCCGCGGCTTGGTGTGCAGTGGGTGCGTCTGTCGCTTTCCAACGCCGACACGCGCTGGGGCAGCGCCAGCGCCGACGGCCGCATCCGCCTCAACTGGCGGCTGATCCACCTGTCGATGGACATGATCGACTACGTGGTGGTGCACGAACTCAGCCACCTGCGCCACATGGACCACAGCCCGCGCTTCTGGGACGTGGTCGCCAGCGTGATGCCCGATCACGCCGAGCGCCGCCGCGCGCTCAAGGACGCGGCGCTGCCGCTCGCCGAGGCGGGCTGATCACGCGGCGCTGAAGCGCCACACGCCGTCGGCCCCTCGCTCGCGCACAAGTTGCCCGCCGTGCCACAACCGGTTCAGGTGCGCCACCGTTTCGCCCATGGCGAAGGTGGTCTGGTGCAGGTCGAGCGCGCGCGGGAACAGCACGGGCAGCACGTCGTTGGCGCTGCTGGGCTTCTCGCGGCAGGTCGCCATCACCTCGGCCAGGCGGTCGCGGTGGTGGTCGTACAACTGGTCGATGCGCTCGTGCAGGCCGGTGAAGGGCTTGCCGTGCGACGGCAGCACCAGCGTGTCCGCGGGCAGGGGGCGGAATTTGTCGATCGAGTCGAGGAACAGCGTGAGCGAATCGGCCTCGGGCTCCTGGTCGTACACGCTCACGTTGGTGGAAATCCGCGGCAGGATCATGTCGCCGCTGATGAGCACGCCCAGCGCTTCGCACCACAGCGCGATGTGCTCGGGCGCGTGACCGTAGCCGCTGATGCAGCGCCAGCTGTGGCCACCGATGCGCAGCGCCATGCCGTCGAGCAGGCGCCGCGAGCGCGGCGGCACGGCCGGCACCAGGTTGGGGTAGTAGTTGGCGCGGGCCCGGATCTTGGCCACGGCGTCGGGGTCGTTCAGGCCGTGGCTGGCGAAGAAGACCGCCGCGCCCTCGCCGCCGAAGCCGTTGCTGCTCTGCGAACCCAGCCGCGCCATCACGTAGTCGGTCGCGCTGATCCACAGGCGGCACTCGTGTTCGGCCGTGCTCCAGCGCTCGCACAGCCAGTGCGCCAGGCCGATGTGGTCCGGGTGCATGTGTGTGACCACCACGCGCAGCACCGGCAGGCCCTCGAGCTCGTTGGCGAAAAGCTGTTCCCACTGCGCCTTCGCTTCGTCGCGCGTGATGCAGCAGTCCACCACCGTCCAACCCTCGCGGTCGTCCAGCGTGTCGCGCAGCAGCCAGAGGTTGATGTGGTCGAGCGCGAAGGGCAGGGCCATGCGCACCCATTTCACGCCCGGCGCCACCACCAGCGCGCGGCCCGTCTCGGGCAGGGCGGCCCCCAGCGGGTAGTGCAGGCGGGCTTCGAGTTCGTCGCGGGACAGGCTCATGGCAGGGCGGGATTCAGTAAGATGCGCGCGCTTTGACGTTGACGTAAACGTCAAGAAAGAGGCATTCTACGGAGCACCCGGGGCGATCCCCTGTCCGCCACCCGACACCGGAACATGGCCACCAACCCGACCTTCACCATCGGCGACCTCGCGCGCGAGTTCGATCTCACCACCCGCGCGATCCGCTTCTACGAAGACATGGGCCTGCTGCAGCCCCAGCGCGACGGCCCGGGCGGGCGCAACCGCGTCTACAGCGCGCGCGACCGCACGCGCCTGAAGCTCACCTTGCGCGCCAAGCGCCTGGGCCTCTCGCTCACCGAGGCCAAGGACATCATCGACATGTACGACAGCCCGCGCGACACCGGGCCACAGTTGCGCAAGTTCCTCACCGTGCTGGCCGACCACCGGCGCCAGCTCGAGGAGCAGATGGCCGATCTGCAGGCCAACCTCGACGAGGTGCGGGTGCACGAGAAGGAAGCGCGCGCGCTGCTCACCAAGGTCGAACGCAAGCCCGCCTGACGCGCCCGGCGGTTAATTGACGTTTACGTAAACGTCAACATAGAATCGCGGGCTTGCGCCCGTCCGAAAGTGCCGGCATTGCAACGACCGCAGTGCGTTGCACGGAGGCAACCCCCTTGAGCACCCCCTTCCAGCCGCAGGATCCGAACTTCGCCGACCGCGTGCGCGCCAGTTTTGCGCGCCAGGCGGCCATGGTCACGTTGGGTGCCACGCTGGCCGATGTCGCGCCCGGGCGCGTGGTGATCACGCTCCCCTGGGCCGCGCACCTCACGCAGCAGCACGGCTTCCTGCACGCGGGCATGGTGTCCACCGCGCTCGATTCGGCCTGTGGCTACGCGGGTTTCTCGCTCATGCCGCCCGAAGCGGCCGTGCTCACCATCGAATTCAAGATCAACCTGCTGGCGCCCGCGCAAGGTGAGTCCTTCCGCATGGAGGGCCTGGTGATCAAGCCCGGCCGCACCGTGACCGTGGCCGAAGGCCGGGCCTATGCGTTGCACCAGGGGCGCGAGAAACTCGTGGCCACCATGGGCTGCACCCTGATGACCGTTCTGGGCCGCGACGACGTGCGCGGCTGAATCCCACACACCCACCGATCGGAGACATCCATGAACCAGCTTCCCGGCCTGAACTTCCAGTTGGGCGACGACATCGACGCGCTGCGCGACGCCGTGCGCGACTTTGCCCAGGCCGAGATCGCCCCGCGCGCCGCCGAGATCGACCGCAGCGACCAGTTCCCCATGGACCTGTGGCGAAAGATGGGCGATCTCGGCGTGCTCGGCATCACCGTGCCCGAGACCTACGGCGGCGCCAGCATGGGCTACCTCGCGCACATGGTGGCGATGGAAGAGATCAGCCGTGCCAGCGCGAGCGTGGGCCTGAGCTACGGCGCGCACTCCAACCTGTGCGTGAACCAGATCAAGCGCAACGGCAACGACGCGCAGCGCCAGAAGTACCTGCCCAGGCTCATCAGCGGCGAGCACGTGGGCGCGCTGGCCATGAGCGAGCCCGGCGCCGGCTCCGACGTCATCAGCATGAAGCTCAAGGCCGAAGACAAGGGCGGCTACTACCTGCTCAACGGCAGCAAGATGTGGATCACCAACGGCCCCGACGCCGACACCCTGGTGGTCTATGCCAAGACCGAACCCGAGATGGGCGCGCGCGGCGTCACGGCCTTCCTCATCGAGAAAGGCATGAAGGGTTTCAGCATCGCGCAGAAGCTCGACAAGCTCGGCATGCGCGGCAGCCACACCGGCGAGCTGGTGTTCCAGAACGTGGAAGTGCCGGCCGAGAACATCCTGGGTGGCCTGAACATGGGCGCCAAGGTGCTGATGAGCGGGCTCGACTACGAGCGCGCCGTGCTCACCGGCGGGCCGCTGGGCATCATGCAGTCCGTCATGGACAACGTGGTGCCCTACATCCACGACCGCAAGCAGTTCGGCCAGAGCATCGGCGAGTTCCAGCTCATCCAGGGCAAGGTAGCCGACATGTACACCGTGCTGCAGGCCGCGCGCAGCTTTGCGTACACCGTGGCCAAGAACCTCGACATGCTGGGCACCGACCACGTGCGCCAGGTGCGCAAGGACTGCGCCTCCGTCATCCTGTGGACGGCCGAGAAGGCCACCTGGATGGCCGGCGAGGGCGTGCAGATCTTCGGTGGCAACGGCTACATCAACGAGTACCCGCTGGGCCGCCTCTGGCGCGACGCCAAGCTCTACGAGATCGGCGCCGGCACGAGCGAGATCCGCCGCATGCTCATCGGCCGCGAGCTGTTCGCGGAAACCATGTGAACGACAGGCCCGGCCAGGGCGCACACAATTCCACCCCATGAGCGACGATCTTCAACACCTGCTGGACCACAACCGGCGCTGGGCGGCGCAAGTCGAAGCCGAGCGCCCGGGCTTCTTCACCAAACTCTCGCAGCAGCAAAGCCCCCGCTACATGTGGATCGGCTGCTCCGACAGCCGCGTGCCCGCGAACCAGATCACCGGGCTCGACCCGGGCGAGGTGTTCGTGCACCGCAACGTGGCCAACGTGGTCGTGCCCACCGATCTCAACTGCCTGTCCACCGTGCAGTACGCGGTCGACGTGCTCAAGGTCGAGCACCTGATGGTGGTGGGCCACTACGGTTGCGGCGGTGTGCTCGCCGCGCTGCGCGACACCCGCGTCGGCCTGGCCGACAACTGGCTGCGCCACATCAAGGACGTGCGCGACAAGCACATCGGCCTGCTGGCGGCCTTGCCCGAAGACCAGCGCCACGACGCGCTGTGCGAACTCAACGCGATCGAGCAGGTGGTCAACGTGGCGCAGACGACCGTGCTGCAGGCCGCCTGGGAGCGTGGCCAGTCGGTGGTGCTGCACGGCTGGGTCTACGGCCTGAAGGACGGCCTGGTGCAGGACCTGTTCATGACCGTGCGCGGCAACGCCGACGTGGACAAGGCCTACCGCAAGGCGGTCACCGAAGTCGGCATGCGCCAGCGCTGAGCCGGCCCTTCGTTTCCGCGGGCGCGCCGGTGCGCGGCCGCTTCACCCGACACCCCGAACCCAGGAGCATTCCATGTCCGATTCCATCGTCATCCTTGGCGCCGCACGCACACCCATGGGTGCGTTTCAGGGCGACTTCGCCGCGCTGTCCGCGCACGACCTCGGTGGCGCCGCCATCAAGGCCGCGGTCGAGCGCAGCGGTGTCGACCCGAAGGCGGTTGAAGAGGTGCTGTTCGGCAACTGCCTGATGGCCGGCCAGGGCCAGGCGCCCGCGCGCCAGGCCGCGCTCAAGGGCGGGCTGCCGCTGTCCACCGGCGCGGTCACGCTGTCCAAGATGTGCGGCTCGGGCATGAAGGCGACCATGCTGGCGCACGACATGCTCATGGCCGGCAGCGCCCAGGTGATGGTGGCCGGCGGCATGGAGAGCATGACCAACGCGCCCTACCTGATGCTCAAGGGCCGCGGCGGCTACCGCATGGGCCACGACAAGATCTTCGACCACATGATGCTCGACGGCCTGGAAGACGCCTACGAGCCGGGCCGCAGCATGGGCACCTTTGGCGAAGACTGCGCCGCCAAGTACAGCTTCACGCGCGAACAGCAGGACGCCTTCGCCACCGCCTCCGTCTCGCGCGCCAAGGCCGCCAGCGAGAACGGCGCCTTCGCGAAAGAGATCACCCCCGTCACCGTGAAAGACCGCAGCGGCGAGCGCGTGGTCTCGGTGGACGAAGGCCCCGGCAAGATCAAGCTCGACAAGATCCCCGCGCTCAAGCCCGCGTTCAAGAAAGACGGCACCATCACCGCCGCGTCTAGTTCGTCCATCAACGACGGCGCCGCTGCGCTGGTGCTGGCCAGGGACTCCACCGCGAAGAAGCTGGGGGCCAAGCCGATCGCGCGCATCGTGGGCCACACCACGCACGCGCAGGAACCCAACTGGTTCACCACCGCGCCCGTGTACGCCACGCAGAAGCTGCTGGCCGCCACCGGCTGGAAGGCCGAGGACGTGGACCTGTGGGAAGTCAACGAGGCCTTTGCCGTGGTGCCCATGGCGCTGATGGCCGAACTCAAGGTGTCGCACGACAAGCTCAACGTCAATGGCGGTGCCTGCGCGCTGGGCCACCCCATCGGCGCCAGCGGTGCGCGCATCCTGGTCACGCTCATCCACGCGCTGCAGGCGCGCGGCGGCAAGCGCGGCGTGGCCACGCTGTGCATCGGCGGTGGCGAGGCCACGGCCATGGCCATCGAGCTGGTGTGAGCACTGTCCTCGTCATCGGCGCCTCGCGCGGCATCGGCCTCGAGTTCGTGCGCCAGTACCGCGCCGCGGGCGATCGCGTGATCGCCACCGCGCGCGACGACGCGGGCCTGCAGCGCCTCAAGGACCTGGGCGCCGAGGCCTTGCGCACCGACGTCGCCCAACCCGCCAGCGTGAGCGGCCTGGCGTGGCAGCTCGATGGCGAGAAGATCGACACCGCGCTGTACGTGGCGGGTGTCTACCCCGACGGGGACGCCAGCTCACCGCCCACGCGCGAGGCCTTCGACCACGCCATGCACACCAACGTGCTGGGCGCCATGCAGGCCATCCCGCAGGTGGCGCCGCTGGTGGAGGCTGCGTCGGGGCGCTTCGCTTTCATCACCAGCGGCATGGCGCACATCGGCAGCGTGTCCGACAGCGAGGCCTGGGTGTACCGCGCCAGCAAGGCCGCGCTCAACATGGCCGTGGCTTCGGCGCAGCACAACTACCCCGGCGCGATCCTGCTGGCGATGTCGCCCGGTTGGGTGCAGACCGACATGGGCGGGCCGTCCGCCACGCTCACCGTGAAGCGCAGCGTGAGCGACATGCGCGCCGCCATCGCGCGCGCGACCACGGCGCAGCGCGGCCAGTTCCTCGACCACGACGGCCGCCGCTTCGACGGTTGGTGAGACGCCCCATGATCCAGACACCCGACGAACTGCGCGCGCTGTACGGCCAGCCCCGCGAGCGCGCGCTGCTCAAACAGATGGCGCGCATCGACGTGCACGCGCGCCGCTTCATCGCGCTGTCGCCGTTCTGCGTGCTGGCCAGCGCGGGCGTGAACGGGCGCCTGCTTGATGCCTCGCCGCGCGGCGGCGAGCCCGGTTTCGTGAAGGTGCTCGACGAGCACACCCTGCTGCTGCCCGATTCAGTGGGCAACAACCGGCTCGACACACTGGAGAACCTGCTGGCCGATCCGCGCCTGTCGCTGATCTTCCTCGTGCCCGGCGTCGAGGAAACCCTGCGCATCAACGGCCGCGCCCGCCTGCGCGACGAGCCCGCCTTCACCGACCACTTCGCGCAGGAGCGCCAGCGGCCGACGCTGGTGATCGAGGTCGCCGCACACGAGGTTTACCTGCACTGCGCCAAGGCCTTCATGCGCTCGAAGCTGTGGTCGCCCGAGCGCTGGCCCGATCGCGCCGGCCTGCCCACCATGAACCAGATGATCCGCGACCAGCTCGGCACCCCCGTCGAGCTGGAGAGCGAAGAAGCCACGCGCGCGCGCTACCTCGCACAACTCGCCCGGGAACGCCTCCCGGACCAGGAGACCTGAATGCTGCTCACCCCCGACCAGGAAGCCGTTCGCGACGCCGTGCGCGCGTTTTCCCAGGCCGAACTCTGGCCCAACGCCGCGCGGTGGGACAAGGAACACCACTTTCCGCACGAGGCCCACCGCGGCCTGGCCGAACTCGGTGCCTACGGCATCTGCGTGCCCGAATCGCTCGGTGGTGCCGGGCTCGACTACACGACGCTGGCCATCGTGCTCGAAGAGATCGCCGCCGGCGATGGCGGCACCAGCACCGCCATCAGCGTCACCAACTGCCCGGTCAACGCCATCCTCATGCGCTACGGCAATGCGCAGCAACAGGAACGCTGGCTGCGCTCGCTGGCCGCCGGGCAGATGCTGGGCGTGTTCTGCCTGACCGAGCCGCACGTGGGTTCCGATGCCTCGGCGCTGCGCACCACCGCCACGAAGCAGGGCGGCGACTACGTGCTCAACGGCGTCAAGCAGTTCATCACCAGCGGCAAGCACGGCCACCTCGCCATCGTCATCGCCGTCACCGACAAGGCCGCCGGCAAGCGCGGCATGAGCGCCTTCCTGGTGCCCACCAGCACACCGGGCTATGTGGTGGCGCGGCTCGAAGAGAAGGTGGGCCAGCACAGCAGCGACACCGCGCAGATCAACTTCGAGAACTGCCGCATCCCGGCCGACAACCTCATCGGTGCCGAGGGCGAGGGCTACAAGATCGCGCTCTCCGCGCTCGAAGGCGGGCGCATCGGCATCGCCGCGCAGAGCGTGGGCATGGCGCGCAGTGCGTTCGAGTGTGCGCTGGCTTACGCCAAGGAGCGCGAAAGCTTTGGCCAACCCATCTTCAACCACCAGGCGGTGGGCTTTCGGCTGGCCGACATGGCCACGCAGATCGAGGCCGCGCGCGCCCTGGTGCACCACGCCGCCGCCCTGCGCGACGCCGGGCGGCCCTGCCTGAAAGAAGCCGCCATGGCCAAGCTGTTCGCCAGCGAGATGGCCGAGCGCGTCTGCAGCGACGCGATCCAGGTGCACGGTGGCTACGGCTACGTGAGCGATTTCCCGGTGGAGCGCATCTGGCGCGACGTGCGCGTGTGCCAGATCTACGAAGGCACGTCCGACGTACAGAAGATCCTGATCCAGCGCGCCCTGGCCTGACCCGGGGGACGGCGCGGGGGGCTACCATTCCCCGCCATGAACATCATCATCCTCGGAGCCGGCCGCGTGGGCGAAAGCGTGGCCGAGAGCCTGGTCTCCGAGCAGAACGACATCACCGTCGTCGACATGGATCCGGCCCGGCTGCGTGCGCTCGAAGACCGGCTCGACCTGCGCGGCGTGGTCGGCAACGGCATCCAGCCTTCGGTGTTGCGTGAAGCCCGCGCCCAGGACGCCGACATGGTGATCGCCTGCGCCGCGGCGGATGAAACCAACCTCGTGGTCTGCAAGGTGGCGCACGATGTCTTCAACGTGCCCACCACCATCGCGCGGCTGCGCTCACCCGAGTACACCGAAGGCGATGACGAGGAACTGCTCTCGCACACCAGCTTCTCGGTCAGCCACGTGATCTGCCCGGAAGAGTCGGTCACGCGCTACATCCACCAGCTCATCAGCTACCCCGAGGCGCTGCAGGTGCTGGAATTCGCCGACGGCCGCGCCAGCCTGATCGCGGTGCGTGCCAGCCACGGTGGCGCGCTCGTGGGCCACACCATCGGCGAGTTCCGCGAACGCTTCACGCGCTGCGAGATGCGCGTGGTGGCGCTCTACCGGCTCGACACCGAGATGGAAGCCACGCCGTCCACGCGCATCCTCGCGGGTGACGAGGTCTTCGTGCTGGCCGACACCGACAAGATCCGCGACGTGCTGGCCGCCGTGCACAACGTCGACAAACCCGTGCAGCGCGTGATGATCGCCGGCGGTGGCAAGGTCGGCCTGCGCCTGGCGCGCAGCCTGGCCGGGCAGTGCGAGGTCAAGGTGCTGGAGCGCGACAAGCGGCGCTGCGAGTACCTGGCGAGCCAGCTGCCCTCGAACATGCTCATCCTGCAGGGCGATGGCGCCGACGAGGACCTGCTCGAAGAAGAGAACGTGGGCCAGATGGACATGTTCCTGGCCCTCACCAGCGATGACGAGGACAACATCATGTCCGCCATGCTGGCCAAGCGGCTCGGCGCGCGCCGCGTGATGTCGCTCATCAACCGCCGCGCCTACGCCGACATGATGCAGGGCAGCACCATCGACATCGCCATCTCGCCGCAGCAGGCGGTCATCGGTGAGCTGCTCACGCACATCCGCCGTGGCGATGTGGCGGCCGTGCACAGCCTGCGCCGCGGCGCGGCCGAGGCGCTCGAAGGCATCGCGCGTGGCGACGTGAAGACCAGCAAGCTGGTGGGCCGCCGCATCGAAGAGGTCAAGCTGCCGCAGGGCACGCGCTTCGGTGCCATCGTGCGGGGCGAAGGCAAGGACTCCGAAGTGCTCATGCCGCACCACGACCTGCTGATCGAGGCCGGCGACCACATCATCATCTTCATCCCGAACAAGCGCCTGGTGCGCGAGGTCGAGAAGCTGTTCCAGGTCAGCGCCACCTTCTTCGGCTGAACGCCCACCGCCGCCGCGCATGTATTCCCTCTGGCTGCCCGCTCTCTCGGTGTTCTCGCGCGTGCTGCTCGCGTTCTCGCCGACCTTCCTGGTGCCCATGGCCTGGGCCTGGTTCCACGACCAGGACCACCACGTGCTCATCTGGGTCGTCGGGTTCGTGGCCTCGGTGGTCTGTGGCTGGGGCCTGTGGCTGCTCACGCGGCGCCACCGGCGCGAACTCCTGCCGCGCGACGGCTTCCTGCTCGTCAACCTCGTGTGGGTGCTGCTGCCCGCGTTCGCCGCCGCGCCGCTGTACCACGCGGTGCCGGATCTGAGCGTGAGCAAGGCCTACTTCGAGGCCATGAGCGCGCTCACCGCCACGGGCGCCACCGCCATCTCCGGCCTGGACGACCTGCCGGTGTCGATCAACGTCTGGCGCTGCTTCCTGCAGCTCGTGGGCGGCCTGGGCATCATGCTGCTGGTGGTGGCGGTGCTGCCACTGCTGGGCCTGGGCGGCATGCAGCTCTACAAGGCCGAAACGCCCGGCCCCATGAAAGACACCAAGTTCACGCCGCGCATCGCCGAAACGGCGCGTGGCCTGTGGGGGGTGTACGCGCTGTTCTCGGTGGCGTGCATGCTCGCCTACCGCTGGGCCGGCATGGGCTGGGCCGATGCCTTCATGCACATGTGCACCACCATGGGCCTGGGCGGTTTCTCGCCCTACGACGCGAGCTTCGGCCAGTACAACTCGGCGCGCATCGAGTGGGTGTCCACCGCGTTCATGACCATGGCGGGCATCAGCTTCCTGCGCTACTTCGTCATGCTCAAGCACCGCTCGCTGCGCCCCATCGTGGGCGATCGCGAGATCCGCACCTACCTCGTGGTGCTGCTGGCCTCGATCGCGGTGGTCACGCTGCTGCTGCTGGTGAACGGCGTCTACGCCGACTTTCCCACCGCGCTGCGCAGCGCGGCCTTCCACGTGGTGTCGGTCGCCACCACCACGGGCTACACCTCCACCGATTACGCGCAGTGGCCGGTGTTCGCGCCGGTGCTCATGGTGTTTCTTGGCTGCTTCGCCTGCTGCGCGGGGTCCACGGGCGGGGGCATCAAGATGGTCCGCATGGTGTTGCTGATCAAACAGGCGCGGCGCGAGCTGGTGCGCATCATCCACCCGCGCGTGGTCAATCCCGTCACGCTCGGGGGCGGTGTGGTGCCGCCGCAGGTGATGAACGCCGTGCTCGGCTTCATGCTGATCTACGGCGCCGCCACCGTGGGCCTGACCATGCTGCTGTTGCTCACCGGGCTGGACATCGTCACCGCGTTCACCGCCGTGATCGCCACCGTCAACAACATCGGCCCGGGCCTGGGCCTGGTCGGCCCGGCCAGCAACTACGGCGTGCTCAACGACGCGCAGATCTGGGTGTTGAGCTTCGCGATGCTGCTGGGCCGGCTGGAGCTCTTGACGGTTCTTGTGCTCTTCACCGGCCACTTCTGGCGCAAGTGATCCGCGCTCAGTCGCGCGCCGGAATGTTGAGGCCCCGGGCGACGGCGGGCCGCGCCACGAAGGCGTCGAGCACGCGTTGCACCTCGGGGAAGTCGCTGAAGCCCACGATGTCGCCCGCGCCGTAGAAGCCCACGAGGTTGCGCACCCAGGGGAACACCGCGATGTCGGCAACCGTGTAGTCCTTGCCCATGATCCAGCGGCGGCCCTTGAGGTGCTGGTTCAGCACCGCGAGCAGGCGCTTGCTTTCGTTCACGTAGCGGTCGCGCGGTCGCTTGTCCTCGAAATCCTTGCCGGCGAACTTGTGGAAGAAACCGAGCTGACCGAACATGGGCCCGATGCCCCCCATCTGGAACATCAGCCACTGCAGCGTCTCGTAGCGCGCGGCGGTGTCGGTGGGCAACAGCTTCCCGGTCTTGCTGGCCAGGTAGATCAGGATCGCGCCCGATTCCCACAGCGCCAGCGGTTTCCCGTCCGGGCCGTTCGGGTCGATCACCGCGGGGATCTTGTTGTTGGGGTT
This sequence comes from Hydrogenophaga sp., assembly GCA_016741995.1. Lineage (GTDB taxonomy): Bacteria > Pseudomonadota > Gammaproteobacteria > Burkholderiales > Burkholderiaceae_C > Hydrogenophaga. Next base: position 243,944 of record JACVCO010000001.1, on the reverse strand, counting down.
GAGCGAGAGGAATTCGGGCGAGAACTGGTCGTTGGTGTCGAAGCGCACCAGGTGCGGCTCGTAGGGCAGGCCGGTTTCTTCCAGCGCGATGGACACCTTCACGCCGTTGGGCGTGGGCAGCGAATAGAGCTGCAGGCGGTCGGGGTGGCGCGCGGGCCACTTCTTCGTGATGGGGAAGGCGTCGAGGGCGCTCATGGGTTCTCCTTTTGGGGTAGCGTGCATTGTGGCCCGCACCCCCCGATGCCCCCAGGATTGCAGGGGCTTCGATAATCCGTTCTCGTTTTCCGATGCCCATGCCCACCCTTGCCCCCGGCGCCTGCCCCTGTGGCCGCGGCGCTGATTTCCCCGCCTGCTGCGGCCGCTACCTCGGTACCGGCACGCCGGCACCCGATGCCGAATCGCTCATGCGCTCGCGCTACACCGCCTTCGTGCGTGGCGACGTGCCGCACCTGCTGGCCACCTGGCACGCGAGCACGCGGCCGGCCACGCTCGAGCTCGAACCCGGCGTGAAGTGGCTTGGCCTGGAGGTGCGCGCGCACCGCGCGATCGACGCCGACCACGCCGAGGTGGAGTTCGTGGCGCGCTCGCGCGCGGCCGGGCGCGCCAGCCGCCTGCACGAACGCAGCCGCTTCGTGCGCGAGGGCGGGCACTGGTACTACGTGGACGGCGACCTACTCACGAAAGACAAGACATGAACTTTGAAGCCGTGCTGTTCGATTGCGACGGCGTGCTCGTCGACAGCGAACCCATCACCAACGGCGTGCTGCGCGAGGTGCTCAACGAAGCGGGCTGGGCGATCAGCCGCGAAGACTGCGAGGCGCTGTTCATCGGCCGCGCGGTGCGCGACCTGCGCGACCGCATCGAGGCCGAGACCGGGCGCCCGCTCACCGACGCCTGGATGCAGGCCTTCTACGCGCGCCGCAACGCGCGCCTGATGGCCGAGCTCAAGGCCATCGAGGGCGTGCACGACGCGGTGGCCCACCTGCACGCCCACGTGAGCGGGCGCATCGCCTGCGCCTCCGGGGCCGACCGGCCCAAGGTGGTGATGCAGCTCGAACACGTGGGCCTGGCGCCTTGGTTCGGCAACGCCGTCTTCAGCGGCCACGACCTGCCGCGCTCCAAGCCGCACCCCGACGTGTACCTGGCCGCGGCCGCGCATCTGGGCGTGGATCCGGCGCGTTGCCTCGTCATCGAAGACACCGCGCCCGGCGCGCAGGCCGGGCTGGCCGCGGGCGCCACGGTGTGGGGCTTCTGCACGCAGGGCCACGGCCGCGCGTTCGATGGCCTGCCGGTGGCGCGCGTGTTCCACCACATGCGCGAACTGCGGCTCTGAGCGCCGGGCCGCCGGCTCAGCGCCGCCGCCACTCGCCGGGCGATTGCCCGGTCCACGCGCGGAAGGCGCGGATGAAGCTCTTCTCGTTGCGAAAGCCCGCGGCCTCGGCCACCTGCTTGAGCGGTCGGTCGGTGCGCAGCAGCAACTGGCTCGCGCGCTCGCGGCGCACCGCGTCCTTCAGCGCCTGCAGGCTGGCGCCTTCCTCCTTCAACTGCCGGTGCAGCGTGCGCGCCGAGGTGTGCAGCAGCGCGGCCAGGTCGTCGGCGTTGTGCGTGGCCAGCGGCTGGCTGGCGAGCAACTGGCGCACGCGCTGCACCAGCAGGCGGTCGCGCCGGTAGGAGCGCACGGTGAGCGGCAGCGCGCGCTGCAGCAGCTGGTGCATGGCGGCCTCGTCGCGGCGGATCGGCAGCGCCAGGTACTGCGCGTCGAAGGCAATGGCGGCCTCACTCGCGCCGAAGCGGCTCGGCGCGTCGAACAGCACCGCGTAGGCCGCCACGTGCGGCGGCGCGGGGTAGGGGAAGCGCGCCTCCAGCAGCGGAATGCGCGAATCGATGAACCACGCCGCCAGGCCGTGGATGTTGCGCAGCACCGAAACCGCGCTGAGTTCGGCCATGGCGCCCGGGTCGTGTCGCAGGCGCAGCACGATCTCGGCGCGTTCGCCCGCCACCTCGACCGAGAGCGCGATGGCCTGCGCCAGCAGCCCGTGGTGGCGGCACCAGCGCTTGAGCGCCACGCCCAGCGTGGGCGCCGAAAGCGAGGCGCGCGCCAGCAGGCCGTAGCTGCCCCAGGGCAACGGGCGCTCGAAGCAGCCCAGGGCCTCGTCGTCGAGCTCGCGCATCGCCGCGTAGGACACCGCTTCCATCTGCGCCGCGGTGATGCGGCCCAGCGGATCGCGCAAAACCGATGGCGGAATTTGTGCCTGCTTCAAGGCCGCGGCCGGGTCCAGGCCACGCGCCCGATAGGCCAGCACCATGGCTCTGACCAAGGAGGCCGGGGTGAGCGCCGGGCCGTGCAGCAGATCGGGGGTGTCTGTCGACATGCCCGCAGTGTGCCACTGTGGCGCGATTTGCAACCGCCGTGGCGACCGGTCGCGCACCCCCCGGGTGTACCCTCGCACTTCGTTTGCCCACCCGTCCGCCCACCAAGAGACCGGCCATGCCCATCCTGGAGACCAAGCTCAACCCCCGATCGGCCGACTTCCAGGCCAACGCCGAGGCCATGCGCGCCCAGGTGGACGACCTCAAGCTGCAACTCGCCAAGGCCGCGCAAGGCGGCGGTGAAGCCGCGCGCGCCAAGCACGTGGCGCGCGGCAAGCTGCTGCCGCGCGAGCGCGTGCAGATGCTGCTCGACCCTGGCACGCCCTTCCTCGAACTCTCGCCGCTGGCCGCGCACGGCATGTACAACGGCGACGCGCCCTGCGCCGGCGTCATCGCCGGCATCGGCCGCGTGAGCGGGGTCGACTGCCTGATCGTCTGCAACGACGCCACCGTGAAGGGCGGCACCTACTACCCCATGACGGTGAAGAAACACCTGCGGGCGCAAGAGGTGGCGATGCAGAACCAGCTGCCCTGCATCTACCTGGTGGATTCGGGCGGCGCCAACCTGCCCAACCAGGACGATGTGTTCCCCGACCGCGAGCACTTCGGCCGCATCTTCTACAACCAGGCCAACATGAGCGCGCAGGGCATCGCGCAGATCGCGGTCGTCATGGGCTCGTGCACCGCGGGCGGCGCCTACGTGCCGGCCATGAGCGACGAGACCATCATCGTCAAGAACCAGGGCACCATCTTCCTGGGCGGCCCGCCGCTGGTGAAGGCCGCCATCGGCGAGATCGTCAGCGCCGAAGACCTGGGCGGTGGCGACGTGCACACCCGCCTCTCAGGCGTGGCCGACCACCTGGCGCAGAACGACGCCCACGCCATCGCGCTCGCGCGCCAGGCCGTGGCCACGCTCAACCACCGCAAGGAAGTGGCGCAGGCGCTCATCGAACCGCGCGCACCGAAGTACGCAACGGAAGAGATCTACGGCGTGATCCCCACCGACGTGCGTAAGCCCTACGACGTGCGCGAGATCATTGCGCGCCTGGTCGACGGCTCCGAGTTCCACGAGTTCAAGGCCCGCTTCGGCAGCACCCTGGTCTGCGGCTTCGCCCACATCGAGGGCATGCCGATCGGCATCGTCGCCAACAACGGCGTGCTGTTCTCGGAGAGCGCTCAGAAGGGCGCGCACTTCATCGAGCTGTGCGGCCAGCGCAAGGTGCCGCTGCTGTTCCTGCAGAACATCACGGGCTTCATGGTGGGCCGCAAATACGAGAGCGAGGGCATTGCGCGCCACGGCGCCAAGATGGTCACGGCCGTGGCCACCGTCAACGTGCCCAAGTTCACCATCATCATCGGCGGCAGCTACGGCGCCGGCAACTACGGCATGTGCGGCCGCGCCTACAGCCCGCGCTTCCTCTGGATGTGGCCCAACGCGCGCATCAGCGTGATGGGTGGCGAGCAGGCCGCCAGCGTGCTCGCCACCGTCAGGCGCGACGGCATCGAGGCCAAGGGCGGCAGCTGGAGCGCAGAAGAGGAAGCGAAGTTCAAGCAGCCGCTGCTCGACCAGTTCGCCCACCAGTCGCACCCCTACTTCGCGAGCGCGCGCCTGTGGGACGACGGCGTGATCGACCCGGCCGACACGCGCCGCATCCTCGCGCTGGCCATGTCGGCCACGCTCAACGCGCCGATTCCCGAGCCGAAGTTCGGTGTGTTCCGCATGTGAAGCCATGGAACCGCGCGCCCACTTCCTCACGCTCGCGCGCTACCACGCGTGGGCCACGCAGCGGCTCCTGGAGGCGACCGCACCGCTGAGCGAGGACGACTACCGGCGCGACGCGGGCCTGTTCTTCAAGAGCGTGCACGGCACGCTCAACCACCTGCTGGTGGGCGAATGCCTGCTGTGGTTTCCGCGTTTCGTGCGCGGCGAATCGCCCGCGCTCGCGCTGGACCTCGAGGCCGAGCCCGACCGTGCGCGGCTGGCGCAGGCGCTGCGCGAGGGCGCGCTCGCCTGGCAGGACGCCATCGCCCGTTGGCCCGCCGAACGCTTCGATGGGCGCATGCGCTACCGGCGTTCCAATGGCGAGGCCATGGACACGCCCTTTGCGCTCACGCTGGCCCATGTCTTCAACCACGCCACGCACCACCGCGGGCAGATCACGGCCGCGCTGACCCGATTCGGCGAACCCGCGCCCGAGCTCGACCTCGTGCGTTTCCTGCAAGCCCAACCGACCGGCTGAAGCCGGCACCCCCGACGGAGACAAGCCTTGGAGACCACGATCTACGACACGCCCGAGCACGCCACGCTGCGCGAGCAGGTGGCGCGCTTCATCGCGCGCGAGGTGGAGCCGCACGCCGATGCGTGGGAGCAGCAGGGCTTCGTGCCGCGTGACGTTCTGCGCCGCATGGGCCAGGCCGGCCTGCTGGGCATCGCGTTCGAGGGCGAGCACGGCGGTGCCGACGCCGATGCGCTGACCAACCTGGTGTTTGCCGAGGCGTTGTCGCAGAGCACCTTTGCGGGGTTCGTGATCACCGTGCTCGTGCACACCGACATGGCCGGCCCGCACCTGCACCACGCGGGTAACGCGGCGCAGAAAGCAAAGCACCTGCCGCGCGTGTGCGCGGGCGAGGCCATCTGCGCGGTCGCCATCACCGAACCTGGCGCGGGCTCCGACGTGGCCGGCATCCGCACGAACGCGAAGCGCGATGGTGACCACTGGGTGATCAATGGCACCAAGATGTTCATCACCAACGGCGTGCATGCCGACCTGTATTTCGTTGCGGCCAAGACCGGCCCCGGCAAGCGCGAGGTCTCGATGTTCATCGTCGAGAAAGGCACGCCGGGCTTCAGTGTGGGCCGCGCACTCAAGAAGACCGGCTGGCTCAGCTCCGACACGGCCGAACTGGTGTTCGACAACGTGCGTGTGCCCGCGGCCAACCTGCTGGGCGAAGAAGGCAAGGGCTTCTACGCCGTGATGAAGAACTTCCAGACCGAGCGCATCGCGCTCGGCGCCATGGCCGTGGGCCACTGCCAGCGCGCACTGGAGCTCACGCTGGACCACGTGCGCCAGCGCCAGGCCTTCGGCGGCCCGTTGTGGGAACAGCAAACCATCCGCCAGCGCCTCTCCATGCTCGACGCCAAGGTGCGCGCGGCGCGGCAGTTCATGTACCACTGCGCCTGGAACGTCACGCAGGGGCGCGACATCGTGCAGCAGGTGTCGATGCTGAAGGCCTTGACGGGTGAATTGGTGAACGAGGTGGTGCAGACCTGCCAGCAGTTCCACGGCGGCATGGGCTTCATCCGCGAAACCGCGATCGAACGCCTGTGGCGCGATGCGCGGGTGCTCGCCATCGGCGGCGGCGCCACCGAGGTGATGCTGGAAGAGGTTGCCAAGAGGTACTGAACGATGAGCGATGTGATCGACGTTTCCCGCCCCAGCGCCCACGTGGCGCGCGTGTGGCTCAACCGCCCCGACGTGCGCAACGCCTTCAACGACGAGGTGATCGCCGCGCTCACGCGCACCTTCGAGGCCCTGTCGAAAGACAAGGACCTGCGCGTGGTGGTGCTCGGTGCGCACGGCAAGGCCTTCTGCGCCGGCGCCGACCTGAACTGGATGAAGGCCATGGCCGGCTACAGCTGGGACGAAAACCGCGCCGACGCCCAGCGCCTGGCCGACATGCTGTGGACGCTGGACCAATGCCCCGTGCCCGTGGTGGGCCGCGTGCAGGGCGATTGCTACGCCGGCGGCATGGGCCTGGCGGCCATCTGCGACGTGCTGGTGGCCGTGGAGGGCGCGACCTTCTGTTTGTCCGAAGCGCGGCTGGGCCTGCTGCCCGCCACCATCAGCCCCTACGTGGTCCGCGCGATGGGTGCGCAGGCCGCGCGCCGCTACATGGTCACGGCCGAGCGCTTCAGTGCCGTGCAGGCGCACGCGCTGGGCATGGTGCACGAGCTCGCCACGCCCGACACGCTCGACGCGAAGGTCGATGACATCGTGGCCACGCTGGTGGCCAATGGCCCGGCCGCCGCGCGCGCCTGCAAGGCGCTGGTGCGCGACGTGGCGGGCCAGCCCATCACGGCCGATCTGCGCGGCGAGACCGCGCGCCGCATCGCCGACATCCGCGCCAGCGACGAGGGCCGCGAAGGCCTGGCCTCGTTCCTGAACAAGCGCGCACCGAACTGGTTGCCCTGACCCATGAACGAGGCGCTCAACACACTGGACACCCCCGGGCTGCTGGCGCTGGCCGCCGCGCTCGGCTGGGCCAGTGGCCTGCGCCTGTACCTGGTGGTGTTCGCCACCGGCGTGGCGGGCTGGCTGGGCTGGCTCGAACTGCCGCCCGGCCTGCAGGCGCTGCAGCACCCCGCGCTGCTCGGCGTCAGCGGCTTCCTGCTCTTCATCGAATTCTTCGCCGACAAGATCCCCTATGTGGATTCGCTGTGGGACCTCGCGAACAGCGTGGTCCGCGTGCCCGCGGGCGCCGCGCTCGCGGCCGGCGCGCTGGGCGCCGACAGCGCCACCATGGCCCTGGTCGCCGCGCTGCTGGGCGGCACGCTCGCTGCCACCAGCCAGGCCGCCAAGACCAGCACGCGCGCGGCCGTGAACGCCTCGCCCGAACCCTTCAGCAACGTGGGCATGAGCCTGCTCGAAGACGGCCTGGTGGTGGGCGCGCTGTGGCTCGCCACGCAGCACCCGCTGGTGTTCGCCGTGCTGCTCGCCATCGCGGTGCTGGCCATGTGGGCCCTCACCTGGTTCCTGTTCCGTTTTTTGCGCGCGGCCTGGCGCCGCGTGTTCGCCGCCCTTCCGAAGGAAAGCTGAGATGTTCACCAAGATCCTGATTGCCAACCGTGGCGAGATCGCCTGCCGTGTCGCCGCCACCGCGCGCCGCCTGGGCGTGAAGACCGTGGCCGTGTACTCCGACGCCGACGCGCGCGCCAAGCACGTGGCCGCCTGCGACGAGGCGGTGCATATCGGCGGCTCCGCGCCCAAGGAGAGCTACCTGCAGTGGGAGCGCATCATTGCCGCGGCGCAAGCGACCGGCGCGCAGGCCATCCACCCCGGCTACGGTTTCCTGAGCGAGAACGAAGCCTTTGCCGACGCCTGCGCGAAGGCGGGCATCGCCTTCATCGGCCCGCCCTCGTCGGCCATCGAAGCCATGGGCCTCAAGGCCGAATCGAAACGCCTGATGGAAAAGGCCGGCGTGCCGCTGGTGCCCGGCTACCACGGCGCCGACCAGGACCCGGCGCTGCTGCAGCGCGAGGCCGATCGCATCGGCTACCCCGCGCTCATCAAGGCCAGCGCCGGCGGCGGCGGCAAGGGCATGCGCGTGGTTGACAAGAGCGAGGACTTCGCGGCCGCGCTCGCGAGCTGCCAGCGCGAGGCGCGCAACAGCTTCGGCAGCGACGCGGTGCTGATCGAGAAGTACGTGCAACGCCCGCGCCACATCGAGATCCAGGTCTTCGGCGACACGCAGGGCAACTGCGTCTACCTGTTCGAGCGCGATTGTTCGGTGCAGCGCCGCCACCAGAAGGTGCTGGAAGAGGCGCCGGCGCCGGGCATGACGCCCGCGCTGCGCCAGCAGATGGGCGAGGCCGCGGTGGCCGCGGCCAAGGCGGTGAACTACGTGGGCGCGGGCACGGTGGAATTCATCGTCGAGCAGCCGCAGGGCTACGAGCACCCCGAGGCCATGCGCTTCTATTTCATGGAGATGAACACGCGCCTGCAGGTGGAGCACCCGGTGACGGAAGCCATCACCGGCCTCGACCTGGTGGAGTGGCAACTGCGCGTGGCCGGTGGCGAACCGCTGCCGCTGCAGCAGCACGAACTGCGCATGCAGGGCCACGCCATCGAGGCGCGCATCTGCGCCGAGAACCCCGACAACCAGTTCCTGCCCGCCACCGGCACGTTGCAGGTCTACCGCAAGCCGGCGCACACGGCGTTCGAGCGGAGCGGTGTTCGCTTCGACGACGGCGTGCGCGAAGGCGACGCCATCAGCCCCTTCTACGACTCGATGGTGGCCAAGCTCATCGTGCACGGCGACACGCGCGAGCAGGCGCTCGCGAAGCTCGACGCCGCGCTGGCCGACACGCGCATCGTGGGCCTGGCCACCAACGTGCAGTTCCTGCGCCACGTGGTGGCCAGCGAATCGTTCGCGAAGGCGCGGCTCGACACCGCGCTGATCCCGCGCGAAGCCGGCGTGCTGTTCAACCAGGACCGCGTGGGCACGCCCACGGCCGTGGCCGCCGCCGTGGCGCAGACCCTGCTGGCCGAGCGCGCGCTCGAAGGCAGTGACCCGTTCTCGCGCCGCGACGGCTTTCGCTCGCACGGCCTCACCACCCGCCGCTTCGATTTCGACGTGGCCGGTGTGCACCTGCAGGCCACGCTCACCTACGGGCGCGGTGGCGCGCTCACGCTCACCCTCGGTGACGTGCAGGGCCCGCTGGCTTTCGAGCCGCAGGCCGACGGCCGCTTCGACCTGCAGTTCGCCGGCCGCCGCGACACGGTGCAGACCTGGGCTGTGGGCGAAACCGTGCACGTGTTCTGTGCGCGCGGCGCCACCAGCCTGGTCGAGATCGACCTGCTGGCCCACGCGGGCGAAGGCGAGGGCGAGGGCGGCCGGCTCACCGCGCCCATGCCGGGCAAGGTCGTGTCGTTCGCGGTGAAGGCGGGCGACGCGGTGAAGAAAGGCCAGCCGCTGGCGGTGATGGAGGCCATGAAGATGGAACACACCATCGCCGCACCGGCCGACGGCACGGTGGCCGAGCTGCTGTACGCGCCCGGTGACCAGGTGGCCGAAGGCGCCGAGCTGCTGAAGCTGCAGGCCGCATAAGCTCGGCCCATGCACATCACCGTCTGCGTCAGCCAACAGAAACCCGAGCCCTGGCAACAGGGCCTGCAGGCCGCGTTCCCCGAAGCCACCGTGAGCGTGTGGCAGCCCGGTGCGCCGGCGGCCGATTTCGCCGTGGTCTGGGCGCCGCCCCAGGCCTTCTTCGACGAACAGCCCGGCCTGAAGGCCGCGTTCAACACCGGCGCCGGCGTGGACGCGCTGCTCAAGTTGCGCGTCGCGCCGGGCACGCGCATCGTGCGGCTCGACGACGCGGGCATGTCGGTGCAGATGGCCGAGTTCGCCTGCCACGCGGTGATCCGCCACTTCCGCGAGCTCGACGGCTACGAGGCCGATGTGCGCGCTGGCCAGTGGAGCTACCGCAAACCGCGCTCGCGCGCCGCGTACCCGGTGGGCGTGATGGGCCTGGGCGTGCTCGGCGAGCGCGTGGCGCGTGCGCTCACCGTGTTCGAGTTCCCGGTGCACGGCTGGAGCCGCACCCCCAAGGCCATCGAGGGCGTCACCTGCCACGCGGGCGAGGCGCAGCTCGACGCCTTCCTCGCCAGTTGCCGTGTGCTGATCAACCTGTTGCCGCTCACGCCCGAGACCGAGAACATCCTGAACCGCCGCACCCTGGGCCTGCTGCAACCGGGCGGCTACCTCATCAACCTCGCACGCGGCGCGCACCTGGTCGACGACGACCTGATCGCGCTGCTCGACAGCGGCCACCTGGCCGGCGCCACACTCGACGTGTTCCGCACCGAGCCCCTGCCCGCGGAACATGGTTTCTGGAAGCACCCGACAATCACGGTCACGCCGCACACCTCGGCCCGCACCCTGCGCGAGGAAAGCATCGCGCAGATCGCCCACAAGATCGCTGCCCTGCAGCGCGGCGAGGCGGTGGTTGGTGAGGTGGACCGCGACCGCGGCTATTGAAAAGGACACCCCATGAACACGCTCCCCGCCCGCGTCAAGCTCATCGATGTCGGCCCGCGCGACGGCCTGCAGAACGAGAAGCAACCCGTGCCCGCCGCGGTGAAGATCGAGCTCGTGCACCGCCTGCAGGCCGCCGGCCTGAAGGAGATCGAGGTCACCAGCTACGTGAGCCCCAAGTGGGTGCCGCAGATGGCCGACAACCACGAGGTGATGCAGGGCATGCGGCGCCAGGCCGGGGTGCGCTACTCGGTGCTCACGCCCAACATGAAAGGCTTCGAGGCCGCGCTGGCCGATGCGCCGGACGAGATCGTGGTGTTCGGCGCCGCGAGCGAGGCCTTCAGCCAGAAGAACATCAACTGCAGCATCGCCGAGAGCATCGAGCGCTTCGCGCCCGTGGTCGAGGCCGCCAAGGCCAGGGGCATCGCGGTGCGCGGCGCCATGAGCTGCACCGTGGGCTGCCCTTACGAGGGCGATGTGCCGCCCTCGCGCGTGGATTACCTTGCCGGCCTCATGAAGGGCATCGGCGTGGAGCACGTGGGCGTGGCCGACACGATCGGCGTGGGCACGCCGAAGAAGGTGCAGGCCGCGATCGAGGCCACGTTGAAGCACTTCGACATCGACCACGTCTCGGGCCACTTCCACGACACCTATGGCCAGGCCGTGGCCAACACCCTGGCCGCGCTCGAGATGGGCGTGTGGCACCACGACACCTCGGTGGCCGGCCTGGGTGGCTGCCCTTACGCCAAGGGCGCCACCGGCAACGTGGCCACCGAAGACGTGGTCTACCTGCTGCACGGCATGGGCATCGACACCGGCATCGACCTCGACGCGCTGATCGACGCCGGCGCCTACATCAGCGAACAGCTCGGCCGGTCGACCAACTCGCGCGTGGCGCGCGCGCTGCTGGCCAAGCGCAAGGGTTGATCAGGCGCGGCCGAACAGCTGGTGCAGCAAGGCGCGCATCCAGCGGTGCGCCGGGTCGCGTTCGGTGCTGGCGTGCCACACCACGCGCACCTCGTAGAAGGGGGCGTTCGGTAGCCGCCAGACGCGAAACGCGTTGCGCTTGCGCAGGTTCTCAGCGTACATCGTGGGCACGATGGCCAGCAGGTCGGTGTTGAGCGCGAGGTCGGGCAGGGCGCCGAAATGGCGCGCGCGCAGCACGATGCGCTCTGTCAGCTTCATGCGCGCGAGCATCTGCTCCACGCTGCTGTGAAAGGTGGCCATGGGCGAGGCCACCACCAGCGATGCCTGCGCGAGCTGCGCCGCGGTGAGCGTGCCGCCCACGCGCCCCACCGAAGGGCGCCAGCCGGGCGAGGAGAGCGCCAGGTATTGCTCGCGGAACAGCAGTTCGGCGCGGATGCCGCGGTGGCGCGGTTGCAGGATGCCCACCGCGCAGTCGATCTCGCGCGATTCGAGCGCGCTGGCCACGTCGGCCGCGGCCACCGAGATGTTGGACAGGTGCGTGCCCGGTGCGCGCTCGCGCAGCGCGCCGGCCAGCGGCGGCAGGAACATCATCTCGCCCAGGTCGGACAGCGAGAGCTTCCAGTGCATGTCGCTGGTGGCGGGGTCGAAGTCTTCCTGACCCATCACCACGGTTTCCAGCTCGCGCAACTGCGCCACCACCGCGGGCGCGATGCTTTCGCACAGCCGCGTGGGCTGCAGGCCGGCCGGTGAGCGCACGAACAGGTCGTCGTTGAAGAAGTGGCGCAGCCGCGCCAGCGCGTTGCTGGTGGCCGATTGGGAGAGCGACAGCGCCCGCCCCGCGGTGGTGACCGAGCGCGTGCGGTGGATGGCGGCGAGCACGCGCAACAGGTTGAGGTCGAGCTGCCGGAAGTTCATGGCGTGCGCGGGTGTTTCGGGGTGATCAGGGTTCTCCCGGATTATTCACGGGATCGATGCAGTGCATCCGCACAATCCATTCGCCAGATCGGGAGCGCTTGCGTACATTGCGCCGGCTTTCACCCCACGATGCCATGGCCGAACGCTCCTTTGCCTCCGAAGTCACCAAGCTGCGCCTGGGCGAAGGCGAGGAATTTCGCGGCGAAGGCATCCTGGCGGTGACGAAGGCGCTGCTGCAATCGGGCGTGTCGTATGTGGCGGGCTACCAGGGCGCGCCCATCTCGCACCTGATGGACGTGCTCACCGACGCCAACGACATCCTGCGCGAGCTCGGTGTGCATTTCGAACACAGCGCGAGCGAGGCCACGGCGGCCGCCACGCTGGCCGCTTCGGTGAACTACCCGCTGCGCGGCGCGGTCACCTTCAAGTCCACCGTGGGCACCAATGTCGCGTCCGACGCGCTGGCCAACCTGGCTTCGGGCGGCGTCACCGGTGGCGCGCTCATCATCGTGGGCGAGGACTACGGCGAGGGCTCCAGCATCATGCAGGAGCGCTCGCACGCTTTCGCCATGAAGTCGCAGATCTGGCTGCTCGACCCGCGGCCCAACCTGCCGAGCATCGTGCAGGCGGTGGAGCAGGGCTTCGAGCTGTCGGAGGCCAGCCGCACGCCGGTGATGCTGGAGCTGCGCATCCGCGCCTGCCATGTGCACGGCGCCTTCACCACCAAGGCCAACCGGCGGCCCGCCTTCACGCTCAAGGACGCGATCGAGCGCCCGGTGCGCGACGTCAACCGCATCGTGCTGCCGCCCGCGAGCTACCTGCACGAGCAGGAAAAGCTGGCCCAACGCTGGCCTGCCGCGGTGCGCTTCATCGAAGAACGCGGCCTCAACGAGTTCTTCGGCAAAGGCACGGCCGACGTCGGCATCGCGTTGCAGGGCGGCATGTACAACGCCGTGCTGCGCGCGCTGGAACTGCTGGGCCTGGCCGACGCGTTCGGCAACACGCAGGTGCCGCTGTACGTGCTCAACGTCACCTACCCGCTGGTGGACGCGCAGTTCACGCGCTTCTGCGCCGGCAAGCGCGCGGTGCTGATCGTCGAAGAGGGCCAGCCCGATTTCATCGAGCAGGCGGTGAACGCCATCCTGCGCCGCGCGGGCGTCGACACCGCGCTGCACGGCAAGGACCTGCTGCCACCCGGCGGCGAGTACACGGGTGGCGCGGTGCTCAAGGGCCTCGCGCGCTTCGTGGAGCGCTACCTGCCCGAGCGCCTGGCCCAGCACTTCGCGGGGCGCGAACTGCCGTTGGCCGCGCGGGCCCAGGCCGCGCCCCTGCTGCCCGCCGTGGCGGCCGCTGCGGCGCAGGTGCAGCCGCGCCCGCCCTCGTTCTGCACCGGCTGCCCCGAGCGCCCCATCTTCACCGCGATGAAGCTGCTCGAGCGCGAGATCGGCCCGAGCCACGTGAGCTGCGACATCGGCTGCCACCTGTTCTCCATCCTGCCGCCGTTCAACATCGGCGCCACCACCATGGGCTACGGCCTGGGCTGGGCCGGCGCCTCGGCCTTCAACACCGAAGAGACCCGCCAGCGCACCATTTCCATGATGGGCGACGGGGGTTTCTGGCACAACGGCCTCACCAGCGGCGTCGGCAACGCGGTCTTCAACCAGAGCGACAACGTGCTGCTGGTGATCGACAACGGCTACTCCGCCGCCACCGGCGGGCAGGACGTGCTCTCGTCCAAGGCGCCCAACCCGATCCGCAGCACCAACAACCCGATCGAGACCGCGGTGCGCGGTGTCGGCGTGCAGTGGGTGCGCAGCGTCAACCACACCTACAGCCTGGCGCAGATGAAGGCCGCGCTGCGCGAGGCCATGACCACGCCCGAGAAAGGGCCCAAGGTGATCGTGGCGCAGAGCGAGTGCATGCTCAACAAGCAGCGCCGCGTGAAGCCGAAGATGCGCCAGGCCATCGCCGACGGCCAGCGCGTGGTGCGCGAACGTTTCGGGGTCGATCCCGACACCTGCACCGGCGACCATTCGTGCATCCGCCTCTCGGGCTGCCCCTCGCTCACCATCGCGCCCAACCCCGACCCGTTGCGCCGCGACCCGGTGGCCGCAGTGATCGACAGCTGTGTGGGCTGCGGCTTGTGCGGCGAGGTCTCGCACGCGGCGGTGCTGTGCCCCTCGTTCTACCGCGCCGAGATCGTCAACAACCCCACGCGCTGGGACCGCATCCGCCAGCGCGTGCGCGGCGCGGTCATCGGCTGGTTGCAGAACCGCATCGAACGCCGCCTGCACGGCCTCGCCGCATGAACCCACCCAAGCCGCCCCGGGCCATCACCATCGCCATCCTCGCCATGGGCGGGGAGGGCGGCGGCGTGCTGGCCGACTGGCTGGTCGACCTGGCCGAGCAGAACGGCTTCGTGGCACAGACCACCTCGGTGCCCGGTGTCGCGCAGCGCACCGGCGCCACCATCTATTACCTGGAGATGTTCCCGGCCGATGCCTCGGGTGCCCAACCCGTGCTCGCCCTCAGCCCGGTGCCCGGTGAGGTGGACGTGGTGATCGCCTCCGAACTCATGGAGGCCGGGCGCGCGGTGCAGCGTGGCCTGGTCACGCCCGACCGCACCACCTTCGTGGCCTCGACCCACCGCGTGTTCTCGATGACCGAGCGCACCGCGATGGGCGATGGGCGCGTGGACGCGCAGGCGCTGATCGACGGCGCGCGCGCCGCCGCGCACCGCTTCGTGAGCGCCGATTTCGGCGCGCTGGCCGAGCGCACGGGCAGCCTGATCTCGCCCGTGCTGTACGGCGCACTGGCCGCCTCGGGCGCGCTGCCGTTCGGTCGCGCGCAGTTCGAGGCGACCATCCAGCGCGGTGGCGTGGGGGTGTCGTCCAGCCTCAAGGCCTTTGCCGCCGGTTTCGACGCGGCCGCCGGCCCCGGCCCCGAAGCCGCGGCGGCCCCCGAGGCCCCCGCCGTCGGCCCGCGCCTGACCGCGCTCGCGCAGCGCGCCGCGGCCGAGTTCCCGCTCGCGGCCCAGCCCACGCTGCGCGCCGCCCTGCTGCGCCTGGCCGACTACCAGGACCCGGCCTACGCCAGCGAATACCTGGACCTGCTGCTGCCGCTGCGCGCCGCGCGCCCCGATGTGCTCGACGAAACCGCACGCCACCTGGCGCTGTGGATGAGCTACGAAGACACCGTGCGCGTGGCCGACCTCAAGACCCGGCGCAGCCGCTTCGCGCGCGTGGCCGGCGAGGTGAAGCTGGCCGATGCGCAACTGCTCGACATCCACGAGTTCCTGCACCCGCGCGTGGAGGAGATCGCCGACACCTTGCCCGCCGGGCTGGGCCGCTGGCTGTTGCGCACCGGCTGGGCCCGCGCGCTGCTCGGGCGCTTCACGCAACAGGGCCGCAAGGTGCAGACCAGTTCGCTGCGCGGGTACCTGCTGCTCTACGGCATCGCGGCGCTGCGTGGCCTGCGCCGGCGATCGCTGCGCTTTCACACCGAACACCAGCGCATCCGCGCCTGGCTGGCCACCGTGGTCGAGCTCGAGCCCACCGCGCCGTCACTCGCGCTTGAAGTGGCGCGCACGCAGCGGCTGGTGAAGGGCTACGGCGACACGCACGCGCGCGGTTGGCGCAACCACCAGCGCGTGCTCGCCGCGCTGCCCGAATTGCGCCACGCGCCCGACGGCGCGCAGCGCCTGAAACATCTGAGCCAGGCGGCGCTGGCCGATGACACGGGCCAGGCGCTCGACGCCCTGCTGCCCCGTGCCGCAACATGACGCCGCATCCCCCACCAACGCCACCAGGAGCAACACGATGAGGAAGACACGATTCATGACAACGGCCGCCGC
The DNA here is from genome assembly GCA_016741995.1 of Hydrogenophaga sp. Classification (GTDB taxonomy): domain Bacteria; phylum Pseudomonadota; class Gammaproteobacteria; order Burkholderiales; family Burkholderiaceae_C; genus Hydrogenophaga. The sequence continues at coordinate 228,124 of JACVCO010000001.1, read as the reverse complement.
GCTTGCGCTCGGCCTGGGCCTGGCCTCGCTGGCACAGGCGCAGGAGGTGACGCTGCGGCTGGTGAGTGCCTTCGCCGAGAACGGCATCTACGTGCAGCGCCTGCTGCCCTGGGTGCAGAAGGTGAACGCCGAAGGCAAGGGCGTGCTGCAGATCAACTTCATCGGCGGCCCCAAGGCGATCCCGACCTTCGAGGCCGGCAACGCGGTGAAGACCGGCGTGGTGGACATGGCGCTCAACACCGGCGCCTTCTACACCAACGTCATGCCCGAGGCCGACTTCCTGAAGCTCACGCAGATCACCGTGGCCGAGCAGCGCAAGAACGGCGCCTTCGATGCCATCAACAAGGTCTGGAACGAGAAGGGCAACATGCAGTACCTCGCCCGCATGGTCGAGAACCAGCCCTTCCACATCTACACCAACAAGCCGGTCGACAAGCCCGACTTCACCGGCCAGAAGATCCGCATCACGCCGGTGTACCGCGAGTTCTTCCAGGCGCTCAACGCCAACGTCATCACCACGCCGCCGGGCGAGGTCTACACCGCGCTGGAGCGTGGCGTGGTCGACGGCTACGGCTGGCCCATCGGCGGCATCTTCGACCTGAACTGGCACGAGAAGACCAAGTTCCGTGTCGACCCCGGCTTCTACGACGCCGAGGTCTCGCTGGTCATGAACCTGCCCGCGTACAAGAAGCTCACGGACGCCCAGCGCAACTACCTGCAGAAGCAGTTGCTGGCGCTGGAGGCCGAGAACACGTTCTGGACGAAGTACGCGGCCGACGAGACCGCGCGCCAGGCGCAGGCCGGCATCAAGACCATCGCCTTCGACGCCGCCACCGCCAAGGCCTTCCGCGACAAGGCCTACGAGATCGGCTGGGCCGCCGCGGCCAAGCAGAGCCCGGAGATCGCCGGCCGCTTCAAGCCGCTGTTCGCGAAGTGATCGCCGCGCTGTCCGCCGCCTTCGGGCGGCTGCTCGCGGCGCTGGCCTGGCTGGGTTGCGCCCTGCTCATGGTCATGATGCTGGTCATCGTGGCCGACGTGGCGCTGCGCAACCTGGCCATCGCCGGCCTGCCGCGCGGCCTGGCCTGGAGCAACGAGGTCTCGGAGTTCCTGCTCTACCTTATCACCATGTGCGTGGCGCCCTGGCTGCTGCGCCAGGGCCAGCACATCCGCGTCGACATCGTGCTGCAGGGCCTGCCCAGACCCGTGGCCTACGCACTGGAGTGGGTGGGCGATGCCATTGGCCTGGTCTGCTGCCTGTTCATTGCCTGGTACAGCGCGCGCGCCACCCTGGACAGCCACGCCGCGGGCGCGCTCAGCATCAAGACCCTGGTGACGCCCGAGTGGTGGAGCCTGGCGCCGTTGCCGATCGTCTTCGTGCTGCTGTCCATCGAAATGCTGTTCCGCATGCACCGGCTGGCCCACGCCGAACGCGGCCCCCGCCACGACGCCGTGAGTGCGGCATGAGGGAGTTCGTGTGAGCGACTGGACCACCGCCGCCTGGCTCATGCTGGGTGGCTCCACCGTGCTGCTGTTCATCGGCATGCCGGTGGCCCTCACCTTCATCACCGTCAACCTGATCGGTGCCTGGCTCTACATGGGGGGCGAACCCGGCCTGATGCAGCTCGCGCGCAGCAGCGTGAGCTCGGTCACCGCGTTCTCGCTCACACCCATTCCGCTGTTCGTGCTCATGGGCGAGGTGCTGTTCCACACCGGCCTGGCGCACAAGGTCATCGAAGGCGTGGAGCGGCTCATCCACCGCGTGCCCGGGCGCCTGGCGGTGGTGGCGGTTGTGGCCGGCACGGTGTTCTCCGCCATCTCGGGCTCCACCATCGCCACCACGGCCATGCTGGGTTCGCTCATGCTGCCGGTCATGCTCTCGCGCGGCTACCACCCCACCATGGCCACCGGGCCCATCATGGCCATCGGCGCGGTGGACATGCTGATCCCGCCCTCGGCGCTCACGGTGTTGCTGGGCTCGCTCTCGGGCATCTCCATCAGCAAGCTGCTGGTCGGTGGCGTGGTGCCGGGCGTGATCCTGTCGGTCGCCTTCGTGCTGTGGATCGTGGTCCGCGTGCGCATCAGCCCGCACCTGGCCCCGCCCGACGACGCCCCGCAGCACCGCGGCTGGGCGCGCTGGCAACCGTTCTTCGCCTACGTGCTGCCCACGCTGTTGATCTTCGGCGTGGTGGTGGGCGCGCTGGCCTACGGCTGGGCCACGCCCACCGAATGCGCGGCACTCGGTGCCTTCGCCACGCTGGTGCTGGCGGCGCTGTACCGCTCGCTCAGCGTCGAGGCCGTGATGAAGTCGCTCAAAGGCACGGCCGGCATCTCGGGAATGATCCTGTTCATCATCCTCGGCGCCACCACCTTCGCGCAGATCCTGTCGTTCTCGGGCGCCAGCAACGGCCTGGTGCAGACCATCACCGGCCGCGGCCTGTCCACCGAGATGATCGTGGTCGGCATGATGCTGATGCTGATCTTCCTGGGCATCTTCGTGGACCAGATCAGCATGATGATGATCACGCTGCCGATCTTCATGCCCATCGTGCAGGCGCTGGGCATCGACCCGGTGTGGTTCGGCGTCATGTTCCTGATCTGCATGCAGCTCGGCCTGCTGTTGCCGCCGCACGGCCTGCTGCTCATGACCATGCGCGGCGTGGCGCCGCCCAGCGTGACCATGGCGCACATCTTCAAGGCCGTGGTGCCCTACGTGGTGATGAGCCTGCTGCTGCTCACCGCGGTGTTCTTCCTGCCGGGCATCGCCACCTGGCTGCCAGGGCGGCTCGGCTGAGCGGCAGCGCGCCCGTGGGGGCGGGACTACCATCCACCCCCATGAGCCTGTTGCTTCCCGAATCCGCCGCGGCGCCCACCGCCGCCATCCAGCGCGTGGCCGATCGCCTCGCCGCGCTCGGCCACGCCCACGCACCCGTGATGCTCGACGACGCCGCGCGCACCGCGCAGCAGGCCGCCGACGCGCTGGGCGTGGCGCTGGGACAGATCGCCAAGAGCATCATCTTCCGCCGCAAGAACCACCCGTCTGGCGACGACCGCGCCGTGCTGGTCATCACCTCCGGCGACCGCCGCGTGGACGAGAAGCGCGTGCAGGCCCTGGTGTGTGGCGAGGGCGGCAAGCTCGGCCGCGCCGACGCCGATTTCGTGAAGGCGCAGACCGGCTTCTCCATCGGCGGTGTGTCGCCGCTGGCGCACGCGAACGAGCCCGTCACGCTGATCGACCGCGAGCTGTTCCGCTTCGACACCGTGTGGGCCGCGGCCGGCCACCCGCACGCGGTGTTTCCCCTGACCCCGCAGGAGCTTGAGCGCTACACCGGTGCACCGGTGCACGACGTCGTTCAAGCCGTTGAAGCATGACCGTTCCCGAACGCCCCAACCTCAAGCGCGCGCGCATGCGCCAGCCCGGCGTGGCCGTGCCCTCGCCCTGCGTGAGCGTGTGCCGGCTCGACGAACGCAGCAACCTGTGCGTGGGCTGCCTGCGCACGCTGGAAGAGATCGGCGCCTGGAGCCGCATGGACGACGCCGACAAGCTGGCCGTGTGGGCCCTGCTGGCCACGCGCGAGGTGCCGGCATGAAGGACATCCGCTTCTTCTACGACCCGATCTCGCCCTACGCGCACCTCGCGTTCGCGGCGCTGCCCCAGGCGCTGATCGGCCACAGCGTGGCCGTGAGCTACCGGCCCGTGCTGTTCGCCGCGCTGCTCAAGGCGCACGGCCAACTCGGCCCGGCCGAGATCCCCGCCAAGCGCGACTGGACCTACCGCCAGGTGCAATGGCTCGCGCACGCCCACGGCATTCGGCTCGATCTGCCCGCCACCCACCCATTCAACCCGCTGCCGCTGTTGCGCCTGGGCCTGGCCACCGCCACCGACGACGCGCCGGGTGACACCAACCGCTACGTCACCGAACTGCTGCTCCAGCACGTGTGGCACGGCGGTGCCGACGCGGCCGACCCGGCGCGCATCGCCGACCTGCAGGCCCGCCTGCAGGACCACATGGCCCAGCGCGGCCGGCCCTGGGTGGCGCCCGACAGCGAGACCGTGAAGCAGCGCCTGCGCGCCAACACCGACGAAGCGCTCGCGCTCGGCCTGTTCGGCGTGCCCGCGGTGCTGGTCGAAGACCGCGTGTTCTGGGGCTTCGACGCGCTGCCCATGCTCAAGGCCTGGCTGGCCGGCGACACCTGGTTCGAGGGCGGCGCCTGGGAGCGCGCCGCGAACACGGCGGTGGGTGTGCAGCGGCGCTGAGTCGCTTCAAGCTCCGAAGGCCTCGGCCAGCGTGAGCACCTGCCCGGTCTGCGCGGCCTCGTAACCCTTGAGCCCCGCCACGCGCGAGCGGAAGGCGGGCGATCGCAACACGCCGAGCACCGGGCGCAGCGTCTCGCTCGCCAGCGCGCCCGTCGGCACGGCGAAGAAGTAGCGCTCGCGCAGCAGCGGAACGAAGTGCAGGCCGAAGCGCTGCGCCGCGGTCTGCACGCCGATGCCGACATCGGCCATGCCGCTGGCCACGTAGGCCGCCACGGCGGCGTGGGTGAGCTCGGTGTTGTCCCAGCCGCTCACCGCGCGCGGCGCGATGCTCTGGCGCTGCAGCAGCAGTTCGGTGAGCACGCGCGTGCCCGAGCCCTCGGGCCGGTTCACGAAGCGCAGGCCGGCGCGCGTGAGGTCTTGCAGGCCATGGATGCCGAGCGGGTTGCCCGGCGCCACGAACAGGCCCTGCGTGCGCACCGCCAGATGCACCAGCCGGTGTTGATCGGGCCGCAGCCACGCCAGGTAGCGCTGCGCGGCCGCGGTCTCGAAATCGCCCAGGGGCACGTGAAAGCCCGCCAGCTCGCACTCGCCGTGCGCGAGCGCGGCCACGGCCTCCAGGCTGTTGCGGTAGCGCAGTTCCACCGCCACCTGGCGGGCCGCGAGTTGCTCGCGCAGCGCGGCCACCGCGAAGCCGTGGCTGGCGTGCAGGCGCGGCACGGTGCGTGCGCGGCGCTGTACGCGCCCCAGTTCGCCCTCCAGTTCCGACGCCAGCGATTCCAGCAAGGGCTGCAGCCGCGCGCCGATGCGCGCGTCGGCCCACACCAGCTTCTCGCCCAGCTCGGTGAGCGCGGAGCCACGGCCGCGCCCGCGCATCAGCAGCGGTTCGCCGAACAGGGCCTCGGCCTGTTGCAGCAGGCCCCAGGCGTGGCGGTACGAGAAACCCAGTTCGCGCCCGGCCTGCGCAATGCTGCCCGTGCCCTGCACCGTGGCCAGCAAATCGAGCAGCGCGGTGGCGTCGAGCGTGTCGGCCTCGCTGCGGCCCACGCGCCAGTGCGGCTGCAGGCTCACGCGCAGGGCGTCGGCGTTGGGTCGGGTGGCCATGGCTTGGGGGCTATGTGCAAAGGCAAACATATTAAGCGCCGTGCATGGTGCTACCGTCACCCGCCGATCCGGACCCACGATGAACACCCCCCACGAATCGCCGGTGGTCATTCCCATTCGCCCGCTCGAACGGCAGGCGCGCGGGGTGGCACGCCGCACCCCCAAGGGCCGCCAGGTGCCACCCGCCGCACGCGAGCGCGTGGCCGCGCTGTGCGCCGGCCTCGAACCGCGCGCCGACCTGCTGATCGAGCACCTGCACCGCCTGAACGACGCCGAGGGCGCGCTGCGCCAGGGCCAGCTCGCCGCGCTGGCCGAACGCCTGCGCCTGAGCCAGGTCGAGGTCTACGAGGTCGCGAGCTTCTACCACCACTTCCGCCTTGTCGACGACGACGCGCAAGTGGCCACCACCACCGTGCGCGTCTGCACCAGCCTGGCCTGCGCCATGGCGGGGGGCGACGACCTGCTGGCGAGCACGCAGGCCGCGCTCGCGGGCCGCGCTGGCGTCGCGGTCGACGCCGCGCCCTGCATCGGCCAGTGCCACCAGGCGCCTGCGGCCTGCGTCGGGCAGCACCAGTTGCCCCGGGCCAGCACCGAGGCCATCGAACAGGTGATCGCGCGCGGCGACACCGGGCCGCGCGCGCTGCCAGCGCCGGCGCCCAACGGGCTCGAACAACTGCAACGCCTGCTCGCGGGCGGGCTCACCCCCGACGCGGTGATCGCCGAACTCAAGGCCGCCAACCTGCGCGGCCTGGGTGGCGCGGGCTTCCCGGCCTGGCGCAAGTGGGAAACGGTGCGCGCCCAGCCCGGCGTGCGCCACGGTGTCGTCAACATCGACGAGGGCGAGGTCGGCACCTTCAAGGACTGGCAGGTGCTCGCCACCGGCGCGCCGCAGGTGCTCGAAGGCGTGCTGATCGCGGCCGCGGTGGTGGGCCTGAGCCACGTGTGGCTCTACCTGCGCGACGAATACCACGACGCGCGCGCGCTGCTGGCGCGCGAGATCGATGCGTTGCAACCGCGCCTGCGCGACCTGGCCGAACGCTTCCCGCACTACACCCCGCCGCGCATCGAGCTGCGTCGCGGCGCGGGCGCCTACATCTGCGGCGAAGAATCCGCGCTGATCGAATCGATCGAGGGCAAGCGCGGCCTGCCGCGCCTGAAGCCACCCATCGTGGCGCACCACGGCGTGTTCGGTCGGCCCACGCTGGCGCACAACCTCGAAACCCTGTGGTGGGTGCCGGCGCTGCTGGCGCATGGCGGCGCCGCCTGGGCCGCCCAGGGCCGGCGTGGCCGCCATGGCCTGCGTCGCTTCTCCGTGTCGGGCCGGGTGCAGACGCCGGGCGTGCACCTGGCGCCCGCGGGCATCACGCTGCGCGAACTCATCGACGAATTCGCGGGCGGCATGGCCGAGGGCCACACGCTGCACGCCTACCTGCCCGGTGGTGCGTCGGGCGGCATCCTGCCCGCGTCGCTGGCCGACGTGCCGCTGGACTTCGACACACTCGCCGAGCACGGCGCCTTCGTGGGCTCGATGGCGGTGGTGGTGCTGGGCCAGCACGACACCGCGCGTGAGGCCGCGCTCAACCTCATGCGGTTCTTCGAACACGAATCGTGCGGCCAGTGCACGCCCTGCCGCGCGGGCACCGGGCAGCTCACGCGCCTGATGCAGGCGCCGCAATGGGACGCCGACCGCATGGGCGAGCTCTCGGCCGTGATGCGCGAGGCCAGCATCTGCGGCCTGGGCCAGGCCGCGCCCAACCCGGTGGACAGCGTGCTGCGTTTCTTCCCGCGCGAGGTGGGCCGATGAACAACAACGACCTGCCGCACGACGCCGCGCCCGTTCCCTTCACGCTCGACGGCCGCGCGGTGGAGGCCGCACCCGGCGAGACGCTGCTGCACGCGGCGGAGCGCGCGGGCGTGTTGCTGCCGCGCCTGTGCGCGAGCGAGGGCCTGCGCCCCGCGGGCAACTGCCGCGCGTGCGTGGTCGAGATTGAGGGCGAGCGCGTGCTCGCACCCTCGTGCTGCCGCACGCCCAGCGCCGGCATGGTGGTGAAGACCGACACGCCGCGCGCCGCGAACGCGCGCCGCACCGTGTTGGAGCTGCTGCTGGCCGACGCGCCCGGCTCCGCCGCACTCAAACACGACAGCGAGCTCGCGCACTGGGCGCGCGAAGGCGGCGCGCGCGCCGGGCACTTCGCGCCGCGCGAGGCGGTGGGCACCGACGCCTCGCACCCCGCGATGACCGTCAACCGCGACGCCTGCATCCAGTGCACGCGCTGCATCCGCGCCTGCCGCGAAACGCAGGGCAACGACGTGCTCGGCCTGGCCTTCCGCGGTGGCCACGCGCAGATCGTGTTCGACCAGAACGACCCCATGGGCGCCAGCACCTGCGTGGCTTGCGGCGAGTGCGTGCAGGCCTGCCCCACGGGCGCCATCGCGCCCGCCAACGGCGCGTTCGCCAAGCCCTCGTTCAAGCAGATCGACTCGGTCTGCCCTTTCTGCGGCGTGGGCTGCCAGCTGCGCTACCACGTCGACGCCAACGACCGCATTGCGCACGTCGAGGGCATCGCCGGCCCTGCCAATGAAGGCCGCCTGTGCGTGAAGGGGCGTTTCGGCTTCGACTACGCGCACAGCCCCGAACGCCTGACCCGCCCGCTGATCCGCCGCGACGGCGTGGCGAAAGACCCGCTGGCGGTGGGCCGGCGCCTCACGCCCGACGAGGTGCGCGCCCAGTACCGCGAAGCCAGCTGGGACGAAGCGCTCGACGCCGCGGCCGCCGGCTTGCGGCGTGCGTTGCAGGCCAGCGCCGCGCGCGGCCGCGCGAGCCCGGTGGCGGGCTTCGGTTCGGCCAAGGGCACGAACGAAGAGGCCTACCTGTTCCAGAAGCTGATCCGCAGCGCCTTCGGCACCCACAACGTGGACCACTGCACCCGGCTGTGCCACGCCTCCAGCGTGGCCGCGCTGATGGAAGGCCTGGGCTCGGCCGTGGTGACCAACCCGTTGCGCGACGTGGCGCACGCCGACTTCGTGCTGCTCATCGGCGCCAACCCGGCGCAGAACCACCCGGTGGGCGCGACCTGGATCAAGAACGCGATTCGCGAGCGCGGCACGCGCCTGGTGCTGGCCGACCCGCGGCGCACCGAGCTCGCGCGCCACGCGTGGAAACACCTGGGCTTCACGCCCGGCAGCGACGTCGCGCTGCTCAACGCCATGCTGCACGTGATCGTGAGCGAAGACCTCACCGACCCGGCCTACATCGCCGAACACACGCGCGATTTCGAGCTGATCCGCGCGCACGTGGCCGGCTTCTCGCCCGAGGCCATGGCGCCGGTCTGCGGCATCGACGCGGCCACGATCCGCGAGGTGGCGCGCGCCTACGCCACGGCGAAGAACGCCATGATCCTGTGGGGCATGGGCATCAGCCAGCACACGCACGGCACCGACAACGCGCGCTGCCTGATCGCGCTCGCGCTGATCACCGGCCAGATCGGCCGCCCCGGCACCGGGCTGCACCCGCTGCGTGGCCAGAACAACGTGCAGGGCGCCAGCGACGCGGGCCTGATCCCCATGGTGCTGCCCGACTACGCGCGCGTGGGCGAAGCCGCGGCCCGCCACAAGGCCGAGGCGCTGTGGGGCCTGGCCCCCGGCACGCTGGGCAGCGAGCCCGGCCTCACCGTGGTCGAGATCGTCGACGCCGCGCACCGCGGCGAGATCACGGCCATGCTGATCCAGGGCGAGAACCCCGCGATGAGCGACCCCGACGCGAACCACGCGCGCGAAGCGCTTGCGGGCCTGCAGCACCTGGTGGTGATCGACATCTTCCTTACTGAAACCGCCACGCTCGCCGACGTGGTGCTGCCCGCCACCGCCTGGCCCGAGAAGACCGGCAGCGTCACCAACACCGACCGCTGCGTGCAGCTCGGCCGCAAGGCCGTGGGGTCGCCGGGTGATGCGCGCGCCGATGCGTGGATCACCGAACAGCTCGCGCTGCGCCTGGGCCTGGGCTGGCGCTACGGCGTGGCGCCCGACGGCAGCGGCAGCGCGGAGAACGCGCACGGCATCGGCGCGGTGTACGAGGAGATGCGCGCGCTCATGCCCAGCATCGCGGGCCTGGGCTGGCCGCGGCTCTGGCGCGAAGGCGCTGTCACCTACCCGGTGGCTGACGACGCCGACCCCGGTCAGGCGGTGGTGTTCACCGAGCGCTTCCCCACGCCCGACGGCCGCGCGCGCCTGGTGCCCGCCGCGCTCACCGCGCCCGCCGAAACGCCCGATGCGATGTACCCGCTGGTGCTCATCACCGGCCGCCAACTCGAACACTGGCACACCGGCAGCATGACGCGGCGCAGCCCCGTGCTCGACGCGATCGAGCCCGGCCCGGTGGTGAGCCTGAACCCGCGCACCGCGGCGCGTTTGCACCTGGGGCCGGGCGCGCCGGCGCGCGTGGCCTCGCGCCGCGGGGCCATCACGCTGCCGGTGCGGCTCGACGACGCCCTGCCCACCGACACCGCGTTCATTCCCTTCGCCTACGCCGAGGCCGCGGCCAACCTGCTCACCAACCCGGCCCTGGACCCGGTGGGCAAGATCGCCGAACTGAAGTACTGTGCGGTGGACGTGCGGCCCGCCATGGCCTGACGCCGTGTTTTCTTGACCAGCGTCAAGCCGCGGGTCGTGTCGCCAGGCCCAGAATGGGCCTTCATCCAGCCCGCGACAAGGAGACCCGCATGTTCAAGAAAATTCTCGTTCCCACCGATGGCTCCGACGTCGGCGCCAAGGCCGCGGCCGTGGCCGCCGAGATGGCCAAGGCCTCGGGTGGGCAGGTCGTCGGTGTCTACGTCATCGACCCGTTCCCCTACATCGGCATCGGCGACGCGTCGGCCGTGGGTCTGCAGAGTTACCTGAGCGACGCGAAGCGCGTGGCCGGTGCGGCACTGGACAAGGTGGGCGAGGCCTGCCGCGCGCAGCAGGTGCCCTTCGCCGGCGACACGATCGAGCGCAACCTGGTGTGGGAAGGCATTCTGGAGACCGCCAAGGCCGAGGGCTGCGATCTGGTGGTCATGGGCTCGCACGGCCGCCAGGGCGTGAAGGCCCTGATCCTCGGCAGCGTGGCGCAAAAGGTGCTCACGCACGCCGAGCTGCCGGTGCTCATCATCAAGGGCTGACGGCCCGCGCCCGGCGGGCGCGGCGGGGATCAGCGGCGAAAGCGGCCGTTGGCGTCGATGATCGAGAGGTCGGCGAAGTCCAGGCCGGTGTGGTTGGTGGCGCTGTAGCTCACCGTCAACCCGCCCAGGTCGTATCGCGTCATGCCCTCCAGCGCGTCGCGCAGGCGCTGCGGCGTGGGGTTGGGGCCGGCGCGGCGCAAGCCCTCCACCACCACCTTGGCGCCGGCGAAGCCTTCCATCATGGCGGGCGACACGCCGTCCAGGCCCTTGGCCTTGGCCAGGTCCTGCGCTTCCTTGATCAGCCCGTAGCTCACCGAGCGCTCGTTGGGGAAGACCTGCGTCACGATCACGCCGCGCGCGTGCTCGCCGAGCAGTTTGATGAAACCGTCGGACGCGTTGTTCGACAGCGTGACCACCTGCGCGCGCGAACCCGCGGCGCGCAGGGCCTTGACGGCGTTGGCCGTGTTGCCGGCCGAGGCGATCACCATCACCGCGTGGGCCTGCAGCTTGGCGATCTCGGCCGCCACCGCGCTGAAATCGGGTTTGTCGCGCGGCGTCTTCTGGCGCAGCACCGGCTCCAGCTTGACCTTCATGAAGCCCAGCATGGCGCCGGCCGCGCCATCGGCGCCGAAGGTGTCGTCGGTCTCGAGCACGGCGATGCGGGTCTGGCCGATGCTGGCCAGGTGTTCGATGGCGCGCGCGGCCTCGCGCTGGTAGGTGGCGCGCACGTTGAAGACCCAGGGGTTGACCGGTTCGTGCAGCACCATGGCGCCGGTGCTGGGCGCGATCAGTGGCACCTTGTGCTCGGCCAGCAGCGGCATCAGCGCCTGCGAGTGCGGCGTGCCGCGGTTCATGAACAGCGCCAGCACCTTGCGCTGGGTGATCAGCTCGCGCGAGACCTCCACCGTGACTTTGGGGTCGAACTTGTCGTCGACCGAAATCAGCTCGATGGGCTGGCCGTGCACACCGCCGCGGGCGTTGATGGCGTCGAAATACAGCTTGGCGCCGTCGGTGTTTTCCTTCACGCCCGCAGCCACCGAGCCGGTGAAGCCGGAGGGTTGGCCAATGCGCAACTGGGCGTGCGCGCCGGCCACGGTGACGCTCAGGGCGAGCAGGGCGAGCCATCGTTTTGTCATCAAGCGGTCTCCTTGTCTGGGTGGCACCCCGGGCTGGGTTCCAGGGGCGCGCGATTCTGCCGGTATGCCCCCCGGGGGTACCAGTGTGGAAAAGACGTAGGGGCCGTCGGGGTGTCTGAGCGGTCCCTAGAATCTTCCGCTTGCCGTTCTGGAGCCCCGCATGTCAGATGACCACCGCCCTGTCGCAACCCCCATGGCCGAGCCCGAAGAACGGGCCGGCGACGAGGGCGGCGCCGAGGGCCTGATCCGCATCCGCGGCGCGCGCCAGCACAACCTCAAGGGCCTCGATCTGGACCTGCGCACCAACGAGCTCACGGTGGTGACGGGGCCCAGCGGCTCGGGCAAGTCCAGCCTGGTGTTCGACACCCTGTTCGCCGAAGGCCAGCGGCGCTACGTCGAAACCTTCAGTGCGTATGCACGGCAGTTCCTAGACCGAATGGACAAACCGGCGGTGGACCGCGTGGAGGGCGTGCCGCCTGCGATCGCCATCGACCAGACCAACCCGGTGCGGTCCTCGCGCTCCACGGTGGGCACGATGACCGAGCTCAACGACCACCTCAAGCTGTTGTTCGCGCGCGGCACCGAGCTGTTCGATCGCGAGACCGCGCTGCCGGTGCGCCACGACTCGCCCGAGACCATCCACGCCGAACTGCAGCGGCGCAGTGCCGCGCAAGGCGATCCGCGGCTGGTGCTGACCTTTCCCGTGGAGCTGCCCGCCAACACCACCGCCGAAGAGGTGGAGCAATGGCTCTCGGCCAGTGGCTACACCCGCGTGCAGGCCGAACGCACCGTGCAGCGCGAAGCGAAAGAGGAGGCCCCGGCCAAAGGGAAAAAGGCGAAGCCCGTGATCGAGGCCGTGAAGCTGCTCGACGTGGTGGCCGACCGCTTCCGCCTCGCCGGCGCCGACACGGCGCGCGTGATGGAAGCGATCGAGGTCGGCCTGAAGCGCGGCAGCGGCCGGCTCACGGTGTACGCGCTCAAGGACGAGGGCGAACCCGAGATCTGGAAGTTCTCGACGGGGCTGCACTGCCCCGAGAGCGACATCCGCTACACCGAGCCCACGCCCTCGATGTTCTCGTTCAACTCCCCCGTGGGCGCGTGCGACACCTGCCGCGGCTTCGGGCGGGTCATCGGGGTCGACTACGGCCTGGTGATCCCGAACGACAAGATCACGCTGCGCAACGGTGCGATCAAGGTGTTCCAGACGCCCGCGTGGAAGGAGTGCCAGGACGACCTGATGCGCCACGCCGAGGCCGCGGGCATTCCGCGCGACACGCCCTGGGCCAAGCTCACGCCCGAGCAGCAGGCCTGGGTGAAGAACGGTTCGCCCTTGTGGAACGGCAAGTGGAACCAGCAGTGGTACGGCGTGGGCCGCTTCTTCGAGTACCTGGAGAGCAAGGCCTACAAGATGCACATCCGCGTGCTCTTGTCCAAGTACCGCAGCTACACCGAATGCCCGGTCTGCCGCGGCGCACGCCTCAAGACCGACAGCCTGCTGTGGCGCGTGGGCACGAAAGCGCAGGCCGACGCGGTGCTGCCTCCCGCGCAGCGCTACCTGCCCGCGGGCGTGCTCTGGTCGCGTGCGCAGCTGGAGGCGTTGCCCGGCCTGTGCCTGCACGACCTGATGCTGATGCCGCTCACCAGCCTGCGGCGTTTCTTCGACTCCATCGCGCCGGCGCAGGCCGGCAGCGCGGGCGAGCAGCAGGCGCTCAAGCTGCTGCTCGACGAAATCAACACGCGCATCCGCTACCTGTGCGAGGTCGGCATCGGCTACCTCACGCTCGACCGGCAGAGCCGCACGCTCAGCGGTGGCGAGGTGCAGCGCATCAACCTCACCACCGCGCTCGGTACCTCGCTTGTCAACACGCTGTTCGTGCTCGACGAGCCCAGCATCGGCCTGCACCCGCGCGACATGGCGCGCATCGTGGACGCGATGAAGCGCCTGCGCGACGCCGGCAACACGCTGGTGGTGGTGGAGCACGACCCGGCCGTGATGCTCGCGGCCGACCGGTTGATCGACATGGGCCCGGGCCCGGGCGAGCGCGGCGGGCAGATCGTGTTCGACGGCACACCGGAGCAGATCCGCGCGGCCGACACGCTCACCGGTGCCTACCTCGGTGCGCGCAAGACCATCGGCATGGGCTTCAAGCGCGCGGTGACCGACAGCACGCCGCGCCTCATTCTCGAGGGCGCGACGGAGCACAACCTCAAGAAGGTGTCGGTGGAGTTCCCGCTGCAGCGGCTGGTGGTGGTCACGGGGGTGTCGGGCTCGGGCAAGTCCACGCTCATCCAGGACGTGCTGGCCCCCGCGCTGATGCGCCACTTCGGCCAGAGCACCGAATCGCCCGGCGCGCACGACCGCCTGCTCGGTGCCGAGCAACTGGCGGATGTGGTCTTTGTCGACCAGTCGCCCATCGGCAAGACCGCGCGCTCCAACCCCGTGAGCTACGTCGGCGCGTGGGACGCGATCCGCGCGCTGTTCGCCGACGCGCCGCTCGCGCGCGAGCGCTCGTACACGCCCGCCAAGTTCAGCTTCAACAGCGGCGACGGCCGCTGCCCCACCTGCGGCGGCTCCGGCTTCGAGCACGTGGAGATGCAGTTCCTCTCCGACGTCTACCTGCGCTGCCCCGATTGCGACGGCCGCCGCTACCGGCCCGAGATCCTGGAGGTGAAGATCGAGCGCGGCGAGCGCACGCTCAGCGTGGCCGACGTGCTGGAGCTCACCGTGAACGAAGCGGCGCAGCTGTTCGCGCACGACAGGGAAGTGATCCGCGCACTGCAACCCATCGTGGATGTGGGCCTGGAGTACGTGAAGCTCGGCCAGCCGGTGCCCACGCTCTCGGGCGGCGAGGCGCAGCGCCTGAAGCTCGCGGGCTTCCTGGCCGAAGCGGCCAAGGCCGCGAGCGCGAGCCGCCAGCCCGTGTCGCGCAAGGGCACGCTGTTCCTGTTCGACGAGCCCACCACCGGCCTGCACTTCGACGACATCGCCAAGCTCATGCGCTCGCTGCGCAAGCTCATCGACGCCGGCCATTCGCTGGTGGTGATCGAGCACAACCTCGACGTGATCCGTGCGGCCGACTGGCTGATCGACCTCGGCCCCGAGGGCGGCGCCGGCGGCGGCACCGTGGTGGCCGAGGGCACGCCCGAAGCGGTGCGCGAGCACGCCACCAGCCACACCGCGCGCGCCCTGCGCGAATACGCCGAGGCCATGGACCGCGTGGTCGCGGTGAACGAACAACCGGCGGCGCCCTACGCGGTGCAGCGCCGGCCGCAGGCGGCCGGCGGCGACGCGATCCGCATCGTCAACGCCAAGGAACACAACCTCAAGCAGCTGAGCGTGGACATCCCGCGCGGCAAGTTCAACGTCATCTCGGGCGTCAGCGGCTCGGGCAAGAGCACGCTGGCCTTCGACATCCTGTTCAACGAAGGCCAGCGCCGCTACCTCGAAAGCCTCAACGCCTACGCGCGCAGCATCGTGCAGCCCGCGGGCCGGCCCGAGGTGGACGCGGTCTACGGCATTCCGCCCACGGTGGCGATCGAGCAGCGCCTCTCGCGCGGCGGGCGCAAGAGCACGGTGGGCACCACCACCGAGGTCTGGCACTTCCTGCGCCTGCTCTACGTGAAGCTGGGCACGCAGCACTGCGTGCACGACGGCGCGGCCGTGAAGCCGCAGAGCGCCGACAGCATCGCCGCCACCATCCTGCGCAAGCACGCCGGCCGCCACGTGGGCCTGCTTGCGCCGCTGGTGGTCAACCGCAAGGGCGTGTACACCGAGCTGGCCGACTGGGCGCGCCCGCGCGGTTACAGCCACCTGCGCGTGGACGGCGAGTTCCTGCCCACCACGGGCTTCCCGCGCATCGACCGTTTCAAGGAACACACCATCGAACTGCCGGTGGCCGACTTCGTGGTGAACACGGCCGACGAGGCCACGCTGCGCGCGCAGCTCGCGAAGACGCTCGAACTCGGCAAGGGCACGCTGCACCTGCTGCACCCGCTGGAGGGCCTGAAGGACGCCATCGCCGACGGCCGCCCCACGCGCGACATCGGCAGCGTGGAGGTGTTCAGCACCGCGCGCGCCTGCCCGGTGTGCAGCACCAGCTACCCCGAGCTCGATCCGCGCCTGTTCTCCTACAACAGCAAGCACGGCTGGTGCCCCGATTGCGTGGGCACGGGCGTGAAGCTCTCGCGCGAGCAGCGCAAGGCGCTCGATGACTCGGTGCGCGACGACGACGAGAAAGGCCGCGAGCAGAGCTTTGCCGAACCCGAGGTGGAAGGCGTCGGCGACGAGGCCTGCCCCGGTTGCGAAGGCACGCGCCTGAATGCGCAGGCGCGCGCGGTGCGCTTCGGCGGTGTGGGTATCACCGACATCGCGCGGCTTTCGGTGAGCGATGTGCGCGCCTGGGTGCGCGGGCTGATGACGGGCGACGGCCTGAGCGGCCGCGAGGCCGACATCGCGCGCGACCTGCTGCCCGAGATCGAGAGCCGCCTGGCCTTCCTTGAGCAGGTGGGTCTGAACTACCTCACGCTCGATCGCGGCGCGCCCACGCTCAGCGGTGGCGAGGCGCAGCGCATCCGCCTCGCCGCGCAACTGGGCAGCCACCTGCAGGGCGTGTGCTACGTGCTCGACGAGCCCACCATCGGCCTGCACCCGCGCGACAACCAGATCCTGCTCGACGCGCTGCACCAGCTGGGCGCGCAGGGCAACACCCTGGTGGTGGTGGAGCACGACGAAGACACCATCCGCCGCGCCGACCACGTGATCGACATCGGCCCCAGCGCGGGCAAACGCGGCGGGCGCGTGGTGGCGCAGGGCACGGTGGCCGACCTGTCGGCCAACCCCGATTCGCTGACCGGCCGCTACCTGCTGCACGCCATGAAGCACCCGCTGCAGGCGCGCCGCGCCGTCAAGGCCGGCGAAGACGCGCTGGAGCTGCGCGGCGCCGCGCTGCACAACCTGCAGGCGCTCGACGTGGCCGTGCCGCTCAAGCGGCTGGTGGTCGTCACCGGCGTGAGCGGTTCGGGCAAGAGCACGCTGGCGCGCGACGTGTTGCTCAACAACGTGGCCGCGGCGGTGCAGATGCGCAGCACCGCCGCCGGCAAGAAGAACTGGGAGAAGGGCGACCGCCCCGCGTGGAGCGGCTGCGAGAAACTGCTCGGCAGCGAGACCGTGGACCGCGTGCTCGAGGTGGACCAGACACCGATCGGCAAGACGCCGCGCTCCTGCCCCGCCACCTACATCGGCTTCTGGGACACGGTGCGCAAGCTCTTCGCCGACACGCTGGAGGCCAAGGCGCGCGGCTATGGCCCGGGGCGCTTCAGCTTCAACACCGGCGAAGGCCGCTGCCCGGGCTGCGAAGGGCAGGGCATGCGCACCATCGAGATGAGCTTTCTGCCCGACGTGAAGGTGCCCTGCGAAACCTGCCACGGCGCGCGCTTCAACCCCGAGACGCTCGCCGTCACCTGGAAGGGCAAGAGCATCGGCGATGTGCTGCAGATGGAGGTGGACGAGGCGGTCGAATTCTTTGCCGCCATGCCCGCGATCAGCCACCCGCTGCAACTGTTGAAGGACGTGGGGCTCGGGTACCTCACGCTGGGACAGCCGTCGCCCACTTTGAGCGGCGGCGAGGCGCAGCGCATCAAGCTCGTGACCGAACTCAGCAAGGTGCGCGACGAGGTGGGCCGGCGCGGCCAGAAGGCACCGCACACGCTCTACGTGCTCGACGAACCCACCGTGGGCCTGCACATGGCCGACGTGGAAAAACTCATCCGCGTGCTGCACCGCCTGGTGGACGGCGGCCACAGCGTGGTGGTGATCGAGCACGACCTCGACGTGATGGCCGAGGCCGACTGGATCATCGACCTCGGCCCCGAAGGCGGCGCCGGTGGTGGCCGCGTGGTAGCCGCGGCGCCGCCCGAGGCCGTGGTGGCCGCGGGGACGCACACCGGGCGCGTGCTGGCACCGGTGCTGGCCCGGCAGTGAGGTGAACGCGGTGCGCGCGGGGCAGGTGATCCACATCGAACCCGCGGCGCCGGCCAAGCCCGCGCTGGGCGCGCCGTGCAACGGCTGTGGCGTGTGCTGCCTGGCCGAACCCTGCCCGCTGGGGCGCGTGATCTCGCGCAAGCGGGTGGGTGCGTGCGACGCGCTGCGCTGGGACGCGGCCTTGAAGGTCTACCGCTGCGGCGCCATCACCGACACCGCGGGCGTGCTGGGCCCGCGCTGGGGCTTTGCAGCACCGCTGTTGCGGCGGCTGGCGCGGCGGTGGATCGCGGCCGGCGTGGGCTGCGACGCAGCGATCGAGACCGAGCGCCGCTGATCAGCGCGACAGCAGCACCACCACGCCGACCGCCAGCAGCACGGCCGCCACGATCAGCACCCGCGTGCGCACGCGCAGCAGTTGCACGGCCTCCACCAGCCGCGCGTTCTGCTCGGCCAGCTCGGTCAGGGTCTGCGCCATCTGCTGTTGCGCGGCGGCTTGCTGGTCGATGAGTTGGCGCGCTTCGATGAGGCGGTTGCGCAGTTCGCCCAGGCTCGGGGGCTCGGCCGCCGGGTCCAGCGGCGGGCCCGCGGGCACCGACACGCTGGGTGCCTTCTGCTTGTCGAGCAGCTTGCGCGCGGCGTTGAGCACCTTGGGCGCGTGCTCGATCACGTCGCCCCAGGGAATGATCTTGAGCGCGGCGATCCAGGGAATGGCCATGGGCAAGGTCCTCGGTTGGGTGGGGGGTGAGAGGCGCGATGGCGCTCAGGGTTCCGGGCGCCGCAGCAACCATACCCCCAACACGGCCACGCCCAGCAGCAGCGCGGGAAAGCCCAGCGCCGGCGACCACTGCAGCGCCGCGGCGCCCAGTGCGGGCGCGAGCACACCGCCCAGCGTGTAGCTCATCACCAGCACAGCGGTGCTGTTCACCAGCGTGATGCCTTGCTCGCGCGAGCCGATGTCGATCATGGCGAGCGTGTAGAGGCAGCCGCCCGCGCCACCCCAGACGAAGGCCACCGGCGCGGCCAGCCAGGGTTGGCCGGCCACAAAGGGAATCAGCAGCGTGCCGGTGAGCGTGATCCACGCGCACACGCGCATGAGCGTGAGCCGCGCGGCGCGCGCATCGCCCCAGCGGGCCTTGGGGTGGTGCGCCATGCGGTCGGCCAGCACGCCGGCGGGCAGCATCATGAGTGCGCTGCCCAGGCCGCTGGCCGAGACCAGCAGCGCCGCCAGCACCGCGCCCAGGCCCAGGGCCAGGCCGTAGAGCGGCAGGATGGAGGTGAGCCCGCTCTCGAAGAAGCCGCCGACGAAGCCCACCGTCATGATCAGCGGGTGCGCGGCGAGCGCATGCCACACGCCGGCCAGGCCCACGCGCGCGTCGTGCGCGTCGGCCGCGGGCGGCACGCGCGGAATGAGCAGGCTCCAGGCCAGGCCGATCGCCATGCAGGTGAAGGCGATCCAGAGGGCCGTGTCGCTCTGCGGCCCCACCCAGGCCAGCATCAGCGGGCCCAGCACGAAGGTGACGCCCACCAGCGTTTCGAACAGGCCCACGTAGCGCCCGCGCTGGGCGGGCGGCGCGAACTCCGCCACGATCGCTTCGGCCAGCACCCAGCGCAGGCCCGAGGCCATGCCGGCCACCAGCTTGAGCACGAACCACAGCGTGAGCGAAGACGACAGCGCGAAGCCGGCCGTGGCCAGCGTGGGAATGAGCGCGGACAGCCACAGCGTGGGCCGCCTGCCCAGCCGCCGCGTGACGGCCGAGGCGAACGGCACCATGAGGAAGATGCCGAACCAGCCGCTGGCCGCGAACACGCCGGCCAGCGCGGTGGATTCGCCGCCGTCCTTCAGGCGCAGCAACAGCAGCGGCGTGAGCATGAAGTAGCCCACCAGCTCGAAGAAGGTGGCGCCGAAGATGGCGACCAGGCCCAGGCGGGCGTGCTCGGGCGGCGCGCTGGCCGGGCCCCTGGCCGGCAGGGGGTGTTCGCTCATGCGCCGCGGGCCTCGAGCAGGGCCTGGGTGAGTTCGGCAAAGCCCACGCCGCGCTCGGCGGGTGTCACGTAGCGCGGCAGTGCGTTGAGTTGCGGCACGAAGCGCGCGATGTTGGCCACGCCCACGCTGTGCGGGAAGTGCGCGAACATCACCGCGTCGTTGGTGGAGTCGCCCACGTAGACCCAGCGGTCCAGCTCGTCGTCGAGTACACGGCCGGTGCGCTCGCGCAGCACCCAGCGCGCGCCCGCGAGCTTGTCGTGGTCACCGATCCAGCCGTTGATGTGGATGCTGCTGACCGTGGCACGCAGGCCCTCGGCCTGCATCAGCGCCACCACGCGCGCGATGGTCTCTTCCGGCAGTTGCACGAACTCGCTGTGGTCGATCGCGATGTCGGTCTCGCGGCCGGCGCTGTCGGTGGCGCGCTGCGCGCCGGGGATCTCGGCCTCCACACGTGCGAGCACGCGCTGCAGGTGCGCGAAGTTGGCGGCGCGCGTGGCGCTGTCCTGCAGGTAGAGGCGGCCCCCGCCGGGCAGCAGGGCCACGGCGCCGTTCTCGGCCACGATGGCCTCGACCGGCCAGGCCTGCGCGCCCTGGGCGAACGGCGCGCTCCAGCCCACCGGGCGGCCGGTGATGGCGAACACCGGCAGGCCGGCGTCGCGCAGGCGGTGCAGCGCGGCCAGTGCGGCGGGCTCGATGGCGCCGTCGCGGGTGAGCGTGTCGTCGATGTCGGTGAAGACGCCCGCGATGCGCAGGCGCTGCGCGGCGGGCCACTGGCTGAGGGGCTGCATGGGGTGCGAGGATAGCCGGGCGGTGTGGCGCGGCAGGGCACCCTGCGCTAGAATCGTGGCCTTCCGAGGAGCGTTGCAGCGCCATCAGGGCGTGAGGCTCGGAACCGAATTCGCAACGACGCTCATCCACTTCTGTGCGGTGAGCGTTTTTTTTTCGCCCCGCGGCAAGTGGTTTTTTCAAACACGTTTTGGAGCAAACCATGAACGCACGCATCCCCTCCGTTCCGACCGACTGCGCGATCACCGACATTTCCCTGGCCGACTGGGGCCGCAAGGAAATCCGCATCGCCGAGACCGAGATGCCCGGCCTGATGGCCATCCGCGAGGAATACGCGGCCAAGCAGCCCCTGAAGGGCGCGCGCATCACCGGCTCGCTGCACATGACGATCCAGACCGCGGTGCTTATCGAGACGCTGCAGGCGCTGGGCGCCCAGGTGCGCTGGGCCTCGTGCAACATCTTCTCCACGCAGGACCACGCCGCCGCCGCCATCGCCGCCGCCGGCACGCCGGTGTTCGCCATCAAGGGCGAGACCCTGGTCGACTACTGGGACTACACCCACCGCATCTTCGACTTCGGCGCCAAGGGCACGCCGGGCGAAGGCCCCAACATGATCCTGGACGACGGCGGCGATGCCACGCTGCTGATGCACCTGGGCAAGAAGGCCGAGAAGGATGCCTCCGTGCTGGCCAACCCGGGCAGCGAGGAAGAGCGCATCCTGTTTGCGGCCATCAAGGCCAAGCTGGCCGAAGACGGCACCTGGTACAGCCGCAAGAGCGCCGAGATCATCGGCGTGACGGAAGAGACCACCACCGGCGTGCACCGCCTGAAGGAAATGTCGGCCAAGGGCACGCTGCTGTTCCGCGCCATCAACGTCAACGACTCGGTCACCAAGTCCAAGTTCGACAACCTCTACGGCTGCCGCGAATCGCTGGTCGACGGCATCAAGCGCGCCACCGACGTGATGATCGCCGGCAAGGTGGCCGTGGTCGCCGGCTACGGCGACGTGGGCAAGGGCTCGGCCCAGGCCCTGCGCGCGCTCAGCGCCCAGGTGTGGGTGACCGAGATCGACCCCATCAACGCCCTGCAGGCCGCGATGGAAGGCTACCGCGTGGTGACCATGGAGTACGCCGCCGACAAGGCCGACATCTTCGTGACGACCACCGGCAACCGCGACGTCATCACCTACGCGCACATGGCCGCCATGAAGGACCAGGCCATCGTCTGCAACATCGGCCACTTCGACAACGAGATCCAGGTCGCGCAGCTCGAAGAGAAGTGCCAGTGGGAAGAGATCAAGCCCCAGGTGGACCACGTCATCTTCCCGGACGGCAAGAAGATCATCCTGCTGGCCAAGGGCCGCCTGGTGAACCTGGGCTGCGGCACGGGCCACCCGAGCTTCGTGATGTCGTCCAGCTTCGCGAACCAGACCATCGCGCAGATCGAGCTGTTCACCCGCCCCGACGGTTACCAGGCCGGCCAGGTGTACGTGCTGCCCAAGCACCTCGACGAGAAGGTGGCGCGCCTGCACCTGAAGAAGGTCGGCGCCATGCTGTCCGAGCTGACGGATGAGCAGGCCGCCTACATCGGCGTGTCCAAGCAAGGCCCGTACAAGCCCGACACCTACCGCTACTGATCGCGCCGTGCGTGCCGACCAGTTGCTGGTCGAACGCGGGCTCGCGGCCTCGCGCTCGCAGGCCCAGCGGCTGATCGCCGCGGGCGTTCGCTGGCGCTTTCGCGATGGCTGGAAAACCATCGCCAAGAACAGCGAAGAGCTGTCCGAGCTGGCGGAGATTCAGCTGCTCGACGCCGCCGAGGCGCGCTACGTGTCGCGCGGCGGGCTGAAGCTGGAGGGCGCGCTGGCGCACACCGGCCTCGCCGTCAGCGGCTTGCGCGCGCTCGACGTCGGCCAGAGCACCGGCGGCTTCACCGATTGCCTGCTGCAGCGCGGTGCTGCGCAGGTGGTCGGGGTCGACGTCGGCAGCGGCCAGCTGCATGCGCGCCTGCGCGGCGACGCGCGGGTGACCGCGCTGGAGCACGTGAACGCGCGCGAGCTGAGCGCCGAGACCTTGCGGGGTGCCGGGGCCGAAGCGCCGTTCGACCTGATCGTCGGCGACCTGTCCTTCATCTCGCAAACCCTGGTGTGGCCCGCGCTGGTGCCGCTGCTGAAAGCCGGTGGCCATGGCCTGATGCTGGTCAAGCCGCAGTTCGAGCTGCAGCCCGAGCAGATCGGCAAGGGCGGCCTGGTGAAGGACGAGGCCTCCTACCCGCTGGTGCGCGAGCGCATCGCGGTGTCCCTGGCGGGCCTCGGCCTGCAGGTGCTCGACTACTTCGACAGCCCCATCGCCGGTGGCGATGGCAACCGCGAATTCTTCGTCTTCATTCGGAAACCGGCATGAACCTGCCCATCAGTTTCGAGTTCTTTCCCCCCAAGACGCCCGAAGGCGCCGAGAAGCTGCGCGGCGTGCGCCAGCAGCTCTATGCGCGCGCGCCGCTGTTCTGCTCCGTCACTTACGGTGCCGGCGGCTCCACGCAAGAGGGCACCTTCGGAACCGTGCGCGAGATCCTCGCCGAGGGCGTGGACGCGGCCTCGCACTTCTCGTGCATCGGGGCCACGCGCGACAGCGTGCGCACGCAGCTCGCACAGTTGAAGGCCATGGGCGTCAAGCGCCTGGTGGCCCTGCGCGGCGACCTGCCCAGCGGCTACGGCCTGGGCGGCGAGTTCCATTACGCCAGCGATCTGGTGGCCTTCATCCGCGCCGAAACCGGCGAGGACTTCCACATCGAGGTGGCGGCCTACCCCGAGGTGCACCCGCAGGCCAAGTCGCCCGAGGCCGACCTCAAGGCCTATGCCACCAAGGTGCAGGCCGGCGCGCACTCGGCGATCACGCAGTACTTCTACAGCGCCGACGCCTACTTCCGCTTCGTGGACGACGCGCACAAGCTCGGCGCCGACATCCCCGTGGTGCCGGGCATCATGCCCATCACCAGCTCCACGCAGCTCATGCGCTTCTCCGACGCCTGCGGCGCCGAGATCCCGCGCTGGATCCGCCTGCGCCTGCAGGCCTTCGGTGACGACACGGCGTCGATCAAGGCCTTCGGGCTCGACGTGGTCACGTCCCTGTGTGAGCAACTGATCCGTGGTGGCGTGCCGGGCCTGCACGTGTACACCATGAACCAGAGCGCGGCGACGCTGGAGATCCTGCGGCGCTTGACGTTGCCGTGACAAAGTGCCTTCGGCGTCCGGGCGCTTTGTAAGAAGATGTGACTGTCGAGAGGACGGTGCGCTAGCGATTTCGCATGTGTCCGTTGACGAATCCATCTGAAGCAGGCGCACGAAGGTTTCGCTGCGCTGCTTGACCTTCGAAATCCGGCCACCGCTTGGCGGTGCTGTTGCGCCATGACCCAACCCTTCCTGCACCTGGCCCGTTTCTCCCAACGCGGACGGCACCTCACGACCCACGCTTTCGCTGCGCGCGCGGGCCGGCACGCCCCGGTTTTCCGGCTCACGGCCATCGCGGGTGTGCTGGCCTTGTCGCATGGGCTCGCCCTCGCCGGCACGGGCTCCTGCGTGGGTGCGGGTGCCATCGGCGTGTCGGACAACCGGGTCGGGGAATGCGGTCTCGACACCGGTGACACGCTGACCGTCACCCCCACCGGCAGCATCACCGGCGACGGGGCGGGCATTTCGGTCGGGGTTCGTGTTGACGCCGGTGTGTCGGGTGTGCAGATCGTCAACGACGGCACGATCACGGGGGATCCGTCCGACGCGATCTGGAACTTCGGCAGCATCGACCGCATCGACAACCGCGGCTTGCTCCAGGGGGGCAGCGCGTTTGCGCTGGGCCTGTACAACGGCGGCAACGTTACCGAACTCAACAACGAGGCGTCGGGGGTCATCACGGGTGCGGGTGGGCAGCCGAACGCGCTGCGAAGCCAGGGCACCCTGGTCACGCTCAACAACGCGGGCCGCATCCTGGGTGGCATCCTGACCACCAACACCACGATCAACCTGCTCGGAACGTCCGCGCGCATCACCGGCGCGGTCGACAACGCCGGGGGCAGTGTCCGGCTGCTGTCCGGCGCGGTGTTCACGACGGAGAGCACCTTCGACGTGGCGTCCTTCCACATCCTCGGTGGCGCCCGGCTGCGCATCGGTGGCAGCGGGCACGTCATCAGCGTGAGCAGTGGCGCAGCCGACGCCTTCAACAACGCCGGCACCCTGGACGTGGCCGATGGCGTGCAGGCCAACATCAGCGGCAACTACACCCAGAGCGGCACCTTGCGTGTGGGGGCCAGCAGCCCCGCGAGCTACGGTCGTGTCAACGCCACGGGCGATGCCACGCTCACCGCGGGCGCGCGTTTCGACGTGGACGTCAGAACCCTCAACACCCTCGCCGCCGGCGACACGCTCGCGGGGGTGGTGACGGCCGGCGGCGCGCTGACCAATGCCGCCGCGGCGAACAACGTCAGCGACAACAGCGCGCTGTTCGACTTCGAGTCCGGCACCAACGGCAACGCGGTCGATCTGCGCATCGTGGCCGCGAGCGCGTCGTCTGCCGACGGCATCGTGCCGGCGGTGATCGCCAACAACCTGCTCAACGGCGTGCCCACCGCGCGCGTTCTGGACGGGTACGTGCGCGGCGGTGCCACGGGCACCGACTGGGACAACGTGGTCACCGCCCTGGGCCAGTTGCCGACCAACCGCCGGGTGGCCGAAGCGGTGGGCCAGATCATGACCCTCATGCATGGCAACGCGGCGTTGGCGTTCATGGCGCATGGCGCGGCGTCGGGCGCGGCCATCGCGGAGCAGCAGGCCCTCGCGGGCCAGTCGGGTGGTTCGGAACCGGGCGGCCGCGGTCTGTGGGTCAAACCCCTGGGCAACTGGGTCGACCAGGACGGGCGCGATGGCGTCAGTGGCTACGAGCTCGGCACCCATGGTCTCGTGGGTGGCGTGCAGAAAGACCTGAATGCCGCCGCCACGGTGGGATTCGGTCTGGCGTACCTGAAGAGCACCGTGGACGGCCAGGACTTCGCACAAAGCCACCGCGCCGACATCGAGAGCGCGCAGTTGATCGGTTACGGGCGGTACACGCTCGACGACTCGGGCTGGCAGGTCGCCTGGCAGGGCGACTACACGCGCAGCCGCATCGAATCGCAGCGCGTGCTGGGCTTCATCGGCCGCACCGCACAAGCCCGCTACGACGGCGATGCCTGGCACCTGGGTGTGGGGTTGAGCCGGCCCTATGCGATGGGCGCGTTGACCGTGCGGCCCCTGGTGGCGTTCGACCTGCGGCAATTCAGGAGCGAGGGCTACACCGAAGACGGCGCTGGCGTGCTGAATCTGCAGGTCAATGCCCAGAAGGCGCGCGAGGCGATCCTGAAGGTGGGCGCGCAGGTGCAAGGCGATGCGGGCCGGCGGGCCCAGTGGTTGGCCCGCGCCGCGGTGGGCTACGACATCGATGGATCGAACAACGCCGTGACCGCGCGCTTCACCGGCGGTGGCGTGGCGTTCATCACCGAGGGCCTGCCCCAGGCCAGGGCGATCGCGGAACTCGGCGTGGGCATGCGCTACCGCCTGCGCGAGAACATGGATCTCGTCGCCCGCTACGACCTTCAGCTGCGCCAGGGGCTGCGCGACCAGACCGCCTCGGTGCGACTGGGGTGGGCGTTCTGACCTGTCGCACCGCGCGACGCGGGTGGCTGCTCGCCGCGCTGGTCGCGGCATCCGTGGGGTTGAGTGCTTGCGCCGCACCGTCGCCGCAAGCGCGCAGCGCCGGCATCGCGGCCTGGGCGGCGGGGCAGGGTTGGCAGGCCCGCGTGCTGCCCGGCCCCGGTTTCGACATCCAGGCCTTTGCGCCGACCGGGTTGCCGGCCACCGAGCGGTTGACGGTCTACATCGAAGGCGATGGCCTGGCCTGGCTGGACCGGCACACGCCGTCGTTCGCGCCCACGCCGTCCGATCCGCTGGGCCTGCGCCTGGCCATGGCCGATGCGGGTGCCCGCGCGGTCTACCTGGCGCGGCCTTGCCAGTACACGCAGGGCGCAGCGTTCAAGGGGTGTGACAACCGGTACTGGGGCAGCCACCGCTTTGCGCCCGACGTGATCGCGGCCATGGACCATGCGGTGGACGGGCTCAAGCGCGAACACGGCGCCAGCGAACTGGTGCTCGTCGGCTATTCCGGCGGTGCGGCCGTGGCCGCCCTGCTGGCCGCGCGCCGCAGCGACGTGGTGGCGCTGGTGACCGTGGCGGGCGTGCTGGACGCGGACCGATGGACCCGCGAGCAGCGCCTGTTGCCCCTGACCGGGTCGCTCGATCCGAAGGACGTGTCGGCGCGCCTGGCGTCCATTCCGCAATGGCACTTCGTCGGCGACAAGGATGCGGTCGTGCCGGCCAGCGTGCTCGCGGGCTTCCTCGAGGGGGTTGCCCGTTCGGGTGTGCGCAACGCGCCCACGCCGGTGGTTCGTTCGCTCGCGGGCTTCGATCACGGCTGCTGCTGGGCGCAGGCCTGGCCGGAACTGAGCCGGCTGTTTGCCCGGCCCGAGGCCAGGCGCTGACCCGCGCGGCGCGTCCGCGGCGCCCGGTTCTGTTAGAACCGTCCCGTTGCACCAGCGCCGCCCATGAACCTGCCTGCCAACGCCATCGAACAGCCCGATTGCCAGAGGGCGCCTTCCGCCGCGGCGCGGGCCATCACCTTGCTCGCCTTGCTGTTGGTGACGGTGTTGTGGCTGGGTGGTTGCGCCTCGCCCCCGCGCCATGGGTCGTCCACGTCGGCCCCGGAGGGCCGCGAAATCGAGCGCGGCGTCGCTTCCTGGTACGGCGCGCAGCACCATGGCCGGCGCACCGCCAGCGGCGAGGTGTTCGACATGAACGCTTTCACCGCGGCCCACAAGACCTTGCCCTTCGGCACGCGCGTGCGGGTGTTCAACCCGGCGAGCGGGCAGGCGGTGGTGGTGCGCATCAACGACCGCGGCCCCTTCACGCCGGGCCGCGTGATCGACCTCAGCCGCGCCGGGGCCGAGCGCATCGGCCTGATCCGCGCGGGCGTGGCGCCGGTGGTGATCTACGCCGAGTGATCTGTCGGCGTCGGGCGCTCAGCGTTCGTCGTAGCTCACCACGACGCGGTCCGTGGTCGGCCGGGCCTGGCAACTCAGCACGAAGCCCTGTTCCATCTCCCAGGGTTCGAGCGTGAAGTTCTTGTCCATCTCCACCGCGCCCTCCATCACCTTGGCGCGGCAGGTGCAGCACACGCCGCCGCGGCAGGACCACGGCAGGTCCAGCCCTGCCTCGAGCGCGATGTCGAGCACGCGGTCCTCGCGGCCCATGCGCAACTGGTGCGGCTTGCCGTCGAGCACCACGGTGAGCGCGACTTCGCCCGCGCTGTGTTCGGCGTGGCCGAGTTGCACCTTCGCACGCTGCGCGCTCGGCATGGCGTCGAGCGTGGGCGAACTGAAGCGCTCGGTGTGGATGCGCTCGGGCTTCACGCCGGCGCCCAGCAGGGCCTGCTCGGTGGCCTCGATCATGGCCTCGGGCCCGCAGACGAAGACCTCGTCCATGCTGGGCACGGGCAGCAGCGCGGCGATGAGCGCGCGCACCTTGTCGCCATCGATGCGGCCTTCAAGCAGTGGCACTTCCTGCGCCTGGCGCGAGAGCACATGGATCAGCGTGAGCCGGTCGCGGTAACGGTCCTTCAGGTCCTGCAGGGCCTCGTTGAACATCACGCTGGCCATGCGGCGGTTGCCGTAGACGAGCGTGAACTTGGCGGTGGGCGACTCCTCCAGCGTGCTCGTCATGATGGACAGGATGGGCGTGATGCCCGAGCCCGCGGCGAAGCCCACGCGGTGCAGCGCGCGCGGGCGGTGCACGGTGAAGCGGCCATCGGGTGGCATGGCCTGCAGCGTGTCGCCCGCCTTGAGCTGCGTGGCCGCCCAGTTGCTGAACACGCCACCTTCCACGGGCCGGATGCCGAGCGTGAGTTCGCCTTTGCCCGTGAACAGGCTGCGCGGGCTGCTGATGGAGTAGCTGCGCCGCACCTCCTGGCCACCGATGTGCGCGCGCACCGTGAGGAACTGGCCGGGCTCGAACGCGAAGACGCTGCGCTGATCGGCGGGCACCGACAGCGTGACGGCCACCGAGCCTGCGGCCTCGGGGCTCACGCGCGCGATCGGCAGTTCAACGAATCCGCGGGGGCTGGTGTTCATGGTCGGTGCGGGGTCAGTACGGCTTGAAAAGATCGAAGGGTTCGAGGCAGTCGAGGCAGCGGTAGAGCGCCTTGCACGCGGTCGAGCCGAATGGCGAGGTTTCGGTGGTGTGGGTGGAGCCGCAACGCGGGCAGGGCACGGGCTGGCTGGCGGCACGCCGCGCGAAGGCGATCACTTTCTCGG
This sequence comes from Hydrogenophaga sp., assembly GCA_016741995.1. Lineage (GTDB taxonomy): Bacteria > Pseudomonadota > Gammaproteobacteria > Burkholderiales > Burkholderiaceae_C > Hydrogenophaga. The sequence goes on along the minus strand of JACVCO010000001.1, from coordinate 199,341 downwards.
TGGCGTGCGCGGCGCGGCCGTTGGGCGGTGCGATGCCGTAGGCGCGCAGCTTCTCGCGCGCTTCGGGCGCCATCCAGTCGGTGGTCCAGGCCGGGGCGAGCTGCGTCACCACGCGCGCGTCGATGCCGGCCTCGCGCAGCGCGCGGCGGATGTCGTCCTCGATCTGGCCCATGGCGGGGCAGCCGCTGTAGGTCGGCGTGATCACCACCTCGGCCAGGCCGTCAGCCCCGGTGCGCACCTCGCGCAGGATGCCGAGCTCGGCCAGGCTCACCACCGGAATCTCGGGGTCAGCCAGCGGCGCGATGGCCGCGCGCACGGCGTCCAGGGTGTCCATCACCACACCGCTTGCGGGTGCTCGCGCGCCAGGCTCTGCATCTCGGCGAGCAGAAAGCCCATGTGCTCGGAGTGCTCGCCGCGTGTGCCGCGCGGCAGGTGGCCACCGTCGGCGGGGCGCTTGAGCGTGGCCTCGGCCAGCGCGGCGTTCACGATCGTGTCCCAGTCGGCGCGCAGCGTGGCCAGGGCCACGCCGCTGCCGTTGGCCACGGCCGCTTCTTCCGCCTCGCCGCCGCTCCAGAACTCCTGCGTGTAGGGCATCAGGTGGTTCAGCGCGGCCTGCGCGCGCGCATGGCTCTCGTCGGTGCCGTCGCCCAGGCGCACCAGCCAGTCGCCGGCGTGCCGCAGGTGGTAGCGCACCTCCTTGAGCGATTTGGCGGCGATGGCCGCGAGCTGCGCGTCGCTGCTGGCCTGCAGGCGTTCCCACCACAGGCCCATCAGCACCGCGTAGAGGAAGTTGCGCACCGTGGTGGTGGCGTAGTCGAGATCCTGGCGCGCCGGGCCGGCAAGCGGGCCGTGGTGCGGCAGCTCCAGCAGCGTGAAGTTGCTGAAATCGCGCGCGCCGCGGAAGTAGGCCAGCGTGTCTTCGGTGATCGCGCCTTCGGTGCGCGCGCCCCGCAGGTGGGCGAAGCGTTTCGACAGCGCGGTGTCGGCGTTGATCAGCGTGGCCGCGTGCTGGTAGAGCAGGCGCGCCTGGCCCAGGTGGTCGAGCGCGTGGTTGGCCAGCGCCAGGTCTTCTTCGAGGATGGGGCCGTGGCCGGCCCACTCGGCGTTGCGCTGGCCGAGCACCAGGGCGTTGTCGGCCAGGTGCAGCAGGTGGTCAACGGGCACGGCGCTCATCACATGTGCCCCACTTTGTCGGGGATCTCGTAGAAGGTCGGGTGGCGGTAGATCTTGTCGGCCGCGGGGTCGAAGAAGGCGTCCTTGGCGTCGGGCTCACTCGCCGTGATGCTGGCCGAGGGAACGACCCAGATGCTTACGCCTTCCTGGCGGCGCGTGTACACGTCGCGCGCCATCTGCAGCGCGTGCTCGGCGCTGCTCGCGTGCAGGCTGCCGCAGTGCTTGTGCTCCAGGCCTTGCTTGCTGCGCACGAACACTTCCCACAGCGGCCATTCCTTCAGTGCCTTGGTGTCGTTCATGCGGCCTCCTTCATCGTGCGTTGCTGTTCCTTGCGCGCATGGGCCAGTGCGGCCTCGCGCACCCAGGCGCCGTCGTCCCAGGCTTTCACGCGGGTGGCCAGGCGCTCCTTGTTGCAGGGGCCGTTGCCGTTGACCACGGCCCAGAAGTCGTCCCAGTCGATGGCGCCGAAATCGTGGCCGCCCTTGGCCTCGTTCCACTTCAGGTCCGGGTCCGGCAGCGTGATGCCCAGCACCTCGGCCTGCGGCACGGTGGCGTCGACGAACTTCTGCCGCAGCGCGTCGTTGCTGATGCGCTTGATGCCCCAGCGCATGCCCTGCACGCTGTTCGGGCTGTTGTCGTCGGGCGGGCCGAACATGGCCAGCACCGGCCACCACCAGCGGTTCACCGCGTCCTGCACCATGGCCTTCTGCTCGGCGGTGCCCTGCATCATGGTCAGCAGGGCCTCGTAGCCCTGGCGCTGGTGGAAGCTCTCTTCCTTGCAGACGCGGATCATGGCGCGCGCGTACGGGCCGTAGCTGCAGCGGCACAGCGGGATCTGGTTCATGATCGCCGCGCCGTCGACCAGCCAGCCGATCACGCCCACATCGGCCCAGGTGAGGGTGGGGTAGTTGAAGATGGAGCTGTACTTGGCCTTGCCGCTGTGCAGGGCCTCGAACATCTGGTCGCGGCTGGTGCCCAGGGTCTCGGCCGCGCTGTAGAGATACAGGCCGTGGCCGCCTTCGTCCTGCACCTTGGCCAGCAGGATGGCCTTGCGTTTCAGGCTCGGCGCGCGGCTGATCCAGTTGCCCTCGGGCAGCATGCCCACGATCTCGCTGTGCGCGTGCTGGCTGATCTGCCGCACCAGGGTCTTGCGGTAGGCCTCGGGCATCCAGTCGCGCGGTTCGATCTTGCCGTCGGCGTCGACCACGGCGTCGAACTGCGCTTGCAGCGCCGCGTCGGCCACCGGTTGCAGGCCGGGCGCGGGCTGGCCGCCGTCGGGCACGTTGAAGGATTGGGTGTACATGCGCGTCTCCTCGCCATCGCAGGGCGTGGGGCGCAGTCTAACAAGTTAACCGACCGATCGGTCGGTTAATAATCTTCCGTTGATCGGGAACTGAGGGGTATTCGCCCGCCCCCATGGGGCGGGCCCCGCCCCGCCCGTAAGGTAGCCCTTGCCATGCCCAAGCTCCGCTCGCGCCCTTTTTTTGCTGCTCTTCCCCTTGTGGCCCTGCTCACCGCCTGCGGTGGTGGCGACATCAGCATCGTGATCGGCTCCCCCTCGGTCCGGACGGAGCCGTGCCCGGTGGGCAATCTGTCCTCCGCGGCCGTGACGGCGATCAACAACCTGCGTGCCCAGGCCCAGGTCTGTGGCGGCGTGGTGTACCCGGCGGCGGCACCGCTGAGCTGGGACTCGCGCCTGGCCCAGGCCGCCACCGGGCATTCCATCGACATGGCCGCCAACAGCTTTTTCAGCCACACCGGCAGCAATGGCAGCGGCGTCGGCGCCCGGGTGAGCGCTACGGGCTATGCGTGGTCATCGGTGGCCGAGAACATTGCCGCCGGGCAGTCCAGCCTGTCGGGCGTGATGGGGGCCTGGATGAACAGCGCCGGCCACTGCGAAAACATCATGCGCGCCAGCAGCACGCAGTTCGCCCTGGCTTGCGAGCGCCGGGTCGGGACGGGCAACACCCCTTACTGGACCCTGGTGCTGGCCCGCCCCTGAGGCTCAGCCCGACGCTTCCACCGCGTGGCCCTGGCCCCGGCCGCGCCCCAGCACATCCACCAGCACCGGCAGTGCCGCCCGCAGGCCGTCGGCCAGGGTGTGGGGTGGGTTCACCACGAAGACCCCGCTGGCGGTGAGCCCGGGCCGCTCGTTCGGTGCCAGCGGCGGATGCCCGATGGCGAGCGTGGCGTGCAGCCACGGGCGGCCCGCGCGTTGGGCCAGTGCCCTCAGTTTGCGGGGCAGGTCATGCGCTTCCGTGCGGGGGATCACCGGGTACCAGATGAAATACGTGCCGGTGGCAAAGCGCTTCAATGCATCTTGTATGCAGGCGCTCACTTTCCCGTAGTCGCTCTTGAGCTCGTAGCTCGGGTCGATCAGAACCAGCCCACGGCGCGAGCCCTGGGCATCCGCGGGCGGAGGCAACAGCGGCTTGAGGCCCTCGAAACCATCGTCGCGCTTGATCACCACCGCGCGCCCGGCTTCGAGCTGGGCGATGTTGGACGACAGCGTCTTGCCATCCGTGGGATGCAGTTCGAACAGCTTGAGGCGGTCGCGCGCCTCGTGGCGCATCAGGTGCTGCATCACGAAAGGCGAACCCGGGTAGACGCGCAGCGAGCCGCCCGGGTTGAAGCCGGCCACGAGGTCCAGGTAGTCGTCGATCAGCGGGGTGCTGGCGGCCATGGGGCCCTGGGCGGGCCGCAGCACCGAGAAAAGCCGCACCACACCGTGTTCGGCCTCACCCCCCTTGTCGGTGAATTCGCTGTCGAGCCGGTACAGCCCGGCCCCTGCGTGCGTGTCCACCAGCGTCAGGGCCGGCGGCTTGAGCATGAGGTGCCGCAGGGTGGCGATCAGCGCGAGGTGCTTGAGCACGTCGGCGTGGTTGCCGGCGTGAAAGGCGTGGCGGTAGGAGAACATGGGGCGGCGATGGTAGCCCTGATTTGCCGTCCGGGCGCCGATTTCGTACAATCGCGGGCTTCGCAGCGTTTTCTGCTGGCCCCGCGGCGAAGTTCAAACCACCACCTAAGAGGGTTCCGAAAGAGAACCGCCGACCGTGGAAAAGGGCCGCCAAACCCTCGTAAAGAGAAAACTCATGACCAAAACGTTCAGCGCCAAACCCGCTGACGTGAAGCACGAGTGGTTTGTGATTGACGCGACCGACAAGGTCCTCGGACGAGTTGCCAGTGAAGTGGCTCTCCGACTGCGCGGCAAGCACAAGGCCATTTACACGCCTCACGTCGACACGGGCGACTTCATCGTCGTCGTCAACGCAGCCAAGCTGCGCGTGACGGGCACCAAGTCCACCGACAAGATCTATTACCGCCACTCGGGTTTCCCGGGCGGCATCTACGCCACCAACTTCCGCGACATGCAGGCCAAGCACCCCGGCCGCGCGCTGGAGAAGGCGGTCAAGGGCATGCTGCCCAAGGGCCCGCTGGGCTACGCCATGATCAAGAAGCTCAAGGTCTATGGCGGCGCCGAGCATCCGCACACCGCCCAGCAGCCGCAGGCGCTGGACATCTAAGGAGCCCTGAATGATTGGTGAATGGAACAACGGCACCGGCCGTCGCAAATCCAGCGTCGCCCGCGTGTTCCTCAAGAAGGGCAGCGGCAAGATCACGGTCAACGGCAAGGACATCCAGCAGTTCTTCGGCCGCGAGACCTCGATCATGATCGCCAAGCAGCCCCTGGTGCTGACCGACAACGTCGAAACCTTCGACATCCAGGTCAACGTGCACGGCGGCGGTGAATCGGGTCAGGCCGGCGCGGTGCGCCACGGCATCACCCGTGCGCTCATCGACTACGATGCCACCCTCAAGCCTGCCCTGTCGCAGGCCGGGTTCGTGACCCGCGATGCCCGCGAAGTGGAACGCAAGAAGGTCGGTCTGCGCTCCGCGCGGCGCCGCAAGCAGTTCAGCAAGCGCTGACGCCTTACGGCAAACGACCCACAGAAACCGCCTGCAAGTCCGCTTGGGGCGGTTTCTGCTTTCTGGGCCTTGTTTTCGTTTGCTTGCACTTGAATGAAAGGGTTGCATGCGTTGGCGCTTGGTGCGTAGGCGATGGTCGGCCGGTGCCCCGCGCGTGGCGGTACGCGGCGCGCTGCCCTGGCCCCTGCGTTGGCTGCTGGTGGCCATCATGCTGGGCTTCTCGGGCGCGCTGGCCCTGTGGGCCTTCGAGTTCGGGCGCGACATCGCCGGCCTGGACCGCAACGCGCGCGAAGAGCTGCAGCAACTGCGTGGCGAGGTGGTCGATCTGCGGTCGCAACTGCTCGAATCGCGTGCACAGAGCAGCACCTCGGTGAGCCAGCTCACGGCCGATCGCGCCATGCTCGAGCAATTGCAGGTGCAGATCCGTCAGCTCGAGGCCGACAACCAGTCCCTGCGCAGTGACCTGGGCTTCTTCGAACGGTTGATCCCGGCCGGTGGCAGCGGCGATGCGCTGGCCATTCGCGGCCTGCAGGCCGAACGCCTGTCGGCCACACAGTGGCGTTGGCAGGTTCTGATGATTCAGCCCGCCCGTCGGGCGCCAGAATTCCGGGGATCGCTGGAGGTCAGCTTCACGGGCACGTTGGCGGGCAGGCCTTGGTCGGCCAAGCACGCGCCCACGCCGCAGTCGGTGCTGGTGAAGGGGTACCTCCGTCAGGAAGGGGTGGTGGAACTGCCCGCGCAAGCGGAGATCAAGTCCGTCACCGCCAAGGTGCTGCAAGGCAGCGCGGTGAGATCCGTGCAGACCTCGGAGCTGTGAAATCGCACGACGTCCATAGGAGATGCGCATGTTCGGCAAGACCAAGCAGCCCCCCATCAAGAGCCTGATCGCTCAAGGCACCCGCATTCAGGGCGATCTGCTGTTCGGCGAAGGCCTTCGCATCGATGGCGAGGTCAGCGGCAACATCCGCGCCACCGAGGGCGAGGCGAGCATCCTGATCGTGAGCGAAGTGGCCGCGGTCAATGGCTCGATCGAAGCCGATCACGTGATCATCAATGGGCACGTCAAGGGCCCGGTGCTGGCGCGCGAACTGCTCGAATTGCAGCCCAAGGCCCACATCGAAGGCGATGTGTCCTACCGCTCCATCGAAATGCACCAGGGCGCCCGCATTTCGGGCCAGCTCAAGCCCGTGGCCACCGATGGCAGTGGGGCAATGCCCACACTGAAACTGGCGGCAAACCACTGATCCGCCGCCCCCGGCTGGCCCGGTGCCGTACCATTCGGTCATTCGCGGGCCCTGGCCCGTTCCCTACGAGAGGATTCCCCATGAGCGCTGTGGCCGAAACCGTTCAGACCGAACTGCCCGCCCCGCTGGTGTTCACCGACAGTGCGGCGACCAAGGTGGCCGAGCTGGTGGCCGAGGAAGGCAACCCCGACCTGAAACTGCGCGTGTTCGTGCAAGGTGGCGGCTGCTCCGGGTTTCAGTACGGCTTCACGTTCGACGAGGTGGTCAATGAAGACGACACCTCGATGACCAAGAACGGCGTCACGTTGCTGATCGACGCCATGAGCTACCAGTACCTGGCGGGTGCCGAGATCGACTACAAGGAAGATCTTCAGGGCGCGCAGTTCGTGATCAAGAACCCCAACGCCACCACCACCTGCGGCTGCGGTTCGAGCTTCAGCGTCTGAACCTCGCCCGCCACGGGCATGAAAAAGGGGAGCCGCAGGCTCCCCTTTGCTGTTTCTGGCCAGTACGCAGTGCGCTTACTCGGCGCTGGCTTGCTGCAGCGTGGCCGCCGCGGTGAGCTTGAGCCGCTGGGATTGCGCCACCTGTTCGAACGCCGGCCGCATGCCTTCGGGCAGCTTGATGGCCTCGCTCTGGCGAGCGATCACCAGCGGATCCTGGTGCACGCCGTTGTCCCGGAATTCCCAGTGCAGGTGCGGGCCGGTCGACAGCCCGGTGGAGCCCACGTTGCCAATGTATTCGCCCTGGGCCACGCGCTGACCGGTGCGCACGCCGAGGCGGCTCAGGTGCGCATAGACCGTGACCTGGCTGTTGCGGTGGCGCACGAAGACCACATTGCCGTAGCCGCGTTGCACACCCGAGAACTCGATCACGCCATCGCCCACGGTGCGCACCGGGGTGCCGGTGGGCGCGGCGAAATCCACGCCCAGGTGCGGGCGGCGCGTGCCGAGGATGGGGTGAAAGCGCGTGCCGTAGCCGCTGCTCACGCGCGAGAACTCCAGGGGCGAGGACAGGTAGTAGCGGCGCTTGCTCTCGCCATCGAAGCCGTAGTAGCCGCCCTTGAAGCCCGGCGACTCGAACCACACGGCCTCGTGCGTGCGGCCGTTGTTGATGAAGTCGGCGGCGAGGATGCGGCCGGTGCGCAGCGGCTCGCCATCGGCAATCAGGGCCTCGTAGACGACGTGGAAACGGTCGCCCTTGCGCAGGTCGCGGCGGAAATCGATGTCGCTCGCGAACATTTCGGCGAGCTGGATGGCCACGGCGTCGGGAACGTTCGCCGCGTCGGTGGCGGCGAACAGCGAACTCTGGATCTCGCCGCTGGCCAGGCGCGGGCTGGCTTCCAGCCGGCCCTTTTCGAGGCGGGAGCTCAGGCCTTCGGGCCCGCGCTCGACCACCAGGCGCACGAAGCCACGCTCTTCGCGCGAATCGATCCAGCGGGCGGTCAGGCGCTGCAGCTCCTGCGTGGGTGAGGCCTCGGCGTGCACCAGGCGCGACTGGCGGCTGGCCAGCAACTGGCGCGCGTGGCTGTCGCGGCCGAGGAAGGTTTGTGCTTCGGTGTCGTTGACGCCCAGGCGCTGCAGCAGGGTCTGGGGAGTGTCGTCACCGCGTGTCGCATCGCTGCGGTACAGCGTCCAGGGCTTGGGGTCGGCCAGCAGCGGGTTGCTGGCCAGGCCGGCGTCGGTGGCCAGCAGCGGCGACGGGATGAGCGTCGGCAGGGCCGAGGCGGGCAGGGCCTCGACAACCTGGTGCACCGGCAGGTCGGCGGCGTCGGGCGCGAGCGGGGCGATACCGAAGGCGGTGACGCCGGTGCCCAGCAGAAGGGCTCCAATGCCGCCCATGACCCGGCGGGGGTGGCGGGCGATCGTCTCAGCGGTCTGTCGGCCCAGGTCGGCCGCGGCGTTCAAGGTCTGTCGGATCAATTTCGGTCATCCATGAAAGGGCCGGTGCGAGCACAAGGCCACACACCGGCATCCAGGGAGTGATGCGGACGACGACGCGAGAGTTCACGCCGCAGGCCGGGCTTTACATGCGTGTCGATACGTGTGCAAAAAACACGCCAACTAAAATCCGGCGATGGCCGGCAAGTGTAACGACGGGCTGGCCCTCTCTCATCGGAAGAAACGCGTATGAACAAAGGCTCAATTTCGCCCGCTCTGGCCCCCACGCCCCCGAACGGCAGCACAACCCTGACAGACGGTGTGCGGCACGCGCTGGCGGTGACGCGCCGGGGGTGCGAAGAATTGATCCCCGAGGCGGACTGGGCGCAAAAATTGTCACGGTCAGAGCGCACCGGCACGCCGCTGCGCATCAAGCTGGGGCTCGACCCGACGGCGCCCGACATCCACGTCGGCCACACCGTGGTGCTCAACAAGATGCGCCAGTTGCAGGAGCTGGGGCATACAGTCATTTTTCTTATTGGCGACTTCACCAGCCTGATCGGCGACCCCTCGGGACGCAACAGCACGCGCCCGCCGCTCACGCCCGAGCAGATCAAGGCCAACGCCGAGACCTACTACAAGCAAGCCAGCCTGGTGCTGGATCCGGCGAAAACCGAGATCCGCTACAACAGCGAATGGAGCCTGCCGCTCGGCTCGATGGGCATGATCCAGCTCGCGGCCAAGTACACCGTGGCGCGCATGATGGAGCGCAACGACTTCCACCAGCGCTTCACCGCCGGCACACCGATCAGCGTGCACGAGTTCCTGTACCCGCTGATGCAGGGCTATGACTCGGTGGCGCTCAAGAGCGACCTGGAGCTCGGCGGCACCGACCAGAAGTTCAACCTGCTCATGGGGCGCCACCTGCAGGCCGAGTACGGCCAGGAGCCGCAGTGCATCCTGACCATGCCGCTGCTCGAAGGCCTGGACGGCGTGGACAAGATGTCCAAGAGCAAGAACAACTACATCGGCATCGCCGAAGAGCCGAACACCATGTTCGCCAAGGTGCTGAGCATTTCCGACGATCTGATGTGGCGCTGGTACACGCTGCTGTCGTTCCAGTCGCTGGACGCCATCGAGGTGCTGAAGAAGGACGTGGCCGGGGGACGCAACCCGAAGGACGTGAAGGTGATGCTGGCCAAGGAGATCACGGCGCGCTTCCACAGTGCGGCGGCGGCCGACGCGGCCGAGCAGGATTTCATCAACCGCAGCAAGGGCGGTGTGCCGGACGAAATCCCCGAGGTGTCGCTGTCGGGTGCGCCGCTGGGCATCGCGGCGCTGCTCAAGTCGGCGGGCCTGGCGCCCTCCACCAGCGAGGCGAACCGCCTCATCGACGGCGGCGGCGTGCGCGTGGATGGCGCCGTGATCAGCGACAAGGGCTTGAAGCTGAACGCCGGAACCCACGTGGTGCAGGTCGGCAAACGCAAGTTCGCGCGCGTCACGCTCGGCTGAGCGTGACGGTTCAGCGCGCGCCGGCCTTTTCCAGCATCGCCACCATGGGCGCGTAGCCGCGCGACTTCGCCAGCATCAACGGCGTCTGCCCGTTGCGATCGGCCAGTTGCAGGTTCGCGCCCGCGTCGACCAACGCCTTGAGCGTCGCCTGGTGGCGCGCGCCGCCATCGCCCAGCACGATGGACTCGATCACCGCCGTCCAGTGCAGGTTGTTCACGTGGTCCAGCGGGGCACCGGCCGCAATGAGCTGGCGCACCACGCCATCGTGGCCCAGGTGGGCCGCGGCGATCAGCGCGGTGCCGTCGTAGCGGCTGGTGACGAGCTTCGCGCTCGCGCCGAGTTGGAGCAGCGTGCGCAGCGTGTCCTCGTCGTCGGCCACCGAGGCGATGGTCACCGCGTCGTAGCGGCCCTGTTCCAGCTTCGCGTGGTTGGCGCCGGCCTCGATCAGCGCGCGCACCGCGCCCGGTTGGCGCGCGAAGGTGGCCACGTGCAACGGCGTGCGGCCGGCGCCATCGGTGGCGTCGATCGCCGCGCCCGCCTTGAGCAGGCGCGCGATCTGCGCCACATCGCCGCGCTGGGCCGCGGCGTGCAGGCCTTGATAGGCCGCGATCTCGCCGGGCGAGGGCGGCACCTGGGCGCCGGCCGTCAAGGCGGCCGTGGCCAGGCCCAGCAGCAGGGCGCGGCGCTTCATTGCAGGGCCGCCTTCACCTGTTCCAGCGCGGCCATGGCGCATTGCTCGTCGAGGTGGCCGCCGGGCGCACCGCCCACGCCCACCGCACCGATCACGTCGCTGCCCGCGCGCACCGGCACGCCACCGCCGAGCAGCAGGTAGCCGGGGATGTCTTTCAGGTTCGCGGCGGCGGGGTTCTTCTGCGAGGCTTCCATCATCGCGAGCGTGGTGTTGCGCGCCGAAGCGGAGGTGTAGGCCTTCAGGCGGCTGGCTTCCAGGGTGTGCGGGCCGGCGTTGTCGGCGCGTTGCACGGCGCGCACGTTGCCGGCGCGGTCCACCACGGTGGCGGTCACGGCATGCCCGTTGGCGCTGCAGGCGGCCACGGTGGCGGCGGCGATCTGGTTGGCGAGTTCGAGCGACATGTTGCGCTCGCTGCGCACCAGCTGGGCTTGCGCCAAAGCGCTGGCGCCGATCAGGCCGATGGCGAGGGTGGTGCGAAGGGTGGTTTTCATGCGGGTCTCCGAGGGGCGTTGCGGTTCGATCAACCGTGCCGCCACTGTAGAAATCGCCTGCCGTGCGCGCCATTCGCACGGCTACGCCCAGGCCTCCGTAGAACTACGCAGCGCCGCCCTCGGCCACCAGCGCCGCGTAGCCGCGCACCAGTTGCGCGAGCGAATCCACCTGCAGTTTGTCGAACACGTGGGCGCGGTGCGTTTCCACGGTGCGCGGCGAGAGGTCGAGCGCGCGCGCGATGGCCTTGTTGGACAGGCCTTCGACGATGAGGACCAGCACCTCGCGCTCGCGTGGCGAGAGCTGCAGCCAGCGTTCGCGCGCGGTGCGGTCGGTCTGCGCGCGCTGGCGCGACTGCACGTGCTGGCGCACCGCCTGCTGCAGCGCCTCGATCAGCGCCTCGTCGTCGACCGGCTTTTCCAGGAACTCGGCGGCGCCGGCCTTGAAGGCGCGGCGGCACATTTCCACCGTGCCGTGGCCGGTGAGCATGATCACGGGTTGGTCCACACCCTGCGCGATCAAGGTGTCGAGCACGCTCAGGCCACTGATGCCGGGCATGCGCACGTCGAGCACGATGGCGCCGATGCCTTCGCGATCGAAGCCCTGCAGAAAGGCCAGTGGATCGGCCCAGGGCACGACGCGCAGGCCCACGGTGCCGATGAGCAGCGCGAGGCTGTCGCGCACCGCCTCGTCGTCGTCGATGAGGTGCACGGTGGGGGAGCGCGCGTCGTCGGCGACCGGGTTCATGGCGTGTGGCGCGGCAGGCGCAGCGAGAACAGCGCGCCGCCCTCGGGCGCGGGCCCGGCGCTCAGGTGCCCGCCCTGCGCCTGCGCGAGCGATTCGCTCAGCGTGAGGCCCAGGCCGAGGCCGCCGTCGCGCGTGCTGAAGAAGGGCTCGAAGACGCGCGGCAGCACCTCGGGTGGCAGGCCGGGGCCGGTGTCGGCCACGTCGAGCACGGCGTCGTTGCCCTCGCGGCGCACTGCCAGGAGCAACTCGCGCGGGCCATCGGGCTGGCGGTCCATGGCCTGCAGCGCGTTCGCGATCAGGTTGTGCACGATCTGATCGATCGCGACCGGATCGGCCTGCACCACCACGGGCTCGCTCGCGCGCCAGCGCACGCCCACGCCGCGCCGTTCGATCTCGGGCTGCAGCAGGTGCAGGGCGTCGCGCACGCAGGCGGCCAGGTCCAGCGTCGCGCGCGCCTGGGTCGCGTCGGCGGGTGGCTCCAGGCCGCGGCGCAGGCGGCCCAGCACCTCGGCGGCGCGGCGGGCCTGGGCGGCGGCGCGGCCCATGGCGTCCTGCGCCGTGGCCAGCGCGGGCGGCTCGTCGGCCAGCAGGCGTTGTGCGGCCTGCGTGCTGGCCAGCACCGCGGTCAGCGGCTGGTTGAGTTCGTGCGCCAGCCCGGCCGCGAATTCGCCCATGGCGTTGAGCCGGCCCAGCTGGCCCAGGCGCAGCAGGGCCTCGGCGCGCTGGCGTGCCTCGCGCAGGCGCAGCGCGTGCCGCCAGCCGGCGAGCGCGACCACCACGAACGCCACCCACCCCAGCATGGCCAGCCAGGGCAGTTCACCCCAGCCCACCCAGCGGGTGGCCACGGCGTGAAAGGGCTGGCTCTCGGCCGCCACCACCTTGTCGAAATCGAAGCGCCAGCCTCGGGCGAGCGGGCGGCCCGGCTGCAGCGGGAGCGACTGCCCGTTCCAGTGCAGCGCCACGTGCACCGGGCTGCGGGCGCGGTCCATGGGCCAGTCGGCCGCGGGCACCAGGCCGTCGAGCGCGATCACGAGCGCGTAGGCGCTGTCGCCCGCGCCCATCACCAGCGTGTAGTGGCCCTGGGCCAGGTCCCCATCGGCCATGGCGGCGCGGCCGCCACTGCGCGACGCGGCTTCGGCGCGCGCCAGGGCCGCTTCGGGCCAGGCCTGGCCGGGTGTGCGCGCGAGCACGCGCAGCAGACGCGGGTAGATCGCGCTCAGGCGCGGCAGCGCTTCGAGGCGTTCGGGTTCGAGCAGCGCGAGCGTGGCGAGCACCGCGTCGTGCTGCACCACCTGCTGGCTCAGCAGCCGGTGCACGATGCGCGCGTCGGTTTCGAAGGCGGCGCGCTGGGCGTCGAGATCGCGTTGCGCGATCAGCCACGCGCCCAGCAGCGACAGGCCCAGGCCTGCCGCGATCCACCCCGACCGGGACCACCACGCGCGCCGCATGCGGGCGATTCTGGCACGGGCCCTCGGCGACAATGCCGCGCATGACCGATGTGCTCGCACGCCTCACGCCGCGCCGCTTGCTGCAGGCGTCGATCGCCGTGGCGCTGGTCACCATCGTGCTCAAGACCGCGGCCTGGTGGATCACCGGGTCCGTGGGGCTGTTGTCCGATGCGCTCGAATCGCTCGTGAACCTTGCGGGCGCCACCTTCGGCCTGCTCATGGTCACCATCGCCGCGCGCCCGGCCGACGACGACCACCCCTATGGCCACCACAAGGCCGAGTACTTCTCCTCGGGTTTCGAGGGCGTGCTCATCGTGGTCGCGGCCATCGCCATCGTGTGGGCCGCGGCCGGCCGCCTGCAGGCACCCCAACCGCTGGAGCAGGTCGGGCTGGGTCTGTGGTTGTCCATCCTCAGTTCCGTGTTCAACGGCGTGCTCGCCTGGGTCATGCTGCGCGCCTCGCGCGTGCACCGCTCGATCGCGCTCGAAGGCGATGCGCGCCACCTGTTCACCGACGTCTGGACCTCGATCGGTGTGGTGGTGGGCATCGCGCTCGTGGGCATCACGGGCTGGCTCTGGCTCGACCCGGCGATCGCCATCCTGGTCGCGCTCAACATCCTGCGTGAGGGCACACGCCTGGTCTGGCGCGCGGCCCAGGGCCTCATGGACGAAGCGCTCGACCCCGAACTGCAATCCACCATCGAGCGCACGCTCGCGGCTTTCGCGCGCGACGCCGTGCGCTTCGACCACATCACCACGCGCAAGGCCGGCCAACGCCGCTTTGCCGATCTGCACATGCATGCGCCCGCGGGCTGGTCGCTCGGCCGTGCGGCCGTGCTGCGTGGCGAGGTGGAGCAGGCGCTCATGGCGGCCGTGCCCGGCCTGCGCGTGACCATCCAGTTGCTGCCCACCGACGTGGAAGCCCTGTCTGTCGAAGAAAAGGATGCGACGTGATCGCTCTACTGCAACGCGTGAGCCAGGCCCGGGTGGAGATCGCCGGTGAAACCGCGGGCGAGGCACCGAGGTCCATCGGCCCCGGCCTGCTGGTGCTGGTGTGCGCCGAGCCCGCCGACACCGAAGCCATCGGCCTGAAGCTGCTGAACAAGATCCTCAAGCTGCGCATCTTTGCGGACGAGGCCGGCAAGATGAACCGCAGCGTGCAGGACGTGGGTGGCGGCCTGCTCATCGTGAGCCAGTTCACCCTGGCGGCCGACACCTCGGGCGGCAACCGCCCCGGCTTCACCAACGCCGCGCCGCCCGCACTGGGTGAAACCCTCTACGACGCGTTCGTGGCCGCGGCGCGCGCCGCGCACCCCGAGGTGGCCACCGGCCGCTTCGGCGCCGACATGGCGGTGCACCTGGTCAACGACGGGCCGGTGACCATTCCCATGCGCATGGGCGTGTGAATCAGCGGTAAGGGTCGGGTTCGCCGAGCGTCGCCAGGATCTCGGTCTCGCGCGCCTCCATGGCCTCGGCATCGGCCTCGCTGGTTTCATGGTCCCAGCCTTGCGCGTGCAGTGCGCCGTGCACCAGCAGGTGCGCGTAGTGCGCGGCCAGTGGCTTCTTCAGCTTCTTCGCTTCGGCCGCGATCACCGGCGCGCACAGCACCAGGTCGGCCATCACCACGGGCTCCACCGCGTAGTCGAAGGTGAGCACGTTGGTGGCGTAGTCGCGGCCGCGGTAGTCGCGGTTGAGGGCCTGGCCTTCGTCGGCGTCGACGATGCGCACGGTGAGTTCGGCGTCGCGTTCGAGCGCGCGGCGCAGGCAGCGCACCACGAACGCGCGCGGCAGCGCGGCCCGGTGTTCGGCTACGCCATCGAAGCGGGCGAACTGCAGCGACAGGGAGAGTGCGGGCAGGGCCATCAGCTGGCCGCCTTCTCGGCCTTGCAGTTGTTGAGCAGCGTGCGCTCCTGGGCCGTGTGGTCGGCCGCAAGGAAGCTCAGGAAGCCCTCATCGCCCTGGGTGTTCCAGCGCAGGCTGTGTTGCTCGTCGAGCGCGATGTAGCGCACGCCCGAGGCGCTGGTGCGGGCCTTGAGCAGGGCCGTGCGGCCCTGGTGGTGCAGCGCCGCGAAGGATTCGCCGTGCCCGAATTCGAGGTAGGCGACCTCGATGGCGGTGCCGCCATCGCAGCGGTAGCGCACGGTCTCGCTGGTGTAGCCCGGGCCCTGGATCGCGCCCTGCGCGGGGGGCTTGGGGTGCAGCACCTGGCAGCCACTGGCCAGGGTGGCGATGGCGAGCAGGGCGGGCAGCAACGGGCGCATCGGGGTTCCCTTCAGTCGGTGGTGGTGCGGCGGGTGCGGCGCGCGGGCGGGGCGGCCTCGTCGTCCGATGGGCTGCGCGCCTCGTAGGCATCGACGATGCGCGCCACCAGCGGGTGGCGCACCACGTCGGCGCTGGTGAGGCGCGTGAAGCCGATGCCCTTGACACGCTTGAGCACGCGCTCGGCATCGATCAGCCCGCTCAGCTGCGTGCGGGGCAGGTCGATCTGGCTCACGTCGCCCGTGACCACGGCCTTGCTGCCGAAGCCGATGCGCGTGAGGAACATCTTCATCTGCTCGGGCGTGGTGTTCTGCGCTTCGTCAAGGATGACGAAGGCGTGATTGAGGGTGCGGCCGCGCATGAAGGCCAGCGGCGCGATCTCGATCTGCTGGCGCTCGAAGGCCTTCTGCACCTTGTCGAAACCCATCAGGTCGTACAGCGCGTCGTACAGCGGGCGCAGGTAGGGGTCGACCTTCTGGCCCAGGTCGCCGGGCAGGAAACCGAGCTTTTCGCCGGCCTCGACCGCCGGGCGCGTGAGCACGATGCGCTGCACCGCACTGCGTTCCAGCGAATCCACCGCACAGGCCACGGCCAGGTAGGTCTTGCCCGTGCCCGCCGGGCCGATGCCGAAGGTGATGTCGTGCGCGGCCATGTTCTCCAGGTAGCGCGCCTGGTTGGCCGTGCGCCCGCGCACCTCGCCACGGCGCGTCTGCATGGCCAGCGCGCCATCGCCGGGCTCCTGCAGCGCGGTGTCGCCGCTGAGCATGAGCTGCACCTGCTCGGGCGGGATCGGGCCGCGCGCCATTTCATACAGGGCCTGGATCACCTCCAATGCCTGCTGCGCTTTCGCCTTGGGGCCTTCGATGCGGAACTGCTCGAAGCGGTGTGCCACCTTCACCTGCAGTGCCGCCTCGATCGCGCGGATGTGCGCGTCGAGCGGGCCGCACAGGTGGGTCATGCGGGTGTTGTCGGGCGGGCTGAAGGTGTGTCTGAGAATCAAGCCGATAATTCCGGAAGGCGCCAAAAGGACACCGATGATAGGCAAGTTGACCGGTACGTTGCTGGAGAAGAACCCGCCCCAGATCCTGCTGGACTGCCATGGCGTGGGCTACGAGGTGGACGTGCCCATGAGCACCTTCTACCACCTGCCCGCCAGCGGCGAGCAGGTCTCGCTGCTCACCCACTTCGTGGTGCGCGAGGACGCGCAGATCCTCTACGGCTTCGCCACCAGCGGCGAGCGCGACGCCTTCCGGCAACTCATCAAGATCAGCGGTGTGGGCCCGCGCACCGCGTTGGCCGTGCTCTCGGGCCTGTCGGTGGCCGACCTGGCCCAGGCCATCAGCACCCAGGAAACCGGCCGCATCGTGAAGGTGCCCGGCATCGGCAAGAAGACGGCCGAGCGGCTGCTGCTGGAGCTCAAGGGCAAGCTGGGGGTGGACCTCGGCCTGCCCGCGGGCGCCACCCGCAGCGACGCGCAGGCCGACATCCAGCAGGCCCTGATGGCCCTGGGCTACAACGAGAAAGACGCCGCCGCCGCGCTCAAGGCCCTGCCGGCCGACGTGGGCGTGGCGGATGGCATCAAGCTCGCGCTGAAAGCACTGGCGAAATAAATGAGCATCCAGACCGACGACTTCGCCCCTGCGCCGCGCGTCATCTCGCCGGTGACCGTGTCGCCCAAGGAAGAAGCGATCGAGCGCGCGCTGCGCCCCAAGCTGCTCGACGAGTACGTGGGCCAGATGAAGGTGCGCGAGCAGCTCGAGATCTTCATCGGCGCGGCCAAGAAGCGCGCCGAGGCGCTCGACCACGTGCTGTTGTTCGGCCCGCCCGGCCTGGGCAAGACCACGCTCTCGCACATCATTGCGCAGGAGCTCGGCGTGAACCTGCGCCAGACCAGCGGGCCGGTGCTGGAAAAGCCGAAAGACCTGGCGGCGCTGCTGACCAACCTCGAGCCCAACGACGTGCTCTTCATCGACGAGATCCACCGCCTCTCGCCGGTGGTGGAGGAGATCCTCTACCCCGCGCTCGAGGACTACCAGATCGACATCATGATCGGCGAGGGCCCGGCCGCGCGCAGCATCAAGCTCGACCTGCAGCCCTTCACGCTGGTGGGTGCCACCACGCGCGCGGGCATGCTCACCAACCCGCTGCGCGACCGCTTCGGCATCGTCGCGCGGCTGGAGTTCTACACGGCCGATGAACTCGCGCGCATCGTCAAGCGCAGTGCCGGGCTGCTCAACGCGCCCATCGATCCCGACGGCGCCTTCGAGATCGCGCGCCGCTCGCGCGGCACGCCCCGCATCGCCAACCGCCTGCTGCGCCGTGTGCGCGACTACGCCGACGTGAAGGGCGGCGGCCACATCACGCAAGACATCGCCGGGCGCGCGCTGGCCATGCTCGACGTCGACCCCCAGGGCTTCGACCTGATGGACCGCAAGCTGCTCGAGGCCGTGATCCACCGCTTCGACGGCGGCCCGGTGGGGCTGGACAACATCGCCGCCAGCATCGGCGAGGAGCGCGACACCATCGAGGACGTGATCGAGCCCTACCTCATCCAGCAGGGCTACCTGCAGCGCACGCCGCGCGGGCGCACCGCCACGCTGGCGGCCTACCGCCACCTCGGTGTGGTGCCGCCGCAGGGCGACGGCACGCTGTTCAACGAAGGCGCCTGAACGCCCACCGCCGCTGCCCATGACCGAGACGCCCCCCGCCGCGCCCGCCATGGGAACCCAGGCCCAGCCCCAGGCGGCCAGCGCCACCGAGGCGCTGTACCGCGCGGCGCTGGGCAGCGAGCGCCTGGCCCACTACCTGCCGGTGTTTGCGCGCTTCGACGAACTCGGCGTCGCGCGCCCGCACTGGAACCTGGCCGCGGCCACCCTGAGCTGGCACTGGCTGCTGTACCGCCGCCTCTGGCGCGAAGCCCTGGTGTATCTGCTGGCCCTGGCCGTGGCGCTGGCCTTGTGGTGGTGGTTGCCGACGCTGTGGCCCGGCATGCCGGCGGGTGTGCGCTGGGGCCTGCTGGCCGCGATCGCCGTGGTGGCCGTGGCGGCGCCGGGGTGGTGGGGCGACGCCTGGCTGCACGCCGACGTGCGCCGCCGCATGACGGCCGCGGTGCGCCGCGCGCGCACCGTGCAGGAGGCCTGCGCACTGCTCGCCAGCCCCTCGGCGGCGCGCCGCGTGTGGTTGCTGGTGCTTGTGCTGGAGCTGGGGGTGCTGGCCGCGTGGCGTTTCGGTGCGTTCGGTCCGGCGCCTGTCGACCCGCCCCCGGTGCCCGAACCGCTGGTGGGCGAACGCCCTGCGGACCCGGCCCCCGTAGCCCCCGCGGCCACCGCCGCACCCAGCCCGGCGGTGGCCGACAACAGCGCGCCAGCGCCCGCGCCCGGTGGTGAAACCGCGGCGCCCCCCGCCGCGGCGCCGATGGAGCCCGCTTCGGCAACGCCGGAACCGGCCGCCCCCGCAGCCGACCCGACACCACCGGCCGAGCCCCGCACCCGCCTGGGTGGCCACGGGGTGGCCGTGGGCATCTTTGGCGACCCGGCCAACGCCGAGCGCGCGGCCCAGCGCCTGCGTGGCGCCGGCCTGCCGGTGGTGAGCGATCCGGTGGAATCGGCCCGGGGTTCGCTCACGCGTGTGCGCGTGGGGCCGTTCTCGACGCGCGAGGAAGCACAGGAAGCGGCCGAGACCGTGCGCAACCTCGGGCTGGAAGCGCGCCTCTACGGGCCGCGCTGAGGCGGCGCCAGCCCTTCAGCCGAGCGCGCCGCGCGCGTCGACCCGCAGCAGGCGTTCCACGCGGCCGCTGACCAGGCCGCCGCGCACACCCACCATCACGTCGTGCAGGTTCACCGTCGGGTCGCAATGGCCGGGGATCAACCAGACCGTGTCGCCCAGTGTGGGCAGGTGCGCACCGCGCAGGACGGCGTGTTCGTCGCTGATGCCGCCGCAGTCCAGCCCCTCGGGCTGCCACACGCGGGGCGGCCCGCTGTCGATGGCGTGGCTCTTGTGCCCGGCGTCGATCACCGCGAGCTCGGCCGCGCGGCTCATCACCTGCGCCTTCACGAACAGCGCGTGCTCGAACGCCGGCGCGTCCGCGTCGGCGGTGTTGGCGGCGTAGTCGGCGTCCATGAACAGGTAGGAGCCGGCCTGCAGCTCGCCCCACAGGCCGCTGGCGGCTTCGTGCACGAAGGTGCCGGTGCCCGCGCCCGTCACCAGCGGCACCGCGATGCCGGCCGCTTCGATCAGCGCCTTCGTCTGCGCCACCGCCTGTGCGGCCTGGGCAATGGTGTCGCGGCGCTCGGCCACACTGCGGCGGTGCTGCGCGCTGCCGTGGTAGGCCTGCAAGCCGGTGAAGCGCAGCGTGCGCTGTGCCTGCACCGCGCGCGCCAGGGCCAGCGCGGCCTCGCCGGGTGCCGCGCCGCAGCGGCCATGGCCGACGTCGATTTCCACGAACACGTCGATCGCCTGCGGGTGTGCGACGCCGGCGTGCGCCAGCGCGTCGGCCAGGCGTTGCACGCCCAGGGCGCTGTCCACCGCAATGGCGAAACGCGTGCCGCCGGCGCGCACCGCGTGCGCCAGGCGCGCGAGCTTGTGCGGATCGATGACCTCGTTGCTGATGTAGATGTCGCTCACGCCCTGTGCCGCCAGGGCGAGCGCCTCGCCGATCTTCTGCACGCACACCCCCACGGCGCCGTGCTGCATCTGCAGCTTCGCGAGGTCGGCGCACTTGTGCATCTTGGCGTGCGGGCGCAGCCGCAGGCCGCGTGCCCGGCAGAAGTCGGCCATGCGGTGCAGGTTGCGTTCCATGGTGTCGAGGTCGATCACCAGCGCGGGCGTGTCGATGGCGGCCACGCCCTGGCCGACCAGCCCGGCGAAGCGATCGCGCGACGGGTCAGGCGCTGCGTTCATCGAGCACGTCCTCGTCGTCGCCCACCTGCAGGTGCTGCACGTCGCCCCAGCCCACCAGGCCCAGGCCTTCGGGCGACCACAGCAAGCGGTTGATGCCGGTGTTGGCCAGTTGCCAGGTGCGCGGGGCCTGCAGTTCCAGGCGCGTGGCAGCGCGGTAGAGCACGTCGAGCACACCGCCGTGGGCCACCAGCAGGATCTGCTCGCCCATGTGGCGTTGCGCGAGTTCGAGCACCGTGGCCACCACGCGTTCGCGCAGTTGCACCAGGGTTTCGCCGCCCGGGGGGGCGAAGTCCGGCATGCGTTTGCGCCAGGCCAGGGTTTCGGCCGGGTAGCGCAGCGCGAGCTCGTCCCAGGTGTGGCCTTCGAAGCGGCCGAAGGCGCGCTCGCGCAGGCCGATGTGGGCGTGCACCGGCAACCCGTGCACCTCGGCCACGGCCTGGGCGGTGTCGCGTGCGCGCTTGAGGTCGCTGCTGTAGATGGCGGCCACGGTGTCCTCGCGCAGGGCGTTCGCCAGCCGTGCGGCCTGCCAGCGGCCGTGTTCGTTGAGGTCGATGTCGGTGTGGCCCTGGATGCGCGTGTCGCGGTTCCAGGTGGTTTCACCGTGGCGCACGGCCAGGATGCGGGTGGCTTGCAAGGTGGGGCGAAGGCTGGGGAAAAGACCGGTGAAATGTACCGGGCCTTGCGACACAATGGGCCGCATGGACATGCCGAGTGCGCCCGATGCCGATTTCGCCACGCTGTTCCACTTCCTGCCGATCGGCGCCTACCGCAGCTCGGCCGAAGGGCGCATGCTCCATGCCAACGAACAACTCGCGCGCATCAACGGCTTTCGCGATGTCGCCGAGCTGATCGAGCGCGCCCGGGGCGACCCGGAGGGCTGGTATGTCGACCCCGCGCGGCGGGTCGAATTCCGCGCCCGGCTCGCGCGCGATGGCGAGGTGCGTGGCTTCGTCTCCGAGGTCAAGCGCCGCCACGACGGCGAGCGCATGTGGGTGAGCGAGAACGCCCACCTCGTGCGCGACGCGCAGGGCCGCGTGCTGTTCTACGAAGGCACGGTGGAAGACATCACCGGGCGCATGGCCGAGCAGAAGCTCATGCGCGAGCAGCAGGACCGCCTACAGGCGCTGGCCGACCAGATCCCGGGCACGGTGTTCTCGCTGCTGATCCGGGCCGACGGCACACGCGCCTACCGTTTCGTGAGCTCGGGCGTGCGCGAGATGTACGGCTTCGAACCCGAAGACCTGATGCGCGACCCGATGCTGATCGCGCGCTACCGCCACCCCGACGACGTGCCCCGCCTCGGTGCCGAGACGCAGGCGATCCTGGCCGCCAAGGTCGATCTCGCGGGCGAATTCCGCATCGTGTTGCCCGATGGCCAGGTGAAGTGGCTCTACAAGCGTTCGTGCGAAGTCTCGCGCGACGAAGAGGGTGTGCAGCGCGTGGGCGTGCTGCTCGACATCACCGCGCGCAAGAAGGCCGAGGAGGCCTTGCGCGAAAACGAGGCGCTGTGGAAGCTGGCGCTGGAGAGCGCGGGCGAAGGTGTGTGGGACTGGAACCTGGCCACGGGCGAGGAATACCTGTCGGACAGCCTGCTCGCGATGTATGGCTACTCGCGCGACGACATCCAGGGTGTGGCGGCCGATCTCGACGCCCGCACGCACCCGGACGACATCCCCGCGATGGTCGAGGCGCGGCGGGCCCACTTCGAGGGGCCGGCGCCCCTGTACCGCAACGAACACCGCGTGCGCGCCAAGGACGGGCGCTGGATCTGGGTGTTGACGCGCGGCATGGTGATTTCGCGCGACGAGGACGGGCGGCCGCTGCGCATCGTCGGCACCCACACCGACATCACCGACATGAAACTGGCCGAGGAGCAGCAGCGCACGCTGGAGGTGCAGCTGCGCGAGAGCCAGAAGATGGAGGCCATCGGCACGCTGGCCGGTGGCGTCGCGCACGACTTCAACAACCTGCTCGCGGCCATCCTGGGCAACCTCGTGCTCGCGCGCGAGGACGTGGGTGCCGACCACCCGGCGCAGGAAAGCCTGGCCGAGATCAACCGCGCCGCCATCCGCGCGCGCCAGCTCGTGCAGCAGATCCTCACCTTCAGCCGCCGCGGTGCGCAGGTGATGGAGCACCAGCCGCTGCTGCCGCTGGTGGAAGAAGCGCTGGGCCTGATGCGTTCGCTGTTGCCCGCGGGGGTGCGTCTGGTCACCCGGCTGTCGAGCGAGCCGCTGCCGGCGTTGGTGGATGGCACCCAGCTGCAGCAGGTGCTCATGAACCTGTGCACCAACGCCTGGCAGGCCTTCGCCGGCCGCCCGGGCGAGGTGACGGTGGCGCTGGAGCGCGCCGAACTCGACGCCGCGCGGGCCTTGCAGCTGGGTGTGCTCGAGCCGGGCTCCTACGTGTGCCTGAGCGTGGCCGACAACGGCCCTGGCATCGACGAAGTCACCCAGCGCCGGGTGTTCGAACCGTTCTTCACCACCAAGGCGCCTGGCACCGGCACCGGCCTGGGGCTGGCCGTGGTGCACGGCATCGTGAAGGCGCACCGCGGCGCGATCGGCCTCACCAGCCAGCCCGGCGCCGGCACGCGTTTCGACGTCTACCTGCCGCTGGCGGCGAGCGCCGGGATGCCTGCCGCCAGCGTGAGCGTGGCGCCCAGCGCGCCCGCCACGCCCGTGCCCGCTGGCCGGCATGTGGTCTATGTGGACGACTACGAGGCGCTGGTCTTTCTGGTGGGGCGCCTGCTGCGCAAGCAGGGCTACCGCGTGAGCACCTTCGAATCGGGTGAGGCGGTGATCGATTGGTTGAAGGCGCACCCGGGCGAACCCATCGACCTGCTCGTGACCGACCAGAACATGCCCGGGTCATCGGGGGTGGAGGTGGCGCGTGAGGTGCATCGCTTGCGCCCGGGGCTGCGCGTGGCCATCGTGTCCGGCCACGTGAGTGACGCGCTCATCGCCGAAGCGGCGCGGGTGGGGGTGGACGACGTGCTGGCCAAGCAGGACAGCATGGACGAGCTGGGCAACGCGATCCGCGGGTTGCTCGACACCGACCCCGTGCGCTGATCAGCGCGGCACTTCGATGTTGACCTGCCGTGCGCCCGTGGGCGGCGCCGGGAAGCCCTGCAAAGCCGCGTCGAGCATGGCCGTCCACAGCGCGGGCGAGCTGTTCCAGCGGCCGTCGTGCGCACCGCGCGTTTCGTAGACCACACGGCCGCTCGCGGCATCGCGGATCACCAGCGAGACCGCGCGCTGGTAGTAGGGCGATTCCATGCGCGGAAACGCGGGGAAGAAGATCACCTGGCCGTTGCCGGTGACCACGTAGTCGCGGCCCGGGAGCGCGAAGGGCGAGCCGTAGGGGCCCCAGCGGTCCCATGGGTCTTCCCAGGGGGCGCGCGGCAGCCGCACGGTGTTGGCGTGCACCTGCACCGCCCAGGGGGCCGACACGCCCGTGGCCGCGCGCGTCCAGCCCAGTTTGGCCAGCGACGCTTCGGCGTAGCGTTCGAGCTCGTCCTGGCCGCGCGCGCCGCGCTCGTCCTGCTGCGAGGGCAGGCGTTCGAAGCGGTAGATCTGCGGCGCGGCGGGCACCGCGGCGTTCGGGGCACGGTCCTGCCAGCGCGGGAAGCTTTCCACCTGGTTGTCGACCAGGAACACCGACGCACAGCCCGACAGCAGCAGCGCTGCAAGGGCGGGAACGGCGAGGCGCAGAAGGGCGGGCATTCGGGCTCCGGTGGCGCCGGGTTCAGTGGCCGGCGGTGATCGGTATGACCGCGCGCGCCTGGAAGGGGTTCCCCTCGGCGGGGCTTGCGGGCATGGGCGGCGCACAAGGCTCTTCGTCGAAGGCCTTGTCACCATCTTCGCTGGCCTCGCCCGTGGCGCGCAAGGTTTCAAAAGGAAACAGCGAGCGGTCCATCAGGTGGCTGGGCACCACGTTCTGCAGCGCGGTGAACATGTTCTCGATGCGGCCGGGGAACTTCGCGTCCCATTCGCGCAGCAGGTTGCCTACCTGCTTGCGCTGCAGGTTCTCCTGGCTGCCGCACAGCGTGCACGGAATGATGGGGAACTGCCGCACCTCGGCCCAGCGCACCAGGTCCTTCTCGGGCACGTAGGCCATGGGGCGGATCACCACGTTCCTGCCGTCGTCGCTCACCAGCTTGGGCGGCATGCCCTTGAGCTTGGCGCCGAAGAACATGTTGAGCAGCAGGGTCTGCAGGATGTCGTCGCGGTGGTGGCCGAGCGCGATCTTGGTGGCGCCGAGTTCGCCCGCCACGCGGTACAGGATGCCGCGGCGCAGCCGGCTGCACAGGCTGCACAGCGTCTTGCCCTCGGGGATCACGCGTTTGACGATGGAGTACGTGTCCTGGTTTTCGATGTGGAACTTCACGCCGAGCTTGGTGAGGTACTCGGGCAGCACGTGCTCGGGAAAGCCGGGCTGTTTCTGGTCGAGGTTCACCGCGATGAGCTCGAAATCCACCGGTGCGCGCGCCTGCAGCTTGAGCAGGATGTCGAGCATCGCGTAGCTGTCCTTGCCACCCGAGAGGCAGACCATCACGCGGTCGCCTGCCTCGATCATGTTGTGGTCCACGATGGCGCGGCCGACTTCGCGGCAGAGGCGCTTTTCGAGCTTGTGGTTTTCGAGTTCGATGTTCATTGCATGTCCGGCAGGATGCGCTTCATGAAGGCGGCAAACATGGGCACGGTGAAAGCGGTGTCGCCGTGGGTCGGGCTCCAGACCATGCCCTTGCCGATGAGCGTGGCGCGCGTCGGGGCGAGGGACGATACCTTCTCGCCCAGCACGTCGGCCACGTCGCCCGATCGGTGGGGGCCTTCGCCGAGTTCGGCCATCGCGCGCAGGTATTTTTTCTCTTTCGGCGTGCAGCGGTCGAAGCGCACGCGAAAGAACCCCTCGTCGAGCGCGGCGATGGCGGTCACGCCGGCCTTCTGCACCGCGGCCCCGTCGATCGGGCTCGCGTCGGCCGCCAGCCAGGTGTGGCTGCCCCAGGTCTGCAGGAAGTAGGCGTAGCCTTGGCTCACGCGCAGGATCTCGGCCAGCGCCGTGGGTGTGATGGCCACGCCCTCGGCCTGCAGCGGTTTCTCGATCGCCTGCGCCGCGGCCTCGGCCGGCAGCGGGCCGATCTCGGTGAAATCGAACAGCCGCTCGGCGTAGGACTTGGCGTTGCCCAGCTGCCCACGCAGTTGCGGCAGGCCCGCGCCCACCAGCACCACCGGCAACTGACGCTGCGCCATGCGGTGCAGCGCGGTGATCAGCGCCGCGAGCTGGGTTTCTTCCACGTACTGCAGTTCGTCGATGAACAGCGCCAGCGCGGTGCCACCGGCCTTGGCCGCCAGGCCTGCCTGTTCCATCAGGGCCTGCAGGTCGTGTTCGAGGTCGCCGTTGTCGGCCAGACCGGGCTCGGGGTCGTAGTCCAGGCCGACCTCGATGTCCTTGTAGCTGAGCTTGAGCTTGCTCGCGAAGCCCGCCAGCGCGCGCAGGCCACGCACGGCGTAGTCCTTGGCGGCTTCGAGCTGGCTCAGGCGCAGCAGGGCCTGGCGCAACTGCGGTGCCAGCAGCGCCGGCAGCGAGCGGCCTTCGGGCGCTTCGAGGCGGATGGTGTGGATGCCCAGCGCCTCGGCGTCGTCGCGCGCACGGTCGAGCAGCACGGTTTTGCCCACGCCGCGCAGGCCCACCAGCATGGCGCTCTTGGCCGGGCGGCCGATGCGTGTGCGCTCCAGCGCCACACGCAGCGATTCCAGCAGCGCGTCGCGGCCGGCCAGCTCGGGCGGCGGTGTGCCGGCGCCGGGCGCAAAGGGGTTGTTGACCGGGTTCATGGCCCGCGATTCTAGCGAAGTTCGATGAATTACTGAATTTCAGTAATTTTTCAAACTCAACTTGATGCTGGGCTCACCACTGCCCGCTTTCCATGCGGATCGCCACTTCGCAGTCGTCGAAGATTTCCAGCTTGGCGATCTTCACGCGCACGCCGATCACCCCGGGCAGCTGCATCAGCCGGCGCGTGAGCTTGCCGATCAGGCTCTCCAGCAGGTTCACGTGCTCGGCGGTGCACTCGTCGATGATGATCTGGCGCACCTTGCGGTAGTCGAGCACGTGGCCGATGTCGTCGTCCTTGGGCAGCAGCGGTTGCGTGCCCTGGTTGAGTTCGGCGTCCACGCGGATCGGTTGCGGCGCCTGCTTCTCGCGGTCGAGGATGCCGAGGTTGGCGTCGAAGCGCAGGCCGCTGAGCGTGAGGATCTGGTTGCCGGCGACGGTGGGGATCATGGGGCGGCCCTCACATCAGGGAAAAGTCGCGCTCGAAGCGCATCAGGTGCTGGCCGCCGTCGACCAGCAGCGTGGTGCCGGTGATGGAGCCGTTGTCGAGCACGAAGGCCACCGCGCTGGCCACGTCGGCCGGGGTGGACGAACGCCCCAGCGGCGATTGCCGGTGCAACTGGGCGAACTTCTCGTCGCTGAGCATGTGGCTGGTGAGCGTGAGCCCCGGGGCCACGCCCACCACGCGCAGGCGCGGCGCCAGCGCCAGGGCGAGCATGGTGGTGGCCGCTTCCAGCGCCGCCTTCGACAGCGTGTAGCTGAAGAAATCGGGGTTCATGTTCCACAGCTTCTGGTCGAGCAGGTTCACCACGGCGCCGGTGCCATCGCGCGCGGTCAGGTGTTCGTGCAGCGCCTGTGCCAGCACCACGGCGGCGCCGGTGTTGGCGCGCAGGTGGGTTTCCATGCCGCCGTAGTCGAAGCTCTGGGCGCTGTCGTGTTCGAAGGTGGATGCGCTGTTGACCACCGCGTCGACCGCGCCGAAGCGCTTCACCACCGCGGGCAGCAGGGCGCGCACGCTGGTCTCGTCGGCCAGATCGGCGAACACGGTGTGTGCGCTGCCCGGGCGGCCGCTGGCGGCTTCGCAATCGGCGGCGGTGGCGCGCGCCTCCTGCACCGAATGGCGGTGATGCACCGCCACGTTCCAGCCCGCGCGCGCGAGCGTGAGCGCGATCTCGCGGCCCAGGCGCTTGCCCGCGCCGGTGACCAGCGCGGTGCGGGGCGAAGCGGTGTGCGGGGTGGGTGGGGTCGGGGCCATCGGGGACAATGCGGCGCGTGAACACCGCACCCGTGAACGAGGCCGAGAGTGTAGCCAGCGCCCTGTCGGCGCGCATCGCGGCGGCCATCGGGGCCGCGGGCGGTTGGTTGCCTTTCGAGCGCTTCATGGCCATGGCCTTGTACGAGCCCGGCCTGGGCTACTACGCCAACACCGGCCGCAAGTTCGGCCACCTGCCGCAGCACGGCAGCGATTTCGTGACGGCACCCGAACTCACGCCGCTGTTCGGCCGCACGCTGGCGCGCCAGGTGGCGCAGGCGCTCGCGGCCACCGGCACGCAGGAGGTGTGGGAGTTCGGTGCCGGCAGCGGCGCGCTGGCGCTGCAGCTCATCGAGGGCCTGGCCGAGCTCGGCCAGCCACTTGCGCGCTACCGCATCGTCGATCTCTCGGGCGCGCTGCGCGAACGCCAGCGCGCCACGCTGGCCGCGCACGCCGATCGCGTGCAGTGGCTCGACGCGCTGCCCGAGCGCTTCGATGGCGTGGTGGTGGGCAACGAGGTGATGGACGCCATGCCCGTGACGCTGCTCGCGCGCGTGGGTGGCGCGTGGTTCGAGCGCGGTGTGGCGCTCGATGGGGACCGCCTCGCCTGGGCCGACCGCCCCACCACCCACCGCCCGCCCATCGACGTGCCCGGCGCGCACGACTACCTCACCGAAGTCCACCCGCAGGCCGAGGCTTTCGTCCGCACCCTGGCCGATCGCCTCGCGCGCGGCGCGGCCTTCTTCATCGACTACGGTTTCCCCGAGGCCGAGTACTACCACCCGCAGCGCGCCATGGGCACGCTGGTGGCGCACCGCGCCCACCGCCGCGACGACGACGTGCTGGCCGACCCCGGCGAGAAGGACCTGACCGCGCACGTGAACTTCACCGGCATCGCACTCGCCGCGCAGGGGGCCGGGCTCGACGTGATCGGCTACACCGGCCAGGGGCGTTTCCTCATCAACGCCGGCCTGATCGACCTGGCGCGCGACGCCGACGTGCGCGACAACGCCCTGATGCAGAAGCTCGTGAACGAGCACGAGATGGGCGAGCTGTTCAAGGTGATCGCGCTCGCGCCGCGCGCCAGCGGCGGTGGCTGGGTGCCGATCGGCTTCGCCACCGGCGACCGCACGCACCGTTTGTGAGGGCCGGCCCGTGATCCGCTGGATGATCGTCATCTTCCTGGCCCTGCTGCTGATCAGCTGGGCCACGCCGCTGTTCAAGAAGCTGGGCTTCGGCAAGCTGCCGGGGGATTTCCACTTCCGCGCCTTCGGCCGCGAGTGGTTCCTGCCGTTCGCGAGCACGGTGCTGCTGAGCCTGGTGGCCTCGCTCATCGGCTACCTGATCTGAGCCCCACGGCCCCGGGCCACCTATCATCGGCCGCCATGAGCGCCACCCCCCCCCACGCCCCCGGTCGCCTGCTGGCCGACGTCGGTGGCACCAACGCCCGTTTCGCCTGGCAGGCCGCGCCCGGTGCGCCCTTCGAGGCCATCACCGTGTTGCCGGTGGCCGGTTTCCCGCGCCTGCAGGACGCGCTGCGCCACTACCTCGACACCGTGGCACCGGGCCGCGTGCAGTCCGCGGCCATCGCGATCGCCAACCCGGTGCTGGGCGACGCGGTGCGCATGACCAACCACCACTGGGCCTTCTCGCAACGCGAGCTGCAGGCCGAACTCGGCCTGCGCCACCTGCGGGTGCTCAATGACTTCACGGCGCTGGCGCTGGCGCTGCCGCAACTGCCGCCCGGGCAGCGGCGCCAGGTCGGCGGCGACGCGGCCGATCCGGCGGCCGCGATCGGCCTGCTCGGGGCCGGCACCGGCCTGGGCGTGTCGGGCCTGCTGCCCGACGGCCGCGGTGGTTGGGTGCCGTTGCAGGGCGAGGGCGGGCACGTGACGCTGCCCGCGCAGGACGAGCGCGAGCGCACCGTGGTCGACGGCCTGGTGCGCCGTTATGGCCACGCGTCCGGCGAACGTGTGTGCAGCGGCGACGGCCTGCTCGACACCTTCCGTGTGTTGTGCGAGGCCGATGGCGTGGCCACGCACGGCATCGACACGCCGGCCGCCGTGACGGAAGCGGCGCTCGCGCACGCCCAGCCGCAGGCCGTGGCCGCGCTCGCGGTGTTCTGCGCCTTTCTGGGCGCGGTGGCGGGCAACCTGGCGCTCACGCTCGGCGCGCGCGGCGGCGTCTACATCGGCGGGGGCATCGTGCCGCGCCTGGGCGAGGCGTTCGACGCCTCGCCGTTTCGCGCCCGCTTCGACGGCAAGGGCCGCTTCCTGGCCTACCTGCGGCCGATCCCGGTGTGGGTGATCACCGCGTCCGACCCACCGGCGCTGCTGGGCGCGGCGTGCAGCCTCGACGGCTTGGATTGATCGCGGCCTTGCGCTACGCTGGCCGCTGCACCGTTCCCGTGGAGCCCGCATGAGCAACCCCCTGCGCACCGTTCTCGTTTTCACCCGCGAAGACCAGGCCTGGCTTCGCCGCGCCAACCTCGTGGTGCCCGACTACTGGCAGGGCCACGGCGTGGCGCCGGTGCCGGGCGATGTCTTTCGCGTCGGTGGCCGCCAGTTCACCGTGCAGGGGCGCCTGTGGGAGCACGACCCGCAGGGCCCGCTGCTGCGGGTGTTCGTGGGCTCGGCGCACGCCGAGAGCGATTCGGTCTTCGGCGCGGTGTGAGGCGGGGCGGCCTCAGCCGTCGGTCACGTCCCACTCGAAGCTGCAGCGCTTGCAGCACACCGGCACCAGGCGCTGCCCGTCGTCGTCACCGCCGCGGCGCGGGCGCTCCGACAGGCGCAGCAGGCCATAGGTGTGGCAGCGCGGGCAGTTGGCCTGGTTGGCCACCTCCTCGGCGTGCATCAGCAGGTACACGTAGCGCTGCAGCGCCCACAGCGTGACGCCCGCCGTCACCACCACGAACACGGTGTTCAGGAGCTTCTCGCCCGGGCTGGCGCCATTGAAGGCCTCGAAGCTCGCGATCAGGGCCACCGCGGCCAGCACCGCGAGCGCCATGTGCGCGTGGCTGGAAAGCAGCTCGCGCTCGTACCACTTGCGAAAACCCAGGCGCCGGATGCCCTCGGCCAGCGGGGGATTGAGCGGGTTGGATGCGGGCATGGTGGCCTCCGGCGATGGTCGCCCATCGTGGCACCACGGCCCGCGCCGCGCCAGCGCCGCGCGCATACATGCGTGCGGCAGTCGGGCAATCGGGCAATCGGGCAATCGGGCAATCGGGCAATCGGGCAATCGGGCAATCGGGCAATCGGGCAATCGGGCAATCGGGCAATCGGTCAATCGGGCAGTCGGTCAATCGGGCAGTCGGTCAATCGGGCAGTCGGTCAATCGGCCGGCCGGGGCCGCCGCCAGGGGGTCAGCGCAACGCCGCCGCGCCGCCTTCGCGCAGCTGCGCCGCGTTGGCCGCTTCGCCTTCGGCGTGCACCGTGAGGTTGGGGTAGGGCAGGCGGATGCCCTGCGCCTGGAACGCGGCCTTGAGGCGGCGCAGGAATTCGCGCCGGATGCCCCACTGCTCCAGCGGCAACGTGCGGAAACGGCAGCGGATCACCACCGCCGCGTTGTCCCAGCGCTCCACGCCGGCCACCTCCAGATCGGCCAGGATGCGCGCGCCGAAGGCCTCGTCGCCCCGCAGGCCGGCGGCCACGGTGCGGATCACCTCGACCACGGCGTCCACGTCCTCGTGCACCGAGACCGCGACGTCGGCCACCGCCTGGCTGAAGCCGCGTGTCATGTTGATCACGGTGGTGATGTGCCCGTTGGGCACGTAGTGCACGTTGCCGTCGTAGTCGCGCAGCTGCACGTAGCGCAGCGTCACCTCTTCCACCAGGCCGGCGTGTTCGCCGAGCTTGACCACGTCGCCCTGGCGGATCTGGTTCTCCAGCAGCAGGAAGAAGCCGGTGAAGTAGTCCTTGACCAGGCTCTGCGCGCCGAAACCCACGGCCAGGCCGACCACGCCCGCCGCGCCCAGGATGGGCGCCACCGACACACCGAGTTCGCCCAGCACCAGCATGCCGGTGATCAGGCTGATGACCACCACCACCAGGTAGCGGAACACGCGGCTGAGCGTTTCGGCGCGCTTGGCGGCCTCGCGGTCGTCATCGAACTGGCCCGCCACGCGATCGCGCAGCACGCGGATGGCGCGATTGAGCACCCCCACCAGCACCCACGCGGCCAGCACGATGAGCACGATGCGCAGCGCCGCGGTGGCCGCGCCGCCCATGCCGGCCCACCACGATGCCGCCTGTTCCACGATGTTGTCGTTCATGCCTTGTCCTCGGATGTCTGTATCTGTTGCAGCGCGTTCAGGAAGCTCTCGCGCCACCAATGCACGTCGTGCGTGCGGATGCGCGCCAGCAGGGCCTGGTGGCGTTGCTGGCGCTCGGCCAGCGGCATCTGCAGGGCGCGCTGGATCGCTTCGGCCGTGCGGGCCGTGTCGTAGGGGTTCACGAGCAGGGCCTCGGCCATCTGCTCGGCCGCACCCGCGAAGCGCGAGAGCACCAGCACGCCGGGGTCTTGCGGGTCCTGCGAGGCCACGTACTCCTTGGCCACCAGGTTCATGCCGTCGCGCAACGGCGTCACCAGCGCCACCGCGGCCGCGCGGTACATCCCGGGCAGGCGCTTGCGCGCCACGTTGCGGTGGATGTAGCGCAGCGGCATCCAGTCGAGCTCGCCGTACTCGCTGTTGATGGCGCCCGACAGGCTTTCGAGTTCGGTGCGCAGCGCGGCGTAGGCGTCCACCGATTCGCGGCTGGGCGAGGCGATCTGGATCAGCGTGGCGCTGCCCTGGTTTTCGGGGTAGTTCTGCAGCAGGGTGCGGAAGGTCTTCAGGCGCTGCGGCAGGCCTTTGGAGTAATCGAGCCGCTCCACGCCCACCAGCAGGCGCCGGCGCGCGTAGTCGCGGCGCAACTGCTCGTACATGTCCTGCGCGTCGCGGCCCTTGGCCAGGGCCTGGAATTCGTCGACGTCGATGCCGATCGGGAAGGCGCGCACCTGCAGCGTCTTGCCGAAGGCGCGCCAGCCGTGCGCGCCCGCGGCCTCGGCACCGAGTTCGGCGGCGGCGTATCGCGTCAGGTGCGTCACGTCGGTCTCGCTCTGCAGGCCCACGAGGTCGTAGGCGAACAGCGAGCGCACCAGCCAGTCGTGTTCGGGCAGGGCGGCCAGCATCAGCGGCGGCGGCAGCGGGATGTGCAGGAAGAAGCCCATGCGCTGGGTGCAGCCCATGGCGCGCAGCTCGGCCGCGAGCGGGATCAGGTGGTAGTCGTGCACCCAGATCAGGTCGTCGGGCCGCAGCAGCGCCTTGAGCTTGTGCGCGAACATCTGGTTCACGCGCCGGTAGCCGGCGATGCCGTTGGCGTCGAAGTCGGCGAGGTCGAGCCGGTAATGGAACACCGGCCACAGCACGCCATTGCTGTAGCGCTCGTAGTAGCTGTTGTGGTCCTCGCGGCTCAGGTCCACGGTGACCAGTTGCACCGCACCGGCCTGCTGGCGGGTCACCTCGCCTTC
The DNA here is from genome assembly GCA_016741995.1 of Hydrogenophaga sp. Lineage (GTDB taxonomy): Bacteria > Pseudomonadota > Gammaproteobacteria > Burkholderiales > Burkholderiaceae_C > Hydrogenophaga. Next base: position 166,487 of record JACVCO010000001.1, on the reverse strand, counting down.
GCCGGGGGTGCCGTTTTCCGTGATGCGCCCGCTCCAGCCGAACCACAGGCCGCCGCTGGCCTCCAGCGCCTGGCGCAGCGCCACGGCCAGGCCACCGGCGGCGGTCTTGCGCGGGTCGGCGAGGCGGTTGGAGACGACGACGAGGCGCGGCATCAGATGACCGAATCCCAGGGCGCCGAGAGGCGCATGGCGGCGTTGATCAACCCGACCATCGAGTACGTCTGCGGGAAGTTGCCCCACATCTCGCCGGTGGTGGCGTGCGTGTCTTCCGACAGCAGGCCCAGCGGGTTGCGTACCGCGAGCATGGCCTCGAACACGGCGCGTGCTTCGGCCACGCGGCCGGTGCGCGCCAGCGCGTCGATGCGCCAGAAGGTGCAGATGTTGAACGCCACTTCGGGCTTGCCGAAGTCGTCGGGCGCTTCGTAGCGGCGCATGTAGGGGCCGTCGCACAGGTGGGTTTCCAGCGCGTGCAGCGTGGCCACGAAACGCGGGTCCTTCGGGTCGATGAGGTTGACCTCGGCCATCAACAGCACGCTGGCGTCGAGATCGCGCCCGCCGAAGCTTTCGGCGAAGGCCTGGCGCTCCTCGCTCCACGATTCGCGCAGGATGCGCTCGCGCATGGCGCTGGCGCGTTCGCCCCACAGCGCGGCGCGGTCGGGCAGTTGCAGGGTGTGCGCGATCTTGGCAAGCCGGTCGCAGGCGGCCCAGCCCATGAGGGCGGACGAGGTGTGCACGCGCGCGCGGGTGCGCAACTCCCACATGCCGGCGTCGGGTTGATCGAACACGCGCACCGCCTGCTCGCCGATCGCTTCGAGCCGTTCGAACTCGTCGAGCCCGGGCGGGTGCAGCAAGCGCCGGTCGTGGAAGGCCTGCGCCGCGGCGAGCACGATGTTGCCGTAGACGTCGTGCTGGAAATGCTCGTGCGCCTGGTTGCCCACGCGCACCGGGCCCATGCCGCGGTAGCCCGGCAGGTGCGCCACGGTGCGCTCGGGCAGGCTGCGCTCCAGGCCCACGCCCAGCAGCGGCTGCACATGGCCCGCGCCTTCGCGCGTGCTGCCCACCACCACGTTGGACAACCAGCGCAGGTAGTCCTCCATGGTGCCGACCTCGGACAGGCTGTTGAGCGCGCGCACCACGAAGAAGGCGTCGCGCAGCCAGCAGTAGCGGTAGTCCCAGTTGCGCTGGCTGTGCGGCGACTCGGGGATGCTGGTGGTCATGGCGGCGACGATCGCGCCGGTGTCCTCGAACAGCGAGAGCTTGAGCGTGATGGCGGCGCGGATCACCGCGTCCTGCCATTCCAGCGGCAGCGCCAGGCGCTGCGTCCAGGTGCGCCAGTAGGCCAGCGTTTCCTGCTCGAAGTGGCGCGCGGTGTCGCCCACGCCGCCTGCGATGGTCTCGTCGGGGCCGAGCAGGAAGTTGTGTTCGCCGTACAGCAGGAACGGCTCGGCCGCGAGCACGTGGCTAATGGGCGCGTCGGTGTACAGGCGCAGCGTGAGGTGCTCGCCGACGTAGCGGATGTGGTTGCTGCCCGAGGTGATGCGCGGCGCGTGTGCGCCCCAGTCGAACCGCGGGGCCAGGCGCACCCGGATGCGTGGCGTGCCCTTGAGCGCGCGCACGCGCCGCACGAACTGCATGGGCCGGAAGAAGCGCCCGCGCGACGCGAAGCGCGGCGCGAAGTCGGTGACCTGCAGGCCCTGGCCGTGGCGGTCCCACAGCTCGGTGATCAGCACCGCGGTGTTGGGTTCGTAGCGCTGGCGCGCTTCGGCGAAATCCTCGATCTCGATCGCCCAGTCGCCGGCGTCGGCCTGCTCGCCGCCGAGCAAGGCGCAGAACACCGGGTCGCCATCGAAACGCGGCAGGCAACCCCAGACCAGGCGCGCGTGTGCGTCGATCAAGGCGCTGACGGTGCAGTTGCCGATCACACCCAGGTGCAGGGACGGCGGTGCGGGGGTGGCGAAACCGGTCATGCCGTGGTCTCCAGCGTGTGGTGCAGCCAGGCGCGCAGCGCCTGCGGGTCGGCGCAGCGGTGGCGCGCGTGTGTGGGGCCATCGCCCACCTTGATGCTGTCGCCCCGCAGCGCGTGCACGGCGGCGAAGCCGTCTTCGTCGGTCGTGTCGTCGCCGGCGAAGCACGGCCGGCGGCCGGCGAACGGCGCTTCGGCCATGAAGGCCTCGATCGCGCGGCCCTTGCCCACGCGGGGCGACTTGACCTCCACGACCGCCTTGCCGTGCATGAGTTGCAGGCCGGAGATGCCGTCGATCGCGCGCGACAACAGCTCGACGCAGGCGGGGCCGAGCGCGGGGTTGAGGCGGAAGTGCAGCGACAGCGAGGTCTGCTTGACCTCCAGCACCAGGCCCGGGTGGCGCGCCACGAAGGCCTGGGCGGTGGCGGTGATGGCGCCGAGGTCGGGCACCTCGGTCAGCCGCAAGCGGCCTTCGCCATCCACGCGCACCGCGCCGTGCTCGAAGGCGCCGGGCCAGCGGTGGGTTGGCAGCCAGCGTTGCAGGTCGTCGCGCGCGCGGCCGGTCACGAGCGCCAAGGCGCCGCCGAGGCGCGCGTGCAGGGCGTCCAGCAGGGGGGGCAGATCGGGCGGGATCTGCACGGCGTCGGGGCGGCTGGCGAGTTCGGCCAGGGTGCCGTCGAAGTCCAGGAACAGCGCCGATCGCCCGGCCGACAGGGAGGGGAGCGTCGTTGTCATCAACCGGGGACCGTACCCCGGGGGGTGCCATGAGGCAAGTGGCCGGCGACTTACCGCAGTGCTGCGCTGCGGCAAACCGGCGCGGCTTGACAGCGCCGGTTTGCCGTTAGCGCTCGGGATCGGCTTGAAGCAAAGCGAGCCTTGCCGAGAGCAAGCGCTTGCCCACATCGGGGCCGCTCAAGCCCTCGGCCAGTGCCGCGCGGGTGATGGCGGCGGCGTCCAGGGTGTCGAGGCGGGCCAGTTGGCGGGCCAGCCGCGCGGTCGTGGCGTGCAGCGCGGCGCCGCCATCCGCGTCGGCCAGGGCCTCGCCGTTCAGGGCGAGCAGCAGCTCGCGAAAGCGCGCTGGTTTGCGCCAGGCGTCGCAGCGGCCGAACAGGTCGAGCACGGCTGGCGGGCTGGTGGCTTCAGGCAATGCGCGGCGTTCGCGCTGCACCAGCAGCGCGAGGTCGCGCGCGTCGTTGGGCACGCGCCAACGATCGGCCAGCGCGCGCAAGGCGGCTTCGTCGTTCAGGGCGCTGACCAGCCAGCTCCAGCGCACCGGCAAGGTGGCGTTGGCGAACAGCGCGTGGTTCTCGAGCGCGGGGGTGAGCGCCGAATCGGCCAGCGCTTGCAGGCCCCAGCGGGCGAGCAGGCCGCAATCGTCGAGCACGGCGATCAGCCGGCCGGGGTGCGCTTCCATCAGGCCGCGTGCGATTTCCTGCCACACACGTTCGGCCACGAGGTGGTCGGTTTCGCCGCGTTCGACCATGGCGCGCATCAGGGCCTGGGTGTCGGGAGCGACGGAAAAGTCGCCCCAGCGGGCGGCGAAGCGCGCCACGCGCAGGATGCGCACCGGGTCTTCGGCGAAGGCGGGTGTGACGTGGCGCAGCGTGCGCGCGCGCAGATCGGCCAGCCCGTCCCAGGGATCGATCAGCGGGGCGTCGACCGGGTGGTCGGCGTGCTCGGCGGCCACGGCCATGGCATTGACCGTGAGGTCGCGCCGCGCCAGATCTTCTTCGAGCGTGACGCCGGGCGCGGCGTGGAAGGCGAAGCCGTGGTAGCCCGGCGCGGTCTTGCGTTCGGTGCGCGCGAGCGCGTATTCCTCATGCGTCTGCGGGTGCAGGAAAACCGGGAAGTCGCGACCCACGGGCTCGAAGCCGGCGGCCACCATGGCCTCGGGCGTGGCGCCCACGACCACCCAGTCGCGGTCGGCGCCATGGGGCGTGGGCCGGCCGGACTCGCGCGCCAGCCAGGCATCGCGCACCGCGCCGCCCACCAGGTAGATCTGCATGGGCGGGAGTGTAGGCGGGGGTCAGCGCGCGGCGGGCCCCAGGCGGTAGGGTTCGTCGAACGCGATGAAGTCGTGCTCGGCCAACGCGTCGTCGACCCAGGCGCGCACACCGGGCAGGGCGAGCACGCGGTCGATGTAGGCCTGCACCGCGCCGGGCACCGGCAACCCGTAGGTGCGGATGCGCGTGCACACCGGGGCGAAGAAGGCGTCGGCGATGGTGAAGTGGCCGAACAGCAGGCCGTCGGCCGGCTGCGCGGCGAGCAGTTCGGTCCACATCGCGGTCAGGCGCGCGACGTCGGCGCGCAGGCCGGCTTGGTCCCGCCAGAGCAACTGGCCGGTGTCGGGCAGCGAGGCCTCGATGTTCATCGGGCAGTGGTTGCGCAGCGAGCCGAAGCCGCTGTGCATCTCGGCGCAGACGCTGCGCGCGCGCGCCCGCTGGTGCGGGTCGGCGGGCCAGAGGCGCTCGTCGGGGAAGCGCTCGGCCAGGTACTCGGCGATGGCCAGCGAATCCCAGACCGCGAAGCCGTCGTCGAGCAGGGCGGGCACCTTGCCGACCGGGTTGATGGCGGAGACGCGGCGCTTGAAGACCGAATCGGACTCGAACGAGTCGAAACGGATCTGGATTTCCTCGAACGGGATGCCGGCCTGGCGCATCAGCACCCAGGGGCGCATGGACCAGGAAGAGTAGTTCTTGTTGCCGATGATGAGTTGCAGGGCCATGGGTCGCTCCGTGTGGACCGGGCGATGGTAGGCCGGCCGGGCCCTGCGATCGATGCCAAAAGGCGGCCCGATGGATGCGGGCCGCACATCAATGGTGGGCGATCAGGCGTATTTTTCGAGGATGCGCGTGGAGCGCTCCACGTCGCGCATCGCCGGGCCTTCGACGGCGGCTTCGGCCACCGCGTCGAGCATCGAGCAGGCCATCATGCGGTAGAAGGCCTTGTCCATGGCCTTGCGTGCGGCCGACATCTGTTGCGCGACCTCTTCGCAGGACCGACCGTCCTGGACCATGTCGATCAGGCCGCGGATCTGGCCTTCGATGCGCTTGAGGCGGTTGACCACGTCGCGCTGGCTCTCGGTGATGGCGCCTTGGCGGGGGCGGGGAGACAAAACGATGGGGGCTGGGAGGGTCATGTGCGCCTTGCCTTGAATTAAGTTGAAGGTGCTCTTTTCGAGCGGCGCGAGTGTGGCAAATAACACCACCCCCGTACGGTTTCAATGGCGGCTGTGGGCGATTTGTCCGATCAACGTCCTGCCTGCTGCCGCCAATGCAGTAGCTGGCTGCGGCCGTTGCGCGGGCCGAGGTAGGTGGGCGCGATGGCGTGCACGCTGGCCGGGGTGATGCCCAGGCTGTCCAGCCCGGGCAAGGCGCCGCTGGCCACATTGGGCACCGACATGGCCGCCAGGTTGTCGCGGCTCATCAGCGGCTCGCCCGGCAGCAATTCCATGAACGCGGCCTGCCAATGGCCCACGGCCCGGGGCAGGCCGATGACCGGGCGCTCGCGGCTGCCGTGGCGCCCGGCGAGTTGCACCAGCTCGCGCAGGCCGAGCACCTCGGGGCCGGCGCATTCGATGGTCTGGCCGTGGCTGCGGCGGCCGGGCCCGTCGTCGCGCAGGCAGGCGGCAATGGCCGCGGCCACGTCCTCCACCCACACGGGCTGGAAGCGGGCGTCGGCGCCGGCCAGGGGCAGCACGGGGGCGAGGGCCTGCAGCCGCGCGAAGAGGTTGAGGAAGCGGTCGCCGGCGCCGAAGATCACACTCGGCCGCAGCACGGTGAGATCGAGGTTCGCGCCGCGCAGCACCTCCTCGCCGCGGGCCTTGCTGCGCTGGTAGTGCGAGGGCGCGTCGGGCGCCACGCCGAGTGCGCTCACGTGCACCAGGCGGCGCACGCCATCGGCCAGGCAGGCTTCCTCGATGCCCAGCGGCAGTTCCACGTGCACGCGCTCGAAGTCGGCCTCGCTGCCGTGCAGGATGGCCACGAGGTTGACGACCGCGTCCTGCGGGGCCATGAGGCGCAGCAACTGGCCGGTGTCGTGCACGTCGGCCTCGAGCACCGTGACGCGCGGCAGGTGCTGCACCCGCGCGGCGTTGGCCGCGCGCCGGGTGGGCACGGTGATGTTCCAGCCATCGCGGTGCAGCTTTTCGCAGGTGTGGCGGCCGACGAAGCCGGTGCCGCCGAGCACGAGGACGTTCTTCATGGGGCGATCCTCCCGCGTTGGCGTGGTGATGGGGTCAGGGCAAGTCCGTGTTGACGGCCGCCGCGGTGGGCGCGCGCGGGCCCACCTGCCCCAGGCGCGCGCGCAGCGATTGCGGCTGGCCGGTGAGCAGCGCCGCGTACTGCGTGGTGTTGGCGAGCACGCGTTGCACGTAATCGCGCGTTTCCTCGAAGGGGATGTTCTCGGCCCAGATCTCGCCGGGCAGCACGGGGCCGTTGCGCCACTGGCGCGCGCGGCTGGGGCCGGCGTTGTAGGCGGCGGCGGCCAGCGGCATGGAGCCCTCGAAATCGTCGAGCGCGAACTTGAGGTAGGCGGTGCCGATCTGGATGTTGGTGTCGCGCTCGGTGATCTGCTGCGGGCGCCAGTTGCTCAGGCCGATCTTGTTTGCCGTCCAGCGCGCGGTGGCGGGCATCACCTGCATCAGGCCCGAAGCGCCGACGTGCGAGCGGGCGTCGGTGACGAAGCGGCTCTCCTGCCGGATCAGGCCATAGACGTAGGCCGGGTCGAGCCCGATCTCTTGTGCGCGCGCGATCACCTGCTCGCGGTAGGGCGTGGGGAAGCGCTGGGTCTGGTCGACCGCGTCGCGCGTGCGCAGGCTGGTGTTGATGCAGCGGTCCCAGATCTGTTCGCGGCAGGCGATCTCCGCCGCCGCGAGCAGCTCGCGGTCGCCCATGCCGCCGCTGGTGTGCAGGGCCACCTGGTAGTTCCACTCGCGCACGCCTTCGCTGCGCAGGCCCAGGCGCATGGCGGCGAGTGCGCGGCGCAGGCCGGCGTCCTGTGCGGCGGCGCGGCGTTCATCGGCGGTGAGCGGCTCGGGGGCCGCGGGCGCGGTGATGGGCAGGCCGAGCGATTCGAGCGCGAGCATGCCGTGGAAGCTGCCGGGCGAAGCAATGGACTCCAGCAGCGCGCGCGACTGCGCGCGTGCCACGGTGGCGTCGGGTTCCTTCAGGGCCTCGATGGCCCGCGCGCGCCAGTACACCCAGGCGGTCTCGTTGCGCTGCGCCGGGCTCATGGCGTAGATCGCGTCGCGCACCGCGTCCCAACGGCCCGTGCGCAGGCCGGCACGCGCCATCCAGGCCAGGTGCTCGTCCGTCATGTGCTGCACGTCGCCGCGCGCGTAGTATGTGAGCGCGTCGTCCTGCAGCCGCTGCGCGGCGCGCCGCCCGATGGCACCCCAGGCCCAACCGCGCTCCTCGGCGCTGAGCTGGGTGCGCCACTTCAGGCTGTCGAGTTCGGTGGCCGCGGCGTTCGCGTCCTGCGCGGCCAGGCGCAGCAGCGCCAGCGTGACCAGCTCCTTGGTGCGCGAACGGATCGCGGTGAGCTTGTCGTCGAGGTACTTCGCGGGCTGGTCGGCGATGGCCTCGATCTGGGCCGCGCGCGCCGGGTCGATCAGGGCGACCGCTTCGCTGGCGGCGCGCCCGCGGTTGACTTCCATCATGAGCCGCGCGCGCTGCCAGACCACCGCGTCTTTCAGGTGGCCGCTGGCCAGCAGGGCCTTGGCGGCCGTGGTGCAGCCGTCGTCGCTGTCGCGCTGCACAAGCCACAACTCGCGCACGCGCTCGGCCGCCACCTCGGGCGGCAGGCGGCTGCCCGCGGCGTCGAGCATCACGGTGTAGCAGGTGATCTGGCGGTCGTCGTTCATGCGGAACAACGGGCGTTCGGCCTCGAAGCGCGCCCAGTCGCGCTGGCGGCCCAGTTGCAGCAGCCAGTCGTTGCGCAGTCGGTCTTCCCAGTAGGTGCCGGCCATGGCGTCGAGCGTGGCGCGGATCTCGGCCGGGCTCGCGGTGTCCAGCCGCGCGCGCATTTCCCAGTAGCGGGCCAATGGCTCGAGCACATGACCGCGCACCGCGGGCAGCAGCCGCGTGAGTTCGCTGCCCTGGTTGCGGCCGAAGGCCGTGCGCATGTCGAGCAGGGTCTTGTCGCCCGCGGGTTGCGACGAGGCAAGCGCGGGCAGCAGCAGCGCCGCCATAATCAAACGGCGGCCCAGGCGCGTGGCGCGCCACAGCGGCGGAATCAACGGCATCTCACTTCCCTGAATCGATCACTCGGAACACGCGAGGATTATGGACAGCAAGCCCGGTCAGAGTTCCCCTTCCCCCGACGGCAGGACGGCCGGCGGCAGCCCGGGCGAGGCCAAGGCGCGCTGGCGCAAGGCGCTCATCGACAAGCGCCAGGCGCTGCCCGACCGGCTCTGGCGCAACGACCAGTTGCAACGCGTGATGCGTGTGTGGCTGGTCAACCGGCCCGACACCGTGATCGGTGCCTATTGGCCCATCAAGGGCGAGTTCGACCCGCTGCCCGCGCTGTTCCGCTGGCAGGAGGCGGGCCGCGAGGAGGACGCGCAGGCGCAGCCGCGGCACCGCCGCATCGGCCTGCCGGTGATCAACAAGATCGACAAGACGCTGACCTTCCACACCTGGTACCCCGGTTGCCCGATGGAGGAAGACGCCTACGGCATCCCCAAGCCCAAGGACACCGAGGTGGTGGTGCCCACGCTGATCTTCGTGCCCTGCGTGGGTTACGGGCCGGGCGGTTACCGGCTCGGCTACGGCGGCGGCTTTTACGACCGCACCCTGGCCACGCTCGCGCCGCGGCCCTTCACCGTGGGCCTGGGCTACGACTTCGCGTTCGTGCCCGAACTGCGGCCCGAGCCGCACGACATGCCGCTCGATGCCGTGCTGGTCGACACCGGCGTGGCCTGGCCGGTGGACTGAGGCCGTTCAGGGGTGCTCGGCGCTTGCGTGCACTTCGGTGATGCGCTTCTCGCGCCGGATCAGGTAGAGCCCGCTGCCGATCACGATGGCCGCACCCAGCCAGGTGTGCGACGAGGGCAGGGCCTGCCAGATCAGCCAGTCCAGGCCCAGCCCCCAGGCCAGCGCGCTGTATTCGAACGGCGCCACGATGGACGCCTGCCCGTGGCGGAAGGCCTCGGTGATGGCGAGCTGGCCGCAGAAGCCGGTGATCGCCAGTGCGAGCAGCAGCGGCAGGTCGGCGCGGGCGATCGGTTGCCAGTTCGGCAGCGCCAGCGCACCCGCGCCCAGGGCCATGGCCACCATCATCGTGAGGATGAGTGCCTCGCTGCTGTCGGTGCGGCTGGCCAGGCGCCCGGTCACGGCGGCCACCGCGTAGCACAGCGCCGCACCCAGCACCGCCAACCCGCCCACGGTGACCAGGCCGGCCTGCAGGTCTTCGCCGCTCGGGCGCAGCGCGATCAGCACGCCGATGAAACCCGCGCCGATGGCCCACCAGTGCGCGGCGGGCACGCGCTCCTTGAGCACCGGCACCGAGAGCGCGGTGATGAGCAGCGGCGAGATGAAGAACAGCGTGTAGGCGGCCGACAGCGGCAGCGTGCGCACACCGAGCGTGAACAGCGTGAGCATGACGATGCCCAGCACGCCGCGCAGCACGTGCAGCGGCCAGCGCACGCGCAGCACCGTGTGCCAGGCGCCGCGCCAGCTGATGTAGAGGAACACCAGTGGCAACGCGGTGAGGCCGCGCAGGGCGGCGATCTGCAGCACGGGGTAACGCGCCGCGAGCGTCTTGAGCACGGCGTCCATCAGGGCAAAGAAGCCCACGGCGATCAGCATCGCGACGATGCTGCGCAGGTTGCTGCTGTTCATGGGGTCAGTCGATGTTGTCCACGGTGTCGGGGTCGGGCACGTCGCCGATCGCCTCGCGCGTGATTGCGGCCTGTTGCAGCAGCCAGTCGGCGAAGGCCTTCACCTCGGGCCGCTGCGCGCTGCGCGGCGCCACCATCAGCCAGTACACCAGTGGCGAGTCGATGCGTGCGTGCGGCAGCGGCTCCACCAGCGCGCCGCTGGCCAGGTTCTCGGCCACCAGCGGCAGGCGGGCCAGTGCCACGCCCTGGCCGATCACGGCCGCCTGCACGATCTGCTGCGCGTAGTTGAAATACAGCCAGCGTTGCGGGTTCAGGCGCGGCTTGGGGGTGGCCTTGCCGCGCCCGCGCGGCGCGGGTTCGGGGCCGGCGAAGTGGTCCAGCCAGCGCTGCCAGGTGAGCCATTCGAGGTGGCGCGTGCGGTGCGCGTCGCCGGCCTCGATGAGTGCGCAGCCCGCGAGGTCTTCGATGCGGTGGATCGGGTGGCTTTGCAACAGCCAGGGGCTGGCCACGGGGGTGAGCTTCTCGCCGAACAGCCGCAGCGCGTCGGCCGGCACGGCCTGGGGCACGGCGTAGCGCAGGGCCAGGTCCACGTCGGCGGTGGAGAGGTCGACCGCCGAGTCGGTGGCGTCGATGCGGATGTCGATGTCGGGGTGGTCGCGCTGGAAAGCTTCCAGCCGCGGGATCAGCCACATCGAGGCGAACGAGGCCCAGGTGGTGATGGCCACGCTCTTGCGGCCCGCGCTCTGGCGGATCTGGCGCACCGTGGCGTCCATGCGTTCGAGCGCGCTGAAGGCCGCACGCAGCAACTGCGAGCCCGCGCTGGTGAGCTCCACCGCGCGCGTGTGGCGCAGGAACAGGGCGGTGCCCACCTCGTCTTCCAGCGCCTGGATCTGGCGGCTCACTGCGCTCTGTGTGAGGGAGAGCTCTTCGGCCGCGGCGCGGAAGTTCAGGTGCCGCGCCACCGCCTCGAAAGCGCGCAGGTGACCCATGCCGATGGGGCGGGTGCGGGGGTGGCGGGCGGTGAGTGACATGGCCGGGCATTGATGCGCTGAAGGAATCAATAGCTTAGCCGGGTTTCATTGGACGAATACTCCCTGGGAGTGGAGTATTCATCCCGCCACATCAGCAATTCCTTCGGGAGAAACATCATGCAAACCCGTTCTGAATCGGCATCAAACTCCATCCGCCGCGGCCACCTTGTGGCCGCGCATCGCGCCATCAGCCTGTTCCCTGCCGAGGACAGCTGCCTGACCATCAACCAGGGCCGTGCCTGGGTCACCCTGAACCTGCCCCAGGTGGTGGCGGGGCTGGACGACCTCGTGCTCAAGGCCGGCGAAACCCTGCGCGTGCCCGCCGGTACGCACCTCGTGATGGAGCCCTGGGCCAGCGGCGACGCACTGCGGTTCGACTGGTGCGTGCTGCCGGTACCGGAGCCCTCCGGGCGCTTCGCTCGCGAGGTGGCCAGGCCCACGCGCGAACTCGGCATGGCCCTGGGCCAGGTGGCGGTGGCGTTTGCCCGGCTGCTGCGTGGCGTGCTGGGCTACGGCGAGTTCCTGGTGGCCGGTCGCGGCCGCGTGCTCTCGCGGTTCGAGTCCAACCAGCCCTGATTCAGCGCTTCCTGGCCGGCGTGCTGCGCGTCTTCTTCGCCGCCGCTGCCGCCGGCCGTTTGGCCCGGGGTTTCGGGGCGCGCGCCGCCAGGGCCGCCTGCAAGGCCAGCCGCGCCCAGGGCGCCATCAGCCCCGGTGCTTCCATCGCCTCGTCGGGCGGGGTGTGGTAGTTCAGCCGCACCGACTTGCCCTTGGCTTCGTAGAGAAACGGCCGGCTGCCGGCCGCCAGCCAGCGGGGCTCGGTCTCGGCGTTGGTCTTGAGGAACAGCGTGTCCCAGGCCACGATGCCCACGTTCAGGCCATCGACCGACAGGCCCCAGCCCCCGAACATGCGCCGCGCGGTCACCGGCCCCAGGCTGGAGAGCAGTTCCTGCACGTGTTCGACGAAGGGATCGGGCGGCTGGGGCATGCGCGCATTCTGCGCGCGCGGGCAGAATCCACCGATGGCCCGACCCAAGTCCGCGACCCACGACCTCAAACGCGACGAGATCCTCGACGTCGCGGCCCAGTGCTTCGCGCGCCAGAGCTTCCCGGCCGCGAGCATGAACGACATCGCCACGGCCTGCGGCACCAGCAAGGCGCGGCTGTACCACTACTACGAGAGCAAGGAAGCGATCCTGTTCGATCTGCTGGATCGCTACACGCAACGCCTGCTCGCGCTCATCGGCGAGGCGGAGGGCCGCGCCCAGCGCAAGAACCTGTCGGAGCGCGACGCGTTGAGCGAACTGGTGCGCGCCTTCCTGGCCGAGTACGAAACCAGCGCCACACGCCACGCGGCGCTGGTGTCCGACACCAAGTTCCTGGGCGAGGCGCAGCGCGAACTGGTGGTGAACCGCCAGCGCGACGTGGTGGCCGCCTTCACGCGTTTCATCAAGCGCGCCTACCCCGAACGGGTGAACGCCACCAACCAGGCCGCGCTGACCATGATGCTGTTCGGCATGATCAACTGGACCTTCATCTGGTTGCGCCCGGGCGGCCCCATGAGCTACGCCGGCTTTGCCGAAGAGGTGGTGGCGGTTATCGAAGGCGGCTTTGCCGGCCGTCGCCCCTGAATTCGGTCGGGCATTCGGGCGTTTACGGATATGAAACGAATTTCGTTTAAGTAAAATCCGCGCTTTCCCACGGAGACCGCCATGAGCAAAGCCTTCGCCTCCCAGGCCGACCTGCAGGACAAGAAGATCACCTTCGAGCAACTCAGCCCGCACTGCTGGGCCTACACCGCCGAAGGCGACCCGAACTCGGGCGTGATCATTGGCGAGAAATTCATCATGGTGAGCGACGCCACGGCCACGCCCGCCATGGCGCAGGACCTGATCGCGCGCATCCGCGAGGTCAGCGACAAGCCCATCAAGTACGTGCTGCTCACGCACTACCACGCGGTGCGCGTGCTGGGCGCCAGCGCCTACGTGGCCGAAGGCGCCACCGAAGTCATCGCCAGCCGCGGCACCTACGAACTCATCGTGGAGCGCGGCGCCGAGGACATGCAGAGCGAGATGGAGCGCTTCCCGCGCCTGTTCCGCGGCGCCGACAGCGTGCCCGGCCTGACCTGGCCCACGATGGTGATCGGCGATGGCACGCCCGGCCGCCAGGGCTCGCTCACGCTCGATCTGGGCGGCGTGAAGGTCGAGATCTGGCACCCGGGCCAGGGCCACACGCGCGGCGACACCATCGCCTGGGTCGAGAGCGAGAAGGTGCTCTTCAGCGGCGACCTGGTGGAGTACGAAGCCGGCGTCTACACCGGCGACGCCCAACTGGCCGAATGGCCCGCCACGCTCGAGGCCCTGCGCGCCCTCAAGGCCGAAGCCATCGTGCCCGGCCGCGGCGAGGCCATGAAGGGCAACGCCGACGTGAACAAGGCGCTCGACTACACGAAACGCTGGGTGACCACGCTGTTCCAGGCCGGTCAGGAAGCCGCCGCCGCCGGCATGGACCTGAAAGCCGCCATGGCCCACACCCGCAAGAGCATGGACCCGGTGTTCGGCCACGTCTTCATCTACGAACACTGCCTGCCCTTCGACGTGAGCCGCGCCTACGACGAAGCCAAGGGCATCAAGAACCCGCGCATCTGGACGGCCGAGCGGGACAAGGAGATGTGGGCGGCCTTGCAGGCCTGACCGCGCAGCGGGTGGGCCTACAAGCGCTCAGCGGCGCTTCAGGCCTGACCGCCTGTCACACGCCCGCCTCCATCGAGAAGCCGCCTTCGGGCGGCTTTTTGCTGCCCACCGCTACGATGCGCGCTCCATGGCCTCCTCCGACCCTCTGTTCGTCGCCGCCGCCGATTGGGCCGTCGTCTTCATCTTCGGCGTGGTCTACCTCGGCATGTTCCTGGGCGGCCTGCCGCGGCTGAGGCTGGACCGCTCGGGCGTGGCGCTGCTCGGCGCGATCGCGGTGATCGCCATTTCGGGCATGGGCGTGGTGGAAGCGGCCGAGGCGGTGGACCTGCCCACCATCCTGCTGCTGTTCGCGTTCATGGTGATCTCGGCGCAGATGCGCCTGGGCGGTTTCTACGCGGCCGTCACGCGCCGCGTGGGCGCGCTGCCCTTGTCGGACTCCGCCTTGCTGGGCGCGCTCATCGCCGTGGCGGCGCTGCTGTCGGCGGTGTTCTCCAACGACGTGATCTGCCTCGCGATGACGCCCATCGTGGCGCGGCTGTGCGTGCGCCGCGGCACCAACCCGCTGCCCTTCCTCATCGGCCTGGCCTGTGCGGCCAACATCGGCTCGGCCGCCACGCTGATCGGCAACCCGCAGAACATGCTCATCGGTTCGGTGCTGCGGCTCGATTTCGCCGACTACGCGCGCACCGCCTTCGTGCCGGTGCTGATCAGCCTGGTGGTGCTGTGGGGCTGGCTGGTCTGCGTGCCGCACGCGCCGGTGGACGCTTACCCCGTGATCGACCGCCGCTCGGAGGACCCGCCCTTCAACCTGTGGCAGACCGTCAAGGGCCTGGCGGTGGCCGGCGTGCTCATGGGCCTGTTCCTGTTCCACGACGGGCCGCACGAGGTGATGGCCTTGCTGGGCGCGGCGTTGCTGCTGCTCAGCCGGCGGCTTGCGTCGGCCGAGTTCATGAAGCTGGTCGACTGGCCGCTGCTGATCCTCTTCATGGGCCTGTTCGTGGTGAACCACGCCTTCGAGCAGACCGGGTTGTCGGCCCAGGCCGTGGCCTGGCTGGCCGAACGCGGCGTGCGCCTGGGCGACCCGGGGCCGCTGCTGGTGGTGGGCGTGGCGCTGTCCAACCTGGTGTCCAACGTGCCGGCGGTGATGCTGCTGCTGCCGCACCTGGCGGGCGAGCCGGGGGCGGGCGTGATGCTCGCGCTCGTCACCACCTTTGCGGGCAACCTGCTGCTGGTGGGTTCGATCGCCAACCTCATCGTGGCCGACCTCGCGCGCCAGCAGGGCATCGTCATCGACTGGAAGCGCCACGCGATCGTGGGCATCCCTGTCACGCTGTTGTCGCTGGGCGTGATCTGGATATGGCTGCGTTCAGTGCACTGACGCCAGGAACTGCTTGAGTTCCGGCGTCGTGGGGCTGCCGAACAGCTGATCGGGCGGGCCGATCTCGTGCACGCGGCCCTGGTGCATGAAGATCACGCGGTCGCTCACCTTGCGCGCGAAATTCATTTCGTGCGTGACCATCAGCAGCGTCATGCCTTCGTTGGCGAGCGACTCCACCACCTGCAACACCTCGCCCACGAGTTCGGGGTCGAGCGCCGAGGTGATCTCGTCGCACAGCAGCACGCTGGGCTGCATGGCCAGCGCGCGCGCAATGGCCACGCGCTGCTGCTGGCCGCCTGAGAGCTGGTCGGGGAAGGCGTCGAACTTGTCGGCCAGGCCCACGCGCTCCAGCAGCTTGCGCGCGCGCTCCGCGTTGGGCGCTTCCAGCGCCTTCTTCACCAGCGAGGGCGCCAGCATCACGTTGCGGCCCACGCTCAGGTGCGGGAACAGGTTGAAGTTCTGGAAGATCATGCCCACGTGCTGACGCAGTTCGCGCATGGCCGCGGCGTCGCCGTGGCGCAGCGGCTGGCCGTCCACCGTGAGCGTGCCCGACTGGAACACTTCCAGCCCGTTGATGCACCGCAACAGCGTGCTCTTGCCCGAGCCGCTCTTGCCGATGATGGCCACCACCTCGCCGCGTTTCACGTCGAGGTCGATGCCCTTGAGGACTTCGTTGGCGCCATAGGCCTTGCGCAAGGCGCCGATCTGCACGATGGCGTGGCCGGTGGCCGCGGGTGCGGCGGTGGTTTCAACGGCGGGCATTCAGTTTCCTTTCGAGCGTGCGGGCGTACCAGCTCACGGGGAAGCACAGCGCGAAGTACATGAGCGCGACGCAGCTGTAGACGAGGAAGGGGGCGAAGGTGGCGTTGGTGATCATGGTGCCGGCCTTGGTGAGCTCGACGAAGCCGATCACCGAGGCCAGCGCCGTGCCCTTGATGACCTGCACCAGAAACCCCACCGTGGGCGCGATGGCGATGCGCCGCGCCTGCGGCAGGATCACGTGGCGCAGTTGTTCGCCGAAGTTCAGGGCCAGGCTCTGCGCCGCTTCCCACTGGCCCTTGGGCACGGCTTCCACGCAGCCGCGCCAGATCTCCACCAGGAAGGCGCTGGTGTAGAGCGTGAGTGCGAGCGAAGCGGCCACCCAGGCCGATGTCTGGAAGCCGAACAGCGCCAGGCCGAAATAGGCCAGGAACAGCTGCATCAGCAGCGGCGTGCCCTGGAACAGTTGCACGTAGCCTTTGACGAAGGCCATGGCGCCGGGCCAGCGCGCGGTGCGCGCCACGAGCAGCAACAGGCCCACGAGGCCGCCGCCGACGAAGGCGATCAACGAGAGCACCACCGTCCAGCGCGCGGCCAGCAGGAGGTTGCGCACGATGTCCCACAGGGAGAAATCAACCACGGCGGCCTCCGAACAGGAAACGCGGGCCCAGCCAGTTGAGCAGGGCGCGCACGCCGATCGACAGCAGCAGGTACAGCGCGGTGGCGATGATGAAGGCCTCGAAGGCGCGGAAGTTGCGGCTCTGGATCAGGTTCGCCGCGTAGCTCAGTTCTTCGGTGGCGATCTGCCCGCACACGGCCGAGCCCAGCATCACGATGATGATCTGGCTCGTGAGCGCGGGCCAGACCTTGCGCAGCGCGGGCGGCAGCACCACGTGCACGAAGGTCTGCGCGCGCGACAGCGCCAGGCTGGCCGCGGCCTCGAACTGGCCGCGCGGCGTGGCCTCCACGCCCGCGCGAATGATCTCTGCCGCGTAGGCCCCGAGGTTGATCACCATCGCGATCACCGAAGCCAGTTCGGGCGTGAGCTTCACGCCCGCCGCGGGCAGGCCGAAGAACACGAAGAACAGCTGCACGATGAAGGGCGTGTTGCGGATCAGCTCCACGTAGGTGGCCGCGAGCCAGCCCAGCGGCGCCGGCCCGTCGGTGCGGGCCCAGGCGCAGGCCACGCCAAGCGCCACGCCCAGCACGGCCGAGACGGCGGTGAGCCCGAGCGTCCAGGCCATGCCCTTGAGCAGCAGCGGCCACTGCGCGAGCACGGCCAGGAAGTCGAGTTCGATGCCCATGGTGGCGTCGTCTCAGTGCGTGTGCGGCGTGTTACTCGGGCAGCGTGCCGGCCGGGCGGCCGAGCCACTTCTTGGCGAGCGTGTCGAGCTCGCCGGCCTTCTTGGCCGCGAGGATGATCTCGTTGACCTTGGTGCGCAGCGCGTCTTCGCCCTTGGCCACGCCAATGAAGTTGGGGCTGTCTTTCAGCAGCAGCTTGTACTCGGCGCCCAGTGCGGGGTTGCGCTTGATCATGTTGTCCGCCACGGACACGCCGGTGGCGATGAATTGCGTCTGGCCCGACACGAAGGCCGACACGGTGGCGTTGTTGTCCTCGAAGCGCTTGATGTCGGTGCTGGCCGGCGCGATCTTGGTGAGTTCCTGGTCTTCGATGGCGCCGCGCGTGACGGCGATGCTCTTGCCACCGAGCGCATTGAAGTCGGCCAGCGCCGCGCTCTTGGGCCCGTACACGGCCTGGAAGAAAGGCGAATACGCCACGGTGAAGTCGATCACCTTCTCGCGATCGGGGTTCTTGCCGAGCGTGGAGATCACCAGGTCGGCTTTCTTGGTCTGCAGGTAGGGGATGCGGTTGGCGCTGGTCACGGGCACCAGCTCCACCTTCACGCCGAGCTTGCTGGCGATGAGGTTGGCGGTGTCCACGTCCAGGCCCTGCGGCTTGAGGTCGATACCGACGAAGCCGTAGGGCGGGAAGTCCGTGGGCACGGCGATCTTGATGAGCTTGTCCTTCATCACGGCGTCGAGCGCGGTCTGCGCCTGCGCGTGGCCCGCGGCCAACGCCGCAGCGAGAACAGTGAAGAGGACGGCGCGGCGTTGCACGGGGTTCATAGCAGGGCTCCTAGGTAGGTTTCGCGGTCGGGGGATGAAGGGGTCTTGGGCTTGCGGGCGCCCTTGGCCGGAGGCGCGGCGTCGCGCACCGGCGCGAGCGCCTCGCGCAGGTCGGCCAGGGGGTCGGTGGGCGCGCTCAGGCGCAGGGCGGCCTGCACCTGGCCGATGTGCGCGGCCATCAGGGTTTCGGCGGCGCTCACGTCGCCGCGCTCGAGCGCCTCGACGATCTGCACGTGATCGGCACAGGACTGCACGGCGTCGTGCGAGCTCTGGTAGAGCATGGCGATGAGCGTGGTGCGTGCGGTGAAGTCGCGCAGCGTCTCGGCCAGCAACTGGTTGCCCAGGCACTCGGCCAGGCAGACATGGAAATCCCCGAGCAGGTAGCTGCGCTGGCCCACGTCGTCGCCCTTGAGGGCGGCCTGCTCCTGGCGGATGTGCTGGCGCAGCCGCTTGAGCGCGGCCTTGTCGACGCGGCCGTTGCTGCGGATGAGCCCGGTCTCGATCACCCGGCGCGCCTCGAAGGCCTCGCGCGCTTCTTCGTGCGAAGGCTGCACCACATACCAGCCGCGGCGCGAACTCACGGTGACGATGCCGCGCGCGGCCAGGCGCACCAGCGCTTCGCGCACCAGCGTGCGGCTGCAGTCAAACAGCATCGACAGGTTCTGCTCACCCAGGCGCGTGCCGGGGGCCAGGCGCTGCGCCAGGATGGCGGCGACGATGCGCTGGGCGATGTCGGTGGAACTGACCATGGCGCGCTTGCATGCCAGATCCGTGCCACCGCCACATCAAGCTTGTATGCAAGCCTGATGCACTGCCGATGTGCGCGCGCGGGCGTTCGCGGTGCGCGGCACGCACCAAAACGTGGTGAAGCCGGGTTCAGCGCTGGGCGCTCAGCGTCTGCAGGTCGCGTTCGTAGCTTTGCAGTTCGCGCACGGCGTTCTCGCGCTGCGCGGGCGTGGTGCTGTTGTGCAGGGCCGCGAACTGCGCGCAGCCGTGGCGCACGCCGGCCTCGCTGTGCGCCTGGTAGCCCGGCGTGGGCGAGCGCATCAGGCGGTCGAGGTGGGCGCGCAGCGCGGCCGGGGCCTGCGCGGGCTCGGCCTGGGCCCGGCGCAGGGTCTGCAGCAGATCGGCCTGGCGGCGCTGGCGCTCGGCCTGCGTACGCTGCGGCTCCCACGGCGAATCCACCAGCCAGCGGCGCAGCAACTGGCGCTGGGGTTCGCTCAGCGTGCCGTAGAAGCGTTCGCTGCGCGACACGGTGTTGTCGAGCCGGCGTTGCAGGCGTTGCTCGGGGGTGCCGCGCAGGAAATCGCGCTCGAACTCGTCGTTGCTGCGCGCCTGGCGGCGCTGCAGGTGCTCCAGCTGTGCGGGGGTGAGCTGCGGGGCCAGGCGCGCCAGCGGGTCGATCACGCGATCGCCCGCCACGGCCAGGCGCGCGCGGATGGTCTCGAACTGGCCGCAGGCTTCGTCGGTGGTGATGTCGCGCTGCGCCATGCCCTGCCATTGGCGCAGCAGGCCCGCGTAGGTGGGCAGTTCCTCGCGCCGGTGCCAGGCGAAGAACGCGCCGATGTCGTCGCGCACCTGCAGGGACTGCCCGTCGTCGAAATCGAAATGGCTGTCGAGCCACCAGTAGCTGAGCGTGGGGGCCTGGTTGTAAGCCAGGCGGGCCGCGGTGCAGGCCGTGAGCGCCGCGACCGCGCCAAGCACCACGAGGGTGCGGGCGATAATCCGCCGCAACCCGGCGCCGCTCCAGCGGGCGCGCCTGTCGATCGCGAAAGAGGTGTTCATGTCGTTACCGGTGGATGTGGTGGTGATGGCCGCGGGCAAGGGCACGCGCATGAAGAGCCAGCGGCCCAAAGTGTTGCACTGCCTGGGCGGCCGTGCGCTGGCGCAGCATGTGATCGATTGCGCCGCGGGGTTATCCGCGCGCTCGGTGGTGGTCATCACGGGCCACGGCGCCGAGCAGGTGGAAGCCGGCCTGCAGGCGCCCGCGGGCACCGCGCTGCGCTTCGTGCGGCAGGAGCCGCAACTGGGCACCGGCCACGCGGTGCAGCAGGCGGTGCCGGTGCTGGCCGACGACGGCGTCGTGCTGGTGCTCAACGGCGATGTGCCCCTGATCGAGCCCGCCACGCTGCAGAAGCTGCTGCAGGCCAGCGCCGGGCAGCACCTGGCGCTACTCAGCGTCGACACCGGCGAAGACGCCACCGGTTACGGCCGCATCGTGCGCACCAGCGACGCCACGCGATCGGTGCAGGCCATCGTCGAGCACAAGGACGCGAACGACGCGCAGCGCCGCATCACCGAGTGGTACAGCGGCGTGATGGCCGCGCCCGCCGCGCTGCTCAAGGGGCTGCTGGGCCGGCTCACGAACGACAACAGCCAGGGCGAGTACTACCTGACCGACGTGGTGAAACACGCCGTGGCCGAAGGCCGCGAGGTGCGGGCGATCACCACCGCCGACGCCGTGCAGGTGGCGGGCGTGAACAGCCCGCAGCAACTGGCCGAACTGGAACGCGCGCACCAGCGCCGCCTGGCCGACGGCTTCATGGCGCAAGGCGTGCGCCTGGCCGACCCCGCGCGCTTCGACGTGCGCGGCCAACTGGTCTGCGGGCAGGACGTGGAGATCGACGTCAACTGCGTGTTCGAGGGCCGCGTGGAACTGGGCGATGGCGTGCGCATCGGCGCGCACTGCGTGATCGCGAACGCGCGCATCGAGGCGGGCGCGGTGATCCACCCGTTCACGCACGTGGACGGTGAAGCGGCCGGCGTGCGCGTGGGCCCGGGCGCGCTGGTGGGCCCGTTCGCGCGCCTGCGCCCCGGCGCCGACCTGGGCGCCGAGGTCCACATCGGCAACTTCGTCGAGGTGAAGAACAGCACCCTGGCCGCGGGCGCCAAGGCCAACCACCTGGCCTACCTGGGCGATGCCACCGTGGGTGAGCGCGTGAACTACGGGGCCGGCAGCATCACCGCCAATTACGACGGCGCGAACAAGCACCGCACCGTGATCGGGGCCGATGTGCACGTGGGCAGCAACTGCGTGCTGGTGGCGCCGGTCACCATCGGTGCCGGCGGCACGGTGGGCGCAGGCTCCACCATCACCAAGAGCACCGAGCCCGGTGCGCTGGCGGTGGCGCGGGGCCGGCAGACCAGCATCGCGGGCTGGCAGCGGCCACAGAAGCAGAAGAAGGCTTAGCGCCCGCCGCGCACGTCGAAGGAGCCGCCGTCGTAGCGGCGCGGGTCCTGGCGCGATTTCGGCGCGGCCAGTTCGTCTTCGAGGCTCATGAGACCGCTCAGGCCCATCACCTCGGAGTCGCGGTAAGCGGAGTTGGCGTAGCGGTCGTCCAGCGTGGACATCTGGCTTTCCAGGTCCTTGATGACGCTGTCGCGCTCCACCGGAGCGGGCGCGGGCGCGGCCTTGGGCTTGGGCAGTTCCACCAGGTTGAGTTGCGCGCGGAACTCGGCCGGCGAGGGCATGCGGTGGATGCCGTTCTTGAGGAACAGGAAGCGCACCCCGGCCGTCTTCAGGATGCGGTTCTTCGCCTTCACGCGCTGGGCCTTGGCCTCGGCGTTGCTCAGGTGGTACTGCTCGATGTCGAACGCGAAGGTGGGGCGGCCGTCGGGCGCGCACACCACGAAATCCACCCGGTGTTCCTTGAGGCGCTGCTTGGCCGCGGCCTTGTTGCCCGCGCGCCGCACCGACAGCATGTTCGCCAGGGACACGTTGGGCAGCACGACCTGGCCGGGGAACGTGTCCTGAAGGTAGTCAAGCATCGCCACCTGTTCGGCCGAGAGAATGCGCTCCGGGCCGAAGCGGTCGTCGCGGCCGTCGTCCTGGGAACGCATGAAGCGCAGGTAGAGCCAGACGCACAGCGCCAGCACCACCGCGGCAATCACCGATCCCGTCACCACCATGTCCATGCGTAAAACCTCCTGAAGCGCCGATCATCCCCGGAATGGCGCGATTTGTTGCGAGGTTGTTACACCCTCGTCGATCCGTCAACACCCATGTGTGGACGCAGTGCGCGGAAGTGTGCGTTTTGAGGCGAACTCCCCGGCGTATTTAAGCCGTTCGGTCACATCGAGGGTCTGAGCGGCAGCCGCGGATCGAACTTGGCGCAACGGGTGCTGAAGAAGCCCTTGACGTTGCGCACGTTGGCGTCGCCCGTGAACAGGCGCTGGGTGAGCGCCAGGTAGTCGGGCATGTCGGTGCAGCGCACCACCAGCACGAAGTCGGGCCCCGGGCTCACGCGGTAGCACTGCTGAACGCGCGGCTCGGCCACGGCGCGCCGTTCGAAGGCGTCGAGCGCCTCGGCACCCTGGCGCTCCAGCGTCACCTCCACCAGCGCGGTGAGGCCGTGGCCCAGCAGCGGGGCCAGGCGATCGGCGTTCAACAGGGCGACTTCGCGGGCGATCAGGCCGCGCTCGCGCAGGCGCTTGACGCGGCGCAGGCAGGTGGGTGGCGAGAGGTGGGCGCGCTCCGCGAGGGCTTGGTTGCTGAGCGAGGCGTCGTCTTGCAGCAGCTCGAGCAGCCGCAGGTCGATGGCGTCGATGGCGATTTCTTCCATGCTTCTAATGGAAATGAATGAATAGTGCGATCATGCACTGAGGTGAACGAAATTGCCAGATTCACAGAAACATCGATCATTAATTTCATATCGACATCTCTAGCATTCACCCACATTCAAACAACGGAGGCGTTCATGTGCGGCATCGTGGCGGGGGTTTCGGGGCGCGACATCGTGCCCGTGCTGGTTCAAGGCCTGCAGCGGCTGGAGTACCGCGGCTATGACTCGTGCGGCGTGGCCGTGCACAGCGGTGGCTTGAAGCGCGCGCGCAGCGTGGCCCGCGTGGCCGAACTGGGCCAGCAGGTGCAAACGGAGGGCATTGCCAGTGGCACCGGCATCGCGCACACGCGCTGGGCCACCCACGGCGCGCCGGCGGTGCACAACGCGCACCCGCACTTCAGCCACGGGCCGGGCGCGCAAAGCGGCGCGGCGGGCCGCGTGGCCCTGGTGCACAACGGCATCATCGAAAACCACGACGAGCTGCGCGCCGCGTTGCAGGCCCGGGGCTATGTGTTCGAGAGCCAGACCGACACCGAGGTCATCGCGCACCTGATCGATTCGCTCTACGACGGCGATGTGTTCGCTGCGCTGCAGGCCGCGGTGAAACAACTGCACGGCGCCTATGCCCTGGCCGTGTTCCACAAGGACGAGCCGCACCGCGTGGTGGGCGCGCGCGCCGGCTCGCCGCTGGTGCTGGGCGTGGGCGCCGACGGCGAACACTTCCTGGCCAGCGACGCGATGGCGCTCGCGGGCGTGACGGACCAGATCGTGTACCTGGAAGAGGGCGACCTCGTCGATCTGCAGATGGGCCGCTACTGGATCGCCGATGGCGAAGGCCGCTCGCTCGACGCCGCGCAGCGCCCGGTGCGCACCGTGCACGCGCACAGCGGCGCGGCCGAGCTCGGCCCCTACCGCCACTACATGCAGAAGGAGATCTTCGAGCAGCCGCGTGCCATTGCCGACACGCTCGAAGGCGTGGCCGGCATCACACCCGAGCTGTTCGGCGACGGGGCGTACCGCGTGTTCAAGGAGATCGACCGCGTGCTCATCCTGGCCTGCGGCACCAGCTACTACAGCGGCTGCGCCGCCAAGTACTGGCTCGAATCGATCGCGAAAATTCCGACGCAGGTGGAGGTGGCCAGCGAGTACCGCTACCGCACCAGCGTGCCCGACCCGCGCACGCTCGTCGTCACCATCAGCCAGAGCGGCGAAACCGCCGACACCCTGGCCGCGCTGCGCCATGCGCAGGGCCTGGGCATGCCGCACACGCTGACCATCTGCAACGTGTCCACCAGCGCCATGGTGCGCGAATGCAAGCTCGCGTACATCACGCGCGCCGGCGTCGAGATCGGCGTGGCCTCCACCAAGGCCTTCACCACGCAACTGGCGGGCCTGTTCCTGCTCACGCTCGCGCTCGCGCAGGTGCGCGGCCATCTCGGCGAAACGGATGAAGCCGAGTACCTCAAGCGCATGCGCCACCTGCCCGTGGCGTTGCAGGCGGTGCTGGCGCTCGAGCCACAGATCATCAGCTGGGCCGAGGATTTCGCGCGCATGGACAACGCGCTCTTCCTGGGCCGCGGCCTGCACTACCCCATCGCCCTCGAAGGCGCCCTGAAGCTGAAGGAGATCAGCTACATCCACGCCGAGGCCTACCCCGCCGGCGAACTCAAGCACGGCCCGCTCGCGCTCGTGACGGCCGCGATGCCCGTGGTGACGGTGGCACCCAACGACGCCCTGCTCGAAAAACTCAAGAGCAACATGCAGGAGGTGCGTGCGCGCGGCGGCGTGCTCTACGTGCTGGCCGACGCCGACACCCGCATTGCCAGCAGCGAAGGCATCCACGTCATCCGCATGCCCGAGCACTACGGTGCGCTCTCGCCCATCCTGCATGTGGTGCCGCTGCAGCTGCTGGCGTATCACACCGCGCTGGCCAAGGGCACGGACGTGGACAAGCCGAGGAACCTGGCGAAGAGCGTGACGGTGGAGTGAGCCTGCGCCGGCCGCCGTGATCGAGCCGCCCATGAAAGGAACGACGATGCCCAACCACCGGATCTTCGCGATGAAGTTTTCGAAGGTGTACCCGCTGTACGTTCAGAAGGCGGAACGAAAACAGCGCACGCGGGCGGAGGTGGATCAGGTCATCCGCTGGTTGACGGGCTACAGCCAGGCCGGGCTGGAACGGCAGATCGAGCGGGAGAGTGACTTCGAAACCTTTTTCGCCGAAGCCCCGGCGCTGAACCCCAACGCCGCGTTGATCACCGGCGTGGTCTGCGGGGTTCGGGTGGAGGCGGTTGACGACCCGCTGGTGCAGAAGATCCGCTACCTGGACAAGCTGGTCGACGAACTGGCCAAAGGCAAGGCGATGGAGAAGATCCTGCGCCAGTAGGTGCGGCCCCGCGGGTGTCAGCGCCGCCTGGCACCGAGCGCCTCCATGGTGGTGAGCAGCGTGTGCAGCATCCACGCCGCGAGCCGTTCCAGCGCGCTGCGTGGGGTGTGTTGCGGTGCCTGGGGTGGCGGGGCCGTTGCGTCGCGCCACGCAAAGCCCAGGCGCTGCAGGGTGGCAATTTCTGCCGGCAGTGGCGCGTGCCCGGGGCCGGCCACCCATTCAAGCTGGCGCACGCCCGCGGCGTGCAAGGCATCGAGCAGGGGCATGAGCCCGGTGCGCGGGGGCTGCCAGAACACGGCCTCGCGCGCGTGGCGTTGGGCATCGACGACGATGACCACCTCGTCCCCCGCGGTCACGCAGGGCAGGCAGTCGCGCCAATCGTTGCCCTGCACCACGGCCTGCCGCAAGCCTTGTGGCACGTGCGCGAAGGGGCGCGTGCAGAGCACCGTGACGGGAGGGGCGCCCACGCCGCCCAGCCGCTCGCGCAGCACGGCGCGGCCCGCCCGGCCGACGGCGCCCATCAGCACCACCCGCCGGGGCGGGGTGGGTGCAAGTGCCGTCACGAAGGGAAGGGCGCGGCGAGCGCGAACCACACGCCCAGCGCGACCGCGATGATGAAGGCGCCGTCGAGCAGGCCGGCGAGCAGGAAGACCTTGGGCTGCAGCGCTTCCATCATTTCCGGTTGCCGCGCCGAGGCTTCCAGGTACTTGCTGGCCATCAGGCCGATGCCGATGCAGGACCCGAGGGCGCCGAGGCCGATCATGTGGCCCACGGAGAGGGGGAGTTGGACAAGTTCCGTCATGGTGATGCTCCTGGGTTGTGCTGGCTCGACTGTGTCGCAAACCGTGCACCGGATCCATGACCCGTGGGGTCAAGGAACTCCCCCGGGTTTTCCCACAGATGAGCAGAAACCCGCACGTTTCGGCGGCGCGAATCGGCGGTGCCGATGATCTAATTTCCGCATGTTCAAGAAGGCTTGGTTCCGCATCGGTCTCGACTTCGCTTTGCGGGAGCTGGGGATTCCGTCCAACACGGTCAACCGGCAGCTGCACCGGGCCGTGGTGGCGCTCGGTTTGAGCGAGGGATTCAACCCCCGCGAGGCCGCGCTGATCATCTATTTCCGCACCCCACCGATGCGTTTGTTCGAAGCGCAGAAGGCGCAGAACACCATCGTGGCCTGGCAGAAGAGCCAGGCGGTGCGTCAGGGCTACTTCGGCCGCGCGGTGCGCCAGGAATTCGCGCTGCCCGAGGTGCCCGGGGTGCGCGAAAGCCTCTTCCAGGATTCCTGAGGGCCGGCGCCCTTCGTTGCGGATTCCGCAACTTTGCGTTGTGGCGCGCGCTGTTTTTCTTTGTCCGGGTAAACCCTAAAGTTCATCCCATGCCGAACACAACACGACGTGTTCGACAGAACTGGAAACCCTCAACCCGTTGTCAAAGGAACTGTCATGAAAGCCGCTCTTCTCCCCATCGCCTTCGCCCTCACCGCTGGTGCCGCCTTCGCCGAAGGCCCGATCTTCGTGGACCCGCCCTTCACCTCGACGCTGAGCCGCGCCGAAGTGCGTGCCCAGGCCGTCGCTGCCCGCGACGCCGGCACCTTCGAACTGGGTGATGGCCAGACCATCGTGGCCGCCAACGGCGCCGTCGACAGCGACACCCGCCTGGCCGCTGCGCAAAGCAACTTCGCTGGCGTGAGCCGCACCCAGGTGCGTGCCGAGGCCGCCGAAGCGCTGCGCCAGGGCTACTTCAACGGTGGCGAGATCACCGCCTTCCCGAGCGTTGAGCAAGCCGAGCAAGTTCGCCTGGCCGGCCTGCGCGCCGCGCAAGGCAACGCCGTGGTGCAAGCGCCCGGCGCCGCCATCGCCAACTGATCGCCTTCGCGTTCTTCGCGTCTCCAAGGTTGAAGGGGCTGCCCACGCGGGTAGCCCCTTTTTTTGTGGTGTTGCGCGGCGATACTGGCGCCCTCGCATTCCACACAACAAGGAGACGGCGCATGTCCGGTGGCGATTGGAAGGAGCTGTTCAACGCGGCCTGCGAAGGCGATCTCGCGCTGGTGCAGTACCACGTGAAGAACGGGGTGGACGTGAACTACGCCCACCCCGAATTCCTTTCCACCCCGCTGGTGGCCTGCATCCTGGCGGGGCAGGAGCCCATCGCGCACTACCTGCTCGATCACGGCGCCAACCCTCGCCTGCACTCGGAGTTCGACGGCCTGGTGCCGATCGAGGCCGCGCAGCGCGCGGGCCTGGCCGGGATCGCGCAGCGCCTGAACGCGCTGGGCATCGAAGCCCCGCCCCCGCGGCGTGAGCAGCGGCACTGGCTGGCGCGCTGGCTCGGCCTGTAGGGCCGGCCCGGTTCAAGCCGCCATGGTTTGCAGCGCGGGCAACAGCATCGAATGCCCGCGCGGCGTGATGCCGAGTTCGCGGCCCTCGGTGCGGCGCAACCAGCCCTGTTCGATGAAATGCTGCAGCAGCTGGTCGGCCAGTTCGCCGGCGAGGTGGTCCACGCCCTCGGACCAGTCGTGGCACGCGTAGGCGAATCGTCGGCGCCGGTTTGGCGTGGGGGCCGTGAAGCCGAGGGCCTTCAAGGCCCCGTGCCCTTGGGGCGTGAGGGCCAGGCCTTCGGGCATGGGTTGGAAGGCACGCTGCTGCACCAGGCCCGAGAAGAGCTTCACACCCAGTTCGCCCGCGAGGTGGCCATAGCAGCAGCGAGCGAGTTTCAGGCGTGCCCGGGCCGGGTGGCGCCAGGCGGGGCTGGTGGGTGCCCGCTCCGACACCGTGGCCAGCGATTCGAGCAGGCGCGCCACGGAATCGTCGGCGAGCGCGTGGTAGCGGTGCCGACCGCGCGGCTCCACGCGAACCAGGCCCCCTTCGATCAGGCGCGCCAGGTGGGCGCTGGCGGTGGCGGGCGAGATGCCGGCCACGGCCGCCAGGTCCGACGCGCTGGCCTTGCGACCGCCCAGCAGGTGCAGCAGCATCTGCGAGCGCGAGGGGTCGGCCAGCAGGCTGGCGACCGAGGCAATGGCGGGTTCGAAACGCGGTGGGGTGTTCATCTGAGGGCGGTGCGCGAATCGAGCGGGGCTTGCAGGCGGTCGCGCAGGCCGTAGTCTCGGACAACTTCGGCCACGCGGATGCGGTAGTTCGCAAACACACCGTCGCGCCCTTCCTGCTGGGTGTGGCGGTGTTCGCCGTGGTTGCGCCAGGCGTGGGCCGCCGATTCGTCGCGCCAGAAGCTCAACGAGAGGAAGCAGCCGGGCCTGCTCAGGCTTTCGAAGCGCTCGACCGAAATGAAGCCGTCGATGTGCGCAAGATGCGCCCGCAGGTCCTGCGCCATGTGGAAGTAGCGTTGGGCCCCGCCTTCAACCGGTTCGACCTCGAAGATCACCGCGATCATGGTTGCACCTGCCGCGCTTGCGCAAAGGTGCCGGGTACCGTGCCGAGCCAGCTGCGCTCTTCGCGCAGGATGAAGCGCTGCGCCTGGGCGCGCTCGAAGTTGGCGCGGCCATCGGGGTCGGCGCGCAGCCGCGCGCGGTAGCGCTCGTACGCGGCAAGGTCGTCGAAGCCGATCAGGCCCCAGGCGATGTCGTTCGTGCCTTCGTCGGGCACGAAGTAGCCGATGAGGTGGCCGCCGCAGCGCGGAATGATCTCGCCCCAGCGTTTGGCGTAGTCGGCGAACGCCGGGATCTGGAACGGATCGAGCTGGTAACGGATGAAGCAGACGGTGTGCACGCGGGTCTCCGGTGGGCGTTGATGGGAGAGGCCGCACTGTGCGGGCCGCCGCGCCACCGATGCTTCGGCGTGCAACGAAGCGTTGGAGAATCGTCGCCGCGCCCGCGGTGGTTCCGACGGGCGGTTGTCGATCACGGCCCCGGTCTGCCGTCGTCCAGACAGCGAGACCGACAACCCACCGGTCACCGCCCCTCAACCCCCGAAAGGATTCACCCATGCCCACCGGAACCGTTCGCCTTCACCGCGTGCTCAAGGCCCCGCCGCAGCGCGTCTTTCGTGCCTTCACCGAGCCCGCGGCCATGTGCCGCTGGCTGCCGCCCTACGGCTTCACGGCCGAGGTGCAGCACATGGACGCGCGCCCGGGTGGCCGGCACCGCATGTCTTTCACCAACTTCGGCACCGGCCACTCGCACAGCTTCGGCGGCGAGTACCTGGAGTTCGTGCCCGGTGAACGCCTGCGCTACACCGACACCTTCGACGACCCCAACCTGCCCGGCACCATGCAGGTGACGGTGGTGTTCAAGGCCGTGTCCTGCGGCACCGAACTCACGGTGGTGCAGGAAGGCATCCCCGAGCTGATTCCCACCGAGATGTGCTACCTCGGCTGGCAGGAATCGCTCGAGCAGCTCGCGAAGCTGGTCGAGCCCGAGATCCCGAACGGCTGACCCCGGGCGCCGGCGCCCGCTTCAGAGGAACATGCCGCCCGAGGCCTCGATGCGCTGGGCGTTGATCCAGCGGTTCTGCGGCAGCAGCAGTGTGGAGATCACGTCGCCGATGTCGTCGGCCTGGCCCACGCGGCCGAGCGCGGTCTGCCCGGCAATGAAGTCGTTCACGGCCTTGTTGTCGCGCACCGTGCCGCCACCGAAGTCGGTCTCGATCGCGCCGGGCGCGACCACGTTCACCGCGATGCCACGCGGGCCCAGCTCCTTGGCCAGGTAGCGCGTGAGCACCTCGATGCCCCCCTTCATCGCGGCATAGGCCGCGTAGCCCGGCAGCGCGAAGCGCGCCAACCCGGTCGACAGGTTCACGATGCGCCCGCCGTCCGCGATCAGCGGCAGCAGCGCCTGCGTGAGGAAGAACGTGCCCTTGAGGTGGATGTTCATCAACTCGTCGAACTGCGCCTCGGTGGTGTCGGCGAACGCCGCGTGGATGCCGATGCCCGCGTTGTTCACGAGGTGGTCGAAGCGCTCGCGCTGCCACACCGCCTGCAGTTGCTCGCGCACGGCCTGCGCAAACGCGGGGAACGAGCGGCTGTTGCCCACGTCCAGCGGCAGGGCCACGGCGCGTGCGCCCAGCCGGTGGATCTCGGCCACCACGGCCTGCGCCTCGCTGGCCGGGCTGCGGTAGGTGAGGATCACGCCGACCCCGCGCGCGGCGAGCTTGAGCGCGGTGTTGCGGCCCAGGCCGCGGCTGCCGCCGGTGACGAGGGCGATGGTGGAGGTGCTGGGGGTGGTGCTCATGGCGGGTTCCTGAAATGGGTGTGGATGGGGGGCAGTCTATTGATCGAGAATCGGCAGATAAACCGGCTTCATCCGGTTGATCTGTTCGCTTTATCCGAACAATGGAGGAATGCCATGAACACCCTGGACGCCATGAACGTCTTCGCCCGCGTGGCCGACCTCGGCAGCTTCACGCAGGCCGCCCACAGCCTGGGCCTGCCCAAGGCCAGCGTGTCCGCAGCCGTGCAGCAGCTCGAAGCGCTGGTGGGCACACGGCTGCTGCAACGCACCACCCGGCGCGTCACCATCACGCAGGACGGCCAGGTGTTCCGCGAGCGCTGCCGCGACCTGCTCGACGACGTGGAGGACCTGCGCACCCTGTTCCAACCCGAAGGCGCCGTGCTCACCGGCCGCCTGCGTGTGGACATGCCGCTGGGCGTGGCGCGCACCCTGGTGTTGCCGCGCCTGCCGGAATTCCTGGCCGCGCACCCGCGGCTCGAGCTCGAGCTCAGCAGCACCGACCGCCGCGTGGACCTGGTGCGCGAGGGCTTCGACTGCGTGTTGCGCATCGGCCCGCTGGGCGATTCGAGCCTGGTGGCGCGGCCCCTCGGGGGTTGCGAACTGGTCAACGTGGCCAGCGCGGCCTATGTGCGGGCCCACGGCAAACCCGTGCGGCTGGCGCAACTGGCGGCGCACCGGCTGGTGCACTACGTGGGCACGCTGGGCGCGCGCTCACCGGGTTTCGAATACCTCGACGCCGCGGGTGAAACGCGCTTCGTGCCCATGGCGGGCACGCTCACCGTCGACAACTCCGAGGCCTACATGGGCGCCTGCCTCGCGGGCCTGGGCATCGTGCAGGTGCCGCGCTGGGGTGTGGCCGATCGCCTGCGCAGCGGCGAACTCGTGGTGCTGCTGTCGCGCCACCGCCCCGCGCCCATGCCCGTGAACCTGCTGTATGTGCACCGGCGCCACCTGCCTCGGCGCGTGCAGGTGTTCATGCAGTGGGTGGCCGATGTGATGCGGCCAATGACGCAGGCCGACACCACGCGGCGCCTTACTTGAGTTGCGGCGAGCGCAGGATGATGTCCACCGTGGCCATGAAGTGCTCACGCACCACCTGCGCCGCCTGCTCCGCATCGCGCCGCAGCACCGCGTCCATCAGGCGGCGGTGCTCGCCTTTCACGTCGCGCTGGTCGGTGCCCATGGGCACCGACATGAGGCGGTAGCGCTCGCTCTGCGCGTAGAGCATTTCGCGCATGCGCAGCAGCCAGGGGCTGTGGCAGGCGTCCACCAGCGCGGCGTGGAAATCGCCGTGGGCCTGGTTCCAGGCCGGGGTGCGGCGCGCTTCCTTGTCGCTCGCGTGTTCCTGCAGGCGTTCCATGCGGTGGGCCGCGGCCACGATGCGGCTTTCCCACTCCACGTCCCCCTGCGCGATGGCCCGGCGCAGGCACAGGCCCTCGATCTCGATGCGCGTGTGCGTGAGGTCCATCAGCTCTTCACGGCTCACCGGGGTGACGTGGTAACCGCGGTGCGCCTCGGCCACCACCAGGCCCTCGGCACCCAGGCGCGACAGCGCCTCGCGGATGGCGCCCAGGCTCACCTCGAAGCGCTGCTCCAGCGCCTTGATGTTGAGCTTCTCGCCCGGCAGCAGCACGCCTTGCAGAACCTCGGCGCGGATGCGCTGGGCGACGGTGTCGGCCTGGGTGAGCTTGGGCGAAGTCATGGCGCGGGAGTTTATCGGGGAATGTACCTAGAGACTGAAAATATATTTATAGTTTTAAGATAGATCGATCCGGCGGGGCGTCCGCGGCACACATCAGGAGTGGGGATGAGACTGGTTCGATACCGACAGGCGGGGCAGGACGGCTGGGCCGTGCACCGGCCCGACACCGGGCAATGGCACGGCACGGTGCGCGGCACCGCGGGCTGGCCGGGCGAAGTGGACGCGCTGATCGCGGCCGGGCGCGCGGCGTTCATGGCGGCCGGCGCGGCCATGGCGCGCCAGGCGCCGCTGGACCTGGCCCGGGTGGAGTACCTGCCGCCGGTGGCGCGGCCGTCCAAGATCCTGTGCGTGGGGTTGAACTACCGCGACCACACCAGCGAAAGCGGCTTCGAGCAGCCGGCCTACCCCACGCTGTTCTCGCGCTTCACCACCAGCCTCATCGGCCACGGCGCGCCCATCCACCACCCCGAGCTGTCGGACACGCTGGACTACGAAGGCGAGCTGGTGGTGGTCATCGGCCGCGGCGGGCGCGGCATTGCGCGCGCCGACGCGCTGGCCCATGTGCTGGGCTATTCCGTCTTCAACGACGCCAGCGTGCGCGAGTACCAGTTCAAGACGCCGCAATGGACCATGGGCAAGAACTTCGACGGCACCGGCGCCTTCGGGCCCTGGCTCGTCACCGACGACGAGTTGCCGCCCGGCGCCAGTGGCCTGGCGCTGCAGACCCGGCTCAACGGCCAGGTCGTGCAGTCGGCCAACACGCGCGACATGGTGTTCGACGTCGCGCAGCTCATCGAAACCATCAGCGCGGCGCTCACCCTCGAAGCGGGTGACCTGATCGTGGCCGGCACGCCAGCCGGCATCGGCCACGCGCGCGAACCGCGCCTGTACATGAAACCCGGCGACGTCTGCGAGGTGGAGATCGAAGGCATCGGGCTGCTGAGCAACCCGGTGCAACGGCTCTCCCCGCGCGTGGCCGACCACCCGCCGACCCCAGCAAACGAAGAGGAGATCGCCCGATGAAACGCCACCATTTCCTGGCCGCGCTCGCGGCCGCCGTGCTCACCGCCTGGACCGCGCCCGCCCTGGCGCAGGATTTCAAGGCCCGACAGGCGCGCTTCGGCCACGGCATGGCCGATTCGCACCCGGCGGGCCAGGCCGCCAAGTCCTTTGCGGCCGAGATGGAACAGGCCTCGGGCGGCAAGATGAAGATCGCCGTGATCGCCAACCAGGCGCTGGGCCCGGACCCACAGATGCTGCAGGCGCTGCAGGGCGGCGTGCAGGAGTTCTACACCGGCAGCGCGCTCGCGCTGCTCGGCCAGGTCAAGGAAATCGGCTTCCAGGACGTGCCCTTCCTCTTCAACAGCGAGGCCGAGGCGCACACCGTGTTCGACGGCGCGGTGGGCGAGCACCTCAACCGCAAGCTCGACGCCGTGGGCATCAAGGTGCTTGGTTGGTGGGAGAACGGGTTCCGGCACATCACCAACTCGCGCCGCCCGGTGAACACGCTGGCCGATCTGCGCGGCATCAAGCTGCGCACGCAGCCCAACCCGCTCACGCTCGATGCCTTCAAGGCCATCGGTGCCAACGCCTCGCCGCTGCCGTGGTCCGAGCTGTTCGTGGCGCTGGAGACCAAGGCCTTCGACGGGCAGGAGAACCCGGTGGTGCTGATGTACACGCAGCGCTTCTACGAGGTGCAGAAGTACATGACGCTCAGCGGTCACGTGTACTCGCCGCTGATCTTCGCGGTGTCGAAGAAATTCTGGGACGGCCTCTCGCCCGACGAGCAGCGCGCCATGAACGAGGCCGCGCGCAAGGCCACGCAACTCCAGCGCAAGACCAACGCCGCCGAAGCCGCCAGCGCCCTGCAGGGCATGAAGGACAAGGGCGTGCAGGTGACGCAGCTGCCCGCCGACGACCTGAAGAAGATCCGCGAACTCGTGGCGCCGGCGATCGCGCCGCACCTCGACAAGATCGGCCCCGAGTTCATGGGCCTGGTGCACGCCGAGATCGGCAAGGCCCGCGCCAACGCCAAGTGAACGCCCCGCTGTCACCCACCTTCCTGGCCGCTCTGGGGGCCCTGCTCGGCGACCGTCTCAGCACCAGCGAGGCGGTCTGCCGCCAGCACGGGCGCGACGAGTCCATCTTCGCCGCCATGCCGCCGCAGGCCGTGGCCTGGCCCGCCAGCACCGACGAGGTGGTGGCCGTGGTGCGCCTGTGCCGCGAGCACGGCGTGCCCATCACGCCCTACGGCGCGGGCTCCTCGCTCGAAGGGCACACGCTCGCGGCGCGTGGTGGCCTCACGCTCAACCTGCAGCGCATGGACCGCATCCTCGCGTTGCACCCCGAAGACCTCACCGCCACGCTGCAGCCCGGCGTCACGCGCAAGGCGCTCAACGCCGCGCTGCGCGACCAGGGGCTGTTCTTTCCCATCGACCCGGGGGCCGACGCCACCATCGGCGGCATGTGCGCCACGCGCGCCAGCGGCACCAACGCCGTGCGCTACGGCACCATGCGCGAGAACGTGGTGAACCTGCGCGTCGTCACGCCCGAAGGCGAGGTGGTGGACACCGCGCGGCGCGCGCGCAAATCGGCCGCGGGTTACGACCTCACGCGCCTGTTCGTGGGCAGCGAAGGCACGCTGGGCGTGATCGTGGAAGCCACGGTGCGCCTGCACCCGTTGCCCGAGCACGTGATGGCCGCGGTCTGTGCCTTCCCCGACGCGCACAGCGCCACCGCCGCCGTGGTGCAGACCATCCAGATGGGCGTGCCGGTGGCGCGATGCGAATTCGTGGACCCGGTGGCCATCCGCGCCATCAACGCGTACAGCCACCTCACGCTGCCCGAATCGCCGCACCTGTTCTTCGAATTCCACGGCAGCGAAGCCGGTGTGAAAGAGCAGGTGGACCTGGTGGCCGACACCGTGGCCGAACACGGCGGGCAGGGCTTCGAATGGGCCGCCACGCCCGAGGCACGCACCCGCCTGTGGGAGGCGCGGCACAACGTGTACTTCGCGGCGCTGCAACTGCGCCCGGGCTGCCGCTCCATCGTCACCGACGTGTGCGTGCCGATTTCCCGCCTGGCCGATTGCCTGGTGCAGACCGCCGACGACCTGAAGGCCAGCGGCCTGATCGCGCCCATGGTGGGCCACGTGGGCGACGGCAACTTCCATGTGCAGATGCTGGTGGACGAAGCGCAGCCCGCCGAGGTGCACGCCGCCGAAGCGCTGAACGAGCGCCTGGTGCGCCGCGCGCTCGCCATGGACGGCACCTGCACCGGCGAGCACGGCATCGGCCTGCACAAGCAGGGCTTCCTGGTGGAAGAGGTCGGCTCGGCCGGCGTCGATCTCATGCGCCGCATCAAGGCCGCGCTGGACCCGCAGGGCCTCATGAACCCCGGCAAGGTGTTCGCACCGCTGGCCTGATCATTCCGACATGCTTGCTTTCACCCGCTTCTACTTCCGCGCCCTCGAGGTCGTCATGGTGCTGTGCCTCGCGGCCATGTGCGTCATGGTGTTCGGCAACGTGGTGCTGCGCCACGTGTTCGACTCGGGCATCAACACCTCCGAGGAACTGTCGCGCTTCGCGTTCATCTGGCTCACCTTCCTGGGCGCCGTGGTGGTGGCGCGCGAGAACGGCCACCTGGGGGTGGACATGCTGGTGATTCGCCTGACACCGCGCACGCGGCGCGCGGCGCTGATCACCAGCCGCCTGTTCACCAGCGCGTGCTGCGTGGTTTTCCTGTGGGGCCTGTTGCGCCAGCACGGCATCAACGTGGCCAACACCGCGCTCATCACGGGCATACCGATGGCGGTGGCCTATGCCGCGGCCTATGTGTGCGCGGCCTCGCTGGCGTTGATGGCGCTGGTGGAGGCCTGGTGGCTCTGGCGCCGCGCCGATGCGAACGATCCGGAGGCCTCGCCATGGTCATCGTGATCTTCGTGGTGGTGCTGCTGGCCGCCATGGCCATCGGCATGCCCGTGGCCATGGCGCTCATGGCCACCGCGCTGGTGATGATGGCCTGGATGGGCATCTTCGATGCGCAGATCCTGGCGCAGAACATGCTCTCGGGCGCCGACAGCTTCCCGCTCATGGCGATCCCGTTCTTCGTGCTGGCGGGCGAGCTCATGAACGCCGGTGGCATCTCGCGGCGCATCGTCGACATCGCGGGCGCCTGGGTCGGCCACTTCAAGGGCGGCCTGGGTTTCGTGGCCATCTTCGCGTGCGTGGTCATGGCCTCGCTCTCGGGCTCGGCCATCGCCGACAGCGCGGCCGTGGCCGCGTTGCTCATCCCCATGATGCGCAAGGCGGGCTACGACATCCCGCGCGCCAGCGGCCTGATCGCCGCGGGCGGCATCATCGCGCCGGTCATCCCGCCCTCCATCGGCTTCGTCATGCTGGGCGTGGTCGGCAACATCTCCATCACCCAGCTCTTCCTGGCGGGCATCGTGCCCGGCCTGCTGATGGCGGTGGCGCTGGTGATCACCTGGGCCTGGCAGGCGCGCCGCGAGGACATGCCGCGCGAGCCACGCAAGACCCTGCGCGAGCGCCTGTCGGTCACGGTGGCGGGCATCTGGGCGCTGCTGCTGCCGGTGGTCATCGTGGGGGGGCTGCGGGCCGGGCTGTTCACGCCCACGGAGGCCGCGGTGGTGGCCGTGTTCTACGCGCTGTTCGTGGGCCTCGTGATCTACCGCGACCTGCGCCTCTCGCACCTCTACGGCCTGCTGCTGTCGGCCGGCAAGACCTCGGCGGTGGTGATGTTCCTCGTCGCCGCGGCGCAGGTTTCGGCCTGGCTCATCGCGGCGGCCAACATCCCCATGGTGGTGGCCGACTGGCTGCAGCCACTGGCCGG
Organism: Hydrogenophaga sp.; assembly: GCA_016741995.1. Lineage (GTDB taxonomy): Bacteria > Pseudomonadota > Gammaproteobacteria > Burkholderiales > Burkholderiaceae_C > Hydrogenophaga. Next base: position 130,013 of record JACVCO010000001.1, on the reverse strand, counting down.
TTCGCCCATGCTGCTGATGTTCTGCATCGTGCTGCTGCTCATCGTGGTCGGCACCGCACTCGACTTCGCGCCCACCATCCTCATCCTGGTGCCGGTGCTGATGCCGGTGGTGCGCATGGCGGGCATCGACCCGGTCTACTTCGGCGTGCTCTTCATCATGACCAACGCCATCGGCCTCATCACACCGCCCGTGGGCACCGTGCTCAACGTGGTGTGCGGGGTGGCCTGGGAGCGGCTGGAGCCCGTGATCCGCGGCTCCGTGCCCTACCTGCTGGCGCAGACGGCGGTGCTGTTCCTGCTGGTGCTGTTCCCCTCGCTGGTGATGGTGCCGCTGGCCTGGTTACGCGGCTGATCGCCGCCGGGGAGACGGGCGCGCCGACGCGTCGCCCGCACCCGCGTTGCCGGCCGCCGCGCCGGCGCCCGGTTCGATGCACAGCTCGAACAGCCGCAGGCCGGCCTCGAGCACGTCGTGCCCCCCCGCAACCTTGGCAAACGGCGCCAGCCGGGTGTTGAACTCGGCCTGCATGCGGGCCATCACCCTGTCCACGATCTGCTTGCCGCGCGGCGTCAACCGCACCAGGTAGCCGCGCCGGTCGCGCGGGTCCGGCAGGCGTTCCGCCAGATCCTGCTTGGCGAGCTGGTCGATGCGGTAGGTGGCGGTGCCCGAGGTCACGCTGTGCATCTTGAGGATGTCGGTGGGCCGCATGGCGTAGGGCTCGCCCAGGCGGCGCAAGGCCATCAGCAGCAGGAAGTCGGTGTGCTTCACGCCCTCGGCCTCGGAGTGCGCCATGGTGATCTCGTCCAGCAGCATGCCGATGCGCCGGATGCGAACACCCAGCAACACCGCCTCCGAACCTTCGTCGCCCAGCTCGCGCCGCCACTGGTGCACCAGCACGTCGGCGTTGCCCCACACCGTGTTCAGGTCCAGCTCGTCCACCGGGGCGGGCAGCGCCTCGGCGTAGTTCTCCATCAACTGTTTGGCCGGGGCGCTGGCGCGGGCGCGGATCGATCGGGTCTTGGGTGGGTTCTTGCTCATCGTCGAGGAAACGGTTCTGTGCTTTCAAGCTCAAGTATCGGGGTTTTCACTTATCTTGAATTTCAAGATACTTAATATTATTCCAATCCAGCGAGCACCCACCCCACCGACACCCACAGGACGACCATGACCAAGACCATCCCCATCGTCGACGCCGCGCAGCTGCAGAGCAGCGCCTACCACCACACCCCCGGCCACCCCGACCCGGTGCTCAGCCAGGTGGGCAAAGGCACGCCCACGGGCGAGTACCTGCGCCGCTACTGGCACCCCATCGCGCTGGCGAGCGAGGTGACCGATCGGCCGCAGATGGTTCGCCTGCTGGGTGAAGACCTCGTGCTGTTTCGCGACAAGTCGGGCCGCCCCGGCCTGCTGTACCCACGCTGCATGCACCGCGGCACCTCGCTGTTCTACGGCCACGTGGAAGAAGAGGGCATCCGCTGCTGCTACCACGGCTGGTTGTTCGCCGTGGACGGCCAGTGCCTGAACCAGCCCTGCGAACCCGAAGGCGGGCTGCGCCGCGATGCCGCCCGCCAGCCCTGGTACCCGGTGGAAGAGCGTTACGGCCTGGTGTTCGCCTACATGGGGCCGCCGGAGAAGAAGCCGGTGCTGCCGCGCTACGACATCCTGGAAGACCTGGAAGAAGGCGAGTTCATCGAGATCATCGGTGGCGGCTTCGCCGGCTACGCCGACCATGTGGACGAACCGCACGTGCCCTACCACTGGCTGCAGAACTGGGAAAACATCATGGACCCGTACCACGTGTACGTGCTCCATTCCACCTTCAGTGGCATCCAGTTCGCCGAGAACTTCAAGATCCTGCCGCGCGTGGATTTCGAGGCGGTCGATGGCGGCGTGATCTACCGCGCGTGGCGCGATCTCGACGAAGGGAAAAAGCTCGAGCGCGTGAACTCGGCGCTGTTCCCGAACGTCTCGGCCATTCCCATGATCGACCTCTCGCCGGGCCAGGGCCGCTGGATCGGCTGGCACGTGGCGGTGGACGACCAGCACTTCCGCGGCTTCTTCGCTGCGCGCACCCGAAAGCCCGGCAACTTCGCGCCGTTCAAGATGCACAACGGCAAATCCTGGAAGGAGCTCAGCGAGCAGGAGAAGCAGGATTACCCGGGCGACTTCGAAGCCCAGTACGGCCAGGGCCGCGTCACGCTCCACGGCGAAGAGCACCTGGCCACCAGCGACCGCGGCATCGCCTTGCTGCGGCGCCAGATGAAGCAACAGATCGCCATCGTCCAGCAGGGGGGAGATCCCGCCGGCGTGCATTTCAACGAGGCAGAGGCGCTGGTCCGTATCCGGTCCGGCAACTTCTACACGACCTCGGACACGCCCGAACCGAGCGCGGCCTGACCGGCCTCGATCGACCGCCACAGCCCCACGAAACCCCAGGAGACAACACCATGAAACGCCAACTCATCGCGGGCGCGCTGGCGCTCGCCTGCGCCGCGACCGCGTTCGCCGACACCGTCAAGGTCGGCATCATCGCGCCGCTGTCCGGCCCCTTCTCGTCCAACGGCAAGATGTGGGAGGCCACCGTCAAGGCCTACCAGAAGATGCACGGCACCAAGGTGGGCGACACCACCATCGAGGTGGTGTGGAAAGACCTCGCCGACATCAACCCGGCCCAGGCCCGCGCGCACGCGCAGGAGCTGATCGTGAAGGACAAGGTGCAGTACCTGGGCGGGCTGTACTTCACGCCCGACGCGCTCGCGGTCGGCGCCATCGCGCAAGAGGCCAAGGTGCCCACCGTGATCTTCAACGCGGCCACGTCCGCCATCCTCGATCGCTCCGAGTACCTGCTGCGCACCTCGTACACGCTGCCGCAGGTGACGGTGCCCGCCGCGCGCTACGCGCTCGACCAGAAGCTGCGCACCGCCGTGACGCTGGTGAGCGACTACGGCCCGGGCCTCGACTCGGAAGCGGCGTTCGTGAAGACGTTCACCGCCGGCGGCGGCAAGGTGGTCGAGCAGATCCGCGCCCCGGTCAAGACCTCGGACTTCGGCCCCTTCATGCAGAAGATCAAGTCGCTCAAGCCCGACGCGGTGTTCGTCTTCGGCCCCGGCGGCCCGCCCACCTACGCCATCATCAAGGCCTACTCGGAAGCGGGCCTCAAGCAGGCGGGCGTGCGCTTCATCGGCACCGGCGAGACCAGCGAGCTCGATCTGCCCGCCATCGGCGACGCCGCGCTCGGCCTGGAGACGGCGCTGCACTACTCGCCCGCCCACGAGTCCGCGCTGAACCAGGCCTTCCTGAAGACGGCGGCCGAGATCGCGCCCCAGACCGTGCTCAATGCCGTGTCCGTCGGGGCCTACGACGGGATGGCCGTCATCTACCGCATGGTCGAGGCCACCAAGGGCCAGCGCGATCCCGCCAAGGCACTGGCCGCCGTCAAGGGCTGGCAGTGGGAAAGCCCGCGCGGCCCGGTGAAGATCGACGCGCAATCGCGCGAGCTGGTGCAGAACGTCTATGTGCGCGTGGTCGACAAGGACAGCGCCGGCCGCTACCGCAACCGCGAGATCCACACCTACGAGATGCAGCCCGACCACGGCCGCACGGCGTCGCAAGGCAAGTGAACGCGCCCGCGCGGAGAAGCCGATGACCCTTCAACTCGCCGGGAGCATCCTGATCGACGGGGTGGCGTACGCCATGGTCCTGTTCATGATCACGATCGGCCTCTCGATGACCATGGGCCTGATGCGCGTGATCAACCTCGCGCATGGGGCTTTCGCGATGGCGGGCGGCTTCGCGGCCGCCTCGCTGCCCGCGGTGCTGGGCCTGCCGGTCTGGCTCGGCGTGCTGCTGGCGATCGGCCTCGTGGCGCTGTCGGCCGTGCCGATCGAGCGCTGGCTGCTGCGCCGCTTCTACCGCCGCAGCGAGCTGGACCAGATGCTCGTGACGATCGGCCTCATGTTCATCGCCATGGCGCTGGCGAACATGGCGTTCGGATCGGCCATCACCAGCGTGCCGCTGCCCGATGCCTTGCAGGGTTCGATCGACATCGGCTACCGCCTGGTGCAGAAGCACCGCCTGTTCGTGATGGCGTTGGGCGTGGCGGTGCTGCTGCTGCTGTGGTTCGCTGTCGAGCGCTCGGACTTCGGCATCCGCGTGCGCGCCGCGGTGGACAACGCGCCCATCGCGCAGGTGGTGGGCATCGACACCGCGCGCCTCTACGCCATTGCGTTCGCGGCGGGTGCGGCCCTGGCGGCGCTCGGCGGCATCGTGGGCGCGGAACTGCTGCCCATGGAGGCTTCCTACGCGGGCAAGTACCTCGTCACTTTCCTGGCCGTGGTGGCCGTGGGCGGGCAGGGCACGCTGGCGGGTTCCTTCGTGGCGGCGTTGCTGCTCGGGGGCGTGGAGACCGCCATGAAGTACCTCATGCCACCGCTGGCCTCCGTGTCTTTCTTCCTCACCATGTTCCTCGTGCTCCTGCTGCGACCGCAGGGCCTCTTCGGGCGCCGCGCATGAATACCCTGACATCTCCTCTCGCGCCGGCCGCGCGCGCGGCGCGCCGCTGGCGCGTGCCCTTGCTGCCCGAAGCCTTCATCGCGCTGGTGGCCGTGGGCGCCTTCTGGTTGTTCCCCAACGACGTGGGCTTCCTCTCCAACATGGTGGTGATGTGCGTGCTGGCGCTCTCGCTCAACCTCGTGCTCGGGCAGGCGGGCATCGCGTCCATGGGCCAGGCCGCGTTGTATGGGGCCGGCGCCTATGCCGCGGGCCTGTTCGCGCTGCACGTCTCGCCTTCGCCCTTGCTCGGCCTGGGCGTGGGGGTGCTCGCCGGGGCGCTGGTGGCCGCACTCAGCGGCGCGGTGCTGCTGCGCGCGCACGGCCTCACGCTGGTGATGCTCACCATCGCCACCGCGCAGCTCCTGCTTGAACTGGTCAACTGGCAACGCCGCCTCACCGGCGGCGACGACGGCCTGTCCGGCTTCTCGATCGACCCGTTGTTCGGTGTGTTCGAGTTCGACTTCATGGGGCGCACCGGCTTCTTCTATGCGCTGGTGGTGCTGCTACTCGCCCATGCGGGCTTGCGTGCACTGGTGCAGTCGCCGTTCGGCCTGACCACGCGCGCGGTGCGCCTGGACGCGGGCCGCGTCGAATCGCTGGGCGGCCGCGTCTATGCGCAACTGCTCACGGTCTATGTGGTGGGCGGTGCGGTGGCGGGTGCCGCGGGCGCGGTCACGGCGCAGACCACCAAGGTCGCGAGCCTGAGCATGCTGGATTTCCACCTCTCGGCCGGCGTGCTCATCATGGTCGTGCTGGGCGGCACACGCCGTCTCACCGGCGCGCTGCTCGGCACCGTGGGGTACATGCTGATCCACCACATCGCCTCGGGCTTGAACCCGCACCACTGGTTGCTGGCCATCGGCGTCGTGCTGGTGGTGGTGATGCTGGTGTTGCCGGGTGGTCTGCTGGACCTGTGGGACCGCCTGGCATCGCTGGCCCGCAACCGGACGGAGGCGCGCCATGGCGAATGACCGCCTTGAAGCCCGGGGCCTGTGCAAGGCCTTCGGCGGCCTGCAGGTGACGCGCGATGTCTCGCTGAACCTGGCCAGCGGCGCACGCACCGCGCTCATCGGCCCCAACGGCGCGGGCAAGACCACGCTGGTGAACCTGCTCAGCGGGGTGCTGCCGGCTTCCGCGGGCACGGTGCGGCTCGATGGCGCGGACGTCACCCCGTGGAACCCGGCGCAGCGGGCGCGCGCCGGCATCGTGCGCACCTTCCAGGTGAACCGCGTGTTCAAGGAGCTGAGCGTGCGCGAGAACGTGCAGTGCGCGGCGCTGCACCGCCACGGCCTGTCGCGCCGCGTGTGGCTGTCGCGCGCCCAGCGCGAGCGCGTGGATGCCGATGTGGACGAGGTGCTCGCCAGCCTGCGCATCCAGGGCCAGGCCGACCGCGTGGCGGGGCAGATGGCCCTGGGCGAGCAACGGCTGGTGGAAATCGCGCTCGCGTTGGCCATGAAGCCGCGCGTGCTGCTGCTCGACGAGCCCGCCGCCGGTGTGCCCGACAGCGAGAGCGGGCGCATTCTGGAGGCGGTGGAGCAACTGCCTGGTGATCTGGCGGTGCTGCTGATCGAGCACGACATGGACCTGGTGTTTCGCTTCGCGCGCGAGATCGTGGTGCTGGTGCAGGGCGCGGTGTTTGCCAGCGGCTCACCGGCCGAGATCGCGGCCAACGAGGCCGTGCGCGAGATCTATTTCGGAAGGAGCGGCCATGCAGGCGGCCACTGAACTGCGGTTTGACGGCGTGAGTGCGGGCTACGCCGGTGCGCGTGTGCTGCACGGCATGAACTTCACCCTGCGCCAGGGGCGCAAGCTGGGGCTGATCGGGCGCAACGGCGCGGGCAAGACCACCACGCTCGCGAGCGCGGTGGGCCACGCCCAGCTGCAAGGCGGCCGCGTGCTGTTCGATGGCCAGGACGCCAGCGCCTGGCCCACCCACGTGCGCGCCCGCGCCGGGCTGGGCTATGTGCCGCAGGGGCGGGACATCTTCCCGTCGCTGAGCGTGGAGGAGAACCTGATCGCCGCGCTGCAAGGGCGTGCGCGCGGGCCGGCGCTGGAGACGGCCTACGGCCTGTTTCCGCGCCTGCGCGAGCGCCGCCGCAACGGGGGCACGCAACTCTCGGGTGGCGAGCAGCAGATGCTGTCGGTGGCGCGCGCGCTGATGGCGCAGCCGCGCCTGCTGCTGCTTGATGAACCACTCGAAGGCCTGGCCCCGAAGGTGCGCGACGAGCTCATGGACGCCATCTCGGCGATGGTCGAGCGCACCGGTGTGGGCTGCCTGCTGGTGGAGCAGCACGTGGACGTGGTGCTCGATTTCGCGGACGAGGTGATCGTGCTCGAACGCGGTGTGCCGGTGTTCCACGGCCCGGTGGATGCGCTGCGCCGCGACAGCGCCATCCTGGACCGCGCGATCGGGCTGGAGAAGGTGTGAGTGCAACGGCGATCACCATGGCCCCCGTGTCCCTTCGCATCCACGCCATTGCCTATGGCGCCGACGACGTGCTGCTGTTCGATCTGCGCTCGCCCGAGGCCACCGGGTTGGCGCCGTTCGACGCTGGCGCCCACATCGATCTGCGCCTGCCGCGCGGCATCACGCGCAGCTACTCGCTGCTCAACGACCCGGCCGAGCGGCACCGCTATGTGATCGGCGTCAAACGCGAGCCCGACAGCCGGGGCGGCTCGGCCTGGCTGCACGGCGATGCGCGCGTGGGTGCCCTGCTCGACGTGGACGGCCCGCGCAACAGCTTCGCCTTGAACGAGTCGGCGCCGCACTCGGTGTTCATCGCCGGTGGCATCGGCATCACGCCCCTGTGGAGCATGGCCCAGCGGCTGGAGCACCTGGGCCGGGGCTGGACGCTGCACTACCGCGCGCGCAGCCGCCGCCGCGCCGCCCTGGTCGGTGAGCTGGCCGCGCACGCGGCGCGCGTGCAACTGAGCTTTCGCGACGAAGGCGACGCCCCGCTCGACCTGGGCCGCATCGTGGCGCAGGCGCCCGAGGGCGCGCACTTCTATTGCTGCGGGCCGGTGCCGATGCTGGAAAGCTTCGAGGCCGCCTGCGCGGGCCTGGACCCCGCGCGCGTGCACCTGGAGTACTTCGCGGCCAAGGACGCGCCCGCCACCGAAGGCGGCTTCGTGGTGCACCTGGCCCGCAGCGGGCGCACGATCCCCATCCAGCCCGGTTGCACCGTGCTCGACGCCCTGCAGGCCGCCGGTGTGGCCGTGCCTTCCTCGTGCCAGCAGGGCGTGTGCGGTGTCTGCGAAACGGCGGTGCTCGGCGGCGAACCCGACCACCGCGACCTGGTGTTGTCGGCGCAGGAACGCGCCGCGAACCGGACCATGATGATCTGCTGCTCGGGCTCGAAGACGCCGGCGCTCACGCTGGACATCTAGGAGGCCGCCCCACGGGCGTGTGGCGCTCGTGGAGAAAGGGGCAATCAGGCAGGGGATTCAGGCAACCGAACGGTCGTGGGCATTCCTAGAGTGTGGCGTTCCATCCACCTCTCTTTGAAAGACCCATGAACACGCACACCCACCGCCCGTCCCGACGCCGCGTGAGCCTTTTCCTGGCCTGCGCCACCTTGCTCTGTGCCATGCAGGCGCAGGCCTCGACACCGGGTGCGGCCGCAAACCCCGATCGGCGCCTCGAGCGCGGACTCCAGGTGCTCAGCGATCTCAACAAGGGCCAGCCCCAACCGGTGTTCGAGGCCATGCGGCAGGAGTTTCCCTTCCTGGCCGAGAGCACCGCGTCGTACGCCCTCGGCGACGTGTGGGGCCGCCAGGTGCTCGACCCGAAAACTCGGCAACTGGCCGCGATGGCGGCCTTCGCGTCGCTGGGCCTGCGCGGTTTCTTCAAGACGCATGCGGGCTATGCGCTCAACCTGGGCGCGACGCCGGACGAGCTCAAGGAGGTCGTCTACCTGGTGACGGTGCCGGCCGGCTTTCCGCGCGCCATCGAGGCCTCGCAGGCGCTGCAGGAGCTGTTCAACGAGCGTGGCCTGGGGGCCTCGCGGAGCACGCGATGAAGCGCCCGTTGTTGATGTCCGCTCTTGTGCTCGCGTCCGCCACCGCGATGTCGAACCCTTTGCCAACGCCGGTTCAGGTGCCCGGCCAGCCCGGCCCGAACCACCACGACAACCCGGCCAGCCACCGCCACCTGGGCATGTGGGTGAGCGAGGGCGGCCACATCCGCCACGAGCTGCTGCCCAACGGGCGGTACGACGAGCAACGCGGCACCCGCAAGAGCGCCTACCAGGGGCGTTACTGGGTGCTGGGGGATCGCATCTGGTACCTGGACGACACGGGCTTCACGGCCGACGGCCAGTTCCGTGAGGGGGTGTTCCACCACGGGGGCTACGTTTTCCGCCGTGAGCCGGCCAGCGCCCGGTGAATCACCCGGGCAGCGCAACCGCGCTGCCCGGGTGAGGCCGGCGCTCAGGCCGGGCTGCTCGTCGGCCGCACGATCACCTCGCTGACCGACACATCGGCGGGTTGCGCGATGGCGTAGGCGATGGCGTTGGCGATCGCCTCGGGTGCGATCGTCACGGCCCGGAACGCCCGCATCGCCTCGACGGCGTCCGCGTCGGTGATGTGGTCGGCGAGTTCCGAGGTGGTGGTGCCGGGCGACACCGTGGTCACGCGGATGTCGCCATCGAGCTCTTCCTGCCGCAGGCCTTCGCAGATCGCCCACACCGCGAACTTGGAGGCGCAATACACCGCCGCGCCGGGGAATGAGCGGTGGGCGCCGATGGACGCCACGCTGATGAGGTGGCCCGCGCCCTGCGCCTTCATGCGCGGCAACGCGGCGGCGATGCCGTAGAGAACCCCTTTGACGTTGATGTCGATGGTGTCTTCCCATTCGTCGACCTTGCCCATGCCCATCTTGGACAGCGGCATGACACCGGCGTTGTTGATCAGCACGTCGATGCGGCCGTGGGTGTCCACCGCGAGGTCGACGAAGGCTTGCACCGATTCGCGCCGCCGCACGTCCAGCGCCGCGGTACTCACCTGCGCGCCTTGTTGCCGCAAGGCCTCGGCGAGTTCGTCCAGCCGCTCGGTGCGCCGCGCGCCGATGACCAGTCGGGCGCCCATGCCCGCCAGCACGCGCGCGGTGGCCATGCCGATGCCGCTGCTGGCGCCGGTGATGGCGATCACCCGACCCTTGATGTTGTCCATGTCTTGCTCCTGGGTTGCCGGGATACGCGACCGTGCGTCTCCCCTCCGGGGCAGTGTGGTGAGCCCCGTGCGCGCCGGCTTGCCGTTTCCTCGCCAAAGATTGCCGCTGCCTCTTCATTGCCGGGGCGCTTGCCTGTTTCTCCAGACTTGTTGCCCGATCGCGCGGGCGCGCTCGCCCCGGGGCCGGTGCTGTTCTACAGTGGCCGCATGGCCCACGCAGACCCCTTTGCCACCACCGGTTTCTCCATGACCGAGGACCTTGCGCCGCGCCTGGATGCCCTGCGGGCGCTGGTCGGCGCGCACGCGCGCAGCGACGGCTTCACGCCCACGGCGGTGCCCGGCCTGCAACTCATCCGCGCGAGCGCGCCGAGCGAGCCGCTCAACGTGATGTACCGGCCGGCCCTGTGCATCCTGCTGGGGGGTCGCAAGCGGGTGTTCCTGAGCGATCAGGTCACCGAGTACAGCGCCAGCTGCCATCTGGTGGTCTCGCAGGATCTGCCTGTGCTGGGCCAGGTGGTCGAGGCGTCGCCGGGCGATCCTTACCTGAGCCTGCACCTGCGCATCGAGCGCGCCGACGTCAGCCAGCTCGTGCTGGACCACGGGCTGCCGCCGGAGCCGCCCGGCGCCACGACCGACGCGGCGCGGGGCCTGTACACCGAACCGTCGTCCGCCGCGCTGATGGACGCCGTGCTGCGCCTGGTGCAATTGCTGCAATCGCCCCGGGACATCGCCGCCATCGCACCCCTGGTCCGGCGTGAGATCGTCTACCGGCTGCTGTCCTCGCCGAACGGCTGGCGCATGGCGCGCACCGCCAAGGCCGATTGCAGCGACCAGCGCATCGCGCGCGTCATCGGCGTGTTGCAGGCGCGCTTTCGCGAATCCATCGGGGTGGCCGAGCTGGCCGATATCGCGCACCTGAGCGCCTCGGCGCTGCACGTTCACTTCAAGGCCGTCACCTCGTTCACACCGCTGCAGTACGTGAAGCAGCTGCGCCTGCAGGAAGCGCGGCGCCTGCTGCTGTCGGACGACCGCGACGCTGCGGCGATCGCTTTCGAGATCGGCTACGAGAGCCCATCGCAGTTCAGCCGCGAGTACGCGCGCATGTTCGGCGAGCCGCCGGTGCGCGACCGCCAGCGCATGCTCGACGCCGGCGTGCCGCAGGCCTTTCTCTAGCGCCCCGCCGCGGCCTCCTGCAGCGCCGCGCGGTAGCGGCGGCTGCACGGCACCGCGCTGCCATCGCGCAAGGTCAGCTTCGCGTCGCCGCTGTCCAGCGGTTCGATCTCGGTGACGCGGTCGAGGTTGACGAGGTAACTGCGGTGCACCTGCACAAAGCGCGCCGGGTCGAGCTGGCGCGCGAACTCGGCCAGGGTGGAGCGCAGCAGGTACTCGCGCCCGTTCACGCGCAGCGCCACGTAGTTGGCCTGCGCCTGCACGCTGTCGATGTCGTGGGCGGCGATCAGGAATTCCTTGCGCAGCTGGCGCACCAGAAAGCGCTCCGGCCGGGGCGGTGGCGTGTCTGCCGGGGCCGGTGCGGGCTCGGGCGGGGTGGCCTCGGGCGCGTCGAGCACGCGCGCCTCGCCCTGCAGGCGCAGCAGCAGCAGGCGGTAGACGGTGATGCCGCCGACGATGGCCGCGTAGGCGCGCACGTCCTTCAGGTATTCGTAGCCCCACTCCGACCAGAACGGCCCGAAACCGTAGGCCTGGCCCGCAGCGGCGTGCAGCGCGTGGCGCAGCGCCACCATGCCGGCCACGTGCGCCAGGCTGAACAGCACGCTGCCCAGCAGGTGCCAGGGCAGGTGGCGGGCCAGGGTGTCCCAGTACAGGGGGAAACGGCGGGTCCAGGCCACGATCGCGGGAATCAGCGCCAGCAGCGCGAGGTGGCTGGTGCCTTCCCACACCGCGGCCTCCCACCAGCCCCAGGGCAGGCCGGCCTCGCGCATGTCGGCGCGCGCCACCGCGGTGTTGAGCAGCGCGTGCAGGCCGATCACCAGCACCCAGAACAGCACCTCGGCGGTGCGGTGCCAGTGCGGGTGCTGGCGCAGCCAGGGGAGGGGGTCGCGGGCCATGGCGCTGGAGTCTATGCCCGGCCCTCCAGGGCGGTCCCTTTCTGCCCGCGTTTCGTCCCGGTGGGCCCGCGAACCGTCCCGAACCGGGCCCGTGGCGGGGCCGATCGCCCCAGCATGTGGGCCATGGAACGGCGACACGACATCGACACCCTGCGCGCGCTGGCCTTCGGGCTGGTGATGGTCTACCACCTGAGCATGGCCTACGTGGCCGATTGGCCCTGGCACCTGAAGAGCGCCCACACGGCCGAGTGGCTGCAGTGGCCCATGCGCGCGCTCAACCTCTGGCGGCTGGATCTGGTGTTCCTGGTCTCGGGCCTGGCGCTGGGTTTGTTGATGTGCCGGGACCGCCCGGTGGGCGCCCTGTGGCGCGAGCGCAGTGCCCGGCTGTTGCTGCCGCTGGCTTTCGGCATGGCGGTGGTGGTGCCCTATCAGGCCTATGCGCAGGCGCTGGCCGGCGGCTTCATCGAGCCCGGGCTGGGCGCGTTCCTGTGGCGTTACGCGCAGGGCGGGCCCTGGCCCGCGGCCGCGTTCGACGGCGCGCACGTGGGCGTCACCTGGAACCACCTCTGGTTCCTGCCCTACCTGTGGCTTTACACCTCGGTGCTGTTGCTGGCGCGGCGCGCGTTGGCGCCCCTGGCGGTGCGCTTCGCGGCCTTGCGCGGGGTGGCGCTGCTGTGGGTGCCGCTGCTGCCGTTGGTGGCGGGGTCGCTGCTGCTGCGCCCGCACTTTCCGCCCACGCACGACCTGGTGGGCGATGGCTGGCTGCACGCCGTGTACTTCAGCTTCTTCGTCTATGGCTGGTGGATCGGCACCGACGCCGCGCTGTGGCGCGAGTTCGTGCGCCTGCGCTGGGTGGCGCTGGGCCTGGCCGCGCTGGCCTTCGCGCTGCACGTGGGCTTGCGGCTGCAACTGGCCCAGCCCATGCCCTGGGCGCGGCTGGCGGCCGACGCCGTGGCGTGGTGGGCCGTGGTGGCGGTGCTGGGCTTCGCGCACCGCCACCTGAACCGGCCCTGGCCGTGGCTGGGCTGGGCGCGCGAATCGGTCTACCCCTGGTACGTGCTGCACCAGACGCTGATCATCGTGGCGCTCGCGTGGCTGGCGCCGCTGCCCTTGGGGCCGGTGGCCGAGCCGCTGGCGGTGCTGGCGCTCACGGTGTTCGGCTGCTGGGCGCTCAACGACGGCGTGATCCGCCGCGTGGGCTGGCTGCGGGCGTGCTTCGGGCTCAAGCCGGCACGCCCGCGCTCACCTTAATGGGCCGTCACCGGTTCTGCCGGGGTCGGCGCGGCATCCGTGCCCGCCAGCGTGCGCTGCCCCAATGCCGCGGTTGTCCAGGCGGCGGCGCTGGCCACCACCGACACCCAGAACCCGTTTTGCGCGCCGAAGTGGTCGACCACCCAACCCGCCACGAACGCGCCCAGTGCCATGCCGATGCCGATGCCCGTCATCACCCAGGTCACGCCCTCGGTGAGCATGGACGCCGGCACGCGCCGCTCGATCAGGCCGAAGGCGGTGATGAAGGTGGGCGAGATCGCCACGCCGCTGACGAACACGGCCACCGCCAGCAGCGCGACGGAGGAGCCCGCCACCACCAGCGGCAACGAGGTCAGCGCCAGCACGGTCAACGCGATCAGCAACTGGCGTTGCAGCGGCATGCGGGGGTTGAGCGCGCCGAGCACCAGCCCCAGCACGAAGGAGCCGACCGCATAGACGCCGATCACCAGGCTGGCGGCGCCGGGTTGGCCGAGCTCCTTGGTGACGGCGATCGCACTGACCTCGGCCGTGGCGAAGATCGCACCGACAAAGACCAGCGCCAGCGTGACGATCTGCACCGGGCGCAAGCGGATCGCCGAGCCCTGGGGCCCGCCGGCCTGCGGTGCGCGCACCGCGGGTTCCGTCTTGCGCTGCACCAGGAACGCCGCCGTGCCCAGCACCATGAACAGGGTGGAGGCCACCATGCCGGCCTCGGGGAACCAGGCCGCGGCCAGGCCGACCGAGAGCGAAGCGCCCGCGATGTAGATCAGTTCGTCGGCCGAGGATTCGAAGGCGAAAGCGGTGTTGAGTTCGGGGCGGTCGCGCAGGAGCTCGGTCCAGCGGGCGCGCACCATGGCCGACATGCTGGGCAGCGTGGCGGCACCGAGGGCGGTGGCGAACAAGGTCCAGGTCGGCCACTGCAGGTGGCTGGCCAGGATCAGCAGCACGAAGGCGATGGCCGAGACGATGGCGGCCGGTGCGGCCACCGCGGTCTGGCCGAAGCGGTCGACCAGGCGGGAGATCTGGGGCGCGAAGAAGGCGTTGGCCAGCCCGTAGGTGGCCGCCACCGCGCCCGCCAGCCAATACTCGCCCAGCGTTTGCGACAGCATGGCGACGATGCCGATGGGCGCCATGGCCAAGGGCAGCCGCCCGAAAAAGGCGGCGGCGGAAAAGCCCTTGGCGCCGGGCTCGCGGAAGATCTTTGCGTAGGGGTTGGGCACGGGAGGCTCCTGGCTTTCGGTGGTGGACTGCAATAAAATACGTGGCGTATGTATGTTATTGGCGTGCACTTCGTATGTCAATTCACGTACGTTCTGTATGTATTTGAATGGAGCCAGCCATGCGCAGAGCCCGCCAGGACATGATTGCCGAGACCCGCGCGAAACTCATCGCGGCCGCGCGCCAGGCCTTCGGCACGGTCGGCTACGCCAGTGCGTCGATGGACGACTTCACCTCCGCGGCCGGCCTCACGCGGGGCGCCCTGTACCACCACTTCGGCGACAAGAAGGGCCTGCTGCAGGCCGTGGTGGACGAGATCGACGCCGAGATGTCGGTGCGGCTGAAGGCCATCGCGGCCCGCGCGCCCAACCGTTGGCAGGCGGTGGTGGACGAATGGATCGGCTACGTGGAGATGGCGCTGGAGCCCGAGATCCAGCGCATCATGTTTCGCGACGCGCCCGCCGTGCTGGGCGATCAGTCGCAATGCCCCAGCGCCAAGAGCTGCATCGAGGCGCTGACGGCGAGCCTGGCGGCGCTCAAGGCCGAGGGCGTGCTCATCGACACCGACCCGGAAGCCATGGCGCGCTTGATCAACGGGGCCAGCAGCCACGCGGCCACCTGGATCGCCGGCTCTGCCGATCCCGAAACCACGTCGAAAAAAGCGGTGGCGGGCTTTCGCCAGTTGCTCGACGGGCTGGTGCGCCGGGCGCCCTGAAACCCGGTGTGGCCCCGCGCTCAGTGACGCGGCGGCGGCGTCTCCCGCACGTTGCCCCAGGTGCCCACGTTCGCGGCCTTGAGCAGCGGTGAGGCGCTGCCCGCGGCGGCCAGCTCGTTCGCGGTGGCCAGCAGCAGCGGGCCGAAGCCCTGCATGCGCTTGAGCGTGAGGCGCGAGGAAGGGCCGGCGATCACGATCACGCCGGTGGCGGGTTCCCTGGGCCGCGCCACCGGCGCCGCCATCGAGCTCATGCCGGGCGCATACACGTCCTGGATCAGGCTGTAGCCGCGCTTGCGGTGGCCATCGAGCATCTTGAGCAGCGCCTTCACGCTGGTGGGCGCGTTGGGGCCGAAGTGCTTCGGGTCGCCCATGCCCTGGCGCGTCACGCAGGCGATGGCGGCGTCTTCCGGCAGGGTCATGAGCCAGGCGTGGCCCGCGGCGCTGCACGAGAGGCGCAGGTCGATGCCCATGTCGGGGTCGTACTTGAGGCCGCTTCGGGCGCCCTGCGCCTTGGCCATCAGCGTCAGGCGCTCGCCATCGACCACGGCCAGCCGCACCAGCTCTTCGGTGGCCTCGGCCAGGCGGTTGATCACCGGTTGCGCGATGTCCACCACCCCCGAGCGGCTGAGAAAGCTCAGGCCCATGGAGGCGAGCTTGGTGGTGAGCGCGTAGTCGCCGCGGTGCGGCAGTTGCCGCACGTAGCCGAAGCGGATCAGCTCGTGCAGCGTGCGGTGGCAGCCGCTGCGCAACTGGTTCAGCTCGGTCGCGATCTGCACCAGCTGGGCCCCGTCGGGGTGGTGGGCCAGGTACTCGAGGACGGCCAGGGACTTTTCGAGTGAACCGCTCATGCGTGTGCTCCAGGTGCGCGGAGGGCGCGCGGCCGAATGATCGCAGCTTTCATTTTTTGAAAGATATAAAAAATTTGAAAGACTTTCAAGAATTGTGCATGATGCGCGCCTTCGCAACCCCAGACACAGGAGACATGGACCGATGAACACGCACCGCATGAACCCATGGCGTCGCGCCTTCGTGAGCCTGGCCGCCGGCGCCGCGCTGCTGGGCGCGATGGGCGCGCAGGCGCAGGACATCAAGGAGCGCAACCTGCGCTTCGCCTTCAGCCTCGCGGCCGACCACCCGCTGGGCCAGGGCGCGCAGAAGTTCGCCGAGCTGGTGGCCAGCAAGAGCGGCGGCAAGATGAAGGTGCAGTTGTTCCCGGGCGCGGTGCTCGGCAGCGATCCGCAGAACCTCTCGGCCATCCGCGGCGGCACGCTGGACTTCACGTCCATGGCCACGGGCCTGGTGGCCTCCATCGACAAGCAGCAGATGGTGTTCGACCTGCCGTTCCTGTTCAACAACGCACAGGAGGCCTACGCCATTGCCGACGGCCCGACCGGCCGCAAGATCCAGGAAGACCTGGCGCCGCACGGTGTGATCGGCCTGGGCGTGTGGGACCTGGGCTTTCGCCACATGACGAACAGCCGCCGCCCGATCGCAAAACTGGAGGACGTGCAGGGCCTGAAGATCCGTGTGATCGCTTCACCCATCTTCGTGGACCTGTTCACCACGCTGGGTGCCAACCCGGTGCCCATGACCTTCGGCGAGCTCTACGGCGCGCTCGAATCGCGCACCGTGGACGGCCAGGACAACCCGGTGGGCGTGATCGAGAACGCCAAGTTCGCCGAGGTGCAGAAGTTCCTCTCGCTCACCCGCCACGTCTACACCGGCATGCCGTTGCTCATGAGCAAGCGCACCTGGGACGGCATGTCCGACGCCGAGCGCAAGATCATCCGCGACGCCGCCGACGAAGCGAAGAAGGTGCAGCGCGAGATCACCCAGGCCAAGGAGACGCAGGCCATCGAGGGCTTGAAGAAGAGCATGCAGGTCAACGAGGTGGCGCCCGCCGAACTCGCGCGCCTGCGCCAGAAGGTGCAGCCGGTGACGGAGAAGTTCTCGAAGGAAGTGGGCGAGGCGGTCTACAAACAGGTGGCCGACGAACTCGCCCGCCTGCGCGGCGGGAAGTGATTCATGGCGTTGCTGGGCAAGGCCGCGCTGGCCATGTGGTGGGAGATCGACGCGCAGGCCTTCGGCGAATTCGCCCACTGGCACGCGCACGAGCACTTCTCCGAGCGCCTGGGCATCGCAGGCTTCCGGCGCGCCTCGCGCTGGCGGCAGGCCGGCGGTGGTGCGGGCGTGTTCGTGATGTACGAGCTGGAAGGCCACGAGGTGCTGTCCTCGCCCGCGTACCTGGCGCGGCTCAACGCCCCTTCGGCGTGGTCCACGCGGATGATGCCGCTGCACCGCCACATGATGCGCAGCCAGTGCGAGGTGCTGGCCTCGCGCGGTGCGCTCACGGCGGCCCATGCGCTCACGGTGCGCCTGTCGCCGGCGCGGCCTGAGCTGAGCGAGGGTCTGCGCGCCGCGCTCACGGCGCTCATCGATGAGCTGCCGCAGCGCGCCGGCCTGACCGGCGCGCACCTGCTGCGCCACCGCGCACCGGCCATTGCCCAGACCACCGAGCAGAAGATTCGCGGCGGTGGTGACGGCGTGGCCGACTGGGTGCTGGTGGTCACCGGCTACGACGCGGCCGAGGTGGGCGCGCTGGCGCAGGAAGCGTTGTCGACCGAGGCGCTCGCCGCCCTGGGCGCCACCGACATGGCGCACGGCCGGCATGAACTGGCCTTCTCCGCCGTGCCGGCGGACATGGTCTGAAGCCGGCGCCGGGCCGGCCTGTTCGAGGAGAGGGTTGTGTGGGTGGATCGCTGGATCGGCTGGGTGTGCCGTCTGTTTTCGTTCTTCATGGTGGTGGCCCTGGCCGCCATGGTGGTGATGGTGTTCGGCAACGTGGTGCTGCGCTACGGCTTCAACTCGGGCATCACGGTGTCTGAAGAGCTGTCGCGCTGGCTCTTCGTGTGGATGACCTTTCTGGGCGCCTTCGTGGCCATGCACACGCGCCGCCACCTGGGCACCGACGTCGTGGTGGGCCGGCTGCCGCTGGCGGGGCGCAAGGTGTGCTTCGTGATCTCGCGCCTGGCCATGCTCTTCGTGTGCTGGCTGGTGGTGCGCGGCGGCTGGGAACAGGTGGTGATCAACCGCGCCACGCGCAGCGCCGTCACCGAGACATCGATGGCGTTCTTCTACCTGAGCGGTGTGGTGTTCGGCGCGCTGGCCTGCGTGGTGCTCCTCAACGAACTCTGGCAGGTGTTCAGCGGCCGCGCCGATGAGTCGCTGTTCGGCATCGCGGGATCCGAGGACGCGCCATGATCCTCACCATCTTCCTGATCACCCTGCTCGGCGGCATGGCGCTGGGCATTCCGATCGCGTTCTCGCTGCTGCTCGCCGGTGCGGCGCTGATGTGGCACATGAACATGTTCGACGCCCAGATCCTGGCGCAGAACGTGATCGAGGGCGCGAACAGCTTCCCGCTGCTGGCCATTCCCTTCTTCATGCTGGCGGGCGAGATCATGAACGCCGGCGGCTTGTCGAAGCGCATCGTGGCGTTCGCCATGACGCTGGTGGGCCATGTGCGCGGTGGCCTGGGCTACGTGGGCATCATGGCCGCGGTCATCATGGCCGCGCTTTCGGGTTCGGCCGTGGCCGACGCGGCCGCGCTCTCGGCCCTGCTGCTGCCGATGATGAAACGCGCCGGTTACGACCCGGCGCGCTCGGCGGGCCTGTTGTCCTCGGCCGCGATCATCGCGCCCATCATCCCGCCCAGCATCGGCTTCGTGATCTTCGGTGTCGCCGCGAACGTGTCGATATCGCGCCTGTTCATGGCCGGCATCGCGCCCGGTCTCATGCTGGGCGCGGCGCTGTGGTTCACCTGGTGGTGGCTGGTGCGCAACGACAAGCTCGAAGCCCAGCCGCGCGCGAAACTGCGCGAGGTGTTGAGCGCCGCGCGCGACGCCACCTTCGCGCTCGGCCTGCCGGTGATCGTGGTGGTGGGCCTGAAGTTCGGCGTCTTCACGCCCACCGAAGCCGCGGTGGTGGCCGCGGTGTATGCGCTGCTGGTCTCCATGCTGGTTTACCGCGAACTGAAGTGGTCGCAGCTCTACGGGCTGTTCCAGTCGGCCGCGCAGACCACGGCGGTGGTGATGTTCCTGGTGGCGGCCGCCATGGTCTCGGCCTGGATGATCACCGTGGCCAACCTGCCGAGCGAACTCATCACGATCCTGCAGCCGCTGCTGGACAACCCCACGCTGCTGCTGGTGGTCATGATGGTCATCACCATGCTGGTCGGCACGGCCATGGACATGACACCCACCATCCTGATCCTCACGCCGGTGTTCATGCCGCTGGTGAAGGCCGCGGGCATCGACCCGGTGTACTTCGGCGTGCTGTTCATGATCAACAACGCCATCGGCCTGGTCACGCCGCCCGTGGGCACGGTGCTCAGCACGGTGGCCGGTGTGGGCAAGGTGAGCATGGACGCGGTCACGCGCGGCGTGTGGCCGTTCATGCTGGCGCAGTTCGGCGTGATGTTCCTGCTGGTGTTCTTCCCCAGCCTGGTGATGGTGCCGGCGCGCTGGTTCTACGGCTGAGCCGGCGCGCTCAGGCGCTGCGCAGGCGCAGTTGCCCGGGCAGCGGGAGCGAGCGGCGCAGCACGTCCTCGCTCAGCCACAGCGCGGCGCGGCGCGCGCGCTCGGCCACCATGTCCAGCGGCATCTGCTGGTAGTCGTCGTTGAAGACCTCGAAGCTGCAGTCGCCGCTGTAGCCCCTGGCGTCCAGTGCCTGCACCAGCTCGATGATCTGTGGCGTGTGCACGCCTTCGCCGGGGAACACGCGGTAGGTGCGCGCGGTGGCCATGCGTTCCTCGAACGTGCGCGTCTCCTGCCACAGGAAGTCGGACAACTGCACGAGGAAGATGCGCTCGGGGTCGATGTCGGCCAGCGCGTCCAGCGGCGTCCTGGCCGCGAGGATGTGGAAGGAATCGAGGCACACCCCGAGGTTGGGGCAGTCGGCGCGGCAGACCACGTCCCACGCGGTGGTGTATTCGTTGATGGTGCGGCCCCACGACAGGCCTTCGTAGGCGATGCGGATGCCCAGCGGCAGCGCCAGCATGGCGAGCTTGCGCAGGTCGCGCGCGAGGTGCTCTGGGTCCTGCGAGGCGTGGGCCGAGGTGGACGAGCAGGCCAGCAGCACGTCGCAGCCGAGTTCGCTGCACAGGCGCAGCATGGTCTTGGCGATGTCGAGCTTGTGGTCGTGCAGGTGGCCCGACAGGCCTTCGAAATCGCGCAGCACCTGAAAGCCCGTGCCGCGCAGCCCGCTGTCGCGCACTTCGCGCACCGCGGCGCGCCAGCCGTCGGGGTGGCCCGCCAGGTCGTTGGCCTTGAGCATCACCTGGCTGAAACCCGCTTCGCGCATGGCCCGCAGCTTGGCCTGCAGGGGCCCGGCGAGTGTGATGGTGTCCATGCCGAAGCCGCGCATGGCCTCCTGGATGCTGCGCGGATCGTTCATGGCCGTTGCGCCGCGAGCGGGTCCTGCACCAGCTCGAACACCACGCTGCCCAGGTAGGCCTTGGTGATCGCGCCGCGTTGCCCCGGGTGCGCGGCTTCGGATTCGACGAAATCGATGCCGCGGTCGCGCAGCGCGCGCACCGCGGCCAGCACGTCCGGCACGCCCAGGCCGATGCGCTGCCAGGCCTCGCGGCTGTCGAGTGCGTCGATCGCGGGCTCCACCAGCTGCAGCAGAAAGGTGTTGGCCGGCCGTTGCGCGGGCACCTGCAGGAGGTGCCCCGCGGGCATGATGCCGAAGCGCTGTTCGTCGGGGATCGCGGTGGCACCGAGCAGGGTCTCGTAGAACGCGATCCAGTCCGGGCTGCGTGCCAGGCCGATGTACTGCACCAGACCGAAGAAGCGCAGATCGAACAGCGCCGGCGGGCGCGGATCCACCCCGGGGATGGGCACGAAGTCCACGTCGTAGATCGAGAAGTCGCGGTAGCGGTCGATCAGGTGGATGCGGCTGCCGCCCACGCCGTGGATGGCCGGGATGTTGAGCTCCATGGCCTCGGGGTGCGTGGGCACCTCCCAACCGCCGCGCGAGAGCACGTACTCGCGCGCGGCCCGCGCGTCGCGCACGCGCAGGCCCACCGCGCCGATGACCGGTTGCGGCCCGCCGTGCGCCGCGCCCAGCGCGTCCACCGGGTGGGCGTTGACCACGATGTTGAGCCCGCCCTGGCGGTACAGCAGCACCTCGCGCGAGCGGTGCCGCGCCACCGGGTGAAAGCCCATCATCTCCAGCACCTGGCCCAGGGCCTGCGGCTTGAGCGTGGCGTATTCGATGAACTCGATGCCGTCCAGGCCGATGGGGTTGCGCGCGTCGCTGTGCGAGTCCTGCAGCGGTTCGCGCGTGGGGTCGGGCAGCCGTTCGCTCATGGGGTGTTCTCCTGGGGCGTGTCGAGGCGCGCGAGTTCGCGCAGCCGCTCGGGCGTGGCCACCGGCAGGCCGAAGAATTCCAGGTAGGCGGGGATCTGCTCGAACAGCATGTCGGTGCCCACCTGCACGCGGCAGCCGCGCGCCTGTGCCGCGGCGAGAAAGGCGGTGATCCGCTCGCGCATCACCACCTCGCCCACGAAGGTGCGTGCGTCCAGCCGGTTCACGTCCAGCGGCAGCGCGTCGCCCGGCTCCATGCCCAGCGGCGTGGCGTTGACCACCAGATCCAGGCCCGCGGGATCGCGATCGCCCACCTGCACGCGCAGCGCCGGGTGGGCTTCGCGCAGGCGCGCACTCAGCGCTTGCGTGGCGTCGTCGTTCAGGTCGAACAGCCTGAGTTGCGCCACACCCGCGGCCGCGAGCGAGGCCGCGATGGCCGAACCCACGCCGCCGCTGCCCACCACCAGCGCGCTCGCACCGGCCAGGGCCAGGCCCTTGCGCTGCACGCCGCGCACGAAGCCCTCGCCATCGAACATGTCGCCGACGAGTCGGCCGTCGGGCAGGCGCTTGACGGCGTTGCACGCACCCGCCACGCGCGCGGTGCGCGAGACCTCGTCGAGCAGGCGCACCACACCCACCTTGTGCGGCATGGTGATGAGCGCGCCCAGCACGTTGGGCGCGGCCATCAGCGGCGGCAGCAGCGCGTCGAGCGCGCCGGCCGGGCAGTCCAGTGGCACCACCACGGCCCGGGTGCCGCTGGCCGCGAACCACGGGTTGTAGATCAGCGGCGCCTTGAAGCTGTGCGTGGGGTGGCCCAGGTGGGCGATGACCCGGGTGTGGCCGTCGATGCGCAGGTCTGCCATGCCGGGCCCCGTGGTGGTCAACCGCTGTAGCCGGCCTGGCGCGGCAGCCAGAGCACGAAGTCGGGCCAGAAGGTGGTGATGGCCAGCGCGATCATCATGACGCCGAGGAAGGGCAGGGTGGCGCGCACCAGTTCCCACAGCGAGACGTTGGCGATCTTGGTCATCATGAACAGCAGCAGGCCGTAGGGCGGCGTGACCAGGCCGATCATCACGTTGAGCACCGCCACCACGCCGAAGTGCACCGGGTCCACGCCCACGGCCACGGCGGTGGGCAGCAGCACCGGCAGGATCACCAGGATGATGGTCGAGCCTTCGAGGAAGGCACCCAGCACCAGCAGCAGGATGTTGGCCAGCAGCAGGAAGGTGAAGGGCGAGAGCTCCAGCCCGCTCATCATGCTGCTCAAGGTGGCGGGGATGTTCTCGGACGTGATCACGAAGTTGAACACCGTGGCGCCGGCGATCAGGATGCCGATGGACACGCTGGTGCGCGCGCTCTGCTGCAGCGATTCGTAGACGTCGCGCGCCGACAGGCTGCGGTAGTAGAAGGCCGCAATCACCAGCGCGTAGGCCGCGGCCACGCCGGCGGCTTCGGTGGGCGTGGTGATGCCGCTGTAGAGGCAGCCGAGCAGCAGCAGCGGCATCAGCAGCGCCGGCAAGGCTTCGCGCGTCATGCGCGGCAGTTCGCGCATGGGCACCGGGTCTTCCACCGGGAACTTGTACTTCTTGGCCTGGTAGTGCACCAGCCCCATCTGCACCGCGGTGAGCAGCAGGCCGGGCAGCACGCCCGCCAGGAACAGGTAGCCGATGGAGGTGCCCGAGACCAGCGCGTAGAGCACCAGCGGAATCGAAGGCGGCAGGATGGGCCCGATCACCGCGGTGACGGCGGTGAGCGCGCCCGCGAAGGCCGGCGTGTAGCGGCCGTCGCGCGTCATCATGGCCTGCATGAGCTTGCCCGAGCCCGCGGCGTCGGCCAGCGCCGAGCCCGACATGCTCGCAAACACCAGGCTCTGCAGCACGTTCACCTGCGCCAGGCCACCGGGGAAGCGGCCCACCAGCGCGTTGCACCAGCGCAGCAGGCGGTCGAGCACGCTGCCCGAGCTCATGAAGCTCGCGGCCAGGATGAACAGCGGAATGGCGAGCAGCAGGTAGCTCGAGTAGGTGGTGTTGAGCAACTGCTCGGCCGCGCTGCCCATGTCCATGCCCTTGAGGTACAGGTACAGGATGGAGCCACCGATCATGGCCTGGCCGATGGGCACGCCGAGCAGGCTCAGGGCCACGATGGCCGCCACGGCCAGCGAGAAGGGACTGGTCAGGTTCACAGGGAGCCTATGTGGGTGGATTCGGCCTGGGCACGCCCGCGCGCGGCGTTCACGATCAGCCAGAGGTGGCGCCCGATGACGGCGACCGCGAACACCAGGTAGATCGAATAGAGCCAGTCGAAACGGATCTTCAGGTACGAGCTCTTTTCGACCTTCATGAAGGTGATGTAGTCCCACGTGGCGGGCAGGGCCAGCGCGAACAGCAGCACGATCGCGATGGAACCGATCGACGCCACGATGCGCTGCCCGCGCGGGCCGAACAGCGCCTTGAGCAGGTCGATGCGGATTTCCTCTTCATCGCGCAGCACGAAGGCCGAACCCCACAGGATCAGCCACACCCACGCCACGAGCGAGATCTCCGCCGTCCAGCCCACCGGCAGATCGAACAGGTAGCGCAGGGCGATCTGCAGCACGAAGGCGAGGAAGATGACCGCGAGCAGGAACGCGGCCACCGCTTCGGCAGCGCGGGCGAGCAGGCGCATCACTTGATGGCGGCGATCTTGTCGATCACGCCGGGCGCCCAGGCCTTGGCCTCGTCGGAAGCCAGGTAGATCTTCTGCGCGTTCTCGCGGAAGGCGTTGATGTTGGGCACGTACACGTCCAGCCCCTGGCGCTTGAAGCCCTCGGCCAGCTCGGCCTCGCGCTTGACGTGTTCGGCCGTGCTCCAGGCGATGGCCTTGTCGACCGCGGCCTGGAAGCCGCGCTGCTTGTCGGCCGACATGGCCTGCCAGGCCTTCAGGTTCATGGTGAGCAGGTCGAAGGCCACCAGGTGCGAGGTCAGCACCACCTGGCCCATCACCTCGAAGAACTTCATGTTCTGCACGTTGGGCAGCGGGTTGTCCTGGCCGTCCACGGTGCCGGTCTGCAGGCCGGTGTAGGTCTCGGCGTAGGCCAGGGGCGTGGGGTTGGCGCCCAGCGAGCGGCCCAGCAGTTGCCAGGCATCGCCGGCGGGCATGCGCAGCTTCACGCCGGCCAGGTCGGCCGGCACGTTGATCTTCTTCTTGCCGCGCAGGCCCACGTGGCGCGTGCCGAAGAAGGTCGGGCCCAGGATCTTCACCTTGAGCTGGTCTTCCACCTGCTTCTTCATCTGCGTGCCCAGGTCGCTGGCGAAGAAATTGTTGAGGTGGTTGGCGTCGCGGAACAGGTAGGCCGAGGTCAGCACCGACCAGGCCGGCACCTGCTTGGAGATGTCCTGCGGCGCGATGTTGCCCATCTCCAGGTTGTCGCGCTGCAGCGCCACCAGCTCGGTGCCCTGGCGGAACAGGGTGGAGTTCAGGTGCGCCTCGATGGTGTGGTCGGGCGCGATGTCGGCGCTCAGGCGCTTGATCATCTCGGCGCGGATGTCGGTGTCCGAGAACACCGCGGCGAAGCGCAGCTTGGTTTGCTGGGCGCGGGCCAGGCCCGGCATCAGGGCAGCGGCGGCCAGGCCGGCGCCGGCACACAGGGCGGTACGGCGATCGAATGCAGCGTTCATGGTGTTTGTCTCCAGTGGTGGTTGTGGTGAGGAAAGCGGTTCAGACCGTGGCGGCCTCGCGCAGGCGTTGCGCAATGGCGTGCAGCGCGAGTTCGTAGCCGATCGGCCCGAGCCCGCAGATCACGCCGGTGCTGGCCAGCGAGGTGATCGAATCCTTGTAGGGCGCGTCGCGCCGGTGGATGTTGGTGATGTGGACCTCGATCACCGGCAGGTCCAGCGTCTTGAGCGCGTCCAGCAACGGAATCGAACGGAACGACAGGCCGGCCGGGTTGATGATGACCGCGGCCCCGGCGGCGCGCGCTTCCTGCACCCAGTCCACCAGCACGCCTTCGTGGTTGGACTGGCGGAACACGCAGCCCAGGCCCAGCTCGGCCGCCAGCGCGGTGCAGCGCGCTTCCACCTGGGGCAGCGTGGTGTGGCCGTACAGGTGCGGCTCGCGCACACCCAACAGGTTGAGGTTGGGGCCGTTGAGGATGTGGACGGTGGGGCTCATGGTCTTCAGGGTCTGCCGGCTTGGCGCCTTGCGGTACCTCGCCTACAGTTGTCTCCGGTGTTGGCGGCGATTCTTGTGCTGCCACAGGAAACACTTTCCGCACTGGAAACCTTTTCCGCATCAAGAAAAACCATGAACATCGCCCTCGACCGCGGCCTCTCGCTGCTCGAAACCCTGGCCCACCACCCCGACGGCCTGCCCCTGGCGCTGATGGCCGAGGAACTCGACATCCCGCTGAGCGCCTGCCACCGCCTGCTCGCCGATCTGCAGCAGCGCGGCTACGTGCGCCAGAAGCGCAAGCAGGGCGACTACCAGCTCACCACCAAGGTGGTCGCCATCGGCCTGGGCTACCTCAGCCACGGCGGCATCGTCGACATCGCCGGGCCCTTGCTCGAGCGGCTGGCGCAGGCCTCGGGCGAACTCGTGCGCCTGTCCCTCGTCGACGACGACCGCCTGACCTTCGTCGCCAAGGCCCAGGGCGTGCGCCAGCAAGGGGTGCGCTACGACCCCGACATGGGCGCGGACGTGTGGCTGTCGTGCTCGGCTTCCGGGCACGCGTGGCTGCAGACGCTCAGCGACGAGCGCGCGCTTGAGCTCGTGACGCGCCAGGGCTTCGGTTCCGCGCGCGATTACGGCCCCAAGGCACCGACCACCGTGAAGGCCCTGCTGGGCTTTCTGCACGCGGCGCGCGTGCGCGGCTACGCCATGATCGACGAGGTCTTCGCGCCCGGCATGAGCGCGATTGCCGTGCCGGTGATGCGCCGCCACGAAGCCATCGGCGTCATCAGCATCGCCGGGCCGCGCACGCGCCTGGGCGTCGACCGCATGCTGGCGCTGGCGCCCGATCTGCTGGCCGCCGCCGCCGAACTCGGGCCGATCAGCAACGCCTCCAGCCTGTTCGGGCGGCCGCCGCTGGGCAAGGGCTGAGACACATCGCTCATATCCATAGGGCAAACACGTCGTTGTCCGCCGGGCGCGGCGTGCGTAGCATGGCGGCGGAGCCCAACGCATGCAGAACCTCTTCACCTTCCTCGAACCCGCCACGCTGGATCTGTACCTGGAGATCGCCCTGCACCTGGGCAGTGCCATGGTGGCCGGTGGCCTGATCGGCCTGGAGCGCAGCTACCACGGCCGCCCGGCGGGCTTTCGCACGCACACGCTGGTGTGCCTCGCGTCCAGCCTGCTGATGCTCGTCACGCTCTACCAGGGTTACTGGTTCGGTGGCGGTGAGGCCACGGGCGCCGTCACCATGGACCCGACGCGCATGGCGCAGGGGATCATGACCGGCATCGGCTTCCTGGGCGCGGGCGTGATCTTCAAGGAAGGTCTCACGGTGCGCGGGCTCACCACCGCGGCCTCGATCTGGATCACCGCCTCCATCGGCGTGCTCATGGGCATCGGCTTCTATTTCCCTGGCGTGCTGGCCACCGTGCTCACGCTGGGGGTGCTGGTGGTGTTCCACCGCATCGAGCAATGGTTGCCTTCGCACACCTACGCGCAGCTCAATGTGCGCTTCAAGCGCGGCGAGGAAATGGTCGAAGCCGAGCTGCGGCAGTTGCTCATCGAGCAGGGCTTCTCGGTGGCGAACCTGAGCTACCGGCTCGAGGAAGGCGATGCCTTCGAGTACCGCATGATGCTGCGCACCAGCACGTCGACCAACCTGGCGGTGCTCGCGCGCACGCTCGGCACGCTCAAGGCGGTGCAGCAGTTCCGCCTGTCGCCCACGGGCGATTGAGCGGTTTCAGACCATGTACCGGTCCCAGTAGCCGGGCTGCGGCTCGATCTGCTCCACCACGTCCACCCACAGCCCGGCCGGGTCGCGAAAGCCGAAGCGGCGCTGGCCGAAGGCCTCGTCGGTGAGTGGCAGTTCGGCCACCCCGCCGCGCGCCTGGAAGTCGGCCAGCGCGGCCGCCGCGTCGGCCACCTGCAGTTCGAAGCACATGCCCAGGCCGCCGAAGGCCTCGGGCCCCGGGGGCGCCGAAGGGTGGTCGGGGGCCATGAACGCGATCGAGGCGCTGCCGTCCCCGGCACCCAGCCACACGAACCAGCTGCTCTCGAAGCCGCATTGCCAGCCGAGGCGCTCGACCCAGAAATCGCGGCAGGCGTGCAGCGCGGGCGTGACGATGATGGGGTAGCGATCCTGGTAGTTCATGGCACACCCCTTAAAAATAGACAGTCAGTCGGTTTATGGAATCTAAAATACCGACAGACTGTCTGTCAATGACCTTCGAGTTCCAGGAGCCCCGATGAAAAACGCCGACCGCGCCAGCGCCACACGTGAGCGCCTGACCACCGTCGCCCGCGGGATGTTCGGCACGCAGGGCTACGCCGGCACGGCCACCGAGGCCGTGTTGCAGCAGGCCGGCGTGGCGCGCGGCGCGCTGTACCACCACTTCGCCGACAAGGCGGCGCTGTTCGAGGCGGTGTGCGTGGCCCTGTGCGAAGAGATCGCGCCCGAGGTGGAGAAGGCCGCGAACGCGCAGCGCGACCCGCTGGATGCGCTGGTGCAGGGCTCGATCCGCTGGATCGAGTTGACCGCCACGCCCGAAGCGCGGCAGATCCTCATGACCGATGCCCCCACCGTGCTGGGCTGGGCGCGCTGGCAGGCGCTGGACGACCGCCTGAGCCAGGCCGCGCTGGCCGAGGGCATGCGCGCCGCGATCGAGGCGAAAGCGATCCGCTTCGACTGCGGTTTCGATCTCGCGGTGACGCTGATGAACGGCGCGCTCAACGCACTGGCCCTGCGCGTGAGCGCGCCCGATGCGCCGGTGAGCGTGCGCGAATGGCGGCGTGCGGTGCGGGCTTTGTGGGCGGCGCACGCACCTGCATCCGACACGAAACCGCCGCCGAAACGTCATTGACCCGTCGCACGCCGGCCCTAGCCTGCCGGCAATGCAGCCCCAGGTCGACCTCGTCTACTTCAACGCCGGTGGCGGTCACCGCGCGTCGGCCCAGGCCTTGCAGGCCGTGCTGGGCGAGGGCGCGCTGCCCTGGCGCGTGCGCCTGGTCAACCTGTTCGAGGTGCTCGATCCGGAGCAGCGCTTTCGCCAGATGACCGGCCTGGCCCCCGAGGACTGGTACAACCGCCGCCTCGCGCGCGGCTGGACCCTGGGCATGGCGCAGGAGCTCAAGCTGCTGCAGGCCCTGATCCGCGTCGCGCACCCCACGCTGGTCAAGCGCCTGCAGGCCCATTGGGGCGCCACCCGGCCCGACCTCGTGGTCTCGCTGATCCCCAACTTCAACCGCGCGCTGTTCGAGTCGCTCGCGCTTGCGCGCCCCGGTGTGCCCTACGCCACCGTGCTCACCGATCTGGCCGATCACCCGCCGCATTTCTGGATCGAGCCCGGCCAGGCCCAGCACTTTGTGTGCGGCACGCCGCGCGCGGTGCAGCAGGCGCTGGCCGCGGGGCATGCGCGCGAGCGCGTGCACGCCACCAGCGGCATGATCCTGCGCCCCGATTTCTATCGCCCGCCGCTGGCCGACCGCGACGCGGCGCGCGCGCGGCTCGGACTGGACCCGGCGCGCCCCACCGGCATCGTGCTGTTCGGCGGTCACGGCTCGCGCGCCATGCTCACCATCGCCGAGCGCCTGCCGAACGTGCAGCTCATCCTGCTGTGCGGGCACAACGCGGCGCTGGCGCGGCGGCTGCGGGCCCTGCCGGCGCAGGCGCCGCGCCACGTGGTGGGCTTCACCACCGAGGTGCCGCAGCTCATGGACCTGGCCGACTTCTTCATCGGCAAACCCGGCCCCGGCAGCGTGAGCGAGGCGGTGCAGCGCGGCCTGCCCGTGGTCGTGACGGACAACGCCTGGACCATGCCGCAGGAGCGCTTCAACCCGCAGTGGGTGCGCGAGCACGGCCTGGGTGTGGTGTGCCGCAGCCACCGCGGCATCGGCCCCGCGGTGGACGCGCTGCTGGCCGAGCTGCCCGTGTACCGCGGGCGTGTGCGTGCACAACACAACCGCGCGCTCTACGAGGTGCCGCAGATCCTGGCGCAGATCCTGGCCCGGTCGCCGGCCCGTGCGCCCGCCGCCGCGCTGATGGCCTGACGGATCGAGGGCGCGAACGGTCGGCCCCAGGGTGCGGGCCGCGTACAGTCGGGCCTGCGAACACGAACCCCGTCCCTGGAGCCCGAATGCCGCCCCGCGTGATGATGGTCGACGACAACGACAGCGACCTCCTCTACACCCGCGTCACCCTGCAGCGCTGCGGCGAGCCCTGCGAGGCGCTGGCCTTCGAGCGCGCCCAGGACGCGCTGGACCACCTGCGCCAGACCCCGGATCACGGCGTGCGCCTCATCCTGCTCGACATCAACATGCCGGTCATGGACGGCTTCGCCTTCCTCGACGCCTTCCAGGCGCTGGGCCCGGCGCAGCGCGGTGGCGCGGTGGTGGCGATGCTGTCGTCCTCGTCCGACCCGGCCGACCGCTCGCGCGCCCTGGCTTACTCCGGCGTCGCGGGCTACCTCACCAAGCCGCTCGACCGCGCCGAGGCCGCCGAGCTGCTGCGGCGCACCACGCAGGGCTGAGCCCGCCCGGCTGGCGGCCCCGTCCTGCGGGGCCGAATTGGACCTCTCTCACCCTTCATTTCCGGCCGGCGGTGCCGAAGTGGCTCGTTAGCATGCACTGCGCGCGCCGGATTGCGCCGGTGCGCCCCGCGCCCCGCCGCCCTGTTGAAGGCCGGCGGACATCGAACACCGCCGTTCGGGCCCCGCGCCCGGGAGAAACGCATTGGACAAGGGCTGGCGCCACACGCCACGCGGTCAGGCCTGGGCCATCTGGGGCCTGGGGCTGCTGCTGAGCGTTGCCGCAGCGGGGTGGGCCCACCTCGACTGGCGCGCGCGCGTGCAGGACCGGCTGCAGGCCGACAGCGCCGAGGTGGTCAGCCGCATCGAAGATCGCCTGCGCCTGTACGAGGACGGGCTGCGCAGCGCGCGCGGGGCGATCGCGGCGGCCGGGGGCAGCAACGTGCACCGGCGCGCTTTCGAGGCCTACGTGGGTTCGCGCGACATGGTCACGGAATTCCCCGGTGCCCGCGGGATCGGCTTCATCCGCCGCGTGCCGGCCGACGAGGTGGCGGCGTTCGAGACCGTGGCGCGCGCCGAGGGGCCGGGCGATTTCCGCGTGCGCCAGCTCGACCCGCACCAGGGCGAGCGCTTCGTCATCCACTACATCTACCCGGCGCAGGACAACCTGGGCGCCACCGGGCTGGACATCGCCTCCGAGCCGCTGCGCCGCGACACGGCCGTGAACGCCGCGCGGCTGGGCCGCGCCCAGCTCACCGCCCCCATCACGCTGGTGCAGGCCGGCGGCCAGGTGCGCCGTGGCCTGGTCCTGATGCTGCCGGTCTACCGGGCCGATCCCGGCATCCAGCCCGAGACGCGCTGGAGCGAGACCATCGGCTGGACCTACTCGCCGCTGGTGATCGACGAGATGCTCGCGCAGCTCGGCCCGCGCGCGCACGAGGTCGCGATCGACCTCACCGACGGCGTCGATGCCCAGCCCTTCTTCGAGCGCCCGGGCAGTGGCACCGTGGTCGACGGCTTCTTGCACACGGTCGTGCTGCCCGTTCACGGGCGCACCTGGACCGTGCGCATCCGCGCCACCAGCGCGCTGATCGATGGCGTGGCCGGCGCCGCCCCGCTGGCGGTGTTCGCCTATGGCCTGCTGCTGGTCAGTGCGTTCACCGTGGCGATCCACCTGTGGCTGCTCGGGCAGCGCGAGCCCGCACCCGGCGCGCCCCGCCCGCTGCCGGCGTCGGGGGTGGGGCGCACGCCCAGGCGCGCCGATTCCTACCTGCGCAGCGCGCTGTTCCGGCGCAGCCTGCTGCTGGGCGTGGGCTTGCTGGCCTTGTGGGCCTTCGTCAGCTACCGGCTCGAACTCGACCAGGCCATGCAGGCCCAGCAGCGCGTGCTCGACGAAGGCGCCCGTGGTTATGCGCACGCCAGCCAGGCGCAGCAGGCCTTTCGCCGCCGCACGCTGCTGTTCATCACCAGCACGCCGCCCGTGGGCGGCCTGTTGCGCGCGCGGGAGAACGGCGGCATCGACCCCACCGACCGCTCGACCAGCGCGCAATGGGAATCGCGGCTGCAGCAGATCTTCATCGGCTTTCTCGAGGCCACGCCCGACACCTTCATGGCCCGCCTGGTGGCCCTGGAAGACAACGGGCATGAGCTGGTGCGGGTACAGCGCGGCGACAACGGCGTGCAGGTGGTGCCGGCCCCGATGCTCGAGGCGCACGACAGCCTGCGCGACCTGCCCGACGCGCGCCACCTCGGCCCCGGCCAGGTCCACATCGCCGACATCTCGCTGCACCGCGAGGGCGGGATGCTGGTGGTGCCGCACCGCCCCACGATCCGCTATGTCACCCCGGTGTTCGATGACCGGGGCCAGGCCGTGGCGCTGGTGGTCATCCACGTGGACCGCAACAGCGCCATGCAGCAGTTCCCCACGCGGCCGCCGCCGGGCGTTCGCGTGCTGGCCACCAACGCCGCGGGCGACTACGTCTACCACCCCGACCGCACGCGCGAGTTCGGCACCGAGCTCGGCCGCGCGTGGCGCTGGCAGGACGACCACGAGCGCGTGGCGCCCTTCCATGAAGGGGGCGCGGCGCGCTGGCGCGACCCCGCCACCGGCCTGATGCTGGTCGGCATGGCCGAGATGCGCGCCAACGCCGACACCGACACCGGCCTGCTGCGCTTCTACCTGCTGCGCCCGCAACGCGATGTGCAGGCCATGGCCTGGTCGGCGTTGCTGGCCCGTGCGCCGCTGGCGCTGGCCGCGGTGCTGGCCGGCCAGGTGGTGCTCTACCTCTACTGGCTGAGCATGCGCCGGCGCGACGAGGTGCAGCGCCAGCGCCTGCGCCTGGCCGCCATCGTCGAGCAGACCAACGACGCCATCGTGGGCCTGGACAACGACGGCGCGATCACCTCCTGGAACCGCGGCGCGCAGGTGCTGTTCGGTTTCGGTGCCGACGAGGCGGTGGGGCGCACGCTCGAATCGCTGGTGGTGCCCACCGACGACGACGGCGCGCAGGTGCACACCGATACGGTGCAGGGCGCGGGCGACACGCCGCACATGGAGCGCTGGCTGCAGACCCGCGATGGCCGCCGCGTCGAGGTGTCGATCACGCTCTCGCCGATCCACGCGCCCGATGGCACGGCCATGGGCGCCGCCGCCATCGTGCGCGACATCACCGACGAACGCGCCGCGCAGCGCGAGGTGATCCTGCTCAACGAAAGCCTGGAAGAGCAGGTGCGCGAGCGCACCGCGAGCCTGTCGCACGAGCGCCATCGCCTCGAGAACATCATCCGCGGCACCAACGCCGGCACCTGGGAATGGAACGTGCAGACCGGCGAGCGCCGCTACAACGAGCGCTGGGCCGCGATGCTGGGCCACGGGCTCGCCGAGGTGAACGCCATGGGCCCCACCATCTGGCACGAGCTGGTCCACCCGGAGGACAAGGATCGCTCCAGCAACGAACTGCGCCGCCATTTCGCGGGCGACATCGAGCAGTACGAATGCGAACTGCGCATGCGCCACCGCGATGGCCACTGGGTCTGGATCCTCGACCGCGGCCGCGTCAACAGCTGGACCGATGGCGGCGAGCCGCTGTGGATGTACGGCACGCACCGCGACATCACCGCCGCCAAGGAAGCCCAGCAGCGCCTGGCCGCCAGCGAGGCGCTGCTCAACCGCACCGGCCGCGTGGCCGGCGTCGGTGGCTGGCAGTTCGACCTCAAGACCTGGACGGTGGTGTGGACGCCGCAGATGTATGCGCTGCACGAGGTGAGCCCGGACGTGCCCATGGAACCGGCCATGCCGCTGCAGTTCTACGAGGGCGAGGCGCGCCGCACCGTGCTGCAGGCCCTGCGCCTGGCGCGCAAGGAAGGCGAGCCGTTCGATTTCGAGGTGCCCTTCGTCACCGCCACCGGCCAGCGGCGCCGCGTGCGCCTGGTCGGCGAACCCATCTACGACGAGACCATGACCGTCTCGCAGATCGTCGGCGCCCTGCAGGACGTGACCGACCGCCACCTGATGGAGGCCGAGCTGCTGCGCATCAACGCGCTGCAGCACAGCATCCTGGAGCACATGCCCTGCGCCATCAGCGCCTTCGACGCCGACCTGCGCCTGGTGGCCTGGAACACCGAGTTCGTGAACCTGCTCGACCTGCAGGAGCTGTTCGCGCGCGGCGTGCCCACCTTCGAGGACATCATCCGTTTCAACGCGCTGCGCGGCGAGTACGGCCCGGGTGACGTCGAGGCCCACATCGCGCGCACCGTCGAGCTCGCGCGCAACCCGGTGCCGCACCGCTTCGATCGCGTGCGGCCCGACGGTGTGCCGATCGAGGTGCGCGGCACGCCCATGCCCGACGGTGGCTTCGTCACCACCTACATGGACATGAGCGAGCGCAAGCGCGCCGAACAGAATGTGGCGCGCAGCGAGGCCCTGCTGCGCGGTGCCATCGACACGGTGGACGAGGCCTTCGTGATCTACGACGCCGACGACCGCCTGCTGCTGTGCAACGACAAGTACCGCCAGCTCTACGCCATGGTGGTGGACGTGCTGGTGCCCGGCACGTCCTTCGAGGACATCATCCGCGCCAGCCACGTGCGCGGCCAGCTGCTCGACATGGATGGCCTCGGCGAAGGGGTGGACTGGGTCGACCGCCGGCTGGCCCTGCACCGCGCGGGCAACAGCACCTTCGTGCAGCGCCTGCGGGGCGGGCGTGTGGTGCGCATGCTCGAGAACCGCATGCCCGACGGCCACACCGTGGGCTTCTGCATCGACATCACCGACCTCGTGAACGCCACCGACGCGGCCGAGGCCGCCTCGCGCGCCAAGGGCGAGTTCCTGGCCAACATGAGCCACGAGATCCGCACGCCGCTGCACGCCATCATCGGCCTGTCGCACCTTCTGGCCGACACGCCGCTCACCGCGCGCCAGCAGCAATTGCTGGCCAAGTCGCAGATGGCGAGCCAGTCGCTGCTGGGCATCGTGAACGACGTGCTCGACATGGCCAAGATCGAGGCCGGCGCGCTCACGCTGGAAGACGCCGCGTTCAGCCCCGTTGCCTTGCTGGCCGAACTCGACGCCGTGTTCCGCCAGCAGGCCGAAGCCAAGGGCCTCGGCCTGGTGATCGCCGTCGACAACACGCTGCCCGCGCAGGTGCGTGGCGACGTGCTGCGCCTGCGCCAGGTGATCACCAACCTGCTGGGCAACGCGCTCAAGTTCACCGCCGAGGGCGAGATCCGCGTCGGCCTGCGCCCGCTGGCGATCACGCCCGACGAAGTGCGCCTGCAGGGCGAGGTGGTCGACAGCGGCGAGGGCATTTCGCCCGAAGTGCAGGCGCGCCTGTTCCAGGCCTTCTCGCAGGCCGACGCCTCGACCTCGCGCCGCCACGGCGGCACCGGGTTGGGCCTGTCCATCGTGCGCCGCCTGGTCGAGCTCATGGGCGGCACCATCCACGTGGAAAGCGAACCCGGCCGGGGCAGCCGCTTCTGGTTCGAGGTGAGCCTGCGCCCCGCCACCGCCTTGCCCGTGCCCGGCGGTGCGCTCGAGGTGCTGGTGGTGGATGACGTGGCCGGCGAACGCCAGGCCCTGGTGGACATGGCGCGCGCCTTCGGCTGGCGCACCGAGGCCTGCGACTCCGCCGAATCCATGCTGGCCTGGGTGGAGCACCGCGTGGCCAACGGCCAGCCGCTGCCCGACGCGATGCTGGTGGACTGGCAACTGCAGGACGAGCGCGGCCACGGCATGGACGGCCTGCAGGCGCTCGCCGCGCTGGCCGAGCGCTTCGGCCTGGCGCGCCTGCCCGCCGCGCTCATGGTCTCGGCGAGCGAGCGCGAGCGCGTCGCGCGCGAAGACCGCCTGCGCCTGGCCGACGACATCCTCACCAAACCCGTCAACGCCTCGGTGCTGTTCAACGCCGTGCACCAGGGTGTGGTGGCGCGCCATGGCCACAGCGGCCGCGTGCTGCAGGCGCAACGCGCGCCGCAGCCGCAGGACGGCCAGCGTCTGGGGGGCACGCGCGTGCTGGTGGTCGACGACAGCGAGATCAACCAGGAAATCGCGATGCACATGCTGATGCGCGAGGGCGCACAGGTCTACCTCGCCGGCAACGGGCGCGAGGCCCTGGCCGTGCTGCGCGACGACCCGGCGCGTTTCGACCTCGTGCTCATGGACGTGCAGATGCCCGAGCTCGATGGCCTGCAGGCCACGCGCGCGCTGCGCGACGACGCCGCGCTGCGCCACCTGCCGGTGATCGCGCTCACCGCGGGCGCGCTGGCCGAGGAACGCCGCCGCGCCATGGACGCCGGCATGGACCGCTTCCTCACCAAGCCGCTGGACCCCGAACAACTGCTGGCCACCGCCATCGAGCTGCTCGACGAGCACGGCGTGGAGCGCCGCGCGATGCCGGTGGTCGCGGTGGCTGCGTCCGCGCCCGGGGCCGGCTGGCCCGAGATCGATGGCATCGACACCGAGCAGGCCGCGCGCCGGCTCGGGCAGGACCAGGGCCTGCTGCGGCGCAGCCTGCGCCGCCTGTTCGACGAGTTCGGTGCGCTGGCCGACGAGGACTTGCCCACGGCGCTGTCCGACGTGGAGCGCGAGCGCCTGGCCGCGCGGCTGCACAAGCTGCGGGGTGGCGCCGGCCTGATCGCCGCCGATGCCCTGCACCGCCGCGCGGGCACGCTGGAAAACGCCCTGCGCGACGGCGCCGCGCCGGGTGCGCTGGCCGAACCCTGGCAGGCCATGCAGGCCGCGTTGCGCCGCCTCATGCTGGCCGCCGGCGCCTGGCTGGCCCTGGGCGAACCGGCCCCGCTGGCCGAGCCCGACCAACCACCGGCCGACGACCAGGCGCTGGCGCAACTGCGCGCGCTGCTCGACCAGCACGATCTGGAAGCGCTCAGCCACTTCGAGGCGCAGCGCGCCGCCCTGCAACGCCGCCTGGGCACACCGCGCCTGGGTGAACTCGCCGAGCGCATCGAGGCACTCGACTTCGAGGCCGCGGCCGCGCTGCTGGCCGCCGAACTGGACAACCGGAGTCCGCTGTGACCGACCCCGTGCTGCCCGAGATCCTCATCGTCGACGACGACCCCGGCATGGTGCAGGCGCTGGCCAAGGCGCTGCGCCCGCTCGGGCGGCTGCGCTTCGCCACCCACGGGCACGACGCGCTGCGCCGCATCCGCGAGGCGCTGCCCGACATCGTGCTGCTCGACGCGCAGATGCCCGGCCTCTCGGGCTTCGAGGTGCTCGACACCATCAAGGCCGACCCGGTGCTCGCCGCGCTGCCGGTGATCATGGTCACCAGCCACGCCGAGGCCGACTTCGAGCAGGCCGGGCTCGACAAGGGCGCGGCCGACTTCATCGCCAAACCCATCCACCCGGCCATCGTGCAGGCGCGGGTGCGCACGCAGTTGCGCCTGAAGCAGGCCAGCGACCAGCTCAAGCAGATGTCGGCCATGGACCGGTTCAACCTCGCGGTGGCCATGGACGACCTGGGCGAAAGCCACGACCGCCTGCAGCAGACCGCCGACCAGCTGCGCCAGGCCAACGACAGCCTGGTCCAGTTCGTGCGCATCGCCTCGCACGACCTGCGCGAGCCGCTCAACACCATCACCCAGTTCGTGGGCCTGATCGACGAAGACCACGGCGCGCAACTGCCGCCCGATGCGCGCCAGTACATGCGCCTGGTGCTGCGCGCCGGTGCGCGCATGCGCACCCTGCTCGACGACGTGGTGGGCTACGCGCGGCTGCAGGCCGGCGAACCCGAGCGGCCCGTGCCCGTGGCGCTGGACCGCGTGCTCGCCGAGCTGTGCGACGCGCTCGCCGCGCGCGTGGCGGCCACCGGGGCGAAGCTGGAGATCGGGCCGCTGCCCGTGGTGTCGGGGCACGCCAGCCTGCTCGCGCTGCTGTTCCAGAACCTGCTCACCAACGCGCTGAAGTTCGTGCCGCGCGAGCGCGTGCCCGAGGTGCGCGTGAGCGCCAGCGCG
The DNA here is from genome assembly GCA_016741995.1 of Hydrogenophaga sp. GTDB lineage: Bacteria > Pseudomonadota > Gammaproteobacteria > Burkholderiales > Burkholderiaceae_C > Hydrogenophaga. The sequence goes on along the minus strand of JACVCO010000001.1, from coordinate 92,538 downwards.
GCCGACGGCTGGGTGACGGTGCGCGTGCAGGACAACGGCATCGGCATCGCGCCCTCGCACCTGGGGCGCCTGTTCCAGCCGTTCCAGCGCCTGAACCTCAAGAGCGAATACGAAGGCACCGGGCTGGGCCTGGCGCTGGCGCGCCAGATCGCCGAATCGCACGGCGGCGGCATCGTCGCGCAGAGCGAACCCGGCGAGGGCGCGTGCTTCGTCGTCACGCTGCCGCTGGCCGAGGCCGCGCCCGCCGCACCCCCCGCCGCCTGAGCGCTCAGCCGCTGCTGCGCAGCAGCGCGGCGGGGTTCAGCCGCATCTGCGCCAGCAGGTGGCGCGCGCCCAGGCCCAGGCTCACGCCGCTCACCAGCGCCGCGGTGAGCAGGCCGCTCGCGTAGAGGCCACCCGGGTCGAGCTGCAGGCGCCAGTGCAGCAGGCCCGCGGCGAGTGCGCTGCCGGCCAGCGTGGCGAACACCGTGGTCACGAGCGCGAGCAGCGCGTATTCCCACAGCAGCACCGCGCGCAGGTCGCCGTGGCGCGCGCCGAGCGCGTGCATCACGGTGGCGTCGTGCAACTGGCGCGTGCGGCTGCCCGCCACCACGCTGGCCAGCACCAGCAGGCTCGCGGCCAGGCAGGTGAGGGCGATCACCAGCAGGCCGCCGCTGGCCTGGGCCATGAGGCCGCGCGTTTCGCGCAGCAGCGACTCGGTGCGCACGCTGGCGATGTTGGGCGCCACCGCGGCCAGCCGGTCCTGCGCGGTGAGCGCTTCGTCCGCGTCGAGCCAGGCGGCGCCCACGTGGCGCGTGATGAACGGGTCGAGCGCGCCGTCGCTGAAGATGGCCTCCAGCCACAGCCGCGCCTGCAGGCGGCGCTGGCTGTAGATGGCCACGAGCTGCGCGTCCAGCCGCTGGCCCAGGATCTCGAAGCCCAGGCGGTCGCCCACCTTCAGGCCCAGCCCATCGGCCTCGCGGTCCTCCATCGCCACCAGCGGCGCGCCGCGGTGGTTTTCGGGCCACCAGGCGCCGTCGCGCAGCACCACGTCGTCCACGTTGCCCTCGCGCGTGGAGAGCTTGTGCTCGTCGCGCGATTCGTTGGCGCGGCGGTCGTCGCCGCTGTCGCGAAGCGCCTCGCCGTTCACGCTGACGAGGCGGCCCAGCACCAGCGGCGCGGTGGTCACCTCGCGCAGGCTGGGCAGGGTCTGCAGGGTGTCGCGCAGCGGGCCGATCTGTTCGGTCTGCACGTCGTACAGCACCAGCGCGGGCGCGTTCTGCGGCACCGTGTCGTTCACCGCGCGCAGCAGCGTGGCCACCACCAGCGTGCAGGCCACCAGCAGGCTCAGCGAAGCGCCGAGCGAGAGCAGGGCCGCGCGCAGTGGCGAGCCCGGGCGCTGCAGGCCCGAGAGCGCCAACCGCGCGGCGAAGGGCAGGTGCGGGCGGCGCAGCGCGCGCGCCGCCGCCCGGCGCAGGCCGCGCGTGATGCCTTCGAGCAGCACCAGCAAGCCGGCGCTCGCGGCCACGAAGGCCAGGCCGAAGCGCGCGTCGGGCAGCGCCAGCACCAGCGCGCCCACGCCGAGCGCGGCCAGCGCCGCGGTGGCCGTGCGGGCCAGGGCGGGCGTGTGCAGCACCGCACCGTCGAGCCCGCGGAACAGCGCGGCCGGCGACACCGTGAGCGCGCGCCCCAGCGCGGGCAACGCAAACACCATCGCCGTGAGCACGCCGAAGCCCAGCGCCACGGCCGAGGGCAGGGCGAGCGCGCCGAGCAGCGCGGGCCAGCCCCCCAGGGGCAACCGTTCCCCGGCGATGGCCGCGCCCGCCAGCGCGAGCCCGTTGCCCAGCAGCACGCCCGCCGCGCTGGCCAGCAGCGCGAGCATGAGCACCTGCAGCAGCACGAAACCCGCGAGCCGCGCGTCGCGCAGGCCGAGCGCGCGCAGCGTCGCCAGCGTGCCGAGCTTGCCGCCCAGGTAGGCCTGCACGCTGTTGAACACGCCCAGGCCGCCAATGAACAGCGCAGAGAAGCCGATCAGCAGCAGGCCCGAGCCGATCTGGCCCAGCACCTCGGCCATGCGTTCGTTGCGCTGGTCCAGGCCGCGCACCTCGGCGTCGATGTCGGGGAAGGCGTCGAAGAAGGCGCGCCGCCATTCGGCCAGCGGCGTGTCGGTGAGCGCGCGGTGGCGGTACTGCACGCGCGAGAGCGGTTGCACCAGGCCGGTGGCGGTGAGCGCGCCGTCGGCCACCAGCACGGGCGCACCGGCCCAGTCGGCGCGCAGGCTGCGGTCGGGCTGGCGCGCGATGAGCGCGCGCACCTCGAGCTCGAGATCGCCGATGGCCACCCCGTCCCCGACCCGCAGGCCCATGCGCGTGGCCAGCGCGCCGTCGATGGCCGCGCCCCAGCGGCCGTCGCGCAGCGCGAGCGTGGTGTCCAGCGGGCCGGGTGGGGCGAGTTCGATGGCACCCACCAGCGGGTAGGCCGCGTCGGCGCTCTGCAGTTCGATGAGCTGGGCACGCCCGTCGGCCGCGCGCAGCATGGTGCGCAACTCCACCAGGCGCGAGACGGGGCCCTGCGCCTGCAGCCAGCGCTGCGCGGCCTCGGGCAGCGGGCGCGGCGATTGCACCTCCACGTCGCCGCCGAACAGCGCGCGCGCCTGGGTCTGCAGCGCGGCCTGCACTTGCTGGTACAGGCCGCCGCCCGCGGCCACCAGGGCCACGCCCAGCAGCAGGCAGGCCGCAAAGATGCGCAGGTGGCGGCTGCCGTGGCGCAGGTCGCGCCAGGCGAGTTCAAGCAGGAACATGGCGCGCCTTCAGTTCGTGGGTCACGTCGTGCAGCGTGCCGTCGTGCAGCCGCATCACGCGGTCGCAGCGCGCCGCGAACGCCAGGTCGTGCGTCACCAGCACCAGGGTGGTGCCGGCCTCGGCGTTGAGTTCGAAGAGCAGCTGGCGCACGGCCTCGCCGCTGTGGTCGTCCAGGTTGCCGGTGGGTTCGTCGGCCAGCAGCAGGCGCGGGCGGTGCACCAGGGCGCGCGCGATCGCCACGCGCTGCTGCTCGCCGCCCGAGAGCTGGCTGGGCAGGTGGTGGGCCCGCTCGCCCAGGCCCACGCGGTCGAGCAGCGCGGCCGCGCGCGACGCGGCATCGGCCCGGCCGGCCATCTGCAGCGGCAGCGCCACGTTGTCGAGCGCGCTCAGGCTGGGCAGCAGGTGAAAGCTCTGGAACACGATGCCGATGCGCTCGCGTCGCAGGTCGGCCAGGCCGTCGGCGTCGAGCGTGGCGAGGTCGGTGCCGTCGATGGCGATGCGCCCGGCGGCAGGCCGTTCCAGCCCCGCAAGCAACAACAGCAGCGAGCTTTTGCCCGAGCCCGACGGGCCGGCGATGGCCAGGCGTTCGCCGGCGTTCACGCGCAGCGCGACGCCGCGCAACACCTCCACCGGGCGGTGGCCCATGGGGTAGGACAGGTGGAGGTTCTCGATGTCGATCATGGTGTGGAGGGGGTGGGGTAGGGAGTATGCTGGCGACACTTCGTTACATACGAGGTGCGCGCGCGCCGAAGCACAGGACAAGACACCGGAACCGGGATGGACCATCACGCTGCCGCTCAGGGAGAAACGCCGGGACGCCGCGGGTGGCGGGTCTGGCTCGTGGCCGCGCTGCTCGCCCTGGCCGGCTGTGGCCAGGCGCCGCCGCCGCCGCTGATCGTGGGCATGAACGCCTGGGTCGGCTTCGATCCGCTGGTGCTCGCGCGCGACCGCGGTCTCGTGAACGAACGGCGCATCAAGCTCGTGGAGCTCGCTTCCGGCACGGAAGTTCAACGCGGCCTGTACAACGGCCTGCTCGACGCGGCGGCCCTCACGCTCGACGAAGCCATGCGCCTGACCGACGCCGGCATGGCGTTGCGCGTGGTGGCGCTGCTCGACGCCTCGCACGGCAGCGACATGGTGGTGACCCGCCCCGACCTGCCCGCGGAAATGGGCCTGCGCGGCGCCTTCGTGGCGGTGGAGGATTCCTCCGTCGGCACGCTGATGCTGCAGCGCATGCTGCAGACCGCCGGCCTGTCGCGCGGCGACATCAAGGTCGTCAACATGGACGCGAACCACCACCTGGCGGCGCTGCGCGGCGGCCGGGTGGATGCCGCGGTGAGCTACGCGCCGCTGAGCGGGCAGCTGGTGGCGGCGGGCTTCAAGCCGGTGTTCACCAGCCGCGAGATCCCGGGCGAGATCGTGGACGTGCTCGTGGTGCGCACCGAACTGCTGCGCACCCGGCCCGACGCCATCGACGAGGTGCTGCGGGCCTGGGCCACCGGCCTGCAGGCGCTGCGCGCCGACATGCCCGCCGCCGTGCGCGATCTCTCGCGCGGCACCGACCTGTCGCCCGAGGCCTACGCCGAGGTGCTCGCCGGCCTGCACTTCATCAGCCTGGAGGAATCGCTGCTGCAGCTGCAGGGCCCCGCGCTGGGCCTGGAGGCGCGCGCGCAGGCGGTGGCCGGCGCGCTGGTGGACGTGGGCGTGCTGAAGCGTCCGCCCGAACTGCGCGAGCTGCTCGATGTCGGCCCGTTGCGCCGCGTGGTCGACGGGGAGGGCGGCCGGTGAGGGGGCCGGGCACGCGCTGGGCGCCCCCGGGCCGCTGGCTGGCGCCGCTGCTGCTGGCGGTGTTCGCCACGCTGGCCACGGGCATCAACTACGTCAACGGCTACCGGCAGGTGGACGCGCTGGTGGAAGCGTCCGAGAGCCGGCGCCTGCTCGAGCGCCTGGCGGTGGAACAGACGCGCCTGAGCATGCAGGCCGATTCGACCAACCTGGCGCTGGTGCGCCGCGTGGTGGGCGGTCTGGGCCTGCACAAAGGCATGAAGATCGCCTGGCTGCTGCACCCCGACGGCACCGTGCAGGCCTCGCTGCTGCGCTCGGAGATCGGCCGCGACGTGCACGAGCTGATCGCCGCGCGGCCCGACCTGTCGCACCTGGGCGACCTCGGGCCCAGCGAGCCGGGCCAGCTCGCGGTGCAGGTGCAACGGCGCCCGGGCACCGACGAACTCGTCGGCATCGTGCCCTACAGCAACGGCCGCCGTCTGGTGGCGGTGGTCGACCTGCACCAGCCGCTGGCCGAGCGCCACGCCCAGTTGCGGCAGGAGGTGCTGCGCGAGGCGCTGCTGCTGACCGCGCTGGTGGTGCTGCTGGCCGGGCTGCTGCACGTGGTGTGGTTCCGCCGCGCGGAGCGCCTGTCGGCGACGCTGGCCGCCATCGGCGAGGGGCGGCTGGAGCGCCGCACCGGGCTCAGCGGGCGCGACGAACTCGGGCTGATCGGTGCCGAGGCCGACCGCATGGCCGAGCGCTTGCAGAAACAGCAGCAGCGCCTGCAACACCTCTATGCGCTGGTGGACCGCTCCCCCGCGGTGGTGATCGAGTGGGCCAACCGCCCGGGCTGGCCCATGACCTACCTCAGCCGCAACGTCTCGCAGTGGGGCTACACGCCGGGCGAGTTGCTCAGCGGCGGTGTCGACTGGGACGACCTCGTGCACCCGGAGGACCTGGACCGGATGAACGCCGAGATCGAGGCGAACCGGGCGGCCGGGCGCAACGAATACCGACAGGAATACCGGCTGCGCTGCGCCGACGGCCGCTACGCATGGATCGAGGACCGCACCTCCATCAACCGCAACGCCGCGGGTGAGGTCGAAAGCATCAGCGGCGTCCTGCTCGACACCACCGCGCAGAAGCAGGCCGAGCTGACCCTGCGCGAGCAGGGCGAGGTGCAGCGCCTGTTCTACGACCTGCCCTTCATCGGCATGGGCATCTCCTCGCCGCAGCAGCGGCAGTGGCTGCAGGTGAACGACCGGCTGTGCCAGATCCTGGGCTACTCGCGCGAGCAGCTGCTCAGCACGCCGTGGACCGAGTTCACCCCGCAGCCCGACCTGGACCACAACCTGGAGTTGCTGGAGTCGATGACGGCCGGGCGCATCGACCGCTACCTGCTGCGCAAGCGCTTCATTCGCGGCGACGGGCGCACCGTGCACACCGAACTCGACGTGCGCGCCGTGCGCCTGGCCGACGGCACCCTGCACCGGCTGTTCGCCACGGTGCAGGACATCACCGAACAACTGCAGGCCGACGAGGCCCTGCGCGAGCAGAAGGCCCTGCTGGAACAGGCCGAGGCCCTGGCCGGCCTGGGCAGCTGGCGTTTCGAGACGGCCACCGGGGCGGTCTGGTGGTCGGACCAGATGTTCCAGAACATCGGGCGCGACCGGGCGCTGGGCGCGCCGGGCACGCTGGCCGGCTACCTCGACTGCCTGCACCCCGACGACCGCCAGCGCATCGATGCCTTCATGCGCTCGGCCGAGGCCACCGAGACCGTGATCCACGCCGAGTTCCGGCGCTACCCGGCGCTCGGGCCGGAGCGCTGGTTCCGCGCCAGCCTGGAGCGCCACCGCGACCCGGACGGCGGTTGGCGCTACTCCGGCACCTTGCTCGACATCACCCCGCTCAAGCACGCCCAGCTCGACCAGCAGCGCATCAACGCCGAGCTGGAGCGCCGCGTGGCCGAGCGCACCGAGCAGCTCAGCGACGCCAACCGCGAGCTGGAGGCCTTCACCTACACCGTCTCGCACGACCTGAAGGCCCCGCTGCGCGGCATCGACGGCTACAGCCAGTTGCTCGAAGAGGAATACGGCCCCACACTCAACGACGAAGCGCGTGGCTTCATCGTGCGCATCCGGCGCGGGGTGGGGCAGATGAGCGCGCTCATCAACGACCTGCTGGCCTATTCGCGCATGGAACGCCGCACCCTGGACATGCAAGCCATCGACGTCGACGCCACCGTGAACCGCGTGCTCGAGGAGTACGCGGCCGACATCGAGCGCACCGGCGCGCAGGTCGACGTGCAGATGCCTGCCGCGTTTTCGCTCACGCTCGACCGCGAGGGCCTGACCGTGGCGCTGCGCAACCTGGTGGGCAACGCGCTGAAGTTCGCGCGCCCGGGGCAGGCGCCGCAGGTGCAGATCGGCGCGCAGCGCGAGGCCGGCCGCCACCTGCTGTGGGTGCGCGACCAGGGCGTGGGCTTCGACATGAAGTACCACGAGCGCATCTTCGGCATCTTCCAGCGCCTGCAGCGCGCCGAGGACTACCCGGGCACCGGCGTCGGGCTGGCCCTGGTGGCCAAGGCCGTGCAACGCATGGGCGGGCGCGTGTGGGCCGACAGCCAGCCCGGTGTGGGCTCCACCTTCTTCCTGGAGTTCCCTTCATGAGCACTGGTACGTCGCGCCCGCTGCCGCCCATCCTGCTGGTCGAGGACAACCCGATGGACCTCGACCTCACGCTGCGTGCGTTCAGCAAACGCAACTTCTCCAACGAGATCATCGTGGCGCGCGATGGCGAGGAAGCCCTGGCCTGGCTGCCGCGCTGGGCCGCGGGCGAGGCCATGCCCGCGGTGGTGCTGCTCGACATCAACCTGCCGCGCGCCAGCGGGCTGGAAGTGCTGCGTGCCTTTCGCGAGCACGCCCTCGCGCGCCGCATTCCCGTGGTGGTGCTCACCTCCTCGCGCGACGACCGCGATCTCAAGACCGCTTACGACCTCGGCGTGAACTCCTACATCGAAAAACCGGTCAGCTTCAACAAGTTCATCGAAGTCGCCGGGCACATCGAGCTCTACTGGTGCGTCTTCAACGAACGGCCCTATTGACGCGACAGGAGAACGGCATGCACAAGGTCCTCATTCCCATCGACGGTTCGCCCGAATCCCTGGCGGCGGTGCACCACGTGCTGCGCCTCGTGGGCCAGGGGCTGCGCGTGCGCTGCGTGGTGGTCAACGTGCAGGAGAGCGCCTCGCTGTACGAGCTCGTCACCGCGCACGACCCGGCGGTGCTGCAGCGTGTGGCCGAGCAGGCCGGGCGCGACCTGCTCAAGCCCGCGCAGCAGTTGCTGGCGGCGGCCGGCGTGGCCTGCGAAAGCGAGATCGTGCAGACCGGCGAGGTGGCGCAGGCTCTGGCCGACGCGGCCGACCGCTACTCGGTGGACGCCATCGTGATGGGCGCGGGCGCCAGCGGCCTGGGCGATCGCGTGCTCGGTTCCGTCTCGCTCGACCTGGTGCGCACCGCGCCGATGCCGGTGACCGTGGTGCGCGCCGTGGCGGGCTAAGGCCCGCTTAAGCGGGCGCGTGCAAGCTGCCGCGATGCGATTGCTCATCCTCGAAGACGATGCCCAGTTGGGCGAAGCGCTGAGCGCGGGCCTGCGCCAGCTCGGCCACGTGGTGGACTGGTTCCGCGACGGCGAACACGCCGACCAGGCGGTGCAGAGCGCGGCCTACGACGCCCTGGTGCTCGACCTCGGCCTGCCGCGCACCGACGGCCTGACCTGGCTGCAGCGCTGGCGCGCGCGCGGCCTGGCGCTGCCGGTGCTGGTGCTCACCGCGCGCGACGGCGTGGAGCAGCGCATCGAAGGGCTGGACAGCGGTGCCGACGACTACCTCATCAAGCCGATCGCGGTCGAGGAACTGGCCGCGCGCCTGCGCGCCATGCTGCGCCGCGCCACCGGCCGCGCGCAGAGCGAGTGGGTCCACGGCGCCCTGCGCTACGACCCGGCCACGCGCCAGGTGCGCTGGGGCGAGCGCAGCGTGGAACTCACCGCGCGCGAAATCGCGTTGCTCGAGGCCCTGCTCAAGCAGCCGCAGCGCGTGCTCTCCAAGGCGCAGTTGCAGGAACAGCTCTACGACTGGAGCGGCGGCGAGCCCGAAAGCAACGCGCTCGAGGTCTATGTGCACCACCTGCGGCGCAAGATCCACCCGGGTGTGATCCGCACCGTGCGCGGCGTGGGCTACGCCCTGGGCGCGCCCGACGAAGGGGCCGCGCCTTGAGCCTGCAGCGGCGCCTGCTGGTCTACCTGCTGATCTGTGCGCCCGTGGTCTGGGGCGTGGCGCTGGCCTTGTCGGCCGCGGGCGCGCGGCTGGAGGTCAACGAACTCTTCGACACCGAGCTCGTGCGCCTGGCGCGGCAGGTGCAGCTCGTCACCGCGCTGCCCGGCGGCGGTGGGGCCGAGCCCGCGCACAGCCCGGCGCTGGGCGGCGACGCCGACCTCGACGACCTCGCCATCGCCGTGTGGGACCGCCAGGGCGTGCCGCTGCTGCCGGACCGCGACGGCCCCGAGCTGCCGCGCCACGACGGCGCATCGGGTTTTGAAGACCTGGTGCTGCAGGGCGAGGCCTGGCGCGTGTACTACCTGCCCACGCCCGATGGCGAGCGCCTGATCGCGGTCGGGCAACTGGTGCACGAGCGCGACGAACTGGTGTGGGGTTTTCTCGGCGGCCAGCTCCTGCCGTGGCTGCTGGTGCTGCCCCTGTTGCTGGTGGGCCTGGCCTGGGCGGTGCGGGTGGCGATGGCGCCGCTCAAGCAGCTCACCGACGAGCTGGCCAGCCGCCACGCCGACGACCTGCGCACCCTCTCGATCGAGCGCGCGCCGCGCGAACTGCACCCCATGCTGGCGGCCATGAACGGCCTGTTCGGGCGCATCGAAGACACCCTCGCGCGCGAGCGCCGCTTCACCGCCGACGCCGCGCACGAACTGCGCACGCCGATCTCGGTGCTGGCGGCTCAGTGGGGGGTGTACCGCGGCGCGCACGAGGGCGCCGAGCGCGAACGCGCCGCGCGCGCGCTCGACGCGGGCCTGGCCCGCCTGTCGCGCCTGGTCGACCAGATGCTGGGCCTGTCGCGCCTGGACGCCACCGAGCGCCTGAAGGACCCGGTACCGCTCGACTGGCCGCGCCTGGTCGAGGAAGCGATGTCCGACGTGCTGCCATTGGCGGAGCGGCGGCGCATCGAGCTCGGCTGCGAATGGGCCGATGGCGAGGAGGGTGCCGCGCCGCCCTGGGCCGGCGACGGCCACCTGATGAACCTGCTGCTGCGCAACCTGCTCGACAACGCGGTGCGCTACGCGCCCGAGGGCAGCACCGTCACGCTGCGCTTCGGGCGCGCCAGTGTGGCGGTGGAGAACCCCGCACCCGCGGAGTTGGACGCCACCCAGCTCGCGGCCTGGGGGGAACGCTTCCACCGGCCCGATGGCCAGCCCGAAAGCGGCAGCGGCCTGGGCGTGTCCATCGCGCGGCGCATCGCCCACCTGCATGGGCTCGCGCTGAGCCACCGCATCGACGCCGATGGCCCGCGCGTGATCGCCGAACTCAGCGTGCGCTGAGCTTTGCCATCAGCGCCTTGATCTCGTCGCGCCGGCCGGCGTCGGCCAAGGCGCGGCCCGGCCGTGCGGGCGCCGCCAGCGCGCGTTCCAGGTAGGGCATGGCCTGCTCGGTGCGGCCGGTGTCGGCCAGCAGGTCGGCGTAGAAGAAGTTGGGGTCGATGCCGTCCGGGTTGATCGCCAGCGCCTGCTTGATGAGCGACTCGGCCCGGGTCTTGTCGCCGAAGCCGATCGGCCAGCCCGGCACCTTGTGGTACAGCACGCCCAGGCTGGCGTAGGCCGAACCGTCGAGCGCCTTGCCGTCGATCTCGATCGCCTTCTCGTACAAGGTCTTGGCCTGCTTCACCAGCGAGAGCGCGCCCAGGCCGCCGCGTTCGGCCGCCCAGGAGCTGAGGACGATGCCCTCCCACACCAGCGGCTCGCTGCGGCCGGCGAAGGACTGGCTGGCCTCGTGGGCCTTGGCGCTGAGCGTTTCGAAGCGCTTCTCGCGCTCCTTCGCGGGGGCCTGGTAGCGGATGCTTTCCCAGTCGCGCTGCAGCGCCGTCACCGCGTCGTCGACCGGGGCGGCGTGCAGCGTCAGGGGCAGGGCGATGGTGAGCGAGAGGGACAGGGCCAGCAGGCTGGCGCGCACGCGATGGGGTTTCATGTCGGGACTCCGGGGTTGGGGGATGCAAAGAGGGCGTCGCGGTGCTTGCGGAAACCCGCGTCCAGCAGCGGCCCGAGGGCGCCGTTGGCGCGCACCGCGAGGCGCTCGGGGAAACCGATGTGGCGTTCGGCCGCGCCGCTGCGCAGCAGATCGATCAGCGCCCGCGCCACCACCTCGGGCGTGTCGCTGGCGCTGCCGGTGGCGCGGTTGAAGGCCTCGTTCTGCGCGCTGTTGAACGCGGTGCGGGTGGCGCGCGGGCCGAGCCACTGCACGGCCACGCGGGTGCCGCCGAGTTCGCGGCGCAGGGCCTCGGCCAGGCGGTGCAGGCCGGCCTTGCTGGCGCCGTAGACGGCGCTGCCCGGCACGCCGATGCGGCCCAGCGCCGAACCCACGAACACGACACGCGATGCGGGCATCTGCTTCAAGTGGGGCAGCAAGGCCTGCGTGAGCGCGATCGGCGACCACAGGTTGAGCTGCAGCACGGCCGCGGCCTGCTCGGGGGGCAGGTCTTCGAACGCGCCGAAAGCCGGCACGCCGGCCGCGTGCACCACCGTGTCCACGCCCCAGGCCACCGCCGCCTGCGCGATGCGGGCGATGTCCTGCGGCTGGCGCAGATCGCCCTGCACCCAGCGCATGGAGGTGTCCGTGTCCTCGTTGGCGAGCGGCGCGCGCGCCACGCCCAGCACGCGCGCGCCCTGTTGGCGCAGGGCCTGGCGCATGGCCTGCCCGATGCCACCGGTGGCGCCGGTGAGCAGCACGCGCGATCCGCTGAGCCTCATGCCACGGCCTCCGCGTTGCGGGCCGCCTGCGGCATGGGCAGGCCCATGAACACGTCGCGGTAGAGCCGGTAGAACATGTTCGCGGCGTGCACGATGGCGCGCTGGTCCGCGGGGTCGTCGATGCGGTCCATCAGCAGCTCGAAGTGCGCGGTGTGCTCGCGGTCCAGCGTGCCGTGCGAGCGCAGGTAGGTGAAGCCCGCGTCTGGCAGGCCCAGGGGTTTCTGGATCGCGTCGGCCGCGAGCAGCGCGAGCGAAACGCTGGTGCCTTCGAGCACGTGCACCATGCCGAAGAAGCCCAGCGGGTTGCCGCGCCGGATGGTGTCGTGCGCGTAGGCCACCATCAGCTCCGTCGCCGGCGAGGGCTGGCCGTGGCGCACCGCCTCGGCGTCGCCGCCGCAGGCCGCGATGTCCTGCAGGATCCACTCGTCGTGGCCGGCTTCTTCCTCGATGTACTCGTCCATGGCCTCGTCGAGCCAGCGGTGGTGCGCGGGCAGCGCGGCCTTCATGGCCTTGAGCAGCGGCACTGTGTGGCGCACGTGGTGGTAGGCCTCGCGCAGGAAGGCGAGGTAGCTGGACACCGAGACGCTGCCGGCCAGCGCGCCCTGGATGATGGGCGTGCCCAGCAGGCGCTGGCGCGCGGCCTGGGTTTCTTGTTGCAGGGTGGTGTGAAAACTCATGTTGATTCCTGAAGGGGGGATGTCATCGGAGGGGTCGTCGGTGGTGGCGATGGCCGACAGGGCGGGGCCATGGCGCGCGAGCACGCGTTCGCGCACCGGGCGGCCGTTGGGGGTGAACAGGCCGTCGGCGGTGTCGCGCGCCAGGTCGGCGTACGCCCAGTGGCCGATGCGCGCGTAGTCGGGCAGCGCGGCATTGGCCTGCGCCACGGCCTCGGCCATCGCCGGCGCGGGCACCCCCGCGGGCGACGGCACCGGCCAGAGCACGGCGTCGAGCCAGGCCTGGCCGTCGCCCAGCACCACGGCCTGCGCGATCGCGGGCTGGCTGGTGAGCACGGTCTCCACCCACTCGGGCGAGACGTTGCGCCCGAACGCGGTGATGAGCACGTTCTTGCGCCGGCCCTCGATGTGCAGGTAGCCCTCGGCGTCGAGGCGCCCGAGGTCGCCGCTGGGCCACCAGTCGGGCACTGGGGTCGGGTCGCCGAGGTAGCCCAGGTGCAGGCTGCCACGCACCTCGATCTCGCCGTCGGGTGCGATGCGCACCTGCCCGTGCGGCAGCGCGCGGCCCGCGCTGCCGGGGCGGCTGGCGCCCGGCAGGTTCAGCGTCTGCACCGAGGCCGCTTCCGACAGGCCGTAGCCCTCGTAGGCCGGAATGCCCAGCGCGTGCGCCTGCGCCAGCAGCGGCGCGCCCACGGCGGCGCCGCCCACGGCCACGAAGCGCAGGGCGGGGCTGGCGCGCTGGCCGCTGCGGGCCAGCCAGGCGCACCAGGCGCGCAGCATCTGCGGCAGCAGGATCACGCTGTTCGCGCCGTGCTCGCGCAACGCTCGGTCGAACACCGCGGGCTCGAACTGCGACGAACCGGTGAGGCCGACGCTGCGCGTGGGCAGGCTCACCAGGGTGGCGCCCTGGCGCCGCGCCGCCATCGAGCCGGCCACGTTCTCCAGCAGCACCGCGTAGGGCAGCACGCTCAGGTGCCGTTCGATGCCGAGCGGCCCCAGGGCCTGCACCAGGCCGTTGGCGATGCGGTCGAGCGCGGCCGCGCCGAGGCACACGCCCTTGGGCCGGCCGGTGGTGCCCGAGGTGAACGTGATCTTCACCGTGCCCGCGGGCAGTGCGCGCGGCGTGGCCTGGCGCGGGGCCACGCAGACGGTTTCGCCCGCCACCGTGTGTGTCTGCCAGCGCCACTGCGGCCAGCGCTCGGCCAGCAAGGGGCTGGCCACCAGCGTGTCCACGCCGGCGGCATCGAGCGCGTGCAGCGCCTGTTCGTCGCTGAAGAAGGGCGGCAGCGGCACGTGCACCAGGCCGGCGGCCAGCGCGGCTTCGTCCAGCGCCACGAAGGCGGGCCCGTTGTCGAGCACGGTGGCGAGCACGCGGGTGCGGGCGCCGCGCAGCAGCACGCCGGCCCGCTCGCCGCTGTCCTGCCAGTCGCGCGCCGACCAGGCCGCGTGCGCGGCTTGCAGCACCGGCCTCATGCGCCGACCCCGCGGCGCCGCAGCGCCTGCAGCGCCAGCTGCAACTGGCCCGCCTGCACCAGCGGGCGGTGGTCGTAGTAGCTGCCCCAGTCGCCGGCCTGTGCGCCCAGCATGTCGGGGTCGGCCACGCCCAGCGCGAGCGGGGCCACGCCCAGGCGCACGAACAGCTGGCGCAGTTCCTGGGTGAGGGTGCTGACGATCCAGTCGAAGCCGTGTGCCGCGAGCGTGGGGGCCATCAGCGCGATCAGCCGGCGCCCTTCGCCCGCGCGCGTGGCCGCCAGGTGGCCAACCTCCGCGATGCGCTCGCGCGGCACCGGCGCGCCGGCGGCGCCCTGCAGGCGCTGCTCGATCGGTGCGTCGAGGTAGCGCTCCAGGAACAGCGGCTCCTGGTGGGCAGCGCGGTAGCCGGCGGCGGCCACCAGGGTGCCTTCTTCGTCGCACAAGGCCACCAGGTTCGGTGCGAAGCCGCGAACCGTGGCGCCGAAGCGCTCGCGAAACACCTGGCCGATGAAGGCCTCGACGGCGTCGCGCCCCGGGTCGCCGGGGCGGTACTCGCGCAGCGTCGGCGCGCGCGGCACCGGCGGCAGGGCCCCGGGCAACGCCGGGCCGTGCGAGCGCAGGGAAACGTGGGACAACATGGGATCTCCGTGCACCCGCGGGGGCGGGTGGCATGGGCGCATGCTCGGCCGTGGCGATTAACCCGGCCTTAACCGCGCACCCCCGGGGCGCGGGTGCCGCTCATCGGAACCGCGGAATTGGGGCTAAAGCACCCCGCTTTTCCACCGATAGCCTTGGGGAACCCCCGGCTTGTCCGTGCCGGGGCCCAGCCCATTGGGGGTGCCACCATGATTCCGACCAGTCCGACGACACCTGTTTCCTGGACCGCTTCCGCGGCCCCGGCGGCGGCGACCGTGCCCGCGGTGATGGCGGTGGCGCCAGCGGCCGCGGCCGCGCGCGACGCCCAGGCGGGCCTCGAACAGCGCCGCGGTCAGCCGCGTGTGTCGGCCCCGGGCAACCAGGGCACCGCGCAGACCGACCGGGCGGCCATGGAACAGGCCCGCGCGCAACGCGCCGAGCAGCAGGCGCAGCGCGCCCGCGAACTCGACGAAGCACGCCGCGAATCGGTGGAGCACCTGCGCCAGACCTTGCGCCGGGTGTGGGACGCGAGCGCCGCGGTGGTGGAGCACGCCCTGGCGCAGGAGAAGGAAGCGCCTTCCGGGGCGCAGGCCGCGCGCGCGCTCGACGCCTACGGCGCACCCGCCACGCCGGCCGACAAGACGACGGGGCTCAGCCGCCGGGTCTGACGCTCAGATGCGGTGGCGCACGCCGGCCGGTGCACTGGCCAGGCGATCGAGCACCGCCGAAGCGATCTGGTTGAGCGGCAGCACCTCGTGCGCCGCGCCGTGCTGGATGGCCATGCGCGGCATGCCGAACACCACGCAGCTCGCTTCGTCCTGCACGTAGTTGTAGCTGCCGGCGTCCTTCATCTCGCGCATCGCGCTGGCGCCGTCGGCGCCCATGCCGGTGAGCATGATGCCGATGGCGTTGGGCCCGATGACGCGGGCGCAGGACTTGAACAGCACCTCCACCGAAGGGCGGTGGCGGTTCACGGGTTCGGTGTCTTCCACCACGGCCACGTAGTTCGAGCCGCTGCGGTCGATGCGCAGGTGGCGCCCGCCCGGCGCGATGTACGCGTGACCCGGCAGGATGCGCTCGCCATCGCGCGCCTCGGCCACGCGGATCTTGCACAGGCCGTCGAGCCGGTTGGCGAAGCTGGTGGTGAAGCCAGGGGGCATGTGCTGCGTGATCACGATCGCGGGCGCGTCGGCCGGCATGGGCACCAGCACCTCGCGGATCGCCTCGGTGCCGCCGGTGGAGGCGCCGATGCAGATGATCTTCTCGGTCGACACGCGCGGCAGCGGGGCCGCCGGCCGGGCGTGAGAAACGGCGGCGGCGGGGTTCACGCCCGCGCTTTCCTGGCGCGGGGCGGCACCCAGGCGGCGCACCTGCGCGGCCGCGGCCACGCGGATCTTGTCCACGATGTCGCTGGCCAGTTCGTTCAGGCCCTGGCTTACGCCGATGCGCGGCTTGGCCACGAAATCGATCGCGCCGAGTTCGAGCGCGCGCAGGGTGATCTCGGCGCCCTGCTCGGTGAGGGTGGAGACCATCACCACCGGCATGGGCCGCAGGCGCATCAGGCGCGACAGGAACTCCAGCCCGTCCATGCGCGGCATTTCCACGTCGAGCGTGATCACGTCGGGGTTGAGTTCGCGGATCATCTCGCGCGCAACCAGCGGGTCGGCCGCTGCGCCCACGCACTGCATGTCGTGCTGGCGGTTGATGATTTCGGACAGCAGGCTGCGCACCAGGGCCGAATCGTCGACCACCACCACACGGATCTTGGGCATGTCGGGCTCCCTTGTTGTCGCTCAGAACAGGTCGATCGAGCCGCCGGCCGTGGACGTGACCACCGTCGCCGCGCTGCCCTTGCGCGCCTGTGTTTCCAGCGTTTCCACGTTCGAACTGGCCAGGCGCTTGACCATGGCCTTGCCGGTGGCGGGGAAGAAGCAGACCTTGCGCGGGTGCACGTCGAGCACGTCCTTGGAGACCACGGCGATGCGTTCGGTCTGCAGGTAGTCGAGCACGAACTTGGTGTTGCGCTCGCCCACGTTCATGGTGGTGAAGCTGCTCATCACCTGGCCGCCGCCGAACACCTTGGCCTGCATGGTTTCGCGCCGCGCGCCCTGCTTCATCAATTCGTTGATCAGCAATTCCATCGCGTAGGAGCCGTAGCGCCCACCCGAATCGCTGCCGCCCTCGGGCAGCATGAAGTGGTTCATGCCCCCCACGCGCACGCGCGGGTCCCAGATGCAGGCGGCGATGCACGAACCCAGCACCGTCATGATCACCAGCTCGTCGGCGCTCACGTAGTACTCGCCCGGCAGCACCTTCACCGCGTCGCTGCGGAAGTGCGGGTCGTGGAAGAAGAACGAGGCCTCGCCCGGCCGCGGCGTGCGCGCCTTGAGCTGCTCGATGCGCGAGACCACGCCCGGGGCCGGCACCACGCGCGGCAGCGCGATGCGCGACAGCGGCGTGGCGGTTTGGGACAGGGCGTCAGATGCGCTCATAGACCGTCTTGCCGCGCAGCACGAAGAGGTTGCGGGCGTCGCTGAAGTTCTCGGCATGGCCGACGAACAGCGTGCCACCCGGGCGCATCACGCGGTGGATGCGTTCGAGCACGGTGCGCTGCGTCGGCGCGTCGAAATAGATCATCACGTTGCGGCAGAACACCACGTCGAAGCTGTCGCGCAGCGGCAGGTCGTGGATCAGGTTCACCGGCAGGAAGCTCATGTGCTTCTGCAGTTCGGGCTTCACGCGCATGTAGCCGGCGTTGGCGCCCTTGCCGCGCAGGAAGAAGCGCTGCAGCCGCTCGGGCGACAGGCCCTTGTTGCCTTCGGTCTTGTAGACACCGCGCTGCGCGGTGGCCAGCACCTTGGTGTCGATGTCGCTGTTGACGATCTCGTAGCGGCCGTTGCTGCCCAGCGCCTCGGCGCAGGTCATGGCGATGGAATAGGGCTCCTCGCCGGTGGAGGCGGCCGAGCACCAGATGCGCCAGTCGTGGGTGGGTTTCGCGCGCAGCAGTTGCGCCAGCGCGTCGAAGTGGTGCGACTCGCGGAAGAAGGCCGTGAGGTTGGTGGTGAGCGCGTTGACGAACTCCTGCCACTCGGCGCCGTCGTGGCGCTCCAGCCAGTCGAGGTAGCTCTTGAAGCTGTTGTGGCCGGTCTCGCGCAGGCGGCGCGAGACGCGGCTGTACACCATGGCGTGCTTGCCATCGTGCAGGCTGATGCCGGCCTTCTTGTAGATCAGCGCCTTGATGCGCGCGAAATCCTCGTCGGCCCAGACGAACTCGCGGCCTTCGGCCACGGGGCCGTCGTCGGCCATGGGGGCGATGCGCGAGGGGGGCGTCGGCCGGGGCCGGGCGGCGGTGGAGGTGAGCATCGCGGGCTTGCCTGGGGATGGGCCGCTGGCGCGGCCCGGGGTGTCAGTGGCGCGAACGGCGCACCAGGGCCGAGGTGTCGAGGATCAGCGCCACCTTGCCGTCGCCAAGGATGGTGGCGCCCGACACGTTGGGGACCTTGCGGTAGTTGCTCTCCAGGTTCTTGATCACCACCTGTTGCTGGCCCAGCAGCTCGTCCACCATGAGCGAGACGCGCTGGCCCTCGGCTTCCACCACCACCATGATCGACGTCGACCCGGTGTGCTCGAAGCGCGGCACGGTGAAGATCTGCTCGAGCTCGATCACCGGCATGTATTCGTCGCGCACCTTCACCACGCGGGCGCCCTGCGCCATGGTGTTGATGTCGCCGGGCTTGATCTGGAACGATTCGATGACGCTGGCCAGCGGCAGGATGTAGACCTCGTCGGCGACGCGCACCGACATGCCGTCCATGATGGCCAGCGTGAGCGGCAGGCGCACCGAGACGCGCATGCCGTAGCCCTCGGCGGAGTCGATCTCGACCGTGCCACCGAGCGCGGTGATGTTCTTCTTCACCACGTCCATGCCCACACCGCGGCCGGACACGTCGGTCACCTGGTCGGCGGTGGAGAAGCCGGGCGCGAAGATCAGGTTCCACACCTCGGCGTCGCTCAGCGAATCCGGGGCGTCGATGCCCTTCTCGCGGGCTTTCGTCAGCAGCTTCTCGCGCGACAGGCCCTTGCCGTCGTCGCGCACCTCGATGAGGATGCTGCCGCCCTGGTGCGTGGCCGACAGCGTGATGGTGCCGGTCTCGTTCTTGCCCTTGGCGCGGCGCTCGTCGGGCATCTCGATGCCGTGGTCGCAGCTGTTGCGGATCAGGTGGGTCAGCGGGTCGGTGATCTTCTCCACCAGGCCCTTGTCGAGTTCGGTGCTTTCGCCCTGCGTGACCAGGTCGACCTTCTTGCCCAGCTTGGCGGCCAGGTCGCGCAGCATGCGCGGGAAGCGGTTGAACACCACCGACATGGGAATCATGCGGATCGACATCACGGCTTCCTGCAGGTCGCGCGTGTTGCGGTCCAGGTCGGCCAGGCCCGCCAGCAGCGGGTGGTTGGCGTTGTTGTCGAGTTCGCGGCTCTTCTGCGCCAGCATGGCCTGGGTGATGACGAGTTCGCCCACCAGGTTGATCAGCTGGTCGACCTTGCTCACCGACACGCGCAGCGTGGTCGATTCCAGGCCGGCACCGCTGTTCGCGGCGGCGGTCGCGGCCTTCGCCTCGGCGGGGCGCGCGTCCTTGCGCGGGGCCGGGGCGCCCGTGCCGGGCAGGCCGGGCGAGCCTTCGAAGAAGCCGTAGTCCTTGCCTTCCGTGGCGGGCGGCATCGGCACCTTGCCGTGCACCATGTCACCGGCTTCGTGGATCTGGATCTGCTCGCGGCCGACGTGGAAGCTGAAGAGGTCCATCAGGTCGTTGTCGGTGGCCGCGGTGCGGGCACGGAACACGCGCTTGCCGGGCTGGTCGCAGGGCAGGTTGCTCACCGAGCCCAGGCCGGGGATGTCGCGGAACAGCTCGGCGATGCCGTCGGCCAGCGCGGGGTTGTCCAGCGGGCCGATGTGGATGTCGATCTCGCGCTCGCCCTTGGCGGGTGCGGCGGCGGGTTTGGCCGGGGCGGCGCTGGCCGCGGGTGCCAGCGCAGGCTCGGCGGCCACCACGGGTGCGGGGGCTGCCACCGGGGCGGGCACGGGCGCCACCGCGGCCGGGGCGTCTTCGCCCTGGGCCAGCGCGTAGATGCGCGAGACGAGGTTGCCGGTGTCGGGGCTGCTGCCCACGCCCTGGTGGGCGCCGAGCTGGCCGCGCAGCGCGTCGCTCGATTCGAGCAGCACGTCCACCATCGCCGTGGTGGGCTTGAGTTCGTGGCGGCGCAGCTTGTCCAGCAGCGATTCGGCCTGGTGCGTCAGCTCGGCCACGTCGGCGAAGCCGAAGGTGGCGGCGCCGCCCTTGATCGAGTGCGCGCAGCGGAAGATCGCGTTGAGTTCCTCGTCATCGGCCGCTTCCACGTCCAGCGCGAGCAGCATCTGCTCCATCTGGTCGAGGTTTTCGCCCGCTTCTTCAAAGAAGATTTGATAGAACTGGCTGAGATCGATGTCGTTGCCGAGGTGCTGGCCCTCGCTCATCATGTCGCCCATGTCATGGCTCCTGGGAAAACGCGGCTGCGGGTCAGCGGATGACTTTGTTGATCACTTCGATCAGGCGGCCCGGATCGAAGGGCTTGACCAGCCAGCCGGTGGCGCCCGCGGCGCGGCCGGCCTGCTTCATGGCATCGCTCGACTCGGTCGTCAGGACCAGGATGGGCGTGGTCTTGAACTTGGGGTGCTCGCGCAGCTTGCGCGTCAGGCCCAGGCCGTCCAGCCGGGGCATGTTCTGGTCGGTCAGCACCAGGTCGATGCTGTGGTTCTGGGCTTTGTCCCAGGCGTCCTGGCCATCCACGGCTTCCACCACGTGGAAACCCGCTCCCGTGAGCGTGAATGAAACCATTTTTCGCATGGATGCCGAATCGTCGACGGCAAGGATGGATCGCATGGGGTGCTCCGTTCTTCGGGTGATATCGACACCGGGCGCGGGTTCTTGAAGCGCTCAGAAGAGCTCGATCGACCCGGCGTCCATTTCGCTCTGGGTCACAGGGCTGGGGCGTTCGGGGATCGGGTCCAGGGTGGCCGGCTCTTCGTCTTCTTCATCGGCCATGGCCTGTTCGGCCAGGCGCCAGGAGCAGCCTTTGAGCATCTTTCCGGTGTGGGCCAGCAACTGGGTGGCCATGTCGTGGAACTGCAGCTCCGTCACGGCCTGGTGCAGGCTGTGCCGGATGCGGGTGAGTTCTTCGCCGCGCGCGTTTTCGAGCGCGGCCAGGTCGCGGTTGGCGTTACCGAAGCGCTCCAGCAGGTTGCCGGTGGCGTGGTCGAGCAGGCCTTCCAGGCGCTGCAGGTCGGTCATGGCCATCAGCAGGGAATCCTGCAGGTCGGCCACCAGGGCCACGGACAGCGTGACCGATGGGGCGTTCGGCAGCGTGGGGGCGGGCTCCATGGCGTGCGAGGCTGTCATACGGGTTGGGGTACTAGAATTCTCGGCAGACGTCCTTCGGGTTATCGGCGGATAACCGCCCGATTTCAGGCCCATTTGGCTGCCCGTGGCGCCCTTCCACCACATTCCCGTGGCCGCCCCAGCGGCCGCAGAACCCAGCCATGACCGGTTCCGGCGCTGCGACCGATAGCTCTGTGGTCCGCATCCTCCACCTGGAGGACTCGCGGGTGGATCACGCCTTGGTGAAGTTCGCGCTGCAGCGCAGCCAGCTCGCCAACGAGATCACCCTGGTGGACTCGCTGGAGGATTTCCGCCGCGAACTGCAGCAGGGCCGCCACGACATCGTGCTGGCCGACTACCACCTGCCCGGCTTCTCCGGCATCGACGCCTGGGAAATCGCGCGCGAACTGCAGATCGAGATCCCGTTCGTGATCCTGTCCGGCGCCATCGGCGAGACCGCCGCCGTCGACGCCATGCACCGCGGCGTGAGCGATTACTTGCTCAAGGACAGCATGCACCGCCTGTCGCACGTGGTGCAGCGCGCGCTGGAGGTGAGCGAAACGCGCCGCGCCAAGGCGCGCGCCGACACCGAACTGGGCGAGTCGCGCCAGCGCCTGGCCGAACTCGCCGAGCACCTGCAGACCAGCATCGAGCAGGAGCGCGCCGACATCGCGCGCGAGATCCACGACGACATCGGCGGTGCGCTCGCGGCCGTCAAGCTCGACCTGGCCTGGGTGGGCCGGCGCGCCAACGACCCCGAGATGCAGCGCCACGTGGCCACCGCCATGGAGATGCTGCAGCACGCCCTGGGGGCGAGCCAGCGCATCATGATGAACCTGCGCCCGCCCATCCTCGACCAGGGCCTGGTGGCCGCGGTGCAATGGCTGGCCAACGGCTTCGAGCGCCGCACCGGCCTGCGCGCGAACGTGCGCCGCACGGCCGAGCGCATCGACGTCTCGCGCGACGTGCAGCTCGTGGCCTACCGCACCGCACAGGAAGCACTTACCAACATCGGCAAGCACGCGCAAGGCGCCACGCATGTCGAGATCGACCTCAACGACGGCGAGGGCGTGCTCACGCTCGAGGTGAGCGACAACGGCCCCGGCATGAGCAGCGGTGCGTTGCGCAAGACCAAGTCGTTCGGCCTGCTGGGCCTGCGCGAACGCGCGGCCAAGGTGGGCGGCTGGCTCGACGTGAGCTCATCGCCCCGCGGCACGTCGGTGATCCTGTCCGTGCCACTGCCCAGCGTTGCCGAGGTGCCTGCTCCCAAGGAAGTTCATGATCAAGGTGATTTTGTGTGACGACCACGCGGTCGTGCGTCGCGGCATCCGCGACACGATCAGCGAAGCGGTGGATATCCAGGTCGTCGGTGAGGCGGGCAGTTACCCCGAATTGCGCGAACTCATGCGCAAGACCACCTGCGACGTGCTGGTGCTCGACCTCAACATGCCCGGCCGCGGCGGCCTGGAGGTGCTGGCCGCGCTGAAGGACGAAGGCTCCATCGTGAAGGTGCTGGTGGTCTCCATGTACCCGGAAGACCAGTACGCCATCCGCTGCCTGCGCGCGGGCGCGCGCGGCTACGTGAACAAGGCCGGCGACCCGGCCGAACTCGTGGGCGCCATCCGCGTCGTGCAGCAGGGCCGCAAGTACGTCACGCCCGAGGTGGCGCAGATGCTGGTGGACACGCTCAGCGCGCCCGAGACCGAGGAGCTGCACGCCAGCCTGTCCGAACGCGAGCTGCAGACGCTGCAGAAGATCGCCTCGGGCAGAAAGCTCAGCGACATCGCCGAAGAACTGATGCTCAGCCCCAAGACCGTGAGCGTGTACCGCGCGCGTGTGCTCGAGAAGC
The DNA here is from genome assembly GCA_016741995.1 of Hydrogenophaga sp. Lineage (GTDB taxonomy): Bacteria > Pseudomonadota > Gammaproteobacteria > Burkholderiales > Burkholderiaceae_C > Hydrogenophaga. The sequence continues at coordinate 69,923 of JACVCO010000001.1, read as the reverse complement.
TGCACCTCTCCAACAACGCGGAGCTCACGGTGTACGCGATCCGCAACGGGCTGGTGTGAGCATGCAGACCACACGCCGCTTTGCGCTGACCGCCCTGGCCGCCCTCGCGCTGGCCGCCTGCGCGCGCACCGACCCCGAGAAACAGCTGCTCGAAACCGCGCAGGCCCTGCAGGCCGCGATCGAGGCGCGCAAGACCGGCGACGTGATGGACCTGGTGGACGAGCACTTCCGCGGCAGCGCCAACCTCGACCCCGACAGCGCGCGCCGCATGCTCATGGCCACCTTCCTGCGCTACCAGAACATCAAGGTGGTGGCGCTGGCGCCCAGCGTGCGCATCGATCCGTCGGCGCCCACGCTCGGGATCATCGAATCGCCGGTGGTCGTCACGGGCGCGCAGGGCCTGATCCCCGAGCGCGCCGAGCCCTACACCGTGCGCACCGAGTGGCGCCTGGTGAAGGGCGACTGGAAGCTCAGCGACCTGCGCTGGGAAGAGTGATCAGCCGGTGAACAGGCCGGTGGCCAGGCGCAGCAGCGCGGCCACCGGGGTGTCCAGCATGGGCAGCGTGAAGGCGATGCCCACCAGGCCGGCCGAGAGCGTGACCGGGAAGCCGATCGCGAAGGCGTTCATCTGCGGCGCGATGCGCGAGACCACGCCGAGCACGATGTTGATGAAGATCAGCATGCCGACCAGGGGCAGGGCGATCCACAGGCCGTAGCGGAACACCACCGAACCCAGCTCGTGCAGGCGCATGGTGTTGACGGCGTCGAGCGCGCCGCCGCCGATGGGGAAGGTGTTGAAGCTCGACACCACCGCCTGGATCAGCATGAGGTGCCCGCCCATCACCACGAACAGCAGCATGGTGGTGTTGCCGAAGAAGCGACCCACGGTGCTGGTTTGCGCGCCGGTGGCCGGGTCGAAGAAGCCGGCGAAGTTCAGGCCCATCTGCAGGCCCACGAGTTCGCCCGCCAGCTCCACCGCGGCGAACACGATGCGCACCGCCAGCCCGATGGCCAGGCCGATGAGCACCTGCTGCACCAGCACCTCCAGCGCGCGCGCGTCGTTGAGCGAGACCACGGGCTGTTCGCCCAGCGTGGCCTGCGCGCACACCGCGATGAGAAACGCCAGCGCCACGCGCGTGCGCATGGGCACCGAGCGCGCCGAGAAGATGGGCGCGCTGGTGAACACCGCGAGCACGCGGATGAAGGGCCAGAACACCGGCGAGACCCAGGCCATGAGCTGGGCTTCGGTGAACGTGATCATGGCCTCAGGCGGTGGTCACACCGCGTACTGCGGGATCGAGAGGATCGTGCTGCGGATGAACTCGACCAGCGTGGTGAGCATCCACGGCCCGGCGATGGCGAACACCGCGATGGCGGCCACCAGCTTGGGCACGAAGGCCAGCGTCTGTTCGTGGATCTGCGTGATGGCCTGGAACAGGCTGATCACCAGGCCCACGCCGAGCACCGTGAGCAGCACGGGCGCGGCCACCGAGAGCAGCAGGAACAGCGCGTTCTGACCGATGGTGAGGGCGGCTTGGGGTTCCATGTCTTCCCTACTGCGCGAAGGACGCGGCGAGCGAACCGATGAGGATGTTCCAGCCGTCCGCGAGAACGAACAGCATGAGCTTGAAGGGCAGGGCCACCAGCACCGGCGACAGCATCATCATCCCGAGCGACATGAGCACGCTGGCCACCACCATGTCGATGACGAGGAAGGGGATGAAGATCATGAAGCCGATCTGGAACGCGGTCTTGAGCTCGCTCGTCACGAAGGCCGGCACCAGCACGCGGAACGGCGCGGCTTCGGCCGTCACGTCTTCCGGCAGCTTGGCCAGGCTGGCGAAGAGTTCGAAGTCGGACTGGCGCGTCTGCTTGAGCATGAAGGCGCGCATCGGCGCCTCGCCGCGTTCGAGCGCCTGCTCGAAGGTGATCTGGTTGCGCGAGTAGGGCGCGTAGGCGTCTTCGTACACGCGGTCCAGCGTCGGTCCCATCACGAACAGCGTGAGGAACAGCGACAGGCCCACGATCACCTGGTTGGGCGGCGCCGATTGCGTGCCCAGGGCCTGGCGCAGCAGCGAGAGCACGATCACGATGCGGGTGAAGCCCGTCATCAGCAGCAGCACCGCGGGCAGGAACGACAGCGCGGTGAAGAACAGCAGGGTCTGGATCGGCACCGAGTAGTTGGTGCCACCCGCGCCCTGGCCCACCACCAGCGGCAGCGAGGGGCCTTGCGGCGTGGGCACGGGGGTGTTCTGCGCCCAGGCGCCCAGCGAGAGCAGGGCCAGCGCGAGGAACAGGGCCAGTGCGCGCAGCATCACGGCCTCGGCGCGGCGTTCAGCGCGCATGGCCGGGGCCTTTCACAAGCTGTTGCGCCAAGCGCGCGGCGAAGCCACCGGGGGCTGGCGGCGCGGGCGTGGCCGCTTCGGGCGGCAGGGGCATTTCATGCAGGGTCGTCACGCTGCCCGGCGCCACGCCGAGCACCAGGCAGGTGGCGTTTTCGCCCTGGCCCACCTGCAGCGTGACCACGCGCTGCTGCGGGCCCAGCGACAGGCTGGCCAGCAGCTTGAGCGCCGGGCCTTGCTGACCGGGCACGCCGGGCAGCCCGGGCATGCGCCCGCGCGCCCACTTGAGCGCCCAGGCGATGCCCACCATCAGCGCCAGCAGCAACAGCGCCGGCCACGCGTTCTGGAACATGGCGATCAGGTCCTGCTCAGGCGCTTCATGCGCTCGGACGGCGTCACGATGTCCGTGAGGCGGATACCGAACTTGTCGTTGACCACCACCACCTCGCCTTGCGCGATGAGGTAGCCGTTGACCAGCACGTCCATGGGCTCGCCCGCGAGCGCGTCCAGTTCGACGATGGAACCTTGGGCGAGCTGCAGGATGTACTTGATGGGCACGCGCGTGCGGCCCAGTTCCACCGAGAGCTGCACCGGGATGTCCAGCACCATCTGGATGTCCTGCATCGACCCGCTCGCGGCGGCGGCCGCAGCGGCCTTGATGGGCGTGTGGTCGGCGTCGAAAGCGGGTGCGCCGTCGTCGGTGGCGGTGGCGGCACCGGCCTCTTCGAGCGCCTGGGCCCATTCGTCGGCGATGGCGTCCTGGTTCGGGGAATCGGTGGACATGGCAGTCTCTCCTGGGGAAATCGGTCGCGTTCGGCGGGTCACAGGTCGGGCGATGCGCCCAGCCAGTTCATGTCGGGGCCACGCAGGCTGCGATCGACGCGCAGCGCGTACTTGCCCTTGTGGGTGCCGTACTGGCACTCGAAGATCGGCACACCGTCGACGTTGGCGGTGATGGTGGGGTTGCGGTCGAGCTCGATGAAATCGCCGACCTGCATCGCGAGCAGTTGCTCCACGGTGGCTTCGGTGCGCGCCAGCTCGGCCACCATGCTCACCTCGGCGGCCTGGATCTCGTGGCTGAGCAGCTTCACCCAGCGGCGGTCGACCTCGATCGCGTCGCCCTGCACGCTGGAATAGAGCACGTCGCGGATCGGCTCCAGCGTGGCGTAGGGAATGCAGATGTGCAGCGAGCCCGTGAGGTCGCCGATCTCCAGCGTGAAGCTGGTGGAGACCACGATCTCGCTCGGCGTGGCGATGGTGGCGAACTGCGGCTGCATCTCCGAGCGCTGGTAGGCCAGCTCGATCGGGTACACGCCGCGCCAGGCCTTCTTGTATTCCTCGCTCACCACCTCGACGAGGCGGTTGATCACGCGCTGTTCGGTGGGCGAGAAATCGCGCCCCTCGATGCGGGTGTGGAACTTGCCGCTGCCGCCGAACAGGCTGTCGATCACGCCGAACAGCAGCGTGGGTTCGCACACCACCAGGCCGTTGCCGCGCAACGGGCGGATGGCCATGATGTTGAAGTTGGTGGGCACCACCAGTTCGCGCAGGAAGGCGCTGTACTTCTGCACCTGCACGCCACCCACCGAGATCTCGGGGCTGCGGCGGATGAAGTTGAACAGGCCCTGGCGCAGGTTGCGCGAGAAGCGCTCGTTGACGATCTCCATCGTGGGCATGCGCCCACGGACGATGCGCTCCTGGCTGGAGAGGTTGTAGCTGCGGATGCCGCCCTCGGGCGTCTCTTCCTTGGCGAGCTTCTGGCTCTCGCCTGTCACGCCCTCGAGCAGGGCGTCGACTTCTTCCTGTGAGAGAAACGAATCGGACATGGTCTCGTCACTCCTGGGTGGCGATCACTGCACGATGAAGCTGGAGAACAGCACGGCCTGCACCGGGTTGGCGGGGCCGCGGCGGCGCTTGCCCTCGTCCTCGTCCTTCGGCACGGCGTAGCCCATCACGTCGGAGACGGCGGCGATGATGTCCTTGCCGAGCTTGTCTTTGCCTTCGGCGCTGAGCACCTCTTCACCGGTGCGTTTGGACAGCAGCACCAGGATGCGGCTGCGGATGCTGGGCATGTAGGCCTTCACGGCGTCGCCCGTGGCGCTGTCCTGCAGTTGCAGCGTCAGGCCGATCTGGATGTAGCGGTTGCCACCGGCGTCGGCCAGGTTCACCACCATGTTCTCCAGCGGCAGAAAGGTCGGCGCCGATTTCGGGTCGGCGTGCTTGGTCTGGGCCACCGGCTCGTCGTCGTACTCGTCCTCGGCGGTGTTCTTCTTCAGGATGAACAGCGCGGCGGCCGCGCCCGCGATGGCGAGCACGACCACGCCGATGATCACGAACAGCAGCGTCTTGCCCTTCTTCTTCGGGGCTTCAGGGGCGTCGGCGGTGGCGGTGGCAGCGGCGGACATGGGCTTCCTTCGTCGGTGTCGCACGCGTGCAGGGCGTGCGGGTTGAGAAGGATTGTGGGAGCCACCCCACCCCGCCGTTCGTCAGATAAGCGCGGGAAAACCTGCTTATTCCGGCGCTCAGATGAAGAGGTCGAGACCGCCCGGGCTGCCGCCCTGGCGGGCCGGGGCGGGTGCCTCGGCGGCCGTGTCGGCCGGCTGCGCATCGCGCCGCTGCGCGGTGGCCTGGCCTTCGCGCTGGCGTTCCTGCTGCTGCGCGCCCACGGACACATCGCCCAGTTGCAGGCCGCCCTGCTGCAGGCGTTCGCCCAGGGCGCTCTGCACCTGCTCGCGCAGCGCCTCGCGCGCGGCGCTGTCGTCGGTGCGGATATCGAGCCGCACCTCGTCGCCGCGCAGGGCGAGCTGGATGTCGATCGCCTGGCCGGCTTCCTCGCCGACCCGCAGGCTGGCGTGGCGCAGGCCGTGCGCGCCGCCCCAGTGCTGCACCTCCACCGCTTCACTCTCTTCGCCGGTGGGCAGTTGGGGGTCGGTGCTGGCGGTGTGCTCGTCGCGCGCCGATGGCGACGGCGTGTCGCCGCCGTCGCCACCGCCCATGAGATCGCCTTGCGGCGCGCCGCCGGGGCCGGCCACGGCGGCTGGGCCGCTGCCGGGGGCGCCCAGGCGGGCGCCTTCGCCCAGGGGCAGCGGCGCATCGATGTCGCGGGCGGCGGGGTTGCCCAGGGCCAGGCCCTGCGGGCTGGCCGCGGGGAAACGCGGGTCCATGGTGACGGTGCTGCGCACGGACCAGGCGGGGGTGGCCGCGTTGGCCTCGGGTGCGCCGCGGCTCCAGCGCATGGCCGGGGCGTCGCTGGCGTTGCTGTTGGCCTGGCCGTTGCCGGTGGCCTGCGCGGGCGCGTTCTGCGCGGCGCGCATGGCGCTCACCTGCCAGCTCGGCCCCTGGGGGCGGGCGGCGTTCGCCGGGGCGGTGGGCTGGGCCTCGGGGCCGGGTTCGGTGGCGGGTTTGGCTTGCGTGTCGCGCGCGGCCAGGGCGTTGTCGGCCGGCAGCGGCTTCGCCTCGGCGCCGGCCGCGGCGGCGTCGGTGGCGGTCTTGTCGATCGCCGGGGGCTGCCACAGCATCAGGCCGGCCAGCGGGTGTTCGCTGCCGGCGTCTTTCGGGTCTTTGGCGTCGGTGGCGGGCGCGTCGCCGGCCAGCGGGTCGGTGGCCGCGGCGTCCAGCGGCGTGGCGTCGGCCGCGAGCGCGAGCAGGGTGGCGAACAGGTCCACCGGCGCCTGGCGCTGGCCGTGCACGTTGGCGGCGGGGCGCGCGCCGGCTTGCGCGGCGTGGGACGGGGCGTGGGTGGTGGCGGGCGTGGGCGTGCTCATGAGGATGACATCGGCTGGAAACTGCTGTCGTTTTCGAGGCGGCGGCGGTGGATGTTCTGCGCCATCTCGTCGGTGTGTTTCTGCTCGCGGCGCTGCAGCGTCTGCTGCCAGGCGTCGACCTGGCGCTCCACGTACTTGCGCAGGCTGGCGAGCTCGCGCTCGGCCTCGTGCACGGCGGCCTGGGCGCGTTCCACGCGCTGCGCGCGCTCGGCCAGCACGCCCTGCTGGAACTCCATCGCGTGGTCGAGCTTGGCCATGAACTGGCGGTGGTGCATCAGCAGCGCCACGTCCACGCCGGCGGCGCCGCGCTCGGCCCAGCGGCGCTGCGCTTCGTCGGCGTAGGTGGTGAGCTGGTCCATCTGCGTCTGCGCCTGGCGCTGCTCGGTCTGTTCGCGCGCGAACTCGGCCAGCGCGTCGTCGCGGCGGCCTTCGGCCAGCTCAATGACCTTGTCCAGGTTCTGTGCCGGGCGGGTCATCCGTTGTTGCCTTCATAGGGGTTGTGGTGGGCGCGGGTGCCGCGTGCGGCTTGAGCAGCGGGTTTGTCTTCCTGCAGCGCGGTCTGCAACTGGCGCAGGCTCTCGCCCATCGGCGCGGCCTCGCGCATGTCCTGCATCAGGAAGCGCTGCAAGCCCGGGTAGAGCAGGATCGCGCGGTCGGTCTCGGGGTCGCTGCCGGCCACATAGGCGCCGAGCTGGATCAGGTCGCGGCTCTTCTGGTAGCGCGAGTAGTTCGCGCGGAACTTGCGCGCCAGCTCCAGGTGCTGCGGCTTGGCCACGTTGTGCATCACGCGCGAGGCCGAGGCCTCCACGTCGATGGCGGGGTAGTGGCCCGATTCGGCGAGCGCGCGCGAGAGCACGATGTGGCCGTCCAGGATGGCGCGCGCCGCGTCGGCGATCGGGTCCTGCTGGTCGTCGCCCTCGGAGAGCACGGTGTAGAAGGCGGTGATGGAGCCGCGGCCGTTGAGGCCGTTGCCGCTGCGCTCCACCAGTTGCGGCAGGCGCGCGAAGCACGAGGGCGGGTAGCCCTTGGTGGCCGGCGGCTCGCCGATGGCCAGCGCGATCTCGCGCTGCGCCATGGCGTAGCGGGTGAGCGAATCCATCAGCAGCAGCACGTGCAGCCCGTCGTCGCGGAAGCGCTCGGCAATGGCGGTGGCGTAGCTGGCGCCCTGCATGCGCACCAGCGGCGGTGCGTCGGCCGGCGCGGCCACCACCACGCTGCGGCGGCGGCCTTCCTCACCCAGGATGTCCTCGATGAATTCCTTCACCTCGCGGCCGCGTTCGCCGATCAGGCCGACCACGATCACGTCGGCCTTGGTGTAGCGGGCCATCATGCCCAGCAGCACGCTCTTGCCCACGCCGGAACCGGCGAACAGGCCCAGGCGCTGGCCGCGGCCCACGGTGAGCATGGCGTTGATCGCGCGCACGCCGGTGTCCAGCGGCACACGAACCGGGTCGCGGTCCATGGCGTTGAGCGGGGCGCGCTCCAGCGGCGCGATGCTCACGTCGCGCAGCGGGCCCTGGTGGTCCAGCGGGTGGCCGTGCGAATCGACCACGCGGCCGAGCAGGCCCCGGCCCATCGGCAGGCTGAGCACGCTGCGGTCGTTGGGCGAGGGGGGCGGGTTGTCCTGGCCCAGCTTGGGCACGCTGCGGTAGGGCGGCAGCGGCGTCACGCTGGCGCCGCTGGCCAGGCCGTGCACGTCGCCCGCGGGCATGAGGAAGGCGCGGTCTTTCGAGAACCCCACCACCTCGGCCAGCACGGGCTGCTTCTGGCCGTTGTCGATCAGGCATTGCGAGCCCACCGGCACGCGCAGGCCCACGGCCTCGAGCACCAGGCCCGCGAGCTTGGTGAGCGTGCCGCGCACCTCCAGCGGCGTGGGGGCCTGCGCGCTGGCGCGCAGGTCTTCCATGTAGTGGCCCCAGCGGCTCGGGGTCTGGTCGAAGGTGCTGTCGGTCATACGTCCGCGTCGGCGGGGTTGAAGGGCGTGCTCAGCCCCAGGTTGCCGATGGCGCGCAGCCAGCGTTTCTCGATGGTCGCGTCGACCGAATTGGTGTGCGACTCGACCACGCAGCCCCCGGGGCTGATGGCGGGATCGGCCACGAACTCGGGGGCGCGCTCGCCCATGGTTTCCTGCAGCGCGCCCTTCATGAGCGCGAGGTCGGCCGGGTTCATGCGCACGGTGGCGGGCAGGCCGTCGTCGATGAGTTGCGACATCGCTTCGCTCACCACGCCCTGCAGTTGCACCGGGTGTTGCACCAGTTCCTGGCGGATCACCTGGCGCGCGAGGTCGCACGCCAGTTCGAGGATGTGGCGCGAGATGTCGTGCTCGCTGTTCTTGAGGTGCTCGCGCGTGGTGCGCAGCAGCTGGGCCATGCGCACCGCGGTTTCCTCGGCGGTGCGGCGCATGGTGGCTTCCATCGCCTCGCGCACCGACTGCGCGCCCGCGTCGTGGCCGTGGCGGAAGCCCTCGGCGTAGGCTTGCTCGCGCGCCTCGGCCAGGCCCTCGCCCGCGGGTTCGCCGCCGTTGTCGGTGGGCACGGGGGTGCGCTGGTCGCTGCCGTCCACGGCGGCGAACTGCCAGGCGGCCACGCCGTCGATTTCCTCGCGCGGGATGAAGCGCGAGTAGGGGTCGTTCTTGGGTCGCTGGGTCATGGCCGGGTCAGACGAAAGCTTCCTCGTCGCCGCCACCGCCGATCATGATCTGGCCTTCGTCGGAGAGGCGGCGAACGACCTTGAGGATGTCCTTCTGCTGCGTCTCCACCTCGGACAGGCGGATCGGGCCGCGTGCGTCGAGGTCCTCCCGCAGCGACTCGGCGGCGCGCGAGGACATGTTGGCGAACACCAGTTCGCGCAGTTCGTTGCTCGAACCCTTGAGCGCGATGACCAGCTGGTCGGTGGCGATTTCCTTGAGGATGAGCTGGATGGCCTTGCCGTCGAGCTTGAGCAGGTCCTCGAAGATGAACATCTTGTCCATGATCTTCTGGGCCAGGTCGGCGTCGTGGTCGCGGATCGCCTCGATCACCGAGCTCTCGATCTGCGTGCCCATCATGTTGATGATCTCGGCCGCCGTCTTCACGCCGCCCATGGAGGCCTTGCGGATCTTGTCGCCGCCGGCCAGCACCTTGTAGAGCACCTCGTTCAAATCCTTCAGCGCGGTGGGCTGGATGCCTTCGAGCGTGGCGATGCGCAGCATCACCTCGTTGCGCGGGCGGTCGGAGAAGTTCTTGAGCACCGCGGCCGTCTGCTCGGCCTCCAGGTGCACCAGGATGGCGGCCACGATCTGCGGGTGCTCGTTGCGCAGCAGCTCGGCGATGGACAGCGGGTCCATCCACTTCAGGCTTTCGATGCCGGACACGTCGCCACCCTGCAGGATGCGGTCGATCAGCAGCGCGGCCTTGTCGTCGCCCAGCGCGCGCTTGAGCACGCTGCGCACGTAGTTGTCGGTGTCGGAGACCAGCAGGCTCTGCGACGACGCGGTCGTCGTGAAGCGCTGCATCACCTGGTCCACCCGCTCGTGCGACACGGCGCGCGTGCGCGCGATGGTCTCGCCGAGCTTCTGCACCTCTTTCGGGCTCAGGTGCTTGAAGACCTCGGCCGCTTCTTCCTCGCCGATCGACATGAGGAAGATCGCGGCGTCCTGCAGTCCCTGGTCGTCCATGGTCGTGCTTCCTTCGTTCGGTCAGGCCGCGGCTTCGCCGTTGACCCAGCCCTTGACGATGTTCGCCACCCCGGCCGGGTTCTCCAGCGCCAGGCGCTTGGCGTCGGTGATGCGGCGCTTCTCGGGCGTGTTTTCGTCCACCGCCTCGGGTTGCGGCAGGCCGGGGCGCTCGGGCGCTTCGTTCAGGATGGCGTTGAGCGGCGTGACTTCGCGCTGGGCCGGCGGGGCCTTCATCAGGCGCAGCGCGGGGCGCACCAGGCCCAGGAACACGATGAGCGCGAGCAGCACCATGCCGGCCGGGAAGGCCAGGCTGCGCGCCAGGTCCATGGTGTCGGCCTGTTGCCAGAAGGGCAGGGCCTCGGCCTCGGGCAGCTTCACGTCGTTGAACGCGGCGTTCACCAGGTTCACCGAATCGCCGCGGGTCTGGCTGAAGCCGATGGTCTCGCGCACCAGCGCGGTCATCTGCTCCAGCTGCTGTGGCGGGATCGGCGCGCTCACCGGCTTGCCGGTGCGGTCCAGCGTGGTCTTGTGGTTCACCACCACGGCCGCGCTCAGGCGCTTGATGGTGCCGGTGGCTTCGCGCACCACGCGCACGGTCTTGTCGACCTCGTAGTTCACCACCGACTCGCGCCGGTTCGACGTCGTCTTGTCGCCCGCGCCCTGGCCGTTCACGCCCACCGGGGCGGCGGGGCCGTTGATGGGCGCGTTGCCCGGGGCCGGCGGCTGGTTGCTCACCGCGCCCGGAACGCCCGCGGGCTGGGCGGCGGTGCCGTTGCTGTCTTCGATGGTCTGCTGGCTGCGCACCGCGCTGGGCTCGGTGCCCTGGTTGGGGCGGTGCTGTTCCGAGGTCATCTCGGCTTCGGAGAAATCGATGTCGGCGCTCACCTGCGCTTTCACGTTGCCCGCGCCCACCAGGGGTTCGAGCATGTCCATGATGCGGCGCGTGTAGAGCTGTTCGAGCTGCTGCGTGTACTGCAGCTTCTGCACGTCGGCGCCCTGCGTGGACTGGCCGTCGGGCGGGTTGGAGAGCAGGTTGCCCTGGTCGTCCACCACGCTCACGGCCTTGGGGTTCATCTCGGGCACGCTGCTGGCCACCAGGTGCACGATGCCGGCCACCTGGGCGCGGTCCAGCGCGCGGCCGGGAAACAGCGTGAGCAGCACCGACGCGCGGGGCTTCTGCTGTTCGCGGAAGAAACCGTTCTGGTTCGGCAGCGCCAGGTGCACGCGCGCGCTCTGCACCGAGGCAAGCGACTGGATCGAGCGCGTGAGCTCGCCCTCCAGGCCGCGCTGGAACGTCAGCCGCTCCTGGAACTGCGTCATGCCGAAGCGGTTGCTCTCCATCTGCTCGAAGCCGGTGACCGAACCCTTGGGCAGGCCTTGCGAGGCCAGGCGCAGCCGCGTGTCGTGCACCTTGTCGGCCGGCACCATGATCGCGCCGCCACCCTCGGAATGCTTGTAGGGCACGTTCATCTGGGAGAGCTGCGCCACGATCGCGCCGCCGTCCTTGTCGCCCAGGTTGGTGTAGAGCACGCGCCAGTCCGGCTGGCGGCCCATGAAGAAGAAGGCCAGTGCCACGCCCAGCAGCGCAAGCACCCCGATGCCCAGCTTGGCCTTCTGGCTGGTGCTCATGCGGGCGAATCCATCGGCCAGCGCGTTCGGGCGCGCGGGCTGGATATCGAGTTCGGCAACGGCGGTGGTGCTCATGGGCGGGATGACTCGTCAGAGGGCACGGGGGCCCCGAATGCGAACGAGTATCCCGGGGTGCCCCGGCGGCCAGTCCCGCAAAAAGGCGCGGTTATGGGCCTTTATTTCCCGCCCGAGCTGCCGAGGGGGTCCCTAGGATCGGGGCCTGTGAAAAGCCACACGTGTTGAAGGAGTCCCCCATGGACATGCGCCTCTCCCCCCTGAGCAGCCAGGGCCTGGCCGGCACCGGCGCCCTCAAGCGCCCCGCCGCCGGCACCGCCGCGGCCGGCGGCACGGGCGCCGCCTTCGCCGACAACCTCAAGACCGCCCTGGGCAAGGTCAGCGACGCCCAGAACCACGCCAGCAAGCTGCAGACCCAGGTGCAGATGGGCAACCCCAACGTCAGCCTGGAAGAAACCATGATCGCCATGCAGAAAGCGCAGATCGGTTTCCAGAGCGCGCTGCACGTGAGGAACCGGATGGTGCAGGCTTACTCGGACATCATGAACATGTCGGTTTGAGGGCGGGGCGGGGCGACCGATCGCCGCCGCCGCGGATTTGGTCATCGGGTGGCCTGCGGCTATAACCCGATGGGGCCGGCGCTTCGGTCGGCTCGCTTCCCATGCGCCCCCACGTCACCCTCATCACCCTGGCCGTCGACGACCTTGAACGCTCGCTGGCGTTCTACCGGGATGGCCTCGGGCTTCCCACCCAGGGGATCATGGGCACCGAGTTCGCCCTCGGCGCCGTGGCCTTCTTCGATCTCGAGTCCGGTCTGAAACTCGCCCTCTGGCCTCGCACCAGCCTGGCCACCGACACCGGGCTCCCCCTGTCGCCGCCAGGCACCACCAGCTTTTCACTCGCCCACAACGTGGCCTCGATGGCCGAGGTGGACGCGGTGATGGGTCAGGCCGAGCGCGCCGGGGCCCGCGTGGTCAAACCCGCGCAGCCCACGTTCTGGGGCGGATATGCCGGGTACTTCCAGGACCCGGACGGGCACCTGTGGGAAGTCGCGTTCAACCCGGATCTTGTGGGGCCCGCCTGAGGTCACCGAGCCAGCCCCCCCTTCGCCCATTCGCGCCCATGCCCACCCAGTACTACACCGCCACCAGCCTCGACGGCTTCATCGCCACCGAAGACGATTCGCTCGACTGGCTGTTTCCGCTCGGGGACATCAACGACACCAGCTACCCCGCGTTCATCGCGCAGGTGGGCGCGCTGGCCATGGGGGCGTCCACCTACGAATGGATGTTGCGCCACGCGGATGCGGTGAAGGCCGAGGCCGGGGCGGCCTGGCCGTACACGCAGCCGACCTGGGTGTTCACGCACCGGGAACTGCCGGGCATCGACGGCGCCGACATCCGTTTCGTGCGGGGCGATGTGCGGGCCGTGCACGCGGAGATGGTTCGTGCGGCGGCGGGCAGGAACGTCTGGGTCGTCGGGGGTGGCGATCTGGCCGGGCAGTTCTTCGACGCGGGCCTGCTCGACGAGGCCATCATCCAGGTGGCCTCCGTGACGCTGGGCCAGGGCAAGCCGCTGTTTCCACGCCGGGTGACGAACCCGCCGTGGGAGCTGCTGTCGGTGCGCCAGGTGGGCAAGGGGTTCGCCGAGTTGCGTTACCGCTTGCCCAAGGGCGTTGCTCCACACGCCTGAACGGCACAGCACCATGAACACCACCGAACGCGACACCCTGCTGCGCACCCTGAAGGCGCGCTTCGACAAGCACATGCCCCGGCACGCCGGCGTGGCCTGGGCCGATGTGCTCGCCCGGCTCGACGCGCAGCCGGCCGCCTGGCGCTCGCTGGCCGAGATGGAAGCCACCGGCGGCGAGCCCGATGTCGTGGCGCGCGACGCCGCCAGCGGCCAGATCGTGTTCTGCGATTGCGCCGCGGAAACGCCCGCCGGGCGCCGCAGCCTTTGCTACGACCCCGCGGCGCTCGACAGCCGCAAGGAACACAAACCCCAGGGCAGCGCGGTGGCGATGGCCGAGGCCATGGGCATCGCGCTGTTGACCGAGGCCGAGTACCACGCGCTGCAGGCGCTCGGCCCGTTCGACACCAAAACCTCGAGCTGGCTCCAGACGCCGGCCGACGTGCGAAAGCTCGGTGGCGCCCTGTTCGGCGATCGCCGCTATGGCCGCGTGTTCATCTATCACAACGGTGCGCCGTCGTACTACGCGGTGCGCGGCTTTCGCGGGTCGCTGCGGGTATGAGTGCACGGTTCATCGAGGCGGTGTCGAATGCCCGACGTGTCCGGCGCCGGGCCTGGTTGGCTGCCGTCGCGCTCGCGCTGCTGGCGCCCCCGGTGCTTGCCGATCGCGCCTCCGATGCGCCCGAAGCGCGCGATGCCAGCCTGCCACTGCCCGCGCGGCCTGCAAGCCACGCCGACGCGCTCGCCCGCTGGCGTGACGCGCAAGACATGAGTGCCTGGGCCGGCGCGTACTTCGAGTACGACATGGCGCGTGCGCTGGCACTCTCGGAATCCGAGCGCCATGCCGGCCGGGCCCCGGCCATCACCGAGCCCGCGCGTTTCTTCGAGCAGCCGCGCGGCGTGTGCGTGGATCTGGCGCGCTTCGGTCTCGAAACGCTGCAGGTGATCGCCCCGCAGACCCGCCCGCGCTACCTGATGATCGAATTCGATCCACTCACCTTGCAGGGCCGTGTGCTGCGGCGGCATTGGCTGGTGGTGTACGAGCAGGGCGGCCAGCTCTTCTTCACCGCCGATTCCAAGCGCCCCGGCGCGGTGGCCGGGCCATACCCCGACCTGGCCAGTTTCATCGCCGACTACGCCGCGTACCGAGACCGGGGCATCGTGGCGCACCGCGAAGCCGACAGCCTGCACAAGCAGGCGCGGGCCACCGCTCGCCAGCACCGCCTGCCTGCGCCTCCTTGATCTGCTCGCGCCCACCCATCGGAGCCCCCATGCCCCAACCCGACACCCTGGCCCGCTTCATCGCCCGCGTGGAGCAGAACGCCCACGTGCAGGCCATCGAGGAGTTCTACACGCCCGACGCCAGCATGCAGGAGAACCACTTGCCACCGCGCACAGGCCGCGACGAGCTGGCGGCCCGCGAGGCCCGGGTATTGGCGGCCGCGAAGTCGGTGCAGTCGTGGTGCGTGGGCCCGGTGTTCGTCAATGGGGACCACGTGGTGATCCGCTGGCGGTTTCGCTTTGAGGCACCCGATGGCGCCGTGCGCGAGCTGGAGGAGCTGGCCTATCAGGTCTGGCGCGGTGAACGCATCGAGAAAGAGCAATTCTTCTACGACCCTGCGCAGTTCGTGCCACGGCCAGCGGGTGGTGCCTCCTGAGAGGTGGGGTGGCGGCCCACCAATGACAAAAGGCCCCGAGGGGCCTTTTGTCATGGAGCGCGTCGCTCAGTGTGTCGGTGCCGGGCTCGGCCGGTCCAGGATCTGGGCCAGGTCGCTGAGCCAGGGCTCGGCCAGGCAGCGGATCTCGGCGTCGGTGCGCAGGATGCGCTGCATGATCTGCGCCTTTTCCTTGCGCTCGTCCGGGGCGAGGTCGGTGTCGCGGGATTTGAAGCGCAGCTGCGCGATCAGCACCGCGCAGGCGCCTTCGAGGCGGACCACCTGGTCCCAGTTTTCGGCCTGGGCGGCGGCGAGCATCTGCTCGCTCGTTCGCTCGATGGCCTTGTAGTAATCGATGAGTTCGTGACCCATGCTCAGACTCCCTTCAATGCCTGCGAGCGAATGCTTTTCCAGGACTCGGCCAGGGGCTCGATGAGGCCGATGACCTCGGCCACGGCCACGGTGTCGCTGTGCAGGTTGGCCAGGGTGAGTCGCTTGATGCTGTATTCGTAGATGGCCTGCAGGCGCACGCTGAGATCGCCACCAGCGGGGTTCAGGCAGGCCTTGAGGCCTTCGTCGATGATGCGCATGGCCTTGCTGAGGGCAGCGGCCTTGGCGGCCGTGTCACCCCGTTGCATGGCACCACTGGCGAGGTGCATGTTCTGCAACGCGCCGTCGTAGAGCATGCCGATCAGGCGGTGCGAGTCGGCGCTGTCGACGCCGGTCTCGACCGAGACGCGCTTGTAGGCGGAGGCTGCACGGGTGCTGACGGGGGTGAACATGGCATCGGTTCCTGTGTTCTGCTGATGCCTTGTTGTATCGGCAGCCCCGCCGCCGACTGTAGTGACCGCGGGCTTCATCCTTTCTGGTTATTCCAGAGCGTGACCTGCTGGTTCACGAAGTTGCTCAAACCGTTGAGCTGGCCCACCGCGGCGTCCATGGCGTTGTACTGCGCCAGGTAGCGGGCCTCGGCGCGAACGGCGCGATCGTTCACCTTGTCCTGTTCTTTGCCGTTGCGCGTGATGGAGCCGCGCAGGCTTTCGGTGCGCGTGGTCACCAGGCCGTTGGTGGCGTTCAGGCCGTCGGCAAACGCCTTCACCTTCAGGCCGAAGCCTTGCTCGGTGGCGATGGTGCTGGTGTTGGCGAACAGGCGCTGCAGCGCGGCGGGGTTCTCCATCGCGCGGTCCAGCTTGGTGTTGTCGATGGCGAGCACGCCGCCGCTCTTCATCTCGATGCCCACGTCGCTCAGGCGCTGCAGATCGCCGCCGGGCGTGATGGACCGCATCATGTTGCGCAGCGAGGTTTGCAGGCCCACGGCGGTGCTGTCGCCCTGCAGCGAGCCGGCCACCTTGGTGTCCGGGTCGTAGCGGGTGGCGGTGCCCAGCATGCTGTTGATGGCGTTGTAGGAATCCACGAAGGCCTGCAGGTTCTTGCGGATGCTGTCCTTGTCCTGCATCACGCCCACTTCCACCGGGCCGGTCGTCACCTTGTTCAGGTTGAGCGTGATGCCGGGCAGGGCGTCGGTGACGGTGTTGGTGGCCGAGGTGATCGGCACGTTGTTCACCGTGGCCTGCGCGTTGGCGCCGGCCTGGCTGAGCGTCATGCCGTGCATGGCGCCGCTGGTGCCGCCGTAGGCCAGGCGCGAAAGGCCGGCGGCGTCGGTGTTGTCGCCGTCGTCGTCGGTCGCGGTGATCTGGAAGCCGTTGACCTCGCCGGTGGTGGACGAGCGCACCAGCAGGCGCTCACCGGATGCATCGCGCAGCACGGTGGCGTTCACACCGCCGCCGGCGTTGTTGATCTTGGTGGCGATGTCGCTGAGGGTGTCGGTCGCGGCCACGGTGACGTTCACCGCGGCGGCCGTGCCGGCCTCGAAGCTGCCGGTGGCCCAACTGCCCATCTGGATGCTCAGCGTGCCGCTGCCCATGGTGCTGCCGTTGGGCACGGCGGCCGACGCGTTGGACTGCGCACGGGCCAGGCTTTGCACCTCGATGGACATCGAGGTGGGCGTTGTGCCCGCGCGGGCGCTGATGCCCACGGCGTCGGACGTGGTGGTGGCCTTCACGCCGTTCCAGGCCGTGGTGCCGGTGAGCTTGCTCGCCGCGTCGCCCAGGGCCGACACCATCGATTTGATGGTGCCGTAGATGGAGAGCTTGCTCGAAAAGGAAGCGGCCGCCTGCTGCAACGGAACCAGCGGGCGGCGCTCGAGAGCGACCAGCTGGGACACGATGTCCTTGACGTTCAGGCCGCTGGCAAGACCGGGGGACGTGATGGCCATGGGTTTCCTTCCTTTCCGGGATGAGCACAGCGCACGCAGCGCATGCGTTGTGCTTATCCCGCAAGGCCCGAGGCGGCGGGGCGGTAGGTACCGCCGCCGCCGCCCGGAGCAGCCGCACCCGAAGGCGCGGCTTTCTCTTGCGATCTGTCGATCAGCGCAGCAGGGAGAGCACCCCCTGCGGCACCTGGTTGGCCTGCGCCACCATCGCGGTGCCAGCCTGCTGCAGGATCTGTGCACGCGACAGGTTGGCTGTTTCCTTGGCGAAGTCGGCGTCCATGATGCGACCGCGCGAAGCGGAGATGTTTTCCACGCCGATGCTGATGTTGGCCACCGCGTTCTCGAAGCGGCTCTGCACGGCACCCAGGGTGGCGCGCGCGCCGTTGATCTGATCGAGCGCGCTGTCGATTTTCTTCATCGCGATGTACGCACCCTTGTCGGTGGACACGTCGATGCTGTCGATGCCGGTCAGGTCGTCGGTTGCGGCGGCCATGGTGGGGCCGTCGAAGCCGGTGTTGGTCGCGGTGAAGCCGGAGGAGAAAACCACCGCCTCGGGCGTCCCGTCGGCCTGCAGCCTGGAGGAGATCACTTCCAGGTGGAACGAGCCATCGCTCTGCTCGACCAGGTAGGCACTCACGCCGGTGTCGCTGGCCTGGCGGTTGATGGCCTCGACCACCTGACCGAGGCGCTGGGTGCCCGACGTGGCCGCGGCGATGTTGCCGAGCTCGAAGGTGGCGCTGCCGACATCGATCGACAGGCCGCTGAGTGCGGTGTTGTAGCCAGCGGCGAAGCCGGTGGCGGTGGTGTCGATGCCGGAGACCGTGCCTTCCTGGTAGGCGATGTTGCTCAGCTGGTCGGCGCGCGTGTCGGCCAGCGAGCCCACGGTGATGTTGTCGCCGGCGTTCGCGCCGACCTGGAACGTGGAGCCGACGAACGAGCCGTCGAGCACTTTCTTGCCGTTGAACGAGGTCTGCTTGGCGACGCGGTCGATTTCGTCGGTCAGCTGCTTCACTTCGGCCTGCAGGGCTTTGCGGTCGTCGGCGCTGTTGGTGGCGTTGGCCGACTGCACGGCCAGCTCGCGCATGCGCTGCAGCATGTCGCCCACTTTGCCCAGCGCGCCTTCGGCGGTCTGGGCCAGCGAGATGCCGTCGTTGGCGTTGCGGGCCGCAACCGTCAGGCCCTTGACTTGCGCGTTCATGCGCTCGGCGATCGCGAGACCGGCGGCGTCATCTTTGGCGCTGTTGACGCGCAGGCCCGAGGACAGGCGCTGCATCGAGGTGGCAAGCGAACCCTGCGAAGCCATGAGGTTTCGCTGGGCGTTCAACGACATCACGTTGGTGTTGATGGTGGTCATGACTCACTCCTATGGATGAATGAAAAGCGATCCGGCATTGCTGCCCCTGTCGGGGTTCAGGGCTATGACCGTGTCGCCGTGTTCACCCGCTGGAGATGGATGCTGTCCAGACGTCCATTGGGTTTGATTTCGGTAGCCCTGACGTATTCTTTAGATTCGGGCAACCCCCATCGCCCGAAAAAGCAAGTGCTACGCCGCTCAATTCCACCGATCAAACCCACCAAGCAGGGCGGCGGTGGCGGTTTTCACCGCCACCGCCGCCCGGGGCCACCACGCCAGCTGGCGTGGTGTGTTGCGAGGTCTCGCGCTGGCGCGATCAGCGCAGCAGCGAGAGCACGCCTTGCGGTGCCTGGTTGGCCTGCGCCACCATCGCGGTGCCGGCCTGCTGCAGGATCTGTGCACGCGACAGGTTGGCCGTTTCCTTGGCGAAGTCGGCATCCATGATGCGACCGCGCGAGGCGGAGATGTTCTCCACGCCGATCTGGATGTTGGCCACCGCGTTCTCGAAGCGGCTCTGCACGGCACCCAGGGTGGCGCGCGCGCCGTTGACCTGGTCGAGTGCGTCGTCGATCTTCTTCAGCGCGAGGTAGGCGCCCTTCTCGGTCGTGATGTCGATCGAGTCGATGCCGGTCAGGTCGTCGGTCGCGGCGGCGATGGTCGGGCCGTCGAAGCCGGTGGACGACACAGCGAAGCCGGAGAAGGTCACCGCTTCGGCGTCGCCGTTGGCGTCGAGCTTGGAAGACACGACTTCCAGGGTGAACGTGCCGTCGTCGTTGGTCACCAGGTAGGCGCTCACGCCGGTGTCGGCCGTCTTGCGGTTGATCGCTTCGATCACCTGGCCCATGCGGGCGGTGGCCGACGTGGTTTCGGCCAGGGTGCCGAGGTCGTAGCTGGAGCTGCCCACGGTGATGGACAGACCGCTCAGTTCGCTGGCGTAGCCGGTGGCGAAGCCGGAAGCGGAGGTGTCGATGCCCGACACCGTGCCTTCGGCGTAGGCGATCGTGCTCAGGTTCTCGGCGGTGGTGTCGGCCAGCGAGCCCACGGTGATGTTGTCGCCAGCGTTCGCGCCGACCTGGAAGGTCGCGCCGACGAACGAGCCGTCGAGCACTTTCTTGCCGTTGAAGGACGTTTGCTTGGCGACGCGGTCGATTTCGTCGGTCAGCTGCTTCACTTCGGCTTGCAGGGCTTTGCGGTCGTCTTCGCTGTTGGTGGCGTTGGCCGACTGCACAGACAGTTCACGCATGCGCTGCAGCATGTCGCCCACTTTGCCCAGCGCGCCTTCGGCGGTCTGCGCCAGGGACACGCCGTCGTTGGCGTTGCGGGCCGCAACCGTCAGGCCCTTGACTTGCGCGTTCATGCGTTCGGCGATCGCCAGGCCGGCGGCGTCATCCTTGGCGCTGTTGACACGCAGGCCCGAAGACAGGCGTTGCATGGAGGTGGCAAGCGAACCCTGCGAAGCCATGAGGTTTCGCTGGGCATTCATCGACATCACGTTCGTGTTGATGGTGGTCATGAAGAACTCCTGAAAGAGATAGGACTGGGTAATCCGGCATTGCTGCCAATCAGTTGCCGGCGATGCCACCGGCGGCTTGACCGGAGCTTCGGACCTTTGCTTCGGTGCTGCCTCTTGGTCATCACCGTCACGCAGGCCCTGACTGGCCGGACGACGAACCCCTTTCGAAGTCCGTTGAGTCCAATTTCGGTGGTGGCTGCGGTTTCTTTAGGCCTGTCCGTGCGTTGATCGCTCGATAAGCAGGCCACTCGCCCCCCAGTACCGCTCTGTGTGGTCTGCCCCGTGCGTTGTGGCGCACCTGGCACCGTTCAGACCACCGCGGTGCCCGCTCACGCGCGAACAGGCCGCAATGAGAACCAAAGATGTAGGTAAGTCACTGACACCCCCTACCGGTTCTCCCGACACGTTGCACAGCGATTTACCGATTCAAGTTTCTTAACCGCTCGACACAATTCATCACATCGGGTCCAGCAAAGCCAGCCGGCAGCGAAACCCCCAACTGACGAAACCGTCAAGGAGCGATAGATGGACAGCGAACAACTTCTGGCCGAGATCCGCGAAGCCAACCTGACGTACCTGATGCTGGCGCAGAACCTGATTCGCAAGGACCGCGCCGAAGCCCTGTTCCGCCTGGGCCTGACGGAAGAAGCCGCCGACCTGCTCGGCATGCTCTCCACCGCGCAGCTCCTCAAGATCGCCTCCAGCAACATGCTGCTGTGCCGCTTCCGCGTGGACGACGACCTGGTGTGGAACCTGCTGACCAGCCACAACGTGAAGAAGGTCGAGAACAGCA
This sequence comes from Hydrogenophaga sp., assembly GCA_016741995.1. Lineage (GTDB taxonomy): Bacteria > Pseudomonadota > Gammaproteobacteria > Burkholderiales > Burkholderiaceae_C > Hydrogenophaga. The sequence goes on along the minus strand of JACVCO010000001.1, from coordinate 49,242 downwards.
CCACGACCCAGCTGCACGCCAGCATCCTCATGGCCGGCAAGTACGCCGAGTCCATGGCCGCCACCGCCCACTGATCCCCGACCCCCCTGCGCAGGAGCACGAACATGGCCGCTGGCAAAAGCATCCTCAACGAATCGCGCGACATCGAACGCGCGGTGGCCCTGATCCAGCTCGGCGCGCGCCTGCAGGTGCTCGAGTACGAAACCAGCCTGTCCTACGAGCGCCTGCTGCGCCTGTACAAGGAAGTCGCCGGCAAGAGCCCCTCCAAGGGCCAGCTGCCGTTCTCCACGGATTGGTTCCTGACCTGGCAGCCCAACATCCACGCTTCGCTGTTCCTCAACATCCACGAATACCTCTCCAAGTCCAGCGCGCTGGAGGAGATCGACGCCGTCATCAAGGCCTTCCGCCTCTACAGCGAGCAGATGAGCGCCAGCGCCATTGAACCGCTGCTGTCCATCACCCGCGCCTGGCGCCTGGTGAAGTTCGTCGACAACGGCATGCTCACGCTCACCAAGTGCTCCTGCTGCAGTGGCCACTTCGTCACCGAGCCCTACGAGAACGCCCGCCACTTCGTCTGCGGCCTGTGCCAGCCCCCGGCGCGTGCCGGCAAGGGCTCCAGCGCCAACAGCCTTCGCCTGCACTGATCGGCCGGCGCCGTCAAAGCTTGAAAAGGGCCTTTCCAGAGGCCCTTTTTTCGTTTCCGGCGGTCTTCATCCCCCCTAGAGTTGGCCGATAAGTCCTACATCCCTTTTCGGCAAGTGCGTGCGGCGCGCGTGCCCCTCATCCGGCCAAGCACATGTTCGTCATCATCGGCTTCGTGGTTTCGATGCTTTGCATCTTCGGGGTGTATATCGCCCACGGGGGCAACATCGGCGTGGTGCTCAAGGCGCTGCCCTTCGAGATGACCACCATCCTGGGCGCCGCGCTCGGGGCCTTCCTGATCAACAACCAGATGAAGGTGGTCAAGGCCGCCTTCAAAGGCCTGGCGGGTTGCTTCAAGGGCAGCCGCTTCACCAAGGAGCGCTACATGCAGCTCCTGGCGCTGCTGTACGACCTGCTGCAGAAGGCCCGCAAGGAAGGCCTGATGGCCATTGAACAGGACGTGGAGAACCCGGACCAGTCGCCGGTGTTCAAGAAGTACCCCACGATTTCCGCCGACCACCACGTCGTCGAGTTCATCACCGACTACCTGCGCATGATGGTCTCGGGCAACCTGAACGCCCACGAGATCGAGACGCTGATGGACAGCGAGATCGAAACCCACCACCAGGAAGCGCACGCGCCCGTGGCGGCCATCGGCCGCCTGGCCGGCGGCCTGCCGGCCTTCGGCATCGTGGCCGCCGTGCTCGGTGTGGTGAACACCATGGGCTCGGTGGGCCAGCCGCCCGCCATCCTCGGCGCCATGATCGGCTCGGCTCTCGTCGGCACCTTCCTCGGCATCCTGCTGGCCTACGGCGTGTTCGAACCCCTGGGCGGCCTGATGGACCAGAAGGTGGAAGAGAGCAGCAAGGAATTCCAGTGCATCAAGACCACGCTGCTGGCCAGCATGCAGGGCTACGCACCGGCCACCGCCGTGGAATTCGGCCGCAAGGTGCTGTTCAGCGACGTGCGCCCCTCGTTCTCGGAACTCGAGAACCACGTCAAAGGCAAGAAGGCGTAAGTCATGGCCGGCGACGGGAAGAAGCTTCAGCCGATCATCGTCAAGCGGGTCAAGAAGGCCGGCCACGCGGCGCATGGCGGCGCGTGGAAGATTGCCTACGCCGACTTCGTGACGGCCATGATGGCTTTCTTCCTGCTGATGTGGCTGCTGGGCTCCACCGCCAAGGGCGAGCTCGAAGGCATCGCGAGCTACTTCCAGAACCCGGTGAAGGTGTCGCTCATGGGCGGCAGCGGTGCCGGCAACAGCAACAGCATCATCACCGGCGGCGGGCGCGACCTGTCGCAGGCCTTTGGCCAGCGCGACTCGGGCGACACCAGCCGCACCACCAAGGAACTCGGCGCCCAGATGGCGCGCGCCGAGCTGGCCCGCAAGGACCAGGAGCGCATCGACGCGCTCGAACGCAAGATCAACACGCTGATCGACAGCAACGAAAAGCTGGGCGAGCACCGTTCGCAGATCCGCATGATCAAGACGCCCGACGGGCTGCACATCCTGATCGTGGACGACCAGAACCGGCCCATGTTCGACACCGGCAGCGCGCTGGTGAAGCCCTACATGCAGGAGATCCTGCGCACCCTGGGCCACGCGCTGGGTGACGTGGAGAACCGCCTCGCCCTGGCCGGCCACACCGACGCCACGCCCTACGGCAGCGGCCAGCGCGGCTACAGCAACTGGGAGCTCTCGGCCGACCGCGCCAACGCCTCGCGCCGCGAACTCGTGGCCGGTGGCCTGCCCGACGACAAGCTGCGCCGCGTGGAAGGCCTGGCCGCCAGCGTGCCGCTGCTGCCCGACAAACCCTTCGACCCCTCGAACCGGCGCATCAGCATCGTGATCATGACGCGCGAGTACGAGGACCGCATGTTCCCGCCCGCGCTGCCGGCCGCCCCCATCCCGGCCGCGCCCGGCATTGCCGACACCCCCGCGGCGGCGATCCCGCCGGCGCCCGTGGCCGAGCCGGCCGCGGCCGCACCGGTCACCACCCCCGATCCCGCACCCGCCCCGATCGCGATCGTGCCGCCGGTGGTGGTGCCGCCCCTACAGATTTCCGCCAACCTGACGAAACCCAGCCAAGGGAATACGCGCTGACCCCGGCGCGCCTGCCCGTTGCCACCTTTCCGTGGAGTCGACATGTCCACCCCGATGAAATTCCTGATCGTTGACGATTTCTCCACCATGCGCCGCATCGTGCGCAACCTCCTCAAGGAAATCGGCCACGCCGATGCCGACGAGGCCGAGGACGGTGCGATCGCGCTGGGCAAGCTCAAGGCCGGCGCGTTCAACTTCGTCGTCACCGACATCAACATGCCGAACATGAACGGCTTCGAGCTGCTGGCCGCGATCAAGGCGGACGAAAAGCTCAAGCACCTGCCGGTGCTGATGGTGACGGCCGAGGCGCGCAAGGAAGACATCGTGCTTGCGGCGCAGAACGGTGCGGCCGGCTACATCGTCAAGCCTTTCACCAAGGCCACGCTGGAAGAGAAGCTCGCCAACATCTTCAAGAAGCTCGGTCTCTGAGCCCCGGAGCCCCGCCATGACCGACAACGACGACACGCAGGGCAACGGCAGTCCGGACATGTTCCGCAAGCTCGGCGGCATCACGCGCCAGTTGCACGACGCGCTCAAGGAGCTTGGCTACGCCGACAAGCTGCAGGGTTCGGTGGAACAACTGCCCGACGCGCAGAGCCGCCTGTCCTACATCGCCCGCCTCACCGGCGAAGCCGCCGAGAAGGTGCTCAGCCAGGTGGAAGAGGGCAAGCGCGAGCAGGAACAGCTGGCCCAGCGCGGCCGCGAACTCGCCGACACCATCAAACGGGTGCCCGCGCTGGCCAAGGCCATGCCGGAGCTGCTGGAGTGGTCGAACGACGTGGTGGCGCTGGCCGAGAAGACCGATCAGCGCCTGACCGAAATCATGATGGCGCAGGATTTCCACGACCTCACCGGCCAGGTGATCAAGCGCGTGGTCGATCTGGCCGGTGCCATCGAAGAGCAATTGCTCTCGCTGCTGCTCGAGTCGGCACCCGCCGGCCAGCCGGGGCAGGACAAGGCCTATGAACTCGCGGGCCCGGTGGTCAACGCCGACGGCCGCACGGACGTGGTGACCGACCAGAAGCAGGTCGACGACCTGCTGGCTTCGCTCGGTTTCTGATCCCCGGGAAAAGCGCGGTTTCACCGCGCCTTATCGCCCTTTAGTTTTTCCGGTCGCTTTCCACAATCAGGCTCACCTACCCGAGCCTGATCGATGGATTCGTCCAGCCAAGACAAGAACCTGCCAGCCACGCCTCAGCGCCTGAAAAAGGCGCACAAGGACGGCCAGGTACCGCGTTCCAAAGACCTCACCCACCTCGCCGTGCTCGGCGGTGGCCTGGCGTCGCTGGCCGTGCTCGCTCCCCTGGGTTTCGGGCGCCTGCGCGAGGCCATGGCCATGCAGATGCGCTTCGACAACGCCACCGCGCGCACGCCCGAGCTCATGCTGCAGCGCCTGGTGGACGGCGCCAGCCAGGGCCTGATCCTCGTGCTGCCGCTGGGCCTGCTGGTGGTCGCGCTGGTGATCACCGCCATCGTGGCCTCGGGCTCTTTCGCGCTCAGCACCAAGCCCATCGAACCCAAGCTGTCCAGCCTGAGCCCGCTGGCCGGCATCAAGCGCCTGTTCTCGCGCCAGCAGCTGGTCGAGACCGGCAAGCTCGTGGTCATCATCGCCGTGCTGCTGCTGGTGGCGACCCAGTTCATCAAGTCGCACGCGCACCCCTTCGCCACCCTGCTCATGCGGCCGCTGGAGGCGGGCATCAGCCAGCTCGCGCAGTGGCTCATGGTCGGCGTGGGCCTGCTCATGCTGGTGGTGGGCGTGGTGGCCGCGATCGACGTGCCGACCCAGCGCGCGCTGCACCGGCACAAGCTGCGCATGTCGCACGACGAGGTGAAGCGCGAGCACAAGGAAGCCGAGGGCGACCCGTACGTGAAGGGCAAGCGCCGCCAGCGCCAGCGCGAACTCGCGCAGCGCAACAGCATCGGTGCCGTGCCCAAGGCCGACCTGGTGGTGATGAACCCGACCCACTACGCCGTGGCGCTGCGCTACGACGAGGCCACCATGGCCGCGCCGCGCGTGATCGCCAAGGGCTCCGACCTCATCGCGCTCAAGATCCGCGAGGTGGCCAAGGCCAACAACGTGCCGGTGCTGCAGTCGCCCATGCTGGCGCGTGCGCTCTACGCCAACGCCGAGATCGATCAGGAAATCCCCGGTGCGCTCTACACCGCGGTGGCCCAGGTGCTGGCCTGGGTCTACCAGCTCAAGGCCGCGCTGCGTGGCGAGGGCGTGATGCCCGCCGACCCGCAGCCGCAGGTGCCGCCCGAGCTCGACCCCCATTTCAAGAAAAAGCCGCAGGAGGCTGAAGAATGAACTTCGTGCAGCAATGGCTCAAGCGCAATGGCGCCATGGCCGGGGCGCTCGCCGCGCCCATGCTCGTGATGACGGTGCTCGCCATGATGGTGCTGCCGCTGCCGCCCTGGCTGCTGGACACCTTCTTCACGCTGAACATCGCGCTCGCGCTGGTGGTGATGATGGTGGCGGCGCACATGAAGCGCCCGCTGGATTTCTCGGTCTTTCCCACGGTGCTGCTGCTCACCACGCTGCTGCGCCTGTCGCTCAACGTGGCCTCCACCCGCGTGGTGCTGCTCGAAGGCCACACCGGCCCGGGCGCGGCCGGCGAGGTGATCGAGGCCTTCGGCCACTTCCTCATCGGCGGCAACTTCGCGGTCGGCCTGATCGTGTTCGTGATCCTGGTGGTGATCAACTTCGTGGTGATCACCAAAGGTGCGGAGCGTATCGCCGAGGTGTCGGCCCGCTTCACCCTGGACGCGATGCCCGGCAAGCAGATGGCGATCGACGCCGACCTGGGCGCCGGCCTGATCGACGAGAAGGAGGCCAAGCGCCGCCGCCTCGAGGTGGGCGAGGAAGCCGAGTTCTTCGGCTCCATGGACGGTGCCTCCAAGTTCGTGCGCGGCGACGCGGTCGCCGGCATCCTGATCCTGATCATCAACATCATCGGCGGCTTCGCCATCGGCATGGGCCAGCACGGCCTGTCGGTGGGCCAGGCGGCCGATAACTACATCCTGCTCGCGGTGGGCGACGCGCTGGTGGCGCAGATCCCTGGCCTGCTGATCTCGGTGGCCTCGGCCATGGTGGTGTCGCGTGTCGGCAAGGACGAGGAAGTGGGCACCCTGGTGGCGCGCCAGATGTTCTTCTCCTGGCGCGTGCTGGCCATCGCCGCCGGCGTGCTGTTCCTGCTCGGGATCATCCCCGGCATGCCGCACATCTTCTTCCTGGTGTTCGCCGCGCTGCTGGGTGGCCTGGCCTGGTGGCGCCACCAGCAGGAACTGGCACCCAAGGCCGCGGCCAGCGAAGCACCCACCGGCCCCGCCAACGACGGCGAAGCCACCTGGGACGACCTGCAACCCGTGGACCTGCTCGGCCTGGAGCTCGGCTACCGCCTGATCGCGCTGGTCGACAAGACCCGCCAGGGCGACCTGCTCACCCGCATCAAGGGCGTGCGCAAGAAATTCGCCCAGGACGTGGGCTTCCTGCCGCCGGCGGTGCACGTGCGCGACAACCTGGAGCTGCGCCCCAGCGCCTACCGCATCACCCTGCGCGGTGTGGTGGTGGGCGAGGGCGAGGTGTTCCCCGGCATGTGGCTGGCCATCGACCCCGGTGGCACCGGCACGCCCCTCATCGGCACCCCCACCACCGACCCGGCCTTCGGCCTGCCCGCGCACTGGATCGACGAGCGCCAGAAGGAAACCGCGCAAATGGCCGGTTTCACCGTGGTTGATTCCGAGACTGTGCTCGCGACCCATCTTTCACACTTGATGCAAGTCCAGGCGGCCAAGTTGCTGAGCCGGACGGAGACCCAGGAACTGGTCGAACACGTGACCCGCCTGGCCCCCAAGCTGATCGAAGAAGTCGTGCCCAAGATGGTTTCGGTTGCCACCTTCCAGAAAGTGCTCCAGCTGCTGCTGGAAGAAGGCGTGCACGTGCGGGACATCCGCACCATCATCGAATCGATCGCCGAGCACGCCGCCCACACCACCGAACCCTACGAACTGGCGCGCCGCGTGCGCATGGCGCTGGCCCCGGCCATCGTCCAGCAGATCTACGGCGCGGTGAAGGAACTCGAGGTCATCGCCATCGAACCCGGCCTGGAGCGCCTGCTGATGCAGGCCCTGACCGGCACCAACGCCGGCGCGCTGGACCCCGGTGTGGCCGAGATGCTGAGCAAATCGGCCACCGACATCGCCAACCAGCAGGAAGAAAAGGGCGTGCCCGCCTGCCTGCTGGTGCCCGACGCCATCCGCAGCGCCATGGCGCGCCTGCTGCGCCGCGCCGCGCCGCGCCTGCAGGTGCTGGCGCACAGCGAGATCCCCGAAACCCACCTCATCCGCATCGGCCCGATCCTGGGCCAGCTCGCGGCCTGATTTTTCGATTGATTGCTCCTTCCCGGGATTGACCGCATGAACATCCAACGCTTCATCGCCCCCACCTCGCGCGAGGCCATGGCCAAGGCGCGCCGCCAGATCGGCGACAGCGCCGTGATCCTCTCCACCCGCCAGACCACCGAGGGTTTCGAGGTCATGGCGGCGGCCGAGGAAAGCCTGGCCAGCATCGCGCAAGGCACGCAGCCCACGGCGGCCACCGCGGCCCAGGCCGCACCCGCCGTGCGCAAGGAGCCGTTCGCCAACACGCAGAGCTCGGTCGCCAACGACACCGAAGCGATGGCCATGAGCACGCTCTCGTTCCAGGACTACGTGCGCGAGCGCATGCTGCGCAAGCGCCGCGAAACGCTGGGCGGTGCCGAGCCCGAGGCCGCCAGCGCGCACGACCAGCGCGACGAACCCATCATGGTGCCGGTGCAGCGCATGAACGACCCGCGCCCCGCCACCGTGCCCACGCCGCGCCCGCAGGCCATCCGCACCCGCGAAGCCGCGTTCCAGGATTCCGAGCCGCCCGCGCGCTTCGCCAAGCAGGACGACCAGCGCATGGCCGTCGAGCTGGGCGCGCTCAAGGACATGATCGAAGAGCGCTTCAACACCCTGGCCTGGCTCGGCTCCAGCAAGGGCAACCCGATCCAGTCGAGCCTGATGCACAAGCTCATCCGCGCCGGCTACTCGCCCGCGGTCTCGCGTGCCCTGCTCGAGCGCCTGCCGGCCGACGCCGGTGCCGGTGAATCGCTGCGCTGGCTGATGGACGCGATCCAGCGCAACCTGCGCACCGCCCAGCCCGGCGCCAGCCTGGCCGAAGAGGGCGGCGTGGTCGCCCTCGTGGGCGCCACCGGTGTGGGCAAGACCACCACCGCCGCCAAGCTCGCCGCGCAGTGCGTCAAGCAGTTCGGCCCCGGCAGCGTGGGCCTGGTCACGCTCGACAGCTACCGCGTCTCGGGCTACGAACAACTGCGCGCCTTCGGCCGCATGCTCGGCGTGGTGGCGCACCTGGCGCACGACCGCGCTGCGCTGAAGGACATGCTGGGCCTGCTCTCGGGCAAGCGCCTGGTCATCATCGACACCGCCGGCCTGGGCCAGCGCGACCAGCGCGTGCAGGACATGCTCGACGTGCTGGAAATGCCCTCGCTCAAGAAGGTGCTGGTGCTCAACGCCGGTTCGCAGGGCGACACCATCGACGAAACGCTTTCCGCCTTCAAGGCCGACAAGCTGCACGGCGTGGTGCTCTCCAAGGTGGACGAAGCCGTCAAGCTCGGCCCTGCCATCGACACCCTGATCCGCCACCACGTGACGCTGCGCGGCGTGGCCAACGGCCAGCGCGTGCCCGAAGACTGGCACCACGCCGACGCGGGCTCGCTCGTCAAGCTCAGCATGGGCTCGGCCGGCAAGTCCGCCTTCGACCCGGCCAGCGCCGACATGGGCTTCTACTTCGCCCAGTCCGGTGGCCGCGGCATCGACCTCGGTGGCCTGCATGTTTGAGTTCGGCTTCGACCAGGCCGCCGGCCTGCGCCTGGATCTCCAGGCGCGCGACGGCAGCCCGGCCCTCATGCCCCTGGCCAGCCCGGCCCAGCCCTCGCACGGCTTCGAATGGCTGTGCCGCCTGGCCATGGCCCTGGCCGACGCCGGCCAGCGCGTGGTCGTGATCGACGCCTGCGCCACCGAGCGCGGCGACAGCGGTGGCCTGGTGCACGCGCTCGGCGACGGCAGCGTGGCCAACCTCGGCGCCACCCGCAGCGACGGTGGCGACTGGCTCGTGATGCCCGGCGCCCAAGGCCTGCAATCGCTGGTGAACACGGCCGCCGCCGGCGGTGCCGACACCGCGCTCTCGCGCCTGTTCGCGCCGTTCGCGGCCGGCGTGGTGCTGCTGCTCTACGCACCCGCGCAGGCGCTTGCCGGCCTGCTGGGTGGCCTGAGCGCGCGCGTGCTGGTGCCGGTGCTGCAACAACCCCAGGCCAGCATCGACGCCTACGGCGCGCTCAAGTGGCTGCACGGCACCGGCCTGTGCCCGGTGCTCGCGCCGCTGGACGCGCCCGCGCAGGTGCTGGCCAACGTGATCGACACCGCCCAGCGCCACCTCGGCCTGCGCGCGCCCGTGTGGACCCAGGACGCCTGGGCCCGGCGCGTGCCCGATGGCGCGCTGGTGCGCACCGACACGGCCCCCTTCTCACCCACTCGCTCACCCGCTCGCGGCCTGATGGCCGGGGCCGCCTCCCCCTTCTGGAGCTGACGATGTACACCGCCAAAGGCACGCTCGAACGCGACGACCAGCTGAAGAAGTACAGCCCGCTGGTGCGTCGCCTGGCGCACCACATGATCGCCAAGCTGCCCCCGAGCGTCGAGATCGACGACCTGATCCAGGTCGGCATGATCGGCCTGACCGAAGCCATCGCGCGCTACGAGCCCTCGCAGGGCGTGCAGTTCGAAACCTTCGCCAGCCAGCGCATCCGCGGCGCGATGATCGACGAACTGCGCGACGGCGACTGGATGAGCCGTGGCTCGCGCAAGAGCCAGAAGGACATCGAACACGCCGTGCACCGCCTGCAGCAGAAGCTGCACCGTGCGCCCAAGGAAAGCGAGATCGCGGCCGAGATGGGCCTCACGCTGGCCGACTACCAGTCGCTGCTGGCCAAGGTGCGCGGCACCCAGCTCGTCTACCTGGAAGACATCAGCGGTGGCGGCGACGACGAAGACAGCTTCCTCGACCGCCACATGGGCGACCACGAGGCCGACCCGTCGTCCATGCTGCAGGACCAGCGCATGCGCATGGCGCTCGTGGGCGCCATCACCACGCTGCCCGAGCGCGAACAGCACATCATGAGCATGTACTACGAGCACGACATGAACCTCAAGGAAATCGCCGCCGTGCTCGGCGTCACCGAATCGCGCGTGTGCCAGCTGCACAGCCAGTCCATCGCGCGCCTGCGCACCAAGCTGCGCGAGCACTGAGCCCATGACCACCCCCACCGGCGCCCCCGACGCGCAGCTCATCGCCCACATGACGCGTGTGGCCACCACCGCGGCCACCGCCGTGCAGGCCATCGGCCAGGGCGACAACGCCGCCGCGCGGCGCGCGGTGGACAAGCTGCGCATGCACTGGTCCACCCTGCGCCATGGCGACACGCGCCAGCTGCAGGCCCGCTTCGGCCGCGCCGGTTCGGCCGAAGGCGCCGAAGCCCTGTTCCACGGCCTGCAGGTGCTCGCCACCTGCGAAGAGGTGGTGAAGCTCTGGACGAAGGAGTGCTTCGAACAGGCCGCCGGCAGCGGCGAAGCGCTGGACGAACAGGGCTGGCACGCCGTGCTGGACCACCTGCTGCCGCTGCGCTGGAACTTCGAATGCGACGTGCTGCTGGTGCACGGGCGCATGCCCCCCGAACTGGCCGCCGCGATCGAGGCGCGCGGCCAGCGCCGCAGCCTGCTGGCGGGCCCCGCGGCGGAAACGCCGCTGCCCCCGGGCTGCGTGCGCGTCGACGACGAACAGACCCTCACCACGCACCTCAACAGCTTCAAGCGCCTGCTGCCCAAGCGCCACGTGGGCATCGACGTGGCCGACGGCCTGCTCGAACCCGAGGCCGTGCAGCGCATGGACGCCTTCGTGGGCACCGCCATCCAGAACCTGCGCATGAGCTGGATCACCTGGGGCAAACACGCCGCCATGTGGCTGCGCCAGGGCCTGGACAACCTGCCCGCCGCCGCCACCGCACCCGACATCAACGCCCTCGGCCAGCGCTTCGCCGGCCGCCCGGCCATCGTCGTCTCGCCCGGCCCCTCGCTGTCGAAGAACATCGGCGTGCTCAAGGCCGCCCAGGGCCGAGCGCTGCTCATCGCCCCGCTGCAGACGCTCAAGCGCCTGCACCGCGAAGGCATCCGGCCCGATTTCGCGGTGGTGCTCGACTCGCACGATCACGCCAGCGCGCCGCGCGATTTCATCGGCGACATCCCCGACGCCTGGCTGCCCGACCTGATCGCCAGCAACTCGGCCCACGCCAACGTGCTGCGCCGCTTCGCGCAGGCCCGCACCTACTTCTTCGACGCCGGTGGCCCGCTGGACCTGATGCTGGCGCGCGCCATGAGCTCGCCCTGGCCCGCGCTGAGCGCCGGTTCGGTGGCCGTCACCTGCCTGCGCCTGGCGCACCACTGGGGCTGCTCGCCCATCGCGCTGGTGGGGCAGGACCTGGCCTTCGCCGCCGATGGCCAGCGCTACGCCGCCGGTGCCGGCCGCGACGCGCCCGCGCCCCAGGTGCTGCGCGAACTGCCCGGCTACCACGGGGGCACCGTGCAGACCGCGCCCGACTACTTCCTCTTCCACCACCAGTTCCAGGGCCTGGCCGCTACCTACCGCGCGGCCAACCCCGAACTGCGCCTCTTCAACTGCACCGAAGGCGGCGCGTCCATTGCCGGCTTCGAACAGCTGCCGCTGCACGACATGCTGCAGCAGCACGTGCTGACCCTGCCGCCGCTGCCCACCGTGGCACCGCCCGCCGGCACCAGCCGCAGCGGCGTGCGCCAGCGCGAGATCGCCACCCGCCTGCAGCAGGTCATCGAGCAGGTGAAGGCCGGGCAGGCGCAGGTGGCCAGCAGCGCCCGCCACGCCAGCCAGGCCCACCGCGGCCCCGAATTCCTCACCCGCCTCGGCCGCGAAGACGACACCCTGCGCGCCCGCGTCGACCGCCTGCAGTACCTCATGGAAGAACGCATGCAGGGCTTCGACGACGTGCTCACCCGCTGGGAAGCGTCCGAAGAACTCGCCGACTACCTGCGCGGCTCGCAGCGCTACCGCGAACTCGCGCAAGAAGCCTTCGACGGCCTGCTCGTCACCTTGAACGACACCTTGCAGCGCCTGCAAGGCCGCGAGCCCGCCGACGCGGCCGCGAGCGGGCCGGTCGAATTAGTGGCCTGAGTTTCAAACTCCCACGAATTGGGGCGCCTCGCTGGCGCAACCGATATGCTTCGCAAGCGTCCTTATAGGGCCGATGGCTACTTGGGCTATTTGCCTTGGACAATCGCGGAGTCGTCATGAAAAAATTTTTGCGTGCAGATCGCTCTAACTTGGAGAGGCCGCTCCTTCAACGAAAGTTGCAATTGGAGATTGAAAGACTGTCTTCGGACGCGAGGCTCGCCATCTTGGAAAGTGATCTTCGAGTCCAAAAGACTCAACTGGAAATCAAGGGGCTGAGAAGAAAGCCTTGGCTGCAGCCAGGAACAATCATCCCGATCCTTGCCACGGTGGGGACCATTGGGCTTGCGTGGCAACAAGGCGTGTTTGATGTTCAAAGGAAGCTCTTGGAGATCGAAGGGAAAGAGATCGTTGTCAGGAATAGAGATCTTGCTGAACAAGAGAAGGCTCTTGCTGCGAGTTTGGAGGTGCTCAATGCTGACCGATCAAAGTTAGCGCAGGAGAAGCATCTTCTGTCTGCGCAGAGAGCTTCTTTGCGTGTCGAAGTGAATGCCCTTCAAGACGATCTGACTCGAGCCAAGAGGGATGAGGAGGTGGCGCGGGCGCGTGCTGTTGGTTTGGAATCGACACTTGCAACCTTTTATGGTCGTATCCGTCTATTGGCTCTGGGCGATGTGTTGATTGAGATATCTAAAGCTTGTGATACGAACAACCATCCTCAGCGCGGCCATGTATCGCAAAACGATCAATCGAACGAGGTGCTGCAACTGGATTCCATCGGAGCCGACATTGTGTTCCCGAGAAGCATTCAGCAATGCGTTCATGAGGCACTCAGTAGATCTCGTTTCGTGAATGAGCTCTCTGCCAAAGACCGATCTGTCCTAGATGGACATATCGCCAAGGTTGCGGAGTGGCTTGAGCGGAGCCGCTTGCGCGCGATGCAGGCGTATGCACATTGGCATTCCCTATCAATCGACAACGCGCACTTACTTCCCAACGATGTATTTGGATACATCCCTTCGCTCCCACCCAATCTGAATGAAGTTCAAGCGTTCAAGTGGAGGGTGCGCAACTTCAAAGTGCGAGAGGTCACCATGTACAACGATGCATTGCAGGGAGCGATGGGGCAGCTGTACGGAACGAAGTGGCCGGAAGACTGAAGGTCGTTGAAGTCCACGGCGTTATGAGGTGCCGGTGACCCCTTTCGCTACCCAAACCCTGTCCACCGAGCCCATCGTGGTGGCGCCCGACGGCTCAGATGTGCGTGTGCTGCTCGCGCTGCGCGGCGGCAGCATGGCCCATTTCGAACTGCACGCCGGTCGCGTCTCGCGGGCCGTCACGCACCGTATCGTCGAAGAGATCTGGTACGGGCTCGCTGGTGAAGGCGAGATGTGGCGTCGCCAGGGCGAGCGCGAGGAGACCGTCCGCTTGCAACCCGGCCTGTGCCTCACGATTCCCGCGGGCACGCACTTCCAGTTCCGTGCTGCGGCGCACGCGGCGTTGAGTGCAATGGCCATCACCATGCCACCGTGGCCGGGAATGGACGAGGCAGTGACAGTGCCAGGGGCCTGGGCGGCCTGAGCCAGCGCGCCTTGGCGCCCGCCCTGGCTTGGCCACGGGCGTGCACCGATGGGGCGGTCGGGGGTGGGCCGGGCGCAACGGTCCGCTTGGCGGGGCCAGGGCCGATGGCGACAATGCCGGCGGCCTTTCCCCCGCCGAACAACCCTCCAACCCCCTCCAACATGCCGCACCCCAGCCTGCGCTTGCGCGTCCTCCTGTTGTCCCTTGCCGCGGTGCTCGGTGGCTGCGCCGCCGTCGACACCCGGACCGTCGTGACCAACAGCAATGCCTACATGGCCGAGCAGTTCACCGCCGCGCAACTGGCGCCGCCGGTGCGCGCCCAGGTGGACAAGGGGGAGCCACTGTCGGCGCCCTTCCGCCAGATCCAGTACCGCGTGCTGGCCCAGATCGAGGAAGAGGGCCGCAGCGTGCAGGCCGAGTCGAACAACACGCTCACGAACGCGGGCAACGGCTACATGCAGCAGCGCACCGAGTACTCGCGCAACGGTGTGCCGTACCGGGTCAACCTCGTTCTCACGTTCGCGGGCATCTATGTGCTGCGGGCGCAGACCACCTTCCTCGACCGGGCCAACGCCGAACACCCGCTGGACACCAAGGAGTTGATCCGTTTCGATCGGGCGCTGGGCCAGCCGAAAACCGGCGGCACCTACACCATCGAGGCCCGGACCGGCTTCACCCCCCAGGTGACGGGATTCACCTACGAGAAGCGCGTCTGCACCGCGGGCCAGCCCGTGCCGGCCTCCACCGTCTTTGCCGGCTTCACCGGGTCCGGCATTCCCATCGACTGCACCCGCACGGACCAGAACGGCGTGGTCGTCAACAAGATGAAGTTCGTGTGGATCGCCGACCTCGGGGTGGCGTTCCAGACCGAGTACACCAGCGCGCGATCGACCAGCCGCTACACGCTTCAGTCGGCCGATGTCCAGCGGTGAGGTGCCGGGCCCCATGACCCTGCTCTTCGTCTACGGCTCGCTCAAAGAGGGCTACCCCAACCACCCCGTCAACCGCGGCCGCCGCGTGCCCGGCGAGTACCGCACCGCGCAGGCCTACCCGCTGCACCTGGTCGATTCGGTGCTGCCCTGCCTGTTCCTGCAACCCGGCGCGGGCCTGCCGGTGCGCGGGCAGTTGTTCGAGGTGGACGGCGCGGCGCTGGCCGCGATGGATGCGCTGGAACGCATCGGTGAGCCCGGTGGCTACCAGCGCGTCACCATCGACGTGTTTCCGATCGACACACCCGATCGCTTGACCCCGGCCTTCGTCTACGTTCAGGATGCCGCTTTGCTCGGCCGTGGCGGCCCCCACCCGGGGCCGATCGCCGAGTACACGATGGAGCACGCCAAGGCCCTCCGCTGGTGAGTGCAAGGGCCGGCGTGAAACGCATGTTCCGCCTGATCACCCTCGACCACCTCGTGCTGCGCGTCAGCGACCTGCCGCGCATGCTGGGCTTTTATGTCGACGTGCTGGGTTGCACCGTCGAACGCCGCCGCGACGACATCGGCCTGGTCCAGCTGCGCGCGGGCTCGGCGCTGATCGACCTGGTGCCGGTGGATGGCGAGCTGGGCCGCGCCGGGGGCGCCGCCGCGGGCCGCGAGGGCCGCAACCTCGATCACTTCTGCCTGCGGGTCGAGCCGTTCGACCCCGAGCTGATCGGCGCGCACTTTGCGCAGCACGACCTGCTCGTCGGGCCCGTGGAGCAACGCTTCGGCGCCGAAGGCGAAGGGCCGTCGATCTACGTGACGGACCCGGAGGGCAACGGGGTGGAGCTCAAAGGGCCGCCGGACTGAGGGTCCGCGGGCTTCGGTGGCGGTGCCGCGCCATCGAGCCGCCCGACGATGTGAACCAGCACCTCGGCGTCGCGCCAGTAGTCGGTGTGGCCCCGCGGGCCCACCGAGGTGTTCACCGGGTAGCCGTTGCCCAGGCCCTGCACGTCGGTGCCGATGAAATCGTCGGCCCGGTGGATGTTGTGCCACCAGTCGGCGCGCGCATCGGCATCCGCCCGCAACGCGTAGCGCGCAGGGAAGTAATGGCGGTACAGGTGGTCCAGCGGGCAGCCCATGGTGATGAGCCCGAGCTCGAGATTCGGGCGCTTGACCGCGGGTTGCCATGGGTCGTCCTGCACCACCAACATGCCCAGGCCCTGCAGCGAGATCGTGGTTCCCTGGCTGTGCGACACGACGATGAGCCGTTCCGCACCGGTGTCGCGCAGGGTCTGTTCCACCACCAGCCGAAAGCGCGCGAGGGTTCTCTCCCATTGGCGGCGCACCGCCCTCGGTGCGGGATCGGTCTCATCCACCCGGAAGTGGGCCAGCACGTCGAGCACCAGATCGAGGGCCGACAGCAGGTGCGCGCGGTTGGCCACCAGCAGGGCCGGCAGCGCCACACCGGCGCCGATGAAGAGGGCCTTGCCCGCTTCCAGCCAGGAAACGATGCGGACCACCCATTGGTCGATGGGGCGGTCCATGGCCTCGGGCACCGGCAACTGGCAGCCGCCGACACTTTCCAGGATGTTGATCATGAAAACGAAGATCACGCCCGTGACGCAGGTCATGGCCAGGAACACCGAGATCACCAGGGGGCTCACGATGTAGCGGTGGCGCATGTGGCTGCGGTTCGTCCAGTGGATGACCAGGTAACAGACCCCCACCACGATGAAGGTGAGCGCCACCATCGGGAACAGGTGGATGCCGCAGTCGATGCGATCGGCCAGCGCATGCGCGCGGTAGCTGTTGCCGAAGCCGTCCTTCAGCAGTTCGATCAGGGCCAGCCAGCCCAGGATGACGAAGAACGTGAACAGACCGATGGAGAACGTGGTGCAGAACAGCATCACCGTCATCGCGCGCTGCAGTGCGCTCTGCAACTGGAAACGCTGGTGCAGGCAGAGCGTGCCCAGGCACATCAGCATGGCGAGCACGGCGGCGGTTCCCATCATGGCGGCGCCCACGCTCATGGCCGACGTGATGCGCTCGACGACCGCCTGAATGGAAAAGGGTGGCAACCACCAGACAGCCCAGAGCGCCAGCACGAGCCCGGCGATGCCCGCGATGCCCAGGGAACGGCCCGTTTGTGGTGACCACTGCAAGTGGCTGGCGTGCCTGTGCAGCAACCACGCGGCCCAGGCCAGCACGATGGCGCCCGCCACGCTGGCCAGCAGCGCGTCTTGCGCGGACGTCGTGTGCAGTGGCCTCGCCATCACATAGAAGAGGCAGGTGATCGCGGCCAGCAGGTTGAAGGCCACCATCGGCCCGCGCACCACCGACAGGGCGAACTCGCAGCAGCCCCGGGTGAGGGCCACACCGAGCCGGACGAGCCGGCCGTTGCCCTGGGTCTGGCGCGTCGCGTCGTCGGCGGCCGCGCCCACGAAATGGCGCAGGCCGAAGATCAGGTCGAACAGGGCCAGCAGCAGGGCGACGACGCTGCCACGCACCCGCGACAGATCGCCCCAGTACACCTCGCGCAGGTGCAGCTCGTTGCCTGTGGCCTCTTGCCGGATGGCGGTGGACGACACCGGGAAGGTCTGTACCAGCGGCGAAAGGGTGGCGCTGGTGGCGGGTTCGGGAACGTGCTCGATGCGCCGCGAGGCGACTTCGCGCCATCCCCAGGCGCTGAGCCCTTGCACCAGGCTTTCCATGGCATCGCCCGGCAGGGGGTCTCCCACGCCATGCACGACGACGACGGCGGTCTTCTTCATGCGGCTCGCTCCTGCACACAGGAAAGAGCACGGAGATTAGAGCGGGCGCGACGCCGCGCCCATCCTCAGGATGGATGAGTGGCGGGGGGATGGGGAGTGGGGTTACGCCGCCGCGTGGCGGCGTCCACCCGCTTTGCCCAGGCCTTGGTAGGTGGGCTTTTGCAGGTGGTCGGGCAGCAGGCTGCCCAGGGCGCGCTCGTTGAGTGCGCCGGCGCGCAGCGTGGCGGCGCGCAGGTGGGTGAAGCGTTGCGCGGCCGATTGCAGGGCATCGGCGTCGGCGCCGCGCAGGTCCAGGGTGCGGGGGGCTTGCTGCAGCGCGGCCTGCACGGCGGCGCTGCCACGCTCCACGCCGGGGGCGTCGCCTTGCAGCAGGGCGCGCTCCAGCCCGTCCAGGTGCCCGTGAAGCTGGGCGATCCAGGTGTGGGCGGGCTGGGCGGGGAGGGTCATGGGGCGGGGTCTCAGGCGCGGCCGGCGTTGAGCATTTCGGCCGCGTTGGCGAGCAGCTTGTCGGCGATGGCTTCCGGGTTGACCTTGAACGTGCCGCTGGCGATGGCCTGTTTCATGGCCTCCACCTTCTCGCTGTTGAACACATCGCCGCCGCCGGCGTTGGCGGTGGACGAGAGCGTGACCGTCACGCCCGGCTGCGGGGTGCCCGGGGCCTGCTTCGCGGCGCCTTCGACGGGCGCGCTCGGCTGGGCAGCCACCTTCTGGGGGCCACCGGCGACGCTGCCAATGTAGGAATCGCTAGAGGAATCGACTTTCATGTCACGCTCCGTGCCCCGGTTTCGGGGCCATGTCGTTGCTGTATCGGTCTCGATCTCCGGAACTTTAGGGTTTTGAGGCAGTTTTTCTACCGTTCATCTGTCGGTGGGGGCCACGCGCCGTCAGAGGGGCAGTTCCACCGTCTGGTCGGCACGCACCGTGCCGCTGACCACACGGCCGCTGGGCAGGCGCACGCGGGCGGCCTGGCCCACGTGGCCGGTGCTCAGCGCCTGGCCCACCACCGTCACGGCAAAGCCGCGGCCGTTGGCGCTCACTTTCACTGGCGTACCCGACTCGAAAGCCTGGGGTGCGCGCACCATGTTCTCGCGGATGACCTGGCCCGGGGTGAGGGCGTAGGCCGCCTGCAGGCCGACCCAGCGTTCCGGCAGGGCCAGCGCCATCGACGGATGGGCCGCCCAGTCCACTTCGGCGCGTTCGGCGTGTTCTTGAGTGAGGGTAGTGCCCGCGGGCACCGGGGCCTTGAGCACCCAGGCCGGCCCGAAGGCCTGCACGGTGACGGGGATGTAGACGCTCCAGCGCGTGGGGCCGTCCACACAGCGCAGGCCCACGCGGCTGCGGCCCCAGAGCCGCCCACCCGGGGGCAGGAAGGGCTCGATGCCGTTGCACGGCGCCAGGCGGAGGCGGTTGTCCAGGTTGCCCATCACCACCTCGGCGCGCAGGGGCATGCCGGCCTGTTCGGCCAGGGCCTGCTCCACCGCGGGTTGCAGGAAATCGCGCGCGAGCTGCTCCAGGCCGGCGGCGGGGTTGGCGCGCGCGCTCGCGGCGGCGGCCAGCAGCACGAGGCCGAAGCTCACGGTGAATAAAAGGCGCAGGGCGGGGCGGTTCATGGCGCTCTCCAGGGGCTCGGACACAGGCAGTCACTCTAGAAGCGTGCCGCCGCCGCTAAGCCGGGAAATGCCGGTTTTGCACCCCGCTGTTCCGCTCATCGGCTGCCCTCAAGTCTTTTGACAATGCGCCAAGCCCCGGTCCCGGACCCCTTCCGAGACCGGCCCCGACACCACCGCTTGCGAGGTGACCATGCTCGAACAGATGACCGACCGGCTGGATTTCCATGCCAAGGCGCTGGTGCTGCGTTCGCAGCGCCAGCAGGTGATCGCCAGCAACATCGCCAACGCCGACACGCCCGGCTACACCGCGCGCGATTTCGATTTCGCCGCCGCGCTCAAGAGCGCCAGCGGCAGCGCCGCCGGCCCCGCGGCCACCACCGACGCGCGCCACTTCAACAGCGTGGGCGCGCGCCCGGGCGGCGACCCGAAGCTCGGCTACGCGGTGCAGACGCAACCCTCGCAGGACGGCAACTCCGTCGACCTGGACCGCGAGCGCGCGTCCTTCGTGGACAACACGATCCGCTACGAATCCACGCTGCGGTTCATCAATGGTCATGTGAAGACCATGCTCAGCGCCATCACCGGCCAGTGATTGAAAGGACCCCGCCATGTCCATGTTCCAGATCTTCAACGTGAGCGGCAGCGCGATCAGCGCGCAGCAGCAACGCCTGAACGTGGTGGCCAGCAACCTGGCCAACGCCGACGCCGTAGCCGGCCCCGATGGCCAGGCCTACAAGGCGCGCCACATCCACTTCCAGACGCAGACCATGGGTGGCCCCGGCAGCGCCGGCGTGAAGGTGCAGACCATCACCGAGAGCGACGCGCCCAACCGCCGCGTGTTCTCGCCCCAGCACCCCAGCGCCGACGCCGACGGCTACGTGACGCACTCCAACGTGAACCCGGTGGAGGAGATGGTCAACATGATTTCCGCCTCGCGCTCGTACCAGAACAACGTCGAGGTGATGAACACCGCCAAGAGCCTGATGCTCAAGACGCTGCAGATGGGCCAGTGAGCCGCCGCTGACGCTTAAGCCAAGGAACCCCGCACCATGATGTTCTCCAACCCCCTGGATCTGTCCGGCCTCGGCAACACGCCGGGCAGTTCCACCGCGAAGTCCGCCACCTCGGCCACCAACGCCGAGGCCACGCAGGACCGGTTCCTGAAGCTGCTCGTCGCGCAGCTCAACAACCAGGACCCGATGAACCCGATGGACAACGCGCAGATGACGACGCAGATGACGCAGATCAACACGGTCGCGGGCATCGAGTCGCTCAACACCACGCTCAAGGGCATGGCCGCGCAGTACAGCGCGATGCAGACCATGCAGGGCGTGGCCCTGATCGGCCGCGAGGCGCTCGTCGCCGGCACGCAGCTCGGCTTCGACGGCACCGTGGGCAAGGGCGCGTTCCGCCTGCCGGCCGCCGCCGGCAACGTGCAGCTCGACGTGATCGGCAAGGACGGCTCCGTGATCGACACGCTCGATTTCGGTGGCCTCACCGCCGGCCAGCATTCCTTCAACTGGGACGGCAGCGACGTGAACCCGACCGATGTGGCCGGTTTCCGCGTGCGCGCCTCCAACGGCGGCACCCCGGTGGCCGCCACCACATTCAGCCGCCTCACGGTGACGGCGGTTGGCCAGAAGGACGGTGTCATGCAGCTCGAACTGCAGGACGGCACCACCCTCTCGCACGACAAGATCACCACGTTCCTGTAACCCCATATCCCGCGTCACAAGGAAACCGACATGGCATTCCAGCAAGGACTCTCCGGCCTCAACAGCGCGAGCAAGAACCTCGACGTGATCGGCCACAACATCGCCAACGGCAACACCGTGGGCATGAAATCCTCGCGCGCCGAGTTCGCCGAGGTGTATGCGAGCTCGGTCAACGCCGCCGGCGGCGTCAACCAGGGCATCGGCGTGTCGGTGGCCGCGGTCTCGCAGCAGTTCACGCAGGGCAACATCACCATCACCGGGAACGACCTGGACATCGCCATCAACGGCGCGGGCTTCTTCGAGCTCACCATGCCCAACGGCACCACCAGCTACAGCCGTGCCGGCATGTTCAAGCTCGACGACCAGGGCAACATCGTCACCAACGCGGGCGGCCAGCTCATGGGCTACCCCACCGACCCCGACGGCAACCGCCTCAGCTACAACCCGATCCCGCTCTCGCTGCCCACGGCCAGCCCGATTCCCGCGCAGCAGACCAGCGAGATCACCGCCGAGTTCAACCTCGACGCGCGCGCGCCGGTGTGGAACACGGTCACGCCGCCCACGCCGCTGACGACCTACGGCACCTCGCTCGTGGCCTTCGACTCGCAGGGCATCGAGATCCCGGTGAGCCTGGCCTTCCGCAAGGTCGGCAACAACAGCTGGGAGGTCTACACCGGCGTGAACGGTGCCGACCCCGCGCTGTCCACGCCGTTCACGGTCAACTTCCTGGCCGACGGCTCGCTCGACACCGCGACCACGACGATCCCGCCGCTGGCGCTGACCTCGCCCAACGGCACCTTCAACGTCGACTTCGACTTCAACAACATCACGCAGTACGGCACCGCCTTCGGCGTGACCGAACTCGAGCAGGACGGCTACCGCCCGGGCCAGTTCATCGGCCTGAAGATCAACGAGAACGGCGTCGTCACCGGCCAGTACTCCAACGGCGAAACGCGCGCGGCCGGCCAGGTCGCGCTGGTGAACTTCCGCAACGCGCAGGGCTTGCAGCCCTCCAGCGGCGGCATGTGGGCGGCCACCTTCTCCTCGGGCGAACCGCTGCGCGGCGAACCCGGCACCGGCAACTTCGGCGCGTTGCGCGCCGGCGCGCTGGAAGATTCCAACGTCGACATCACCGCCGAGCTGGTCAACATGATGACCGCCCAGCGCGCCTACCAGGCCAACGCCCAGACCATCAAGACGCAGGACCAGGTGCTGAGCACGCTCCTGGCCATGCGTTGATGAACCCCTGAACACCGCCCGGGCCTGACGCGACATGGACCGCTTCATCTACACCGCGATGACCGGCGCGAACGCCGCCGCGCACCGCCAGCAGGTGTTGACCAACAACCTGGCCAACGTCTCGACGCCGGGTTTTCGCGCCGAGCTCTCCACCTTCCGCGCGGTGCCCATCCGCGGCGACGGCGCGAGCACGCGCGTGTTCGCGCTCGAAGCCACCGCCGGCCACGACCACAAGCCCGGCGCCGTGCAGGTGACGGGCCGCGCGCTCGACGTGGCCGCGACGGGCGACGCCTGGTTCGCGGTGCAGGGGCTCGATGGCACCGAGGCCTACACGCGCGCCGGCGCGTTCGAAGTCAATGCCGATGGCACGCTGGTCACCGCCAGCGGCCTGCCCGTGCTGGGCGACGGCGGCCCCATCGTGGTGCCGGCCAACGCGCACGTGGACATCGGCGCCGACGGCACGATCAACACGCGCGTGGGCAACGAACCCGGCCAGGTGGCGGGCCGCCTGAAGATGGTGGTGCCCGACGCCGACAACCCGATCCGCCGCAGCGAAGACGGCCTGTTCCGCGGCCCCGAGGGCAACCCGCTGCCCGCCAGCGAAGTGGCGCGCCTGCAGGACGGCGCGCTCGAAGGCTCCAACGTCAATCCCGTCGAGGCCATGGTCGGCATGATCGCCGCGGCCCGGCAGTACGAACTGCAGATGCGCATGCTGCAGAACGGCGAAGGCAACGACCGCAGTGCGGCGCAGTTGCTCAACGTCGGCTAATCCAAGGAATCACCATGATCAATTCCCTGATGACCGCCGCCACCGGCATGACCGCGCAGCAGACGCAGCTCGACGTCATCTCGCACAACCTGGCCAACGTCAGCACCACCGGCTTCAAGCGCTCCAAGGCGGTGTTCGAAGACCTCATGTACCAGAACCTGCGCCAGGTGGGTGCCAACGCCACCGAGCAGGCCGAGCTGCCCACGGGCCTGCAGGTGGGCCTGGGTGTGCGCACCGTGGCCACCAGCCGCACCTTCACGCAAGGCACGCCGCAGCAGACCGGCCGCTCGCTGGACGTGACCATCAACGGCGCGGGCTTCTTCCAGATCGAGATGCCCGACGGCACCACCGGCTACACCCGCGACGGCAGCTTCCAGATCGATTCGCAGGGCCGCATGGTCACGCACAGCGGCTTCCCGCTCACCGCGGGCATCACGCTGCCGGCCGAAACCGAGAGCGTGACGATCTCGTCCGACGGCATCGTGAGCGCCAAGCTGGCGGGCCAGACGCAGCCGCAGCAGGTGGGCCAGATCGAACTCGCCAACTTCATCAACCCACCCGGCCTGGAGCCGCTGGGCCAGAACCTGTACCGCGAGAGCGTGGCCTCGGGCGCGCCGATCGCGTCCGCCCCCGGCGCCACCGGCATGGGCCACCTGATGCAGGGCTACACCGAAGCGTCCAACGTCAACGTGGTGCAGGAACTGGTCGACATGATCCAGACCCAGCGCGCCTACGAAATGAATTCCAAGGCGATCCAGACGTCGGACCAGATGCTGCAGCGCCTGAGCCAACTCTGAGGAACGCCATGATCCGCCTCGCCCTCGTGCTCTCCATGGCCGTGCTCGCCAGCGGTTGCGAAACCCTGCAGAACCAGCCCAAGGTGGACCTGCAGCCGGCGCAACCCGTGCGCTACGTGCAGAGCGACACCGCGGTGCCGGCCGCCGCGCCCAGTGGCTCGCTGTTTCGCGCCGCCACCTACCGCCCCGCGCTGGAAGACCCGCGCGCGCGCCTGCCCGGCGACATCGTCACCATCCAGATCACCGAGCGCGTGACCGCGAGCCAGAGCTCGTCGGCCTCGATCGACCGCAGCGCCGATGCTTCGGCCGGCATCAGCGCCATCCCGCTGTTCGGCGGGTCGTCGCCCTGGAACAAGGCCAACCTCGGCGCGCAGAGCAACAACAGCTTTTCGGGCGACGGCAGCACGCGCAGCAACAACACCTTCACCGGCTCGATCACCGCCACCGTGCAGGACGTGATGCCCAACGGCCACCTCGTCGTGGTCGGCGAAAAACAGATCGGCGTGAACGCCAACGTCGACATGCTGCGCTTCAGCGGCACCATCGATCCGCGCCACATCCGCCCCGGCAACGTGGTGCCCTCCACCCAGGTGGCCAACGCGCGCATCGAGTCGCGCAACCGCGGCGCGCAGGGCGAAGCCATGTCAATTGGCTGGCTCGCACGGTTCTTTTTGAGCGTTCTCCCGTTCTGAACCCCGCCACCATCGGTGGCATGAACCCCTTGCTCTGTCCTGCCATGTTCATCGACCGATTTCTGCGCCACTTGATGGTGATCTGCTGCGCCTTCGCGCTGCTGCCCGCGGCCGCGCAGAGCATGCGCGTGAAGGAAATCGCGGCGGTGCAGGGCGTGCGCAGCAACATGCTCACCGGTTACGGCCTGGTGGTGGGGCTGGACGGCACCGGCGACCAGACCACGCAGATGCCCTACACCGGCCAGAGCCTGGCCAACTTCCTGCAGCAGCACGGCCTCACGCTGCCCGCGGGCGCCAACCCCCAGCTCAAGAACGTGGCGGCGGTGATGATCACCGCCGAGCTGCCGCCCTTCGCGCAGCCCGGCCAGGCCATCGACGTCACGGTGTCTTCCATCGGCAACGCCAAGTCGCTGCGCGGCGGCACGCTCATCGTCTCGCCGCTGCGCGGTGCCGACGGCGAGATCTACGCGCTCGCGCAAGGCAACCTCATGGTCGGCGGTGCGGGCGCCTCGGCCGGCGGCAGCAAGGTGCAGATCAACCACCTGAGCGCCGGTCGCATTCCCGGCGGTGGCCAGGTCGAGCGCGCCGTGCCCACGCCGCTGCACGTGGGCGAGACGGTGGACCTCGGCCTCAACAGCCACGATTTCCAGACCGCCAGCCGCGTCACCGACGCCATCAACAAAGCCCTGGGTGCGGGCACCGCGAGCGCGGTGGACGGCCGCGTGGTGCGCCTGAACGCGCCCGCCGACCCGGGCGCGCGCGTCGCCTTCCTGGCGCGCGTGGAAGAGGTGCGCATCGAATCGAGCGTGCCCTCGGCCAAGGTGGTCATCAACGCCCGCACCGGCTCCATCGTCATGAACCAGGCCGTCACGCTCGGCGCGGTCGCGGTGGCGCACGGCAACCTCTCGGTCAGCATCAGCTCCACGCCCGTCATCAGCCAGCCCGCGCCGTTCTCTGGTGGCGAGACGGTGGTGCGCGAGCAGGCCAACATCCAGATCAGCCAGGACAAGGGCTCGCTCATCCAGATGGGCCCGGCCACACAACTGGCCGACGTGGTGAAGGCGCTCAACGCGCTCGGCGCCACGCCGCAGGATCTGCTCGCCATCCTGCAGGCCATCAAGGCCTCGGGCGCCCTGAACGCGGAGCTGGAGGTCATCTGACATGGCCACCAACCCCTTGATGCCCGGCGGCCTCGCGGCCGACCCGACGTCGCTCAACGCGCTCAAGGGCGCGGCGGGCAACGACAAGGCCGCGCTCAAGGAAGCCGCGAAGCAATTCGAGGCGCTGTTCATGCGCGAGCTGCTCAAGAGCATGCGCGAGGCCACCGCCAAGAGCGGCCTGATGGACAACGAGGGCGAAAAACTCGGCACCGACCTGCTCGACCAGCAGTTCTCCGTGCAGCTCTCGGGCCTGCCCGGTGGCCTGGCCTCGGCGATCGAGCGCCAGCTCGGCGCCCAGCTGGTGGGCCAGAACCCCGGCCAGAGCGGCCTGCCGGCCATGCCCGCGCAGCCCAGCACCGTGGAGCGCGTGAGCGCCTCGGGCCGCCAATCCGATTTCGTGGCGCAGCACACCGCCTCGGCGCAGGCCGTGGCGCGCGACACCGGCATCCCCGCGGCCTTCATGCTTGGCCAGGCCGGGCACGAGAGCGGCTGGGGCCGTGGAGAAATACGACATGCCGACGGTGCGCCCGCGCACAACCTGTTCGGCATCAAGGCCACCGGGGGGTGGACCGGCAAGGTGGCGGAGATCACCACGACCGAATACGTCGACGGCGAGCCGCGCAAGGTGACGGCGAAGTTCCGTGCCTACGACTCGTACGAAGAGTCGTTCCGCGACTACGCGCGCCTGATCGGCAACAGCCCGCGCTACGAAGGCGTGATGGAGCAACTGCACTCCGTGCAGGGCTTCGCCAGCGGCCTGCAGCGCGCCGGCTACGCCACCGATCCGGCCTACGCGGCCAAGCTCAGCCGCGCCATCAATACCACGCTGTCGCTGCAGCGCGCACAGGGCTGACCATGTCTTCGCTCAACATCGCCACACGCGCACTCAACACCAACCTGGCGGCGTTGCAGGTCATCGGCCACAACATCGCCAACGTCAACACCGCGGGCTATTCGCGCCAGACGGTGCAGCTGCAGAGTGCGGGCTACCAGTCCACCGGCGGCGGCTACTTCGGCAAGGGCGTCGAGCTCGCCACCGTCGAGCGCGCCTACAACGCCCACCTCACGCGCGAAGCGCGCGTGACCGCCTCGGCCGCCGCGGGCGACGCCGCGCGCCTGGAGCGCCTGCAGCAACTCGAATCGCTGTTCCCCCTCGGCAGCAACGGCCTGGGCACCGCACTCAACGACATGCTCAACGCCTGGAGCAACCTCGTCGCTTCGCCGAGCAACAGCACCGCACGCACGGTGGTGATCTCGCGCGCCGACGCGTTCTCTGCCCGGCTGCGCGACACCGCGGGCCAGATCGACCTGCTGCGCAACAGCACGCAGCAGCAGGTGGGCGAGCAGGTCGGTGCCCTCAACCGCTTGGCCACGGAGCTGGCCAGCGTCAACAAACGCATCATCGAAACGGCCGGCGGCAGCCACACGCCCAACGACCTGTTCGACCAGCGCGACAAGCTGCTGGCCGACATCAGCCAGTACGCGCAGGTGAGCGTGGTGCCCGGCGAAGGCGGCACCGCCAACGTGTTCATCGCGGGCAGCCAGCCGCTGGTGCTGGGCACGCAGACCGGCCAGCTGGCCGTGCAGCGCGACCCGAACGACAGCTCGCGCATCAACGTGATGTTCCAGCAGGGCGCCATGTCCTCCCCGCTGGACGCGAACTCGCTGGGCAGCGGTGCGCTCGCGGGCACGCTGCGCTTCCTCAACGAGGATTTGCAGGCGGTGCAGAACCAGGTGGGCCGCATCGCGCTCGCGGCGTCCGAAATCATCAACGCGCAGCACCGCCTGGGCGTGGACCTCAACGGCAACATGGGCGGCGATTTCTTCGTGCCCCTGGGCCCGGCCCTCGGCCTGCCCGCGGCCGGCAACGCCAGCACCGCCACCGCCAGCGCGAGCGTGAGCAACCCGACCGCGCTCGTCGCCTCCGACTACGAACTGCGCGTGGAGGCCACCGGCTTCACGGTGGTGCGCCTGTCCGACAACACCAGCACCTCGTTCGCCGCGCTGCCGGCCGAGGTCGACGGCCTGAGCTTCGACATCGGCTCCGGCCCCGCCGCCACCGGCGACAGCTTCCGCATCCGCCCCTTCGAGGCCGCGGCGCGCAACCTGCAGGTGGCGATCGCCTCGTCGCAGAACGTCGCGGTGGCCAGCCCGGTGCTGGTCACGCCCGCCACGGCCAACTCGGGCAGCCTGGGCGTGGAATCGCTCTACGCGGTGGAGGCGTCGGCCAACCTCACCGACCCGGTGACCATCACCTTCAACGCCGACGGCACCTACAGCGCCACCGGCCTGGGCCCGGGCAACCCGCCGCCCGACAACCCCGGCCCGCCGGCGAGCTACAACTTCACGCCGGGGCAACCCATCCAGCTCAATGGCTGGAGCCTCACGCTGCGCGGCAGCCCCACCCCGGGCGACAGCTTCGACATCGGCGCCGCGCCGTCGAGCGCGATCGCGCAGAACGCGGGCAACGCCAACGGCATGCTCGCGCTGCGCAGCATGGCCACCTTCGACGGCACCTCGCTCTCCGATGGCTACGTGAGCCTGTTCGCCGACGTCGGCGGGCGGGTGCAGAACGCCAAGTTCTCGGCCGAGTTCAGCAGCAATGTGGCGCTGAGCGCCGAGCAGGCGCGCAGCAACGTCTCGGGCGTGAACCTCGATGAAGAGGCCGCGCGCCTGCTGCAGTACCAGCAGGCCTACCAGGCCTCGGCCAAGTTCCTGCAGATCGCGCAAAGCACCTTCGACAGCCTGCTGCAAACCGTGGGACGCTGATCACCATGACCTTCCGCATCTCGACCGCCAACCAGTTCGACCGCACCATCTACCAGCTCGGTGCGCGCCAGACCGAGCTCGCGCAACAGCAGGAGCGCCTGGCCACCGGCAAGCGCGTGCTCAAGGCCAGCGACGACCCGGTGGCTGCCACGCTCAACGAGGCCTCGCGCAACCGCTCGGCCCGGCTCGAAGCCGACCTGCGCGCGCTCGACGCCTCGCGCACCAGCCTGCAACAGGCCGAATCGGGCCTGGCCGAATCGGGCGAGCTCATGATCAAGATCAAGGAGCTGCTGGTGTCCGCCGGCAACGGCACCTACACCGACGCCGAGCGCGCCGACATCGCGCGCCAGCTCGAAGGCCTGCGCGAGCAGCTCCTCGCCGTGTCCAACCGCACCGACAGCAACGGCCGCACGCTCTATGGTGGCCTGGGCGGTGCCGCGGTGCCGTTCGTGGACGTCTACACCCCCGGCGGCACCGGCGTGGTGTTCCAGGGCCTGCGCGGCCAGCCCGCGCCCGGCGACACCACGCTGCCGCAGACGCTCGATGGCGAAGCCATCTGGATGCGCGTGCCCCAGGGCAACGGCCAGTTCACGCTCACCGTGCCCACCACCAACACCGGCACCGCGCACACCAACGCCGGCGAAGTGGTCGACGCCAGCGCCGTCACCGGCGACGACTACCGCATCGACTTCACCCTGGTGGGCGAGGAGATGCAGTACACGCTGACCAACGCCACCACCGGCGTGGCCGTGCCCGGCCACACGGGCGTGCCCTACCGCAGCGGCGCCACCCTCAGTTTCGACGGGCTGAGCCTCACGATGTCGGGCATTCCCGCCAGCGGCGACCGCATCGACCTCACCAGCAACACCGACGTGACCGACATCTTCAGCGTGGTGCAGAACGCCATCAACGCGCTGCGCCACGACGGCGTTGGCGAGGTGGGCTACCGCGCGCAGGAACTCGGGCGCGCCATGTCCGAACTCGACAGCGCGCACGACCGCGTGCTGCTGGCGCGCGGGCGCGCCGGCGAGTGGCTCAACCGCGCCGATTCCCAGGAAGTGCTGATGGAAGACCGCGTGGTCGACCTCGAGGCCGAGCAATCGCGCCTGGTCGACATCGACATGGTCAAGGGCATCTCCGATTTCCAGAAGCAGCAACTGGCGCTGGACGCGGCCATCAAGTCCTACGCGCAGGTGCAACGCCTCTCGCTCTTCAACCAGATCTGATTCCGCATGCTGCACGCGCACACCGTCCTCGACAGCGTGGCCATGGCCTATGTGCCGCTGTGGAACCGCGCGCGCGAGCTCGCGGGCGTGCGCCTGTGCGTGCGCGCCATCCACCCCGAAGGCGTGGACGCCAACCACCTGCTGCAGGCCATCGGCGAAGACTGGCCCGAGGGCGCGCCGCCGCTGCTGCTGTCGCTGCAGACGCCGCGCCTGCTGCAGCAGGCGCTGTCCTGCCCGCCGATCCGCAACACCTGGCTCGAGGTACCGGCCTCGATGTTCGAAGGCCAGGAGACGCTGTCGCGCCTGTCGATCGCGCAACGCCGCGGCCACCAGCTGGTGCGCAGCGGCGCCTATGCCGACCTGCGCGGCCGGGCCACACCCGGCATCGACCACCGCAACCTGCTGCAGATGACCGAGGCCGACCACTTCGCGTCCTTGCCGGGCCAGTTGGTGGACGGGCTCGTCAACCAGACGGCCGTGCGGCACGCGCTCGACGAGGCCAACGTGGCCGCCGTGCTCGGTTGGCCCTCGGCCGACGTGCTGCGTGGCCACCGAAACACCCCGCTGCAATACGACCGCCGCGTCGTGGACCAGGTGCTTTCCGTCATCGACGACGAGGAGTGTTCGATCGAGTACCTGGAGCGCCTGGTGCGCCAGGACCCGGTGCTGGTGTACCGCATCCTCACGCTCGTGAACTCGGCCGCCTATGGCGCCCACCGCGAAATCGGCTCGCTGCGCCACGCGCTCATGATGCTGGGCTTTCGCGAGCTGGGCCGCTGGCTGGTCGAGCAACTGCCGGGCATCGAACCCGACGCCGACCTGCAACCCGTGCGCTACGCCATGGTGATGCGCTCGCGCCTGGCCCAGCACCTGCTCGCCAGCGGCTCCGACGACCTCCTGCGCGCCGAGGTCTACACCACCGCCGCGCTGGCCCAGCTCGACCACTTGTTGCACCAGCCACTGGCCGACCTGCTGCACCGCCTGCCCCTGGCCGCGCGCATGACCGACGCGCTGCTGCGCCGCAGCGGCCCCTACTTCTCGCTGCTCGACGTCGCCAAGGCCATGGGCGAACCCGAGCGCATCGAGCGCATGGAAACCCTGTGCCGCCGGCACGAGATCACGCTCGACCAGGCCAACCGCGCCCTGCTGCGCATGGTGGCCACCAGCCGCGACCATTCCAGCCGGCGCTCCGAGCGGCTGATGCACTGAGACGCTGACCAAAGGGAGTCAGCGGTTTTCTCCTGCGGCCGTGATGCCAGGCAACGGCGGGACGGTATTCGCCGTGACACGCGGGCACAGTGGGCGCCCCGCGATCCGCCTCTTGAGCCATGGGATCGGTAGCCCCGGTTCATGGCGGTTAGCATCAGTGCTAACATCCCCATGCCGTTCAGCGTCACCTATTTCCACGAACGCGTTCTTGCCGAAGTGCAGGCCTGGCCTGTCGATGTGCTGGCCGACTATGCCCGCCTGATCGAGTTGCTGGTCGAGTACGGGCCTGATCTGCGTCTGCCTCACTCGCGCGCCTTTGGCGACGGGCTCTTCGAGCTTCGGCCAAAAGGGCGCAGTGGTATCGGGCGTGTTTTCTACTGTTATCTGGTTGGCAAAAGGGTGATCGTTCTGCATGCCTTCATCAAGAAGAGCCAGCAGACTCCCGACAGAGAACTGAAACTGGCGCGCAAGCGCCTCAAGGAGGTACAGCATGACTGACCTGAAGTACCGCCCCGTTCGCCATGACCACGCCGCCTTCCTGCGCAAGGCGCGTGAGCGTGTGGGCTTCGAACAGGCTTACGAGGAGCTGGCCCTGGAGTACGCCCTGGCCCATCAGATGATCAAGGCCCGCGCCAAGGCCGGGTTGACGCAGGACGCGGTGGCCGAACGCATGGGAACCACCAAGAGTGCCATTTCGCGGCTTGAGGCGGCGGGCAAGCACGCGCCTTCGTTGGCCACCTTGAAACGCTACGCCGCCGCCGTGGGGTGCGAATTGCAGGTTCGGCTCGTGCCACAAAAATCCGCTTGATGCCGATCGGGCAGACCTTGAACTGACGACCCATGTCCGAACCCCTTCGCCACGCCCACGCCCTCGTCCTGTTCTCCGGCGGCCAGGATTCCACCACCTGCCTGGCCCACGCCCTCACGCGCTTCGACCGCGTCGAGACCCTCGGCTTCGATTACGGTCAGCGCCACCGGGTGGAGCTGGACGCGCGCCGCGTGGTGCTGCAGCAGTTGCGAGAGAAGTTTCCCGCCTGGGCCGCCAAGCTCGGCGAGGACCACACCCTCGACCTCGGGGTGATCGGCGCCGTGTCCGACACCTCGCTCACGCGCGACATGGCGTTCCGCATGGAGGCCAACGGCCTGCCCAACACCTTCGTGCCCGGGCGCAACCTCATGTTCCTCACCATGGCCGGGGCGCTGGCCTACCGGCGCGGCCTCACGGTCCTCGTCACCGGCGTGTGCGAAACCGATTTTTCCGGCTACCCCGATTGCCGCGACGACACCATGAAGGCCATGCAGCTCGCGCTATCGCTCGGCATGGACCAGCGCTTCCTCATCGACACCCCGCTCATGTGGATCGACAAGGCCGAGACCTGGCGCATGGCGCGCGACCTGGGCGGCGAAGCGCTGGTGGACCTGATCGTGGAGCACACCCACACCTGCTACCGCGGCGACCGCGAACACCGGCACGACTGGGGCTGGGGCTGCGGCACCTGCCCGGCCTGCCGGTTGCGGGCGCGCGGCTGGGCCGCCTACCGCAAGGGGGCCTGGGCATGAACGCCGCCACCCCCCCGCTGCAGATCCGCCGCGACGACCTGCGCGGCCCCGAGATCCGCGCGCTGCTCGAAGAGCACCTCGCGCACATGCGCGCCATCTCGCCGCCCGACAGCGTGCACGCGCTCGACCTCGACCGCCTGCGCAAACCCGGCATCGCCTTCTGGACTGTGTGGGACGGCGCCGAGCTGCTGGGCTGCGGCGCGCTCAAGCGCCTGGGCGAGCACGACGCCGAGATCAAGTCCATGCGCACCGCCACGCGCCACCAGCGCCGCGGCGTGGCGCGTGCCGTGCTCGCGCACATCGTGGCCCACGCGCGCGCCGACGGTGTGCAACGCCTGTGGCTGGAAACCGGCTCCACCGACCACTTCCTCGCCGCGCGCACGCTCTACGCGGCCCATGGTTTCGTGCCGTGCGAACCCTTCGCCGACTACCGCGAAGACCCGCACAGCGCCTTCATGCGGCTCGACCTCTGAGGCCACCCATGCGCGACACCCGCCTGCAGTTCATCGCCTTCGGCCTGCTGCCGGTACTCAACGCGCTGGCGCTGTTCATCCACAGCATCTTCATCGTCACCGGCAGCACGGGCGGCGCGGGCGCTTCGCTGGTGGTCGCCTTGCTGGCCGTGCTGGTGATGGCGATGGCCGTGTTGCTGGCGGGCGTGCGCCGCGCGCGCGACCTGGGATGGTCGGGCACCACCACCACCGTGGTGTTCGCGCTGTCCATCCTGCTGGTCATGCCCATTCCGCTGCTGCTGGCCTGGCTGTGCTTCGCGCCGGGGCAGGGCGGGGAACCGGAGCCCACCGGGGTGGCGCGGGTGCTCAGGCTGGTGTTGCTGCTGGTGATGCCGTGGATGTTGATATTGGTGGCGCGGGCGGTGGGCTGAAGTGGCCAACCGATCTGGCAGAACGACATGACGATCGACGAAATCGCCGCGGCCGATGCGCCGATGGACTTGCTCCTGCTGGCCGATCCGTCGCGAGAAAAAATCCTCGGCTACCTGCCGCGTTCACGCTGTTTCGTGGTGCGCGACGGCGAGGCCGTGGTCGGCGCCTGCCTGGTCACGCCCATCGGCCCCCGCGCCCATGAACTGATGAACATCGCCGTGGCCCCGCAACGGCAGCGGGCCGGTGTGGGCGCGCGCTTGCTGCGGCACGTGATCGACGCTGTAGGCCAGAGCGGTGCCGAGCGGTTGGAGGTGGGCACCGGCGCCTTCGGCCATCCGCTCGCCTTCTACCAGCGGCAAGGCTTTCGCGTCACCGGCGTCGAGCGGGATTTTTTCCTCCGTCATTACGACGAACCGGTGATCGAGTCGGGCATGCAACACAAGGACATGCTGCGCCTCACGCTTGTCTACCCCATCGGACCCTGAGTGCGTGCGCAAGTGGACGGCGCGCTGCCCGGCCGCCACCGCTGTGTTGCGCGCGCTACATGTTTCATGGCACGCACCAAGCACAATCACCGGATTTCGTGTTCGGCAACCCGCCGACGGAGCCCATCTCGATGACCACGGCCCTGGATCGCCCCACGCACCCGACGGTGCGCTCCATTCAGTACCTGCGCGCCGTGGCCGCCCTGATGGTTGTCTTTCACCACTCGATCATCCAGATCGACGTGTATGAACAAGCGTTGCGGCAGTTCAACGTCGGCGCTGCGGGCGTGGACGTGTTCTTCGTGATCAGCGGCTTCGTGATCTGGTTGGTCACCAGCGAACGGCCGGTGGGTGCCGGCGAGTTCTTCGCGAAGCGCGTTGTGCGCGTGGCGCCGATCTATTGGTTGATCACGCTGGCGATCGCCGTCATGGCCACGCTGATGCCTTCGCTGTTCCGTTCGACGCAATTCGGGGCGACGC
Organism: Hydrogenophaga sp.; assembly: GCA_016741995.1. Classification (GTDB taxonomy): domain Bacteria; phylum Pseudomonadota; class Gammaproteobacteria; order Burkholderiales; family Burkholderiaceae_C; genus Hydrogenophaga. The sequence goes on along the minus strand of JACVCO010000001.1, from coordinate 15,337 downwards.
AACTGCTGCAGTCGCTCTTTTTCATTCCGCACCACAGCCTGGGGCAACCGGGCTTCATCTACCCGATCCTGGTGCCGGGCTGGACGCTCAACTACGAGATGTTTTTCTATCTGGTGTTCGGCTGCCTGCTGGTGGTGCGGCCCCTGATCTGGTTCATTCTGCCGCTGGCATTCGGCCTGCTCGTGGTCCTGGGCTTGGTGTTCGAGCCGCAGGGCGCCATCGCGCAGACCTACACCAGCACCTTGTTGCTGGAGTTCGTTGCCGGGGTGCTTCTGGCCAAGGCCTATACCGACGGGCGTCTTCAAAAGCTCCCACCGGCCGCGGGCCTGCTGATGGTTCTGGCCGGTGTTGCCGGCTTCCTGCTCACGGCACAGGCCGCGGTGTCCGGCCCTGCGCGCGCGTTCTACTGGGGGGTTCCGGGCGCGTTGCTGGTGGCCGGCGTCGTTTTGCTGGAGTCGCGCGGGCGGATGTTTTCATCGCGAACGCTGCACCTGCTGGGGGACGCGTCCTATTCGATCTATCTCACGCACATCCTGGCGCTCGGCGTGTTCCGGGTGGTGTGGGCAAAGGCCGTGACCCTGGATGTGAACGGGTGGCAGATGGGCGGTTTTGTCGTGCTCGGGGTGGTGGTGTGCACCCTCGCCGGCCTGGTGTTTCACCTGGTCGTGGAAAAGCCGTTGACCCGTTTCCTCAATCGCGGCGTGGCGCGGTTGTCCTGGGGGCGGGGCGGCCTGAAGGGGGCGACTCCGCCCGGCTGAGCCGCTGCGTCCCCTACCACTGCAATCCTTGCGCCCACCCCACCATCGCCTTCGCCGGCGGCACCGCGTAGTCCCCGCGCTTGCTGGTGCGCAGCCCGAGTGACACCAGGCCCTCGGCCCATTTCACCGCCACCGCCACGCCATCCACCACCGGCACGCCCAGGCGTTCGGTGAGGGTGTCGCACAGCGGGGCCATGCCGGCGCAGCCGAGCACGATCGCGCCGCTGCGGTCGCGGTCCAGGGCGTGGCGGGCGGCGGTTTCGAGCTGGGTGAGGGTGGCTTCGTCGCAGTGTTCGAGGGCGAGCACCGGCACGTCGGTGCCGTGCACGCCGCGGCAGGCGCCGGCCATGCCGTAGCGCTGCAGCAGGCGCTCGGCCATCACGCAGGTGCGCGTCATGGTGGTGACGACGGAGAAGCCTGTGGCCAGCAGCGAGGCGGCCTGGAACGCGGCTTCGGCGATGCCGATGACGGGCGCGTGCGTGGCCTCGCGGGCGGCGTCCAGGCCCGGGTCGCCGAAGCACGCCACCACCACGGCATCGGCGTCGGCCCCGTTCAGGCGCACCTGCTCGGCCACGCCGGCGGCGGCGATGGCTTCGTCGAAATGGCTTTCGATGGAGGCCGGGCCGAAGCTGGGCTGCGTGGCCACGATCTGTGTGCCGGGGCCGGCCACCGCGCGCGCGGCGGCGGCGATGCCGGCGGTCATGCCGGCTGAGGTGTTGGGGTTGATCAGCAGGATCTTCATGTCGGTGCCCGGGTGGAATGGGTAAGGCCCCATGAAGGGGCATTTTGCATACAAAGCGGCCAAACCTGGTGCGCACCAGATCGGCGAATCAATGCACGATTTTGCGCATCAGCGTGAATGGCGTGCGCTCGATTTTGGTGGAGATTTTCTGAAAACATCAATCAGATCAACGGCTTTGCACGTTTGAGTGGTTCGGGTGCACACTGGTTTGGCACGGTGATTGCATACAAAAAGCCTGCCAACCCACCGCGCCGCCAGCGCCTCATCTCAATGAACTTTGCAGGAGTCCAGATGAACCGGTCCACCACCACGCCCCGTTCCGCCGCCCGTTCCCTGGGGCTGTCCCTGGTTGCCGCCGCCAGCCTGGCGGCGTTTTCCAGTACCGCCTTCGCACAGGAAAAGGTGCTGCGCATCGCCATGACGGCCGCCGATATCCCGCGCACGCTGGGCCAGCCCGACCAGGGCTTCGAAGGCAACCGCTTCACCGGCATCCCGATGTACGACGCCCTCACGCACTGGGATCTGTCGAAGTTCGACGGCCCGAGCGTGCTGATCCCCGGCCTGGCCACCTCGTGGGCCGTGGACGACAAGGACAAGACCAAGTGGGTCTTCAAGCTGCGTCCGGGCGTGAAGTTCCACGACGGCTCCGACCTCACGGCCGACGCCATCGTGTGGAACGTGCAGAAGGTGCTCGACAAGGACGCCGTGCACTTCGACGCCAGCCAGGTCGGCGTGACGGCCTCGCGCATGCCCACGCTGCGCACCGCGCGCAAGATCGACAACCTCACGGTGGAGCTCACCACCAGCGAGCCCGACGCCTTCCTGCCGCTCAACCTCACCAACCTGTTCATCGCCTCGCCCGCGCACTGGCAGAAGAAGTTCGACGCCGCGCCCGGTGCCACCCCGGCCGACAAGGCCAAGGCCGCGTGGACGGCCTTCGCCGCCGACGCCTCGGGCTCGGGCCCGTTCAAGATGGCGCGCTTCATGCCGCGCGAGCGCCTGGAGGTGGTGGCCAACAAGGCCTACTGGGATCCGAAGCGCACGCCCAAGATCGACCGCGTGGTGATGCTGCCCATGCCCGAAGCCAACGCGCGCACCGCCGCGCTGCTGTCTGGCCAGGTCGACTGGATCGAGGCCCCGTCGCCCGACGCGATCCCGCAGATCCGCCAGCGCGGCTTCAAGATCGAGAGCAACGCGCAGCCGCACGTGTGGCCGTGGCAGTTGTCTTTCGCCGAAGGCTCGCCCTGGCTCGACAAGCGCGTGCGCCACGCCGCCAACCTGTGCGTGGACCGCGAAGGCCTCAAGACCCTGCTCGGCGGGATGATGGCCGTGCCCAAGGGCACCGTGCCCCCCGGCCACCCGTGGTGGGGCAACCCCAAGTTCGACATCAAGTACGACGTGAAGGCCGCGCAGACGCTGATGGCACAGGCCGGCCACAGCGCGGCCAAGCCGCTGAAGGTGAAGGTGCAGATCTCCGCGTCGGGCTCCGGCCAGATGCAGCCGCTGCCCATGAACGAGTTCGTGCAGCAGTCGCTGAAGGCCTGCTACTTCGACGTCGAGTTCGATGTGATCGAGTGGAACACGCTGTTCACCAACTGGCGCAAGGGCGCGAAGGACCCGTCGGCCAACGGCTCGCACGCCACCAACGTGAGCTACGCCGCGATGGACCCGTTCTTCGCCATGGTCCGCTTCACCAGCACCAAGACCTTCCCGCCCACGTCGAACAACTGGGGCTACTTCGGCAACGACGAGTTCGACAAGCTCATCGCCGACGCGCGCACCACCTTCGACGACAAGAAGCGCGACGAGGCGCTGGCCAAGCTGCACGCACGCATCGTGGAGGAAGCGCCGTTCGTGTGGATCGCGCACGACGTGGGCCCGCGTGCGATGAGCGCCAAGGTCAAGAACTTCGTGCAGCCGCGCAGCTGGTTCGTCGACCTGGCGCCGGTGACGATGGACTGACCACCTCAGGCCCCACGGCTTGATCCCGCCCCGGTCGCCGCGCGCGCGGCCGGGGTTGCCTTCCCAGAACACAAACCCACGAGCGTGCCGCCATGATCCAGTTCCTGCTGCGCCGCGTGCTGTACACCCTGCCCATCATGCTGGGCGTGGCCCTGGTGTGTTTCGCGCTGGTGCACCTGTCGCCGGGCGACCCGTTGGTCTCCATCCTGCCGCCCGACGCCTCGGTCGATCTGCAGAAACAGCTCATCGCGCTCTACGGTTTCGACCGCTCCTACCCCGAGCAGTTCGTCTCGTGGGTGTGGCGTGCGCTGCAGGGCGACCTCGGCACGTCCATCGCCTCGGGCCGCGCCGTCACCGACGAGGTGTTGCGCGCGGTCAGCAACACGCTGCGGCTGGCGGTGCTGGCCACCTTCATCGGCTTCATCTTCGGCTGCCTGTTCGGCTTCGTCGCCGGCTACTTCCAGAACTCCTGGCTCGACAAGGCGGCCTCGCTCACCTCGGTGCTGGGCGTGAGCGTGCCGCACTACTGGCTGGGCATGGTGCTGGTGATCATCTTCTCGGCCACGCTGATGTGGCTGCCCCCGGGCGGTGCCGGCCCCGGCGGCTCCAGCGATTGGGCCTGGGACTGGGCCCACATCCAGCACATGCTGCTGCCCGCCATCACCATGAGCGTGATCCCCATGGGCATCATCGCGCGCACCGTGCGCGCGCTGGTGGCCGAGATCCTGGCGCAGGAGTTCATCGTGGGCCTGCGCGCCAAGGGCCTCACCGACCTGGGGGTGTTCTGGCACGTGGTGAAGAACGCCGCACCCACCGCGCTCGCGGTGATGGGCCTGCAACTGGGCTACCTGCTCGGCGGCTCCATCCTGATCGAGACCGTGTTCTCCTGGCCCGGCACCGGCTTCCTGCTGAACTCCGCCATCTTCCAGCGCGACCTGCCGCTGCTGCAGGGAACCATCCTCGTGCTCGCGATGTTCTTCGTCGTGCTCAACCTGGTGGTCGACGTGATCCAGACCTTGCTCGACCCGCGGATCGCGCGCTGAAACGGAGCTGCCCATGAACGACATCGTGCTCCCCCGCACCGCCGTGAACGCCGCGGCCTACGAACGCTCGCCCGGCTACTGGCAGACCGTGGGCCGGCGCTTCCTGCGCGACCGCGTGGCCATGGCGGCCGCAGGCATCGTGCTGCTGCTGATCGTGCTGGCCATCTTCGGCCCCTGGCTGGTGCCGGCCGATCCGTACCAGTCGAGCATGCTCAAGCGCCTGAAGCCCATTGGCTTCGAGGGCCACCCGCTGGGCACCGACGAGCTGGGCCGCGACATGCTCTCGCGCCTGATGGTCGGCGCGCGGCTTTCGCTGTTCATGGGCATCACGCCCGTGCTGTTCGCCTTCGTGCTCGGCTCGGTCATCGGCATCACCGCGGGCTACGCGGGCGGTGCGGTGAACACCGTGCTCATGCGCACCATCGACGTGTTCTACGCCTTCCCCTCGGTGCTGCTGGCCATCGCGCTCTCCGGTGCGCTGGGCGCGGGCATCACCAACTCGCTGATCTCGCTCACCATCGTGTTCATTCCGCCGATCGCGCGGGTGGCCGAGAGCGTGACGACGCAGATCCGCGGGCGCGAGTTCGTGGACGCCGCGCGCGCCTCGGGCGCCAACGCCTTCACCATCGTGCGTGTGCATGTGCTGGGCAACGTGCTCGGGCCCATCTTCGTGTACGCCACCAGCCTGATCGCGGTCAGCATGATCCTCGCGTCGGGCCTGAGCTTCCTGGGCCTGGGCGTGAAGCCGCCCGAACCCGAGTGGGGCCTGATGCTCAACACCCTGCGCACCGCGATCTACCTGCAGCCGTGGATCGCGGCCCTGCCCGGCGTGATGATCTTCATCACCTCCGTGGCCTTCAACCTCCTGGCCGACGGCTTGCGCTCGGCCATGGAAATCAAGCAGTGAGGCCCGCATGCCCCTGAGCACCCCCGACCTTGGCGGCCCCGCGCAACCGCTCATGAGCGTGCGCGGCCTGGTCAAGCACTTCCCGCTCAAGAAAGACGTGCTGGGCCGCGGCGGCGGCGTGGTGCGCGCGGTCGACGGCATCGACTTCGACGTGTTCAAGGGCGAGACCCTGGGCGTGGTCGGTGAGTCGGGCTGCGGCAAGTCCACCACCGCCCGCCTGCTCATGCAGCTCATCACGCCCGACACGGGCGAGATCGTGTTCGACGGCCAGACCGTGGGCGGGCCGTCGCTGCCGCTCAAGGGCTTCCGGCGCCAGGCGCAGATGGTGTTCCAGGACAGCTACGCCTCGCTCAACCCGCGGCTCACCATGGAGCAATCGATCGCCTTTGCGCCCCAGGTGCACGGCCTGGGCAAGCGCGAAGCCATCGAGCGCGCGCGCGACTTGCTCGCGCGTGTGGGCCTGGAGCCCAAGCGCTTTGCCGAGCGCTACCCGCACGAGCTCTCGGGCGGCCAGCGCCAGCGCGTGAACATCGCGCGTGCGCTCGCGCTGCAGTCGCGCCTGATCCTGCTCGACGAGGCCGTGTCCGCGCTCGACAAGTCGGTGGAAGCCCAGGTGCTCAACCTGCTGCTCGACCTGAAGGAAGAGTTCGGCCTCACCTACATCTTCATCAGCCACGACCTCAACGTGGTGCGCTTCATGAGCGACCGCGTGATGGTGATGTACCTCGGCCAGGTGGTGGAGATCGGCGACAGCGAAAGGCTGTTCGAGAACCCCGCGCACCCGTACACGCGCGCGCTGCTCTCGTCCGTGCCCTCGATGGACCCGGACCACCGCACCGAAAAGCCCCCGCTTGCGGGCGACCCGCCCAACCCCATCAACCCGCCGCCGGGCTGCCGCTTCCACACGCGCTGCGAACGGGCCGCGGCGGTGTGCTCGCAAAAAATGCCCAAGCTGTTGCCGACGGCGAACGGCCAGCAAACCGCGTGCTGGTTGCACGTGGCCGGCAGCGGCCACCCCGACGCACCGGCCGCCGTCGAGGCGCTTGAAACGGAGGCTGCCGCATGAACACCCCCGACGAAGCCCACGTCGAACTTCGCAACCTGCGCGTCACCTTCACGGGCGGCAAGAAACCCGTGGAGGCGGTCAGCGGGGTGGACCTGCGCCTCAAACGCGGCGAGGTGGTGGCACTGATCGGCGAATCCGGCTCGGGCAAGAGCGTGACGCTGCGCAGCCTGCTGCGCCTGCACCCCGCGGCGCGCACGCGCATGGAGGGTGAGATCCGCGTCGCGGGGCACGAGGTGCTCAAGCTCGGCAACCGCGCGCTGGCCGACTACCGCGGCAAGGTCGCGTCCATGATCTTCCAGGAGCCGCTGCTCGCGCTCGACCCGGTCTACACCGTGGGCCAGCAGATCGTCGAATCGATCCGCCGCCACGAGGGCCTGAGCGCCGCCGAGGCGCAGAAGCGCGCGCTGCAGCTGTTCGAGCGCGTGCGCATCCCCAGCCCCGAGCGGCGCCTGCAGGCCTACCCGCACGAGATGTCGGGCGGCATGCGCCAGCGCGCCATGATCGCGCTGGCCCTGGCCTGCCAGCCGCAACTGCTGCTGGCCGACGAGCCCACCACCGCGCTCGACGCCACGGTGCAGATCCAGATCCTGCTGCTGCTGCGCGAGCTGCAGCGCGAACTCGGCCTCTCCGTCATCTTCGTCACGCACGACATCGGCGCCGCGGTGGAGGTGGCCGACCGCATCGCCGTGATGTACGCCGGGCGCATCGTGGAGGAGGGCCCAGCCGCCACGCTGCTGCGTTCGCCGCGCCACCCCTACACGCTCGCGCTGCTGCGCAGCCGCGCGCACGGGGCGCTGGAGAAAGGCGCGCGCCTGCAGACCATCGCCGGCTCGCCACCGGACCTGACCGCGCTGCCCAAGGGCTGTGCCTTTGCCGAGCGCTGCCCGCAGGCGCACGCCAAATGCCTCGACGAGCGCCCCGACAACACCTGGATCGATACTGCGCACCGCGCGCGCTGCTGGCTCGTGAGCGAGCCAGCCACCGCCTGACCGGTCCACCGCCCGATCCTGTTCCGATGTCCATGCCACACACCGACGTTCACCACGACCCCGCCCACGCCTTCATGCCGTACCCCGCGGTGCCCGTGCCGCACGCGCCCACGGGCCCGCTCGCCGGCCTGGGCTTCGGGGTGAAAGACCTGTTCCACATCGCCGGCTACCCCACCAGCGGTGGCCAGCCGCTGCTGCTGGCCCTGCTGGGCGTTCAGACCCGCACCGCGCCCACCGTGCAGACCCTGCTCGACGCCGGCGCGCGCTTCGTGGGCAAGACCATCACCGACGAACTCGCGTTCTCCATGAACGGGCGCAACGCGCACTTCGGCGCCCCCATCAACGGCGCCGCGCCCGATCGCATCGCGGGCGGTTCGTCCTCGGGCTCGGCGGCCGCCGTGTCCCACGGCCTGTGCGACTTCGCGCTCGGCACCGACACCGGTGGCTCGGTGCGCGCACCCGCCAGCCACTGCGGCCTGGTGGGCCTGCGCCCCACGCACGGCCGCGTGAGCCTGCAGGGCGCGCTGGACCTCTCGCCCAGCCTGGACACCTGCGGCTGGTTCGCGCGCGACGTGCCCACCTTCGCGCGCGTGGCCGATGTGCTGCTGGGCGACGACGCCAGGCCGCTGCCCAAGGCCGTGCGCCTGCTTGCACCGAGCGACCTGTGGCCACTGGCCACGGCGGCCGCCACCAAGGCGCTCGCGCCCGCGCGCCGCACCATCGAAGACGCGCTGGGCAAGGCGAAGCCGGCCAAGGTGGTGCTCGACGGGATCGACGACATGTACTGGCATTTCCGCCACGTGCAGGGTGCCGAGGCCTGGCAGGTCGATGGTGGTTTCATCCGCCGCTTCGCGCCGCCATTGGGCCCGGGCGTGGCCGAGCGCTTCGACTGGAGCTCGAAGGTGACGGACGCCCAGGCCGCCAGCGCCCGCGCGTTCCGCGAGCGCTTCCGCGCCCACCTGGCGGCGCTGCTCGGCACCGATGGTGTGCTGCTCATGCCCACCATGCCCGACATCGCGCCGCGCGTGGACGAGCCCGAGTCCGCGCTGGAGGACTACCGCAACCGCGCGATCCGCCTGCTCTGCGTGGCGGGCCTGTCGGGTTTTCCGCAGATCTCGCTGCCGTTCGCGCGCCGCGCCGACGCGCCGCTGGGCATTTCCCTGCTCGGCCCCGCGGGCAGCGACCGCAGCCTCGTCAGGCTGGCCGAACGTGTGGCCCAATCGATGGCGTGAGCGTGGACACCGCCTTGCCCCCCGATGCCAACCCCGCGGCGAGCGACGCCGAGGCGGGCGCACTCACGGCCACCGACCGCGTCTACCAGGCCGTGTACCGCGCGGTGATGGAACACCGCCTGGAGCCCGGCCAGCGCCTGATCGAAGAGGCGATGGCGGGTGAGTTCGGCGTCTCGCGCACCGTGGTGCGCCAGGCCCTGCAGCGCCTCGCGCAGGACCAGGTGGTGGAGCTGCTGCACAACCGCGGCGCGCGCGTGCCCCTGCCCAGCGAGGAGGACGCGCGCCACGTGTTCGATGCCCGCCGCATGGTGGAGTGCGAGGTGGCGCGCCGGCTCGGTGGGCGCCTCACGCCGGCGCAGGTGGACGAGCTCGAGCGCCTGGCGCAGGAAGAGGTCGACGCCGACCAGCGCGGCGACCGGCCCGAGGCGATCCGCCTTTCGGGCGAGTTCCACAACGCGCTCGCGCGCATGCACGGCAACCCGGTCTACATGCGCCTGCTCACCGGGCTCATGCCCACCACCTCGCTGCTGATGGCGCACTTCAAGCGCCACGGCGGCCAGGTGTGCGTGGCGCACCGCCACGTCGACATCATCGGCGCGCTGCGCCAGGGCTCGGGTGCGGCCTCGGCCGAGATGCGCAAGCACCTCGTCGAGCTGGAGCGTTCGCTCTCCGGCCCGCGGAAACGCCGCCGCCGCGACGCCTTCGACGCTTACCGCGATGCCCCCGAAGCCGACGAGCCGGACACCCCATGAGCACCACCACCACCGACATCGACGCCCTGCGCATCAACGGCGAACGCCTGTGGCGTTCGCTGATGGACCTCGCCGCCATCGGCGCCACACCCAAGGGCGGTGTGTGCCGCATCGCGCTCAGCGAGCTCGACCGCCAGGGCCGCGACCGCGTGGTGCAGTGGGCGCGCGAAGCTGGCCTCACCGTCACGGTGGACCGCATCGGCAACGTCTTCATGCGCCGCGCAGGCCGCAACAACGCGCTGCCGCCGGTGATGACCGGCAGCCACATCGACACCCAGCCCACGGGCGGCAAGTTCGACGGCAACTACGGCGTGCTCGCGGGCCTGGAGGTGGTGCGCACGCTCAACGACCACGGCATCCAAACCGAGGCGCCGATCGAGGTGGCGTTCTGGACCAACGAAGAGGGCTCGCGCTTCGTGCCCGTGATGATGGGTTCGGGCGTGTTCGCGGGCGCCTTCACGCTGGAGCACGCCTACGCCGCGAAAGATGCGGACGGCGTGAGCGTGCGCGAGGCGCTGGAGGCCATCGGCTACCTCGGCGACGAAGAGCCGGGGCAACACCCCATCGGCTCGTACTTCGAGGTGCACATCGAACAAGGCCCGGTGCTGGAAGACGCGGGCGTGACCATCGGCGTGGTCGAGGGCGTGCTTGGCATCCGCTGGTTCGACTGCACCGTGACCGGCATGGAAGCCCACGCCGGCCCCACGCCCATGGGCCTGCGCCGCGATGCGCTGCAGGTGGCCACGGTGCTGATGCAGGAGGTGGTGGCCAGCGCGCTGCGCCACGGCCCGCACGGCCGCGGCACCGTGGGCATGGTGCGTGTGCACCCCAACAGCCGCAACGTGATTCCCGGTCAGGTGCAGTTCTCGATCGACCTGCGCAACGCGAGCGACGCGCTGGTGGAGCAGCAGGTGGCCGAAGTGAAGGCGCTGGCCGAGCGCCTGCAGGCGCAGACCGGTTTGCCGATCGAGATCAAGCCGGTGTCGAACTACGCCGCGCAGCCCTTCGATGCCGGCTGCGTGGACGCGGTGCGCCGCGCCGCGCAGGCGCTGGGCCATTCGCACATGCCCACCATTTCCGGCGCGGGCCACGACGCGATCTACGCCGCGCGCCTCGCGCCCGCGGGCATGGTCTTCATCCCGTGCAAGGACGGCATCAGCCACAACGAGATCGAAGATGCGCAACCCGCGCACATCACCGCGGGCGCGGACGTGCTGCTGCGGGTGATGCTGGAGCGCGCGGGCGTGGCACGGTAGTCGCCCCGGCGCGCTAGCATCCCGGGCTTTGCAGGAAGCCCCATGCCCGACCGCCGCGCCGCCATCGCCACCAGCCTGTTCACCGTGTTCGCCCCGGGTTGGGCGCTGGCCGCCGGCATGGCCGATACCGCCGCGCTGGACGCCGCCGTGCGCGACCTCGAAGCGCGGGCGCAAGGGCGGCTGGGTGTGCACCTGCTCGACGGGGGCAGTGGCCGCGAATGGGGCCACCGCAGCGACGAGCGCTTCCTCATGCTCAGTTCGTTCAAGACGCTGATCGGCGCGCTGGTGCTGGCGCGGGCCGACGAAGGCCTGGCACCGCTCACGAAGCGCGTGCGTTATGCGAAGGCCGATCTGGTGAGCTGGTCGCCCGTGACGGAAAAGCACGTGGGCGGCGAGGGCCTGAGCCTGGCCGAACTGTGCGAGGCCACCATCACCACCAGCGACAACACCGCGGCCAACCTGATCCTGGCCGAGGTGGGTGGCCCGGCCGCGCTCACCGCGTTCCTGCGCCGCATCGGCGACGGTGTGACGCGGCTGGACCGCACCGAACCCGCGCTCAACACCGCCGTGCCGGGCCAGGATTTCGACACCACCACGCCGCGCGCCATGGCGCGCACCCTGCGCACGCTGTTGTTGGGCGATGCCTTGTCGCCCGCGTCGCGCGCCCGGCTGGCGGCCTGGCTCAAGGCCAACACCACGGGCGGCAAGCGCCTGCGTGCGGGCGTGCCCGAGGGGTGGCCGATCGGCGAGAAAACCGGGACCGCGGGCCAGAGCGCGAACGACGCCGGCATCGTGTGGCCGCCGGGCCGCGCCCCGCTGCTGGTGAGTGCCTACCTGGCCGACAGCCCGGCCACGCCCGCGGTGCGCGAACAGACGCTGGCCGAGGTGGGCCGCCTGCTCGGGCGCTGGCGCGCCTGAGGGCGGAGGTTCAGTCCGCGGGCCCGAACACGAGGCCCCGCACGAGTTGTAAGGTGCGCGCGTCGGCCATCGGGATGCGGTGGCGGCCACGGCCGCGCGCGCGCACCGTGAGGCGCGGCGCCACCACCCAGGCCAGGGCGGGCCAGTGCAGCAACTGCACCTGCGACACATCGCGCCAGTCGATGCGATCGATCCAGAGCCAACCGTGTTCGATGACCCTGTCGCGCAGCGCCGTGCGGCTGAACAGGATGTGGCCGCTGCCCATCACCACCAGCGCCACCACCGCGGCCACCAGCAACAGGCCCGATGCGTTCCAGTGCAGGGCAGCGAGTTCGTTGCGTGTCAGCCAGGCGCCCAGCGCGAGGCCAGGCACCGTGAGCGCCGCGGCGGCGCGGTAGCTCCAGGGGTAGGAGGCCCCGGCCGCGGTGTCGGGCGGCGTGTTCACGGCTTCTTGTCCGGTTCCGCCGGCGCTTCTTCGGCGGGCGCGGCCTCGCGCAGCAAGGCGTCGGCATCCCGGTCGGTGTCTTCCTCGTTCTCTTCGGCGCCGAGGTCGGGCACGTCCGGCATCTCGACCTTCTCGAGGTCCACCACCAGCGGCTTGTCGAGGAACACGGTCACCGTCTGTGGCACGAAGATGACCACCACCACGAGCAGCAGTTGCAGCAGCACGAAGGGAATCGCGCCCAGGTAGATGTCCTTCGATTCGACCTTGCGTGGCAGCGCACCGTTCTTGAACAGCGTGTCGGAGATGCCGCGCAGGTAGAACAGCGCGAAGCCGAACGGCGGGTGCATGAAGCTGGTCTGCATGTTCACGCACAGCAGCACGCCGAACCAGATCAGGTCGATGCCCATCTTGTCGGCCACGGGGCCGAGCATGGGCAGGATGATGAAGGCGATCTCGAAGAAATCGAGGAAGAAGGCCAGGAAGAAGATGAAGACGTTGACGACGATCAGGAAGCCGGTCTGGCCGCCGGGCAGATCGCGCAGCATGTGCTCGATCCACAGGCCGCCGTCCACCCCCTGGAACACGAGCGAGAACACGCGCGAGCCGATCAGGATGAACACCACCATGGCGGTGATGCGCATGGTGCCGGTCATGGCGTCGCGCACCAGCGGCCAGGTGAGCCGTTTGTGCAGGGCCGCGAGCAGGAAGGCGCCCACGGCGCCCATGGCGCCGGCCTCGGTGGGCGTGGCGATGGCGTGGTCCATGAAGGGCAGGCCCCCCATGCTGCCGAGCACCGCGAAGATCAGCGCGGCCGACGGAACGATGCCGCGCAGCGCGGTGCGCCACAGCACCCAGCCGGTCATGGTGCGGTCTTCGGGCGGGATGCCGGGCAGGGCCGCGGGCCGCAGCCGCGTGAGCACGAAGGTGTAGACCAGGAAGATCAGCACCTGCAGGATCGACGGGCCCCAGGCGCCCTTGTACATGTCGCCCACCGAGCGGCCGAGCTGGTCGGCCATGACCACCAGCACCAGCGAGGGCGGCACCAGTTGCGTGATGGTGCCCGAGGCCGCCAGCACGCCGGTGGCGTAGCGCATGTCGTACCGGTAACGCATCATGATCGGCAGCGCGATCATGGACATGGCGATCACCTGGCCGGCCACGGTGCCGGTGATGGCGCCGAGGATGAAGCCCACCACGATGATTGAGTAGCCCAGGCCGCCGCGCGCGGTGCCGAAGAGCTGGCTCAGGGATTCGAGCAGGTCCTCGGCGAGGCCGCATTTCTCCAGGATGGCGCCCATCATGGTGAAGAACGGGATCGCCAGCAGCAGGTCGTTCGAGAGGATGCCGAACAGGTTGAGCGGCAGGTTGCCCATGAAGTTGGCGGGGAACCAGCCCATGTGGATGGCGAACAGGCCGCAACCCAGGCCGAGCGCACCGAGCGAGAACGCCACGGGGAAGCCGATCAGCATGATCAGGATCAGCCCCGCGAACATCAGCGGGGCGAAGGATTCGGCGGTCATTGCAGCGGCCTTTCGTAGTGCGTGTCCATCTCGAAAGCGCCCGCCAGCCACGCCACCCGCTTGATGATTTCAGCCACCGCCTGCAACACCAGCAGGCCCATGCCCAGGGGGATCGTGAGCATCGCGGGCCAGCGGATCAGGCCCCCCGCGTTGCTCGACATCTCGCCCGAATGCAGCATGTTCAGGAACACCGGCATCGACGACCAGGCGATGAACAGGCAGACCGGAATCAGGAAGAAGGTCAGGCCCAGCAGGTCGACCACGACCTTCAGGCGGGTGGGGTACCAGGCGTAGAGGATGTCCACGCGCACGTGTTCGTTGACGCGCAGCACCTGCGAGGCGCCGAGCATCACGCAGTAGGCGAACAGGTACCACTGGATTTCGAGGAAGGCGTTGGAGCTGATGCTCAGCCCGTAGCGCACGAAGGCGTTGCCCGCGCTGATGGCGCAGGCGAGGAAAACGGCCCATTTGGCGATGCCGGCGCCACGGTCATTGACCGCGTCGATCAGCCGCGCCAGGGCCAGCAGGGATTTCATGCCGTGTCTCCAAGCGGCGGGCCGGCGAATGCCCGACCCGGGCCCCGGATTGGGGCCGCGCGAAGCCTAGGGAGGGTGGTGTAAACGCCGCGTAAAAACGCGTGGCGCCGCCGCCGGCCTGTCAGGCGAGCGTCAGTCCGCGGTGCCCGTCACAAGCCGGTAGCCGACGCCGATCTCGGTGAGCAGGTGCTGTGGCTGCTGCGGGTCGGGCTCGATCTTCTGGCGCAACTGGCGCACGTAGATGCGCAGGTAGTGGCTCTGCTCGGCGTGCGCCGGGCCCCACACCTCGCGCAGCAACTGGCGCGTGGTGAGTACGCGCCCGGCGTGGCGCGCGAGCACCTCCAGCAGCCGCCATTGGGTGGCGGTGAGGTGCACGGGCGCGTCGCCGCGGCGCAACTGGCGGGCGTCGAGGTCGACGGTGAGTTCACCGAGCGCCAGGTGCCGGGTGTGCCCCGGCGTGATCCCCGCGTGGCGCAGGGCGACGCGGATGCGCGCGTGCAGCTCGGCCACGCCGAAGGGTTTGGTGAGGTAGTCGTCGGCCCCGGCGTCCAGCGCCTCGACTTTCTGGTGTTCCTGCGCGCGGGCCGACAGCACGAGGATCGGCCGGTTGGTCCAGGCGCGGATGCGGCGCACCAGCTCCACGCCATCGCCGTCGGGCAGGCCGAGGTCGATGAGAAAGAGGTCGATGCGCCGGTTGGCCGCCAGGCGCTCGCCCTCGCGCACGCCGTCGGCCTCGTGCACGCCGTGGCCCTCGGCCTGCAGCGTGGCGCGCAGCAGCTCGCGGATGGCCGGCTCGTCGTCCACCACGAGCACGTTCAGGACGCTCATGCGATCGACGCCAGGGCCGGCGGGTGGGCGGGTTGGGGGAATCGCATTTCGAGGCAGGCACCGAATTCGTGGCGCACGCCGATGGTGCCACCGTGCAGGCGCGCCACCACCTCGCAGATGGCCAGGCCCAGGCCGCTGCCGCCCTTGCCGTCGTGCGCGGGGCGCGGGGCGCCGGGCGGGGCATCGCGCCGGCCGAGGGGGCCGTTGTCGGCCCAGCCCGGCCCCTGGTCGCGCACGCGCAGGCACCAGGCCCCCGGTTCGAGCACCACGCCGACCTCGATCGCACCGCCCGCGGGGCCGTGCTGCGCGGCGTTGAGCACGAGGTTGGCAATGGCCTGTCTGCACAGGCGCACGTCGCACCAGACGGGGATGTGGTCGGCCAC
>JACVCO010000019.1 GCA_016741995.1 Hydrogenophaga sp. | reverse complement strand
CCGCGTGTGCGCGCGGCTCGGGCGCGGGCAGGGGAGTCGGGCACGCGGCGCGCTGGACGGGCGAGGCTGTGGAGCCAGTGGCGGGTGGAGGGGGGGGGGGGGGCAGGTTCCGCGGCGGGGGGGGGGGGGGGCGCGGCGGGCGGGGGCCGGGGGGGGGGCGAGGGGGCCGCGGGGGGGCAGTTCGATACCCGCCGGTGGGAGCAAGGTGACGTCGTCAACTGCGTGCGTGCGGCCACCGTGGCGCAGATACCGGCCGCGTGGATTCTCCACACGCGGCAGGTATCGCGAGAGTTCGGTGAGCGCCATCTCGTACACCCCGCGCTTGAACTCGACCACCACGTCCAGCGGCACCCAGTAGTCGTTCCAGCGCCAGGCATCGAACTCGGGATGGCTGGTGGCGCGCAGGTTCAGGTTCCAGTCCTGGGCGACCAGGCGCAACAGGTACCAGATCTGCTTCTGTCCTTTGTAGTGGCCGCGGGCATCACGACGGATGAAGCGGTCCGGCACTTCGTAGCGCAACCAGTCCCGCGTGCGGGCCACGATGCTCACGTGCTCTGGGCGCAGGCCGACCTCTTCGTGCAGTTCGCGGTACATCGCCTGTTCGGGCGTTTCACCGCGGTCGATCCCCCCTTGAGGGAACTGCCAAGAATGGGAGCGGATGCGCTTGCCCCAGAACACCTGATTCTTCTGGTTGAGCAGAATGATGCCGACATTGGGTCTGAAACCCTCTCTGTCAAGCATAATCAACCTCGGATTTTTGAACTGTGGTCATTATGCCTCGCACCCCGTGAGAAGCGAAGTGATCACACACCGCTCCAGCCCGCGTCGCGCCTAGGGAAATACCCGCAAGCGGCACCGGCGCCACCCCTCCCGCAACGCAGCCGACCGAGCGCCCGATGGCGCCGACCCTTGTTCATGAAAGCCAGCCAGTTCCTCATCACCACGCTGAAGGAAGCGCCCGCCGATGCCGAGGTGGTGAGCCACCGCCTCATGACCCGCGCCGGCATGATCCGAAAGCTCGGTGCCGGCATCTACAACTACATGCCGATGGGGTTGCGCGTCATTCGCAAGATCGAGGGCATCGTGCGCGAGGAAATGAACCGCGCCGGGGCGGTGGAGATGACCATGCCGGTCATCCAGCCCGCCGAGCTATGGCAGGAGACGGGCCGCTTCGAGAAGATGGGGCCGGAGTTGCTGCGCATTCAGGACCGGCACGAACGCGACTTCGTCGTGCAGCCGACCAGCGAGGAAGTCGTTACTGACGTCGCACGTCAGGAGTTCCGCAGCTACAAGCAGTTGCCCCGCAACCTGTACCAGATTCAGACCAAATTCCGCGACGAGCGCCGCCCGCGTTTCGGCCTGATGCGCGGGCGCGAGTTCATCATGAAGGACGCGTACAGCTTCGATCGCGACGAAGCGGGCGCCAAGTCGAGCTACCAGGTGATGGCGGCGGCCTACCGCCGCATCTTCGACCGCTTTGGCCTGCGCTACCGCGCGGTGGCGGCCGACAGCGGCGCCATCGGTGGCGACCTCAGCGAAGAATTTCAGGTGATCGCCGCGACGGGTGAGGACGCGATCGTCTATTGCCCGAACAGCGAGTACGCCGCCAACCTGGAGAAGGCCGAAGCGCTGGCTCCGGCCGGCCCGCGCCCCGCGCCGGCGAATCCGCTGGCGCGCACGCCCACGCCCGGCAAGGCCACCTGCGCCGACGTGGCCGCGTTGCTGGGCGTGCCATTGGCCACCACGGTCAAGTCGCTGGTGCTGGCCACGGACGAACTCGATGAGTCCGGCGAGGTGGCGAAGTCGCAGGTCTGGTTGCTGCTGCTGCGTGGCGATCACGACATGAACGAGGTCAAGGTTGGCAAGGTGCCGGGCCTGGACAAAGGCTTCCGGTTTGCCTCCGTGCCCGAGGTCGAGGCGCACTTCGGTTGCAAGCCGGGCTACTTGGGCCCCATCGGCCTGAAGCAGCCGGTGCAGCTCGTGGCCGACCGCGAGGTCGCCGTGATGGCCGACTGGATCTGCGGTGGCAACGAGGTCGACGTGCACCTGACCGGCGTGAACTGGGGCCGTGACCTGCCGGAGCCGACGCTGGTGGCCGATCTGCGCAATGTGGTCGAGGGCGATCCCTCGCCCGACGGCAAAGGCCCGCTCGCGATCGAGCGGGGCATCGAGGTCGGCCATGTGTTCTATCTCGGCACCAAGTACAGCAAGGGCATGAACGCCACCTTCCTCGACGAGGACGGCAAGCCCAAGCACTTCGAGATGGGCTGCTACGGCATCGGCATCACCCGCTTGCCGGCGGCGGCCATCGAACAGAACCACGACGAGCGCGGCATCGTCTGGCCCGACGCCATCGCGCCGTTCACGGTGGTGGTGTGCCCGATCGGCATGGACCGCAGCGCGGAGGTGAAGGCCGCGGCCGAGAATCTGTACATGCAGCTCCAGAACCAAGGTGTGGACGTGATCCTCGACGACCGTGGCGAACGCCCGGGCGCGATGTTTGCCGATTGGGAACTCATCGGCGTGCCCCACCGCATCACCATCGGCGACCGTGGCCTCAAGGCCGGCGAGGTGGAGTACCAGCACCGCCGCGACAGCGCCGCCACCGCGGTGAAACTCGCCGACATCCTGGCCCACGTGAAGGGCCGCCTGCAGGCATGAGGCCCTCGGGCTGGACGCGTCGCGATGGCCTGTTCGGGCTGGCCTCGCTGGGGCTGTCCATGGGTTGGCCGTCGGCGCACGCCGGCCAGCTCGAAGAGCCGTTGGCCGATTCGGTGCGTGGCGCGCTGCGCTTGTCCATCGAGTCCGCCGGTCCCCCCAACCACGAACTGCTGCCGAAGGCGTCGCAAGACCGCTACGCCCGCTGGGAGCGCGATCTGGCTCCGCGCCTGGCGCCTCGCAAGAATCATCCGCTGGAGCGCGAGGAGTTCCTGCGCACCATCTGGTACTACGCGGTGCGCCAGGGGCTGGATCCGACCATGGTGATGGGCGTGGTTCAGGTGGAGAGCGCGTTCCGCAAGTACGCCATCTCCTCCGTGGGCGCGATCGGCTACATGCAGGTCATGCCGTTCTGGGCGCGGTTGATCGGCAATGGCGACCCGGGCATGCTGTTCCAGCTCAATGCCAACATCAGCTTCGGCTGCACCATCCTGCGCCACTACCTCGACCGCGAACGCGGCGACACCTTTCTGGCGCTGGGCCGCTACAACGGCAGCCGCGGGCGTGCCCCGTACCCGAATTCGGTGTACGCCGCGATGCGCCGCTGGGCGCACCCCGACGCCTGAACCCTCACTGCAGGAAGCCGATCCGGCCCTTGCCCGGGCCGCCACGCGGCATGTCGTCGGGCTCGAGCGTGTAGCGGCTGTCCAGTCGGGCGTTGCCGAAGCCGGTGACGAGCGCGCGGCGCATTTCGCGCGGCGGCATGTTGGCCAGCAGGTCCAGCACGTCGGCGCCGGGCTCGGGGTCGAAGCGCTGGCCCCAGTCGTGTTCGCCGCGGATGCCGCGGTACAGGTTGGCCGCGATCTTGCGAGCGGCCTCGGGCGAGGGCGGCTGGATCTCGAACACGTTCATCCGGTTGAGGATGGGCTCGGGAATGGCGCGCTCGTCGTTGGCCGTGGTGACCCAGATCACCTGGCTGGCGTCGATGGCAACCTCGGCGAATTCGTCGATGAAGCTCTGTGCCGTGTCGTGCTCGAGCAGGCCGTACAGCGCACCCAGCGGGTCGTACTGCGCGTCGGCGCTGGCCTTGTCGATCTCGTCGACCACGATCACGGGGTTGGCGTACTGCCCATCGACCAGCGCCTCGAACACCTTGCCCGGGCGCGCGCCTTTCCACTGCGATGACGAACCCGAGAGCAGCCAGCCCGCGGTCATGCTGCTCATGGGCACCAGGTTCATGCTCGTGCCCAGCAGCTCGGCGATCTGGCGCGCGAAGTGGGTCTTGCCCACGCCGGGCGGGCCGAGCAGCAGCATGGGGGTGAGCTCAAGGCTGTCCCGGCTGTCCTGGCTCAGGGCCACGTGGCGCTTCACGTCGTCCAGGGCCTCGCCGAAGTTGGGCATCAGGTCGTAGAGCGGGGCCATGTCGGGCACGCCCGATGGCTTGACGGCGAAGCGCTGCGGGCCACGTTCGAGCATGCGCTGCCAGGTGTTGCGCAGGCTTTCGTGTTCGCGCTCGTTGCCGCTGGCCTGCAGTTTGGCGAGCCGGCGCTCCACATCTTCAGGCTTGAACACGCTGCGCATCTGGGCGATGGGCAGGCCCATGGGGGATGAGGCAACCAGGCTGCGTGAGCTGCTCATGGAACACTCCTTCAAGCGGTTCGGCACCTTCATTCAAGCACGGTGCGTGCCTGTTGTGAGCACCGAAAAGGGCCGGGAAATCCCCGCTTGAGTTCACTTTGCGCGCGCACGTGACCAAAAGCACAAAGCCGCCCAACGGGCGGCCTTGCGTGCAGAGCGAACGGGGATCTCAGCCTTGCGCGTCGAGCACCTGTTGCAGTTCGCCCGACTGGTACATCTCCATCATGATGTCCGAGCCGCCGATGAACTCGCCCCTGACGTAGAGCTGCGGGATCGTGGGCCAGTTGCTGTATTCCTTGATGCCCTGGCGGATGCCATCGTCTTCCAGCACGTTCACGGTGACGAGGGCCTTCGGGTCCACGCCGCTGGCCTTGAGGATCTGGATCGCGCGGCCCGAGAAGCCGCACATGGGGAAGCTTGCGTTGCCCTTCATGAAGAGCACCACGTCGTGGGATTTGACCAGTTGGTCGATGCGGGTCTGGGTGTCGCTCATGGTGGAAATCCTGTGCAGCCGGCGCCGGGCCGGCGAGGGGGTGATTATCGCGCCGCTGGCCAGCGCCCGCCGCTGCAGCGCACGATGCCCGCCAGGTCGGTGCGGCCACCGATGGCGCCAAAGCCCCGCTCTCGCAGCAGGGCCTGCACCGCCGGGGCCTGGTCGTGGCCATGTTCCAGCAGCAGCCAGCCGCCCGGCGCCAGGGCGTCGGGCGCTTGCGCCACGATGGTGCGGATGTCGTCCAGGCCGTCTGCGCCGGCGGTGAGGGCGCCGATCGGCTCGTGCCGCAGGGCGGCCAGGTGCGGGTCGCCGTCGGCGATGTAGGGCGGGTTGCTCACGATGAGCCCGAAGCGCTCGCCGGGCACGGCCGCGAGCCAGTGGCCCAGGCGAAAGTCCACCGCCAGGCCCAGCCGCCCGGCGTTGGCGCGGGCCACGGCCAGGGCGTCGGCGCTGGCGTCGCTCGCCGTCACATGCCAGGCGGGGCGCTGGTGCTTCAAGGCCAGCGCGATGGCGCCGCTGCCGGTGCCCAGGTCGAGTGCGCGCAGTGCCGCGGTGTCGGGCTGTGTGTCCAGCGCCCACTGCACCAGGGTCTCCGTGTCGGGGCGTGGCGCCAGCACGCGCGGGTCGATCCGCAGATCCAGGCCAAAGAAGGCCTGTTCGCCCCGCAGGTAGGCCATGGGCTCGCCCGCGCGGTGGCGGGCGAGCAGTTGTGCCAGCCGTTCGGCGGCCACAGGCGCCAGTTCGGTGTGGTCGTGGGTGAGCAGCCAGGCGCGCGCATGCGGGTCGCGTTCCAGCGCCAGCAGCAGCAGTTGCTGGGCCTCCAGCCGCGGCAGGCCGGCGGCCGCCAGGGCGGCGAGTTGCGCGCCCAGAGTCATGTGCCCGCCTGTTCGAGCTCGGCCAGCAGTTCCGCGCCGCGCGCCACCTGCAGCGCATGAATCACGTCATCGATCTCGCCCTCCATCACGCTGGTGAGCTGGTAGAGCGTGAGGTTGATGCGGTGGTCGGTGAGCCGGCCCTGCGGGAAGTTGTAGGTGCGGATGCGGTCGCTGCGGTCGCCACTGCCGATCAGGCCCTTGCGGGTGGCGGCCTCCTTGGCGGCGCGCTCGCTGCGGTCTTTCTCGCGCAGGCGCGCGGCCAGCACTTGCAGGGCCTTGGCCTTGTTGCTGTGCTGGCTGCGGCCGTCCTGGCATTCGGCGGTGATGCCGGTGGGCAGGTGCGTCACGCGCACGGCGGAATCGGTCTTGTTGATGTGCTGGCCGCCCGCGCCGCTGGCGCGGAAGGTGTCGATGCGCAGCTCGGCCGGGTTGAGCTGGATGGCCTGGGTCTCATCGGGCTCGGGCATCACCGCCACGGTGGCGGCGCTGGTGTGGATGCGGCCCTGCGCTTCGGTGGCGGGCACGCGCTGCACGCGGTGGCCACCCGATTCGAAGCGCAGGCGGCCGTAGGCGCCCTCGCCCTCGATGCGCAGCACCACCTCCTTGTAGCCACCGAGCTCGCTGGGCGATTCGCTCATCACCTCTACGCGCCAGCCCTGGCGCTCGGCGTAGCGCGTGTACAGGCGCGTGAGATCACCCGCGAACAGGGCCGATTCGTCGCCCCCCGCGCCGGCGCGGATTTCCAGGAAGGCGTTGCGCGCGTCGTCCGGGTCGCGTGGCAGCAGCAGGGTCTGCAGCGCGGTGTCGAGGGTGGCCAGATCGGCCTCGCCGGTGGCGATCTCCTCGCGCGCCATCTCCGCCATCTCGGGGTCGCGCAACAGGGCCTGCGCTTCCTGCAGGTCGGCTTCGCGCTGCAGGAAACGCTCGAACACGGTGACCACCTCGCTGGCCTCGGCGTGCTCCTTGCTGAGCGCGCGAAAGCGCGCCATGTCCTCGACCACATCGGGGGCCGATAGCAGGGCGTCCAGCTCGTGCAAGCGCGCGCGCTGGCGGAACAGGGATTCGCGGACGAAGGGTTTCATGGGTGGCGTGGGCGCGCGGTGCCCAGGGCGTGGGCCCCGGGCTCAAGCGGATCGGTCTAGGAGCGCGGCCCGCGCGGGGCCGGGCCTTCGCGCAGGAACAGGCGCGAGACGGTCTCGGCGGTGGCGGCGCGCGCGGCGGCATCGCCACTGTGCAGTTCGGCCAGGGTGCCGTGCAGCATCTTCTGCGTGAGGCCTTTGGAGAGGGCTTCGAGCACCGCTTCCACCGGCTCGCCGCGCGCCAGCAGGCGTTTGGCGCGCGCGAGTTCGTGGGCACGCCAGGTGTCGGCCTGGGCATTGATCTGCTGGATCAGCGGGACCACGCCGTTGTCCGGGTCGCGCCGCTCCATCCAGTGCATGAAGCTGAGCACGCCGGCGTCGATGATGGCCTCGGCCTGCGCCACCGCGGCCTGCCGGTTGTCCTTGCCGGTCTGCACCACATGGGCGAGGTCGTCCACGGTGTAGAGGAACACGTCGTCGAGCGCCTTCACTTCGGCCTCGATGTCGCGCGGCACGGCCAGGTCGACCATGAACATCGGGCGGTGCTTGCGCCGCTTGAGCGCGCGCTCCACGGCCCCGAGGCCGATGATGGGCAGCGTGCTCGCGGTGCAGCTCACCACGGCGTCGAACTCGTGCAGGCGGTCGGGCACGTCGGCCAGGCGCATCACCTGCGCGCCAAAGCGCAGGGCCAGCTTCTCGCCGCGTTCCATGGTGCGGTTGGCGATGGCCATGCCCTTGGGCGTGCGGGCCGCGAAGTGCGTGGCTGCAAGCTCGATCATCTCGCCCGCGCCCACGAACAGCACGCGGATCTCGCGCAGGTCTTCGAACAACTGGGCGGCCAGGCGCACGGCCGCGGCCGTCATGCTGATGGAATGGGCGCCGATCTCGGTGGAACTGCGCACCTGCTTGGCCACCGCGAAGGAGCGCTGGAACAGCTGGTGCAGCGTGGTGCCCAGGGCGCCGGCCTCGTCGGCCGCGCGCACGGCGTCTTTCATCTGGCCCAGGATCTGGGCCTCGCCCAGCACCATGCTGTCCAGCCCGCTGGCCACACGGAAGGCGTGGCGCGCGGCCTGGTCGTCATGCAGCACGTAGGCGTGGTGGCGCAGCACCTGGGCGCTCACGCCGCCGGTCTGGGCCAGCCAGTCGATGGTGGGGCCCACCGCGGACGGGTCGCCCGCGCCGTAGAGCTCGGTGCGGTTGCAGGTGGAGAGCAACGTGGCCTCGGGCTGGCGCGGCAGGCGGCTGCGCAACTGGTGCAGCGTGGGCTGGACCTGGTCGAGCGCGAACGCAAAACGGCCCCGCAAATCCAGCGGGGCCGTCTGGTGGTTGATGCCCAGGGTCCAGACCGACATGGGCGCGATTATAAAATTCGCCGCTTATGAACGCTGCTCCCCCTTCGGCATGACGCTCGGGCTGTTCTTCGGGCACGTTCTGGCCTTCGTGGCACCCGCCCTGGGGGTGGCCCTGCTGCTGTGGCTGGGCCTGCGGGTTCGCCGGGCCGCGCGCTTCGGCCCGGGCACGCAGTTCGCTGTGCTGTTCGCGGCGGGGGTGGTGGTGCTGGTGGCGGGCCTGGTGGTCTTCGGGCGCGATGGCCGCATGCCGGTTTATGCCGCCCTGGTGCTGGTGCAGGGCAGCCTCGCCTGGTGGCTGCGCGGGCGCTGAGCCCGTCGCCTTAGCTCACCGGTGCGAACAGGTCCACCCGGTCGGTGATGATGCCGTCCAGCCCGAGATCGATCAGCCGCTCGGCGGCCCACTCGTCGTTCACCGTGTAGGCCAGCATGCGCCAGCCTTCGGTGCGCGCGATGCGCACCAGGGCACGGTCCCACAGCGCGTGGTTGCACACCAGGGCCTGCACGCCGAGTTGCTGGGCCATGTCGAGCCAGCCGTTCCACAGCGAATCGAGCAGCAGGCCGCGCGGCAGGTCGGGCGCGGCCTGCTGGGCGCCCCGCAGCGATTCCGGCTGGAACGAGGTCAGCAGCGGTGTGCGGTCGGGCTGGCGCACCCACAGGCGCTGCGCCTCGGCGGCCACCACGCGGCCGGTTTCGAGCTCCTGGCCGGGTGTGGGCTTGATCTCGATGTTGAGCCAGTGTCGGTGCGCCTGGCAGTGGCGCGCGATCGCGGCCAGTGTGGCCGGCGGCTCGCCCGCGTAGGCCCGCGAATGCCAGCCGCCGGCGTCGAGCCGGCTGAGTTCCGTCCAGTGCCGCTCGCCGGCCACGCCTTGCCCGGTGGTGGTGCGCTCCAGTGTGGCGTCGTGCAACAGGAAGACGATGCCGTCGGCGCTGAGCTTGGCGTCGCATTCGTACATGCGGTAGCCGTGCGCGGCGCCCAGCCGGAAGGCCGCCAGCGTGTTCTCCGGGGCGAGCTTGCCGGCGCCGCGGTGGGCGATCCAGAGGGGGTACGGCCAGGGGGGCAGGGCGGGCATCAGGCGTCCACCCGGCGCCCGGAACTGGCGTCGAACCAGTGCAGGCGGTCCTCGCGCGGTTGGGCGTGGATGGTGCTGCCGACCTCGGGGGCGCCCTCGTCCTCGTGCATGCGGATGATCAGCGGTTCGTCGCCCAGGCGGCAGTGCACCAGGCGTTCCGCGCCGAGCAGTTCCACCGTGTCCACGGTGAGCGCCCAGCCTGTGTTGCCCACGTCCAGGTGCTCGGGGCGGATGCCCAGGATGCAGCCCTCGCGGCCCCCCGGCGCCTGCTTGAGCAGGTTCATGGGTGGCGAACCGATGAAGCTCGCCACAAAGGTGGTGGCCGGGCGGTTGTAGACCTCCTCCGGCGTGCCGAACTGCTCCATGTGGCCGGCGTTCATCACGATCATGCGCTGCGCCAGCGTCATGGCTTCCACCTGGTCGTGGGTGACGAAGAGGCTGGTGATGCCGAGTTCGCGGTGCAGCTTCTGGATCTCGATGCGGGTCTGCGCGCGCAGCTTCGCGTCGAGGTTGGAGAGCGGCTCGTCGAACAGGAAGACCTGCGGCTGGCGCACGATGGCTCGGCCCATGGCCACGCGCTGGCGCTGGCCGCCCGAGAGCTGGCGCGGCTTGCGTTCCAGCAGGTGGCCGAGTTCGAGGATCTTCGCGGCCTTGTCCACGCGCGTCTTGATCTCGTCCTTCGGCACCTTGGCGATTTTCAGGCCGTAGGCCATGTTGTCGAACACGCTCATGTGCGGGTAGAGCGCGTAGTTCTGGAACACCATGGCGATGTCGCGCTCGGCGGGTTCCAGTTCGTTCACGACGCGCGGCCCGATGCAGATCTCGCCGCCGGTGACTTCTTCCAGGCCGGCCACCATGCGCAGCAGCGTGCTCTTGCCGCAGCCCGAGGGGCCGACAATGACGATGAACTCGCCGTCGGCGATGTCGGCGCTCACGCCGTGGATCACCTGCAGGGACTGCTTGCCCTGGCGGTATTGCTTGATGACGTTCTTGAATTGCAGCGATGCCATGGTGTGTTCCGCTCTTGTGCTTATTTCTCGGTGTCGACCAAGCCCTTGACGAACCACTTCTGCATCAGCATGACCACGATGGCCGGCGGCAGCATGGCCAGGATGGCGGTGGCCATCACCACGTTCCACTCGACGTAGACCTCGCCGAAGATGGCGCGCTTGATGCCCAGCACCACGGGGTACATGTCTTCGCTGGTGGTCACCAGCAGCGGCCACAGGTACTGGTTCCAGCCGTAGATGAACTGGATGACGAACAGCGCGGCGATGCTGGTGCGCGACAGGGGCAGCAGGATGTCCTTGAAGAATCGCATCGGGCCGGCGCCGTCCATGCGCGCGGCCTCCACGAGCTCGTCGGGCACGGTGAGGAAAAACTGGCGGAACAGGAAAGTCGCGGTCGCCGAGGCGATCAGCGGGATGGTGAGGCCCGCGTAGCTGTTGAGCATGCCGAGGTCGGACACCACCTCGTAGGTGGGCCCGATGCGCACCTCCACCGGCAGCATCAGCGTCACGAAGATCATCCAGAACACCAGGCCGCGCGCGGGGAAGCGGAAGTAGACGATGGCGAAGGCCGAGAGCAGCGAGATGGCGATCTTGCCGAGGGCGATGACCATGGCGCAGACGAAGCTGACCCACAGCATGGGCAGCACCGGCGCGATGGTGGAGCCACCCGTGGTCTTGCCGCCCAGCAGCGCGAGCTTGTAGGTTTCGAAGAAGTGGTTGCCCGGCATCAGCGACAGCGGGTTGCTGGTGGCCACCTGTTCGGCCGACTGCGTGGAGCCGACGAAGGTGATGTAGACCGGGAAAGCGACCACCAGCACACCGATCAGCAGGATCAGGTGCGAGACGAAGGTGAGGACGGGGCGCCGTTCGATCATGTCAGTACTGCACTTTCTTTTCGACGAAGCGGAACTGGAGCACGGTGAGCCCGATGACGATGGCCATCAGGATCACCGATTGCGCGGCCGACCCACCCAGGTCCAGCGCCTTGAATCCGTCGTAGTAGACCTTGTAGACCAGGATGGCGGTGTCCTTGCCCGGGCCGCCGTGCGTGGTGGCGTCCACGATGGCGAAGGTGTCGAAGAAGGCGTAGACGATGTTGATGACCAGCAGGAAGAAGGTGGTCGGTGAAAGCAGCGGGAAGACGATGGTCCAGAAGCGGCGCCAGGGCGAGGCACCGTCGATGGTGGCGGCCTCGATCAGCGAGTGCGGGATGGATTGCAGGCCCGCCAGGAAGAACAGGAAGTTGTAGGAGATCTGCTTCCACACCGCGGCCATCACGATCAGCGCGAGCGCGTGGTCGGCGTTGAGCAGGTGGTTCCATTCCAGACCCATCCAGCGCAGGAAGTAAGCCACCACGCCATAGGGCGAGGCGAACATGAACAGCCACAGCACGCCCGCCACCACCGGTGCCACCGCGTAGGGCCAGATCAGCAGCGTCTTGTAGGCCGAGGCGCCGCGCAGCACGCGGTTGGCCATCACGGCCAGCAGCAGCGCGATGACCAGGCCGACGCCCGCCACGAGCACGGAAAACAGCGCCGTCACCTTGAACGAGGCGATGTAACTCGGGTCGTCGAACAGCCGTTCGAAGTTCTGCATGCCCACGAACTCGGTGGACAGGCCGAAGGCGTCCTGCTGCAGCACGCTCTGGTAGAGCGCCTGCGCGGCGGGCCAGAAGAAGAACACCAGCACGACCGCCATTTGCGGCGCCACCAGCAGCCAGGGCAGCCAGGTGGATCGGAACCGGACGCGTTTTTCCATGGGGGCTCGAAGGGAAAAGGGTGCGCGACCCTACAACAAAAACCGCCCCGCCCGGGTCACACCGGTGCGGGGCGGGCGGGGCACCCAGGGTGCCCGGCGGACCATCACTTGCCTTTGTTGGCGGCTTCGAAACGGGCCAGCAGTTCGTTGCCGCGCTTCACGGCGTCGTCCAGTGCCTGCTTGGGCGCCTTGCGGCCGGCCCAGACCTGCTCGAGTTCCTCGTCGTTGATGGTGCGGATCTGCACGAAGTTGCCCAGGCGGATGCCGCGCGACTTGTCGGTGGTCTTGCGGATCATCTGCTCCACCGACACGTCGGTGCCCGGGTTCTGCTTGTAGAAGCCGGACTTCTCGGTCAGCTGGTAGGACGCGATGGTGACCGGCAGGTAGCCGGTGCGCTGGTGGCTCTTGGCGGCTTCCTCGGCCTTGGAGAGGTGCGCGAAGAATTGCGCCACGCCCTTGTAGTCGGCGTCCTTCTTGCCCGACATCACCCACAGGCTGGCACCGCCGATGACGGTGTTCTGCGGCGCGCCGGCCACGTCGGGGTAGTAGGGCAGGGTGCCGATGCCGGCCGCGAACTTGGCGTTGCGCTTGACGTTGCCGTACAGCGCCGAGGAGCCGGTGATCATCGCGCACTCACCCGAGACGAAGGTGGCGTCGGCGGCGTTGCCGCGGCCCTTGTAGACGAACAGGCCGGTCTTGGCCATGTTGGCCAGGTTCTCGATGTGGCGCACGTGCAGCGGCGTGTTGAAGCTCAGGCGCGCGTTGAGGCCGCGCATGCCGTTGCCCATGGTGGCGAACTCGGTGTTGTGCCAGGCCGAGAAGGTTTCAAGCTGGGTCCAGCTCACCCAGCTGGTGGTGAAGGGGCACTTGTGGCCCGAGGCCTTGAGCTTGCCGGCCGCCAGGGCCACCTCGGGCCAGGTCTTGGGCGGGCTCTCGGGATCCAGGCCGGCGGCCTTGAACGCGTCCTTGCTGTAGTGGAACACCGGGGTCGAGCTGTTGAACGGGAAGCTCAGCATCTGGCCGTTGGGGGCGGTGTAGTAACCGGCCACGGCGGGCACGTAGGCGGCGGGATCGAAGCTCACGCCGGCCTTCTTCATCACCTCGCCCACCGGCACGATCGCCTGGCGGCTGGCCATCATGGTGGCGGTGCCGACCTCGAACACCTGCAGGATGTGCGGCGCATTGCCGGCGCGGAAGGCCGCGATGGCGGCCGTCATCGACTCGTCGTAGCTGCCCTTGAAGGTGGGCACGATCTTGTACTGGGTCTGCGTGGCGTTGAAATCCTTGGCGAGGTCATTGACCCACTCGCCCAGGGCGCCGCCCATGGAATGCCACCACTGGATCTCGGTCTGGGCATGGGCAGGGGTGGCAAAAGCGGCGGCGAGCGCCAGGGCGCCGGCCAGCGGCAGGGTGCGGGGATTCATGAAGGCTCCTCGGTAAGGTTGGGTACTGCGGAGGCCGCAGGCTATCGGTCTTGTGTGACGGATCGATTGCAACGGGGTTGCCCGGTCATGACAACGGGGGTTTCCACGGGCCATGGAGGGGATGTTGCGCTGCGATACCATCCCTGTCTCGGTGCTCCCTGAAAAATCGCCGAGCGCCCCATGAACGCCCCGACCCCGCTTCCGCTGCTCGCCACCGCCACGGATGACGCGCCCCGCCTGCGCGAAATTCCCTACAACTACACCTCGTTCTCGGATCGCGAAATCGTGATCCGCCTGCTCGGCGAGCGCGCCTGGTCCCTGCTGGACGAATTGCGCGGTGAACGCCGCACCGGCCGCTCCGCGCGCATGCTCTACGAGGTGCTGGGCGACATCTGGGTCGTGCAGCGCAACCCCTATTTGCAGGACGACCTGCTCTCCAGCCGCCAGCGCCGCGGCCAGCTCGTCGATGCCCTGCACCACCGCCTGAGCGAGGTGCAGAAGCGCCGCACGCCGCAGGACGACCGCGAGCGCGATGCCCTGGTGGGCGAGCTGCTGACGGCGGCGCGCGCCGCGGTGGACGCCTTCGCCCGGTCGTTCGACGAGGTGGCTGCGTTGCGCCAGCGCGCGAACAAGGTGCTGGGCCGCCTCACCGCCAGGGACAACATCAAGTTCGACGGGCTCTCGCGCGTCTCGCACGTCACCGACGCGACCGACTGGCGCGTCGAGTACCCGTTCGTGGTGCTCACGCCCGACACCGAGGCCGAAATGGCCGGCCTGGTGCAGGGCTGCGTGGACCTCGGCCTCACCATCATCCCGCGTGGGGGTGGCACCGGTTACACCGGTGGCGCCATTCCGCTCACCTGGAAGAGCGCGGTCATCAACACCGAGAAGCTCGAGGCCATGACCGAGGTGGAGTGGGTGGCCGTGCCTGGCCACGCCGAGCCGCTGCCCACGGTGTGGACGGAGGCGGGCGTCGTCACCCAGCGCGTGGCCGACGCGGCCGAGCGCGCGGGCCACGTGTTCGCGGTCGACCCCACCAGCGCCGAGGCCTCGTGCATCGGCGGCAACATCGCCATGAACGCCGGCGGCAAGAAGGCCGTGCTGTGGGGCACCGCGCTCGACAACCTGGTCAGCTGGCGCATGGTCACGCCCCAGGCCGAGTGGCTGGAAGTGACGCGCCTGGACCACAACCGCGGCAAGATCCACGACGCCGAGGTGGCCACCTTCGAGCTCAGGTTCTACGCGCCCGACGGCAAGGCCCTGCGCCGCATCGAGACGCTGGCCATCCCCGGCCGCACCTTCCGCAAGGAAGGCCTGGGCAAGGACGTCACCGACAAGTTCCTCTCGGGCCTGCCCGGCATCCAGAAGGAAGGCTGCGACGGCCTGATCACCAGCGCGCGCTGGATCGTGCACCGCATGCCCGAGCACGCGCGCACCGTCTGCCTGGAGTTCTTCGGCAACCCCAAGGACGCGGTGCCCAGCATCGTCGAGATCAAGGACTTCATGTTCGCCGAGCAGAAACGCTCGGGCGTGCTGCTGGCCGGCCTCGAGCACCTGGACGACCGCTACCTGAAAGCGGTGGGCTACGCCACCAAGAGCAAGAAGGGCAACGGCGGCCTGCCCAAGATGGTGCTGATCGGCGACATCGTGGGCGACGACCCGGACGCCGTCGCGCGCGCCACCAGCGAGGTCATCCGCATCGCCAACTCGCGCAGCGGCGAGGGCTTCACCGCCATCAGCCCCGAGGCGCGCAAAAAGTTCTGGCTCGACCGCAAGCGCACCGCGGCCATCAGCAAACACACCAACGCCTTCAAGATCAACGAAGACGTGGTGATCCCGCTGCCGCGCATGGGCGAGTACACCGAGGGCATCGAGCGCATCAACATCGAGCTCTCGCTGCGCAACAAGCTCCGCCTGGCCAGCGAACTGGAGACCTTTTTCCAGCGCGGCAACCTGCCCCTGGGCAAGGGCGACGACGCGAACGAGATCCCCACCGCCGAACTGCTGGAAGACCGCGTGCAGCAGGCCCTGGCCCTGGTGCGCGAGGTGCGCAGCCTGTGGCATGGCTGGCTCACCGACGTGGACCGCCTGTTCCCGCAACTGCAGGACCACACCCTGCGCGCGAGCTGGAAGACGCAGATCCGCGCCCCGCTGCAACAGCTCTTCAGCGGTGCCGCTTTCGGCCCGCTGCTGGCCGAGTGCAATGCCATCCACAAGCGCGTGCTCAAGGGCCGCGTGTGGGTGGCCCTGCACATGCACGCCGGTGACGGCAACGTGCACACCAACATCCCGGTGAACAGCGACGACTACGAGATGCTGCAGACCGCGCACGAGGCGGTGGATCGCATCATGGTGCTCGCGCGCAGCCTCGACGGCGTGATCTCGGGCGAGCACGGCATCGGCATCACCAAGCTCGAGTACCTCACCGACGACGAGCTCAAGCCCTTTGCCGACTACAAGGCGAAGGTCGACCCCGAAGGCCGCTTCAACAAAGGCAAGCTGCTGCGCGGCGCCACGGACGGCGCCCACCGCGCCGACCTGGCGCACGCCTACACGCCCAGCTTCGGCCTCATGGGGCACGAGTCGCTGATCATGCAGCAGAGCGACATCGGCGCCATCGCCGATTCGGTGAAGGACTGCCTGCGCTGCGGCAAGTGCAAGCCGGTGTGCGCCACCCACGTGCCGCGCGCCAACCTGCTCTACAGCCCGCGCAACAAGATCCTGGCCACCTCGCTGCTGATCGAGGCCTTCCTGTACGAAGAGCAGACGCGCCGCGGCGTGAGCATCCAGCACTGGCAGGAGTTCGAGGACGTGGCCGACCACTGCACGGTCTGCCACAAGTGCCTCACGCCCTGCCCGGTGAAGATCGACTTCGGCGACGTGACCATGAACATGCGCAACCTGTTGCGCAAGATGGGCCAGAAGAGCTTCCGCCCCGGCAACGCCGCAGCCATGTTCTTCCTCAACGCCACCCGGCCCGAGACCATCAAGTTCATGCGCGGCGCGATGGTCGGCGTGGGCTTCAAGGCCCAGCGCCTGGCCAACGACCTGCTCAAGCGCCTGGCCCGCAAGCAGACGGCCGCGCCGCCTGCCACGCTGGGGCCTGCGCCCATCAAGGAACAGGTCATCCACTTCATCAACAAGAAGATGCCCGGTGGCCTGCCCAAGAAGACCGCGCGCGCGCTGCTCGACATCGAGGACAAGGACTACGTCCCCATCATCCGCAACCCCCAGGGCACCACGGCCGAGACCGAGGCGGTGTTCTATTTCCCCGGTTGCGGCTCCGAGCGCCTCTTCTCGCAGGTGGGTCTGGCCACGCAGGCGATGCTCTGGCATGCGGGCGTGCAGACCGTGCTGCCGCCGGGCTACCTGTGCTGCGGCTACCCGCAGCGTGGCTCGGGCCAGTTCGACAAGGCCGAGAAAATCATCACCGACAACCGGGTGCTGTTCCACCGCGTGGCCAACACGCTCAACTACCTCGACATCAAGACCGTGGTGGTGAGCTGCGGCACCTGCTACGACCAGCTCCAGGGCTACGAATTCGAGAAGATCTTCCCGGGCTGCCGCATCGTCGACATCCACGAGTACCTGCTCGAAAAAGGCATCCGCCTGGAGAGCAAGGGCGCCTACCTGTACCACGACCCCTGCCACAGCCCCATGAAGCTGCAGGAGCCGATGAAGACGGTGAAGGCGCTGGTGGGGGAGCAGGTGCTCAAGAGCGAACGCTGCTGCGGCGAGTCGGGCACGCTCGGCGTCACGCGGCCCGACGTGTCCACGCAGGTGCGCTTCCGCAAGGAAGAGGAAATCCGCAAAGGCGAGGCCGCGCTGCGCGCCAGCGGCGCGGTGAGCGCGGACGACAACGTCAAGATCCTCACCAGCTGCCCGAGCTGCTTGCAAGGCCTCACCCGCTACGGCGACGATCTGCAGAACGGCCTGCTCGAGGCCGACTACATCGTGGTCGAGATGGCGCGCCACATCCTGGGCGAGAACTGGCTGCCCGAGTACGTGGAGCGCGCCAACCAGGGTGGTATCGAACGCGTTCTCGTCTGATCGCACGGAGACAAAACCCATGGCCGGCCTGGACCGCAACACCCCCACCCCGCAGGACATCACCGTGCACAGCGCCTCGCGCGTGCTCGAGGTGAGCTTTTCCGACGGGCAGACCTACCGCATCCCCTTCGAACTGATGCGCGTGTACTCGCCCTCGGCCGAGGTGCAGGGCCACGGCAAGGGGCAGGAGGTGCTGCAGACCGGCAAGCGCCAGGTCGGCCTGCTCGATTTGCAGCCGGTGGGCAATTACGCCGTGCAGCCCACGTTCGACGACGGCCATTCCTCGGGCATCTTCTCCTGGGATTACCTCTACTTCCTGGGGTCGAAGCAGGCCGAGCTGTGGGCCGATTACGAAGCCCGCCTGCAGGCCGCGGGCGCGGGCCGTGACGACCCCATGCCCGACAAGGCCGGCCCCGGCTGCGGCCATTCGCACTGAACCCGAGGCAACCGGCATGGCCCAGACCCACTTCGGTTTCCAGCACGTCGACGAGGGCGAGAAGGCGCAGCGCGTGCGCGGCGTGTTCGACGCCGTGGCCTCGCGTTACGACCTCATGAACGACCTGATGTCGGGCGGGCTGCACCGGCTCTGGAAGCGCTACACCATCACCGTGGCCGACGCGAAGCCCGGCCACCATGTGCTCGACATCGCCGGTGGCACCGGCGACCTGGCCCTCGCTTTCGCGCGCGAGGTCGGCCCGACGGGGCGCGTGGTGCACACCGACATCAACGAGGCCATGCTGCGCGAAGGCCGCAGCCGCCTGCTCGACGCTGGCGTGGTGCTGCCCACCCTGGTGTGCGACGCCGAGAAACTGCCCTTCGCGGACGAGAGCTTCGACCGCGTTTCGGTGGCCTTCGGTCTGCGCAACATGACGCACAAGGAACTTGCGCTGGCCGAGATGCATCGCACGCTGCGTCCGGGCGGCAAGTTGCTGGTGCTGGAGTTTTCCCGGGTGGCCAAACCGCTGGAGAAGGCGTACGACTGGTACTCGTTCCAGGTGCTGCCGAAACTGGGCCGATGGGTCGCCAACGACGAGGCCAGCTACCGCTACCTCGCCGAGTCGATCCGCATGCACCCGGACCAGGAAACGTTGCGACAGATGATGAAGACGGCGGGCTTCGGCCACGTCGATGTGCACAACCTCACGGGCGGCGTCGTGGCGCTGCACGTGGGCATCAAATGTTGATTGAAGATCTCGTGTGAGTGCTGTTCGAAGTCGAATAAGGAGGCAAGGATGATGAACAAGCTGTGGTCGGTTCTCTTGGCGTTGACCCTGGCGGTCGGCTCGACCGAAACTTTCGCCAAACGCATGGGTGGCGGCTTGTCCATCGGCAAGCAGTCGGGCAACGTGACGCAGCGCAGCACCGCGCCGAACACGCCGCCGGCCCAGCAGGCGGCACCGGCCCAGGCCGCGCCGCAGAACGCCGCGGCCCGCCCCGCGAACGCCGCACCCGCCGCTGCCGCCGCACCCAAGCGCCCCTGGGGCGCCATGCTGGGTGGCCTGGCCGCCGGCCTGGGCCTGGCCTGGCTGGCGTCGGCCCTCGGGTTCGGTGAAGCCTTCGCCCAGTTCCTGCTGTTCGCGCTGCTGGCCGTGGTGGTGCTGGCGGTTGTGGGCATGGTCATGCGCCGCCGCGCCGCACCGGCGTCGGGTGGTGGCTTCGCCTACCAGGGCGCATCGGGCAACAGCGCGCGTGCGCCGGCCGAATTCGAACCCACCATGCCGCGCAGCTACAGCCCGCAGAACGTGGGCAACGACGCCTCGGCCCGCCCGTGGGAGCGCAGCGCGCCGGTCGGCCTGGAGCAGGGCGGCTCGATGATCGGTTCGGCCTTGCTGGGCCGCCAGAGCTGGGGCATTCCGGCCGGCTTCGATGCCGAGGGCTTCCTCAAGGCATCCAAGACCAACTTCGTGAACCTGCAGGCGGCGTGGGACAACGCCGACATCCCCAGCCTGCGCGCCATGATGACCGACGAGATGCTCGAGCAGATCAAGGGCCAGCTCGCCGAGCGCGAGCGCGACACCCGCGGTGCACCGAACAAGACCGAGGTGGTGATGCTCGAGGCCCAGTTGCTGGGCATCGAGGAAACCGACGACGTCTACATGGCCAGCGTGGAGTTTTCGGGCCTGATCCGCGAGGAAGCCTCGGCCGGGCCCAACCCGTTCCGTGAGGTCTGGAACATCACGCGTCCCAAGAGCGGCCCGGGTGGCTGGCTGGTGGCCGGCGTGCAGGCCCTGCAGTAAACCCCGCGGGCCGGTCCGGCGCAGCGCGTCGGGCACGGCTTATCCGTCAGAATCGGGTGGTCATGTCGCATGTACCACCCGATTCCGTTTCTGGCGCCGGCGCCAACCCCCTGCAGTCGCTGCTGGGCGCGTTGCGCCCGCCCGCCTGGGTCATCGACGAGCTGCAGAACCGGCTCGTTCTTTTTCTCAATCACGTGTTGCAGCAGGAGCCTACGGCGACCGAGCGCCTCAAACGCCAGGCCGGCAAACCGCTCAAGCTGCAATGGGGGGATTTCCACCTCGCGCTGGCGCCCACGCGCGCCGGCCTGCTGGAGCGCTGCGACCCCGCGCAGCTTGCCCCCGAGCTCACCGTCACCCTGACCCAGGCCTCGCCGTTCGACCTGGCGCAGCGCGTGCTCGCCGGCGACAAGCCCGGCGTGGACATCCAGGGCGACGTGCTGCTGGCCGCCGAGATCGCCTGGCTGGTGGACAACGTGCGCTGGGACGTGGAGGAAGACCTCTCGCGCGTGCTGGGTGACGCCCCCGCGCACGCCCTGGTGGGCTTCGCGCGCCGCGCCGCCGACGGGATCAAGGCCTTCGTGGAGCGCATGCCCCGCCCGCCGGCCCGCGGCCCGAAGGTGGACCGGTGAGGCGGCTGCTGCGCGGCGCCTACATCGTCTGGGTGGTGTTGCGGCACGGGCTCGACGAGCTGGTGCTCTCCAGCTTTGACCACCCCTGGTTGCGCCGGCTCACGCGGGTGCTCACGCTGGGCCGCCGGCTGGACCAGCCGCGCGGGCAACGCCTGCGCGAGGCACTGGAAAGCCTGGGCCCGATCTTCGTGAAGTTCGGCCAGGTGCTGTCCACGCGGCGCGATCTGCTGCCACCCGACATCGCCAACGAGCTGGCCCGCCTGCAGGACCGCGTGCCGCCGTTCCCGGCCGGGATCGCCGTCGCCACCATCGAACGCGCCTATGGCCGCCCGCTCGACGAGGTGTTCAGCCACTTCGAGCGCGAACCCGTGGCCAGTGCCTCGATCGCCCAGGTGCACTTCGCCACGCTCAAGTCCGGCCCGGCCGCGGGCCGCGAGGTCGCGGTCAAGGTGCTGCGGCCCAACATGCTGCCGGTGATCGACAAGGACCTCGACCTGATGCGCACCATGGCCGGCTGGCTGGAGCGCCTCTCGGCCGATGGCCGCCGACTGAAACCGCGCGAGGTGGTGGCCGAGTTCGACAAGTACCTGCACGACGAGCTCGACCTGCTGCGCGAGGCCTCCAACGCCGCGCAACTGCGCCGCAACATGGCCGGGCTCGACCTGGTCATCATTCCCGAGATGCACTGGGACTGGTGCCGCACCGACGTGATGGTGATGGAGCGCATGAGCGGTGTGCCCATCAACCGCATGGACGAGTTGCGCCGCCACGGTGTGGACATCCCCAGGCTCGCGCGCGACGGCGTCACGATCTTCTTCACCCAGGTGTTCCGCGACGGCTTCTTCCACGCCGACATGCACCCGGGCAATATTCAGGTCAGCGTCGATCCGGCCAGCTTCGGGCGCTACATCTCGCTCGATTTCGGCATCGTTGGCACGCTGACCGCCTTCGACAAGGAATACCTGGCGCAGAACTTCACGGCCTTCTTCCGCCGCGACTACAAGCGCGTGGCCGAGCTGCACATCGAATCCGGCTGGGTGCCGGCCGACACGCGGGTGGACGAACTCGAGGCCGCGATCCGCGCCGTGTGCGAGCCGTACTTCGACCGTCCGCTCAAGGAAATCTCGCTCGGCATGGTGCTCATGCGCCTGTTCCAGACCTCGCGGCGCTTTCACGTCGAGATCCAGCCCCAGCTCGTGCTGCTGCAGAAGACCCTGCTCAACATCGAGGGCCTGGGCCGCGAACTCGACCCCGACCTGGACCTCTGGGCCACCGCCAAACCCTTTCTGGAGCAGTGGATGCTGGAACAGGTGGGGCCGCAGCGCCTGCTGGCCCAGCTCAAGGCCGAAGCGCCGCAATACGCCAAGCTGCTGCCCGCGCTGCCGCGCCTGCTGCACGACTACCTGCGCAACCGCCCGCACGATCTGCGCCGCGAGATCGACGCCCTGATGGCCGAGCAGCGGCGCACCAACCGGCTGTTGCAGGGCATCATCTACGGCGGCGTGGGCTTCCTGCTGGGCTTGCTGGTCACCCAGCTGCTGGTTCGCGTGCAGCTGTGGTGAGAGCCGGGCCGCCGGCCCGGGAAACCCCCCGGAATTTATAATCGCGGGCTTTGTCCGCCCGGCGCGGGCATCCCCCTCCGATCCAGGTTTCCGCCATGCCCATCTACGCCTACAAGTGCGAATCCTGTGGCCACGCCAAGGACGTTCTGCAAAAGATCGCCGACGCCCCGCTGACGCAGTGCCCGTCCTGCGGGGCCGACGCCTTCCGCAAGCAGCTCACGGCCGCCGGTTTCCAGCTCAAAGGGTCGGGCTGGTACGTCACGGATTTCCGTGGCGGCAACAGCGGCTCGGCCGGCGATGCAAAGCCCGCCGCAGGTGACAAGGCGGCCGACAGCCAGCCTGCCGACAGCAAACCCGCCGAGAGCAAGTCCGCAGAAGCGCCGGCCGCCGCGCCCGCCAGCACCCCCGCCGGTTCTTCCGGCAGCGCCAGCTGAACCCGCCCGCCCCATGACCGCCCTGCGCAAGTGGCTCTTTGCAGGACTGCTCGTCCTGGTGCCGCTCATCGTCACCCTCTGGGTGCTCGACTGGGTGGTCAGCACGCTCGACAAGACGCTCAACATCCTGCCGGTGGCCTGGCGGCCCGACGCCTGGCTGGGCGTGCACGTGCCCGGCCTGGGCGTGGTGTTCGCACTCATCATCCTGCTGTCGATCGGCGCGCTGGCCTCCAACATCATCGGCAACAAGCTGGTTCACTGGTGGCACGCGCTGCTGCACCGCATCCCGGTGGTGCGCTCCATCTACTCGGGCGTCAAGCAGGTGTCCGACACGCTGTTCTCCGAGAAGGGCAATGCGTTTCGCAAGGCGCTGCTGGTGCAGTGGCCGCGCGAGGGCATGTGGACCATCGCCTTCCTCACCGGCGCGCCACAGGGCCAGTTGCTCGACGAACTGCAGGCCACACCCGGTGGCGACAGCCTCACCGACGAATTCCTCAGCGTCTATGTGCCCACCACGCCCAACCCCACGGGCGGCTACTTCGTGCTGCTGCGCGCGCGCGATTGCGTGGAGCTCGCCATGAGCGTCGACGAAGCGCTCACCTACATCGTGTCCATGGGCGTCATCGTGCCCGGCGGCCCGAAGAACCCGAAGATCAAGACCGTGGCGCACGCTGCGGATCACCCTTAAGCAAGAAAGAAGCAACATGGCCATGCGCTCTCACTACAGCGGTCTGGTGACCGAAGCCCTGCTGGGCCAAACCGTCACACTCGCGGGCTGGGTGAACCGCCGCCGCGACCACGGGGGTGTGATCTTCATCGACCTGCGCGACCGCGAAGGCACGGTGCAGGTGGTGTGCGACCCGGACCGCGCGGCGATGTTCAAGACCGCGGAAGAGGTGCGCAACGAGTTCTGCGTGCAGGTGGTCGGCGTCGTTCGCGCGCGCCCCGAAGGCACCACCAACGACAGCATCAAGAGCGGCAAGGTCGAGGTGCTGTGCCACGAGCTCAAGGTGCTCAACCCCTCGGTCACGCCGCCGTTCCAGCTCGACGACGACAACCTGTCCGAGACCACGCGCCTCACGCACCGCGTGCTCGACCTGCGCCGCCCCTACATGCAGCGCAACCTCATGCTGCGCTACCGCGTGGCCATGGAGGTGCGCAAGTTCCTCGACGCCAACGGCTTCGTCGACATCGAAACGCCCATGCTCACCAAGAGCACGCCCGAAGGCGCGCGCGACTACCTGGTGCCCAGCCGTGTGCACGACGGCATGTTCTTCGCGCTGCCGCAGTCGCCCCAGCTCTTCAAGCAGTTGCTCATGGTGGCCGGCTTCGACCGCTACTACCAGATCACCAAGTGCTTCCGCGACGAGGACCTGCGCGCCGACCGCCAGCCCGAGTTCACGCAGATCGATATCGAGACCTCGTTCCTCACCGAGCAGGACATCCGCGACATGTTCCAGGGCATGATCAAGACGGTGTTCCAGAACACGCTGGGCGTGGACCTCGGCGAGTTCCCGGTCATGCCTTACAGCGAGGCCATGCACCGCTACGGCTCCGACAAGCCCGACCTGCGCGTGAAGATGGAGCTCACCGAGCTCACCGACGTCATGGCCGACGTCGACTTCAAGGTCTTCAGCGCCCCGGCGCAGGCCAAAAACGGCCGCGTGGTGGCTCTGCGCGTGCCCGGTGGCAGCGAAATGAGCCGCAGCGAGATCGACGCCTACACCGAGTTCGTGAAGATCTACGGCGCCAAGGGCCTGGCCTGGATCAAGGTCAACGACATCGCCAAGGGCCGCGACGGCCTGCAGAGCCCGATCGTGAAGAACCTGCACGACGCGGCGCTCGAGGCCGTGCTCAAGCGCAGTGGCGCACAGAGCGGCGACATCCTGTTCTTCGGTGCCGACAAGGCCAAGGTCGTCAATGACGCGATCGGCAACCTGCGCATCAAGATCGGCCACAGCGAACTCGGCAAGAAGAACGGCCTGTTCGAGGACCGCTGGGCGCCGATGTGGGTGGTCGACTTCCCGATGTTCGAGCACGACGAGGAAGAGGACCGCTGGACCGCGGTGCACCACCCCTTCACCGCCCCCAAGGACGGCCACGAGGACTTCATGGTGAGCGACCCGGGCCGCTGCATCGCCAAGGGCTACGACATGGTGCTCAACGGCTGGGAGATCGGTGGCGGCTCGGTCCGTATCCACCGCGCCGACGTGCAGCAGAAGGTGTTCGACGCGCTCAAGATCAGCCCCGAGGAGGCCCAGCTCAAGTTCGGCTTCCTGCTCGACGCGCTGCAGTACGGTGCCCCCCCGCACGGCGGCCTGGCCTTCGGCCTCGATCGCATCGTCACGCTCATGACGGGCGCCGAGTCGATCCGCGACGTGATCGCCTTCCCCAAGACCCAGCGCGCGCAGTGTCTGCTCACGCAGGCCCCGAGCCCGGTGGACGAGAAGCAGTTGCGCGAGCTGCACATCCGCCTGCGCAACCCGGACGCGGTGAAGCCGGGCTGATCCTTGTAGGACCATGCCGCAAAAGGCGCCTTCGGGCGCCTTTTTTGTCGGGAACCTGCGTATCCTTCCGAGGTCGCACCATTGATCAACGCGATCAATGACCTGTCACTTTCTGGAAAGGAGCCCCGCCATGGCCGAAGCCGCCACCGACACCACCGCCAGCAAGAAGAAGCTCGTGCGCGACCTGCAGCGCGTCATCACCGACGCCGAAGAGTTGCTGCACGCCACCGCCAACGAAACCGAAGGCAAGGTGGTCGAGATGCGCGAGCGCATCCGTGAGAACCTGATGGCCGCCAAGCACAGGCTGGGCGACATCGAGGAGTCCATCGCCATCAGGGCCAAGGAGGCCGCGCGCGTCACCGACGAGTACGTGCACGAGCACCCGTGGCAGGCGATCGGCACCGCGGCCGGCGTGGGCCTGCTGATCGGCCTGCTCATCGGCCGCCGCTGACCCCTCCATGGAGCGCGCCGCCCAACGCTTGTCGGCCTCGGTGCGTGGCCTGGCCGCGACCCTGATCGAACTGGCCCAGGTCCGCCTCGAGCTGCTCAGTGTCGAGGCGCAGGAGGAGGTCCTGCGGGTGGCCAGCATGGTGGCGTATGGCGCCATCGCGCTGGCCAGCCTGGTGCTGGGCCTGGGCTTTCTGGCCATGTTGATCACTGTGGCCTTGTGGGACGAACATCGGTTGCTTGCGCTGGGCGTGTTCACCGGGCTGTTCCTGCTGATCGGCCTGGTGGCCGCGTGGCAGGCGCGTGAGCGCGTGAAGCGGGGCTCGCGCCTGTTCTCCGCCAGCATCGAGGAACTGCGCCAGGACCGCGAGGCGCTGGACCCATGACCGGCCTGCGCGCACAGCAGCTCGCGCAGCGCCGCGTGGCGCTGCGCCGCCGTTCGCGCGACCTGCGCCAGCGCGCCGGCATCCACGCCGGGGCCTTGCAGCCCGTGTTCGGCTGGGCCGAGCGCGTGCAAGGGGCATGGCAGTGGTTGCGGGCCCGCCCGCCCGAGTTGGTGTGGCCGCTGGCCGCGGTCACTGGCCTGTGGGTGGCGCGCCGGCCGAGCCGGCTCATCTCCGCGCCGTTGCGGGTGTGGTCGATGTGGCGCCTGTGGCAGCGCTTGTCCACGAGCCGCCGTGGCCGATGACGCTCCGCGGCCCTTCAAGGTGCCGCAATCGGTGCTGGTGGTGATCCACACCCCGGCGCTGGAGGTGCTGCTCATCGAGCGCGCCGATGCCCCGGGTTTCTGGCAGTCCGTCACCGGCTCGAAAGACCACCCCGACGAGGCTTTCGAGCACACCGCCGCGCGCGAAGTGGCCGAAGAGACGGGCCTGGATGCGCGCGCGCCGGGCCACGCCCTGCGCGACTGGGCGCTGGAAAACGTCTACGAGATCTACCCGCAATGGCGCCACCGCTACGCGAGCGGCGTGACGCACAACACCGAGCACCTCTTCGGCCTGTGCGTGCCGCGCCCGCTGCCGGTGCGCCTGAGCCCGCGCGAGCACCGCGACCAATGCTGGCTGCCCTGGCGCGAGGCCATGGAGCGGTGTTTCTCGCCCTCCAACGCCGAGGCCATCGGCTGGCTCCCGCGCTTGGGTGGCCCGGCGCCTCGCTAGGTGCAAAAGCGCGTGCGATCATTCTGCGCATGAGCATCGTGCGCGTGGCCACGTACAACATCCACAAGGGCGTGCAGGGCCTGGGGCCGGCGCGCCGGCTGGAAATCCACAACCTCGCGCTCGCGGTCGAGCAGTTCGACGCCGACATCGTCTGCCTGCAGGAAGTGCGCAGCCACCACCGCAAGTTCGAACGCTACTTCACGCGCTGGCCCGAGCTCGACCAGGCGGGCTACCTGTCCC
The DNA here is from genome assembly GCA_016741995.1 of Hydrogenophaga sp. GTDB lineage: Bacteria > Pseudomonadota > Gammaproteobacteria > Burkholderiales > Burkholderiaceae_C > Hydrogenophaga. The sequence goes on along the minus strand of JACVCO010000019.1, from coordinate 58,956 downwards.
CCGAGGGCTACGAAGCGGTCTACCGCACCAACGCCGTCACGCGCCACGGCGAGCACGGCAACGCGCTGCTCTCGCGCTGGCCGGTGATCGGCGTGGGCCACACCGATGTGTCCGACCACCGTTTCGAGCAGCGTGGCATGCTGCACGCGCAACTGCTGGTGGAGGGGGTGGACGTGCACGTGGTGGTGGTGCACCTGGGGCTGATTCACGCCAGCCGCGAGCGCCAGGTGCAGCGGCTGGGCCAGTTCATCGCGCGCGAGGTGCCCGCCAGCGCGCCCCTGATCGTCGCGGGCGACTTCAACGACTGGAGCGCACAACTGCTCAAGCCCATGGCCGCGCTGGACCTGCGCACCTTCGAAGGCATCCGCCTGCCCACCTACCCCGCGCGCCTGCCGCTGCTCCACCTGGACCGCATCTTCGCGCGCGGGCTGCGGCCCGTGTCGGCCCACGTGCCGCACGGGCTGGCGTGGCGCCGCATGTCCGATCACCTGCCGCTGATCGCGGACCTCGAGCTGTGACGCGCATCGCCACCACCTGGCGCCCGGGCCACCAGCTCGTGCTGCTGCGTGGCGGTGACGACTTCTTTCCCGCGCTCATCGAGGCCATGGACGCCGCGCGCCAGGTGGTGCACGTCGAGACGTACATCTTCGAGTTCCAGGGGTCTGCGCTGGCGGTGGCCGAAGCGCTGGAGCGCACGGCGCGCCGTGGCGTGGAGGTGCGCCTGGTGGTCGATGGCGTGGGCACGCCCGTCATGCCCGCCGAGTGGCGCGAGCGGTTCACCGCCGCGGGCGTGAAGTGGCGCGTCTATTCGCCGCTGGGCCGCTTCGGCCTGCTGTTCCCCAGCCTCTGGCGCCGCCTGCACCGCAAGCTCGCCGTCATCGACGGCACGGTCGGCTTCTGCGGGGGCATCAACCTCATCGACGACCGCGACGACGTGGCACTCGGGCGCCTGGGCGAGCCGCGTCTGGACTACGCCCTGCGCGTGGCCGGCCCGTTGGTGCAGGACATGGTGGCCACCATGGAGCAGCTGTGGTGGCGGTTGCAGGCCGCGCGTGCGGCGCGCCAGCGCGAGTTCATGGCCGCCTGGGGTGCGCTGCGCGGCTCGCGCCCCGCGGGCGATTTTTCGCGCCTGCTGCGCAAGTTCGAGGCGCATGCACGCGGCTTCCCGGGCAGCGATGTGCCCGATGCCGAGAGCACGCTGCTCGGCGTGGACGGCGCCCGCGCCGCGCTGCTGCTGCGCGACAACGTGGCGCACCGGCACGACATCGAACGCGCGTACCTCAAAGCCATCGGCACCGCGCGGCACGAGATCGTGATCGCCAACGCCTACTTCATTCCCGGCCGCAAGCTGCGCAAGGCGCTGCTGCTGGCGCGTGAACGCGGTGTGCGCGTGCGGTTGCTGCTGCAGGGGCGCTACGAACACTTCATGCAGTACCGCGCGGCGCGGCCGGTGCTCAAGCGGTTGGCCAATGCGGGCATCGAGGTGCACGAATACGCGCCGAGCGCGCTGCACGCCAAGGTGGCGGTGGTCGACGAGCGCTGGGCCACCGTGGGTTCCACCAACCTCGACCCGTTGTCGATGCTGCTCGCGCGCGAGGCCAACGTCATGACCACCGACCGGCGCTTCGCCACGCTGCTGCGCGACCAGCTCGACCACCTCATGCAGACCGCCGGCACGCGCCTGGATGCCGCCGCGATCAACGCCCGACCGTGGAGCGACCGGCTGCTCGACCGCCTGGCCTTCGGCGTCATGCGCACGGTGCTTTTCCTCACCGGCCACCGGTATTGAGGTGGGACGTGAGCCCCCACGCTCCGCACTTCGTGTCGTCGCTGCCCCCCGAGGGGGCTGATCCGCCTTGGGGCGGCCCGGCGGCGGATCGAGCGGACCTGATCGTCCAGCGTCCCGAGGGCCTGTACTGCCCGCCGGGCGATTTCTACATCGACCCCTGGCGCCGGGTGGACCGCGCGGTGATCACCCACGCCCATGCCGACCACGCGCGCCCCGGCCATGGCCACTACCTGGCAGCCGCCCCGGGCGCGGGCCTGTTGCGCGCGCGGCTGGGTGCGGGCATTGCGCTGCAGGCGCTGGCGTACGGCGAGGCGATCACCCACCGCGGCGTGCGTGTCTCGCTCCACCCCGCGGGCCACGTGCTCGGCTCAGCCCAGGTGCGCGTGGAACACGGGGGCCGCGTGTGGGTGGCCAGCGGCGACTACCGCACCACGCCCGACAGCGCCGTGCCCGACCGCACCTGCGCGCCCTTCGAGCCCGTGCGCTGCGACACCTTCATCACCGAATCCACCTTCGGCCTGCCGATCTACCGCTGGCGGCCCGACCACGAACTGTTCGCCGAGATCAACGCCTGGTGGGCGCGCAACGCCGCGCAGGGCCGCGCCAGCGTGCTCAGTTGCTACAGCTTGGGCAAGGCGCAACGCATCCTCGCGGGGGTGGACGCGACCATCGGCCCCATCGTGTGCCACGGCGCCGTCGAACCGCTCAACCAGGCCTACCGCGCCGCGGGCATCGAGCTGCCACCGACGCTCGCGGTGAGCGATGTGCAAGACAAGGCCGACCTGCGGCGCGCGCTCGTGCTCTGCCCGGGCAGCGCCATCGGCACGCCATGGATCAAACGATTCGGCGATTTCAGCGACGCCTTCGCGAGCGGCTGGATGCAGATCCGCGGCTGGCGCCGCCGCGGCGGGCAGGACCGCGGCTTCGTGCTCAGCGACCATGCCGACTGGCCCGGCCTGTTGGCGGCCATCGGCGCCAGCGGCGCCGAGCGCGTGATCGTCACGCACGGCAGTGTGCCGGTGCTTGTGCGCTACCTGCAGGAACAAGGCCTGCAGGCCGAGGCGTTCGACACCGAGTACGGCGATGCGCCCGAGAGTGCGGCCGACAGCACCGAACCCGCCGCATGAAACGCTTCGCGGCGCTGTTCGCCGAACTCGACGAGAGCACGGCCACGAACGACAAGGTGGCCGCCCTGGTGCGCTACCTGCGCCAGGCGCCCGAGGCGGACGCCGCCTGGGCCATGTACTTCCTGGCGGGCGGCAAGCCGCGCCAACTGGTGCGCACCGCCCAGCTCAAGGCCGTGGCCATGCAGGCGGCGGCCTTGCCCGAGTGGTTGTTCGAGGCGAGCTACCAGGCGGTGGGTGACCTGGCCGAAACCATCGCCCATGTGCTGCCCGGCCCGGCCGATGGCGGCAGCGACCTCGGCCTGGACGACTGGATGCAGCAGCGCCTGCTGCCGCTGCGCGGCGCGGACGAAGCCCGCATCGCCGCCGCGCTCACCGCGTGGTGGCGCGAGCTCGATCCCCTCGGGCGCTTCCTGCTCGTCAAGCTGGTGGGCGGCGGTTTTCGCGTGGGGGTGAGCAAGCTGCTGGTGCAGCGCGCGATCGCCGAGCACGCTGGGCTCGACGCCAAGACAGTGGCCGCGCGCATGATGGGCTTCACCGATGGCAAACGCGTGCCCACGGTGGGCGCCTGGCGCGCGATCGTCGCGGCGCCCGATGCGGGGGCGGGCGAGGCGCGTGAACCCAGCCAGCCGTACCCGTTCTTCCTGGCGCAGGCCTTGCCGGGTGAGCCCACGGCCACGCTGGGCGACGCGGGCGAGTGGCTGGCCGAATGGAAGCTCGACGGCATTCGCGGCCAGATCGTCAAACGCGCCGGGCAGGTGTGGGTGTGGTCGCGCGGCGAAGAGCTGATGACCGATCGCTTTCCCGAACTCGTGCAACTGGCCGCTGGCTGGCCCGACGGCACGGTGGTCGATGGCGAGATCCTGGCCTGGGACCCGCAGGGCACGCCCCTGCCGGGGGCTGCGCATGTCGGACGGCCTGCGGCCTTTGCCGTGCTGCAGCAGCGCATCGGCCGCAAGACCCTGGGCCCCAAGGTGCTGGCGGCCGCGCCCGTGGGCTTCATGGCCTACGACCTGCTGGAAGACCGGGGCCGCGATCTGCGCTCGCTGCCGCAGCACGCGCGCCGCGCCGCGCTGGAGGCCCTCGCGCCAGGCCACGGTCTGCCGCTGTCGCCGCTGCTGCCGGCCGACGGCTGGGCCACGTTCGCGGCGCAGCGCGCGCGTTCGCGCGAACTCGGTGTCGAGGGGCTGATGCTCAAGCACCGCGAGAGCGCCTATGGCAGTGGCCGCGCGCGCGGTGCGGGGCCGGGCGAGCGTCTGGCCTGGTGGAAGTGGAAGATCGATCCGCTCACCGTCGATGGCGTGCTGATCTACGCCCAGGCCGGCCACGGCCGCCGCGCCTCGGTCTACACCGACTACACCTTCGCCGTCTGGAACCGCCCGCCGCGCGACGCGGCCGAGGCGCAGTCGGTGGTGGACGCGATCGCCGCGCGCCGCCCGGCCGACCCCGAGGGCCTGCAGCTGGTGGCCTTCACCAAGGCCTACTCGGGCCTCACCGACGCCGAGTTCCAGGCCGTGGACGCCGTGATCCGCCAGAACACGCTGGAGAAGTTCGGCCCGGTGCGCAGCGTGCGGCCTACCCTGGTGTTCGAACTGGCCTTCGAAGGCATCGCGCGCAGCACCCGCCACAAGAGCGGGGTGGCGCTGCGCTTTCCCCGCATGCTGCGCCCGCGCCCGGACAAGCCGCTGCACGAGGCGAACACCCTGGCCGATCTGCGGGCCTTGATGGCGTGAGGTCTTAAGCACTCATCCGTGCCTGGGCAAGGGGTGGGTGATAGCATCCCCCATGCTCATGAAGACCGATCCTGACCAGGGCCCGGGCTCGCCTGCCCAAGGCGGTGACGAGGGCGTGCCCGTCTCCGTGAAGATCCGCGAGCGGCTCAAGGCCGCGCGCCATCGCTTCCACTCCAACGACAACATCGCCGAGTTCATCCAGCCGGGTGAACTGGAGAAGCTGCTCGACGAAGTCACGCAGAAGATGCAGGGCGTGCTCGAGGCCATGGTGATCGATACCGAGAACGACCACAACACCGGCGACACCGCGCGCCGCGTGGCCAAGATGTACCTCAAGGAGGTGTTCGCAGGCCGCTACGTCAAGGGCCCGTCGGTCACCGAATTCCCCAACGCCGAGCACCTCAACGAGCTCATGATCGTGGGGCCCATCACCGTGCGCAGCGCCTGCAGCCACCACTTCTGCCCGGTCATCGGCAAGCTGTGGATCGGCGTCATGCCCAACGAGCACACCAACGTGATCGGCCTGTCCAAGTACGCGCGCATGGCCGAATGGATCATGGGCCGCCCGCAGATCCAGGAAGAGGCCGTGATCCAGCTGGCCGATCTGATCCAGGAGAAAACCCAGCCCGATGGCCTGGCCATCGTGATGGAGGCCAGCCACTACTGCATGGCCTGGCGCGGCGTGAAGGACATGGACAGCAAGATGATCAACTCCGTCATGCGCGGCGTGTTCCTGAAAGACGCCAACCTGCGCCGCGAATTCCTCGCCCTCATCCCCCGCTGAAACCCCTCGCGAGAACACCATGCTCGTTCGCCTGCTCTACGTCAGCCGTGCCGTCGACAAGGATGCGAAGGCCATCGAAGGCATCCTCGACGTTTCGCGCCAGCAGAACACCTCCAATGGCATCACGGGCGTGCTGTGCTACGGCGGCGGCATCTTCCTGCAGGCCATCGAAGGCGGGCGAGGCGCGGTGAACACGCTCTACAACCACATCGTGGCCGACCCGCGCCACAAGGATGTGGTGCTGCTGCACTACCAGGAAATCAGCGAGCGCCGCTTTGGCGGCTGGACCATGGGCCAGGTCAACCTCGCCAAGCTCAACACCTCCATCGTGCTCAAGTACTCCGAGCGTCCCGAGTTCGACCCCTACGCGGTGTCGGGCGCGGTGTCGCTTGCGCTGCTCGAAGAGCTGATGGCCACGGCCAGCATCATCGGCCGCGCCTGAGCGGACCTGCCGGCGCCGCCGCGCCGCCACCATGCCGCTCGACGCCTTCCTGCTCATCCTGCTCGCCGGCCTCATCCACGCCGGCTGGAACATCGCCGCCAAGCACGCGGGCGGTGACGCGCGCTTCGCCTTCTTCTCCTCCGTGTTGATCGCCATCGTGTGGGCGCCCGTGGGTTGGTGGTTCGCGCGCGGCGTGGTGGGGCAGTGGGGCGCCATCGAGTGGGCTTTCGTGGTGGCCAGTGGCGTCATCCACGTGTTCTATTTCGTCACGCTGCTGCGCGGCTACCGGCGCGCCGACCTCACCGTGGTGTACCCCCTGGCGCGCGGCAGCGGCCCGCTGATCACGGCGCTGGTGGCGGTGCTGTTCCTCGGTGAATCGCTCAGCGCACTGGGCGGGCTGGGCATTGCCGCGGTGGTGGGCGGGGTGTTCCTCATCGCCGGTGGCCCCGGCCTGTGGCGCGCCGCGCACGACCCGGCCGCGCGCGAGCGCGTGCACCGCGGGCTCTACTACGGCGGGCTCACCGGGGTGTTCATCGCGGGCTATTCGGTGGTCGATGGGTACGCGGTGAAGGTGCTGCTGATGTCGCCCATCCTGGTGGACTACATGGGCAATCTGGTGCGGCTCGTGCTGTTTTCGCCCACGGTGCTGCGCGACCGCGCCGAAGCACTGCGCCTGTGGCGCCTGCAATGGAAACACGCGCTCGGCGTGGCGGTGTTCAGCCCCATCGCCTATGTGCTGGTGCTGTTCGCCATGCAGCGCGCGCCGCTGTCGCACGTGGCGCCGGCGCGCGAGGTCTCCATGCTGTTCGCCGCGCTCATCGGCGGCCACCTGCTGCGCGAGGGCGACCGGGCGCCGCGCCTGGTGGGGGCGGTGTGCATCGCCATCGGCGTGGGCGCGCTGGCCTTTGCCTGAACCCCATGGGCTTCACCCTGCTCGGTTGCGATTTCACCAGCGCGCCCTCGCGGCGCAAGCCCGTCACGCTGGCCGTGGGCCGCAGCGATCGCGGCCGCGTGGTGCTCGACGCGATCGAGACCTTCGATTCGCTCACCGCCTGGGGCGAGCGCTTGCGCGCACCCGGGCCCTGGGTCGGCGGCTTCGATCTGCCGTTCGGCCTGCCGCGTGAACTGGTGCAGGCGCTGGGCTGGCCCACCGACTGGCGGGCCTGCATGGCGCACTACGGTGGCCTGCCGCGCGAGGCCATTCGCGACACCTTCGCCGCCTTCTGCGACGCACGGCCCGCGGGCGCGAAGTTCGCGCACCGCGCCACCGATGCGCCCGCCGGCTCCAGCCCGAGCATGAAGTGGGTCAACCCGCCGGTGGCCTTCATGCTGCACGCGGGCGTGCCGCGCCTGGTGGATGCCGGGGTGCACCTGCCCGGCCTGTGCGATGGCGACCCGCAGCGCGTGGCGCTCGAGGCCTACCCCGGTCTGTTGGCGCGCAGCGTGCTGGGCAAGGCCTCGTACAAGAGCGACACCACCGCGAAACAAACGCCCGAGCGCCTGATCGCGCGCAAGACCCTGGTCAACGCGCTGGAGAACGGCCAGGCGCCGCTGCTGCAGGCCGCCGGCCTGCGTCTGAAGCTGAGCCACGCCCAGCGCGATGCCCTGGCCGACGACGCCAGCGGCGACCGGCTCGACGCCGTGCTGTGTCTGTTGCAGGCCGCCTGGGCGCTGCACCGGCACGAGGCCGGCCACCCGCGCTGGGGCCTGCCCGCCTTCGATCCGCTCGAAGGCTGGATCGTGAGCGCCTGATTCCTACAATGCCTGCCATGCCCGAAGAAGCACCGCAATCCACCGAACTGCCCCAGCTCCCGCGCGAACTGCGCTTTGCGTTCGTCGAAGCCTCGTGGCACGCCGACATCGTGCAACGCTCGCGCGACGCCTTCTTCGCCGAGATGGCGCGCGCCGGTTTTGGCCCCGGGGCGATCGACGTCTTCGACGTGGCCGGCGCGTTCGAGATCCCGCTGCACGCGCAGCGTCTGGCGCAGTCGGGCCGCTACGCCGCGGTGGTGGGCAGCGCGCTGGTGGTTGACGGCGGTGTGTACCGGCACGACTTCGTGGCCAGCAGCGTGGTGCAGGCGCTCATGGACGTGCAACTGCGCACCGGCGTGCCCGTGATCTGCGCGGTGCAGGCGCCGCACCACTTCCACGAACACGTGGAACACCGCAAGTTCCTGCAGCAGCACTTCGGTGCCAAGGGCACCGAAGCGGCCCAGGCCGTGTTGCTCACAGTGGCCGGCCTGCGCGGGCTCGACGCCCGTCTGTAAGGCCTGGCCCGCCCGCGCGACGCACGGTGACATCCTCCGGAGACCCACCATGCGACGCGCCATCCTCCTGCTCATCTCCCACGGGCTCGTGCTGGCCATCGGCTTCGCCGCCGGCATCTACACGCTGCCGCTGCTGATTGCGCCGCCCGCGCCCGATGCGCAGGCTGTGACCAGCGCCGCGCAGGGCGCGAGCTTCACCGGCACGTTCCGCCGCAACCTGAAGGACAGCGACGCGCTGCACTGGGGCGAGGGCGCGGTGAGCGTGGGCCCCGATCGCGTGGTGCTGCAGGGGCGCCTGGCCCCGGGGCCCGATTACAAGCTCTACCTTTCGCCCGAGTTCGTCGAAACCGAGGCCGATTTCGCGCGCCTGAAACCGCAGATGCAGCGAGTGGGCGACGTGAAGACCTTCGAGAACTTCATCGTCGAGCTGCCCTCCGGGGTGGAACTGATGCGCTTCAACACGGTCATCGTGTGGTGCGAAACCTTCAACCAGTTCATCACCGCCGCCCGCTACCGCTGACATGAACCTCGCCAGCCTCGGCCCGCTCTCGCTCACGCTCATGGCTTCGATGGTCGTGGCCATCGTGCTGCTTGCCATCCGCGTGGTGGTGATGCAGCGCGTGCAGCAGCGGCGCCAGCGCGAGAACCGGCAGGAAACCGAGCGGCTGAAGTCGCTCGTGGCCGCCTACCGCGCGCTCGCGGGCTCGTTCACGCCGGCCACGGCCGAGCACGGCGCGCAGATCGAGGAAACGCTGGCGGAGCTGGTGCTGTTCGGTTCGTTGCGCCAGGTGGAACTGGCCGCGGCCTGCCTGGCCGCCCTGCAACGCGGTGAAGCGCCCGACTGCCAGCCGCTGGTGGACGAGTTGCGCGCCGATCTGCGGCGCCAGCTCGGGCTCGATCCCATCCCGCCGACGCTGGCGATCCCGCGCTCCGGCCCGGGCCGGGTCGCATCGGCCCGCGGTGGGCGTGGGGACGGTGAAGGCGGTGGCCGTGGTGGCGGCGGCGGGGGCGGTGCCGCCGGAGGCGGGGGTGGTGGCGGCGGTGCCGGGGGGTTGGCCGCCGGCGGGGTTGCGGTCGGGGTGGTGGCGGCCGATCAGGCCGGGTCCTGATCCCGGCTCGCCGACATCGCGGTCGCGTGTCCGTGCGGGCGCAGGTTGCCCACCAGCATCGGCAGGCCCGCGTCGACACCGCCCACCAGCTCCAGCGCCATGCGTTCGTCATCGCGTCGGCGCACGTCGGCGGCGATCGCATCGGCGGCTTCGGGCTCCACGCCCAGGGCCAGGCTGGCCTCGCGGCCCATCACCATGGCCGACTCGAAGGTCTCGCGCACGTGCACGTCGGCGCCCAGGCGGGCCAGCGCGAGCGCGTGCTCGCGGTCGCGCGAGCGCACGATCACGCGGGCCTGCAGGCACTCGGCCTTGAGGTGTTCCACGATGCGCGTGGTGGCTTCCTTGTCGTCGATGCAGACCACGATGGCGCGCGCGTGGTGCGCGCCGGCGGCGTGCAGCACATCCATGCGGGTGCCGTCGCCGAAATAGACCTTGAAGCCGAATTCCTCGGCCACCCTGGAGAGCTGGGCGTTGCGGTCGATGAGGGTGATCTCGGCGCCGAGCAGCAACAGGTGCTGGCTCACGATCTGCCCGACGCGGCCGAAGCCGATGATGAGCACCGACCCGGTGAGGTTCTCGGGTGCCTCGGCACCTTCGGCCGAGGGCGCGACCGGTGGCGCCAGCCGGCGGTGCACCAGCACCACCAGCGGTGTGAGCGCCATCGACAGCACGACGATGGCCGTCATGTTGGCGTTGACGACCGGGTCGATCACGCGGCCTGCGAGCGCGGCCGCGAACAGCACGAACGCGAATTCACCGCCCTGGGCCATCAGCACGGCGCGGTCCAGGGCGTCGGCGTGCGAACTGCGCGCGAAGCGGGCCACGGCGTAGATGCACAGCGCCTTCACCACCATCAGCGACAGCACGCCGGCCACGATGAGGTGCCAGTTGCGAGCCACCACGGTCAGGTCGAGCGACATGCCCACGGCGAGGAAGAACAGGCCCAGCAGCAGGCCGCGGAAGGGCTCGATGTCGGCCTCGAGCTGGTGGCGGAACGTGGACTCCGACAGCAGCACACCCGCGAGGAACGCCCCCATGGCCATCGAGAGGCCGCCGAGCTGCATCAGCAAGGCCGAGCCCAGCACCACCAGCAGGGCCGCGGCGGTCATCACCTCGCGCGCGTTGGCGGCGGCCAGCACGCGGAACAGGGGGTTGAGCAGCCAGATGCCCGCGGCCACGAGCAGCGCCACCGCACCGATGGCCACGCCCACGCTCAGCCAGCGCGAGCCTTCCGCGGCGATCGCGCCGGCGTCGGGCGACATGAACGCCACCAGCGCCAATAGCGGCACGATGAGCATGTCTTCCAGCAGCAGGATGGCGACGATCTTCTGGCCGCGCGGCGCAGCGATGTCGCCGCGCTCGCCGAGCAGTTGCATCACGATGGCGGTGGAGGTGAGCACGAAGCCCATGGCGCTGATGAACGAGACGGGCCAGGAAAAGCCGAATGCCACGCCCACGAGCGTGAGCAGCGCGCCGCACACCACCACCTGCAGCGAGCCCAGGCCGAAGATCGCGCGGCGCAGGCTCCACAGGTGCGAGGGCCGCATCTCCAGCCCGATCACGAACAGGAACATCACCACGCCGAGTTCGGCCACGTGCAGGATGGTCTGCGCGTTGCTGAACCAGCCCAGGCCGAAAGGCCCGATGGCCAGGCCCGCGGCCAGGTAGCCCAGCACCGAGCCCAGGCCCAGGCGTTTGAACAGGGGCACCGCCACCACGGCGGCACCCAGCAGCGAAACCACCGAAATCAGTTCCGACCCGCTCGCTTCAGCCGCCATGGCATGCCCTCCGGCGAGCGGCCCGTTTGCGCGTGTTCATGTGCCTCTCCGTGGCGTGTTTCGCCGCATTCTGGCACCAGGGGTGCGGTCGCGGAGTGTGGCCTGTGTCTCAGGCATCATCCGGTCTCCTTCCTTCAGGAGACAAGCCATGAATCTCGCCAAAGTGATCGGTGTGGTGCTCATCGCCGCCGGGGGCATCGGCCTCGTGATGGGCAGTTTCAGCTACACCAAGGAATCGGATGCCGTGAAGCTCGGCCCGCTCGAACTCTCGGTCAAGCAGGAGAAAAAGGTCAACGTGCCGGTGTGGGCTGGCATCGGCGCCATCGCGGTCGGCGTGGTGCTGTTGGTCATGGGTGGCCGCAAAGGGTGACGGGGGCGCGTCGGCGGCTCTGCGCCCTGTCGATCACCTGGGCGCTCGGGTGGTGGGCTGGCGCAGCGCTGGCCGACGGGGGTGCCCATGACGTGCGTTATGAAGCGCGTGTGGTGCGGGTCTTCGATGGCGACACCGTGTGGGTGCAGCCCGCCGGCGGTGGGCGCTGGCGCAAGCTGCGCCTGGACGGTATCGATGCGCCCGAGATCTGCCAGCCCGGCGGACTGGCCGCTCGCGATGCCCTGGCCGCCCGCGTGCTGGGCGAGACGGTCCAGGTGAACCAACGCGCGGCCGACAGCTACGGACGCGGCATCGTGCAACTGGACCACCGGGGCGACGACATCGGCCGCTGGCTGGTGCAGGGCGGGCAGGCCTGGGCGCAGCGCTGGCGCGGGCAAGGGCCCTACGTGGCGGTGGAGGACGAGGCCCGGCGCACGCGGCGGGGCGTGTTCCAGGAAGCGCAAGCCGAGTTGCCGCGCGACTTCCGTCGCCGCCATGGCCCTTGCGCGAACGCGCCCAGGGGCTTGTCAGCCGTGGGCTGAGCCGCAGACCGGGCAGTGCGCCTGGCGCGCCAGGGCGATTTCATTGAAGGCGAGATCCCGGCCTTCGATCATCAGCAACCGCCCCACCAGCCGCGAGCCCAGCCCGGCGAGCAGCTTGAGCGCCTCGGCCGCCTGCAGCGTGCCCACGATGCCCACCAGCGGCGCGAACACGCCCATGGTGGCGCAGGCCACTTCCTCCACGCCGCTGTCCTCAGGGAACACGCAGGCGTAGCACGGCGCCCCGGGCGTGCGCACGTCGTACACGCCGAGCTGGCCGTCCATGCGGATGGCGGCGCCCGAGACCAGCGGCTTGCGGTGCCGCACGCAGGCGCGGTTGATGGCGTGGCGCGTGCCGAAGTTGTCGCTGCAGTCGATCACCACGTCGGCCGAAGGCACCAGCGCATCGAGCAGGGTGGCGTCGGCGCGCTGCAGCACGGGTGTGACGACCACATCGGGGTTGATGGCCGCGACCGCTTCGCGCACCGATTCGGCTTTGGGCCGGCCCACACGGGCCAGGTTGTGGGCGATCTGCCGTTGCAGGTTGGTTTCGTCGACGGTGTCGTCGTCGACCACCGTGAGGTGGCCCACGCCGGCGCTGCCCAGATAGAGCGCCACCGGCGAGCCCAGCCCGCCCGCGCCGACGATGAGCGCGTGCGAACCGAGGAGTTTCTGCTGGCCTTCGACGCCGATGTCGTCGAGCAGGATGTGGCGCGAGTAGCGCAGCAGCTGGGCGTCGTTCACCGCGCCGCTCAGTTCTCTTTCTTCTCTTCCGTGCGAACCGTCTGCGACTTGCTCACCAGCACCGGGCGGCCCTTGAGCTGGTTGACCGCCTGCTGGAGCTGGAAGTCCTTCTCGCTGCCGAACTCGGGCACCAGGCGCTGGCCGGGGTTCTTGCGGGCTTCTTCCTCAAGCTTCTTGCGGGCGGACTCGCGGGCTTCTTCGCGCTTCTGCTCGGCGTCGCGCTGGGCGTCGGTCATGGGGCCGTGCGGCGCCGCACCCAGGCTGTTACTCAGATCGGCCTCGCGGGTGCGCAACGCGGCGAACAGGTTGCCGTCGGCGGTTTCGTCGACCATGACGTCGGGCACGATGCCCTTGCCCTGGATGGACGTGCCCGAAGGCGTGTAGTAGCGCGCGGTGGTGAGCTTGAGGCCGGTGTCGGGGCCGAGTGGCCGCACCGTCTGCACCGAGCCCTTGCCGAAGGTCTGGCTGCCCATCACGGTGGCGCGCTTGTGGTCCTGCAGCGCGCCGGCCACGATTTCGCTGGCCGAGGCCGAGCCTTCGTTGACCAGCACCACCAGTGGGAGGCGCTTGTAAGCGCCGCCGGTCACTTCGGCGAGGCGCCGCACCGGATCGGTGCCGCCACGGCGCAGGTAGTGCTGCGGCGCGGCCTTGTAGGTGAACTTGCTGTCGGCCAGCTGGCCGTTGGTGGACACCACCGTGACGTTCTCGGGCAGGAACACCGCCGACAGCGCGACCGCGGCGTCGAGCAGGCCGCCCGGGTCGTTGCGCAGGTCAAGCACCAGGCCCTTCATGTTGGGGTCGGCCTTGTAGAGCTCTTCGAGCTTGCGCGCGAAATCCTCGGTGGTGCGCTCCTGGAACTGCGACACGCGCACCCAGGCGTAGCCGGGCTCGATGGTGCGCGTCTTCACGCTCACCGTCTTGATCTCTTCGCGGGTGATGGTGACCGTGAAGCTGCGGTCTTCGTCCTTGCGCAGCACGCTCAGCAGCACCCGGGTGCGCGGCTCGCCGCGCATGAGCTTCACGGCCTCGTTGATGTTGAGGCCCTTGACGGCGGTGTCGTCGATGCGGGTGATCAGGTCACCGCTCTTGAGGCCGGCGCGGAACGCGGGCGAGTCCTCGATCGGCGAGACGACCTTGACCAGGCCGTCTTCCATGGTGATCTCGATGCCCACGCCCACGAAGCGGCCACTGGTGCCCTCGCGGAATTCCTTGAACGACTTCTTGTCGAAGTACTGCGAGTGCGGATCGAGGCTGGCCACCATGCCCGTGATGGCGTCGGAGATCAGCTTCTTCTCGTCCACCGGCTCGACGTAGTCGGTCTTGACCATGCCGAACACCGCGGCGAGCTGCTGGAGCTCCTCCAGTGGCAGGGGAGCGAGCGTGTTGCGGGCCACGGCCTGCAACTGCACGGTGGTGAGCGCGCCAGCCACCGCGCCGATGGCCACCCAGCCAACGATCTTGAGCCTGGAAGCCGCCTGTTTCGTCATGAATGCACCTCAGGAGAACGCGCGCAAACCCGCCGGTCTGCGCTGGACCAATATACACCTTGGAGGGGTACCGTCCGCGGGGGTTCCCGCCCCGGTGGACTTGTTTTGCCGATGGGTGTGCGGTTCGTCCCGCCCGCGGGGTCAGGCCTTGCCTTGCGCGGCCACCGCCGCCGCTGCCCGGGCGGCGGCCTCGGCGTCGCCCAGGTAGTGGTGGCGGATGGGCTTGAGCTGCGCGTCCAGCTCGTACACCAGGGGAATGCCGTTGGGGATGTTCAGGCCCACGATGTCGGCGTCGGAGATGCCGTCGAGGTACTTCACCAGGGCGCGGATGCTGTTGCCATGGGCCGCGACCACGACGCGCTTGCCCGACTGGATGGCCGGCGCCAGCGCCTCGGTCCAGAACGGCATCACGCGCGCCACGGTGTCCTTCAGGCATTCGGTCAGCGGCACTTCCTCGGGCTTGAGGCGGGCGTAGCGGCGATCACCGCGCTCGCTGCGCGGGTCGGTGGGCTCCAGGGCGGGCGGGGGCGTGTCGTAGCTGCGGCGCCAGACCAGCACCTGCTGATCGCCGTATTTGGCGGCCATGTCGGCCTTGTTCAAGCCCTGCAGGGCGCCGTAGTGGCGCTCGTTCAGGCGCCAGTTCTTCACCACCGGCAGCCAGGTGCGGTCCATGCCGTCGAGCACGTGCCACAGGGTGTGGATCGCCCGCTTGAGCACGCTGGTGTAGGCGATGTCGAAGTCGTACCCCTCGGCCTTGAGCAGCCGGCCGGCTTCCTGCGCCTGGGCCACGCCGGTGGGGGTGAGCTCCACGTCGGTCCAGCCGGTGAAGCGGTTTTCGAGGTTCCAGGTGGATTCACCGTGGCGGATCAGGACGAGCTTGTACATGGCGCGGTGGGGCGGGGGGTGGATTGAGGGCGGCAAAGCCCGGCATTCTAAAATCCCCGGCTTTGCTGAATCCCCGAGGGACAACCGTGAGCTTCTTCATCGACAACTGGATCCTGATCGCCGTGGCTTTCGCCGCGGGGGCGATGCTGGTGTGGCCCGCCGTCAAGGCCGGTGGCCGCACGGGCACGCTCAACGCCAACGACGCCGTCACCCTCATGAACCGCGAGAAGGCGGTCGTGATCGACGTCTCTGACACCAAGGCGTTCGAGGCCGGGCACATCATCGGCGCCAAGAACCTGCCGCTGGCCGAGCTGGAAGCCAAGCTGCCGACCACCGTGAAGAACAAGGCGGCGGTGCTGATCTTTGTCTGCCCCAACGGTTCGAGCGCGAACCGCGGTGTCGCGGTGGCGAAAAAGCTGGGCTACGAGAAGGCGCAATCCCTGACGGGTGGCATGGGTGCCTGGCGCGCGGCCAACCTGCCGGTCGAGAAAGCCTGATCATCCGGGCTCCGGTTTTCGCCAGGCACGCCCGCATGCTCCCCAAAGTCACCGTCTACTCCAGCGACTACTGCCCCTATTGCCACCGCGCCAAGGCCCTGCTGCAGGCCCGCGGTGTCACCGACTACGAGGAAATCGTGGTCGACGGCAAACCCGAAGTGCGCGCCCACATGGCCCGCCTTGCCGGGCGCACCAGTGTCCCGCAGATCTTCATCGGCGACACGCACGTGGGCGGTTGCGACGACCTTCACGCGCTGGACGCCCGCGGCGGCCTGCAGGCCTTGCTGCAGCCGGCCTGACGCCGACGCGCCATTCGCGGCTGACATAATCCGCCGCTGTGCCCGCTGAGGGAACGACCCCAGCGGGCTTTCTCATTCCCGCCACCCCGAGACACACCATGGCCGACAACGACACCCCCGTCTTCCAGATCCAGCGCATCTACCTGAAAGAGGCCTCGCTGGAGCAACCCAATTCGCCGGCCATCCTGCTCGAACAGGAGCAGCCCACGGTGGACATCCAGCTCGGTGTGGACGCCCAGCCCGTGGCCGACGGTGTGTTCGAGGTGCGTGTGTCCGCCACCGTCACCACCAAGATCAAGGACCGCACGGTGTTCCTGGTCGAGTGCAAGCAGGCCGGCATCTTCGAAATCCGCAACCTGCCGCAGGACCAGATGGGCCCGATCATGGGCATCGCCTGCCCGCAGATCGTCTATCCCTACCTGCGCGGCAACGTGGCCGACATCATCCAGCGCGGTGGTTTCCCGCCGGTGCACCTGGCCGAGATCAACTTCCAGGCCATGTACGACCAGCAGCAGGCGCAGGACAGCGCCGACGCGCCGCGCATCATCACCTGATCGCCCCATGACACCCGCGCCCGACCCGCGCACCCTGGTGCTCGGTGCCGGCGCCTGGGGCACGGCGCTGGCCATCGGTGCCGCCCGCCATGGTGCGGCACGCGTGACGCTCTGGGCCCGCGACGATGCCCAGGCGCGCGAGATCGCCGAGCGGCGTGACAACGCCCGCTACCTGCCTGGCCAGGCATTGCCCGAATCCCTGCGCGTGACCGGTGGCGACGCCCTGGCGCTCGCGGCCGATGCCGATCTCGTGGTCATCGCCACGCCCATGGCGGCGCTGCGCGAATGGCTCTCGGCGATGGCGGGCCTGCGGGTGCCTGTGGCCTGGTTGTGCAAGGGCTTCGAGCGAGCCGCTTCCGATCATCAGCCCGGCCTGCTCGGCCACGAGATCGCCGCCGAGGTGGCGCCCGCGTTGCAGGCCGGGGTGCTCAGCGGCCCGAGCTTCGCGCAGGAGGTGGCGCGCGGCCAGCCCACGGCGCTGGTGGCCGCGAGCGCCCACGCGGCCGTGCGAGACGCCCTGGTCGCGGCCTTTCACGGCCCCACGCTGCGCGTCTACGCCAACGACGACGTGGCTGGCGTGGAGGTGGGTGGGGCCGTGAAGAACGTGCTGGCCATCGCCACCGGCCTGTGCGATGGCCTGGGCCTGGGCCTGAACGCGCGCGCCGCGCTGATCACGCGCGGCCTCGCCGAAATCACGCGCCTGGGTGTGGCGCTGGGTGCGCGGCCCGAGACTTTCATGGGCCTGTCGGGCCTGGGCGACCTGGTGCTCACCGCCACCGGCGATCTGTCGCGCAACCGCCAGGTGGGCCTGCTGCTGGCGCGCGGCCAGACGCTGGCGCAGGCGGTGGCCTCGCTGGGCCACGTGGCCGAGGGGGTGTACAGCGCGCGCACCGTGGCCCAGCGCGCCCGGTTGCTGGGGGTGGACATGCCCATCACCGACGCGGTGGTGGCCTTGCTCGAAGGCCGCCTGCAGCCCGCGCAGGCCGTTGCGGCCCTGATGGGGCGCGACCCCAAAAGCGAAGGCGCTTAAAGCTCGAGGTTGTCGATCAGGCGCGTGGTGCCCAGGCGCGCGGCGCCCAGCACGACGAGCGCGTCGCCCGGGCGGGGCGGCTGCAGGTCTTCGCGGCGGCGCACCGTGAGGTAGTCGGGCTTCCAGCCGCGCGCGGCCAGGCCCTGCATCGCGCGTTCTTCCAGTGCCGGCAGGTGGCGCTGCAACCCGTCGGCCGCGGCCAATGCGTCGCGCCCGAGCGCGCGCAGCGCCAGCGAGAGCTGCACCGCCTCGGCGCGCTCGGCCTCGCTCAGGTAGCCGTTGCGCGAGCTCAGCGCCAGGCCATCGGCCGCCCGCTCGGTGGGGCCGGCCACGATGTCGATCGGCAGTGCGAACTGCTTCACCATGCGCCGGATCACCATGAGCTGCTGGTAGTCCTTCTGGCCGAACACCGCGGTGCGCCGGCCCTTGGCCTCGGCGAAGGCGATCTGGAACAGCTTCATGACCACGGTGCACACGCCGGTGAAGAAGCCGGGGCGGAAATGGCCTTCCAGAATGTCGGCGAGCTCGGCGGGCGGCTGCACCTTGTAGCCCTGCGGCTCGGGGTACATGTCGCGCTCGCTGGGGGCGAACACCACGTTGCAGCCC
Organism: Hydrogenophaga sp.; assembly: GCA_016741995.1. Taxonomy (GTDB): domain Bacteria; phylum Pseudomonadota; class Gammaproteobacteria; order Burkholderiales; family Burkholderiaceae_C; genus Hydrogenophaga. The sequence goes on along the minus strand of JACVCO010000019.1, from coordinate 40,919 downwards.
GCGGCCGCGAGCTTCTCGCAGTCGGCCTCGAGCGTGCGCGGGTAGGTGTCGAAATCTTCGTGCGGCGCGAACTGCAGGCGGTTGACGAAGACGCTCGCCACGGTCACGTCGCCCAGCGGCACGGCGGCTTTCACCAGGGCCAGGTGGCCGGCGTGCAGGTTGCCCATGGTGGGCACCAGGGCGGGCGCGTTGAATGGCCGCAGCGCCGCGCGCAGGTCGGCGATGGTGTGAACGACTTGCATGCTCACCAGGCGTGAAGGGCGTCGTCGGGGAAGCTGCCGTCCTTCACGGCCGTCACGTAGGCGGCCATGGCTTCGCGCACCGAACTCGCACCGTCCATGAAGTTGCGCACGAACTTCGGGTTCTTGCCCAGGTTGATGCCCAGCATGTCGTGCATCACCAGCACCTGGCCCGCGGTGCCCTTGCCGGCCCCGATGCCGATGGTGTGGCAGCGCGGCAGTTGCTGGGTGATTTCGGCCGCCAGCGCGGCGGGCACCATCTCCAGCACCAGCATGGTGGCGCCGGCGTCCTGCAGCTCGAGCGCATGGCGCTTGAGCGTGAGGGCGGCCTGGTCGTCGCGGCCCTGCACGCGGTAGCCGCCGAGCGCGTGCACGGTCTGCGGCGTGAGGCCCAGGTGCGCGCAGACCGGGATGCCGCGCTCGACGAGGAAACGCACGGTGTCGGCCGTCCAGCCGCCACCTTCGAGCTTGATCATGTGCGCGCCCGCGTGCACCAGCTGCGCGGCGCTGCGCATGGCCTGTTCTTTCGACTCGTGGTAGCTGCCAAAGGGCAGGTCGCCCAGCAGCCAGGCCGTGCCCTGCACGCGGCGCAGGCCGCGCGCCACGCTTTCCACGTGGTAGGCCATGGTTTCCAGCGTGACGCCCGCGGTGCTGGCCAGGCCCTGGCAGACCATGCCGAGCGAATCGCCGACGAGGATGGTTTCGACACCCGCCGCGTCAGCCACCGCCGCGAAGGTGGCGTCGTAAGCGGTGAGCATGGTGATCTTCTCGCCGCGCTCGCGCAGCTCGGCCAGTCGCGGCAGGCTCACGGGTTTGCGTGCGGGCAGCGGCGAAGCGGCGGGCAGCGTGCCGTAGGGCGTGGCGGAGGTGGGGTTGCTCATGTCGGAGACCGGCGCAGGCCGGGCGGTGAACGAGAATGCGGGACTATAGTGCATCGCACCATTGAAGTGCGGCCCCCCGCGCGGTGCCATTTCAGCGCCTTTTCCCACGATGAAACACCTCTCCGAATTCAACGCCACCGACCTCGATGCGCTGGCCACGCAGGACGTGGCGCGCGCCCTGGCCGAAGACGTCGGCGCGGGCGACCTGACCGCCGCGCTGGTCGATCCGCAGCGCCCGGTGCGCGCGCGCATCCTGGCGCGCGAAAGCGCCGTCATCTGCGGCACGCCCTGGGTCAATGCGACCGTGCGTGCACTCGATCCGCAAGCCCGGTTGACCTGGCACGTGGGCGAAGGCGCGCGCTGCGCACCCGACCAGACCGTGCTCACCATCGAAGGCCGCGCGCAACCGCTGCTGACGGCCGAGCGCACGGCGCTGAACTTCCTGCAACTGCTCTCGGCCGTGGCCACGCAGACCGCGACCTACGTGGCGGCGGTGGCCGGCACGCGCGCGGCCATCGTGGACACGCGCAAGACCCTGCCCGGCCTGCGCCTGGCGCAGAAGTACGCGGTGAAGACCGGTGGCGGCGTGAACCACCGCATCGGCCTGTTCGATGCCGTGCTGATCAAGGAGAACCACATCGCCGCCGCCGGTGGCGTGGCCGCGGTGCTGCAGCGCGTGCGCGACACGGTGCCGGCGGCGCGCTTCGTGGAGATCGAGGTGGAAACGCTGGCGCAACTGGACGAAGCCCTGGCCAGCGGCGCCACCATGGTGCTGCTCGACAACATGGACCTGCCCACGCTGCACGAAGCGGTGCAGCGCAACGCCGGCCGAGCCATCCTCGAAATCTCGGGTAGTGTGAACCTGTCCACCGTGCGCGCCCTTGCAGAAACCGGTGTGGACCGCATCTCCATCGGAGCCCTCACCAAGGACGTGAAGGCGACCGACTTCTCCATGCGCTTCGAAACGCTGTGAGGTGACCGAATGAGCAACGCCGCAGACATCATCGACGTCGAGTACGAACAGCCCGCCTGCCCCACGCAGCACGCCTGGGCGCGCGTGCCGGTGGAGCCCGGGCCGAAGCAGCGCGCCGAGCTGAAGGAGCGCATCAAGCGCCTGCTGAAGGAGCGCAACGCGGTCATGGTGTCGCACTACTACGTGCACCCGGATCTGCAGGATCTCGCCATCGAGACCGGCGGCATCGTGAGCGATTCGCTGGAGATGGCGCGCTTCGGGCGCGACCACGCGGCGCAGACCCTGGTGGTCTCGGGCGTGCGCTTCATGGGGGAAACCGCCAAGATCCTGAGCCCCGAGAAAACGGTGCTGATGCCCGACCTCGACGCCAACTGCTCGCTCGACCTCGGCTGCCCGATCGATGAGTTCAGCGCCTTCTGCGACGCGCACCCCGACCGCACCGTGGTCGTCTACGCCAACACCAGCGCGGCCGTGAAGGCGCGCTCCGACTGGCTTGTTACCAGCTCCTGCGCCCTCGACATCGTGCGCGCGCTGAAAGACAAGGGCCACAAGATCCTGTGGGCGCCCGACAAACACCTGGGTGGCTACATCCAGCGCGAGACCGGTGCCGACATGCTGATGTGGAACGGCTCGTGCATCGTGCACGACGAGTTCAAGGCCTTCGAGCTTGAAGCGCTGAAAAAGGAATACCCGAAGGCCAAGGTGTTGGTGCACCCCGAGAGCCCGGCCGACGTGATCGCCCTGGCCGATGCGGTGGGCTCGACCTCCGCGATCCTCAAGGCCGCGCGCGAGCTCGACGCACCCGAGTACATCGTTGCCACCGACAAGGGGATGATGCACATGCTGCGCCTGCAGAACCCGGGCAAGCTGTTCATCGAGGCGCCCACCGCGGGCAACAGCGCCACCTGCAAAAGCTGCGCGCACTGCCCCTGGATGGCCATGAACGGCCTGGCCGGCGTGGCCCAGGTGCTGGAGAAGGGCCTCAACCGCATCGAGGTGGACCCGGCGCTGATCCCGCGAGCACGCCTGCCGATCGACCGCATGCTGGCCTTCACGGCGGCGCAGAAATCGGGCAACAACCCGGGCGCGCTGGTGCCGAATATCGGCGCGGCCTGATCAGCGCGCCGGCGGCACCAGGATCGTCGGCTTGGCGTCGGCCAGCATGGCCGGGTAGTCCAGGCTGAAGTGCAGGCCGCGGCTTTCGTGCCGCAGCAGGGCCGACATGACGATCAGGTCGGCCACCTGAACCAGGTTGCGCAGCTCCAGCAGGTCGCGCGTGACGTGGAACTGCGCATAGAACTCGTGAATCTCGCGCTGCAGCAGCGTGATGCGGTGTGCCGCGCGCTCCAGGCGCTTGTTGGTGCGCACGATGCCCACGTAGTCCCACATGAAGCGGCGCAGCTCGTCCCAGTTGTGCGAGATCACCACCATCTCGTCCGCGTCGGTCACGCGGCTGTCGTCCCACTCGGGCAGCGCGGGCGGTACGCCCAGCGGCGTGGTGCGGATGGCGTTCACCGCGGCCTGGGCGAACACCATGCACTCCACCAGCGAATTGCTGGCCAGGCGGTTGGCGCCGTGCAGGCCGGTGCAGGTGGTCTCGCCCACGGCGAACAGGCCCGCCACCTCGGTGCGGCCATCAAGGTCGGTCACCACGCCGCCGCAGGTGTAGTGCGCGGCCGGCACCACGGGGATCGGCTCTTTGGTGATGTCGATGCCCAGCTCGGCACAGCGCGCGAGGATGTTCGGGAAGTGCTCACGCAGGAAGGCGGGGCTCTGGTGCGAGATGTCCAGGTGCACGCAATCCAGGCCGTGCTTCTTCATCTCGTAGTCGATCGCGCGCGCCACCACGTCGCGCGGCGCGAGTTCGGCGCGCGGGTCGTGGTCGGGCATGAAGCGGTGGCTGCCCAGGTGTGGCGGCAGCTTGAGGATGCCGCCCTCGCCACGCACGGCCTCGGTGATGAGGAAGCTCTTGGCGTGCGGGTGGTACAGGCAGGTGGGGTGGAACTGGATGAACTCCATGTTCGCCACCTGGCAGCCTGCGCGCCAGGCGGCGGCGATGCCGTCGCCGGTGGCGGTGTCGGGGTTGGTGGTGTAGAGGTACACCTTGCCCGCGCCGCCCGTGGCCAGCACGGTGTGTTTCGCAGCGAAGGTGACCACCTCGTCGCGCACGGTGTCGAGCACGTAGGCGCCGAAGCAGCGGCGTGCCTTGTCGGTGCCCGGCACGCGGCGCTCGGTGATCAGGTCCACCAGCATGTGGTGCTCGAACACCCGGATGTTGGGCGTGGCCTTCACGCGCTCGACCAGCGTGGCCTGCACCGCGGCGCCGGTGGCGTCGGCCGCGTGCACGATGCGGCGGTGGCTGTGGCCGCCCTCGCGCGTGAGGTGCAGCTCGCCGTCCTCGGTGGAGAAGGGCACGCCGAGCTCGCGCAGCCAGGCAATGGCCGCGGGCGCGTTCTGCACCGTGAACTCGGTGGCGTCGAGGTCGCTCAGGCCGGCGCCGGCCACCAGCGTGTCTTCCACGTGCGAGGCGTAGCTGTCGCCCTCGGCCAGCACGGCCGCGATGCCGCCCTGCGCCCAGTTGCTGGAGCCGTCGAGCAGGGCGCGCTTGGTGATCACGGCCACGCGGTGCGTGGCGGCCAGGTGCAGGGCGGTGCTCAGCCCGGCCAGGCCGCTGCCGATCACGAGCACGTCGAATTGTTGGGTCATGAACTGGGGGTGTAGGCCAGGCGCACGTAGATCGGCGCAAAGGCTTCGGCCTGCGTGAGCTCGATCAGCGTTTCCTTGGCGAGCTCGAGCATGGCGATGAAGGTGACGACCAGCACGGGCTGGCCCTTGCTCACGTCGAACAGCTCGCCGAATTCCACGAACTGGCGGCCCTGCAGGTGGCGCAGCACGATGCTCATGTGCTCGCGCACCGAGAGCTCCTCGCGGCTGATCTTGTGGTGCTGCACCAGCTTGGCGCGCTTGAGGATGTCGCGCCAGGCGCTCTGCAGGTCGAGGGCGTTCACGTCGGGGAAGCGCGGCACCAGGGCCTGTTCCACGTAGACCTGCGCGCGCAGGAAATCGCGCCCGTACTGCGGCACCTCGGAGAGGCGTTGCGCCGCGAGTTTCATCTGCTCGTATTCGAGCAGGCGGCGCACGAGTTCGGCGCGCGGGTCTTCGGCTTCCTCGCCCTCGGCCGTTTTCTTGGGCGGCAGCAGCATGCGCGACTTGATCTCGATCAGCATCGCGGCCATGAGCAGGTACTCGGCCGCGAGTTCGAGGTTGCTGGCGCGGATTTCCTCGACGTAGGCCAGGTACTGGCGCGTGACTCCCGCCATCGGGATGTCGAGGATGTTGAAGTTCTGTTTGCGGATCAGGTAGAGCAGCAGATCCAGCGGACCCTCGAAGGCTTCGAGGAAGACGCGCAGCGCGTCGGGCGGGATGTACAGGTCCTGCGGGAGCTTGAACAGCGGCTCGCCATAGAGCCGCGCGAGCGCCACGTTGTCCACCACGCTGGGCAGCACCCCGTCCAGGCCTTGCGGGGCCTCGTCGAGGGTCGGCGCCGGCTCGGTGCTCACTTCAGGGCGGCTTCGGTCTGGTAGACGTAGGGCTTTTGCGCCACGCGCGCGGCCTCGGCCTCGGCGGCGAGTTCGCGGTCGATGGACTTGTCCCACAGCAAGCCCCGGCCTTCGCGCTGACGCGCTTCCAGCCCGGGGCGCTCGGCCTTGAGCTGGTCGATGAATTGCGTGGTCTCGGAGCGGTAGTCGGGGCGGCGGAAGAAGGCCATGGCGGGCGTCCGGTTCGGGGGGAGCGGGCGATTTTACCGGCCCGCCTCCGCCCCTTCGGCCAGGCGGGCCGCGAAGCCGGAACGCTCGATCAGCGAGGCCGGTTGCGGCTGCAGCCCGGTGATGTCCAGCCGCCCGCCGCGGTGCCGCACGGCCTTGTGCAACTGCTCCAGCGCGTCCAGGCCGGTGGTGTCGAGCGAGACCATGAGCTGGGCGTCGAGCGTGAGGTGCAGCGGCCCGGGCGCGGCCTCGATGGCGGCGATCAGCGGATCGATCTTGGTGACGTTGCCGAAGAACAGGGAGCCGTACAGGCGCCAGGTCTGCCGGCCCTCGGCGCTCACCACGGGCTCGGCGCGGAAGATGGCTTGCTGGCGGCGCACGAACAGCACCACGGCCATCACCAGGCCCAGCTCCACCGCCACCGTGAGGTCGAACACGATGGTGACGGCGAAGGTGCTCAGCAGCATGAGCCGGTAGTGGTTGCTGAAGTGCTTCAGGCGCCCGAACTCGCGCCATTCACCCATGTTCCAGGCCACGAACAGCAGCACGCCGGCCAGCACCGCGAGCGGGATGTGATACGCCAGCGGTGCCGCGGCCAGCACCACCAGCGCCAGCGTGGCCGAGTGCACCATGCCCGCCACCGGCGAGGCCGCGCCGGCGCGGATGTTGGTGACCGTGCGCGCGATGGTGCCGGTGACCGGCATGCCGCCGAAGAAAGGCACCACCGCGTTGGCCACGCCCTGGGCCATGAGCTCCTGGTTCGGGTCGTGCTTGGGGGTGTTCGATAGCTGGTCGGCCACGCGCGCGCACAGCAGCGACTCCACCGCGCCCAGCAGCGCGATGGTGAGCGTGGGCGTGACCAGCAGGCGCACGGTTTCCCAGGAGAAATCGGGCAGCTCGAACGCCGGCAGGCCCTGCGGGATGCCGCCGAAGCGCGTGCCGACGGTGTCCACCGGCAGGTTCAGCGCCCAGGCCAGCAGCGACAGTGTGAGCAGGGCGATCACCGGGCCCGGCACGCGCGAGGTGGCGCGCAGCGCACCGGGCACGTCCAGCGCGTCGATGCGGCGGCGAAAGCGCGAATCCATGGCCCACAGCCGCGGCCACACGAACAGGCCCAGCACGCACAGCCCGCCCAGCAGCACGGCCCAGGGGTTGACGCTGTCCGCGTGCGTGGCCAGCGTGCGCATCTGGCCGAAGAAACTCGCCGGCATCTTGTCCACCTGCAGGCCCAGTAAATCGCGCAGTTGCGAGAGCGCGATCAGCACCGCGATGCCGTTGGTGAAGCCGATCACCACGCTCACCGGCACGTAGCGCACCAGGGCGCCGAGCTTGAACAGGCCCAGCAGGAACAGCAGCACGCCCGCGCTCGCGGTGGAGATCAGCAGGTTGGCCACGCCGTAGCGTTCGACGATGCCGTAGACGATGACGATGAAGGCGCCTGCCGGCCCGGCGATCTGCACCGAGGTGCCGCCCAGTGCGGCCACCAGCAGCCCGCCGATGATGGCCGTCCACAAACCAGCCTCGGGGGGCAGGCCGCTGGCGATCGCGAAGGCCATGGCCAGTGGCAGCGCCACGATGCCCACCGTGACGCCGGCGCCCACGTCGCGCGAGAAGCGGCCCCGGTCGTAGCCGCGCAGATCCGCCATCAACCGGGGGCGGAACGGGGCGAGCGGGGGCAGGCCGGACATGGCCCGATGTTACCGATGGCTACGGGGGCATCCGCGCGCCGGCCTACACTGGGCCGGCCCATCACTCCGGAGACGCGCATGACCCGACCCGACACGACCAGCCGCTGGTGGCGCCTGGGCCGCCTGATCACCGGTGTGCTGGCCGCGGTGGGCTTCGTGGGGGCTTGCGATCTGCAGAACATCGCCGAGCTCGAGCCCGGTGTGTCGACCGAGGCCGACGTGCGCGAGAAGTTCGGCCAACCCGAAGCGGTGTGGGAGGGCGAGGACGGCGCGCAGGTGTACGAGTACAACCGCCAGCCCGAAGGCACGGTGAACTACATGATCACCATCGGCGGCAACGGCATCCTCGTGAAGGTGTCGCAGGTGCTGACCGAAGAAAACTTCGCCCGCGTGCAACCTGGCATGGCCATGGAACAGGTGCGCCGCCTGCTCGGCAAGCCGCGCAAGGCGCAGACATATGCCCTGAGCGGCGAAACCCACCAGGACTGGCGCTTCCAGTCGCGCACGCAGGCCGAGCCGATGATCTTCAGCGTGGCTTATGACCGCGACCTGCGCGTCATCAAGACCACCACCATGCCCGACCCGGACCTGCAGTTCCGGCGTTGAGGCCGGACGCCGGCATCAACGCACGCGCATGCCCGGCTTCGCGCCGGCCGAAGGCTCCAGCACGTAAATGCCTGGCTCGGCCTTCTCGTCGGCGTGGCTGGCGGCCAGCACCATGCCTTCGCTCACGCCGAACTTCATCTTGCGCGGCGCCAGGTTGGCCACCAGCACGGTGAGCTTGCCCTTGAGCTGCTCGGGCTGGTAGGCGCTGGCGATGCCGCTGAAGACGTTGCGCGTCTTGCCCTCGCCCACGTCGAGCGTGAGGCGGAGCAGCTTGGTCGAACCTTCCACGCGCTCGCAGTCGACGATCTGCGCGATGCGCAGGTCGATCTTCGCGAAGTCGTCGATGGTGATGGTGTCGGCGATTGCCTCGCCGCCGTGCAGCGGGGCGGCCTCGACCGGTGCCGGCGGCGGCTCGAACAGGGCCTCGAGCTGCTTCGGGTCCACGCGCTGCATCAGGTGCTGGTAGGCGTTGATGGCGTGGCCGGCGCCGAGCAGGCGCGTGGCGTCCGCCCATTGCAGGGGCTGCACCTGCAGGAAGGCCTCGACCTGCGCGGCGAGCGCGGGCAGCACGGGCTTGAGGTAGAGCGTGAGCAGGCGGAAGGCCTCGATGCAGGTGCTGCACACGTCGTGCAGGCGCGCGTCCTGGCCTTCCTGCTTCGCGAGCTCCCAGGGCTTGTTCTGGTCGACGTAGGCGTTGACCTGGTCGGCCAGGGCCATCACCTCGCGCAGGGCCTTGCCGTACTCGCGGGTGTCGAACAGCGTGGCGATGCCCTCGGCACGCGCCTGCAGCGCCTGCAGCAACGCCGCGCCGTCGGCGGACGCGGTGCCGAGCCGGCCCTCGAAGCGCTTGGCGATGAAGCCCGCCGCGCGGCTCGCGATGTTGACGAACTTGCCGATCAGGTCGCTGTTGACGCGCAACTGGAAGTCGTCGGGGTTGAAGTCGATGTCTTCGTTGCGCGCGGACAGCTTGGCCGCGAGGTAGTAGCGCAGCCACTCGGGGTTCATGCCGAGCTGCAGGTACTTGAGCGGGTCCAGGCCGGTGCCGCGGCTCTTGCTCATCTTCTCGCCGTTGTTCACGGTCAGGAAGCCGTGCACGAACACCGCGTTCGGCGTCTTGCGGCCGCTGAAGTGCAGCATCGCCGGCCAGAACAGCGTGTGGAAGGTGATGATGTCCTTGCCGATGAAGTGGAACTGCTCGGTCGACGGGTCGGCCATGAAGGCGTCGAAGTCGACGCCCTGCTTGCCCAGCCAGTTCTTGAGCGACGCGAGGTAGCCCACGGGCGCATCGAGCCAGACGTAGAAGTACTTGCCGGGCGCGTCCGGGATCTCGATGCCGAAGTAGGGCGCGTCGCGCGAGATGTCCCAGTCGCCGAGCTTGGTCTGGCCGTGCTCGTCGGGCGCAATCCATTCGCTGATCTTGTTGAGCACCTCGGGCTGCACCGCGCCGCTGTTCGTCCACTGCTTCAGGAAGGCCAGGCAGCGCGGGTCGGACAGCTTGAAGAAGAAGTGCTCGGAGTTCTTCAGCACCGGCTTGGCGCCCGAGAGCGCCGAGTAGGGGTTGATCAGGTCGGTGGGGCTGTAGACCTTGCCGCAGACCTCGCAGTTGTCGCCGTACTGATCCTTCGCGTGGCAGTTCGGGCATTCGCCCTTGATGAAGCGGTCGGGCAGGAACATGTTCTTCTCGGGGTCGAAGAACTGTTCGATGGTGCGGGTCTCGATCAGGCCGGCGGTTTTCAGGTCCTTGTAGATCTGCTGCGCGAGCTCGTGGTTCTCGGGCGCGTCGGTGCTGTGCCAGTTGTCGAAGCCGATGTGGAAGCCGTCGAGGTAGGGCTTGCGGCCGGCCGCGATGTCGGCCACGAACTGCTGCGGCGTCTTGCCGGCCTTGTCGGCCGCGATCATGATCGGCGCGCCGTGCGCGTCGTCGGCGCAGACGAAGTGCACCTGGTGCCCCTGCATGCGCTGGAACCGCACCCAGATGTCGGCCTGGATGTACTCCATGATGTGGCCGATGTGGAAGTGGCCGTTGGCGTAGGGCAGGGCGGTGGTGACGAACAGGCGGCGCGGGCTCATGGGAGGCTTTCTTCGGGAAGCCGGGGATTTTAGGTGGCCCGATGACCGCACGCCGCCTGTGTGAATCCCGGACCGGGGGGCGCGGACGGTAGACTTTGCCCCCGCCGCAGAGCACCGCCCCGGCCACGAACCCCTTTGTCGGGCGCAGAACCCCACACCCTGGAGCCATTCCCCCATGTCCGTCGACCAACAAGCGCTGATGCAGGCGCTGCAAGCCGTGCAGGACCCGAACACCGGGCGCGACTTCGTCACCACCAAGGCCTTGAAGAACCTGCAGGTGCAGGACGGCGACGTGTCCTTCGACGTCGAGCTGGGCTACCCCGCCAAGAGCCAGATGCCCGCGCTGCGCAAGGCACTGATCGCGGCCGCGCGCTCGGTGCCGGGCGTGGAAAACGTCTCGGTCAACCTGAGCGTCAAGGTCATCGCGCACGCGGTGCAGCGTGGCGTGCAGCTCATGGCCAACGTCAAGAACATCATCGCCGTGGCCTCGGGCAAGGGCGGCGTGGGCAAGAGCACCACCGCCGTGAACCTGGCGCTGGCGCTGGCCGCCGAAGGCGCCCGCGTGGGCGTGCTCGACGCCGACATCTACGGCCCCAGCCAGCCCATGATGCTGGGCATCGAAGGCCGGCCCGAGAGCACCGACGGGCAGAGCATGGAGCCGCTGGAGAACTACGGCATCCAGTGCATCTCCATCGGCTTCCTCATCGACCGCGACGAAGCCATGATCTGGCGCGGCCCCATGGCCACGCAGGCGCTGGAGCAACTGCTGCGCCAGACCAACTGGAAAGACCTCGACTACCTGATCGTCGACATGCCGCCCGGCACCGGCGACATCCAGCTCACGCTGTCGCAGCGCGTGCCGCTCACCGGCGCGGTGATCGTCACCACGCCGCAGGACATCGCGCTGCTCGACGCCCGCAAGGGCATCAAGATGTTCGAGAAGGTGGGCGTGCCCATCCTGGGCATCGTGGAGAACATGGCCGTGCACGTGTGCGAGAAGTGCGGCCACGTGGAGCACATCTTCGGTGTCGATGGCGGCAAGAACATGGCGGCCGAGTACGGCATGGATTACCTGGGTGCGCTGCCGCTGAACATGAGCATCCGCGTGCAGGCCGACAGCGGCCAGCCCACCGTGGTGGCCGACCCGGAGGGCGAGATCGCCGGCCTCTACAAAGGCGTGGCGCGGCAGGTGGCGATCAAGATCGCGGCCAAGGCGAAGGACTTCTCCTCGAAGTTCCCGAGCATCAAGATCTCCAAGGACACTTGAGGCGCGTGCCGTGGCAGGCACGGGTTTCTCCGGGGTGCGAATACCGCCTGAAGCGTATGGCGCGGGCGCGGCACATCGGTTGACATGAGCGGACCACCCGGAAAGCCCGCCATGATCCACCTGCCCCTGCACATCCTGCGCATGTCGCGCGCCGAACTCATCCTCTCCATGGACTGGGCGCGGGAAGAGGGGTGGAACCCCGGCCGTCAGGACGCCGACGTTTTCCACCCGATCGATGTGCGCGGGCATTTCATGGCCTGGATGGGCGACGTGCCCGTCGCCTCGATCAGCGGCCTGCGCTACAGCGTGAGCTACGGCTTCATCGGCCTGCACATCGTGCCGCCGCACCTGCGCGGGCAGGGCCTGGGCCTGGCGGTCTGGAACGCCGCGCTCGACCACCTCAAGGGTTGCGTGGTCGGTCTCGACGGCCTGATCGATCAGCAACCGCGCTACCGCCGCAGCGGTTTCGACGTCGCTTGGCATACGCGGCGCTACCAGGTAACGAGCCGCGCGCCGCGGCCGCGCGATCCCCGCATCGTCAAGCTCACCGCGATTCCCTTCGAAGCGCTGGCCACTTACGACCGCGCCTTCCACCCCGAGCCGCGCCCGGTGTTCCTGCAGGCCTGGATCCAGCAGCGCCAGGGCATGGCCCTGGGCTGGTGGCAGGACCGCCGGTTGCGGGGCTATGGCGTGGTGCGCGCCTGCGTGAGCGGCCACCGCATCGGCCCGCTGTGCGCCGACACCCCCGCGATCGCCGACGCGCTGCTCGACGGCCTGCTGGGCTGCGTGATGCCGCGCGACCCGGTTTACCTGGACGTTCCCGAGCCCAACCGCGAAGCCGTCGCGTTGGCCGAGCGGCACAGCATGGTACCGGGCACGGTCACGGCGCGCATGTACCGCGGCCCCGCGCCGCGGCTCGACCTGCCCCGCCTGTACGCGCTCACCGCGCCCGAGATCGGCTGAAAAAAATGCGCCCCCACGCTCCGCCGCTCAGCCCGCGGCCTTCTCGCGCTCGCGCAGCCGGAAGCGCTGGATCTTGCCGGTCGCGGTCTTGGGCAGCTCGTCGAGGAACTCGATGAAGCGCGGGTACTTGTAGGGCGCCAGGCGCTCCTTCACGAAAGCCTGCAGATCGGCCTCGCTGGCCTGCTGGCCGGGCTTGAGCACCACGTAGGCCTTGGTCTTGGTCAGGCCGTCGCTGTCTTCCTTGCCGATCACCGCGGCCTCGAGCACCGCGGGGTGTTGCACCAGCGTGGCCTCCACCTCGAACGGGCTCACGTAGATGCCGCTGACCTTGAGCATGTCGTCGTTGCGGCCGGCGTAGGTGTAGGTGCCGTCGGTGTTGCGCAGGTACTTGTCGCCGCTCTTGGTCCAGCCGCCCTGGAAGGTGTCGCGGCTCTTGGCGCGGTTGTTCCAGTACAGCAGCGCCGCGCTCGGGCCCTGGATGTACAGGTCGCCGATCTCGCCATCGGCCACGGGCTGGCCGTTCTCGCCGCGCAGCTCCACCGCATAGCCGGGCACCGGGAAACCCGTGGTGCCATAGCGCACCTGGCCCGGGATGTTGGAGAGGAAGATGTGCAGCATCTCGGTCGAGCCGATGCCGTCGATGATCTCGACGCCGAAGTGGCGCGTCCAGCGTTCGCCGATGTCCTGCGGCAGGGCCTCGCCGGCCGACGAGCACAGGCGCAGCGCCACGGCGCTCTTCGCGGGCAGGTCGGGGCTGGCGAGCATGCCGCCGTAGCCGGTGGGCGCGCCGCAGAAGATGGTGGGCCGGTGCTGCGTCATGCGCGCGAAGCAGGCCTGCGGCGTGGGGCGCTCGGCCATCAGCACCACGCTGGCACCCACGCTCAGCGGGAAGCTCAGCGCATTGCCCAGGCCGTAGGCGAAGAACAGCTTGGCGGCCGAGAACACCACGTCGCTCTCGCGCATCTGCAGCACGCCGCGGCCATAGAGCTCGGCCGTCCAGTACAGGTTGCCCTGCGTGTGCACCGTCCCCTTGGGTGCGCCGGTGGAACCGCTGGAATAGAGCCAGAACGCGGGTTCATCGGCGTGCGTGTCGGTGGGCACCGCGGGCGTTGCCGCCGTCACGAGCGCGTCGAACGCGTGGGCGCCGGCCGGCAGCGTGTTGCCACGCGAGACGATCAGGTGCCTGACCTCGTGGCCACCCAGCGCCAGGGCTTCCTGCAGCGTGGGCAGCAGCGCGCCCGAGGTGACGACGGCCTGCGAGCGGCTGTCGCCGAGCATGTAGGCGATGTCCTTGGCGGGCAGCAGGGTGTTGATCGCCACGGGCACCACGCCGGCGTGCAGCGCACCCAGGAAAGCCACCACCCAGTCGCTGCTGTCGTGCGCGAACAGCAGCACGCGTTCCTCGCGCCGCAGGCCCAGTGTGCGCAGCGCGCCGCTGAAGCGGGCCACGGCGTCGGCGAGCTGGCCATACGACAGCGTGCCCTGGTCGTCGATCAGGGCGGCCTTGCCGGCGCGGCTGGCGTTGCGTTCGATCAGGTGACGCGCGAAGTTGAAGCGCGCCGGTGGCGCGGCCACATCGGGCTGGCTCATGGGGTGTCTCCTCTCGGGGGGGCGTGTCGGGTCAGAGGCTCAAGGGGGTGGCGCTCGCGGCCAGCGCGTCCAGCGCGCCGGTGTGCGCCTGCACCGCGCTGCGGCGGTGGTAGAAGTTGAGCGCGCGCAAACCGCCGAGCTCTTCGCCGCCGCCCGCACGGCCGGGGCCGCCGTGCAGCGAATGCGGCATCACGTTGCCATGGCCGGTTTGTGATTGCGCCACCTCGGGCGAGATCGCGTGCACGCGGCCGTGGCTGTCGGCCAGTTCCAGCGCGGCGCGCGCGGTGAAGGCGGCGTCGGCGCTGTAGACCGAGGCCACCAGCGAGCCCTGGCCGCGGCGGATGAGTTCATAGGCTTGCGCTTCGCTGTCGTACGGCATGAGCGTGGCCACCGGGCCGAAGACCTCGACGTCGTGCAGCACGCGGGCCTTCACCGGATCGGCGGTGCCCAGCAGCACGGGCTGCGCGCAGGCGGCCACGGCGGGGTCGGCGTCCACCAGCGCCTGCGAGCGGCCGTCGTACAGCGGCTGCGCTTCCGTCAGCAGTTGCTCCAGGCCCTCACGCACGCTGTTGAACTGCGCGCGGCTCACCAGCGCGCCCATGCGCACGGCCTCGTTGCGCGGGTTGCCCACGGTGGTCTTGGCCAGCTTGGCGCCGATGGCCTGGGCGGCGGCGTCGTACAGGGCGCGCGGCACGAAGGCGCGGCGGATCGCGGTGCACTTCTGGCCGCTTTTCACGGTCATCTCGCGCACCACCTCGCCCACGAAGAGCTTGAAGGCCTCGCTGTCGGCCGTGGCCGACGGGTCCAGCAGGGCGCTGTTGAGGCTGTCGGCCTCGATGTTCACGCGCACCGAACGCTGCGCCACCGCGGCGTGGCCGCGGATCAGCGCCGCGGTGTCGGCCGAGCCGGTGAAGGACAGCACGTCGAAAGGTTCGAGCGCGTCGAGCAGCCCGTTGGAGGAGCCGCAGATCACGGACAACGCGCCCGCGGGCAGCACGCCGGCCTCGACCACGTCCTGCACCATGCGCTGCGTGAGCCAGGCGGTGGGCGTGCCGGGCTTCACCACCACGGGCACGCCGGAGAGCAGGGCGGGCGCGGCCTTTTCCCACAGGCCCCAGCTCGGGAAATTGAAGGCGTTGATGAACAGCGCCAGGCCGCGCGTGGGCGTGAGGATGTGCTGGCTCTGGAAGCCCTCGTCCTTGCCCAGGCGGATGCGCCCGCCGTCGAGCAGCGCGCGCGCGTCGCCGAGCTTGTCGCCCCATTTGGCGTACTGGCCGATGGTGAAGATGCCGCCGTCGATGTCGACCGCGGAGTCGCGCGTGACGGTGCCCGAGTTGGCGGTGGCGATGGCGTAGTAATCGTCGCGTTTGGCCTGCAGCACCTGCGCCACGGCCGCCAGCAGGCCGGCGCGTTCCCGGTAGCTCAGCGCGCGCAGCGCGGCGCCGCCCTGTTCGCGCGCGAAGCGGAAGGCACTCTGCACGTCCAGGCCCTCGCGGCTCACGCGCACGAGTTCGGTGCCGAGCACCGGGTCGAACAACGGCGTGCCGGCGCCTTGGGCCACGTGGGCTTTTCCGGCAACGATGTTGGGCAAAAGGGTGGTCTGGGTCATGGCGGGGGTGGCATCGGGGCCGTTGAAGCGATAAAGTGCACTATCTTGCGTGCTGGCGAATGTGCATTAAAGTGCATGTTTTGCGGTTTGGCAAGCCCGACAACCCTAAGCCCTGTCACTGCCCATGTCCATGGATGACGACGCCAGCACCCTGGCCGCCAACGCCCAGGCCGCTCCGGAAGAGGAGGCCCGCCACCCCTTCCTGGTGGCCCTGGGCGAGCGCGTGCGCACGCTGCGCTCGCGCCGCGGCATGACGCGCAAGGCCGTGGCCATTGCCGCCGACGTGTCCGAGCGGCACCTGGCCAACCTGGAATACGGCACCGGCAACGCGTCCATCCTGGTGCTGCTGCAGGTGGCCGATGCCTTGCAGTGCTCGCTGGCCGAACTGATTGGCGATGTGAGCACAAGCTCACCCGAGTGGCTGCTGATCCGCGAGATGCTGAGCGGCCGCCCCGAGGCCGACCTGCGCCGCGTGCGCGTGGCCATCGGTGGCGCGCTGGGCCAGGGCCAGGCCGACACCGACGCCACCCGGCGCACGCGCATCGCGCTCATCGGCTTGCGCGGTGCGGGCAAATCCACCCTGGGCCAGCGCCTGGCCGACGACCTGGGCTACGCCTTCATCGAATTGAGCCGCGAGATCGAGAAGTTCGCGGGCTGCAGCATCGAGGAGATCCACGCGCTCTACGGTACGCCGGCCTACCGCCGCTACGAGCGCCGTGCGCTGGAAGAGGCGATCCAGATCTACCCCGAGGTGGTGATCGCCACGCCGGGCGGTCTGGTGTCGGACGCGGCCAACTTCAACCTGCTGCTCGCGCACTGCACCACCGTGTGGCTGCAGGCCGACGCGGCCGACCACATGGGCCGCGTGGCGGCCCAGGGCGACATGCGGCCCATGGCCGCCAGCCGCGAGGCGATGGAAGACCTCAAACGCATCCTCGCGGGCCGCTCGGCCTTCTATTCCAAGGCCGAACTGCACTTCAACACCAGCGCCTTCGAGGGCGTGGACGGGGCTTTCGCGGCCCTGCGCGATCAGGTCCGGGCGCTGGTGGCGGGCTGAGTCCCGCCCGACCAGCGGCGGAAACATGCATCAAAGTGCATTGACTTCGCCGAAAGACATGCACTATTATTCAACTCATGTTGACGCCGCCGGCATTGGATTGCCGGCGCGCCCTTCCCCCACCGAGGAGACCTCCATGAGCCAGCCCGCCCCCGTCGACTACCGCACCGAACCCGGCCAGTACCGCCACTGGAAGCTCAGCGTCGATGGCACCACCGCCACGCTCGCCGTGGACATCAACGAAGACGGCGGCATCCGCCCCGGCTACAAGCTCAAGCTCAACAGCTACGACCTGGGCGTGGACATCGAACTGCACGACGCGCTCAACCGCGTGCGCTTCGAGCACCCGCAGGTGCGCACCGTGGTGGTGACCAGCCTGAAGGACCGCGTGTTCTGCTCGGGCGCCAACATCTTCATGCTCGGCCTCTCCAGCCACGCCTGGAAAGTGAACTTCTGCAAGTTCACCAACGAGACGCGCAACGGCATCGAGGATTCGTCGACGCACAGCGGCCTGAAGTTCATCGCCGCGCTCAACGGCGCCTGCGCCGGTGGCGGCTACGAGCTGGCCCTGGCCTGCGACGAGATCGTGCTGGTGGACGACCGCAGCAGCGCGGTGAGCCTGCCCGAGGTGCCCTTGCTGGGTGTGCTGCCCGGCACCGGCGGCCTGACCCGCGTCACCGACAAGCGCCACGTGCGCCACGACCTGGCCGACATCTTCTGCACCACCAGCGAGGGCGTGCGCGGCAAGAAGGCCGTGGACTGGCGCCTGGTCGACTCCATCGCCAAGCCGCAGCAGTTCGCGGCCCACGTGAAAGAGCGCGCCGACGCGCTGGCCGCGCAGAGCGACCGCCCCGCCAACGGCAAAGGCGTGGCCCTGCCGCGCGTGGCGCGCACCGACAGCGCCGACGGGATTGCCTATCAATACGTCAACGTCGCCATCGACCGCGCCAAGCGCACCGCCACGCTGACCGTGAAGGCCCCGAGCGGCGTCCAGCCCACCGACATCGCCGGCATCGAAGCCGCGGGCGCCGCGTGGTGGCCGCTGCAGATGGGCCGCGAGCTGGACGACGCCATCCTCAACCTGCGCACCAACGAGCTCGACATCGGCACCTGGCTGCTCAAGACCGAAGGCGATGCCGCCGCCGTGCTGGCCAGCGACGCCACGCTGCTGCGCCACCAGGACCACTGGTTCGTGCGCGAGACCATCGGCCTGCTGCGCCGCACCTTCGCCCGCCTCGACGTGTCCTCGCGCAGCCTGTTCGCGCTGGTGGAGCAGGGCTCGTGCTTCGCCGGTTCGCTGGCCGAGCTGGCCTTCTGCGCCGACCGCACCTACATGCTGGCCCTGCCCGACGACGAGGCCAACGCACCGCGCCTCACCCTGGGCGAGTTCAACCTGGGTCTGCTGCCCATGGTCAATGGCCAGTCGCGCCTGCAGCGCCGCTTTTATGAAGAGACCGCGCCGATGGAAGCCGTGCGCGCCAACGTGGGCAAGGCGCTCGACGCCGACGCCGCTTTCGCGCTCGGCCTGGTGACCGCCTCGCCCGACGACATCGACTGGGCCGACGAGGTGCGCATCGCCATCGAGGAGCGCGCCGCCATGTCGCCCGACGCGCTCACCGGCCTGGAGGCCAACCTGCGTTTCGCGCAGAAGGAAAACATGCTCACGCGCATCTTCGGCCGCCTGACCGCGTGGCAGAACTGGATCTTCATCCGCCCCAACGCCGTGGGCGACAAGGGCGCGCTCAAGGTCTATGGCAAGGGCGACAAGGCCCTGTTCGATTTCAACCGCGTCTGACCATCCCACCGAACCCGAGGAAGCACGACATGTCCACGATCAACTACAGCGAGAAGATCCCCAACAACGTCAACCTCTCCGAAGACCGCACGCTGCAGCGCGCGCTCGAAGGCTGGCAACCCAACTTCATCAACTGGTGGGACGACGTGGGCCCCGAGGGCTCGACCAACCACGAGGTGTACCTGCGCACGGCGGTGAGCGTGGACCCGCAGGGCTGGGCCCAGTTCGGTCACGTGAAGATGCGCGACTACCGCTGGGGCATCTTCCTGAACCCGGGCGACGCCAACCGCGAGATCCACTTCGGTGACCACAAGGGCGAGAAGGCCTGGCAGGACGTGCCCGGCGAACACCGCGCCAACCTGCGCCGCATCATCGTCACGCAGGGCGACACCGAGCCCGCGTCGGTGGAGCAGCAGCGCCACCTGGGCCTGACCGCGCCCAGCATGTACGACCTGCGCAACCTGTTCCAGATCAACGTGGAAGAGGGCCGCCACCTGTGGGCCATGGTCTACCTGCTGCACAAGCACTTCGGCCGCGACGGCCGCGAAGAGGCCGAGGCCCTGCTGCAGCGCACCTCGGGCGACCAGGACAACCCGCGCATCCTGGGCGCGTTCAACGAGAAGACGCCCGACTGGCTGGCGTTCTTCATGTTCACCTACTTCACCGACCGCGACGGCAAGTTCCAGCTCTCCGCGCTGGCCGAGTCCGCGTTCGACCCGCTGGCCCGCACGACCAAGTTCATGCTGACCGAAGAAGCCCACCACATGTTCGTGGGCGAGAGCGGCGTGTCGCGCGTGCTGCAGCGCACCGCGCAGGTGATGAACGAGCTCAAGACCGACGACCCCGCCAAGGTGCGCGCCGCCGGCGCCATCGACCTGGGCACGGTGCAGCGTTACCTGAACTTCCACTACTCGGTGACCATCGACCTGTTCGGCGCCGACCAGTCGAGCAACGCCGCCATCTTCTACAGCTCGGGCCTCAAGGGCCGCTACGAGGAAGGCAAGCGCACCGACGACCACGTGCTCAAGGGGCAGACGTACAAGGTGCTCGAGGTGCAGAATGGGCAGCTTCTCGAGAAAGAGGTGCCCATGCTCAACGCCCTCAACGAGGTGCTGCGCGACGACTTCATCACCGACTCCGTGGCCGGTGTGAACCGCTGGAACAAGGTGCTCGAGAAAGCCGGCATCCCCACGCGCCTGACCGTGCCGCACAAGGCTTTCAACCGCCAGATCGGCGCGCTCGCGGGCATCCGCCTGTCGCCCGATGGCCGCGTGGTGAACGACGCCGAGTGGAACGCGAAGAAAGCCGAATGGCTGCCGACGCCGGAAGACTTCGCCTTCGTCGCCTCGCTCATGGGCCGCGTGGTCGAGCCCGGCAAGTTCGCCGGCTGGATCGCACCGCCGGTGATGGGCATCAACCGCCAGCCGGTGGACTTTGAATACGTGAGATTTGGCTGATCGCCCATGAACGCCGTTGTTGAACTCGCCGTCATCCAGCAGCACCTGATCGACCCGGAGATCTGCATCCGGTGCAACACCTGCGAGGCGACCTGCCCCGTCGGTGCGATCACGCACGACGCGAACAACTACGTCGTCGATGCGGACAAGTGCAACCTGTGCATGGCCTGCGTGCCGCCGTGCCCCACGGGCTCGATCGACAACTGGCGCACCATGCCCAAGGTGCGCGCGTACTCCGTCGAGGACCAGTTCGGCTGGGAATCCCTGCCCGCCGAACTGCCACCGGAGGAACTGGCCGCAGCCGGTGCCGCGGTGGCCGAGGCCGTGCCGGCCGCTGTGCCGGCACCCGCCAGCCCCGCGCCCGCCGCCACGGAAGACAAGTTCCTCTCCACCCGCTATGGCGCCACGCTGCCGCCCTGGTCGGCCGCGCACGCCTTCACCAACCTCTATGGCCCCAAGGCCGCGCAGAAGACCATCACCGCCACGGTGACCGGCAACCTGCGCGTCACCGACGTCGGCACCGAATACGACACGCACCACGTCGTGCTCGACTTCGGCGCCATGCCCTTCCCCGTGCTCGAAGGGCAGAGCATCGGCGTGGTGCCCCCGGGCACCGACGCCAAGGGCCGCCCGCACCACGCGCGCCAGTACAGCATCGCCAGCCCGCGCAACGGCGAGCGCCCGGGGCACAACAACCTGTCGCTCACCATCAAGCGCGTGCTGGAAGACCACGACGGCAAGCCGGTGCGCGGCGTGGCCAGCAACTTCATGTGCGACCTCAAGGTGGGCGACAAGGTCGAGGTGATCGGGCCCTTCGGCGCGAGCTTCCTCATGCCGAACCACCCGAAGAGCCACATCGTGATGATCTGCACCGGCACCGGTTCGGCGCCGATGCGCGCGATGACCGAATGGCGCCGCCGCCTGCGCGCCTCGGGCAAGTTCGAGAGCGGCAAGCTCATGCTGTTCTTCGGTGCGCGCACGCAGCAGGAGCTGCCGTACTTCGGCCCGCTGCAAAGCCTGCCCAAGGATTTCATCGACACCAACTTCGCCTTCAGCCGCACGCCGGGCCAGCCCAGGAAGTACGTGCAGGACGCGATGCGCGAGCGCGCGGCCGACCTGGCCGCGCTGCTCAAGGACCCGAACGCGCACTTCTATGTCTGCGGCCTGAAGAGCATGGAAGAGGGCGTGGTGCTGGCGCTGCGCGACATCGCTGCCGGCGCGGGCCTGGACTGGGAAGCGATCGGTGCTGCACTGCAGCGCGAAGGCCGGCTGCACCTCGAAACCTATTGAGCCTGCCCGGGTGTGCGGGGCATGCGCGCCCCAGGCGGCGCGCGCGAAGGCGATGACGTACAGTCTCGCCTTCATATGCATGCTCACCATACGTCTGCGCCCCCACGGCAGCGGCCCGCGATCGAGGTCGATGTCGTGATGCGGCGCGAGCCGGTCAGTGGGCCCATGGCGCGCTGGCAGGCCTGGCGCTGGGTGCTGGCCGACGTGATGCTGCACGCCGCACCCGACGAGACCGCGCTGCTCGAACCCGACGAGGCGCACGAGGCGCAGGCGGTCGAGCCCATCGACGCCGCGCACGCGCCGGCCGGCAGCAGCCACTGGCTCTACCCGCGTTTTCGCGTCGAGCTGTTCCGCGACGACGCCGAGGGCTATTTCCTCAACGTCAACAGCCCGCAGCCCTGCTTCTGGGTCATGTGGCAACTCGACGAGTCGCGCCTGCTTGATGGCGAGCCGGTCGCGGTGCCACAGGTCGCCACGCTGAGCTACCACGACGCCGGCCGCTGGCTGGACGCGCAGGAGCGCGTGGAGCAGGTGCCCGCGCCCGAGGAGGTGGTCGACTGGATGCGCGCCTTCGTCGACGCCACGTACGTGCCCGAGCCCAAGAAGCGCAAGCGCCCCGAGAGCTTCCGCCCGCTCACCGACCGCTTCGGCCAGCCGGTGCGCGTGTACACCGACAAACAGCGCCGCGGCCCCGGCGTGCCGTGACATGGCGCAGGACGACGGCTTCTTCTCGCGCTGGTCGCGCCGCAAGGAAGCGGCGCGCAGCGGCCAGCCGCTGCCGACCGAGCCCGTGGCCGCGCCTGCGGTGCCTGCGCCCACACCCGCGGCCCCGTTGCCCACCAGCGAGCCGAGCGCCGAAGCCCCGCGCGAGCCGCAGACCCCACCCCCCACGCTGGACGACGTGGCACAACTCACGCCCGAATCCGACTTCCGCCGCTTCGTGGCCAAGGACGTGTCCAGCGACGTGCGCAACGCCGCGGTGAAGAAGCTCTTCGCCGACCCGCACTTCAACGTGATGGATGGCCTGGACGTCTACATCGACGACTACAGCCAGTCCAGCCCGCTGTCCAAGGCCGAACTGGCCATGATGGTGGGCGCGAAATTCCTCAAACTCGTCGACGACCCCGACGAGAAGAAGGCCGAGGCCGCTGCGCCATCGGCCCCCACGGACGGCGGGCCCACCGCCGCCACCCCCGGCCCAGAGCTGGCCGACCCGACCCCGCCCCACGATGACCACGCTGATTTGCAACTGCAACCAGACCATGCCCCTGGACGCGAAAGCCCTGGGCACGGCACTGGATGAGGACCTGAGCGCGCACACCACGCTGTGCCGGCGCGACGCGCCGGCCTTCCAGCGCGCCTGCCGCAGCCCCGACGACCTGGTCGTGGCCTGCACCCAGGAAAGCCGCCTCTTCAACGAACTGTCGGCGCAGACCGAAGGCGCCGTCGCGCTCGACGTGCGCCCCATCAAGTTCGTCAACCTGCGCGAAACCGGCGGCTGGGGCCGCGACGCGCGCGCCGCCACGCCCAAGATGGCTGCGTTGCTGGCGGCGGCGCGCCTGCCCGATCCTGAGCCCGTGCCCACCGTCACCTACAAGAGCGCGGGCCGCACGCTCATCATCGGCCCGCTCGACGCCGCCGAGCGCCTGGCCGCGCGCGTGGGCGATGTGCTCGACGTGACCCTGCTCGCGCAGGGCGGCCGCGGCCAGCAGGCGCGCACCTGGCCGGTGGTGAGCGGCCAGACCGTGTCGGTGACTGGCTGGCTCGGCGCCTTCGAAGCCACCTGGAACAGCGGCAACCCGATCGACCTCGACCTGTGCACGCGCTGCAACGCCTGCGTGGCGGCTTGCCCCGAAGGCGCCATCGGGCTCGATTACCAGATCGACATGGACCGGTGCAAGAGCCACCGCGCCTGCGTTCAGGCCTGCGAGGCCGTGGGCGCGATCAGCTTCCAGCGCGACGCCGTGGCGCACAGCGACCGCTTCGACATCGTGGTCGACCTGCGTGCGCAGCCCGCGTTCGCGCAGCACGCGCACCCGCAGGGCTACTTCCACCTGCCCGAGGGCGTGAACAGCGACGCCGGCATCGACGCCGTGATGCGCCTGCGCGAACTCGTGGGCGAGTTCGAGAAGCCGAAGTTCTTCCAGTACAGGCAGAAGCTCTGCGCCCACGGCCGCAACGAAACCGTGGGCTGCGACGCCTGCGTGCAGGTGTGCTCGGCGCTCGCGATCCGCAGCGAAGTCCAGCGCCAGCAGATCGCGGTGAACCCCAACCTCTGCGTGGGCTGCGGCGCCTGCACCACCGTGTGCCCCACGGGTGCGCTGAGCTACGCCTACCCGCGCGCCAGCGAACAGGGCGTGAAGCTGCGCACCGTGCTCGGCACCTACGCCAGGGCCGGCGGGCAGGACGCCGCGCTGCTGCTGCACAGCCAGGGCGCGGGCAGCGAATTCATCGACGCGCTCGGCCGCGAGGCCATGCTGCGGCCCAAGGCCGTCAAGGGCGTGCCCGCGCGCGTGATCCCGCTGCCGCTGTGGCACACCGCCTCGCTCGGGCTGGACGCGTGGCTCGGTGCCTTTGCCTACGGCGCGTCGCAGGTGTGGGTGCTCATGACCGCCGAGGAGGCGCCGCAGTACGAGGCCGCGCTGCGCGAACAGATGGCGGTGGCCCAGGCCATCGTGAACGGCCTGGGCTACAGCGGCTCGCACTTCCGCCTGATCCGTGCCCACGACGTGGCCACGCTGGACACGCAGCTCGCTTCGCCGCCGGCGCAGGGCGTCAAGCGCCGCGCCAGCTTCGCGGTGCAGGCCGAGAAGCGCGCCACCATCGAACTCGCGCTCGATCACCTGCTGCAGGACAGCGCCACGCTTGCGCGCAGCGCGCAGGCGGTGCCGCTGCCCGCGGCCTCCCTGTTCGGTGCCGTCAACGTCGACAAGGACGCATGCACCCTGTGCCTGAGCTGCGTGAGCGCCTGCCCGGCCAACGCCCTGCTCGACAACGCCGAGCGGCCGCAACTGCGCTTCGTCGAGAAGAACTGTGTGCAGTGCGGCCTGTGCGCCACCACCTGCCCGGAAGACGCCATCGTGCTCGAGCCGCGCCTGCTGCTCACCGAGCAGCGCAAGCAGCCGCGCGTGCTCAACGAGGCCCAGCCCTACGGTTGCGTGCGCTGCGGCAAGCCCTTCGGCACGCTCAAGGGGGTGGAGGCGATGCTGGGCCGCCTGGCCGGCCACTCGATGTTCCAGGGCGAGGCGCTGGAGCGCCTCAAGATGTGCGGTGACTGCCGCGTCGTGGACATCTATTCGAACCCGGGCGAGTCCCGCATCACCGACATCTGAAGGCCGACGCCATGATGGAACGCATCCCCGTCTCCTCCACGCTGGACGAAGAAACTGCGCGCGCCGAGGTCTATGGCCTGCTCGCGGCGCTGTACTACGCGCCGCCGGCACCGGAGCTCCTGTCCCAGTTGCGCGTGGCCGTGACCGAAGCGCCCGCGGCCGGCGCCTTCCTCGAAGAATCCTGGCGCAACGTGATCGCCGCGGCGCGCGAACTGGGCGACGCGCAGATCGCCGAGGAGTACGACGACCTCTTCGGCGGCGTCGGCAAGCCCGAGGTGATGCTCTTCGGTTCGCACTACCTCAGCGGCTTCCTCAACGAGAAGCCCCTGGCGCAACTGCGCAGCGACCTCGCCGAACTCGGCCTGGCGCGCGACAACGCCATGTCGGAAACCGAAGACCACGTGGCCTACGTGTGCGAGGTGATGCGCTACCTGATCGCCGGCGACGACGTGGCCATCGCCAACCTCACGCGCCAGCGCGACTTCTTCACCGCCCACGTGCAACCCTGGGTGCCGCAGTTGTGCGATACGCTGGCGGCCCATCCCAAGGCGCGCTTCTATGCCGCGCTCGCGGGCTTCACCAACGCGTTCATCGGCGTCGAAGCGCAGGGCTTCGACATGCTGGTGTGAACCCGGGAACCCCCATGGCCAAAGGATATTGGGTCGCCCACGTCGACGTGGACGACCTCGAGGGCTACAAGGCCTACATCGCCGCCAACGCGGAGCCGTTTCGCGCGCACGGCGCGAAGTTCGTGGTGCGCGGCGGGCGCTTCACCTGCGTGGAGGGCAGCAGCCGCACCCGCCACGTGGTGATCGAGTTCCCCTCGTACGAGCAGGCCCTGGCCTGCTACCACTCGCCGGGCTACCAGGCCGCGGTGGCGCTGCGCGCGCCGGTGTCGGTGGCCGACATCGTGGTCATCGAAGGCTACGACGGGCCGCAGCCCTGAGCTACTGCGCGCCGGGGCGGCCGTCGTTGGTCGATCCCGCCTGCGGCGCTTGCGGCTCGGTGAACAGACGCACCGTGAACACAGCGCCGGTCGTGCCGTCGCTGCGGTTGGCGGCCGCGATCTGCCCGCCATAACGTTCCACCAGGCCCTGGCTGATCCACAGGCCCAGGCCATTGCCGTCGTTCTTGGTGGTGAAGAAGGGGCGGAACAGGCGGTCCTGCGTGGCCGCCGAGAGCCCGCTGCCGCTGTCGATCACCTGCAGCTCGGCGCCGCCGTCGGTGTCGCGCGTCTGCAGGCGCAGCACGCCGCCGTCGGGCATGGCCTGGATGGCGTTGATCAGCAGGTTGATGATGACCTGCTGCAGTTCCTGCCGGTTGACCCCCACGCGCTGCGTGGCGCGCGATTCGCGCTGGATCGCGATGCCCGTGCGGGCCAGCAGGTGGCCCACCAGCACCAGGCAGTCGTCCACCGTGCGGTTCAGGTCCAGCGCGTCCACATAGCCCGCGTACTCGGTGGGGCGCGCGTATTGCAGCAGTTGCGTCACGATGATGCGCATGCGCTCGATCTGCTGGTCCAGCAGCGCGAGTTCACCGCGCACGCCGTCGGCCCGCGGGCCGAGCGTGTCGCGCATCAGGTCGAGGTTGCCCTGCATCACCGCGATGGGGTTGTTGATTTCGTGCGCGATGCTGGCCGTGAGCTGGCCGATGGCGGCCAGCTTCTCGCTCTTGACAAGCTGCTCCTGCGCCAGCTGCAGCGAGGCGTTGCTGGTCTGCAGTTCCTGCGTGCGCTCGGCCACCTTGCGGTCCAGCTCGTCGGCCCAGCGCTGCAGCGCCGCGGTCTTGTCGTCGATCACGTCGAGCAGTTCGTCGAGGTGGCCCGCGAGGGCGCCGAGTTCGTCGCGCGCCCGCAGTGTGCCCACGCGCGCGTCGCTGTCGCCCTGTTCCACGCGCTGCATGGTCAGGTTCATCTGCTGCACCGGCTCGAAGATGCTGCGCGCCCAGCGCAGCGAGAACCAGGCCGAGGCCGCCATCACGCCGCCGAAGATCAGCCCGATGAGCGCGAGCATGGCGTAGCGCATGAGGCGGAACGGCGCCTCGGTGAAGCCCACGTAGAGCATGCCGATGCGCCGGCCTTGCGCGTCGCTCAGCGGCTCGTAGGCCGAGACGTACCAGTCGTTGACGACGAAGGCCAGGTCGAGCCAGGTGCGGCCTTCGCCGAGCACCGTGTCGCGCACCGCCTTCGACACGCGCGTGCCGATGGCGCGGCGGTCCTGGAACAGGCGCACGTTGGTGGTGATGCGCACGTCTTCCAGGAACAGCGTGGCCGTGCCCTGGCTGTCGAAGGGCAGGGCGCCGGGCGGGTAGACGATGCGGTTGATGTGGTCGATGAAATCCAGGTTCTGGTTGAGCAGCAGGCCGCCGCTGAGCCAGGCCAGCGTGCGGCCCTGGCCGTCGAGCACCGGTTGCGTGGCCAGCGCCACCATCGCGCGGTCCTCGGTGCGGCGGTCGCTGGGCGCGGCGTTGCGCGTGGCCACCAGCGGGATCTCGAGCCGGTCGGCCAGGTGCGGCGCCAGGCTGCGCAGCGCCGGGCCCGGCAGGATGTGCAGGCCGGCCTTGGCGCGGTCGCGTGGCGCCGGCTGCTCGCGGGCCAGGCGGCCGGTGAGGGTGTCCAGCGGCGCCCCGTCGTCCACCGCCGCCCCCTGCACGCCGCGCGCGATCACACGGCCCTGCGCGTCGTACAGCAGCAGGAAATCCAGGTTGAGCCGTTCGCGTTCGGCCTTGAGGTGTTCGCCCAGCGTGCTCGCCGCGCCCTCACCCTGGCCGCGCAGCGCATCGGCCAGGGCGCGCGAATCGGCCACGCCCAGCGTGCCCGAGCCGACCTCGATCAGCACCTGATCGAAGTAGCCCTGCGCCACCGCGAGGTCGCTGCGCACCTTGGTGATCAGCAGCCGGTCGTAGGCCTGGTTGCTCCAGATCGCCAGCGCCAGCACCAGCAGCGGGAACGCCACCAGCAACGGCAGCAGCGCCATCGCCAGCAGCTTGTTGCGCACCGAGGTGGCGAGCCAGCGGGGCGTGCGCCAGGGTTTCAAGCCTGGCCCCACTCCGCCACGCGCCGCTCCAGCGTGCGGCGCGACACACCCAGCAATTGCGCCGCGCGCGTCTTGTCGCCGTGCACCGAATCCAGCACCGAGAGGATGTGCATCTTCTCCAGTGAATGCAGGTCGATCGGGCGGTCGTCGGGCAGGGCGCGCGGCGTGCCGGGGTACAGGGCCGACACATTGAGGCTGCCCAGGATGAGCGAGCGCTCGATGAGGTTGCGCAGTTCACGCACGTTGCCCGGCCACTCGTACTGGCGCAGGAAATCCATCTCCTGCTCGCCGATGCGCAGCGGCTCGGCGCCGAGCGCGGGTGCCAGCTGCGCCATGAAGTGCGCCACCAGCGCGGGGATGTCGTCCTTGTGGTCGCGCAGTGGCGGCAGCGTGAGCTCGACCACCTGCAGGCGGAAGTACAGGTCCTTGCGGAAGCGGCCGGCGGCCACCTCGGCGCTGAGCTCGCGGTTGGTGGCGGCCACGATGCGCAGGTTCACCGGCACCAGTTGCTCGCTGCCCACCGGGCGGATCTTCAGGTCCTCGATCGCGCGCAGCAGCGTGGCCTGGATGGGGAGTGGCAGCTCGGCGATCTCGTCGAGGAACAGCGTGCCGCCCTGCGCGTAGTGGAACAGGCC
This sequence comes from Hydrogenophaga sp., assembly GCA_016741995.1. Classification (GTDB taxonomy): domain Bacteria; phylum Pseudomonadota; class Gammaproteobacteria; order Burkholderiales; family Burkholderiaceae_C; genus Hydrogenophaga. Next base: position 12,665 of record JACVCO010000019.1, on the reverse strand, counting down.
GTCGCGCGCGCGCGTGGCACCGGCGAACGCGCCCTTGGCGTGGCCGAACAGTTCGCTTTCGATGAACTCGGGCGACACGGCCGCGCAGTTCACCGGCACGAAGGGCCCGCTGGCGCGGGCGCTGCGCGCGTGCAGTTCGCGCGCCACCAGCTCCTTGCCGGTGCCCGACTCGCCTTGCAGGAGCACCGTGCTGTCCACCGCGGCCACGCGCTCCAGCGAGGCGCGCAGCGCGCGGATCGCGGGCGATTCGCCCACCAGCGCGGCGCGGTGGATGGGCGCACCGGCCACCGCGCGGCGCAGCACGAAGTTCTCGCGCCGCAGCCGCGCGCGCTCGTAGCACTGCTTGATCGCGTTGAGGATCTGCGGCACGCGAAAGGGCTTGAGGATGAAGTCGGACGCGCCGGCGCGCAGCGCCTCGATCGCGGTGTCCAGGTCGGCAAAGGCGGTGATCAGGATCACCTCGCCGGTGTAGCCCTGCTCGCGCAGTTCCTTGAGCCATTCCACGCCGCTCTTGCCGGGCAGCGAGATGTCCAGCACGACGAGGTCCACGCGGTGACCGCGCAGCCATTCGGCGCCCTCCTCGGCGCTGGTCGCGCTCATCACGAAGTGGCAGCGCGGCGCCAGCGTCTTCACCAGGAAATTGAGCATGCCCTGTTCGTCGTCCACCACGAGGATGGACCAGTCGGGCCAGCCCTCGAGTTGTCGTTCGGGGCTTGAAGGGGTTGTTGCAAGGGTCTCCACCGGCGGCATTCTAGAAACGAGGCCGACCGATTCACTCGGACATTGGCGCAATCCCGACGGCGGTGCGGGGTGCACCCGCCGCCACCCGCGCCCGCTGCGTGCGACAAGTTGTCGCGCGCCGACGCGACAGACTGGCCACCTGCGGCCCTTGCGTACACCAAAGTTCTGCGGGTTAGCCCGCGATCCCGCGTCGCATGGCGTGCTGGTTGCGAGTCGTTCTCAACGCATCATTGGCACGCTTCTGGCTATGAAAAGCAGAGCACACGTTGTGGGGCGCCAAGCCGGCTTGTCAAGCGTGTTCATGCTGCTGTGCAACGAAGGCGCACGACGGTGACAGACGGTTGCGCAGTGCAGGGCCGCGCAGTAGATTCCAGTTATGCAAAGAGCCCACACGTGGTGTGTGCGGGCCTGGCACAACCTGGAGACACGCATGAAAGACGCCCCCCGCGACGGCGACAAACCCACGCGCCTGAGTCGCCGCACCGTGTTTGCCGGCGCCACCACGGTGGGCGCGCTGGCCGCTGCGGCCGCCGTGCTGCCGCGCGCCGAGTCGCCCGAAGCCGTGGCCGCCGAGCCCAAGGCGGCGCCCAAACGCGGTGGCGGCTACGCGCTGAGCGAGCACGTCAAGCACTACTACCAGACGACGCGCATCTGAAGGCCCCGCCTTCTCCGCGCCGTCTCTCCCAAGCACCCCACGAACGTCCCGCAGGCCCGCAGCGCTCGCCCACCCGCCAGTGCCGAAGCCGCCCAGGAGACACACCATGCTGCTGACCAAGAAATCCCCCAACGCCGGTGGCGCCGTCTCGCGCGCACACGGCACTTTCGTGCATCAACTGCAGCGCGGGCTGGCCGCCGCGTTGCCCACCATGGACCGCCGCGCCTTTCTGCGCCGCTCGGGCCTGGGCCTGGGTGTCGGCCTGGCCGCCACGCAGCTCACGCTGGTGAAGAAGGCCCGCGCCGCGCAAGGGGGCTCCATCGACGGCACCGGCAAGATCGAAGTGCGCCGCACCGTGTGCACGCACTGCTCGGTGGGTTGCGCGTCCGACGCGATCGTCGAAAACGGCGTGTGGGTGCGCCAGGAGCCGGTATTCGATTCGCCCATCAACCTGGGCGCGCACTGCGCCAAGGGCGCTGCGCTGCGTGAGCACGGCCACGGCGAGTACCGCCTGCGCTACCCGATGAAGCTCGTCAACGGCAAGTACCAGCGCATCAGCTGGGACGAGGCCTACGACGGCATCGTCAAGAAGATGAAGGCGCTGCGCGAGGCCAGCGGCCCCGATTCGGTGTACTTCGTGGGTTCGTCCAAGCACAACAACGAACAGGCGTACCTGATGCGCAAGTTCGTGAGCTTCTGGGGCACCAACAACTGCGACCACCAGGCCCGCATCTGTCACTCCACCACGGTGGCCGGCGTGGCCAACACCTGGGGTTACGGTGCGATGACCAACTCGTACAACGACATGCAGAACAGCAAGTGCGCGTTGTACATCGGCTCCAACGCCGCCGAGGCGCACCCGGTTTCGCTGCTGCACATGCTCCATGCCAAGGAGAACGGCTGCAAGATGATCGTGGTCGACCCGCGCTTCACCCGCACCGCGGCCAAGGCCGACGAGTACGTGCGCATCCGCTCGGGCAGCGACATCCCCTTCCTGTTCGGGATGCTGTATCACATCTTCAAGAACGGCTGGGAAGACAAGCAGTACATCAACGACCGCGTGTTCGGCATGGAGGCCGTCAAGGCCGACGTGATGGCCAAGTGGACGCCGGACAAGGTGGAAGAGGCCTGCGGCGTCGGCGAGGCGCAGATGTTCAAGGTGGCCAAGATGATGGCCGAGGCCAAGCCCTCCACCATCGTCTGGTGCATGGGCCAGACGCAGCACACCATCGGCAACGCCATGGTGCGTGCCTCGTGCATCCTGCAGCTCGCGCTGGGCAACGTCGGCAAGAGCGGTGGTGGCACCAACATCTTCCGTGGTCACGACAACGTGCAGGGCGCCACCGACGTGGGCCCCAACCCCGATTCGCTGCCCGGCTATTACGGTGTGGCCGCGGGTTCGTGGCGCCACTTCGCGGCGGTCTGGGGCGTGGACTACGACTGGATCAAGGCCCAGTACGCGCCGGGCATGATGGAGAAATCCGGCATCACCGTCTCGCGCTGGATCGACGGCGTGCTCGAGAAGAACGAGCTCATCGACCAGGATTCGAACATCCGCGGCATGTTCTTCTGGGGCCACGCACCGAACTCGCAAACGCGCGGCCTGGAAATGAAGAAGGCCATGGACGCGCTGGACCTGCTGGTGGTGATCGACCCGTACCCGTCGGCCACCGCGTCGATGGCGGCCATGCCGAGCGACAAGATCAACCCCGAGCGCGAGGTGTACCTGCTGCCCGCGGCCACGCAGTTCGAGACCAGCGGTTCGTGCACCGCGTCGAACCGCTCGATCCAGTGGCGCGAGAAGGTGATCGACCCACTGTGGGAGAGCCGCAGCGACCACATGATCATGCATGAGCTGGCGCAGAAGCTGGGCTTTGCCGAACAGCTCAGCAAGAACTACAAGATGCAGACCATCAAGGGCCGCGAAGAGCCGGTGCCCGAGGACATCCTGCGAGAGATCAACCGCTCGGTCTGGACCATCGGCTACACCGGCCAGAGCCCCGAGCGCCTGAAGGCCCACATGCGCCACATGGGTGCCTTCGACGTGAAGACGCTCAAGGCCAAGGCCAAGGTGATCGACAAGGAAACCGGCTACGACATCAGCGGTGACTACTTCGGCCTGCCCTGGCCCTGCTACGGCACGCCCGAACTCAAGCACCCGGGCTCGCCCAACCTGTACGACACCTCCAAGCACGTCATGGACGGCGGCGGCAACTTCCGCGCGAACTTCGGTGTCGAGCGCGATGGCGTGAGCCTGCTGGCCGAAGACGGTTCGTACTCGGTGGGTGCCGAGATCACCACCGGCTACCCCGAGCTCGACCACGTGCTGCTCAAGAAGCTGGGCTGGTGGGAAGAACTCAGTGCCGAGGAACAGGCCAAGGCCGAAGGCAAGAACTGGAAGACCGACCCCACGGGCTCGATGATCCGCGTGTTCATGAAGCACGGCTGCCACCCGTTCGGCAACGCCAAGGCGCGCGCCGTGGTGTGGAACTTCCCCGACGCGATCCCGCAGCACCGCGAGCCGGTGTACGGCACGCGCCCGGACCTGATCGCCAAGTACCCGAGCCACGACGACCAGAAGAACCGCTGGCGTCTGCCCATCCTCTACAAGTCGCTGCAGGCGAAGAACGTGGAGGACAAGATGCACGAGAAATTCCCGCTCATCATGACCTCCGGCCGCCTGGTCGAGTACGAGGGCGGTGGCGAGGAAACGCGCTCCAACCCGTGGCTGGCCGAACTGCAGCAGAACATGTTCGTGGAGATCCACCCGAGCGCGGCCGCCGCGCGCGGCATCCGCCAGGGCGAGCAGGTCTGGGTGAGCTCGCCGACCGGTGCGCGCATCAAGGTGCAGGCGCTGGTGACCGAGCGTGTGGGCCCCGACACCGTGTGGCTGCCGTTCCACTTCTCGGGCCACTGGCAGGGCACCGACATGAAGCCCTACTACCCGGACGGTGCGTTCCCGGTGGTGCGTGGCGAGGCTGTCAACACGGCCACGACCTACGGCTACGACATCGTGACGATGATGCAGGAAACCAAGACCACGATCTGCAACGTCGAGAAGGCGTGAGGCTAGGAGAACACCATGGCACGAATGAAATTCATCTGTGATGCCGAGCGCTGCATCGAATGCAACGGCTGCGTGACCGCCTGCAAGAACGAGCATGAGGTTCCGTGGGGCGTGAACCGCCGCCGCGTGATCACGCTCAACGACGGCGTGCCCGGCGAGAAATCCATCTCGGTGGCCTGCATGCACTGCAGCGACGCACCCTGCATGGCGGTCTGCCCCGTGAACTGCTTCTACCGCACCGACGAAGGTGTGGTGCTGCACGACAAGGACGTCTGCATCGGCTGCGGCTACTGCTCCTACGCCTGCCCCTTCGGCGCACCGCAGTTCCCCTCGCAGGGCACCTTCGGTGTGCGCGGCAAGATGGACAAGTGCACCTTCTGCGCCGGCGGCCCCGAGGCCCACGGCAGCCAGAGCGAGTTCGAGAAGTATGGCCGCAACCGCCTGGCCGAAGGCAAGCTGCCCGCCTGTGCCGAGATGTGCTCGACCAAGGCGCTGCTCGCCGGCGACGGCGACGTGGTGGCCGACATCTTCCGCAACCGGGTGCTCACGCGCGGCAAGGGCGCCGAGGTCTGGGGTTGGGGCACCGCCTACGGCACCGCACAAGGACAGAAATCGTGATGAAGCGCCTGACCCTCTCCACCCTCGCGATGGCGGCCCTGCTGGGCCTGGCGGCCTGTGGCGACAAGCCGCAGGAGCTCAACGCCAACGGCGTCAAGCAGGACAGCGCGCCCTACAAGGGCGTGGCCCACGAAAGCCAGTACGTGCAGACCGGCTGGACCGCTGGCGACAAGACGAGCTGGGAACAGCAGCTCAAGGCGCGCGCGCAGTACGGCCAGAACGACTACCAGCGCATGGGCGCCCAGCCGAAGTAAAGGCGCGCCATGCACAAGCAACCCACTTCGCGCTGGCGGACATGGCTCGCAGCGGCCCTGCTCGGCCTGGGCAGCACCTGGGCTTCGGCCCAGGCGCTCAAGGTCGATCCGATCGAGGACCCGGCCCCCGCCAAGCAGGCCGCGCCCGCGCCGCAGGGCGGCATCCAGAGCCAGAACATCTTCGACATCCGCCCCGACGCGGACAAGGACCCGAACTACGCCGGCCAGACCAACGCCCAGCGTGGCCAGGTGCAACCCGGCAACAACGCGCCCATGTGGCGCGATGTGAGCAAGGGCGTGACCGGCTCCACCATGCTGCCGTACCCCGAGTACGGCAACCTGATCCAGGGTTTCGTGAAGTACCCGGGCTCGAACTTCACCACCGCGGGTGAAGCCTGGCGCCAGGTGCGCAACAACTGGATCATTCCCTACGGTGGCTCGCTGCTGCTGATCGCGCTGGTGGCGATCGCGCTGTTCTATTTCACCAAGGGCTCCATCAAGCTGCACGGCACCGAGACCGGCCGCAAGATCGAACGCTTCACCTACTTCGAGCGCGCGGCGCACTGGGTGAACGCGATCGCCTTCGTCGCACTGGCCGTCTCCGGGATCATGATGGCCTTCGGCAAGTTCTTCCTGCTGCCCATCATCGGCAGCACGCTGTTCGGCTGGCTCACCTACGCGCTCAAGAACGTGCACAACTTCGTGGGCCCGGCGTTCGCGGTGTCGCTGGTGGTGGTGATCTTCACCTTCATCAAGGACAACCTGCCGGCCAAGGAAGACATCACCTGGCTGCTCAAGGGCGGTGGCCTGCTCACCGGCAAGGAAGTGCCTTCGCACCGTTTCAACGCGGGCGAGAAGGTGGTGTTCTGGGCCGGCGTGTTCTTCTTCGGCCTGATCGTGGTGGGCTCGGGCCTGTTCCTCGACAAGCTGATGCCGGTGCTGGAGTACACGCGCGCCAACATGCAGGTGGCGCACATGATCCACGCCAGTGCGGCGGTGCTGATGATGGCGCTGTTCATGGGCCACATCTACCTCGGCACCATCGGCATGAAGGGCGCCTACAAGGCCATGAAGACCGGCTATGTGGACGAGACCTGGGCCAAGGAACACCACGAGCTCTGGTACGACGACATCAAGGCCGGCAAGATCCCCGCGCAGCGCACGCCCGCCAAGCCCGAAGCGCCCGGCGAGCCCGCCAAGGCCTGACGACCACACGACATCCAGGAGACGTTTCGCATGAAGAAGCATCTGTTGCTCGCCGCCCTGATGGGTGTGGCGATCGGCGCCCAGGCCAAGCTGCCCGCGCCGCCCCCGCTCACGCCCGAAGCCGCCCTCAAGGCCGAGGAAGCCAAGCAGCGCACGGCCTACGGTGCCAAGGTCGAGAGCTTCAAGCTCTGCAAGTCCATGGACAAGGCCGCGGCCAACTACTTCAAGTCCGCCGGCACGGGCAAGCAGCCGTCGGCCAAGGCGCCGGCCTGCACCGACCCGGGCGTGTTCGCGTTCGTGCCGCCCAAGCCGGCCGAGGCCGCGGGCGCGCATTCGCCCACCGCACCGGCCGCCAGCCCGCCGAGCCAGCAGGCCCCGGCCGGAGCGCCCACGCCCAAGAAGCCGTAAGCTGTCGACCTTCCGGCACGCCCAGGGCCGCACCTTCAGGTGGCGGCCCTTTTCTTTCGCAGCTTCTCCATGCGCCTACCCCAACTGACCGAGGCCCGGGTCCCGCTGACCGAGTCGATCGACGCCGTGGACGAGTTCGGCCAGCGCCGCAGCATCCACATTCCCGCCGAGCGCGACCTCACGGTCTACGTCGACAAGCGCGAACTCGTCACGCTCATGACCCTGGGCGCACGCCCCGAGTGGCTCACCCTGGGCTACCTGCTCAACCAGCGGCTCATCGCCTCGGTCGACGAGATCGAGTCCATCACCGTCGACTGGGATGTGAATGCCGTCAGCGTGAAGACGCGCGAAGGTATCGACCGCATCGAGGAGCGCACCGCCAAGCGCGTGGTCACCACCGGTTGCGGCCAGGGCAGTGTCTTCGGCGGGCTGATGGACGACCTCGACCGCATCACGCTGCCGCAAGGTGTGCTGCGCCAGTCGCAGGTCTACGCCATCGTCGACGCGATCCGCGTCAAGGAGAGCACCTACAAATCGGCCGGGTCGGTGCACGCCTGTGCGCTGTTCCGTGGCACCGAACTCGCGCTGTTCGTGGAGGACGTGGGGCGGCACAACGCGGTGGACACCATCGCGGGCTGGCTGGCGCTGCAAACCGATGATGTGCCCCGGGCCACCGGAGACACACTCGACAAGGTCTTCTACACCACGGGCCGCCTCACCAGCGAGATGGTGATCAAGAGCGCCCAGATGGGCGTGGCCGCGGTGATCTCGCGCAGCGGCATCACGCAGATGGGCCTGCAGGTGGCCCGGCGCGTGGGCCTGTGCGCCGTGGGGCGGGCCACGAACAAGCACTTTCTTTGCTACGCGAACCCGCAGCGGCTGGTGCTGGACGCGGTGCCGCCGGAGCGGGTGGCCTGAGCCGTGTCGTCGAGCGAAGCGGCCGGAGAACTAAACTCCCCCACCGTACCCAGCTCCCCCGACGACCATGAGCCGAGAAGTCCACGTTATTGCCCACCCCCTGGTGCAGCACAAGCTCACGCTGATGCGCCGCAAGGACACCAGCACCAAGAGCTTTCGCGAGCTGGTGCATGAGCTCAGCGCGCTGCTGGCCTACGAGCTCACGCGCGACATGCCCATGCAGGAGATCGAGATCGAGACCCCGCTGGAGCCCATGAAGTCGCGCGTGATCGACGGCAAGAAGATCGTGCTCGCTTCCATCCTGCGCGCCGGCAACGGCTTTCTCGACGGCATGCTGCAGGTGATCCCGGGTGCGCGTGTGGGCCACATCGGCCTGTACCGCGACCCGGCCACGCTCAAGGCCGTGGAGTACTACTTCAAGATGCCGCAGGACATGCACGAGCGCGACGTGATCGTGCTCGACCCCATGCTGGCCACCGGCAATTCCGCCGTGGCCGCGGTCGACCGGCTCAAGAAGACGAACCCGCGCTCCATCCGCTTCGTCTGCCTCGTCACCTGCCCCGAAGGCCTGAAGACCTTCCACGACGCGCACCCCGACGTGCCGGTCTACACCCCCGCGATCGACCGCGGCCTCAACGACCACGGCTACATCGTGCCGGGCCTGGGCGACGCCGGCGACCGGATTTTCGGCACCAAGTGAACGCGGCGCGGTCTGCGCGCTCCAAGCCCACCATGGCCGACACCAACCCCCCCTCAATGCCCATCCGCTTCTGGACCCTTGGCTGGACTTCGCTCCTGCGCGACTGGCGCGCGGGCGAGCTGCGGCTGCTGGTGATCGCGGTCACGCTCGCGGTGGCGGCGCTCACGGCGGTGGGCTTCTTTGCCGACCGGCTGCAGGGTGGCCTGGCGCGTGACGCGCGCGCGCTCATTGGCGGCGACGCGGTGGTGGTGGCCGACAAGGCGCCCGACGCCGGCTTCCGGGCGAAGGCCGATGAACTCGGGCTCGACAGCACGCTGTCGCTGAACTTCCCCACCATGGGCCGCGCGCGCGAAGAAGACGGCGGCAGCGCGCGCCTGGTGGCGCTCAAGGCGGTGGGTGATGGTTACCCGCTGCGCGGCACCCTGCGCGTGGCCGACGGCCCCGACCTGCCCGATACGCCCACGCGCGAGGTGCCGGCGCGTGGCACGGCCTGGGTCGACGCGTCGCTGCTCGCGCAGCTGGGCCTGCGCATGGGCCAGCCGCTGCTGCTCGGTGATTCGGGCTTCACCATCGCGCGCGTGCTCACCATCGAGCCCGACCGGGGGGCCGGCTTCCTCACGTTCGCGCCGCGCGTGATGATCCACACCGACGACCTGCCCGCCACCGGTCTGGTGCAACCGGCCAGCCGCATCGCCTACCGCTTTGCCGTGGCCGGGCCCGACGCGCGCGTGGCCGAGTACACGCGCTGGGCGCAACAGGCCATCGAGCGGCCCGAGGTGCGCGGTGTGCGGCTCGAATCGCTCGAGGGTGGTCAGCCGCAGATGGAGCAGACGCTGGCGCGCGCCGAGAAATTCCTCAACCTCGTGGCCCTGCTGGCCGCGCTGCTGTGCGCGGTGGCCGTGGCCATTGCCGCGCGCGGTTTCGCGCAACGCCACCTGGACGACTGCGCCATGCTGCGCGTGCTGGGCCTCTCGCAGGGCGCGATGGCGCGCGCCTACACGCTGGAGTTCGTGCTCACCGGCCTGTTCGCCAGCGCGTTGGGCGTGGCGCTGGGCTGGGGCGTGCACCACGTGTTCGTGCTGCTGCTCGCGGGGCTGGTCGAGTCGAGCCTGCCCGCACCCACCATCGCGCCCGTGCTGCTGGGCCTGGGCATGGGCCTCACGCTCATGCTGGCTTTCGGTTTGCCGCCGGTGCTGCAACTGGCCAAGGTGCCACCGCTGCGCGTGATCCGGCGCGACGTCGGCCAGGTCAAACCCGCCACGCTGGCCGTGCTGGGGCTGGGCGTGGCCGGCTTCGCGGCGCTGCTGCTCGCGGCCAGCCGCGATGTGGTGCTGGGCGGCATCGCCGTGGGCGGCTTCGCGGCCGCGGTGGGCGTGTTCGCGCTCATCAGCTACGGTGCGGTGCGCCTGCTGCGCGCCAGCGTGAACGAGGCCACCGCGCCGCGCGCGCTGGTCATGGCCACGCGCCAGGTGTCGGCGCGCCCCGCGTTCGCGGTGGTCCAGATCAGCGCGCTCTCGGTGGGCCTGCTCGCGCTGGTGCTGCTGGTGCTGTTGCGCACCGATCTCATCCAGAGCTGGCGGGCGGCCACGCCGCCCGATGCGCCCAACCGCTTCGTCATCAACGTGCAGCCCGAGCAGGCCGAGCCCTTCCAGGCCGCGCTGCGCAACGCCGGCGTGCAGCGCTACGACTGGTACCCCATGATCCGCGGCCGCCTGGTGGGCATCAACGGCCGCGAGGTCAAGCCCGAGGATTTCGCGGCCGACCGCGCGCAGCGCCTGGTGGAGCGCGAGTTCAACCTCTCGCACGCCGCACAGCCACCGGACCACAACCCGGTCATCGCGGGCCGCTGGACGCCCGACGAAGCCGACGGGCTGAGCGTGGAGGAGGGCCTGGCCGAAGAACTCGGCCTCAAGCTCGGCGACCGCGTGACCTTCGACATCGCCGGCCAGCCCGTCGAGCGGCGCATCACCAGCCTGCGCAAGGTGGACTGGTCATCGATGCGCGTCAACTTCTTCGTGATCTTCCCGGTGGCGCAGATGCCCGACGTGCCGCTGACCTACATCAGCTCGTACCGCGCGCCGGAGCAGGCCGGCTTCGACAACGCGCTGGTGCGCGAATTTCCCAACATCACCAACGTCGACATGACGCAGACCATCGCCCAGGTGCAGCGCGTGCTGGGCCAGGTGATCGCGGCGGTGGAGTTCCTGTTCGCCTTCACGCTCGCCGCGGGGTTGGTGGTGCTGCTGGCGGCCGTCACGGCCACGCGCACCGAGCGCGAGCGCGAGTTCGCCATCCTGCGTGCGGTGGGGGCGGGTTCGGCGCTGCTGCGCCAAGTGCAGCGCATCGAGCTGCTGGGCGTGGGCCTGCTCGCGGGTTTCCTCGCCTCGGTGGTGGCGGTGGTGGTGGGCTGGGCGCTCGCGCGTTTCGTCTTCCAGTTCGCCTGGACGGCTTCGCCCTGGGTGCCGCTGGGCGGTGCGCTGGCGGGTGCCGTGCTCGCGCTGGCCGCGGGCTGGTGGGGGCTGCGCAGCGTGCTGCGCACGCCGGTGGTCGAAACCCTGCGCAAGGCCCCCGTGTAAGGCCCCCATGACCGAATCCACGCTCCACATCGAAGAGAAACCCCCGTTCGACACGCCGTTCGAATGGATCGGCGGTGAGGCCCGCGTGCAGGCGCTGGTGGACCGCTTCTACGACCTCATGGACATCGAGCCCGGCTACCGCGAGCTGCGCGCCGCGCACGGCAGCACGCTGGACAACGCGCGCCAGCGGCTGTTCTGGTTTCTGTGCGGCTGGCTCGGCGGGCCCGACCACTACGTCTCGCGCTTCGGCCACCCGCGCCTGCGCATGCGCCACATGCCGTTTGCCATCGGCATCGTCGAGCGCGACCAGTGGCTGGCCTGCATGGACCAGGCCATGGGGGAAACGGGCGTGGACGCGGTGCTGCGCGAGCGCCTGAAGCGCAGCTTCTTCCAGACCGCCGACTGGATGCGCAACAGCCCGGGCTGAGCCCGGTCAGACCGCGGCGGAGGTCAGGCCGGCGCTCAGCGTGATCGGGCCGTACCAGGCCTCGGCGGTCACGCGCGTGTTGTTGCTGTCGGTCATGAGCCCCAGGCCGTTGAGGGCGCCCGGCGGCTGGCCGAAGGCCAACTGGTAGTCGGCCCAGATGTCGCGCTCGTGCTCTACCCAGCGCCCCAGGCCTTCGGGGCCTTGCTGCACCACCAGCTTGCGGATGCGCCGCGTGTGCGGGTTGTCGACCACCGTGCCGACGGGATAGCGGTCGTCCCACACGTACATCAGCGTCGCGTAGGGCAGGGGTTCACCGGTCACGAGCTGGGCCATCTCGGAAATCATGTGGTCGCGCCGTGACCAGCTGGCGCGGTCGCCGTCGAAGGTGAGGATCACGCGCGCCACCGCGTCGTCGGCGTCGGCGGTCTTGATGTCGGCGTGCGGCATCAGCGAAGGCACCCACCAGGAGAAGTGCAGCCGGGCGGCGGGCGAGAGGGCCTGGGACTCCAGCGGCAGGCGCAGCGTGCTGTTGCCCGATTCGCTCAGCGCGTGCAGCGCGGGGCGGCCGTCGCGCTCGGCGGCGCTGTAGTGCGTGGGGCGGCGGTTGCCGTAGCGGCGGTGGGCCCAGGCGCCGGCTGGGGTCACGCCATCGAGGCTCATGGCGCGTGCCCATGCCGATTGCGCCAGGCGCAGCGGTTCGTCCGCGCTCGGTGGCGCGCTGGCGCAACCGCCGAGGGCCAGTGCGCCCAGGCCGAGCAGCCACTGGCGGCGCTGCAGGTCGGTGCGGGCGTGGGGCGTGTTCATGCCGGGATGATGCCGGCCCGGCGTGACATTGGCCTGACACGCGTGTGGCGTGCGCGACATCCCGCCGTGCCAGGCGTCACGCGGGCCGCAGCAACACGACAAGCGCCCCCGCGCCGCCCTCGGCCGGGCGGGCCTGCACGAAGGCCAGCACCTCTTTCTTCTGCACCAGCCAGCGCAGCACCCGGCCCTTGAGCACCGGCGTTCGCCCGGCCGGGCCCAGCCCCTTGCCGTTGCCCACCCCCAGGCGCCCCGGGCCCCCCGGGGGGCCTCCGCGGGCCAACCGCGCCGGGG
>JACVCO010000018.1 GCA_016741995.1 Hydrogenophaga sp. | reverse complement strand
GGGAGGTGCAGGCGGCTTCCCCGGTGGGGTGCACACAGTTGGGGGATTTGGGCACCCCACAGGGGTTGGGGGGTGGCGGGCTTGGGTGGGGTGGGCGTGTTCACGGCGGGTTCGGTGACGGGCTTCTGGCGCAGGGAAAACAGCGACATGTGGATGGGTAGAAGCGGTCGCAAGACCGGGGCGCGCCACGTGACGCGGGCGCGCGGGGAAACGCGTATTGTCGCCGCAGCCGCGCGGCCGCGCTTCAGGGCCAGCCCGCAGTGGGTGGCTCAGCGCGGGGCCAGTTGCAGTTCGGCCTGCGGCCTGGCGGCCGCCCCGGCGGTGCCGGTGTGCGGCGCACCCAGGAACACGCGGTCCTCGCCGAGCTTGAGGCCGAGCAAGGCGTCTTTCACCGCCACCGCACGCGCCACGGCCAGCTCCCGCATCGACTCCTCGTTCGGCACCTGGGCCGCGAGCAGCAGCGATTCCATTTCCTCGGGCGGGATGTCCCTGGCGATGCCAATGGCGTTGCGCGGCTTGGGTATGTCGGCGCGGCGGTACGCCTCGCGCAACAGCTCGGTGCGCTCGCCGGGCTCCACACGCACCTCGGCCGGCACCGTGGTGCCGGCGCGCGTCAGGCGGCGGCGCTTCTCGGCCTGCAGCACGGTGTCCAGGCGCGCGCGCTGCCAGCCACCACGCTCGGCTTCCAGGTCGGCGTGGCCCACGATGGTCAGGCGCAGCGCGGGCCGGTTCTCCAGCGCCTTGGCCACGGCCTCGAGCTGGCGCCGGTCGGCGTCGTCGAGCGCGGCGCGCCCGCTCTCGAAGCCGATCTCGCTGGCGTCGGCACCGCCGCCGGAGAACGCGCTGGCGATCAACGAAAACGGCGCAGTGACGGCTTTGCCGATGAGGTTGAAGATGAGCCGCACGATGATCGGCCCGAGGCGGAACTGCGGGTCGTTGAGCGAGCCGCTCACGGGTAGGTTGATGTCGATCACCCCGTTGCGGTCGGCCAGCAGCGCCACCGCGAGCTTGACCGGCAGGTTGGCCTCGCTGGCGGCGTCGCGCTCACCGAAGCTGAGCTGGTTGAGCACGATCTGGTTGCTCGCCTCCAGGCGGCCGTCGGGTTCGATGCGGTAGCGCACGTCCACGCTGAGCTTGCCGCGTTCGATGCCATAGCCCGCGTACTTGGCGCTGTAGGGCGACAGCGGTGGCAGCTCCAGGTCGCGCACCTGGCCCTTGATGTCCAGGGCCAACGGGGTGGCCAACGGGTTGATCTGGCCACTGATGTCCAGCTGCGCCGTGCCTTCGGCCCGCCCCTTGAGCGAAAGATCGGCCAGCGCGAGCGCCTGCCCGGGCGCGGGCGGTGCGCTGCTGAAGGCGCTGAGCGAGCCGGTGAGCTCGCTCAGGTTGGCGGTGTAGTTGGGGCGGATGAAGCGGTCGGAGAAGCGCACGCGGCCATTGACCAGACCGATCGGGCCGATGCGGATGTCGGGCGGCGGGCCCTCGGTGGCGGGGGCGTTGGCGGTGCCGGGAGTCGCAGCGGCCGCCTGCTCGGGCGCGGGCTTGACCAGCCCCTGCAGGTTGATGCGGCCCTGCTCGTCGATCAGCACGCGCGCGAAGTAATCGCTGAGCACGGTCTCGGCCACCTGCACCGACAGCGCCTCGGCCGGCGCGCTGCGCACGCGCAGGCCGCGCACCTGCAGGCTGTTCCAGGTCAGCAACTCTTCACTGGGCGCCAGCGAATGCGCGCGCAGGTCGTCCAGCGCCGCGTCCATCGCCAGGGTCAGCACCGGCCCGGCCGGTGCCTGGCTGAAGGCGAAGTCGCCGCGCACGCTGGCGTCGGCGCGCAGCAGTTCGAGGTTGAGCCGATCGGCCGCGTACGGCACCAGCGCGTGCAGGGGCAACCGCTCCACTTGCAACTGGCCGCGCAGGCCGGCGCCCACCGCACGGCCGGGCAGTTGCAGGCGGCCATCGAGCGCGATGCGCCCGGCCTCACGGGCGGGGCCATCGTTCGCCGCGTCCGTGCGCGGCGACACGCGCAACTGCAGTTGCACCGGCGCCTCGGGCGCGCGCTCGGCCAGCGGTTGCAGGTTCTGCGCGCGCAGCGACACGCCCTGTAGCATCAGCGCCACCGGCTGCGCCGTGGTGTGGTCGGCGAAGCGCACGCGGCCGTTCTGCAGCCGCAGATCGCCCAGCACCACGGCCCAGGGCGTCGGCGCCTCGTGTGGCGTGGGCACCGGCGTCTCTCGCGGCCCCGTGCTCGGCGCGGGCGGCGTGCGCAACCAGTCCTGCGCCATCCAGCGGCCATCGGCGCGGCGGCTCACGTCCAGATCGGGAGAAACCAGCTCGATCTGCCCCACCGTCACACGCCGGCCCGGCACGTCGATCTGCGCGGCGCTCACGTCCAGCTTTTGCAGGCGCACCAGCGGCGCGCGCGCGGGCCCGAGCCGCAGATCGGCCAGTTGCACGCGCGTGGCTTCCAGCGTCAAGGCCCCGGGTTCGGCGCCGGCCGCGGCTTGCCAATCGAGCGTCAGTTCCGCCTGCAAACGGCCATCGAGCGCCGGCTCCAGGTGTTGCGCCAGGTAGGGTGCTGCCATGCCCAACGGCAACTCACCCAGCGTCAATCGCGCCTGGGCAGCGCGGTCGGTGGCGCTGCCACGCAAGCTCAGGGGCGTGTCGCCCAGTTGCGCGTCCAGTTCGATGGGCACCGCCTGCTGCACCGGCCAGGCAATGCCCGTGGCCCGGGCCTGCAAACCCCCGAGCACCAGTTCGGCCGCGGGGGCCACGGCGGCATCGCGCCAGCGCACGGTGCCATCGGCGATGCCGACCTCATCGACGACCACCTGCCAGGGCAATGGCGCGGCCCCGGCTGGCGGGGTGGGGGTGTCGGTGGTGGCGTCAACGGGCGCGGGCGCCAGGCCCTGCAGGTTGATGCGCCCCTGCGCATCGCGCGACACCTCGAACGCGGGCCCGCTCCAGCGCACGCGGGCGATCTCCGCGCGCTGACGCAAGGGCTCCAGGCGGCGCAGGTCCACGTCCAGCCGCTGCCAGGCGAGCAAGGGGCGCCCGCCCTCGCTCACACGAACATCCGACACGCCCACCTGGCCCGACAGCGCCAGGGCAGGTTGCGCGTGCTGCTCGAAGTCCAGCGTCAGATCAAGGTGCAGGCGGGCCGCGTCCAGGCGCGCGGGCAGGTTCTTCGGCCAATAGACGAGGTAGGGCTGTACGTCGAGCTCAGGGATCTGCAGCCTCGCGCGCGTCTGCCGGTCTTCGGCGAACGGCGTGGTCGTGGCCCGGGAGTCGAACGCGCTGCCATTGAGCGTGAAGGCCAGGCGCGGCTCGGTGACCACCTCGCGCCGCGAACCCAGGTTGCTCAGGAAAGGCACGGCCACCTGCAGCCCTTCGAGGCGATGGGTCGTGGCAACCGGCTCGTCGATGAACGATGCGGAGCCATCGACCAGCTCGATGTTGAACAACGCAAAGCGCGCCGGCTCGGCGGGCGCTTCCTCGGGCCGCGGCGGCGGGGTCAGGCGCTGGATCACGTCGTCCACATCCAGCCGCCCTTCCCCCAGGTGACGCAGCGTCAGTTGCGGCGCCTCCAGCCGAAGGGCATCGACCACCGGGGCCAGCCGCAAGAGCGACTGCAACTCGAGATCAAGAAACAGGCGTTGCAAAGAAAACTGCGCGCCATCGCCCGCGGCGTTGGCCACGCGCAGCCCGTCGATGGTCACGCTCAGCGACCAGGGGCGCACATCGACGCGCTCCACCGTCACCGCCCGCCCGAGCGCGGCACTGCCCTGCTTCTGGATCTGCCACTTGAGCAGCGGGGGCAAGGCCAGCCAGGACAGCCCCCATATCAATAGCAGGCTCAGCAAGGCCCAGCCCAGGCGACGCAACCAACGCCGGGCACCGGGGGAGTGGAGAAGGGAAGCGTCGAGCGGACCGGCCATGGCCCGCAGTGTCGCGCAAGCCTGTGGCACACCGACGAATGCGCCCCCAGAAAACAGAAACCCCGGCAGGGCGAACCTGCCGGGGTAGACGGCGGGCAACAAGGCTCATGCCGTCGGTTTTGGCGGTGGGAGGGAATTGTCCCGCCGGCCTGGAAGCAAGAGATTGCTCCCGATGGGGGCCGACTTGCGGATCGCCGCGCTGTCGGCTGATGCCGGTCTTCAAGACCGACCCGCGAAGGCTACGCCCGTGCCGCGCACGCTTCAAGACACGGTCGTCGATCCGCCATGGAACTTTTCAATCGCCAACCCGATGGCCATTCCGCGACCTCAAAACCCCGTTTCGCGCCATGAAAGGTGGTCACAACCCGACGAGTGGTCATGCCCTTGTCACCGTTCGCAAGCCCGCGCCGCCATTGGGCCTGTGGAGGAAAGCATGCAAAACCGCACACTGGGCAATCCTGTCAAATTACTAATTATTCTTTTGATCGCAGTTCAAAACATTGACTTGTTATTTACCGCTCCCTACCATCCGCCGACTTTTGCCCACGCGAGGGTAAACCCCCAACGCTGCCCGCAAGGGCTAACTCGACGCCTTTCCCCCATGGAGGTCGTCGATGGCGACCCCAACGACCGGTGTGTACCGCCCCGCGGCGCTCACCGACCAGCAAGGAGCGATCCATGAGGACCAACTCGCCGACGCCGCAGAAGAGCACGCCCAGTGCCATGGCATCGTCCCTGAAACACGCCGCATCCGACGTGTACCAGGGCTTCATTCACACCACACAGAACGGCCTGGCTTTGCTGGGCACGGTGGCGGCCATCACCTTGCTCGTGTTCGGCATGCGTGCCGACCTGCGAACCACCGCCGAAGAGCGGTTGCTGGGCTGGCTGCTGCAGCGCCAGGAGGCGCAGCAGATGGTCGAGCGCAGCGTCGACGTCGAGCCCACCGCCATCGAACGCGTCACGGTGGCCAGCTTGCGCGACCTCACCGAGCAGCAGGCCAAGGTCACCACCTGGCTCAGCCGCAAGTACCGCGTGGCCCCCGAGCCGCTGGCCGCCCTCGTGACCGAGGCGTACACCATTGGCGAGCGCATCCGCATCGATCCGACCCTGCTGCTGGCCGTGATGGCCATCGAGTCGCGCTTCAACCCGTTTGCCCAGAGCCCGGTGGGCGCGCAAGGCCTGATGCAGGTGCTCACGCGCGTGCACACCGACAAGTACGAGGACTTCGGCGGCGAGCTGGCCGCCTTCGACCCGCTGTCGAACCTGCGTGTGGGTGCCAAGGTGCTCGAAGACGCCGTCAAGCGCGCCGGCTCCGTGGAAGGCGGCCTGCGCTTGTACGTGGGCGCTGTCAGCACCGACGGCAGCTGGTACATCGACCGTGTGATGGCCGAGCACCTGCGCATCCAGAGCGTCGCGCTGGGCAAGCCCATGCAGCGCTACGTGCCCCCGCCGCGTGCCATCCCCGTGACCGCGCCGGCACCGGAAGCCGAGGTCGAGGCCGAGGCCCGCCCGTCCGCACTCTCGGCCCTGCCCTCCTGAACGGGCCCACGAGGCGTGCTCGGCTAAACTACCGGCCGACACGCGACTGGCGATAGGCGATCACCCCCACGGGTCGATCGCTGACGTGGACCCCGGGAGCGGCCTTCGGCCAATCCCTCCCGGACAACCACTGGGAAGCGTGCCGCCCGCGCCGCCAGGCCGGGTGTCGAGCCGTTCGCCTGGGCAGCCCTTGTCACCGCGCAAGGTTCCACGTCTCAAAGGACTGCCATGTACGACCGCCGCATCCTCATCGAACAGACCGACCCCGAGCTGTTTGCCGCCATCCAGGCCGAAAACGCGCGCCAGGAACACCACATCGAGCTCATCGCGAGCGAGAACTACGCCTCCCCGGCCGTGATGGCCGCGCAAGGCACCCAGCTCACCAACAAGTACGCCGAGGGCTACCCGGGCAAGCGCTACTACGGTGGCTGCGAACACGTGGACGTGGCCGAAAAGCTCGCCATCGATCGCATCAAGCAGATCTTCGGCGCCGACGCCGCCAACGTGCAGCCGCATTGCGGCGCTTCCGCCAACGAAGGCGTGTTCCTCGCCTTCCTCAAACCGGGCGACACCATCATGGGCATGAGCCTGGCCGAAGGCGGCCACCTCACGCACGGCATGCCCCTGAACATGAGCGGCAAGTGGTTCAACGTCGTCTCCTACGGCCTGAACGCGCAGGAAGAGATCGACTACGACGCGATGGAGCGCAAGGCGCACGAGACCAAGCCCAAGCTGATCATCGCGGGCGCATCGGCCTACAGCCTGCGCATCGACTTCGCCCGCTTCGCCAAGGTCGCCAAGGATGTCGGCGCGATCTTCATGGTCGACATGGCGCACTACGCCGGCCTGATTGCCGCGGGCGTCTACCCCAACCCGGTGCCGCACGCCGACGTGGTGACCTCCACCACCCACAAGAGCCTGCGCGGCCCGCGCGGCGGCTTCATCCTGATGAAGGCCGAGCACGAGAAGGCCATCAACAGCGCCATCTTCCCCGGCCTGCAGGGCGGCCCGCTGATGCACGTGATCGCGGCCAAGGCGGTGGCTTTCAAGGAAGCGCTGCAGCCCGAGTTCAAGGCCTACCAGCAGCAGGTGCTGAAGAACGCACAGATCGTGGCCGAGACGCTCACGCAACGCGGCCTGCGCATCGTGAGCGGCCGCACCGAAAGCCACGTCATGCTGGTCGACCTGCGCGCCAAGGGCATCACCGGCAAGGAAGCCGAGGCCGTGCTGGGCAGCGCCCACATGACCATCAACAAGAACGCCATTCCCAACGACCCCGAGAAGCCGATGGTGACCAGCGGCGTGCGCATCGGCACGCCCGCCATGACCACGCGCGGCTTCAAGGACGAGGAAGCGCGCCTGACCGCCAACCTGGTGGCCGACGTGCTGGACAACCCGCGCGACGAAGCCAACATCGCCGCCGTGCGCGCCAAGGTCAATGCGCTGACCGCGCGCTTCCCGGTCTACAAGTAAACCGCGCATGAAGTGCCCCTTCTGCGGCCACCTCGAGACGCAGGTCGTCGAGACCCGCGTCTCCGAGGAGGCGGATTTCATCCGCCGCCGCCGCCGCTGCGGGCACTGCGACAAACGCTTCACCACCTACGAACGGCCGGAGGTGAGCTTTCCGGCGGTGGTGAAGAAGGACGGGCGCCGGGTGGACTATGTCCCCGACAAGCTGCGCGCCTCCTTTGCACTGGCGCTTCGCAAGCGCCCCGTGAGCACCGAGCAGGTCGACGCGGCGATCGAGCGCATCGAGGAAAAGCTGCTCAACCTGGGCGCACGCGAAGTCCCCGCCAACCGGATCGGCGAGATGGTCATGCGGGAACTCAAAAAGCTCGACAAAGTGGCCTACGTGCGGTTCGCGAGCGTCTACCGTAGCTTCGAAGACATCGACGAGTTCCGCGCGCTGGTCGACGAAGTGAAGCGCTGAGGCGCCCATGGACGAACGCGCGCTGATGCAGCAGGCCCTGGCGCTCGCACAGCGGGCGCTGACCCTGAGCAACCCGAACCCCCGCGTGGGTTGCGTGCTGGTGGGCGCCGACGGGCGTGTGATCGGCGAGGGGCACACGCAACGCGCCGGTGGCCCGCACGCCGAGGTGATGGCGCTGCGCGATGCGCAGACCCGGGGCGAGGCCACCGCGGGCGCCACCGCCTTCGTCACGCTGGAACCCTGTTCCCACCACGGCCGCACGCCGCCCTGCTGCGATGCGCTGGTGGCCGCCGGTGTGGCGCGTGTGGTCATCGCGACGGGCGACCCCAACCCGAAAGTGGCCGGGCAAGGGACGCAGCGCCTGCGCGCGGCCGGCGTGCGTGTCGATGAGCTGCCGGTCGACGACCCGCTCGCCCGGGCAGCCCGCGAACTCAACATCGGCTTTTTCAGCCGCATGGTTCGCGGGCGCCCCTGGGTGCGCATGAAAGTCGCGGCATCGCTCGATGGCATCACCGCCCTGCCCGATGGCCAGAGCCAGTGGATCACCGGCGAGGCCGCGCGGGCCGATGGCCACCTGTGGCGGGCCCGGGCGTGCGCGGTGCTTACCGGCGCCGGCACCGTGCTGAGCGACAACCCGCGCCTGGATGCGCGGGTGGAGGGATTGCAGCGGCAACCGCACTTGGTGGTGATCGACAGCCGGCTGGACACGCCGGACACGGCGCGCCTGTTCGAAGCCCCTGCGGCACCCGGCACGCGGCAGATGCTGTTCTTCCATGCCGGCGCCGCGCCCGAGCGGCAGGCCCGGCTTCAAGCCCGGGGCGCCGTGCCGATCGATCGGCCCGACCCGCGCGGCAAGGTGGATCTGGCGGCGGCGCTGAGCGAACTGGCCGCCCGCGAAGTCAATGAGGTCCATGTCGAGGCCGGCGCCAAGCTCAACGCCTCCCTCGTGAAATCGGGCATGGTGGACGAGCTGCTCATCTACCTGGCGCCCCGCCTGCTCGGGCAAGGCGCCGGCATGGCACCGATCGGGCCGCTGCAGCGCCTGGGCGAGGCGCCCGGCTTCCACTGGACATCGATGCAACCGCTGGGGGCCGACATCCGCCTGACCGCCGTGGCGCAGTCGTCGGCGGATTTCCTGGATCGCGCTGGCTGGGCCGCGTGACGCCCTCGGTTTCCTAGCGCCAATTCAGTAGCTCTTTCGTACTCATCGCCGATTCCGATCGTTTGGTCGGCGACGGCATGGGGAGCACAGGCCCAGCGGCCGAGCATCGTGGGCTATGCCGACCCATCCATGCGCCAGCGCTCCGCTGCCGCACCCGCCGATCCGCGGCATCACCCTGATCGAACTGCTCGTGGGCCTGGCCGTCGCGGCCATCCTGCTCACGGTGGGCGTGCCCTCGTTCACCGGCTTGGTGAGCCAATGGCGGCAGCAGGCGGCCATCGACACGTTCATTGCGGACATTCACCTAGCCCGCGCCAGCGCCCGGCGGACGTCGCGACCCGTGTTCATGTGCGCCCTCGATGCCGCCGACACCAACCGCTGCACGGCCGGCCTGCAGTGGACGGCGGGCTGGATCGTGTTCTCCGACGCCAACGGCAACGACGCCTTCGATGCGGGTGAAACCGAGATCGCGCGCCGCGCCGCACCCGGCGGCCTCGCGGTCTTGAGGCACCAGACCTCGCCGGCACAACTGGTGTTCCGCGCCGACGGCTCGCTGCGCGGCATCAGCGCCCGGGTGACGGTGCAAGCCAGCGGCGGCCGGACCGATGCGCAACGCGTGGTCCTCAACAGCACCGGGCGCGCGCGGGTCGGGCCCGACGCGCCCTAGGAACACCATGCCGACATCACCTTCTCATCCCGATCAACAGGGCGTCTCGCTGGTCGAGGTGCTGGTCGCCCTGTTGCTGATCAGCCTGGGCCTGCTCGGCATGGCCCGGTTGAGTTCGGCGGCCATCGGTCACACCAAATCGAGCCAGGTGCGCCTCGTGGCCCACAGCCTGGTGCAGAGCTACGCCGAGCGGGCCCGGCTCAACCTCTACGGCTTCGACCTCGGGGCCTACGACATCGAGTTGGGCGCCGCCACCCCACCCGCTGCCACCATCGACGTGGACGCGGACGACCTGACCGCGGCCCAGGCGGTGGCGCAGCAGGACAGGCTCGAATTCCTGCGCTCCATCGGCAACGCCTTGCCGGCGGCGCGGGCCATCGTGGTGTCGCGCCCCACGGCCGCGGCACGCAACATGGATGTGTGGGTGCTGTGGCCCGATGTCGCCATCGACGCCGACGACAGCCTGACCCAGGCCAGCGTGGACGCCTGCCCCGCCGCGTTGACCGCGCAGCAGCGGGGCGGCGACAGTTGCGTGCACTTCCGGGTGGGCCTGTGATGCGCCGCGTTCCTGCGGCGCCGAGCGCCCACCGCGGCGTGGGCCTCATCGAGCTCATGGTGGGCATGGCCCTGGGGCTTGTGCTGGTGCTGGTCGCCATGGGTGCCTACCTGCAGAACGCCAACAGCACGCGCTTCGCCGTGCAACAGGCGCAGATGAACGAAGAGGCCGCCATCGCGCTCGATCTGCTGGCCACCCAGGTGCGCCTGGCCGGTTTCTCGACCGCGGAGGCCAGCGGCACGCGGGTGTTCCGCGGCCTCGCGCTGCTGGGGTGCGACGGCGGATTCACCCCCGCCAGCGGCACCCAGGCCTTCGACGCGCTCCGCTGCAACAACGACAACACCGCCAACGACGCGCTCGCGGTGCGGTACGAGGCCACCCGCTTCAACAGCCAGACCACCAGCTCGAGCCATGCCACCAACGCCAATGCGCCCTTCAACTGCAGCGGCACCGGCATCACCCTCGCGGCGGTCAATGGCGGGTCGGCCTACCTCGCCGACAACCGCTTCTACGTGGCGATCGACAACACCAACAACGACGCACCCAGCCTGTACTGCCGCGGCAGCACGGGCGGCGCCGGCATGAGCAACGGGACAGCCCTGGTCCCCAACGTCGAAACCCTGCAGATCCGGTTCGCCCTGACCCGCGCGGTGGTGGCCGGCGACCCGGTGCCCCACCAGATCACCGCGCTGGTGGACCCATCGCACCCCAGGCTCGGCGTGCCGGGTGGCGAATGGACCCGGGTGGCCGGCATCGACATCTGCATCGTCGTGCGATCGAACACCCCGGTGGCCCGCAACGGCCTCGCCCTGGACGACGTGACCCGCCACCTGGATTGCACCGGCACAGCCCGCACACCCCAGGACGGCCGGCTGCGCCGCGCCTACCGCACCACGCTCTCACTGCCCAACCTCCGGCCGGTCCTGCCCCTGCCCTACCAACGCGATGGCGCCGATGTGCTCTTTCCCTACCGGCACCTCTGATCGGCCATTTCCCCCGGCGCCCACCCGCCACGGTGCGCGGGGCGTGGCGCTGCCGGTCGCCATGATCCTGCTGGTGGTGCTCAGCCTGGGGGCCGTGCTGGCGTCGCGCCGTGCCGCGGTGCTGGAGGAGGTCACCCACAGCGCCCGCGCAACCCAGGTGGCGCACCTGGCGGCCCAAAGCGGGCTGCGGTTCTGTGAAGCGGTGGTGGTGGACATCGTGGACAGCGAAGGCGCCACGCACGGGGCCCTGGCCCCGAAACTGGGCCAGGCCGTGCTCGATCAGACAGACCATGGCCAGGCCTTGTGGCCCGCGCTCGCCAACTGGCACGCCAACGCCACCCACCGCATCGACGTCCCGGTGGCCGACCAGAACGCGAGCGCCGCGCTCCCGCGCGTGCCCGCGCCGCAGTGCATGGCCGAGCCCATGACGCAGGGCCGCTTCCTCATCACGGCGCGTGGCCTCTCGGCCAACACCAGCTTCGATGACGACGGCCGTTTGCTGAGCGGCGCCGAGGTCTGGCTGCAATCGGTCATCGCGCCCAACGTTCCCATCCCATCCGCCTCGGGCGGCTTCGAATGACATGAGCACTGCCACCCTCTCCGCGCGCAAGGCAACACCGACCGCCACGCACGCCCGACGCAACGCGCTGTGGGTCAGTGCCCTCGCGCTGTCCAGCGCCGCGCTCGCGCAGCCGGCGCAACGGCCACTGCTGACCAACACCGCCCTCCCCGGCCCCAACCTCATGGTGTCGCTCGACACCTCGGGCTCCATGGCCCAGCCGTTCCCGGACAGCTACCGCATGGCGCAGAACAGCACCAGCGGCGGCCTCTACGCGGCCCAGCGCTCGGCCGACGTCAACCCGCTGTACTACAACCCGCGCGTGACGTATGCGCCGCGGGTGGATGCCAATGGCCACGATCTGCCGCCCGCCGATGGCATCGCCTTCATCTCCAACCAGACGAGCGCACCCTACCTGTACCGGGTCTACGCCACCTCGGTCGAGGCCCTGGTCAATTCGCCGCCGCTGGTCATCCGCCACAGCAGCTTCTCTCCCCAGCCGGGCATCCCGAACGGCTGGGTCGTGGTCGCCGAGGAGGACAACGGCAACCACGCCCCGGTGCACATGGCTTACCAGGCCAGCCAGTTGAGCACCGCAACACCCGGCTTCACCTACGCCCTCTGCAGCGCCATCGGCACGAACAACGGCAGCCAGACCTGCACCAGCCACCGCCTGATCACCCTGCACCCGAACGACGCCAGCCCCGTCACGCTGCCCAGCCCGCACAGCCGGACCGATTGCAACGGCAACACCTGCACGGCCGCACAAGAACGGGCGAACGTGATGAACTGGTACCGCTACTACCTCACCCGCATGGCCGCGACACAAACCGCCATGGGGCTCGCCTTCAACGACCGCCGCCTGGACCACCGCCTGCGTGTGGGCTACCTGCGCACCAACTTTCCCAAGGTGGGCATTCCCTACACACCCGGGGTGGACGTCACCCACCCCCACTTGCTGCGTGGTGTGCGCCCCTGGGCCACCGGCACCGCGGCCAACCGGCAGTTCTACGACTGGCTGTACGGCAACGTGCCCATGGGTGTCACCCCGCTGCACAACGCGTTCGACCGCGTGGCCAGCTACCTACGCGTGCCGTCCGGCGCCGTCGAGAACCCGTGGGCCGAAAACCCGACCCGCCTGCACGGCAGCAGCAACCGCGAGATGAGCTGCCGCCGCAGCTACCACGTGGTGTTTTCCGACGGCGCGTGGTCCACCAACCACGCCACCAACGCGGGCGCGAACCACGACAGCACCCCTGGCCCCACCTTCACCCGGATCGGCCCGGACGGCAACGTCACGGCCTCCCTGGCCTACAACCCCGAGGGCGACAGCAGCCAGCGCAAGCGCTACATCCCGTACCCCGGCAGCGGCACGGGCGGGTTGGCCGATCTGGCGGCCCGGTACCAATGGCACGAAGACTTCCGGCGGGACCTGCCCAACGACCTCACGACGGTGGCGGGCCGCCCGGGCTTCTGGCAGAACATGACCTCCTACACCATCGGCTACCTGATCAAGCCCTCGGGCGAACACCCCGGCGCCACCAGCGGGCTCACGTTCAACCAGATCGACAACCACACCTTCGGCTTCGTCGAGAACGGCTCCGCGAACGCGCCCCGCCCCAGCTGGCCGACCGGGCCGCTGGCCAACGCCAGCGAGGCCCGCCGGGTGGATGACTTCATCCAGGCGGGGTTCACGGGCGGTGGCCGCGGTTTCAGCGTGGAAAGCGCCAGCGACATCCGTTCGGTGATCAACACCATCCTGTCCGACATCCTGAGCGTGTCGGGCAACGACGCCGGGGTGGAGCTGGGCACGACCGACGACCCGGCGCTGGGGCGCCTGAAGTTCCTGGTGACGTACCGCACCGCCGACAACACCGGCAACGTGCTGGCGCAACGCCTCGGTGACGATGGGCGCCCCCTCACCCTGACCCGCGACGCCAACGGCAACACACTGACGCCACCCGGCACCACCCACTGGTCGGCCAGCGCGCTGCTGCCCCGTCACAACGAGCGCCGGGTCTTCAGCATCCGGGCCAACCAGACCGGTTTCGAATTCATCGGGGCGATCGACACCCTGCCGGCCGAGGTGCAAGCCGCCCTGCGGCAACGCGACACCCGGGCACTCATCCCCACGGGCAGCCAATTCGTCGACTACGTGCGCGGCCTCGACCCTGCGAGGAACACCCGGGGCGGCATGTTGCGCCTGCGGCTCGAACCCATGGGTGCCATCGTCAACAGCGCGCCGCTCTTCGCCGGCGCAGACCAGGACATGGCGTACGACCTGCTGGGCACGGTGGACGGCCGCGCGAGCTACGCGTTGTACCTGAGCCGGCTGAGGGCGGCGCCGGAATCGCTGATCGTCGCCACCAACGCCGGCATGGTTCATCAGCTCGACGCCACCAACGGCCGGGAGCTGGCGGCCTACGTCCCGCGGCGGGTCATGCCGCGGCTCATCGACAACGCCGACACGGCCACCGAATTCGCCTACCTGCTCGACGGCCCGCTGTCGTTGCACGACGTGTTCTCCGGTGGGCAGTGGCAGCAGATCGTCACCGGAACGGGCGGGCGCGGCGAACGGCTCGTCCATGCGCTGCGCATCCCCCTCAACGGCACGCAAACACGCGCGATGCAGGCGTCCGATGTGCTGTGGGAGATCGGGCCCGACACGGTCAACGACGCCGGCCTTGCGCTGGGGCACCTCACACACCCGCTGCGCAGCGGGCAGACGGCCGGTGGCGCGTGGGTCTTGCTGACCACCACCGGGCACCACAACGGCCACAGCGACGGCAGCCGACACGGGCTGGTCGTGCTCGACCCCCTGACCGGCGCGGTCCTCAGAAACATTCCGCTGCCCGCAGGCGCCTCGGCGGGGCGCGGCATGGGCGGGGTCACCGTGGTGCGCAACCGCGACCGTCGCATCGTCGCCGCCTACGCGGGTGACGACAACGGCCAGCTCTGGCGCTTCGACCTGCGGGGTGCCCCGCAGGATTGGCGCGTCTCCTACAACCGCCCGCTCTTCACCACGGCCGGCAACCGGTCCATCTTCGCCGCCCCGGCCTGGCAACCCCACCCACGCGGGGGCGCCATGGTCGTTCTGGCCACCGGCATCGCGCTGGACGAAAGCGATCTGCGAGCGAACGATCCCGACATCCACCCACCCAACGACAACATCCACGGCATCTGGGACCCGACGCCCATCGGTGGCCCGGATGCCCCCGGCTTCGCGCCGGTGCTGGTGTCGCAACTGCTGGTTCAAACGCGGGACGGCACGCCGCAGACCACCAGCGACGGGCGGGTGTATGCCGCCTCGACACGCCGCCCCGTCGACTGGTCCGTGCACCGCGGCTGGACGTTCGCACTGGGCCACACCCACCACGGCGAACGCGCCCTCGATCAGGTTCGCAACCTCGCCACATCGGTTCTCGTCAACACCACGGTCGTCGGTGCCAACGGGAACCAACCGGAGAGCTGCACCGCGTCGCGGCCGGCCAACTACCTCTACGTGCTCAACGCGCTGGACGGCGCCGGCCGGCCGGCGTTCGACATCGACGGCGATGGCCGGCTCGACCCCGCGTCGATGGTCTACCTGCCCGGTGGCGGCTTCAACGCGCACATCGGCGTCACCTTCGTCAACACCGACAACTCCATCGCTCGTGACCTCATGAGCCAGCTCACCGCCGGGCTCATCGGCGAGTCCCCCGCCGCCGCCCCCGCCGCGCGGACCCTGCGCGCCGTGATCAGCGGCACCGGAAACGCGCCCGAAACGATCGGTCTCGATCCCCAGGGCCCACGCCCCTGGAGCCGGCAACAGTACCAGTTGAGCCGCACACCGCAATGAGGCCGACTCCCCGCACCCGCTCGAGCGGGTTCACGCTGATCGAGCTCATGATCGCCTGCGCCATCGTGGCCATCCTGGCGATGCTGGCTTACCCCAGCTACACCGAGCACATTCGCGCCGCCCGCCGCGCGGACGCCCAACGGGCGCTCGAGGAGGCCAGCCAGTTCCTGCGGCGCCGCTACAGCAACGCCGACACCCACGTGGGCGCCGTGCTGCCGGCCGCCTTCGGTCGCAGCCCTGGCGAAGGGGGCCAGGCCGCCTCGTACATCATCCGGTTCATCGAAGACAACGCCCCTGTGGACACCGCCACCGTGGCCCACGCCTACACCTTGCGCGCGGTGCGCACGGGCAACATGGCCAACGACCGCTGCGGCGACCTTCAGATCACCCACACCGGCCGGCGCGATCTGATCGGCGCGGCCCCCCACACCCGCCTGGCCGACTGTTTCAAAGGCGGCTGACCCTACCCCCACCCCCTTACCGGCCGGGGCCACAAAACCCTGCGAAAATGCCGGCATGTTCACCGGCATCATCACCGGCGTGGGGCGCATCGCCGACTCCCATGCGCTGGGAAGTTCTTTGCAACACGGTCGGCGCCTCGCCATCGAGGCGCCGCCGGGTTACCTCGACGACGTCGGTCTCGGTGACAGCATCGCCCTCAATGGCGCGTGCATGACGGTCACCTCGCTGGATCTGCCGGCCCGGCGTTTCACCATCGACATCTCCGCCGAATCCCTGGTTCGCACCACCGGCCTGGGTGAACCGGGCCGCCGCGTCAACCTCGAAAAAGCCCTGCGCGCGCACGACCGCCTGGGTGGCCACATCGTCTCCGGCCATGTCGATGGCATCGGCACCGTGAGCCATTTCGCCCCCGTGGGCGAAAGCTGGGAGCTGCGGGTGCTGGCGCCCACGGAACTCGGCAAGTACCTGGCCTACAAGGGCTCGATCACGGTCAACGGCGTCAGCCTCACCGTCAACCAGGTGCAGGACGCGCCCGATGGCTGCACGTTCAGCATCAACCTCATTCCCCACACGGTGCAACACACCACGTTCGGCGATCTGGTCGCCGGCAGCACCGTGAATCTCGAAATCGACACCGTGGCCCGCTACGTCGAGCGCATGCTCTCGACCGCCAGCACCACGGCCAAGGAGCCCGCATGAACGCACCCGAATCCCTGGCCCCTGTGGCCATCTCGCCGGTGGAGGCCATCGTGGCCGACCTGCGCGCCGGCCGCATGGTCATCCTCGTGGACGAGGAGGACCGCGAGAACGAGGGCGACCTCGTGCTCGCGGCCGACCACGTCACGCCCGAGGCGATCAACTTCATGGCGCGCTACGGCCGCGGCCTGATCTGCCTCACGCTCACCAAAGAGCGCTGCGAGCGCCTGAACCTGCCGCCCATGGTGCCGCGCAACGGCACCAAGATGGGCACGGCCTTCACCGCGTCCATCGAAGCGGCCGAGGGCGTGACCACCGGGATTTCCGCCGCCGACCGCGCGCGCACCGTGCAGGCCGCCGTGGCACCCAACGCCAAGGCCAGCGATCTGGTGCAGCCCGGCCACATCTTCCCGTTGCAGGCCGTCGAGGGCGGCGTGCTCATGCGCGCCGGCCACACCGAAGCCGGCTGCGACCTGGCCGCCATGGCCGGCTGCTCGCCCGCCGCGGTGATCTGCGAGGTGATGAAGGACGACGGCACCATGGCCCGCCTGCCCGATCTTCAGATCTTCGCGGCCGAGCACGGCGTGAAGATCGGCACCATCGCCGATCTCATCGAGTACCGCAGCCGCACCGAATGCCTGGTGCAGAAGATCGGTGCGCGCGCCCTCAACACCGCCTTCGGCGAATTCACCGCGCACGCGTTCAGTGATCAACCCAGCGGCGCGCTGCACCTGGCGCTCGTCAAGGGGCAGTGGAACAGCGACGACGTGGTGCCCGTGCGCGTGCACGAGCCGCTGTCGGTGCTCGACGCACTCGAGGTCGGGCGGGCCATGCACAGCTGGAGCCTGGAACAGAGCCTGCGCTTCATCAACGAGCGCGGGCGCGGCGTGGCCGTGCTGCTCAACTGCGGCGAATCGGCCGCCCAGTTGCTGGCGCAGTTCGAAGGCACCGCCCGCTCCGCGCAGGCGCCCGAGCGCGGCCGCATGGATCTCCGCACCTACGGCGTGGGCGCGCAGATCCTGCGTGAGTGCGGGGTGGCGCGCATGGAGCTGCTGGGCAACCCGCGCCGCATGCCGAGCATGCAGGGCTACGGCCTCGAAATCGTCGGCTTCACCAGCCGCCAGAACTGAACCCCAAGGAAACGGAACACCCATGTTTGGTGCAGACAAAGGCACGGCAGGCGCGCTCGACGGCAAGCGCCTGCACATCGGCATCGTGCAGGCCCGCTTCAACGAGGCCATCACCGACGCCCTCTTCCAGGCCTGCCAGGCGGAACTTCTGGCCCTGGGCGTGCAGGAAAAGAACATCGCCCACGTCAAGGTGCCCGGCGCACTCGAGGTGCCTGTGGCGCTGCAGGCCATGGCCGAGCGCGAGGAGTACGACGCGCTGATCGCCCTGGGCTGCATCATCCGCGGCGAGACCTACCATTTCGAACTCGTGGCCAACGAGTCGGGCGCGGGCGTCACGCGCGTGGCGCTCGACCACCAGGTCCCCGTGGCCAACGCCATCCTCACCACCGAGAACGAAGCACAGGCCCTGGCACGCCAGACCGACAAGGGCCGCGACGCCGCGCGCGTGGCCGTGGAAATGGCCCTGGTGCTGGAGCAGATCGGCTGAGCATGGCAACCGAAGATTCCGCTTCCCACCGCAAGGCCGCCGACAAAACGGCCCGCACCCGCGCGCGCGAATTCGCGCTGCAGGCGCTCTACCAGCACCTCGTGGGTCGCAACCCGGTGGACGACATCGACGCCTTCACGCGCGACCTCTCGGGTTTCCACAAATGCGACAGCCTGCACTTCGACGCCCTGGTGCGTGGCTGCGTGGCGCAGGCCGCCGAACTCGACGCGTTGATTGCTCCCCGGCTGGACCGGCCCATCGCCGAGCTCTCGCCCATCGAGCACGGCGTGCTCTGGATCGGCGCCCACGAGTTCCAGCACTGCCCCGACGTGCCCTGGCGCGTGGTGCTCAACGAATGCATCGAGCTGGCCAAGTCCTTCGGTGGCACCGACGGCCACAAGTTCGTCAACGGCGTGCTGCATCCCCTGGCCGAGCAGTTGCGTCCGACCGAGGTCGCGGCGTCGCCCCGCGGCGCGCGCCGATGAAACTCGCTGCGCGCGCGCAGCGCGTCGATCCCTTCTACGTGATGGAGGTGGCCAAGGCCGCCGCGCGCGAGGCCGCCACGGCAACGCGCCCCATGATCGCGCTCAACATCGGCGAACCCGACTTCACCGCGCCACCGCTGGTACAGCAGGCCGCCGAGCGAGCCATCCGCGATGGCCGCAGCCAGTACACCAACGCACTCGGCCTGCTGGCGCTGCGCGAGGCCATTGCCGGCTGGTACCACACGCGCTGGGGCCTGGCGGTCGATCCGGCGCGCATCGTGGTCACGGCGGGTGCGTCGGCCGCACTGCAACTGGCCTGCCTGGCGCTCATCGACGCGGGCGACGAAATCCTCATGCCCGACCCGAGCTACCCCTGCAACCGCCAGTTCGTGCAGGCGGCCGAAGGGCGTGCGGTGATGGTGCCCTGCGGCCCCGAACAGCGCTTCCAGCTCAGCGCCGCGCAGGTGCGCGCGCACTGGGGCGAACGCACGCGCGGCGTGCTGCTGGCCTCGCCTTCCAACCCCACCGGCACGTCCATCGCGCGCGACGAGCTCCAGCGCATCGCCACCGAGGTGCGCGCACGCGACGGCATCACCCTCATCGACGAGATCTACCTCGGCCTGAGTTACGACACCGCGTTCGGCCAGAGCGCGCTCTCGCTGCCCGATGGCCTGGGCGAATCGGTGATCAGCGTCAACAGCTTCAGCAAGTACTTCAACATGACGGGCTGGCGCCTGGGCTGGCTGGTGCTGCCGCCGGCGCTGGTGCCTGCGGTGGAGCGGCTGGCGCAGAACCTCTTCATCTGCCCGAGCACCATCGCCCAGCACGCGGCGCTGGCCTGCTTCGAGCCCGACAGCCTGCACGAATACGAGCGCCGCCGCGCCGCGTTCCAGGCCCGGCGCGACTTCTTCATCCCCGAGCTCAACCGCCTCGGCCTGACCGTGCCCGTGGTCCCCGACGGCGCCTTCTACGCCTGGGCCGACATCACCGCGGCCGCCGCGCGCTGGGGCATCGCACCCGGTGGCGAGCGCGCCGAAGACGCGCAGAGCTGGCGTTTCGCCTTCGAACTGCTCAAGCGCAGCCAGATCGCGGCCACGCCCGGGCGCGATTTCGCGCACGCCGAACCCGGCCGCTACCTGCGCTTTTCCACCGCGAGCTCCCTGGAGCAACTCCAGGAGGCGGTCGCCCGGCTGGAGGCCAGCCTTTGAACCGCGTGCCGTTCGAATGGCGCGTGCGGGTCTACTGGGAAGACACCGACGCCGGCGGCATCGTGTTCTACGCCAACTACCTCAAGTTCTTCGAGCGCGCCCGCACCGAATGGCTGCGCGCGCGCGGCGTGGAGCAGCAGCGCCTGCGCGAAACAGCCGGCGGCCTGTTCGTGGTGAGCGCCACCGAGGTGCGCTACCACCGCCCGGCGCGGCTCGATGATTTGCTTCTGGTTACCGCCGATGTAACGGAAGCGGGCCGGGCCTCGCTGACAATCGCGCAGACCGCGCGCCGCGACGCCCCGGAGGGTGCCCTGCTGTGCGAAGGCACCATCCGCATCGGCTGGGTCGACGCCACCACCCTGGCGCCGCGCCGCATGCCCTCCGAACTGCTGCACACCCTGGGCCTGGCCTGACACCGGCGCGTGCCCGAAACCTTTTGCCCACTTTGCGATCCCTCACCCCATGACACACGAACTTTCCATCGTCCAGCTCATGCTCAACGCGAGCTGGGTGGTCCAGGCCGTGGTGCTGCTGCTCGTGCTCATGTCCCTGCTGAGCTGGGCGGCCATCTTCCGCAAGTTGGGCACGCTCAAGCGCGTCAAGGGCAAGAACGACGAGTTCGAGCGCGAATTCTGGTCGGGCACCAACCTGAACGAGCTCTACGCCGCCGCCGCGCAGAACGCGCGCCAGGCCGGCCCCATGGAACGCATCTTTGCCAGCGGCATGCGCGAGTACCACAAGCTGCGCGAGCGCCGCATCACCGACAGCGGCGCCCTGCTCGACGGCGCGCGCCGCGCCATGCGCGCGAGCTTCCAGCGCGAGCTCGACGTGATGGAGTCCAACCTCTCCTTCCTCGGCACGGTGGGTTCGGTGGCGCCGTACGTGGGCCTGTTCGGCACGGTGTGGGGCATCATGCACGCCTTCACCGGCCTGGCCTCGCTGGCGCAGGTCACGCTGGCCACGGTGGCGCCCGGCATCGCCGAAGCCCTGGTGGCCACCGCCATCGGCCTGTTCGCCGCCATTCCCGCGGTCGTCGCCTACAACCGCTTCGCGCACGACATCGACCGCGTGGCCAACGGCCTGGAGACCTTCATGGAAGAGTTCTCCAACATCCTGCAACGCAACCTCGGGGTGCACCCGGCTCCTGCCGCGGCCAGCGCCTCCACCTTCTAAGGCACCGCCCATGGCCAATCTAGCCGCCCGCGGCCGAGGCCGCGGCCGCCGCACCATGAACGAGATCAACATGGTCCCGTTCATCGACGTGATGCTGGTGCTGCTGATCATCTTCATGGTGACGGCACCGTTGATCACACCCAGCCAGATCGCCCTGCCCACCGTCGGCCAGGCCGCGCGCCAGCCCGACCGCTTCGTGCAGGTGCTGCTCGACAAGGACGAACAGATGCGCGTGACCGAAGGCCGCGCCGCCAGCGCCGAGGGCGTGCCGGTGCCCCTCAACCTCGTGGCCGCGCGCGTGCGCGAGCTGCAGAGCGCCGAAGGCAGCGACCCGGCCACCGTGCCCGTGATCATCAGCGCCGACAAGACGGTGAAGTACGAATCGGTGGTGCGCGTGATGGACACCCTGCAGAAGGCCGGCGTGCAGCGCGTGGGCCTGTCGGTGCAGACCACCCGCTGAGGCCTCGACCCGCATGCGATCCACGGCCGACCACCTCGAACTTGCCCCGCCGCAACAAGGCCGCTGGGGCAGCGCGCTCGGCAAGGCCGCGGGCGTGCATGCCCTGCTCATCCTCGCGCTCACCTGGGGCGTGAACTGGCGCCGTGACGCCGAGACGCCGGCCTTCGAAGCCGAGATCTGGTCGCGCCTGCCCCAACAGGCGGCGCCGCGCGCGGTGCAGCCACCGCCACCACCCCCCGCACCGGCGCCCCCGCCGGCGCCAGCGCCTGCCCCGCAGCCCGCGCCACCACCGCCTCCGCCGGCCCCAGCCCCGGCACCCGCCCAACCCGACATCGCCACGCAACAAGCCAAGGCCAAGGCGGAAGCCGAGGCGCGCGCGCGGGAACGCGAACGCGAGCAGCAGCAACGCCGGCAGGCCGAGCAGCGCGAGCGTGAAGCGGCCGAGAAGAAGGCCGCGGCAGAAAAGGCCGCCGCCGAGAAGAAGGCCCAGGCCGAGCGCGATCGCCAGCAGCGTCTGGCGGAAGAGAAGAAGCTGGCACAGCAGAAGGCCGCCCAGGAGAAGCGCCAGGCGGAGATGCAGGAGCAACTGCGCAAGGAGCAGATGGAACGCATGATGAGCCAGGCGGGCGGTGGCAGCGGTGCCTCGACGAGCACCGGCACGGCCGCGCAATCCAGCGGGCCGTCCAGCAGTTACCAGGGCAAGGTGTCCGCACGCATCCGGCCCAACATCGTCTTCACCGAAACCGTGCCCGGCAACCCACGCGCTGAAGTGGAAGTGCGGGTGGCACCCGATGGCACCATCACCGCAAGTCGACTCGTCAAGAGCAGCGGCAACGCCGCATGGGACAACGCCGTCCTTCGCGCCATCGAGCGCACCGGCAGCCTGCCGCGTGACGTCGATGGCCGCGTCTACTCACCCATGATCGTGGGGTTCAGGCCACTGGACTGAAGGCGGCGCACTGCACACCGGTGCGGCGGCGCTCGCTGCGATCAATCGAACACGATCTCCGCGCGCTGCTCGTGGGCTTGCGCCATCCAGCTCGCCAGCGCCGCGTCGCTCGGGAAGAACAGCGCACGGTCGTCGAGCTGCAGTTCGCACTGCGCGCCCTGGCGCTGCAATGACAGGCGCACGGGCAGGCCACGCACCAGCTCGCCCTGCTCGGTCTGCTCGCGCTTCGGCGGGAATTCGCGCACCAGTTGCGCAATGGCCGGCGCGTGGCCGTTGACCGCCACACGCAGGAACTTGCCGAAGCGGCAGCGCGCGGTGCCCAGGTCCCAGATCTGCTGGATCTTCAGGCGCAGGCCGCCGGAGAAGCGGTCGGGTTGGGCCACCGCCTGCACAACGATGAGCTCGTCGTCCTTGAGCAGGTGGCGGTGCGCGTTGATCAGGTTCTCGTCGGCGCTGGTCTCCATCACGCCGGTCTTGTCGTCGATCTTGAACAGCGCGAGCTTGCCGCGCTGGCCATTGATGACGCGGAAGTCCGTCACGATGCCCGCGATGATGATCGGGTCGCGGCTGTCCACCACATCGCCGAGCCGCGTGCGCGCAAAGCGCCGCACCTCGCGCTCCACTTCATCGAACAGGTGACCCGAGAAGTAGAAGCCGATGGCGCTCTTCTCGTGCGTGAGCTTTTCCTTCACGCCCCAGGGCATGGCGGGCACCAGGTCGGGTTCCTGCGTGCTCGATCCGTGGTCATCACCACCCAGCATGTCGAACAGCCCGCCCTGGTGCGCGTTGGCCTGCGTGGTGGCCGCGTACTCGAAGGCGATGTCGAGCGAGGCCAGCAGCTCGGCGCGGTTGAGATGCAGCGCGTCGAACGCCCCGGCCTTGATCAGGGCCTCCACCGTGCGCTTGTTGATGCGGGTGCGGTCCACGCGCAGGCAGAAATCGAACAGGCTGCGGAACGGGCCGCTCTCCTGCCCGTTCGGGCCTTCGCCGCGGCCTTCGCGCGCGGCCACCACGGCTTCGATGGCCTGCTGGCCGGTGCCCTTGACGGCGCCCAGGCCATAGCGGATGAGCTTGTCGGTGACGGGCTCGAAGCGGTAGCCGCCGCGGTTCACGTCGGGCGGCTCGAACGCCATGTCCATCTTCTGCGCGTCCTCGAACAACACCTTGAGCTTGTCGGTGTCGTCCATCTCCACGGTCATGTTGGCGCAGTAGAACTCCGCCGTGTAGTGCACCTTGAGCCAGCCCGTGTGGTAGGCCAGCAGCGAGTACGCGGCCGCGTGCGACTTGTTGAAGCCGTAGCCCGCGAACTTCTCCATCAGGTCGAAGATCTCGTCGGCCTTGTCCTGCGGGATGTTGTGGGTGGCCAGCGCACCGGCGCGGAATTTCTCCCGGTGCTCGGCCATCTCCTCGGCCTTCTTCTTGCCCATGGCGCGGCGCAGCAGGTCGGCGCCGCCCAGCGAGTAGCCGCCCAGGATCTGCGCGGTCTGCATCACCTGCTCCTGGTAGACCATGATCCCGTAGGTCTCGCTGAGCATGTCGGCCACGGCCGGGTGCGGGTACTCCACCGGCTCGCGGCCGTGCTTGCGGGCCACGAAGCTGGGGATCAGGTCCATCGGGCCCGGGCGATACAGCGCGTTGAGCGCGATCAGGTCTTCCAGGCGCGTGGGCTTGGCGTCGCGCAGCATGCCCTGCATGCCGCGGCTTTCAAACTGGAACACCGCTTCCGTCTGGCCGCGCGCGAACAAGGCGTAGACCTTCGGGTCGTCGAGCGGCACGTTCTCGAACGCGAAGTCCTCGCGGCCCTTGTGTCGCTTCTGGATGAACTCGCGCGCGATCTCCAGGATGGTGAGCGTGGCCAGGCCCAGGAAGTCGAACTTCACCAGGCCGATGGCCTCGACGTCGTCCTTGTCGTACTGGCTCACCGCCGATTCGCTGCCGGGCTGCGCGTACAGCGGGCAGAAATCGGTGAGCTTGCCGGGCGCGATCAGCACGCCACCGGCGTGCATGCCCACGTTGCGCGCCATGCCCTCGAGCTTCTGCGCCAGCTCGATCAGGTTCTTGACGTCTTCTTCCTTCTGCACGCGCTCGTTGAGCAGCGGCTCCATCTCGAGCGCGTAGTTGTTCTTGTCGCCTTCTTTCTTGGGCACGGGCGGGTACTGCAGCGTCACGCTCATGCCGGGCTTGTTGGGCACCAGCTTGGAAATGCCGTCGCAGAAGCCATAGGAGAGGTCGAGCACGCGCCCCACGTCGCGGATGGCCGCGCGCGCGGCCATGGTGCCGAAGGTCGCGATCTGGCTCACCGCGTCCTTGCCGTACTTCTGCTTCACGTACTCGATCACGCGATCGCGGTTGCCCTGGCAGAAGTCGATGTCGAAGTCGGGCATGGACACCCGCTCCGGATTCAGGAAGCGCTCGAACAGCAGGTTGTATTGCAGCGGGTCGAGGTCGGTGATCTTGAGTGCGTAGGCCACCAGCGAACCGGCGCCCGAACCGCGGCCCGGGCCCACCGGGCAGCCGTTGCTCTTGGCCCAGTTGATGAAGTCGCCCACGATCAGGAAGTAGCCGGGGAAGCCCATCTTGAGGATGGTCCCGATCTCGAACTCGAGCCGCTCCACGTAGCGCGGGCGCTGCCTGTCGCGCTCGGCGGCATCGGGGTACAGGTGCAGCAGGCGATCTTCCAACCCCTCGAAAGACGACTGGCGGAAGAAGTCCGCCATCGGCATGGGCACGCCGTTCACCAGCGGCGTGGGGAAATCGGGCAGTTGCGGCTTGCCCAGCACCAGCGTGAGGTTGCAGCGGCGGGCGATCTCGGCGGTGTTGGCCACCGCCGACGGCACATCGGCGAACAGCGCGGCCATATCGGCCGCGGGCTTGAACCACTGCTCGCGCGTGAAGCGGCGCACACGCCGGTTGTTGCCCAGGATCTCGCCCTCGGCGATGCACACGCGCGCCTCGTGCGCCTCGTAATCGTCGGGCCCCAGGAACTGCACCGGGTGCGTGGCCACCACCGGCAGGTGCAGCCGCGCGGCCAGCTGGACCGCGGCCACCACGTGGCGCTCGTCGTCGGCGCGGCCGGCGCGCTGCAGCTCCAGGTAGAAGCGGTGCGGAAAGATCGAGGCCAGCGCCAGCGCCACGTCACCCGCGCGCTGGGCGTCGCCGGCCATGAGTGCCTGCCCCACGGGGCCGGCCTGCGCCCCCGCCAGCAGGATGAGCCCGGCGTTGAGTTCTTCCAGCCACTCGCGCTTGATGACGGCCTGGTCGCGCACCACGTTGCGCGTCCAGCCGCGCGCCAGCAACTCGCACAGGTTCAGGTAGCCCTGTTTGTCCTGCACCAGCAGCATCACGCGCGGCAGCGGTTGCTGGTGCGCGCCGGGCATGGCGTTGGGCGTTTCTTCGGTGAAGCCCTGCAGCAGCACCTCGGCGCCGATGACGGGTTTGACGCCCTTGTCGCGCGCGGTCTTGTAGAACTTGACGGCGCCGAAGAGGTTGTTGAGGTCGGTGATGGCCAGCGCGGGCTGGGCATCGCCAGCGGCTTGGGCGATGACCTCGTCGATGCGGTTGGTGCCGTCGACGACGGAGAACTCGGTGTGCAGGCGCAGGTGAACAAACATGCGGCCGATTTTAGAGAGTGGATCGACCGGGTCAGTCCTTCAGGATATGTAAAACCTCGGAGCGGAATTCCCGGCTGTAGAGGATGGCCACGACCACCATGGTGGCCAGCACCATGGCCATGGGCGAGACGAACCAGCCCAGCAAGGCGAACGAGAAGTAGTAGGCCCGCAGGCCGTCGTTCATGGTCTCGGCCGCCGAGGCCACCAGCGCAGCCGCGCGGTCGGCATAGGCCACGCGGTCGTGCTGCCCGGCGGCAAAGGCCTCGGGCGAGGGCATGGAGCCGATGACCAGCGCCACGAAGGTGTACTGCCGCATCGACCACGAGAAACGGAAGAACGAGTACACGAAGATGGCGATCAGCACCAGGATCTTGAACTCGAACACCAGCAGCGTGGTGGCCTGCGCGAACGGGATTTCGCTCATGAGCTCGGTCGCCTTATCGGTGGTGCCCAGCAGCGCGAACAGCGCACCGACGATCAGCAGCGAGGTCGAGGAGAAGAAGGCCGGCGTGGTCGACAGGTTCTGGGTGATCAGGCCGTCGAGCATGCGCGGGTCGCGCTCGATGGCCTGCTCCATCCAGTAGCGCCGGTAGCGGTTGGTGGTGCGCAGCAGCGAAGGCCGCTGCTTCGCCCAGCTCCGGGCGAACCAGGCATAGCCTGACCAAAGCGCAAAAAAGCAGACCAGCGCGAGCCAGTCTGCCCAGGGAAGGATGCTGAGGATCTTCATGGAGGCGAGATGCTACGCCTCCATGGGTGAAAAACGCTCAGCCCTTGAACTTCTGCGCCACCTGCGCCACGCGCTGGCCGAACAGGCGCGCGGTCTCCAGATCGCCCGGCAGCATGTCGTTGGCACCCGCGTCCGACGGGCTTTGCGCGATGGCACCGCTGTACGACACGAGGTAGTTCACGTCGTTGCGCTGCGCGCCCTTGGTGTTGGCGGGCATCAGGCCCTGGCTCACCCACACCATGCCGTGCTGCATGGCCAGGGTGAACAGGGTGTTGAGCGTGGCCTGCTTGTCGCCGTTCATGCCGGCGCTGTTGGTGAAGCCGGCGGCGATCTTGTCCTTCCACTTCTGCGCGAACCAGGCCTTGCTGGAGGCATCGGCGAATTTCTTGAACTGCCAGCTCACGCTGCCCATGTAGGTGGGGCTGCCGAAGATGATCGCGTCCGCCGCGTCCAACGCCTCCCAGCCGCCGGCGGGCAGGTTGCCATCGGCATCGATGGCAACCAATTCGGCACCGGCACCGTCGGCCACCGACTGCGCCATGCGCTGCGTGTGACCGTAGCCGGAGTGATAAACCACAACCACTTTGCTCATGTTCACGTGCTCCGTGTGGAATCAGCTGCCGCGCTTGGCGTCGAGGCTGAAGGCGCCGGCACCGAAGGCAGCGATCGCCAGCAGGCCACCCACCACGCCGATGTTTTTCCAGAACATCAGCGACTGCATGAACGCCTGCTCGGCCGGCACGGACCAGAAGGCGTGGAAGAAGAAGCTGGCCACGAGCGTGAACACCGCGAGCACCAACGCCGCAGGGCGCGTGAACAGGCCGATGATCAGCAGGGCCGACGCGCCCACCTCGACCAGGATCGCGATGGCCGCGCCCAGCTCGGGCATGGGCAGACCCACCGAGCCGATGTAGCCGGCCGTGCCGGCGAAGCCGCCGATCTTGGAAATGCCGGCGGGCAGGAACAGCGCGGCCAGCAACAGGCGAGCCAGCAGGGCGAAGGGGTTTTGCAGGGCGTTCATGGAAAGTTCTCCAGGGGTTGATGAAAAAGGGAAATCAGTGGGCCAGGTCGAAAACAAGCACTTCGGCGTCGCGGCCCTTGGCCAGCGACAGGGTCGACTCGCCGTCCATGACGGCAGCATCGCCGCCGGACAGATGCTCGCCATTGACCACAAGTTCACCGCGCACCACGTGCACATAGGTCTTGCGCTTCGGGTCCAGTTCGATGCTGGCGGACTCCTCGCCATCGAACAGGCCCGCGTACATCGCGGCATCGGCATGGATCGTCACCGAGCCTTCGCTGCCATCGGGCGACGCCACCAGCCGCAGCTGGCCGCGCTTCTCGGCGTCGGCAAAGCCCTTCTGCTCGTAGCTCGGGGGAATGCCGCGCTGGTTGGGCTCGATCCAGATCTGCAGGAAGTGCGTGGTGCTGTTCGGCGCGTGGTTGAACTCGCTGTGCATCACGCCCGAGCCCGCGCTCATGCGCTGCACGTCGCCGGGCGGGATGCCCTTCACGTTGCCCATGCTGTCCTTGTGCGCCAGGTTGCCCTGCAGCACGTAGCTGATGATTTCCATGTCGCGGTGGCCGTGCGTGCCGAAACCGGTGCCGGGGGCGATGCGGTCTTCGTTGATCACGCGCAGGTTGCCCCAGCCCATCCAGGCCGGGTCGAAGTAATTGGCGAACGAGAACGAGTGAAAGCTCTTGAGCCAGCCGTGGTCGGCATAACCACGGGCGTCGGAGCGTCGGATCTGCATCATGGCGGTGGTCCTTCGTCGAGGGTGGGGCCGGCGCGGTGCCGGCATGGGGCGAATTCTGGGCGCCCACCCCCGCTTACGGGCCGCAGGTTTTTGATGGCAACATTCAAAAACTTTGAACGATCGGACGACCGATGCCCAGCAATGCCCCCAGCACCCGCAGCGCCCTCTCGGCCGACAACCTGGCCTTGATCGAGGCCGTGGCCCGCCTGGGCAGCATGGCCGCCGCGGCGCGCGAGCTCGGCATGGTCCCGAGCGCCCTCACCTACCGCATCCGCCAGATCGAGGACGCGCTGGACGTGCTGCTGTTCGACCGCAGCGCGCGCCGCGCGGCGCTCACCCCGGCGGGCTCCGAACTGCTGCGCGCCGGCGAACACCTGCTCAACGAGTTCGACGCCGTGGCGCAGCGCGTCAAGCGCGTGGCCACCGGCTGGGAACCGCAGCTCACCATCGCGGCCGACGCGCTGATCGCGCGCGACACCCTGTTCGAACTCTGCGAAGCCTTCTACGCCACCGGGGCACCCACGCGGCTGCGGCTGCGCGACGAAACCCTGTCGGGCACGCTGGAGGTGCTGCAGAACGGCCTGGCCGACATCGCGCTCGGCATCTCGGGCGAAATCTCTTCGCCCGGCCTGCAATCGGCACCGCTGGGCGCGGTGAGCTTCGTCTACGCCGTGGCCCCGCACCACCCGCTGGCCGCGCACGAAGGCAGCCTGTGCGAAGAAGACATCCGCCCGCACCGCGCGGTGGCGGTGGCCGACAGCACGCAGCGCGGCCGCGGCGTGAGCCACAACCTGCTGCCCGGGCAGGACGTGCTCACCGTGCCCTCGATGCACCACAAGCTGGAGGCGCAACTGCGCGGCCTGGGCGCGGGCTTCCTGCCGCTCACGCTGGCGCAGCCCTACATCGCCGCCGGCCGGCTGGTTGTCAAACCGGTGCAGCAGACCGAACGCCAGATCCGCGTCGTCTATGCCTGGCGCGCCACGCGCGTGGCCGGCGACAGCGGGCGCGCGCTGCGCTGGTGGCTGGAGCAGCTCAAGCACGCGAACACGCGCGAGGCGTTGCTCCTGCGACACCACCAGAACTAGGCGCTGCTACAGTCGTCGCACCCTTCCAAGCGGCCCACCATGAACAGCCCCACCTCGCCCACCCGCCCTTCCTTGAACATTGCCGTGGTGGGCGCCGGCATGGCCGGTGTCACCGCCGCCCGCACGCTGGTGCAGGCGGGGCACCGCGTCACACTGTTCGAGAAAAGCCGCGGCTTCGGTGGGCGCATGGCCACGCGGCGCACCGAGTTCGGCGGCTTCGACCACGGCGTGCAGTACTTCACCGTGCGCGACCCGCGCTTCGAGCAGGTGCTGCGCGCCACCGCCACCAGCGCCGTGCGCGCCTGGAGCGCCAGCACCGTGCGCGTGCTCGACGAATTCGGCCATGTGCTCGCCAGCGCGCCGCCGCCCACCGAGCCGCATTTCGTGGCCGCGCCCGGCATGAGCGCGCTCGTCACGCTGTGGGCGCAACCGCTGCTCAAACCCGAGCTGCATGGCCTCGGCGGCGCCCAGGTGCTGTTGCAAACGCATGTGAGCCGCATCGAACGCGATGCACTCAACGCCGCCCAGTGGCAACTGCGCAGCGACGACGCCGAAGGCGGCCAGCGCGTGCTCGGCGGCTTCGACCGCGTGGTGCTTGCGATCCCGCACCCGCAGGCGCACGACCTGCTGCTCGCCTCGGGCCTGGCCCCCGCGCTGCGCCAGGCGCTCGCCCCCGTGCACGTGGCGCCGTGCTGGGCGCTCATGGTCGCCTTCCCGCAGGCCATGCAGCCGGGCCTGGCCCACTTGGGCCCGCAGTGGAGCGCCGCGCGCAGCACGCACCACCGCATCAGCTGGCTGGCGCGCGAATCGAGCAAGCCCGCGCGCGAGCCGATCGAGCGCTGGACGGTGCAGGCCAGCCCGGCGTGGTCCACCAAGCACCTGGAAGACGAACCCGAGCGCGTGAAGGCCAAGCTGCTCAAGGGCTTCGCCGAGATCACCGGCATCCGCGCCACGCCGCCGCACGCCGTGGTACACCGCTGGCGCTTTGCCCAGACGCAAACGCCGCTGGGCCGCAGCCACCTGCTCGATGCGCAACTGGGCATCGGCCTGTGCGGCGACTGGTGCCTGGGCCACCGCGTCGAAGACGCCTTCGTCTCCGGCCTGGAGCTCGCCCTCGCCCTGGCCTGAGCGGCCGTGCGCTACCGCGGCCGCTTCGCCCCCTCGCCCACCGGCCCGCTGCACGCGGGCTCCCTCGTGGCCGCGCTCGCCAGTTGGCTCGACGCGCGCGCGCACGGCGGCACCTGGCTCGTGCGCATCGAAGACGTGGACGGCCCGCGCTGCGCGCCGGGCACCGACCGGCTGATCCTCGAGCAGCTCGCCGCCTGCGGCCTGGTGAGCGACGAGCCCGTGGTGTGGCAATCCACCCGCGGCACCGCTTACGAGGCCGCGCGGCAAAGCCTGCTGCAGCAAGGCGACGCGTTCGCCTGCGCCTGCTCGCGCCAGGACATCGAACTCGCCCTGCTTGCCGCGGGCGCCCCGCGCGAACGCCACCACGCCGCCGTCTACCCCGGCACCTGCCGCCCCGAACACGGCGGCCTGCGCGGGCGGCCGGCGCGCGCCTGGCGCTTCCGCATCCCGCCGCGTGCGCGGGTAGAGTGGGTCGACCGGCGCCTGGGCCCGCAGACGCAGGACGTCGCCGCCGAGGTGGGCGATTTCATCGTGCAGCGCGCCGACGGCCTGTGGGCCTACCAGCTCGCGGTGGTGGTGGACGACGCCGCGCAAGGCATCACCCACGTCGTGCGCGGCGAAGACCTGGCCGACAACACCGCGCGCCAGATCCTGCTGCAGCGCGCGCTCGGCCTGCCCACGCCGGCCTACCTGCACACACCGCTGGTGCTGGGCGACAACGGCGAGAAGCTGAGCAAACAGAACGGCGCGCAGGCGCTGGACCTGAGCGATCCGTTGCGGCCACTCCATGCCGCGGCCCACGCGCTCGGCCTGCGCGAGGCGGACCACGGCGTGCCCGAGGCACTGGCCCGTTGGACGGCCGCCTGGGCCGCGCGCTGGCGCGCCTAAAATCCCCGCCCTCCGAGGCCCCGCCATGACCGACCCCCGCCACGCGCACCCACGCACCCCGCCCACCAACGTGCCCTTCCTGCGGCAGGTGAAGAGCTACGTGCTGCGCGCCGGCCGCACCACGGCCGGCCAGGCCAAGGCCTACGAGGTGCACGGCCCGCGCCTGCTGGTGCCTTACGCAAAGGACGCGCCCTTCGACGCCCGCGCCGCGTTCGGCCGCGAGGCCCCGCTGGTGCTGGAAATCGGCTTCGGCATGGGCGGCGCCACGGCGCA
The DNA here is from genome assembly GCA_016741995.1 of Hydrogenophaga sp. Taxonomy (GTDB): domain Bacteria; phylum Pseudomonadota; class Gammaproteobacteria; order Burkholderiales; family Burkholderiaceae_C; genus Hydrogenophaga. The sequence goes on along the minus strand of JACVCO010000018.1, from coordinate 56,137 downwards.
CATCGCGCAGGTGCGCCCACAAGACGACTTCCTCTGCTGCGAGGTGCATGAGCCCGGCGTGGGCTCGTTGCTCAAGCTCGCGGGCGACGCCGGCCTGAACAACATCCGCATCGTGCGGCACGACGCGGTGGAGGTGATGGACCACATGCTGGCCGACGCCAGCCTCGATGGCGTGCACATCTTCTTCCCCGACCCCTGGCACAAGACCAAGCACCACAAGCGCCGCCTGATCCAGGGCCCGTTCGTGAACCGGTTGGCGCGCAAGCTCAAGCCCGGCGGCTACTTGCACCTGGCCACCGACTGGCAGCCCTACGCCGAGCAAATGCTCGAGGTGCTGCGCGCCGAGCCCCTGCTGCAGAACACCGTGAGCGACTACGCCCCCAAGCCCGACTACCGCCCGCTCACCAAGTTCGAGAACCGCGGCCTCAAGCTCGGCCACGGCGTGTGGGATCTGGTCTGGCGCCGGGCCTGACGCACCCACCCGGCCCGCGCGCGTGGCGCACCGCCCCAAGAACCCGCTGATCCCCACGCGCGAGGGCGTGTCGCCCAGTTGCGTGGCGATTCCTTTCACCAAGCCCGCGCCCTGGGCCTCGGTGCTGCAGTTCCTCAGTGAACGGCTGCCGGTGGTCACACCCGCGGCCTGGGCCACGCGCATGGCCCGGGGCGAGGTGCTCGACGACGACGCGCGACCGGTTGCGCCCGACGCGCCCTGCGAGCCCGGTGCGCGCCTCTACTACTGGCGCCACCTCGACGACGAGGCCGAGATCCCGTTCGAGGAACACATCCTGTTCCAGGACGAACACCTGCTCGTGGCCGACAAGCCGCACTTCATGCCCGTCACGCCCTCGGGCGGCACCGTGCGGCACAGCCTCATGGTGCGCTTGAAAGCGCGCACCGGGATCGACACGCTCAACCCCATCCACCGCATCGACCGCGAAACCGCCGGCCTGGTGGTCTTCAACATCCGCCCGCAGGACCGCAATGCCTACCACGCGCTGTTTCGCGATCGCGTGGTCGACAAGCGCTACGAAGCGATCGCCGCGCACCGCCCTGGCTTGCACTTTCCACTGACACGGCGCAGCCGCATCGAGGAAGACGTTGAAGCCTTTTTCCGCATGGTCGAAACCGACGGCGAACCCAACAGCGAAACACACATCGATTGCCTGGAGGTGCGCGGTGCCTGGGCGCGCTACGCGCTGGTGCCCCACACCGGCAAACGCCACCAGTTGCGCGTGCACCTCGACGCCCTGGGCCTGCCCATCGCGGGCGACCGGTTCTACCCGCGTGTGCTGCGTGGCCCGCAGGAGGCCGAAGACTTCGCGGAACCGCTGCGACTGCTCGCGCACACCATCGCTTTCATCGATCCGGTGACCGGCCACCCGCGTCGCTTCGAGAGCCGCCGATCCCTGGACTGGCCGGGCGTCTGACCGGCAGTCGCCCCCAGCCTCCGCACGCTCCACGCATGTCGGGAGGCGATCGACCACGGGGCCAAGATGCCGGGCGTGAGCGGTGAGCCGCTCGTCTCTTTGCCGCCATGCCCCGGACCACCATCGACACCCCCGCCGCCGTTGTGCACGCCCTCAACGACGACGGTGCCATCCTGCCCCCGCGCACGTCGTGCGACGTGTTCTCCAAGCCCGAATCCAAGGTGCAGTGCATGGCGTGCAACGCGCCGGCCATGAAGCGCACCGAACCGCTGATGGTGGTGGTGCTGATGGGCGCCACGCGCCACGAACAACGCGAAGCGGCCTCCGTGCTGCAACGCTTGATCGGCGACGACCCCGACTCGCTCACCGGCCTGCGCGTGCTGCAGAGCGGTGGCGTGACGCTGATGCTGGCGCCCTGGAACGCGCGCGACCTGGTGCGCGGCGTGGCCGACGCCGTGTCGGCGGGCTGGCACCCCGAGCGCGTGACGGTGGACGGCGCCCGGCTGGACAACGAGGGCGTGGTCGTCGTGCCCGGCCCCGGTTCGCACGGCGATCTGGCGGTGGAAATCCGTGAAGCGCTGGAAACCTTCGCGGCCGACAGCGGCTCGCTGTGGGACAACGCGCGCCGCCTGCTGTCCGGCCGGCACGAGCCCAAGCTGTGGTCGCTGCCGCTGGGTTGCAGCGTGATCGAGCGCCAGGAAGGCCGCTACATCTGCTGGGACATCGCCTTCGAGAACATCAACAAGCTCGAGCAGGCGGTGGAGCTCGTCGAGACCCGCCTGGCCATGGGCAAGGACCACCTGCTGCAGCGCTGGACGACGAACGACGAGGACGCCGTGGAGACGCGCCTGCCCTCGATCATGCTCAAGGGCCCGGCCCACTCGCGCGAGGCGCGAGCCCAGGTGGCGCGGCTGCTGCAGAACACCCTGTTCATGATCGGCCGGCTGGGCTTCATGCCGTCCAACCCGCCTGCACTGCGCAAAGCAGCGGGCTGAACACGCCTTCGCGCCTGCCGCTCAGGCCGGCATCAACTGCCGCTGCAGCAAGCGGGCCACGTGCACCGCTTCGCGCTGCGCGCCGTCGTGGATCTGGTGCCGGCAACTGGTGCCGTCGGCCACCACGATGGCATCGGGTGCGGCGCGCACCGCGGGCAGCAGGCTGGCCTCGGCCATCTGCATGGACACCGCGTGGTGCGCGGCTTCGTAGCCGAAGCTGCCGGCCATGCCGCAGCAACTGCTCTCGATGAGCGAGGGCTGGGCACCCGGGATCCAGCGCAGCACCTCCAGCACCGGCGACACGGCGTCGAAGGCCTTCTGGTGGCAGTGGCCGTGCAACAGCACGGGCTGCTCGACGGCGCGCAGGCGCGCCTTGAGCCCGTCGAGGTGGCCGGCGCGGGCTTCGCGGGCCAGAAACTCCTCGAACATCAGCGCCTGGCGCGCCACGGCCTGCGCCCCATCGCCCAAACCCATCACCAGCAATTCGTCGCGCAGCGTGAGCAGGCACGACGGCTCCAGGCCCACGATGGCCAAGCCGTGCTCGGCCAGCGGCTGCAGGCTCTGCACCAGCTCGCGTGCCTTCACGCGCGCCTTCTCCACCATGCCCGAGGCCAGGTAGGTGCGGCCACAGCACAGGTGGCCGTCGCCCTGGGTCTTGGCGGCCACGTGCACGGTGTAGCCGGCGGCCTGCAGCACGGCCAGGGCCGCGCGGGCGTTCTCGTCCTCGAAATGGCCGTTGAAGGTGTCGACGAACAGCACCACACCGCGTTCGGCCGCCAGCACCTGCTCGCGCGTGGCGCTGGCGGGCCGCTGGTTGAAGAAGTGGTGTGCCTTCCAGGCCGGCAGGCTGCGCTGCGCGCTCAGGCCCAGCCAGCGCTCGCCCAGCCAGGCCAGCGCGGGCACCCGGTTGCGCAGGTTCAAGAGGCCGGCGAAGCGCGCGGCCCAGGGCGCGTAGTCGGGCAGGTGCGCCACCAGCCGGTCCTTGAGCGAATGGCCATGGTGCGCGCGGTGCGCCTGCAGGTGCTCGATCTTCAGGCGCGCCATGTCCACGCCGGTGGGGCAGTCGCGCTTGCAGCCCTTGCAGCCCACGCACAGCTCCATGGCCTGGTGCACCGCGTCGCTGGCCAGCGGGTTGCCCGCGCCCAGGCCCTCGAGCTGGCCGCTGAGCGCCAGGCGCAGCGTGTTGGCCCGCCCGCGCGTGAGGTGCTGCTCGTCGCGCGTGGCGCGGTAGCTCGGGCACATGGTGCCGGCGTCGAACTTGCGGCAGTGGCCGTTGTTGTTGCACATCTCCACCGCCTTGGCCAGGCCGCGGGCGGGGTCGCCACCGGTGCCGGGCGCGGTGGTCTGCTCGGTCACCGGGTCGTTCTGTACGTCCCAGGCGCTCCAGTCCAGCGCGGGCTGGATGGGCACGACGCGGTAGCTCGGTGGAAAACGCATCAGCCGCGTGTCGTCCATCTTCGGCGGATCGACCATGCGCTGCGGGCACAGCAGGTTGGCCGGATCCAGCCGCTGCTTGATGGCGCGAAAAGCCTCGTTCAGGCGCGGGCCGAACTGCCAGGCGATCCATTCGCCGCGGCACAGGCCGTCGCCGTGCTCACCGCTGTAGGCGCCCTTGTACTGGCGCACGAGCGCGCTGGCTTCCTCGGCGATGGCGCGCATCTTCTTCGCGCCGTCGGTGCGCATGTCAAGAATGGGCCGCACGTGCAGCGTGCCCACCGAGGCGTGCGCGTACCAGGTGCCCCGGCTGCCGTGCCGGCGAAACACCTGGGTCAGCGCGTCGGTGTACTCGGCCAGGCTCTCCAGCGGCACCGCGCAGTCCTCGATGAAGCTCACCGGCTTGCCATCGCCGCGCAGGCTCATCATGATGTTCAGGCCGGCCTTGCGCACTTCCCACAGGGCCTTCTGCGGCGCGTCCTCGACCATCTCGACCACGCTGCCCGGCAGACCCAGTTCGCCCATCAGCTCCACCAGTTCGCGGATCTTGTGCTGGATGTCGGCCTTGCTCGGGCCGCTGAACTCCACCAGCAGCACGGCGTCGGGCTGGCCGCCCTTGATGCGCGGCGACAGCGCGGTGCGGATGGTCGGCGCGAAGGCCGGGTTCTTCAGCGAGAGTTCGATCATGGTGCGGTCAACCAGCTCGACCGCGGTGAGCTGCCCCACCGGCATGTTCTCGCCCAGCTTCACGATGTGCTGCGCGCTGTCCATGGCCTGGTAGAAGGTGGGGAAGTTCACCACCCCCAGCACCTTGGCGCGCGGCAGCTCGCTCAGCCGCAACGTGAGCGAGCGCGTGAGCGCCAGCGTGCCTTCGCTGCCGACGAGCAGGTGCGCCAGGTTCACCGAACCATCGCCCGTGTAGGGGCGCGGGTTGCGGTTGCGGAAGATGTCCAGGTTGTAGCCGGCGACGCGGCGAAGCACCCGCGGCCAGCGGGCGTCGATCTCGTCGGCGTGCTGCAGCGCGAGATCGCGCACGAACTCGCCAATGGCGCGCGCCTCGCCACTGGCGGCACTGAAATCGCCGAAGTCGAGCAGGCGGCCGTCGGACAGCCAGGCCTGCGCGCCCAGCACGTTGTGCACCATGTTGCCGTGCGCGATGGAGCGGCTGCCGCAGGAGTTGTTGCCGGCCATGCCACCCAGCGTGGCCTGGGCGCTGGTGGACACGTCCACCGGGTACCACAGGCCGTGCGCCTTGAGCTGCGCGTTCAGGTGGTCGAGCACGATGCCCGGCTCCACCACCGCGGTGCGCTGCCCGGGGTCGACCTGCAACACGCGGCGCATGTGCTTGCTGTGGTCGATGACCAGGCCCGCGCCCACGGTCTGGCCGCACTGGCTGGTGCCGCCGCCGCGCGGCACGATGGGCACGCCCAGCTCGCGGCAGATCTGCAGCGCCACGGCCACGTCCTCGGCGGTGCGCGGCACGAACACGCCCACCGGCATCTGCTGGTAGATGGAGGCATCGGTGGCGTAGCGGCCACGGTCGGCGGGCGAGAACAACACCTCGCCCTGCGTCTCGCTGCCCAGGCGCGCGGCCAGCCGGCCCGCCACCTCGTTGCCGATGCGCGCCACGCTGTCGTAGCGCCGGGTCACGTCCAGGGGCAACGGTGCGTTCATCTCAGGCCTTTCCGGTGCCGGCCACGGCCGCCGCGGCACGCAATTGTTCGATCACCACGTCGCGCTTGTGCTGCAGGTGGCGCACCAGCTCCTCGCGCAGCGCGGCGCCGTCGCGGCGCTTGAGCGCCTCGACCATGCGGTCGTGCTCCTGCATGGCGCGGGTCCATTTCTCGCCGTCCTGGTTGGAGCGGAAGCGCAGCGCCTGCAGGCGCGTGTTGACCTGGTTGTAGGTGGCCGCCAGCACCGGGTTGCGCGCCGCCGCGTTGATGGCGCGGTGGATGGCGGCGTTGAGGCGGTAGTAGGTGGACAGGTCGCGCCGGGTGTAGGCGGCCTTCATCTCGTAGTGCATGGCCTCGATCTCGGCCAGCTCTTCGGGGGTGACGCGCTGCGCCGCGAGCTCGCCCGACAGGCCCTCGAGCCCGGCCATGACCTCGAAGGTGTCCAGCACCGCGGCCTCGTCGAGCTGCAGCGCCACCGCGCCGCGGTTGGGTACCAGCTCCACCAGGCCTTCGGCAGCGAGGGTCTTGATGGCTTCGCGCAGCGGGGTGCGCGAGAGCTTGAGCTGCTCGCACAGGGCGCGTTCGTTGAGCTTGGCGCCGGGGGCGATCAGCCCCTCCACCAGCATCTGCCGAAGCCGGGCGGTGGCCTGCTCGTGCAGGGCCGCGGGCTGCATGGTCAGGATCTGAGCCGTCATTTTTGTATTCAAAATTTCGTCGATTCGAGGGATTCTACCCCCTTGATCCGATTGACAAACCAATTTTGTATGCAAAAAATGGCGAGATTCTTCACCCCAAGACCGCCATGCTGACCACCGATTTCCACCCCACCGGCCGCCACTTCCTGCAGATCCCCGGGCCCTCGCCCGTGCCCGATCGCGTGCTGCGCGCCATGAGCCTGCCCACCATTGACCACCGCGGCCCCGAGTTCGGCGCCCTGGGCCTGAAGGTGCTGGCCGACATGCAGAAGATCTTCAAGACCCGCCACCCGGTCATGATCTACCCGGCCTCGGGCACGGGGGCCTGGGAGGCGGCGTTGTCCAACACGCTGAGCCCGGGCGACCACGTGCTGATGTACGAGACCGGGCACTTCGCCTTCCTTTGGAACAAGCTGGCCACGCGCCTGGGCCTGCAGACCGAGGTGATCGCCAGACCCGGCACCGAGGAAGGCGTGCCCGCAAGCTGGCGCCACGGCGTGCAGGCCGATCTCATCGAAGAGCGGCTGCGCGCCGACAGCCAGCACCGCATCCGCGCCGTCTGCGTGGTGCACAACGAAACCTCGACCGGCGTGACCAGCGACATCGCCGCCGTGCGCCGCGCCATCGACGCCGCGCGGCACCCCGCGCTGCTGCTGGTGGACACCATCTCGGGCCTGGCCAGCGCCGACTTCCGCCACGACGAGTGGGGTGTCGACGTCGCCATCAGCGGCTCGCAGAAGGGGCTGATGCTGCCGCCCGGCATCAGCTTCAACGCGCTCTCGCCCAAGGCCATCGAAGCCGGCAAGACCGCGCGGCTGCCCAAGGCCTTCTGGGCCTGGGACGAGATGATCGAGATGAACAAGACCGGCTACTGGCCGTCCACGCCCAACACCAACCTGCTCTACGGCCTGAGCGAGGCGGCCGACATGATCCTGGGCCAGGGCCTGGACGTGGTGTTCGCGCGCCACCAGCGCTGGGCCGCCGGCGTGCGCGCCGCGGTGCAGGCCTGGGGCCTGCCCATCCAGTGCGGCGACGCCGCCGTGTACTCGCCCAGCCTCACCGGCGTGATGACCCCCGTGGGCGTGGACGCCGACGCCGTGCGCCAGGTGATCTACGAGCGCTTCGACTGCTCGCTGGGCACCGGCCTGGGCAAGATCAAGGGCCGCATGTTCCGCATCGGCCACCTGGGCGACACCAACGACCTCACGCTGCTGGCCGCCGTGGCCGGCTGCGAGATGGGTCTCAAGCTCGCCGGCGTCAAGCTGGCCGGCTCGGGCGTGCAGGCTGCCATGGACCACTTCAGCAGCCACCCGCCCACCGTGGCACTGCGAAAGGCCGCCTGACGACCCGACGTTCCCGCTTCCCGTTCCCCCGCGCGTTCCATGACCACATCAACCACACAGGAGACAAGATGAAACGCAGAACCTTCGTCACCGCCTCGGCGGCCACCGCGGCCACCCTGGCGGTCCCCACCCTGCTGCACGCGCAGACCCTGCCCAACGGGCCGGTGCGCATCGTGGTGGGCTTCGCGCCCGGCGGCGGCACCGATGTGCTGGCGCGCATCGTGGCCGAGAAGCTGCAAGGCATGTGGGGCGTGACCATCGTGGTGGAAAACCGCGCGGGTGCGGCCGGCGTGATCGCCGCCGACCTGGTGGCCAAGGCCCCGGCCGACGGCAACACCTTGCTGATGGCGCACATCAACAGCCACGCCATCGCCCCGGGCCTGATGCCGCGCATGCCCTACGTCGTGGAACGCGACTTCACGCCGCTCACGCTGGTGGGTGTCACGCCCAACCTGCTGATCGGCAACCTCAACCAGCCGGTGAACACCGTGGCCGACCTGGTCGCGCTGTGCAAGGCCACACCGGGCAAGGTCACCTTCGGCTCGGCCGGCCAGGGCTCGGCACAGCACCTGGCGCTGGAGTCGTTCAAGCTGGCCGCCGGCGTGGACGCGCTGCACATCCCCTACCGCGGCTCCGGCCCCATGCTGGCCGACCTCATGGGCGGGCAGATCGGCTTCTCGTTCGACACGATGACCGCCGCCACGCCGCACGTGAAAAGCGGCAAGGTGCGTGCGCTGGCACAGACGCGCGCCAAGCGCGCCGCGGGCCACCCCACGGTGCCGACGATGGCCGAATCGGGCTACCCCGGCTTCGAGGCCACCACCTGGTACGGCCTGGTGGGCCCGGGCAAGCTGCCGCCGGCCATGACGCAGCGCATGAACGAAGACATCAACAAGGTGCTGGCCATGCCCGACGTGAAGGAGAAGCTCGACCAGTACGGCGCCGAGGACGGCGGCGGCACGGCCCAGCAGTTCGCCGACTTCATCCGCACCGAGCAGCAGAAGTGGGGCAAGGTCATCAAGGACGCCAACGTCAAAGTGGACAGCTGACCCCGGCATGAGCGACGCCGGACAGCTCCGACTGAGCATCGAGGCAGGCATTGCCTCGGTGCTGTTCGACCGCCCCCAGGCGCGCAACGCCATGACCTGGGGCATGTACACACAGCTGGCCGAGGTGTGCGAACGTCTCGCCGGCGATGGCAGCGTGCGCGCCGTGGTGTTTCGCGGTGCCGGTGGGCAGGCCTTCGTGGCCGGCACCGACATCGCGCAGTTCGCCGACTTCCGCGATGGCGAGGATGGCGTGGCCTACGAGCGCCGGATCGATGCCGGCATCGCGCAGCTGGCCAGCCTGCCCATGCCCACGGTGGCCCTGGTGGAAGGCTGGGCGGTGGGCGGTGGCCTGGCCATCGCCACCGCCTGCGACTTCCGGCTCGCCACGCCGGGCACCCGCTTCGGCGTGCCGATCGCGCGCACGCTCGGCAACGGCCTGTCGATCGCCAACATCGCGCGGCTGCGCGCCGCCTGGGGCCACGAGCGCGTGCGCCGCATGCTGCTGCTGGCCGAGATGCCGGACGCCGAGGAAGCGCGTGCCGCCGGTTTCCTGCTCGACGTGGTGGCCCCCGAGGCCCTGGGCGACGCCGGCACCGCCTTGGCGCAACGCCTGGCCGCGCTGGCGCCGGTGACGCAGCGCGTCAGCAAGGCCGCGCTGCAGCGCCTGGTGGTGCACGAACTGCCCGAGGGCGAAGACCTGATCCGCGAGGTGTATGGCAGCGCCGATTTCCATGAAGGCGTTCGCGCCTTCGTCGAGAAGCGCCCCCCGAACTGGAAGGGACGGTGAGCATGAACCGGCCTGAGAGCACCGGCCCGCTGGCCGGCCTGCGCGTGCTCGAGCTCAGCCAGATCATGTCGGGCCCCACCTGCGGCCTGCTGCTGGCCGACCTGGGCGCCGAGGTGATCAAGATCGAGAAGCTGCCCGGTGGCGACGACTCGCGCGGCTACCGCGATCCGCAGATCCATGGCGTGTCGGCCCCCTTCATGATGCTCAACCGCCACAAGCGCGGCATGGCGCTCAACCTGAAGCACGAGCGCGGGCGCGAGCTGCTGCGCCGGCTGGTGAAGGACGCCGACGTGCTGGTGGAGAACTTCCGCCTGGGCACCATGGACAAGCTGGGCCTGGGCCACGAAGCCCTGGCCGCCATCAACCCCGCGCTCATCTACTGCGCCATCACCGGCTACGGCCGCACCGGCCCGCTGGCCGACAAAGGCGGTTTCGACCTCATCGCCCAGGGCTTCTCGGGGCTGATGTCGGTCACCGGCGAGCCCGGCCGCCCCCCGGCGAAGGGCGGCAACGCGGTGTCGGACATGAACGCCGGCATCCTGGCCACCGTGGGCATCCTGGCCGCCTACATCCACCGCCTCAAGACCGGCCAGGGGCAGCTCGTCGACACCTCGCTGGCCGACGCCGCGCTGCAGCAGACCTACTGGCACGCCGCGGTGTGGTTCGCCACGCAGCGTTCGCCCCAACCCACCGGGTCGGCCCACATCCTGACCGCGCCCTACCAGGCCTTCGAAGCCAGCGACGGCTGGATCAACATCGGCGGCGCCAACCAGGCCAACTGGGAACGCATCTGCGATGTGCTGGGCCACCCCGAGTGGCGCGAGGACCCGCGCTTTCGCACCAACAGCGACCGCATGCAGCACCTGACCGAGCTGGTGGCGTTGATGAACGGGGTGCTGGGCCAACGCCGCCGCGCCGACTGGCAGGCCGCCTTCGACGCCGCGGGCGTGCCCGCGGGCCCGGTGCACAGCATCGGCGAGGCCCTGAGCCACCCGCAGACCCTGGCGCGTGGCATGGTGGTGGAGACGGTGCACCCGCAGGCCGGCCCCACGCGCGCCGTGGGCTGCCCCATCCACTTCAGCGCCACGCCCACACCGGCGAGCACGCCCGCGCCCTTGCTGGGGCAGCACACGCGCGAACTGCTGCGCGAAGCCGGCTACGGTGACGAGGAGATCGACGGGCTGATTGCCGAAGGGGTGGTGGCTCAGGCCACGGCCTGAGCCGGCTCGGGCGGGCTCAGGCCCGCTCGGCCACCCAGCCCTGGACGGACGACAGGGCCTTCGCCAGGCCGCTCGCGTCGGTGCCGCCGGCCATGGCCATGTCGGCCTTGCCGCCGCCCTTGCCGCCCACCTGCTGGGCCACGAAGTTCACCAGCTCGCCGGCCTTGACCTTGCCGACGCTGTCGGCCGTGACGCCGGCGGCCAGCTGCACCTTGCCGCCGTCCACCGCGGCCAGCACGATGGCGGCCGTCTTGAGCTTGTCCTTCAGCTTGTCCAGCGTGTCGCGCAGGGTCTTGGCATCGGCGCCGTCGAGCGTGGCCGCCAGCACCTTGATGCCTTTCACGTCCACCGCGCGGCCCACGAGCTCGTCGCCCTGGTTGGACGCGAGCTTGCCCTTGAGCGCGGCGATCTCTTTCTCCAGCGCCTTGATCTGCTCCAGCGTCTGGCCCACGCGCGCGGTGAGCTCGGCCACCGGCGCCTTCAGCACGCCCGCGGCCTGCGCCACGGTGCTTTCCAGCGATTGCAGGTAAGCCAGCGCGTTTTCACCGGTGATGGCCTCGATGCGGCGCACGCCCGCGGCCACACCGCCTTCGGCCACCACCTTGAACAGGCCGATGTCGCCCGTGCGCTGCACGTGCGTGCCACCGCAGAGTTCGCGGCTGGTGCCGATGTCGAGCACGCGCACGGTGTCGCCGTACTTCTCACCGAACAGCATCATGGCGCCCGTCTTCTGCGCCGATTCGATGTCCATCAGCCGCGCCTGCGTGGCCGCGTTGGCCAGGATCTCGGCGTTCACCAGCGCTTCGATGCGGCGCACCTGCTCGTCGGTGAGGGGCGCGTTGTGCGCGAAGTCGAAGCGCGTGCGCTCGGCGTTCACCAGCGAGCCCTTCTGCTGCACGTGATCGCCCAGCACCTCGCGCAGGGCCTTGTGCATCAGGTGGGTGGCGCTGTGGTTGCGCACGGTGGCGGCGCGCAGCGTGGTGTTCACGCGGGCGGTCACGGCGTCGCCCACCTTGAGCGTGCCCTCGGCCACGCTGCCGTGGTGGCCGAACACGTCGGCCTTGATCTTCTGGGTGTCGGCCACGTCGAAGCGCACGCCGCTGGCGACCAGCTCGCCTTCATCGCCCACCTGGCCGCCGCTTTCGGCGTAGAAGGGCGTGGTGCCCAGCACCACCACGCCGTTCTGGCCCGCGGTGAGTTGCTGCACCGGCGTGCCTTCGAAGTACAGCGCCACCACCTGGGCCGGCGACTCCAGCGTTTCGTAGCCCACGAAGGCGTTGCCCGCGCCGGTGTACTCCAGCGCCTTGTCCATCTTGAACTTGCCCGCGGCACGCGCCTGCGCCTTCTGGCGCTCCATCGCGGCGCCGAAGCCGGCCTCATCCACCGTCACGTTGCGCTCGCGGCAGACGTCGTTGGTCAGGTCGAGCGGGAAGCCGTAGGTGTCGTGCAGCTTGAAGGCGACGTCGCCGGGCAGCACCTTGGCGCCGTCACCGAGCGCGGCGTCGAGGATCTCCATGCCGTTGGCCAGCGTTTCGTAGAAGCGCTCTTCCTCGGCCTTGAGCACGTCGACGATGCGCTGCTCCTGCTTCGCGAGGTTGGGGTAAGCGGCTCCCATGAGCTGCACCAGCAGGGGCACGAGCTTGTGGAAGAACGGCGTCTTCTGGCCCAGCTTGTAGCCGTGGCGGATGGCGCGGCGGATGATGCGGCGCTGCACGTAGCCGCGGCCCTCGTTGCTGGGGATCACGCCGTCGCTCACCAGGAAGGCGGTGGCGCGGATGTGGTCGGCGATGACCTTGAGCGAGGGGTTGGCGAGGTCGGTGGTGTGCGTTTCGCGCGCGGCGGCCTTGATCAGCGCGTCGAAGATGTCGATCTCGTAGTTGCTGTGCACGTGCTGCAGGATGGCGGCCAGGCGCTCCAGGCCCATGCCGGTGTCCACGCAGGGCGCGGGCAGCTTCACCACGCTGCCGTCTTCCTTCATGTCGAACTGCATGAACACGTGGTTCCAGATCTCGATGAAGCGGTCGCCGTCTTCGTCGGGGCTGCCCGGGGGGCCGCCGGGGATGTGCGGGCCGTGGTCGTAGAAGATTTCCGAGCAGGGGCCGCAGGGGCCGGTGTCGGCCATCATCCAGAAGTTGTCGCTCTTGTACTTGCCGCCCTTGTTGTCACCGATGCGCACGATGCGGTCGGCGGGCAGGCCGATCTCCTTGTGCCAGATGTCGTAGGCCTCGTCGTCGTCGATGTAGACGGTGGCCAGCAGGCGCTCCTTGGGCAGCTTGTAGACCTCGGTCAGCAGCTCCCAGCCCCACTTCAGGCTTTCGCGCTTGAAGTAGTCGCCGAAGCTCCAGTTGCCCAGCATCTCGAAGAAGGTGTGGTGGCGCGCGGTGTAGCCCACGTTCTCCAGGTCGTTGTGCTTGCCACCGGCGCGCAGGCAGGCCTGCACCGAGGCAGCGCGCACGTAGGGGCGCTTGTCGCTGCCCAGGAACACGTCCTTGAACTGGACCATGCCCGAGTTGGTGAACATCAGCGTCGGGTCGTTGCCAGGCACCAGCGGGCTGGAGGCCACCACGGTATGGCCCTTGGAGGCAAAGAAATCCAGGAAGCTCTTGCGGATGTCGGCGACAGAGACGGGGGCGGTCATGGGGGCCTTGGTGTCGGTGGAAACGGTCGGGCGCCGGGGGGCGGCCCGGCGCAAGCCCGCCATTTTCGTTCATGTCGCGGTGGTGCGTCCGGGTATGGGGCGGGCGGCACCGCGCCCGCCCGGGCAAAGGGCTATCCTTCGCCGTTGCACAGGCGTACCGCCTGCCACCGAACACCCACGGAGACGCGCGATGGACATGAAAACCTCCCCCCTGGCCCAGCTGAACGACCCGAGCCTGCTCAAGACCGATGGCCTGATCAATGGCCAGTGGGTCAAGGGCGGCGCCCGCTTCGACGTGAACGACCCCGCCACCGGCCTGAAACTGGCCGACGTGGCCAACCTGGGCCCGGCCGATGCCGAGGCCGCCATCGCCGCGGCCGACAAGGCCTGGCCCGCGTGGCGCGCCAAGACCGCCAAGGAGCGCGCCAACATCCTGCGCAAGTGGTACGACCTGCTGATGGCCAACCAGGAGGACCTGGGCCGCATCCTCACCGCCGAGCAGGGCAAGCCCTTTGCCGAAGGCAAGGGCGAGATCGCCTACGGCGCGAGCTTCGTGGAGTGGTTTGCCGAAGAGGCCAAGCGCGTCAACGGCGAAACCCTGCCCACCTTCGATAACAACCGCCGCCTGCTGGTGCTCAAGCAGCCCATCGGCGTGTGCGCGGCCATCACGCCCTGGAACTTCCCGCTCGCCATGATCACGCGCAAGGTGGCGCCGGCGCTGGCCGCGGGCTGCCCGGTGGTCATCAAGCCGGCCGAACTCACCCCGCTCACCGCCCTGGCCGCGGCCGAGCTGGCCGTGCGCGCGGGCATTCCGGCCGGTGTGCTCAACGTGATCACCGCCGATTCGCAGCAGAGCATTGCCGTGGGCAAGGTGCTGTGCGCCAGCGACACGGTGCGCCACCTGAGCTTCACGGGTTCCACCGAGGTGGGCCGCATCCTCATGGCGCAGTGCGCGCCCACGGTGAAGAAGCTGGCGCTGGAGCTCGGTGGCAACGCCCCCTTCATCGTCTTCGACGACGCCGACATCGACTCGGCCGTGGAAGGCGCGCTGGCCAGCAAGTACCGCAACGCGGGCCAGACCTGCGTCTGCGCCAACCGCTTCTACGTGCAGGCCGGCGTGTACGACCAGTTCGTGCAGAAGTTCGCCGCCAGAGTGAAGGCGTTCAAGGTCGGCAACGGCTTTGAAGACGGCGTGGTGCAGGGCCCGCTGATCGAAGACGCGGCGGTGGAAAAGGTGCAGCGCCACGTGGCCGACGCCGTGGCCAAGGGCGGCACCGTGGTGGCCGGCGGCAAGAAGCTGCAGGGCCAGTTCTTCGAGCCCACCGTGGTGGCCAACGCCACGCCCGACATGCTGTGCGCGCGCGAGGAAACCTTCGGCCCGTTCGCGCCGGTGTTCAAGTTCAGCACCGAGCAAGAAGCCATCGACGCCGCAAACAACACCGAGTTCGGCCTCGCCAGCTATTTCTACAGCCGCGACGTGGGCCGCATCTTCCGCGTGAGCGAGGCGCTGGAGTACGGCATGGTGGGCATCAACGTGGGCATCCTGGCCACCGAGCACGTGCCCTTCGGCGGCGTGAAGCAATCGGGCCTGGGCCGCGAAGGCTCGCACCACGGCATGGACGACTACGTCGAGATCAAGTACCTGTGCGTGGGGGATGTCCTCAAGTGACGCCCCCGATGTTCAAGGACTGGCACAACCCCTATCCCGTCTCGCGCGCGCCGCTCATGGCGCGCAACGTGGTCGCCACCTCGCAGCCGCTGGCGGCGCAGGCCGGGTTGCGCATGCTGCTCAAGGGCGGCAACGCCATCGACGCGGCCATCGCCGCAGCCGCCGCACTCACCGTGGTGGAGCCCTGCTCCAACGGCCTGGGCAGCGACAACTTCGCCATCGTGTGGGACGGCAAGGGCCTGCACGGCATGAACTCGTCGGGCGTGGCGCCCGCGGGCTGGAGCCCGGCGTACTTTCGCGACAAGCACGGTGAGATTCCGCTGCGCGGCTTCGACGCCGTGACCGTGCCCGGCGCGGTGGCCGGCTGGGCCGCGCTGTCCGAACGCTTCGGCGCCCTGCCCTTCGCCGACCTCATGGAGCCCGCGATCGAGCTCGCCGAGCGCGGCCACGCGGTGGCGCCCGTGATCGCCGACAAGTGGGCGCGCGCCATGCCGCTGCTGCACGACAAGCCCGGCTTCGCGCAGGCCTTCCTGCCGCGCGGGCGCGCCCCCGTGGCCGGCGAGCGTTTCGTCTTCGCCGACGCCGGCCGCGCCCTGCGCGCCATTGCCGAGTCGCGCGGCGAAGCCTTCTACCGCGGCGAAATCGCACACGCCATCGAGGCCTACGCGCGCGAACATGGCGCGCAACTGCGCGCGAGCGACCTCGCCGCGCACGAGGTGCTGTGGGCACCCCCCATCGACACCCCCTTCGCCGGCCACACCGTGCACGAGCTGCCACCCAACGGCCAGGGCATCGCCGCGCTCATGGCGCTGGGCATGCTCGAACAGTTGGACATCGACCGCTTCGGGCCCGACAGCATCGAAGGCACGCACCTGCAGATCGAGGCCATCAAGCTCGCCTTCGCCGACACCTACCGCTGGGTGGCCGACGAGCGCTTCATGACCGAGGTGCGCGCGAAAGACCTGCTCGACCCCGCCTACCTGCGCGAGCGCGCGCGCCTCATCGACCCGAAGCGCGCCATCGACCCCGGCCCGGGCCGCGCGCCGCAAGGCGGCACGGTGTACCTCACCACCGCCGACGCGCAAGGCCGCATGGTCAGCTTCATCCAGAGCAACTACCTGGGCTTCGGCAGCGGCGTGGTGGTACCGGGCTGGGGCATCAGCCTGCAAAACCGCGGCCACGGCTTCACCCTGCAGGACGGCCACCCCAACCAGGTGGCGCCCGGCAAGCGACCCTTCCACACCATCATCCCGGGCTTCCTCAGCCGCAACGGCCAACCGGTGATGGGCTTCGGCGTGATGGGCGCCAACATGCAACCGCAAGGCCACGTGCAGACGCTGGTGCGCATGCTCGTGCACGGCCAGCAGCCGCAGGCCGCGTGCGACGCGCCGCGCTGGAAATGGGGCAAGGGCCTGGACGTGGACTTCGAGCCCACCATGGCCCCCGCGCTGCGCGAAGGCCTCAAGGCCCTGGGCCACCGCTTCGAGCCGGCGGCCGACAGCTACCTCGACTTCGGCAGCGGCCAGTTCATCGCGCGCCAGGGTGGCGACATCGAAGACGGCTACGTGGCCGCGAGCGACTCGCGGCGCGACGGGCAGGCGGTGGGGTTCTGAAGGTGCTCAGAACCCCTTGCCCGGCATCACCTTCAGCCAGGTGAACTGGGCAACGCCGTTCGATATCCGCGTGAAGGTGCCGTCCGGGTTTTTCTGGATCAGCGCGCAAGAGTCGTCCCGGCCGATGGCCACGCACTGGTTGCCATCGTCGAGCACCCGCCACGCTCCCTGGGCAATCTGGCCCCGCTCCTGGCGCAGCCAGATCCCGCCGGGCTCGTAGTAGGCCAGGTAGCGCGTGCCATTGCCACGCTGAACCTCCACCGTATTGCCCTCGATCAGCGCCCTCACATCGGCGGCGCCCAGAAAGCCCTGCGCCCCGACCGGGGAAGCGCCCAGCGCCCAGAAGAATGCGGTCGCCGCCCATACCGAAACGCGAGGCTTGTGCATGTGGTTGTCCAGTCAGTGGAAGTGGTTGAACCGAGGGCCGGCCGCTCGGCCAGAGCGGCACTGCGATTAAACTCCGCGGCTCGCGGGTGTAGTTCAATGGCAGAACGGCAGCTTCCCAAGCTTCATACGAGGGTTCGATTCCCTTCACCCGCTCCAGTCAATGCTTTCGCGCTGCCCCGCAGCGCCCGGCCGCATCCTTCCGCGGCACGGAAAGTTCGCACGCAGACGTTGTCACCGCCGGCCCCCTGCCGCATCCTTCGCGCCCAGCCCGCCAGAGACCGCGGCCGGCACGAAAGACGAGACAACCCATGCCCTACCTGGACTGGCACCGCGACACGCGCAAGCCCGCCATCGCCCTGCCCGCAGACGCCTGCGACTGCTCCATCCACGTGTTCGGCCCGCCCGGCGTCGGCCGCTTGCAGGCCAGCCGCCGGTACGACCCGCTGCCCGCCACGATCGACGACCTCGCGCGGGTGCACGACACGCTGGGCGTTAAGCGCGCCGTGCTCGTGCAGGCCTCCATCTACGGCAACGACCACACCGTGCTGCTGGACGCCCTGCGCCGCCGGCCCGACCACTACCGCGGCATCGCCGCGATCGACGACAACACGCCCGACAGCGAACTCGCGCAGTTGCACGACGCGGGTGTGCGCGGGGCCCGCTTCAACATGCTGTCGCGTTCGGGCGCACGCTTCGACGCCGCCGCGCTGGCGTTCACCGCCGCGCGTTGCGAGTCGATGGGCTGGAGCCTGTCGCTGCACGGTGGCGTGGAAGATTTCCTCGCCCACCAGCCCGCGCTGCGCAGCCTGCGCCTGCCGGTGATCGTCGACAACCTCGCCTACCTCGACCCCGCGGCCCCGGGCACCGAAGAAGCCATGGCCTTCTTCCGCGACCGGCTGGACAGCGGCCACTGGTGGATGAAGATCGCGCGCGTCGACCTCAAGCGACGCCGGCCCTACGACGACACGCTGGCGCCCGTGCAGCGCATCGTCGCGATGTGCCCCGAGCGCATGCTCTGGGGCAGCGACTGGCCGCACGTGCTGTACGACAGCGAGCAGGCCACCATGCCCGAAGACGCCGAACTGCTCGAGCTGTTCGCGCGCCAGGTGCCCGACGCCGCCGTGCGCGACACCATCCTGCGCGACAACCCCGCCCGGCTGTTCGGCTTCCCGAACTGACCCATCCCCCATCACCGCACCAACCGCCCGCGTTCCATGACCCCTCAAGACATCTTCCGCATCAGCCACGAGATCCAGTCCGCGCTCATCGAGTACTGGCACGATGTCGACACCAACTGGGGCGCCCGCGCACACGAGTTCTACACCGAGGACGGCAGCTACACCACCAGCGCGCGCACGCGCCAGGGCCGCGCCGTGATCGCCGAGTTCTACAGCTCGCGCCGCGACCGCGGGGCGCGCATCTCGCGCCATCTGGTGAGCAACGTGCGCGTGCAGGTGCAGGACGACACCCACGCCACCTGCAGCTGGGTGCTGGTGCTCTATGCCGCCGATGGCGAACCGGTGCTGACGGCCGAGGTGCCCAACCTCATCGCCGACTGCCACGACGTGCTGGTGCGCGAGGCCGATGGCCAGTGGCGTTGCGCGTCGCGCCGCCTCGTGCCGCTGTTCAAGAGCAGCACCCCCACCACCGCCTGATCCGGAGGCCCGCACACCATGAGCACGAACGACATGCGACGCGTCCCGCTAGGTTCCAGCGGTATCGAGGTGTCCGCCCTGGGCCTGGGCTGTTATGGCATGAGCCATGTCTACGGCCACCGCGACGAGGCCGAATCCATCGAAGCCATCCGCGCGGCGCTCGACCACGGCATCGATCTGATCGACACCGCCGACTTCTATGGCCGCGGCCACAACGAAACCCTGGTGGGCACCGCGTTGCAAGGGCGCCGCGAGCGCGCCGTGCTGTGCAGCAAGTTCGGCTACACGCGCGACGCCGAAGGCCGCAACGAAATCCGCGGCGACGCCGCCTATGTGCGCGAAGCCTGCGAGGCCAGTCTCAAACGGCTCGGGGTGGACGTCATTGATCTCTACTACATGCACCGGCTCGACCTGCGTGTGCCGGTGGAGGAAACCGTGGGCGCCATGGCCGATCTCGTGCGCGCGGGCAAGGTCCGCTTTCTCGGCCTGTCCGAGATCTCCAGCAACACCCTGCAGCGCGCCGCCGCGGTGCACCCGATCGCGGCGGTGCAGTCGGAGTACTCGCTGTGGTCGCGCGATCCCGAAGAGCGTTTGCTCGGCACCTGCGAGGAACTCGGTGTCACCTTCGTCGGCTATGCGGTGCTCGGGCGTGGCTTTCTCACCGGCAAGGTGCGCAGCCTCGACGACCTGCCCCCCGACGACGGGCGGCGCAAGTCGCCGCGCTTCTACCCCGAGAATTTCCAGCGCAACATCGAACTCGTGCACGCCCTGGAGCGCATGTCGCAGCGCCTGGCCTGCACGCCGGCGCAGTTGGCGCTGGCCTGGGTGATGAGCCGGCCGCGCGCGCTGCCGCTGTTCGGCGCCGAGCGCCGCGAGTTCCTGGCCGAGAACGCCGGCGCGGTGAACGTCCGGCTGAGCACAGAGGATCTCGCCGAGATCGACGCCGCGATGCCGCCCGGTGCGGCCAGCGGCGCGCGCTACGACGCCGACATGATGTCCCGCGTCGAACAAGACTGAGACCCACGCCAGGTTTCCGCCTTCCGGAAAGTGCCAAGAACGCGCTGTCTCGCACGGGCCATTCTTCCTACCATCCCCTGCATGTCGAACGCATGGCCCACGCGGCCCGCGCTCGATGCCATCACCAACACACCATGAGCAACGAGCTGAAGGACCGCACCGCGCTGATCACGGCCGCCGCCGGCAGCCTGGGTACCGCCACGAGCCGGCGCCTGGCCGCCGCCGGTGCGCGCCTGTTCCTCACCGACGTCGATGCCGAAGGGCTCGCCCGGCTCGCGGCCGAACTCGCACAGAGCGGCGCCGAGGTGCGCCACGCGGTGGCCGATGCGGTTCTCGCGCAGGACGTGCAGCGCGTGGTGCAGGCCGCGCACGAGGCCTGGGGCCGTCTCGACATCCTCGTCAACATCGCGGGCGGCGCCGGCGGCACCACCGTGCGCGACATCGACCAGATCGATGAAGCCACCTGGGACGCGGTGCTCGACCTCAACCTCAAGAGCAGCTTCCTGTTCAGCCGCGCCGCGGTGCCTTTCATGCGCGAGCGCGGCTTCGGTCGCATCGTCAACTTCTCGTCCACGCTCGCGCACGGCAAGAAGGGCCCGATCACCACCACCGGCTGCCGCCTTGCCTACGCCACCGCCAAGGCGGCGTTGTTCGGCTTCACCGCGCAGCTCGCCAAAGACGTTGCCGAGCACGGCATCACCGTCAACGTGCTCGTGCCCTCACTCGCGCTGGGCGACCCCGGCACGCGCAGCCGCGACCGCCACGACGCCATGCCCGACGAACAGCGCCGCGCGTGGATGCGCGACTTCCCCGTCGGCCGGCCAGCCCACGCGGACGAGGTGGCGGCCGCGGTGCTGTTCCTCGCCAGCGACGGCGCGGCCTACGTCACGGGCGCCACGCTGCCGGTCGACGGCGCATCGCTCTGAGCCCCCGTTCCCATCCGATCAACACACAGCCGCCCGCCGTGGTGGCACCACAAAGGAGACACGATGAACAAGCCATTCCCCACCGATGAGCACACCCCGGGCCTGAGCCGGCGCCAACTGCTGGCCGGCGCGGGCGCCGCCGGCCTGTGGGCAGGCCTGCCGGGCGCGGCCTGGGCCAACGAGGCGGCGAACTACCCCGATCGCCCCGTGAGCATCGTGGTGCCCTACCCCGCGGGCGGCACCACCGACATCCTGGGCCGCATGATTGCCGAGGGCATCTACCGCGAACTCGGCCAGCAGGCGGTGGTGATCAACCGCCCGGGCGCGGGCGCCATGATCGGTGCGAACCAGGTCGCCAAGGCCCCGGGCGATGGCTACACGCTGCTGCTCGCGGCGCCGGGTACGTGGATCAATTCCGTCATCTTCAAGCAGGCGCAGTTCGAGTTCACCGACTTCCAGCCCGTGGTGCTGGTGGGCCGCAGCCCGCTGGTGGTGTCGGTCAACCCCAAGCTGCCGGTCAAGACCATCCAGGAGTTCATTGCCTACGGCAGGGCCAACCCGGGCAAGCTCACCTACGGCAATGGCGGGCCCGGCACGTCCACCACGCTCACCCTCGAGTACTTCCTCAAGACCACCGGCATCCAGGCCGTGGGCATTGCCTACGGCGGTTCGGGCCAGGCGCTCACCGACCTCGTGGCGGGCAACATCGATTTCTTCTTCGACGGCATCAGCACCTCGCTGCCGCACTTCCAGTCGGGCCGCCTGCGCGGGCTTGCCATCACGCACGGCGAGCGGCTGAGCACCGCACCCGACATCCCCACGCTCAAGGAAGCGGGCTACCCGCAACTGGTGGTGGACACGCTCTACGGCGTGCTCGCACCGGCCAAGGTGCCTGCCCCCATCGTGGCCAAGCTGCACGCGGTGGTGAACAAGGTGATGAACACCGAAGCCGCCGGCAAGCGCCTGCTGGAGCTGGGCGTCATCACCGCGCAGACCACCACCGCGGGCTTCAAGGAAGAGATCGACGCCGACCTGGCGCGCTGGCGCAGCGTGGTGAAACCGACGTGAAGCAGGAAGGGGCGGGCATGAAGGTCTGTGTTTTCGGTGCGGGTGCCATTGGTGGCGTGCTCGCGGCCTACCTGGCGCGCGGCGGGGCCGACGTGTCGATCGTGGCGCGCGGCGCCCACCTGGCCGCGATCCGCGACAAGGGCCTCACGGTGCGCGCGGCCGACGAAACGCTGCAGGCCCCGTTGCGCGCCAGCGCCGATCCGGCCGAGCTGGGCGTGCAGGACGTCGTGCTCGTGACCGTGAAGACGCCCGCCCTGCCCCAGGTGGCCGAGGCCATCGCGCCCCTGCTCGGGCCCAAGACGGCGGTGGTGTTCGTCATGAACGGCATCCCGTGGTGGTACTTCGACCGCCACGGCGGCACCTTCGACGGCCACCGCATCGAATCGCTCGACCCGGGCGGCGCGGTGCGCCGCGCCATCGGCATCGAGCGCACGCTGGGTGGCGTGATCTACACCGCCAGCACCGTGGTCGAGCCCGGCGTGGTGATCACCGAACACCGCGAGAACCGCCTGGTGATCGGCGAGCCCGACAACAGCAGCAGCGACCGCGCGGAAGCCCTGGCCGCGGTGCTGCGCGCCGGCGGCATCGGTGGCGAGGTGACGCAGGACATGCGCAGCATGGTGTGGGGCAAGCTGGTGGGCAACCTGAGCACGGCCCCGCTGTGCATGCTCTCGCGCCTGGGCATGCGCGACACGCTGGCCGACCCCGTGGTGCGCGCGGCCGCGCTGCAACTCGCGCAGGAAGCGATCGCCGTGGCGCAGGCGCTGGGCTGCACGATCAAGGTGCCGGCCGAGGCCACGGTGGAGCGGCTCGCGAAGATGGTCCACAAGCCTTCGATCCTGCAGGACATGGAGCTCGGCCGGCCGATGGAGACGGTGTCGCTGCTCACCGTGCCGCGCGAACTCGCGCGCCTGGCCGGTGTGGCCACGCCCACGATGGATCTCGTGATCTCGCTGGCCGTGCAGGCCGCCGGTGCATCCGCCCCGCCCGCACGCAGCTGAGCCTTCCAGGGGCCCGGGCGGGCCGGCCGATCAGGCCAGCAGCTTGCCCGGGTTCATCAAGCCTTTCGGATCGAGCGCCTGCTTGATGGCGGCCATGAGCCGCTGCTCGATGGGCGAGCGGTAGCGCGCGGCCTCGTCGCGGCGCAACACCCCCAGGCCGTGCTCGGCCGAGATCGACCCGCCCTGCGCGGCCACAAGATCGTGGACCACGCGGTTGATCGCCGGCTCCATCGCCAGAAAGGCCGCGGCGTGTTCGGCCCCCGTGCGCTCGGGCGACGGCGACAGGTTGTAGTGCAGGTTGCCGTCGCCCAGGTGGCCGAAGGTGACGAGGCGGATGCCTTCGAAGCGCTGCATCAGGGCCGCGTCCGCCTCGGCCAGAAAGGCCGGTATGCGCGAGATCGGCAGAGCGATGTCGTGCTTGATGTTCTTGCCTTCGGCCGCCTGCGCTTCGGAGATGTTCTCGCGCAGCGCCCACAGGGCCTCGAACTGCGACAGGCTGGCCGACACCGCGGCATCGGTCGCCGAGCCATCGTCCAGCGCCTGCTCCAGGGCCGACTCGATGGCTTCGCGCGCGTGGTTTTCGTCGCGGCCATCGGAGGCCTCGAGCAGCACATACCAGGGCGACGCATCCTGCAAGGGCAGGCGAACCGCCGGCATGTGCCGCGCCACCAGCTGCAGGCAGGTGTGCGACACCAGCTCGCACGCCGTGAGGGCAGAACCCAGGCGCGACTGCGCATGGCCCAGCACCTGCAGCGCAGCCGCGGGGCCGGGCACGGCCACGAAACACGCCACCTGCCCGGCGGGCCGCGGGTGCAGCTTGAGCACGGCCGCGGTGATCACGCCCAGCGTGCCTTCGGAACCGATGAAGAGATCGCGCAGGTCGTAACCGGTGTTGTCCTTGCGCAGGCCACGCAGCCCGTTCCAGAGCTCGCCGTCGGGCGTCACCACCTCCAGGCCAAGACACAGTTCGCGCGCGTTGCCGAAGCTCAGCACCTGCACCCCGCCGGCGTTGGTGGCCAGGTTGCCGCCGATGGTGCAGGAGCCTTCGGCCGCCAGGCTGAGCGCAAACAGGCGCCCCGCTTCTTCGGCCGCCTGCTGCACCTGCAGCAGGGTGCACCCGGCCTCGGCCACCAGCGTGTGGTTGGCGGGGTCGACGCTGCGGATGCGGTTGAGCCGCGTGAGCGAGAGCAGCACCGCCGCGCCCGCCCCATCCGGCACCGCGCCGCCCGACAGGCCGGTGTTGCCGCCTTGCGGCACCACGGGCACGTTGCGCGCGTGGCACCAGGCCAGCACACCGGCCACGTCCTGCGCGGTGTCGGGCTGCACCACGGCACATGCCTGGCCCCGCCAGCGGCCGCGCCAGTCGGTCAGGAACGGCGCTTTCTCGTCCTCGTCCAGCAGCAACCGCCCCGAAAACGCCTCGCGCAACCCGTGCAGTGCGGTCATGCGGGCGTGTCCACGGCCTCGGGCATGGGGTAGTCGTCGGCGTTGCAGACGACGCCGGGGCGCAGCGAGAAGTCGAGCCGCGGCGGCGCGAAGATGTCGAGCAGCCAGGCCCCACCGTCGTTCAGGTTGTGGCTGGTGTGGATCACGCGCGGCGGCACCACCAGCAGCGACGGGCTGCCCACCTCCAGGTGCTCGTCCTCGCGCCAGGTGTCCATGTCCGGTGTCCACGGGTAACGCAGGTGGTGGCGCCACCGGCCCGACAAGGCAAGCGAACCTTGCTCGAAATCCGCATGCGAGTGCGGGCTGAGCTTGCGCACATCGCGCGCCACCATGCGCGGCAGCATCACGTTGACCATCAGGTTGGTGCTGCGGAACACGCGCATGTTGCTGCCCTCGCGCGCGTGATCGGCCACGGCGTAGGTGCGCAGCCGAAAGCCATCGGGTGGCGTGGGCCAGGGCACCAGCGGCGCCACATCGGGCGCACCTTCGGCGTACGCGCTGGCGTTGTCGGCCAGCGCGGCCAGGTCGCTCGCGCGGTGCGAGAGGATGCGCACGATGCGCCCGCCGCTGGCAGCGCGCAGCTCGCTGTCGCCTGGCGGCACGATGGCCAGGGTGCCCGCCGCGCACTCGACACGCTCGCCGCCCGCGCCGAGCGTGGCGCCGGCATCGGCCAGGAACACCATGTACTCATCGGGCTGGGCCTGGCGCGCGAGCACCGCGCCCGCCTCGACATCGGAGACGGCGACGACGAAATTGGCGCCGCGTGTGATCCAGGTGCGGCTGCCCGGGGCCTGCAGCGCGGGGGGTTGTTCGTGGTGGCGGCCGACGGTGGCCGCGGGGGTGGGAAGCGTGCTGCTCATGGGTTCCTTTTGCGGAGACGGGGCTCAGGCCGAAGACGCGGTGCGGGCAACGGCCTGTGCGCCCTGGCGCAGCAGCGCCTGGTCGGAGCCGTGCACGAACCACGAGACACCCTGCGCCACGTACTGGCTGCGTTCGGCCAGGCTGCCAACGAACATGCCGACGCGCTTGCCCGCATCGAGCCCGGCGCGGATGACGTGCTGCGTCGCCTGCAACACCTGCGGGTGCTGCGAATCGTCCAGGCCCATCGACAGGGCCAGGTCGGCGCGGCCGATGAAGACACCATCGACGCCATCGACGGCGGCGATCTGCGCGCAGGC
Organism: Hydrogenophaga sp.; assembly: GCA_016741995.1. Classification (GTDB taxonomy): domain Bacteria; phylum Pseudomonadota; class Gammaproteobacteria; order Burkholderiales; family Burkholderiaceae_C; genus Hydrogenophaga. The sequence goes on along the minus strand of JACVCO010000018.1, from coordinate 30,916 downwards.
GTCCACACCGGCGCCGCTTTCGATCTGGCACATCACGAAGCTGCGCGCGCCCGCGGCCAGCGCGTCGCGCATGCGAACCGCGCCGTAGCCCGAGCTGCGCGGCGAGCCGGAGTAGCCGCGCTCGCCGCCCAGGTAGCGCGTGCGCGCCACCACATCGGTGGCCTGCTGCGCACTGTCCACGTGCGGCACGAGCACACCGGCCGCGCCGAGGTCGAGCACGTTGAGCAGCGTGGCGGGTTGCTGGTCGCTCACGCGCACGTACAGCGGCCAGCGCACGGCCAGCCCGGCCATGAGGGCCAGGTCCAGCGCCATGCGGTCGAAGGGTGCGTGCTCGGCATCGAGAACGGCGAAGTCGAGCCCGCTGCGGCCGAGGATCTCGATGATCTGCGGCGCACAGGTCTTGACGAAAGTGCCGACCTGCAGGTCGTGGGCAAGGGGGTTCATGGCTTCTTCGCGGGGATCGCGCCCGGGCCTTCGCCCGGCGGGCGTTGCAGCGCGGGGCGGTGAAAGATCTCGCCCAGCGCCGCGTAGTACGGCCCCCCCAGGCGCGCGATGGGCTGCATGGCCACGGTGTCGATGTGCTGGCCGTCGTAGATGCTCTCGGCCACGTGAAAGGCCAGCACCTCGCCGATGTACAGCGTGTTCAGGCCCCGCCCGAGCGTGATGAACTGATCCAGCCGGCATTCCATGTGGATGGGTGAGGCCGCGATGCGCGGCACCGGGCCGGCCACACCGGGCAGCAGTTCGATGCCCAGCGCCTCGACCTCGCTCACATCGGGCGGGTAATCGGCCGCACTCAGGTGCATGGCTTCCATGGTGGCCTGCGTCGCCACGTTGACGACGAAGCGGCCGGAGGCGCGGATGTTGCGCGCCGTGTCCTTGAGCTCACCCAGGCGGCTGGCGATGTTGACCGCGAGCATGGGCGGGCTGTGGGCCACGTAGTTGTAGGAGCTGAAGGGCGCGGCATTGACGCGGCCGTCGGCCCCGAGGGTGGTGATCCAGGCCACGGGGCGCGGGGCGACCGCGCCACAAACCAGGCGGTACGCGGTGGGCGTGTCCATGCCCTCGGTGGGGATGGTCACGAAGCGGTGCATCGCGCACCTCCGGTCAGGCAGGGGCCGGGCAAGGCCGGGGAAACAGGGGGCATGGGCATGGCGGTGGGGCCGCGCGGCGCACGGGCGCGCGGCGGAATGAAATCGTGCGGGCCGCGGGCCGTTGCGGCAAGCCGCGATTGGGAACTTTCCGGAGCGAGGAAAGTGGCGCCCGCGCTCAGGCCCTGGGGGGCTTGGGGGCTGTCTTGCGCGCTGTCTTGCGGGCCTTGCGCGGCGGCGCCTGGGGCACAGGCGCTTCCATGGCCTGCAAACGCTGCGTGATCTGCGCGGCCACGGCCTGCAAGGGGCCGAGGTAACGCTCGATGGCCTGATCGGCGCTCATGGCGGAACTGAACCAGGTCAGCCCCATGGCGGCACAGACACGGCCGTTCTCGAACAGCGGGATGGCCAGCGTGGAAGACACCGGCCGCACGGTGGGATCGCGCAAGGCATAGCCCTGGGCACGCACCGTGTCGAGCACCGCTCGCAGCGCTTGCGGGTCGCGCGCGCCCGCGTCCTCCTCGCGGGTGGACTGGCTCAGTGCCTGCAACAGCGCGGCCTGTGCTTCGGGTTCGCAGAACGCCAGGTAGGCACGGCCGATGGACCGGCTGACCAGGCTCAGGTGCATGTTGATGGACGAATGCAGGAACGACAGCGGCGAGGACGGAATGGTGCTGTAGCGCACCACCATCGATTCGCCGTCGCACACCGCCACGGCGATCGGCCACTTGATCTCGGCCGTGAGCGCGTCCACCAGCGGCGCGGCGGCCTCCACGATCTTGGGCTCGCTGTGATAGCCGCTGCTGAGCGTGGTGACCTCGCCCCGCAAGTAGTAGGCGCCGTACTGCTGCGCGTGCTGCACGAAGCCCTTGGCCTCCATGGTGCGCAGCAGGCGCACGATGCTGGGCTTGGGAATGCCCGTCTGCCGGTGCAGCATGTCCAACGTCGAGACGGGCTGCCGGTTCAGGGCCTGCAGCAGCTCGAAGGCGCGCAGAACAACTTTGACGGGGGCGGAGTCGGCCATGGCGGAAATAGAGCTGGCCATTTTCGCACCGCCTCCCGGGTTGCTGGATGGACATGGTGTGCGCGCGGACCCGCGTCACCCGGCGGCAGGGAAGTCGAACAGGCGCGCCGGGTTGTGCACCAGCAGCTTTTCGCGCAACGCGGCATCGGGCACGCAGCGGAACACCAGCTCGATGAGATCGGCGTCGTTCGGTACCACCGCAGCGTCCGCGGGGTACAGCACATGCGGCCAGTCGGTCGCCCACACGGTGCGGTCCGGCGCGGCCTGCACCAGGCGCCCCAATGTGCCCACCACCGCGTCGTAGGGCGCGCGCACGTAGCGGTCCATGCGCGAGATCTTGATCCACCAGTGGCCGCGGTCGGTGAAGGAGCGCAGGAAATCCAGGTCCTGCGGCTGGTTGCCGTCGGCCGGGTCGAAGAAATAGGCCACGTGGTCGAGGATCACGGTGCCGCGGATCTGGTCGATCACCGCGCGCTTTTCCTTCAGCTCGGGCACGGTGGCGTGCAACGAAGCGCTCCAGCCCATGGCCTGCACGCGCTCCACGCTGCGCAGAAAGGCCTTCGGGTCGAAAGCGGTGCCAAAGCGCGCAAGCAGGTTGAAACGCGCACCACGCACACCGGCCTCGTGCAGCTCGCGCAACTGCGCGTCGCTCGTGCCCTCGTCGATCACGGCGATGCCGCGGTAGCGCTCGGGTGCACGCCGCAGCGCTTCCAGCATCACGGTGTGGTCGTTGCCATAGATGGAGGCCTGCACGATGACCGCGCGCTCGATGCCCATGGCCGCGTGCACGGCCTCGAGTTCCTCGATCGAGGCCTGGGGCGGGTCGTAACGGCGCTGCGGCGACAAGGTGCCGACGCCCTTGGGGCGGTAGATGTGGACCGCGCAATCACAGCTCGATGGCGGTGCGCTCACGGTGGCCTGGCGGGTGTTTCTCACCCAGTCGAGGTACTGCGTCATGCCGGGTTCGCCGATCAGTCCATGTAGTCGGCGTAATCCACCGGATCCACCAGCTTGCCTTCGGTGAGGCCGTCGATGGCAGCCCCCACCATGGCGATGCGCGCGTCGCGCGTGCTGGCGCCGATGTGCGGGGTGGCGATCAGGTTGGGGTGGCTCAGCAGGCGGTCGTTCTGCGCCGGTTCGATCTCGAACACGTCGAAGCCGGCCGCCAGGATGCGGTTGCTCTCCAGGCGTTCGAGCAGCGCGGCCTCGTTCACGATGCCGCCACGGCAGGTGTTGATCAGCACGCAGTCGTCGCGCAGCCGGTCGAGCACGGCCGCGTTGTACAGGTTGTGGGTGGCGCGCGTGAGCGGCAGGTGCAGCGACAACACCTCGGAGCGCTCCACCAGCTCGTCGAAGGAAACGGCCTGCACGCCGTGCTCCCGGTAGAAGGCGCTCATGTCCTTCTGGTCGTTGGCGATGAGGGTGCAACCGAAGGGTTGCAGCAGGCGCACCACCTCTTTGCCGATGTGGCCGCAGCCATGGATGCCGACCACGCGGCCAGTGAGGTTCCGGCCGATGCGGGTGCGCGGTCGCTGGCCGTCGCGCATGGCGAGGTTCAGCGATGTCACCCAGCGCAGCGAGGTCAGCATGAAGCACAGCGTGAGCTCGGCCACGGCCAGCTTGTTCACGCCGCCGCGGTGGCCGAGCTTCACGCCGTGGCGCTGGCAGGCGGCCAGATCGACCGTGTTCAGGCCCACACCGAAGATGCCGATGTTGCGCAACTGCGGCAGCGCGGTGAGCAGGCGGTCGGAGATGATGTCGCCGCCCATGATGGCCCCGTCGCAATCGGCGAGGAAGGCGATCAGTTCGTCCTCGCTGAGGCGGTGGTTGGCGCTTTCATTGAACCTGGCGTTCGGGTAACGCTGCAGGATCATGTCGCGCAGGTAAGGGACATGGCCGATGGCCGGATGGGGGACACCCAGGCGTTGGATCATGACGGGTCGTTCCTTGTCTCGGTTGGTGTGCATGTGCCCGAAGGGGCAGCGCGCCGAGTGTAGGAGTGCCCGCCAGGGCCCACAAAGGCAAAAGCGCAGGTTTCCGTGCCGCGAAAAGTGAGGCCCTTGCCTAGCGCGCCAGCACACCGATCACCAGCGCGTTGATCAGGTCGATGAAGAAGCCGCACACCAGCGGCACCACGATGAAGGCGCGCGGTGCCGCGCCATAGGTGCGCACGATGGCGCTCATGTTCGCGATGGCGGTGGCGGTCGAGCCCAGGGCGATGCCACCGAAGCCCGAGCAGATCACCGCGGCCTCGTAGTCGCGGCCCATGCAGCGGAACACCACGAACGCGGTGAACAGCACGGCCAGCAGCACCTGCAGCGCCATCGCCGTGGCCATGAACACCAGCACGGGTTCGAGCACCCACAACTGCAAGCCCATGAGGGCCATGGTGAGGAACAGGCCCAGGCACACATCGCCGATGAGCGCCACGCCCAGGCGCATGCTGCGCCAGTCCCAGAAGCGCTCGCCGTTCGGCGACAGCCATTGGCCCAGGCCCCGCAGCGCGATGCCGGCCATGAGGCAGCCCACGAAGCCCGGCAGCTTCAGGCCGGCCAGTTCCGCCAGCGCGTTGATGCCGTTGCCCAGCATCAGCGCCAGGTTGAGCCAGAGCAGCGCCATGAGCACGCCCTGGTAGTCGAGCCGCGCGCCGGGCTCGTCCTGGTAACGCATGCCCACCTCCACGTCGGCCGCGCCCGATGGCGCGATGCGATGGCGCTTCATGAGCCAGGCGGCCATCGGGCCACCGATCAGGCACGCGGCCACCATGCCCACCATGTTGGCCGCCAGGCCCAGTTCCCCCGCTTCGGCGATGCCCAGCGTTTCGGTGAAGTGCGGCATCCACGCCAGCGTGGTGCCCACGCCGCCGGTGAGCGAGATGGAGCCGGCCATGAGCCCGGCACGCGGGTCCATGCCGAAGGCGGCCGCCACCCCCATGCCCAGCCCGTTCTGCAACAGCATGAAGCCGCTGGCCAGGGCCAGCAGCACCACGAGCGGCTTGCCGCCCTCGCGCAGGGTGCGCACATCGGTGCCCAGGCCGATGGCGGCGAAGAAATACAGCAGCAGCATGTCGCGCGCACCCAGCGCGAAGTTCACGCGCACGTCGAGCAGGTAGTAGAGCGCGCCCACCACCCCCGCACACAGCATGCCGCCCACCACCGCCTCGGGGATGTTGAAGCGGCGCAGCCACCCGTGCCGCCGCATCAAGCCCTTGCCGATGAACAGCAACAGGATGGCCAGCGTGAGCGTCACGAAGGCATCGACCTCGTGCAGGGTGCGCCAATGCGGTGGAAGCATGGCGCCGATGCTATCGGCCCGCGCGACGCGCGGGCCTGATGTGCGTCAACCCGCGATCGCGGCGCCCACACCCAGCAGCGCCAGCACGCCCAGCACCGCGAAGATCAGTGCCGCGATCACGTGCACCACCTTGATGGGCACGCGCCGGGTGATGGCGTCGCCGAAGAACACCACAGGGGCGTTGGCCAGCATCATGCCCAGCGTGGTGCCGATCACCACCGCGAACAGGGGCTCGTACTGCGCGCCGAGGGCGATGGTGGCGATCTGCGTCTTGTCGCCCATCTCGGCCAGGAAGAACGCCCAGGTGGTGGCCGCGAACACACCCAGGTTGCGGCCGGGCTTCACTTCGTCGGCGTCGAGCTTGTCGGGGATCAGCATCCACACCGCCATGGCGATGAAGGACAGGCCCAGCACCCAGCGCATCACCGTGGGGCCCACGGTCATCATGATCCAGGCACCGGCCGCACCCGCGAGCGCGTGGTTGAGCAAGGTGGCGACGAGGATGCCCGCGACGATCGGCCAGGGGCGCTTGAAGCGCGCAGCCAGCACCAGCGAGAGCAGTTGCGTCTTGTCGCCCATTTCGGCGAGGGCGACGATGCCCGTGGACAGGAGGAAGGCTTCCAAGAAAAAACTCCAACGGCCGGCAAAAAAACCAAAGACCACAGCGCCTCCCCGGCGCGTGCGGAGGCGGTGTGGTCAAAGGTCTTGCCAAACTGGAGTCGTTCGCGCCATGGCCTGCGGGCCAAGTGTGTTGACGCGAACCCCGGTGCGTGGTGCGCCGGGCGGCTACTCCCCAATGACGGGTGCAGGCGGGAGTATACCCGCCGCGGGTATCAGAGCAGCGTGACGCCGGTCTTGGACTGGATGAACTCGCGCGTGACGCCGGGGGCGGTTTCGACGAGCTTGAGGCCCTGCGGGGTCACGTCCATCACGCCGAGGTCGGTGATGACGCGGTCCACCACGCCCACGCCGGTGAGCGGCAACGTGCACTTGCCCAGGATCTTCAGGTCTTCGGTGCCGTCCTTCTTCTTCGCGACATGCTCCATGAGCACGATCACGCGCTTGACGCCGGCCACGAGGTCCATGGCACCCCCCATGCCCTTGACCATCTTGCCCGGGATCATCCAGTTGGCCAGGTCGCCCTTTTCGCTGACCTGCATGGCGCCCAGGATGGACAGGTTGATCTTGCCGCCGCGAATCATGGCGAAGCTGTCGTGGCTGCCGAAGATCGCGCTGCCCTTGATGGTGGTCACGGTCTGCTTGCCGGCGTTGATGAGGTCGGCATCGACCTCGTCTTCCGTCGGGAACGGGCCGATGCCCAGCATGCCGTTCTCGCTCTGCAGCCACACCTCTTTGCTGCCGGTGTGGTTGGCCACCAGCGTGGGGATGCCGATGCCGAGATTGACGTAGAAGCCGTCCTCGAGCTCTTGTGCCGCGCGCGCGGCCATCTGGTCTTGGGTCCAGGGCATGGTCAGACTCCTGCCTTTTCGGTGATCGTGCGCTTCTCGATGCGCTTCTCGGGCGTGGCGTTGAGCACCAGGCGGTGCACGTAGATGCCCGGCAGGTGCACCTGGTCGGGGTGGAGTTCGCCGGTCTCGACGATCTCCTCGACCTCCACGATGCAGACCTTGCCCGCCATCGCCACGGCCGGGTTGAAGTTGCGCGCGGTGTAGCGGAACTGCAGGTTGCCGCTCTTGTCGGCGCGGTGCGCCTTCACCAGCGACACCGCGGGCACCAGCGAACGCTCCATCACGTAGGTCTCGCCGTCGAACTCGCGCAGTTCCTTGCCATCGGCCACGATGGTGCCCACGCCCGTCTTGGTGAAGAAGGCCGGAATGCCCGCGCCGCCGGCGCGCAGCTTCTCGGCCAGCGTGCCCTGCGGCGTGAACTCGAGCTCGAGTTCACCGGCCAGGTACTGGCGCTCGAACTCCTTGTTCTCGCCCACGTAGCTGCTGATCATCTTCTTGATCTGGCGCGTGTCGAGCAGCTTGCCCAGGCCGAAGCCGTCCACGCCCGCGTTGTTGGAGATGACGGTGAGGTTCTTCGTGCCGCTGTCGCGCAGCGCGTCAATGAGCGCTTCGGGAATGCCGCACAGGCCGAAACCGCCCACGGCCATGAGCTGGCCATCGGCGACCACGCCCTGGAGCGCGGCGGCCGCGCTGGGGTAGATCTTGTTCACGGGGTTTGCCTCCGGGGATCGTGCTTGGGGAAGCCGCAACGATACTACGTAGCGGACTACGTAGAACTTCGTAAAGGGCAACCATGATGGACATCGACTACCGCCTCGCCTTCGACCTGGCGCCCGTGGGGCTGGCGCTGTCGCGCGAGCGCTTCATGGTCGATTGCAACCAGGCTCTGTGCGAGATGTTCGGTGCCACGCGCGAGCAGCTCGTGGGCCAGAGCTTCCAGATCCTCTACCCCAGCGCCGACGAGTACGAACGCCTGGGCGCGCGCATGACGCCGCTGCTGGGGCGCAGCGGCACCTACGCGGACAACCGCATCATGAAGCGCGTGGGTGGCCGGCAGGCGGGCGAGACCTTCTGGTGCCACGTGACCGGCCGTGCGGTGGACCGCAGCCAGCCGCACGCGGCCGGCATCTGGAGCTTCGAGGACCTGAGCTCGACACGGCCGGTGCGCGCCGAACTCACGGCGCGCGAACGCGAGGTCGCGGCGCTGATCATGGACGGGCTCACCAGCAAGCAGGTCGGCAAACTGCTGGCCATCAGCCACCGCACGGTGGAGGTGCACCGCGCGCGTTTGATGCGCAAGTACGGCGCGCACAGCACGCCGGACCTGGTGCACCGGTTGACGGCGGGTTGAACGCGGGGGCCGTTCCCGGCTATCGTCAAGCCATGAACAGGTACGCCGCTTCGGTGCGCATCGCCGCGAAGCCCGACCGCATCTGGCCGGTCATCGCCGACGTCACGCGCTGGCCCGACTGGTTGCCCACCATGACCGCGGTCGAACACCTCGACGAGGCGGCGCTGCGCATGGGCCACCGGTACCGGCTGCTCCAGCCCGGGTTCCGGCCAACGCTGTGGTCGGTGGTCGAGCTCGAGCCGCAGAAGGCCTTCGCCTGGGAGGCGCGCTGGCCGGGGGCACGCGCCCTCGCCCGGCACGCCGTGCGCCCGGTCACCGCCGAATCGTCCGAGGTGCTGCTGCAGGTGGTCTTCTCGGGCCCCTTGGGTCTTCTGGCCGGCGCGCTCGCCGGGCGCCGCATCCGGCGCTACCTCGCGCTGGAGGTCGCGTCGTTGAAGCAGAAGATGGAACAGCGGGCCTGAGCCACCCCGGTTCAGCGCCCTGCCGGCACGCGCCCCAACAGCGTCTCGATTGCCATGCCCAGCGCGATCAGGCGCCGGTCGCTGCCCGCCGGCCCGTCCAGTTCCAGCCCCACCGGCAGGCGCGACGCCGCCCCCAGGCCGATCGGCACCTGCACACCCGGCAGGCCGGCGTTGCTGCCCGGGTCGGTGTTCTGGATGAACAGGCCGAAGGTTTCCACGCTGCTGCTTTGCGGGCCGGCGTCGGCCGCCACGCGGGGCACGGTGGGGAACACCAGCGCGTCGATGCGATGCTGCGCGAAGGTGTCGGCGTAGAGCTTGATGAGCGCGGGCCGGTGCGTGGCCATGGCGGCCTGGTAGATCGGCGCGGTGTCGACCAGGTTGGCCGGTGGCGGTGCGGGCAGCTTGCGCGGCACCACCAGGGCTTCGTAGGTGCCTTTCACATCGGGGCTGGCGATGCCGGCCACCAGCTGGGCCAGGCTCACGCCGGTGCCGCGCTCGCGCAGGTACTTCACCATGTCGTCGTGCGCTTCGTACATGGCCACGGGGAAGCCCACCATGCCGTTGAGCGGCATCAGCGTGGGCATGGGCACGGACACCACCACCGCGCCGGCCGCGCGCAGGCGGTCCAGCGCGGCGTCAAAGGCGGCCTTGGTGTCGGTGTCGAGGTTCGCCAGGAACTCGGGCGCCAGGCCCAGGCGCACGCCGCGCAGTTCGGCGGCGGCCACGGCCGCGCCGCCCGCGATCACGCGGTCCATCAGCTCCACGTCGTTCATCGACACCGCCATCGGCCCGGCTGTGTCCCGCGTGCGCGAGATGGGGGCGATGCCGGTTTGCGCGTAGCGCCCCATGGTGGGGCGCAGCGATGCACAGCCGTTGAGCGCGCAAGGCAGGCGCACCGAGCCGCCGGTGTCGGTGCCCAGGCCCGCGGGCGCCATGCGGCTGCCGATGGCCACCGCCGTGCCCGACGACGAGCCGCCCGCCATCTTCGACGGGTCGTAGGCGTTGCGCACACCCGGCTGCGGGCCGGTGTTGTAAGCGGGGTTGAAGCCCGAGATGCCGAAGGCCAGCTCGTGCATGTTGGTCTTGCCCAGCACCACGGCGCCGGCGTCGCGCAGCTTCGCGAGCACGGGCGCATCGACCTTGGGCACGAAGCCCTTGAGCGCCGGCGTGCCCGCGGTGGCCGGCAGGCCGGCGGCTTCGATGTTGTCCTTCACCACGATGGGCACACCCTGCAGCGGCAGGCAGGGGGCGCCGCTCGCGCGGCGCGCGTCGGCGGCCTTGGCGGCGGCCAGCGCGCCGGCCTCGTCGAGCGTGACGAAGGCGTTGAGCGCGGTGCGCGCCTTGGCGCGTTCGAGGTAGGCGCGCGTGAGGGCTTCGCTGCTCACGCGGCCGCTGCACACGGCGGCCGCGGCCTCGCTCGCGGTGAGCGTGGTGAGGTCGGGCGCGGGGCCGCCAGGGCTGGCGCAGCCCGCGAGCACGGCGGCCGCGGCCAGGGATGCAGGGACAAGACGGCGCATGGCGCGACCTCCGGGTGTTGAACGTGGGTGGTGACTGTGCGCGCGCGGCGCGGCGCCGTCTGTCGTGAGGATTGATGACACGCACCCGGCATGCGCCTTGCACCACCCCCGGTACCGGTTGACCCGATTGACCCGCCCCACCCCGCCCGCTAGCCTGCCGCCATGCACCTCTCACCCACCGAACAAGGCCGGCTCGCCGCGTGCTTCGCGCTGCTCGCGCAGGACTTGAACGAACGCGACATCCGCGCGCGCCTGGGCGAGCAACTGCTGCACCTCTTTCGCGCCGACCACTTCGCTTCCTACGTGTGGGACGAGGCCGCCAACCGCTTCGACCATGGCCTGGCCATCAACATGGACCCGGCCAACCTGGGCCGCTACGACGCCTGGTACCAGTACCGCGACCCGATCACCTTCCGGCTGCAGCAGCGCCGCTGCGCCACGCTGGTGAGCGAAGTAATGCCGCGCCACGACCTGCTGCGCTGCGAGTTCTTCAACGATTTCCTGGCCCGCGACGGCCTGCACTGGGGCATCAACCTGCACGCCTTCGACGGCACCCAGGCCCTGGGCGACCTGCGCATCTGGCGCGGGCGCCAGGGGCGCGAGTTCGGCGAACACGAGCGCGCGCTGCTGCAGTTCATCGAACCGGCCTTTGCTTCGGCGCTGCGCCGCGCACGCGACGCACGCCGGCCCGACCACGAGGTGAGCGACGCCGCGCTGGCGCTGCTCAGCCCGCGCGAGGTGGCGGTGGCGCGCTGCGTGGGCCAGGGCCTGACCGACAAGGAAATCGCGCGCGAACTGGGCATCGGCCTGCCCAGCGTGCGCACCTACCTGCAGCGCGTGTTCGAGAAGCTCGGCGTGCACCGGCGCGCCGCCCTGGCGCGCCTGGCCGACCGGCTCTGAGCGGGCCGGCCGAGCGGGTTCACTGCGGCTGGTAGCCGCTGTCCTTGATGATGCGGGCCCACACCTCGCGGTAGGTCTGCTCGCGCTTGCCGAGTTCGGCGCCGCTCATGTAGCCCACGGTCAGGCCCATGGCCGAGAGCTTCTCGCGCACGTCGGGCATGGCGATCACCTTCTGCACCGCCGCGCCGAGCTTGTCCACCGCCGCCGCCGGCGTGCCCGCGGGCGCGAAGAGGCCGTAGTACGGCACGTCCTCGAAGCCCTTGATGCCGAGCTCGGTGAAGGTGGGCACGTCGGGCAGCGCGGCCTGGCGCTGGGTGCCCATCACGGCCACCACGCGCAGCTTGCCGGCCTTGTGGTTCTCGATGAAATCGGGCACCGAGCCCACGCCCGCGGGGATCTGGTTGCCCAGCATGTCGGCCATCATGGGTGCGCTGCCGCGGTAGGGCGCGGCCACCAGGTCCAGCCCGTATTGCTTGCCGATCACCTGCACCGCGAACTGCGGGGTGGAGGCCGGCGCGGGAATGCCCACCGTGCTCTTGCCGCCCGCGGCCTTCACGCTGTCGATCCAGGCTTTCAGGTCGCGCGCGGGCGTGCCGCCGGAAAGCGCCACGGCATTGACGAAGGTGGCGAAGCCGGCCACGGGCACGAAATCCTTCGCCGGGTCGAAGCCCGGGTTCTTCATCGTGAGCGGCAGGATGGAGACGCTGTGGTCGTGGCTCAGGAACACGGTGCCGCCATCGGCCGCCGCCGCCTTGAGCGCCTGGCCCGCGAGCTGGCCGCCGGCACCGGGCTTGTTCTCCACCACCACCGGCTGGCCCAGCTCGGCCTGCAGCTTCTCGCCCAGGATGCGCGCGATGGCGTCGGTGCCACCCCCGGGCGGAAAGCCCACGAGGATGCGCGTGCTGGCCTGCGCGTGCGCGAAGCCGGCCGACAAGCCCAATGACGCAGCCAGGGACGCGGCGATCGCCGCGCGGCGGGAGAACAGGGTCGGGAACATCGAAATACCTCCGGAACGGGAAACGAAAGATCGGAAACCTGGGCGGGGCCTCAGCGGCCTTCTCGGCCTTCGCCGTCGACCACGCCGGCCGCGGTGCGGAAGGCCTCCACCGCGGCGGGAATGCCGCAGTAGGCCGCCAGGTGCAGCAGCACCTCTTGCAATTCCTGGGCCGTGGCGCCGTTGTTGAGCGCACCACGCACGTGCCCCTGCAGTTCATGCTGCCGGCCCATCGCCGCGAGCACGGCCACGGTGATCAGGCTGCGGGTCTTCAGATCGAGCACACCGCGCTGCCACACATCGCCCCAGGCACGGCGCGTGATGTGGTGCTGCATGGGCTCGGTGAACGGCGTCATGCCGCCGAAGGCCCGGGACACGAAGTCCTCGCCCATCACTTGCGTGCGCATGGCCAGGCCACGCTGGAAGTCGGTGTCTTCAGGCAGATCGTCGGGCAGGTTCATGTCGGTGCGGCCAGGCCGGAATCGGTCACAAAGGGGTCGCAACGATAACGCAGGCCTCGCCGATACTGGCGCCTCGACGAACCCGGAGACACCCCATGCCGCAGAAGAACCGCTACCCCCGGCCCGACCTGAACTCGCTCCCGCAAGACATCCAGGCCCGCATCCTGGAGGTGCAGGAAAAGTCAGGCTTCATTCCGAACGTGTTCCTGGCGTTCGCGCGCCGCCCGGCCGAGTGGCGCGCCTTCTTCGCGTACCACGACGCGCTGATGCTCAAGGAGACCGGCAGCCTGACCAAGGGCGAGCGCGAGATGATCGTCACCGCCACCAGCGCGACCAACCACTGCCTCTATTGCGTGGTGGCGCACGGCGCCATCCTGCGCATCTACGAGAAGAAGCCGTTGGTGGCCGACCAGGTGGCCGTGAACCACCGCAAGGCCGACATCTCGCCGCGCCAGCGCGCCATGCTCGATTTCGCGATGAAGGTCTGCCTGGCCTCGCACGAGATCGAGGACGCCGACATGGACGCGTTGCACCCGCACGGCTTCGACGACGAAGACATCTGGGACATCACCGCCATCACGGCGTTCTTCGGCCTGTCCAACCGCATGGCCAACGTCACCGGCATGCTGCCCAACCCCGAGTTCTACCTGCTGGGCCGCGTGCCCAAGGTCAAGGCGGCCGCTTGAACGCGGAGTGATCAGAGCTGGGCTTCGAAGGTGCGTCTCGCCACCTCGAGTTCCGGCAAGAGCTTGTTCACCACGTCATCTCGCGACATGCGCGAGGTTGTCACCGCCAGGCTGATGGCGGCAATCAACTCGCCACGGCCGTTGCGCACCGGCACCGCGATCGAACGCAGGCCCAGTTCGAGCTCCTGATCGTTGACCGAGAACCCGTAACGCCGCGCCCAACGGATGTCTTCCAGAATGGCTTCCGGGTCGGTCTTGGTTTGCGGTGTGAGCGCTGGGCGCGCCATGCGCTTGAGCCGGTAGTCGATCTCCTCGTCACTGAGCGAGGACATCAGCACCCGCCCGGTGGCCGAGCAATAAGCGGGCAGCCGCGCGCCGATGCCAAGCCCGAAGGACAGGCTGCGCCGCCGCGTCGAGCGCGCCACGAAGACCACGAACTGCGAATCGAGGACCGCCAACGAGGCCGACTCGCGCGTGCGTTCGCTGGTGATCTCCAGGATCGGCTGCGCCACCTTGGTCAAAGGCGTGGAATGCACATAGGCATGCACCAGCCGCAGCGTGCGGGGTTCCAGCGAGAACAAGCGCCCGTCGCAACGGGCATAGCCGAGCTTCACCAGCGTCAGCAGCGAACGGCGCGTGGACGCCTTGGAATGCCCGGTGATGTCAGCCGCCTGGCTCAGCGTCATGGGCGCATTGCTCACCCCGAACGCCTCGATGAGCAACAGACCTTTCTCCAGGCCCATCACGTATTCCTTGTCCACGCTTTCGTGTGCGTCCTCGTCCATCGCAAGCTCCTCCGCATCGGGCATTTGTTCGGTATGCGAAAACTTTACCGGATTTCGTTGACCCTGGAGACCACGAAAAATACAGTTCTGTTCACTGAACGACAAATAGTTCGGTTTTCGAACTGCTTGCCGCACCGGCCCAGCCGCTACACGTCTGCCTTCGCAAACCATGAACCCCGATCTCCCCGCGAGCGCCCAGAACCCGGCCCCACTACGGTTCTGGCCCTCCCATTCACTCACGCGCATTCCCTACCGGGTGTATCAAGACCAGGACCTGGCCACCGCCGAACAGCAGCGCGTGTTCGAGGGCGCGACCTGGAACTACCTGTGCCTGGAAGCAGAGCTGCCGGCGCCTGGCGACTTTCGCACCACCTTCCTCGGCCGCATGCCGGTGGTGGTGGCGCGCGACGCCGACGGCGAGATATACGCTTTCGAAAACCGCTGCTCGCACCGCGGTGCGCTCATCGTGCTCGAAGACAGTGGCAACGCCACGGACTTCCAGTGCGTGTACCACGCCTGGCGCTACGACCGCCAGGGCAACCTCAAGGGCATCGCGTTCCAGAACGGCGTCAACGGCCAAGGAGGCATGGACCCCTCCTTCTGCATGAAACGCCACAGCCCGCGCAAGCTGCGCACCACCGTGTATTGCGGCCTGGTGTTTGGCAGCGCCAGCGATGAAGTGCCCGAGATCGAGGACTACCTCGGCCCCGACATCGCGCGCGGCGTTACGCGTGTGCTGCACAAACCGGTGGAGGTGCTGGGCCGCTTCAAACAGGCGTTGCCGAACAACTGGAAGCTCTACGTGGAAAACGTGCGTGACACCTACCACGCCAGCTTGCTGCACGTCTTCTTCACCACCTTCCGGCTCAACCGGCTGTCACAAAAAGGGGGCGTGGTGATCAGCGAATGCGGTGGTAACCACATCAGCTTCTCCGCCATCGACCCGAGCGGCGACCAGGGCCAGGACTACGACAAGGAAGAACTGCGCTCCGAGAAGGACGACTTCCGCCTCGCCGACACCAGCCTTCTCCAAGGCGTGGACGAGTTCGGCGACGGCGTGACGCTACAGATCCTTTCCGTGTTCCCGGGCTTCGTGCTCGCGCAGATCCAGAACACCATCGCGGTGCGCCAGGTACTGCCTGAAGGCGTGGACAACACGGCCCTGAACTGGACCTACCTCGGCTTCGCCGACGACACGCCCGCACTGCGCAGCATGCGACACAAACAGAGCAACCTGATCGGACCGGCGGGGTTCGTGTCGATGGAAGACGGGGCGGTGGGCGGCTTCGTTCAGCGTGGCATCGCCACCGCGCAGGAAGACAGCGCCATCGTCGAAATGGGTGGCGAAAGCGTGAACTCGCAGGCCAGCCGCACCACCGAGGCGTCGGTGCGCGGGTTCTGGAAGGCGTACCGCGCACACATGGAAGGCACCCTGGCATGAGCGCAGCCTTGAACAACGCGGTGATCGACACGCAGGCCGCGATGCAGCTCAACGCGCTCTATGCACGCTGCATCGACAACGATCACCTTGAAGACTGGCCCGGTTTCTTCACCGAAGACTGCCTCTACCGTGTCACCACCGAGGACAACCACCGCCGTGGCCTGTCGGGCGCGTTGATCTACGCCGACTCGCGCGCCATGCTGAGCGACCGCGTCCTATCGCTGCGCAAGGCCAATGTGTACGAACGCCAGCGCTACCGGCACCTGCTCGGCATGCCCGCGCTGCTGGAAGACACCCCGCAGGGCCGCCACTGCGAGACGCCCTTTCTCGTGGTGCGCATCATGCGCACTGGCGAAACCACCGTGTTCGCCACCGGGCGCTACTTCGACCGGCTCATCGTCGACACCGATGGCCAGTTGCGCATTGCGCAGCGCGACGTGGTGTGCGACAGCCACGCCATCGACACCCTGCTGGCGATCCCGCTGTGAGCAAGCACTTTCGCATCCAGGTGGTTGGGCTCGACGCGCCCGTGCACGCCACCGCCGACCAGACAGTGCTGGAGGCCGTGCGCCTGGCCGGCTGGGAACTGCCCTACTCGTGCAATGCGGGCGTGTGCGCCAGTTGCAAGGGGCGCGTGCTCTCGGGCCGCATTGCCGAAGGGCGTGCCGGGGACCACGCGCTCAGCGCACAGGAGCGCGCACAGGGCCACGCCCTGTTCTGCCAGGCCCGTCCTCTGAGCGATCTGGTCATCGAGCCGCGCGAAATCACGCGCATCGACCCGCTGGCGCGCCGCCGCATCACCGCGCGTGTGATGCGGCTGGAACGGCTTGCCGCGGATGTGGTGCGCCTGAAACTGCGTTTTCCGGCCGGCGAAAAGGTGCGCTTTCAAGCCGGTCAATACCTGCAAGTGCTGCTGCCCGATGGCCAGCGGCGCAGCTACTCCATGGCCAATCCGCCGCAGCAAAGCGATGGCGCCGAACTGCACATCCGTGTTCAGCCGCAAGGGGCCTTCTCGCAATGGCTGGCCAACGGCCTCACCACGGGCGAGAGCATCGAAGTGGAATTGCCGCACGGCGATTTCCATTGGCGTGAGCAGCACCCCGGGCCTGTGGTGATGCTGGCCAGCGGCACCGGCTTCGCTCCGCTGAAATCCATGCTCGAAGACGCGTTCCGCCGGGGTTTGCGACGCGACATCAGCCTCTACTGGGGTGCGCGCACGACCGGCGATCTGTATCTGCTCGATCTGGCGCGTGGCTGGGCAAGCCGTCAAGACATCCGCTTCGAGCCGGTGATCTCCGAACCCCGTGCCGGTGATGGCTGGCATGGCCGCACCGGCCTCGTGCACCAGGCGGTGCTGGCCGATCACACCAGCCTGGCGCAGCATGTGGTGTACGCCTGCGGTGCGCCACCCATGGTGGCTGCTGCGCGCCACGACTTCACGACACAACGCGGCCTCGCGCCCGACGCCTTCTTCTGCGACGCCTTCGCCGTGGCCACACGCCCCGAAGCGGCCATCGCGGCCTGAACACCCTGGAGACCCTCGATGCACACCAACCCCTACCCCGGCGTTCCCGTCAGCGACTTCGACCCTTACGACAGCGCGGTGCTCACCCATCCCTACCCGCACTACGAACGGCTGCGCGAGACCGGCCCCTGGGTCTGGCTGGAGCGCTATGGTGCCCTCGCAGTGGCACGCCACGAGCAAGTGCACGCGGTGCTCTCCAAGCCCGACCTCTTCTGCTCCAGCGCGGGCGTGGGCCTGACCAACTTCCACACCGAAACGCCCTGGCGCAAGCCCAGCATCATCCTGGAGGCGGATCCACCGAACCACGCCCGCATCCGCAAGGTGGTGGCGCGCGTGCTCTCGCCCGCCTCCATCGGCCGTCTGCGCGCCACCTTCGAAGCCGTGGCCGCCCGCATGGTCGACGAGTTGGTGGAGCGCGGCTCCTTCGACATCGCTCGCGAGCTGTGCGAAGCCTTCCCGACCAAGGCTTTCGGTGACGCCGTGGGTCTGCCGGCTGATGGGCGTGAGCACCTGCTGCCCTATGGCGACATGGTCTTCAACGGTTTCGGCCCGATCAACGAGCGCTTCCAGGCGCGCATGCAGGCCTCCGGCGAGGCGGTGAACTGGGTCGCGCAAGTCTGTCGCCGCGAGGCCCTCACCACCGACGGCCTCGGCGCGCAACTCTTCGCCGCCGCCGACGATGGCGAGATCACCCACGAAGAAGCCGGCATGCTGGTGCGTACGCTGCTCTCGGCCGGGCTGGACACCACCGTCTTCACGCTTTGCAACGCCATGGTCTGCTTCACCGAACACCCCGACCAATGGGCCTTGCTGCACGAGAACCCGGCACTCGCACGCCAGGCCCTGGAAGAAGTGCTGCGCTACGACCCCACCTTCCATTCTTTCTACCGCACCACCACGCAGTCGGTGGAGGTCGATGGCATCACGCTGAAACCCCAGCAGAAGGTGGCGGTGTTCATCGCTTCGGCCAACCGCGACCCGCGCCGCTGGCCCGATGCCGACATCTTCGACATCACGCGCCGCGCAACCGGTCACACCGGTTTCGGCACCGGCATCCACGGCTGCGCGGGCCAGATGATGGCGCGTCTGGAAGGCGAAATCCTGCTCACCGCGCTGGCGCGCCGCGTGGCGCGCATCCAGCGTGAGGGCGAACCCGTCCTGCACTTCAACAACACCGTGCGCGGCCTCAAGTCCATGCGCGTGGCCATCGAGCCCGCACTGGCCATGCATTGAAGGAGACCCTCATGCCCAGCATCACCTATGTGCAGCCCGACGGCACGCGACAGTCCATCAACGCCGACGTCGGCAGCACCGTCATGGCGACCGCAGTGGCACATGGCGTTCCCGGTATCGTGGCCGAATGCGGTGGCTCGGCCATGTGCGCCACCTGCCACGTCTATGTCGACGCAGACTCGCTGGCCCTGTTGCCGCCACTGAGCGAGGTGGAAGACGCCATGCTCGCCAGCGCCGCCAGCGAGCGGCGTGACAGCAGCCGCCTGGGTTGCCAGCTCGTTCTTGCTGCTGGCATGGACACGCTGGTCGTGAACATTCCGGAACGCCAGGTCTGATGGATGCGCGCGTCGTCATCGTTGGCACCGGCCAGGGCGGCTTCCAGTTGGCGGCCTCGCTGCGCGAAGGCGGCCACACAGGCCCCATCACGCTCGTCGGCGACGAGCCCGGCCTGCCCTATCAGCGCCCACCGCTGTCCAAGGCTTTCCTGAAAGGAGGCGTTGCGCCCGAAGGGCTTTTGCTGCGCCCCGCCGCTTTCTATGAGCGCCTGCGGTTGCAGGTGATGTCGCCCGTTCGGGCGACATCCATCGATCGCGCGTTCATGCGCCTGCACTTGAGCGATGGTTCATCACTCCCTTACGACCACCTGGTGCTCGCCACCGGCTCCCGTGCACGCTGGCCTGACCTGCCTGGCACCTCCCTGAAGGGCTTGCTCGCGCTGCGCACGCTGGCCGACGCCCACGCGTTGCGCGAGGGCATCGAAGCAGCGCGGCGCATTGCCGTGGTCGGCGCGGGCTTCATCGGCCTGGAGCTGGCAGCGGTGGCGAGGGCGCTCGGGCGCGAGATCGATGTCATCGAAGCCGCCGAACGGCCGCTGCAACGCGCACTCTCGGCACCAATGGCAAACCACCTCAGCGACTGGCACCAGGCACACGGCGCGCGGTTGCACTGCGGCACCGTGCTGGCCGGCTTCGAAGGCACCAACGGTCACGTACAGGCCGTGCGTCTGGCCAATGGATCCCATCTGACCGCCGATCTCGTGGTCGTGGCCATCGGGGTCATACCCGACGATCGGCTCGCACGCGATGCCGGCCTGCTCATCGACAACGGCATTGCCGTCGATGAGCAACTGCTCACCAGCGACACCACCATCTCGGCGTTGGGTGACGGCGTGAGCTTTCCGTGGCGCGGCGAACGCGTTCGCATCGAGTCGGTTCAGAACGCCGTCGACCAAGCGCGCCACATCGCCGCACGCTTGCGCGGTGGAGCAGACGCCCCCTACGACAAGCTCCCGTGGTTCTGGAGCGAGCAAGGCGCCTGCCGCCTGCAGATCGCCGGCCTGTCACGTCCCGGTGACGAGGCATGCATCGATGGCGATCCGCACAGTGAGCGCTTCTCCGTACAGCGCTGGCGCGCCGGCCGGCTTGTCGCCGTCGAATCCCTCAACGACCCGGGCGCACACATGCGCGCGCGCAAGACTTTGTCAGAGGCATCGCTCGCCCTGGCCTGAAGCCCATCCCCCACCTCCCGCACTTCAAGGAAGACAACACATGAGCAACCCCTCCCGCGTTATTGCGGTCACCGGCGGCGCCAGCGGCATCGGCTTCGCCTTCTCCCAGGCCCTGGCCCAGGCGGGTCACCGCGTGGTCATCGCCGATCTGCGGGGCGCCGCCGAAGCTGCGCAGCGTCTCGTGGCCGAAGGCCACCAAGCCATTGGCGTGAACACCGATGTGGTCAATCCGGTGGCGGTGCAGGCCATGGTCGACGAGGCACTGAACGCCTTCGGCCGGCTCGACGTGCTGGTCAACAACGCAGGCCTGTTCACCACCCTGGCGTTGCGTCCGTTCGATCAGATACCCAATGAGGAGTGGATGCGCGTAATGGAGGTCAACACACTGGGCCCCTTCGTGTGTGCCAAGGCCGTCGTGCCCGCAATGCGCCGCAACGGCTTTGGTCGCATCGTCAACATCGCATCGACCACCCCGATCAAAGGCACGCCGAACATGCTGCACTACGTGGCGAGCAAGGGAGCGGTGATCGCCTTCACACGCTCCCTGGCGCGCGAACTGGGGAAGGACGGCATCACCGTCAACGCCATCGCGCCCGGCTTCACGCTCAGCGACGGGGTGCTGCAGAACGACCTGCACAGCCAGATGGGCGACGTGGTGCGCAAGACCAGCCGTTCGCTGCAGCGCGACCAGATGCCTGACGACCTGGTCGGCGCCCTGCTCTTCCTCTCCAGCGATGGCGCCAGCTTCATCACCGGCCAGACGATCGCCGTCGATGGCGGTTCTGTCTTCATCTGAGCGCACCGGAACGCCCATGACCGACACCTCCTACGGGGCCTCCTACCTTTACATCGACGGCGAGTTCATCGCTGGCGGTGACCGCCGCCACCAGGACATCGTCAACCCCGCCGATGGCCACGTGATCGGCTCGCTGCCGCACGCGCGCACCGATGACCTGGATCGCGCATTGCAGGCGGCACAACGCGCCTTCACCTCCTGGCGACATTCATCGCCCATGGATCGTTCGAAGATCCTGCGTCGCGTGGCCGACCTCACGCGCGAACGCGCACCGCAGATTGCCCGAGAACTCACGCTCGACCAGGGCAAGCCCCTGGCCGAAGCCTTGCTCGAGGTCAACACCTGCGCCGAACACGCGGAATGGCACGCCGAGGAATGCCGCCGCGTCTACGGCCGCGTGATCCCACCGCGCCTGCCCCACGTACGCCAGATGGTGCTGCGGGAGCCGGTGGGCGTTTGCGTGGCCTTCACGCCGTGGAACTTCCCATTCAACCAGGCGATCCGCAAGATGTGCGCGGCCATCGGCGCGGGCTGCACCCTTGTGCTCAAGGGGCCGGAAGATTCGCCCAGTGCGGTGGTGGCACTGGCCCGCCTGTTCCACGACGCGGGGCTGCCGCCCGGTGTGCTCAACGTGGTGTGGGGTGAGCCGGCACAGGTATCGCACCATCTGATCACGTCGCCCATTTCGCGCAAGGTGTCGTTTACCGGCTCGGTGCCGGTGGGCAAACAGCTCGCGGCGCTCGCGGGTGCACACATGAAGCGCATCACCATGGAGCTTGGTGGGCACGCACCGGTGATCGTGTTCGACGACGCCGACCTGGATGCTGCAGCCCAGTTGCTCGCGCGCTTCAAGGCCCGCAATGCCGGGCAGCTCTGCATCGCCCCCAGCCGCTTCTACATCCAGGAGAGCGTGTACGAACGCTTTCTGGAGCGCTTCACCGCCATATACGGCAGCCTCAAGGTGGGCAACGGCTTGGCCGAAGACACGCAGATGGGGCCGCTGGCGCATGCGCGCCGCGTCGATGCCATGGAGGCCTTCGTGAGCGACGCCCTGCAACGCGGCGCACAGCTGGCCAGTGGCGGCGAACGCCTGCCCGGTGCCGGTCACTTCTTCCCGCCCACGGTGCTCACCGATGTGCCGGATGACGCGCGGGTCATGGTCGAAGAGTCCTTCGGTCCGTTGGCGCCCTTCACCCGCTTTCGCGACACAGATGAGGTGCTGCGCCGCGCCAATGCGCTGCCATTCGGCCTCACCGGCTTCGTGTTCACCGGATCGATCAAGACATCCACCCGCGTGATCAACGAGCTCGAGGTCGGCATGGTCAACGTCAACCACTTCGGAATCACGCTCGCCGAGACGCCGTTCGGCGGTGTCAAAGACAGCGGCATTGGCAGCGAGGGAGGCAGCGAGACCTTCGATGGCTACCTGATCACCAAGTTCGTGTCGCAGGCCAGCCCGGCCTGAGCACGGTACCCAAGCCCCCCGGACCGACCTCATCCCCCGGACCGACAACAACATCCCGTGCACAGGGAGAGGGATGGCTTTGCCCTAAACATTTATGGAGACCCCACCATGCAACGCAGAACGCTACTGAAATCAGCCGCCTTCGCAACCACCGTCGGCGCGCCCGGCTTGGGCGCCTTCGCCCAGCAAGCCGTCACGTTGAAGTTCCACACCTTCATGGCGCCGACGTCCAACGTCTACCTCAATGCGCACCGCGCGTGGATGACAAAGGTCGAACAGGCTTCGGGCGGACGCATCAAGTTCGAGGGCTACCCGGCCATGCAACTGGGTGGCACGCCGGTGCAGTTGTTCGACCAGGCGCGCGATGGGGTGGTCGACATCGTCTGGACACTGGCGGGCAACACACCCGGCCGCTTTCCACGCACCGAGGTCTTCGAGCTGCCGTTCATGACGCACGACGCCATCGGTGCCTCGCGCGCCGCCTGGGAGTATCTGCAAACCCATGCCGCCGACGAATTCAGGGACGTGCAACCACTGGCCTTCCACACGCACGGCCCAGGGGTACTGCACTCGCGCAGCAAACCCATCACCCGCGCTGCGGACCTTCGCGGCCTCAAGGTGCGTGGGCCCACGCGCCAGGCCACCAAGCTGCTCACCGCCGCCGGCGCCACCGCGGTGGGCATGCCCCTGCCGCAGATCCCGGACGCCATCTCCAAAGGCGTCATCGACGGTGCCGCGCTTCCCTGGGAGGTGATCACCTCGGTGAAGATGCACGAACTGGCACAACACCACAGCGAGTTCGAAGCAGGCAAACCCGCCCTCTACAACACCGCGTTCGTCATGGTCATGAACAAAGCGCGCTATGCCTCGCTGCCCACGGACTTGCGCAAGGTCATCGACGACCATTCTGGCGTGGAGACTTCGGTGTGGTTCGGCAAGGTGCAGCAGGACGTGGACCCGATCAGCCGCAAGGCCGCAACCGACCGGGGCAACAAGGTGCACGTGTTCACCGAGGCCGAGACCCGCGAGTTCATTCAGCTCACCGGTGACATCGCAAACGATTGGGTGCAGGACATGAATCGGCGCGGCTTCGACGGCAACAAGCTGCTCGCAGGTGCAAAGGCCTTGATCGCCAAGCACAAGCCCGCATGAGCATCTCGAACCGCCTGGCCCTGGCGCTTGGCGATCCGAACGGCATCGGACCGGAGATCGCGCTCAAGGCGCTGGCCGCGCAACCCGTGGCCAGCCTGCCCCGCTTCACGGTCTTCGGCCCAGAAGCGGTGTTGCGTGGCACGGCCGAACGCCTGGGCATGAGCGGTTTGCTGGCGCATCTCCGCCATCAGGAAGCCGGCACACTGGACACTGTCGCGGCACGCCCCGGTGAGGTCAACGCCGCAGCGGGCGCTTCGGCCGTGGCGAGCGCCACCGCGGCGATCCAGGCCGTGCGGTCCGGCGCGTGCGACGCGGTCATTGCCTGCCCGCACCACGAAACGGCCATCGCGCAAGCCGGCATCGTCTTCAGCGGCTATCCCTCGTTGCTCGCCCGCGTGTGCGGGCAGCCACCGGACGAGGTGTTCCTCATGCTCGTGGGTGGTGGCCTGCGCATCGTGCACGTAACGCTGCACGAAAGCGTGCGACATGCGCTGGGCCGATTGAGCGTCGACCTGATCTGCGCCGCGACGCGCGCGGGTGTGTCGGCCTGCGCGCGGCTGGGCGTGGCACAGCCAGCCATCGGCCTGTTCGGCATCAACCCACACGCGTCCGAGGGCATGCTGTTCGGTCCTGAGGACCAAGCCTTGACGGTGCCTGCCGCTCGCCAACTGCGACAGGAAGGCCTGCATGTGAGCGAGCCGACCGGCGCTGACACCTTGCTGTCGCAACGCCGGCACGGGTTGTACGTGGCCATCTTCCACGACCAGGGACACATTCCCATCAAGCTGCTCGCGCCGCAAGGGGCCAGCGCGTTGAGCGTGGGTGGCGGTGTGGTGCTGTCCACCGTGGGGCATGGCAGCGCGATGGACATTGCCGGCCAAGGCGTGGCCGACCCCACCGCGCTCGTGCGCACGATCGATCTGCTGACGGCGGCCAGTGCCTGAACACCGACACACCCGTAGGACAAGCACGCCTTTACGGCACGACACCGCAAGGCAACAAAAAATGACGGCATGGCTGCGCCGATGTGGGTTCAATGAAACCACCATCAACAACAGGAGCCGCACATGCCGATCACCCACAAGCCCCGCCTCCAGGCTTTTCTCGTCGCGTCCGCCCTCGCCCTCGGGGTGGGTGCTGCCCATGCCGACGACCTGAAAGGCCGCATCCAGTCGATCGATCTGTCGGCCAAGGCCTTCGTCATCAACGGTGAAACGATCTACGTGACCGACAAGACCGACTACGAGAACGACTACAAGCGCTTCGAGGACCTGCGCGAAGGCCACTACGTCGAGGTCGACATCGACCGCAAGGACGGCCGCCTCTACGCAGACGACATCGAGTTCAAGAAGAGCAAGCAGTAAGCCAGGCCACCGCGCGGTGGCCGGCTCACGCGTTCACGCGCAGCAGCCGGCCGCTGTCGGTGAGCAGGTAGAGGCGTCCGTCCGGGCCCTGGCGCACATCGCGGATGCGCTCACCCAACGACACCAGCAACCGCTCGCGGCCCACCACGGTGTTGCCATCGAGTTGCAGGCGCCACAGCGCCTGCCCGGCCAGCGCCCCCACGAACAGGCTGCCCTGCCAGTGCGCTGGCCCCGTGCTGCCGGTGTAGAAGGCCATGCCTGCGGGCGCGGTGGAGCTTTTCTGGCCCGAGGTCCAGGGAGCGCCATCGCGCGTTTCCCACACCGACGCGGGCTGCTCCATGCCCGCGTTTGCCGAGCCCATGCCCACCGGCGTGGTGGTGCCGTACTCTTGGCCGTGGCTGATGACGGGCCAGCCGTAGTTCAGACCCGCCAGCGTGCGGTTCACTTCATCACCGCCCTGCGGGCCGTGCTCGCTGGTCCAGAGCTCGCCCGTGGCCGGGTGCAGCGCCGCGCCTTGCGGGTTGCGGTGCCCGTAACTCCAGATCGCGGCGGACGGGCCGCTGAACGGGTTGCCGGGCGCGGCCTGGCCATCGGTGGTAATGCGGGCCACCTTGCCGTTGCCGCGCGACAGGTCCTGCGCGTAGCCACGCTGGTCCCCGTTCTGGCGATCGCCCAACGTCACGAACAGGCGGCCGGTGTTGTCGAACACCAGCCGCGAACCGAAGTGCCCGCTGCTCGCCACCTTGGGTTGCTGCTGGTAAATCACGGTGAGGCCGACCAGGCTCGACGAGCCCAGGTCGAGTTCGGCGCGCGCCACGGCCGTGCCGTTGAGCGACGCGTTGCCCGCATCGGCTTCGGAGAAGCTGAGGTAGATGCGCCGGTTGACGGCAAAGGACGGATCCACCACCACGTCGAGCAGGCCGCCCTGCCCGCCGGTGGCCGTGACCGCCGGCAGGCCCGAGATGGCCTGGCGCGTGCTGCCATCGGCCGCGAGCAGCCAGAGCTGGCCCAGGCGGCCCGTGACCAGCATGCGGCCATCGGGCAGGAAGGCCAGGCCCCAGGGGTTGGACAGGCCGGTGGCCACCTGCGTCGCCGTCACCGGCGTGGTGGTGGGGACGAACGCCGGCGTGTTGACCGAACCCGGTGGTGTGCCCGATGACGGGCCACCACCATCGCCGCCCCCGCCACCACACGACAGCAACGAGGCGCACAGCGCGAGGACGCCGAGGCGGGGGAAAAGGTGCGAGGGAAAAAACCGGGCGAAGGTGTGCTGCATGCGGCCATGCTAGGCGGCGTGCGCCCGGCCGACTGCAAGCATTTGTGAGATCAGCCCTCGAGGTGCTGGCGCAGCAACGGTGGGATCGGCGCCGATTTCTGCGCCGGGAAGTTCACCCACACCGTGGTGGCACCGCCCGAGGCATAGACCGTGTCGGGGTCGTCGCTGCGGCTGAGCGTGCACCAGCTCTCGAAGCTGCTGCGGCCGGTGTCGCTCACGTACATGGTGGCGATCACGTCGCCCGGGTATTCGAGCTGTTTGTGGAAGGTGCAGAAGGCGTTGATGATCACCGGCCCTTCGCCGCGCGGGTCGGGCTCGCAACCGATCGACTGCATCCACTCGATGCGGATGGTTTCGAGGTAGCGGAAGTAGACCGTGTTGTTGACATGGCCCATGGCGTCCATGTCGCCCCAGCGGATGGGGATGGTCATGCGGTAGACCTGTTTCTTCTTCTCGGGCAGTTCGAATTTCATCGGTGGGCTCGGATGGAGGCGAGGACGCCCAGCACGAACAGCACGCACGCGGCCCATTGCACGGCCGCGGGCCACTGCCCGCTCCAGACGAAGGTGTAGAGCAAGCCGAACACGGTCTCGCTCACGATGAGTTGCCCCGCAAGGCTGGCGCTGAGCCGGCGGCTGGCCATGTTCCACAGCACCGAGGCGATCCACGCCGAACCGACGCCGGTGACCGCGCAGACCGCGACGAACACCCCGAAGCGCGGCTGCGCCAGCAGCTCGGCCAACGGGCTGCCCGCCACCGCCCAGATGGCGAGCGCGCCCAGCCCCGCGGCCACGCCGAGCCAGTTGGCCCACAGCGTGGAGTTCACCTCGGGGTGGTGCGCCAGCCAGCGCGCGTTGAGCAGGCCGAAAGCCGTCCACGCGGCGGTGGCGAGCGACGCGAACAAGACACCCAGCCACAGCGAATGGCCCGTGCCCGCGGCGCTGTGCGCGCCCTGCAGATCGGCCCGCACCATCAGGGCGATGCCCGCGGCCGTGAGCACCAGGCCGGGCAACAGCGAACGCCAGCGCAGGCCCTGCGGCTTGCCGAGCAACATGATCCACAGCGGAATGGTGCCGATGATGAGCACCGGCAAGGCCGCGCCCGAGAGCTGGATCGCGATCACCAGCAGCAGGTAGTAGCCGGTGTAGCCCAGCACGCTCAGGCCCAGCGCGGCCCGCGCTTGCGGTGCGGTGGGCCAGCGCGCCTCGCCGCGCAGCGCGGCCCACAGGAGCAGCCCCAGCGACAACACGCCGCAGGCCAGGAAGCGCCCCACGGTGAGATCGACCGAGCCGAACTCGGGCACGATCAGCGGCGCCACGAAGGCCGTGCCCCAGAAGGCACCCGCCCCCAGGCCGGCGGCCAGGCCCGTCACCATGCCCGGCGAAGGCCCGCCGGGCCGCTGCATCACGAGCGCGGTCACTCAGGCTCCGAAGCCGTCGTCGGCAGCGATCACGGCGCCATTCACGAAGTGGCTCTCGTTCGCGCACAGCATCACCAGCACGGCGTCCAGATCGGCCGGCTGGCCCACACGCTTGCGCGGCAGCATGCCGATCAGCTTCTGGCCCTGCTCGGTCTGCCAGTGCTCGTGATTGATCTCGGTGTCGATGTAGCCCGGGCAGATGGCGTTGACGTTGATGCCGAAGCGGCCCCACTCCACCGCCATGGCCTTCGTCATCTGCACCACGGCGGCCTTGCTCATGCAGTACACGCCGATCTGCGGCAGCACCTTGAGCCCCGCCATGGACGCGATGTTGACGATGCGCCCGCCGACGAAGGTGCCCGGGGCCGCGCCCTTGGCGCGCGCGATCATGCGCTTGCCCACCTCTTGCGCCACGAAGAACGCGCCCTTGGTGTTGGTGTCGAACACGAAGTCGTAGTCGGCCTCGGCCACATCCTGCAGGCGTTGCGTGGTGCTCACGCCCGAGTTGTTGATCAGGATGTCGATCGGGCCGACCTCGGTCTCGGCGTGGGCGACCGCGCCCTTGATCGACGCGAGGTCGGTCACATCGAGCGCCACCACATGCGCCGCGCCGCCTTCGGCTTCGATGTGCGCGCGCAGGTTCATGAGCTTGTCGGTGCGGCGGCTGGCCAGCACGACGGCGGCGCCGGCCCGCGCCAGGGTCTTGGCGAACTGGGCGCCCAGGCCGCTGGATGCGCCGGTGATCAGGGCCACGCGGCCGGAGAGGTCGAGGGTGTAGGCCATGGGTATGTCTCCCCAGTTGCGAACGATCGTTCGATTTTGTGCGGTCGCCGCATAAAATGCGGTCCGCTCCGGGACACGAGCCCTTCGCAAGCAAGGGTGCCGGAGGCGGCAACCATTATCAGCGAGACCCCCCATGACGCATGACGAGATCCTGGCCCAGTTCGGCCCCCGCGAAGCCATGGAATACGACGTGGTCGTGGTCGGTGCCGGCCCGGCCGGCCTGTCCACCGCCATCCGCCTCAAGCAACTGGCCGCCGACAAAGGCACCGAGGTCAACGTCTGCGTGCTGGAGAAAGGCTCCGAACCCGGCGCGCACATCCTCTCGGGCGCGGTGATGGACCCGATCGCGATCACCGAACTGTTCCCCGACTGGAAGGAACGCGGCGCGCCGCTGAACCAGCCCGTGACAGGCGACGACCTGCTGGTGCTCAGCGAGAACGGTGCGCAGCGCACGCCCGACTGGCTGATGCCCCGCAACTTCGACAACCACGGCTGCTACGTCATCAGCCTGGGCAACGTCACCAAGTGGCTGGCCGAGCAGGCCGAAACCCTGGGCGTGGAAATCTTCCCGGGCTTCACCGCCGCCGAGGTGCTCTACAACGACAACGGTTCCGTGAAGGGCGTGGCCACCGGCAACCAGGGTGTGGGCAAGGACGGCGAACCCACCGACGCTTTTGCGCTCGGCATGGAACTGCACGCCAAGTACACCGTGTTCGCCGAAGGCGCCCGCGGCCACCTGGGCAAGCAGTTGCTCGAGAAGTTCGACCTCACCAAAGGCAAGGACCCTCAGACCTTCGCCATCGGCATCAAGGAGTTGTGGGAGATCCCGGCCGACAAGGCCAAGCCCGGCCTGGTGGTGCACACCGCCGGCTGGCCCCTCAACGACGACGCATTCGGCGGCGGCTTCCTCTACCACCTCGAAGGCAACAAGGTCACGCTGGGCTACGTGGTGGGCCTGGACTACCAGAACCCCTGGATGAGCCCGTTCGAAGAGATGCAGCGCTGGAAGACGCACCCCAGCATCCGCCAGCACATCGACGGCGGCAAGCGCCTGTCGTACGGTGCGCGTGCGCTCAACAACGGAACGCCGCAGGCCCTGCCCAAGACGGTGTTCCCCGGCGGCGCGCTGGTGGGCTGCGACGCCGGCTTCCTCAACGCCGCGCGCATCAAGGGCAGCCACGCCGCCATCAAGAGCGGCATGCTGTGCGCTGAAGCGCTGTACGAAGCGGTGGCCGCGGGCCGCGCCCACGATGAAGTGACGGCGTTCGAAGAAGGTTTCAAGGCCAGCTGGCTGCACAAGGAACTCTGGACGTACCGCAACTTCAAGAACTGGTTCAAGAAGAGCCCGCTGATCGGCAAGCTCATGACCGGTATCGAGCACTGGTTCCTGCCCAAGGTGGGCGTGGCCGTGCCGCCCTGGACCATCCACAACAGCACGCCCGACCACGCCAAACTGCGCCCCGCGGCCGAGATGCCGCAGATCAGCTACCCGAAGCCCGACGGCAAGCTGACCTTCGACCGCCTCTCCAGCGTGTTCGTCTCCAACACCAACCACGAAGAGAACCAGCCTGCTCACCTGACGCTCAAGAACAGCGCGGTGCCGGTGCAGGTGAACCTGGCGAAGTACGCCGGCCCGGAAAGCCGCTACTGCCCTGCCGCCGTGTACGAGTTCGTCAAAGGCGATGACGGCAACGACCGCCTGCAGATCAACGCGCAGAACTGCGTGCACTGCAAGACCTGCGACATCAAGGACCCGACACAGAACATCGTGTGGGTCACGCCCGAGGGCGGGGGCGGTCCGAACTACGCTGGCATGTGACCTCGTTCACGCAATGGCCGGCAAGCCGCCTTCGGGCGGCTTTTTCATGCCCGCATGACACGCAAGCGTCATCCGGTCTGCGCAGAGTGCTGCGGAATCGGAAGCACGTCTGCGAACACCATGCTCAACAAGACCGACAAGGGCCGCACCGAACTGCACCCCGGCCAACGCACCCTGGGCCAGCGCGAACGCGCCATCCTGCTCGTGGCCGACGGCCGCAAGTCCACCGCCTCGCTCGAAGCGCTGTTCCAGGGTGAGGGGCGCGCCATCGTGGCGCTGCTGCTGGCCGGCGGTTACCTGAGCGACGACAGCCCACCCGCCCCCACCCTGGTGCCGGCCGCGCCCGCGCCGCGGGGCAGCGTGGACACCTTCAGCGGCCCGCGTTCGCTGGCCAGCGCGCGCATGTTCCTGTTCGACCTGTCGGACCGCATGTTCGCGCCGCGCGACCGGGCGATGGCGGAAGGCTTTCGCGCCGCGCTGCGCGAAGCGCGCGACGCCGCCAGCATGGTGGCCGTGGGCCGCGAGATGCTGGCCGAGATCGAGCGCGTGGCCGGCAGCGAGCGCGCCAGCGCCGTGGGCGAGCGGCTCGCGAAGGTGCTGCCCGAGTCCGCCCTGCTCAGCGCCTGAGGCGCGGGCTCAGCCCCACTGCAGGCAGCGCATCGACAGCGTGCCCGAGTGGAAGCCTTCGTAGGTGGTGGTGAGCTTCTCGCGCGGCTCGCTCGCGCCCAGCGCGTAGAGGAAGGGCCAGTAGTGGTCCGGCGTGGGCACGGCCATGGCGGCCGCTTCGGGCGAAAGCGTCTCGTAGTTCATGAGCCGGGTTTCGTTGCGCATGCTGCGGTCCTGCAGCGCCAGTTTCACGGCGTCGTCGAACTGGTTGGCCCAGTCGGCCAGGCCGCGCGCGCCGGGCGCCGCGCCGCGCACCGTGGCGCGCAGGTTGTGCACGATGTTGCCGCTGCCCACGATGAGCACGCCGCGCTCGCGCAGCGCGGCCAGCTCGCGGCCGATGGCGTGGTGGAAGCGGCCCGGCGCCGCGTAGTCGATCGAGAGCTGGAAGGTGGGAATGTCGGCTTTGGGGTAGAGGTGGTGCAGCACCGTCCAGGTG
>JACVCO010000017.1 GCA_016741995.1 Hydrogenophaga sp. | reverse complement strand
CATGCGCCCGCAGGGGGGCACTGGCCGGCGCGCCGCCCCCAGCTCCAGTCGGTGAGCAGCCTTGCCGCGCTGTCGTCGCCGATCCGGCGCCCCCAGGCCGCGAAATCGGCGGGCGACATCCGCAGCAGCTCGTCGAGGCTTTTCAAGACGCGCCATCCTCTTTTTCGTCGGCGCCGCCTTCCTCCGCCGCGACCTGTGCCCGCATCGCGGTCAGTTTCGCGAGCAGTCGGGCCTTCGCATTCCCTTTGGGCGCGGCCCCGGCCGCCGGGAGCATCGCGCCGCGCACCGCCGCGCGATGCGCCGCGAGCAGCGAGAGCCCGAGGCGATATTTCTGTGCCCGCGATTTCAGCGTCGCTTCCTTCACATTCCCCGTCGGCGCGATCAGCGCCTCGGACAGCAATTCGGCCTCGAGCCGGGCGAACCCTTCGCACAACGCCTCGTGCCAGCGCGCCGCAAAGCCGGTGTTGCGCCGCCGCTCGCGGTACATGGCATTCGCCGAAACCCCCGCCGCCCGCGCCCGGGCCGCCCCCGCCAGGCCGAACGCCCCCGCCACGCCGCTGCCGAAGCCGAACTGCGCGTGCAGCATCACCGCCAGCGTGGACCAGAACGCGCTGAAGCCCAACGCGAGCAGGCCCTGCGCGACCGCCGCGCGGCGCAGCACCGGGTACCGCCGCCAGAGCCCGATCATCGAACCCAGCAGGGCGCGGTAGCCAAGTTGCGTGGTGGGCGGGAACGACGGCACGCGCCAGGCCACGGCCAGCGCCAGCAACAGCACGCCCGACGCGGCCAACGCGAACACAGCGCGCCAGCCGGCCACCTGCGCCACCGCGCCTGCGGCCACGCGCGAGAGCAGGATGCCCAGCAGCAACCCGGTCATCACCGTGCCCACGGCCCGGCCGCGCTGTTCGGCCGGGGCGAGCGACACCGCTGCGGGCACGAAATCCTGTGCCAGCGTGGCGGTGAGGCCCACGCACAGGCTGGCCACCAACAGCACCGCCACACCGGGGGCCAGCGCACTGGCCATCAAGGCGGCCGCCAGCAGCACGGCCTTGACCAGCATCACCACGCGGCGATCGAAGCGATCGCCCAGCGGCGACAGCAACAGGATGCCGGCGGCATAGCCGAGCTGGGCGAGCATGGGCACCGCGCCCGCGGCCTTCTCGCCCGCCCCGAGCGATTGCGCCACGGCGGGCAGCATGGGCTGGCTGTAGTAGATCGAGGCGACGCTCAGGCCGGC
The DNA here is from genome assembly GCA_016741995.1 of Hydrogenophaga sp. Lineage (GTDB taxonomy): Bacteria > Pseudomonadota > Gammaproteobacteria > Burkholderiales > Burkholderiaceae_C > Hydrogenophaga. Next base: position 88,558 of record JACVCO010000017.1, on the reverse strand, counting down.
CCCGGCCGCCAGCAGCAAGGTGAGGCCGGTGGTGGGTGCGTGGGCACCGCTTTCATGCGCAACGCGAATGGATGACATGGCCGGTTTCCGGAGTTTCATGCAGGGATACGCGATTCTTCCCAGATGAGAGGCGCACGGATAGACTGCGCCGCGCACAAGCTTCATACGCCATACGCATGAAAGAAACCTCACCGGCCAGCGACCGCATCGAGCTGCTGCAAACCTTCCTGCGCATCGCCGAAAGCGGCAGCCTGTCGGCCGCGGCCCAGCGCCTGGACACCACACAACCCACCGTGAGCCGGCGCCTGCAGGCGCTGGAGCGCCATTTCGGCGTGCGGCTCCTGCAGCGCTCCACGCACGCCGCCACGCTCACCCCCGACGGCGAGCGCTGTGTGGTGATGGCGCGTGCGCTGGTGGACGAGTGGGAAGCCATGCAGGAGACGCTGCGCGGTTCGCGCGGCGCGGCCAGCGGCACGCTCAAGGTGCTGGTGCCGCACGCGCTCGGCCAGAGCCAGTTGGTGGAGCCGCTGGCGCAGTACCTGCACGCGCACCCCGATGTGCGCGTGGAGTGGTTGCTCAGCGACCGCCGCCCCGACTTCGTGGCCGAGGGCATCGATTGCGCGATCCAGGTGGGCGAGATCGACGACCCGAACCTGGTGGTGATCCCGTTGAACGCGCTGCCGCGCATCGTGGTGGGCGCACCCGCGCTGCTGGGCCGGCGCCGGCCACCACAAACCCCCGAGGCGCTGCAGGCCCTGCCCTGGCTGGCGCTGCAGACCTTCTACCGCGATCGCGTGGATCTGCACCCCGTGGCGGGTGGGCCGCCGCGGTCGCTCGCCATCCAGCCCCGGCTGCGCACGGACAGCCTGTACGCGCTGCGCAGCGCCGCGCTCGCGGGCCTGGGTGCGGCCGTGGTGTCAGCCTGGCTGGTGGCCGATGAACTGCGCGAAGGCCGCCTGGTGCACCTGGCTCCCGGGTGGGCGGCGGCGCCGCTCCCGGTGCAACTGGCCTACCCGTACGCGCGCTTCCAGCCGGCTCGCCTCAAGCGCTTCATCGAAGCCGTCAAGGCGCACGCGAAACGGCCCGCCGGCCTGTAACGCACCGACACCCATGGCGCACCCCGCTGCCCCGCGAGGGTTCGGCTTTTGCGCGACACTCGGGGCATCCCTCCGCCCTTGCGCGGCCGGGGCCACCGACGCCGGGCGGGCCTGCCGCCGTCCGCAACACGATCACAACAACCGCCGGAGACCCCACCATGCACGCCAACCTGACGCTGATCAACACGATTGCCGCCGGCCTGGGGTTGGCGTTGATCCTCGGCTTCCTGTGCACCAAGGTGCGCCTGCCGGCGCTGGTGGGCTACCTGCTCGCGGGCGTGATCATCGGCCCCTACACCCCGGGCTTCGTGGCCGACGCCGAGATCGCCGCCCAGCTCGCCGAGATCGGCGTGATGCTGCTGATGTTCGGCGTGGGCCTGCACTTCTCGCTCGACGACCTGCTCTCGGTGCGCAAGATCGCGCTGCCCGGTGCGGTGGTGCAGATGGTGGTGGCCACGCTCATGGGTATGGGCATGGCGTTGTGGTGGGGCTGGTCGCTGGGCCCGGCGGTGGTGCTGGGCATCTCGCTCTCGGTGGCCAGCACGGTGGTGCTGCTGCGCGCGCTCGAAAGCCTGGGCATCCTCGGCTCCATGACGGGGCGCATCGCCGTGGGCTGGCTGGTGGTGGAAGACCTGGCCATGGTGCTGGTGCTGGTGCTGCTGCCCCCGCTGGCGGGTTTCCTGGGTGGCGTGGCCCCCGAAGGCGCCAGCGATTCGGTGTGGGCCACGCTGGGCATGACGCTGCTGCGCGTGGGCGGCTTCGTCGCGGTGATGCTGGTGATCGGCCGCAAGTTCTTCCCCTGGGTGCTGTGGCAGGTCACGCACACCGGCTCGCGCGAGCTGTTCACGCTGTGCGTGGTGGCCGCGGCGGTGGGCATCGCCTTCGCCTCGGCCGAGCTGTTCGGTGTCTCCTTCGCGCTGGGCGCCTTCTTCGCCGGCATGGTGCTGCGCGAATCGGAGTTCAGCCACCGCGCGGCGCAGGAATCGCTGCCGCTGCGCGACGCCTTCGCGGTGCTGTTCTTCGTGTCGGTCGGCATGTTGTTCGACCCGTACGTGCTGGTGAACGAACCCGTGCACGTGCTCGGCGTGGTGGCGATCATCATCGTGGGCAAGTCGCTCGCGGCGGCGGCGCTGGTGCTGGCGCTGCGCTACCCGCTCAACACCGCGCTCACGGTCTCGGCCAGCCTGGCGCAGATCGGCGAGTTCTCGTTCATCCTGGTGGGCCTGGGCGCCAAGCTCGGGCTCATGCCCGACGAAGGCCACAGCCTGGTGCTGGCCGGCGCGCTCATCTCCATCGCACTCAACCCGCTGCTGTTCAAGGCCATCGAGCCGCTGCAGGCGCTGCTGCGCGAGCACTCCATGCTGGTGCGCCGCCTGGAGGCGCGCGACGACCCGCTGGCCGAACTGCCACGCACCACCGAGGCCAAGTACCTCTCGCGCCAGGTGGTGCTGGTGGGCTACGGCCGCGTCGGCCGGCGCATCGCCGACGCGCTCAAGGCCGTGGGCCAGCCCTTCGTGGTGGCCGACCAGAACCGCGAGATCGTCGAAGGCCTGCGCGAACGCGGCGTGGCCGCGGTCTGGGGCAACGCGGGCGAGCCCGAGGTGCTGATCCAGGCCCACATCGCCAACGCGCGCATGCTGGTGGTGGCCACGCAGGACACGCTCTCGCTGCACCAGATGATCGAGACCGCGCGCACGCTCAACCCCGAGATCCGCATCGTGGTGCGCTCGCACAACGAGGACGAGGCCGAACGCCTCATGAGCGAGGGCGTGGACACCGTGTTCCTGGGTGAGGCCGAGCTCGCGCAGGCCATGGCACGCTACGTGCTCGCCCCCAATGCGCACGCCCCGGCGGCGCATGCCGCGCACGCCACCTGAAACGGCCCGGCCGGGCGTGTCCGTAAAATCACGCCCCATGCGCCGCTGGCTCATTGCACTTTTTGCCGTGCACTTCCTGTTGGGGGTGGTCGGCTTCGCCATCCCCGATCACGTCGTCGACGCCCCCGTCGCGGGCCTGGCCGTGGCCGATGCCGGCTCCACCGCGCCCAGCCAGAAGGGCCTGGCCGACCTGGAGCACGCGCTCGCGGACGAATTGCCCGACCTGCCCGACACCCTGCAACGCCACGCCGCCCCGGCGCTGGCGCACGTGCTCACGCCGCTGCACCCGCAGTTGCGCATCGGCGGCCTGCCCACGCCCTTGCTCGAGCAGCCCTTCCGCCCGCCCCGGCGCGGCTGACCGCCCCACCCGTTCCGCCTGCCCCGAGCGCCCTCACCGGCGTGGCCGGCGGCCCGGCACCGGCCCCTGGCCGTGGCCCGCTTCCCTCCTCCGTTCATGGGTTCCATCCTGCCGTGGCTTGAAGCCGCGATCCTGGGCACCGTCCAGGGACTCACCGAGTTCCTGCCGGTGTCGTCCAGCGCGCACCTGCGCATCCTCGGCCCACTGCTGCCTTCGGGCACCGACCCGGGTGCGGCCTTCACCGCGATCACGCAGCTCGGCACCGAGCTGGCGGTGCTGGTGTACTTCCGCCACGACATCGCGCGCATCCTGGCGCGCTGGTGGGGTTCGCTCACGCAGCCCGCGCTGCGCGCCGACCCCGACGCGCGCATGGGCTGGCTGATCCTGATCGGCACGCTGCCCATTGCGGTGCTGGGCCTGCTGTTCAAGGACGCGATCGAGACCTCGCTGCGCCACCTCGCGATCACGGCCACCATGCTGATCGTGTTCGCGCTGCTGCTGGGTTGGGCCGACCGCCGCGCCACGCAGCAGCGCACGCTGCGCGAGCTGGGCTGGGGCCACGGCCTGCTGTTCGGCTTCGCGCAGGCGCTGGCGCTCATCCCGGGCGTGTCGCGCTCGGGCGGCACCATCACGGCGGGCCTGCTCATGGGCTACACACGCGAGGCGGCGGCGCGCTATTCCTTCCTGCTGGCCTTGCCGGCGGTCACGGCCTCGGGCTTCTACCAGCTCTACCGCAGCTGGGGGGTCAGCGGCCCGATCGCGCCTGGCCCCACCGCCCTGGCCACGCTGATCGCCTTCGTGGTCGGCTACGCCGTCATCGTCTGGTTCCTCAAACTCGTGTCCACGCGCGGGTACATGCCTTTCGTGCTGTACCGCATTGCGCTGGGCACCCTGGTGCTGTTCTTGCTCGCCGCCGGCGTGCTGGCACCGCTCTGATTTTTCCTCACCCCCACCACCATGGAAATTGCCTTACTGATCGCGCTGATTCTTCTCAATGGCGTCTTCGCCATGTCGGAATTGGCGCTCGTGACCGCCCGCAAGGCGCGCCTGCAGAAACTCATCGACGAGGGCGACGGCGCCGCGGCCGCGGCCGTCAAGCTCGGCGAAGACCCGAACCGCTTCCTCTCCACCATTCAGATCGGCATCACCTCCATCGGCGTGCTCAACGGCATCGTCGGCGAGGCCGCGCTCGCGGGGCCGCTGGCGCTGTGGCTGCAATCGCTGGGTGCGCCGCTGCAGGCCAGCCAGATCGGCGCCACCGCGCTGGTGGTGATCGTCATCACCTACTTCTCCATCGTGGTGGGCGAGCTGGTGCCCAAACGGCTGGGGCAAACCTACCCCGAAACTTTCGCGCGCCTGGTGGCGCGGCCGATCGACTGGCTCTCCAAGGCCACCAAGCCCTTCGTGCTCCTGCTGTCGTTTTCCACGCGCGCGCTGCTGCGCCTGCTGGGCGTGAAGGAGAACAGCGCCAACGCCGTGACGGAGGAAGAGATCCACGCCATGCTGGCCGAAGGCACGAGCGCGGGCGTGATCGAATCGCACGAGCACGCGATGGTGCGCAACGTGTTCCGCCTCGACGACCGCCAGATCGGCTCGCTGATGGTGCCGCGCAGCGACGTGGTGGTGCTCGACCTGGAAGAGCCGTTCGAGGTGAACATGGCGCGCGTGGAGAGCAGCGAGCATTCGCGCTTCCCGGTCGTCAAGGGCAACCTGGGCAACCTGCAGGGCGTGCTGAACGCGCGCCAGTGGCTGGCGCAGGCCCTGCGCGGCCAGCAGCGCGGGCTGGAACAGCAACCGCTGCAGCAGCCGCTGTACGTGCCCGAAACCATCACCGGCATGGAGCTGCTCGACAACTTCCGCCTGTCCGACGTGCAGATGGCGTTCGTGATCGACGAGTACGGCGAGGTGCAGGGCATCGTCACCCTGCAGGACCTCATCGAAGCCATCACCGGCGAGTTCCAGCCGCGCGACCCGGAAACCTCCTGGGCCATGCAGCGCGACGACGGCTCCTGGCTGCTCGATGGCCACATCCCCGTGCCCGAACTGAAGGACCGGCTCGACCTCGACCGCGTGCCCGACGAAGACCGCGGCCGCTACCACACGCTCAGCGGCATGCTGATGCTGCTCACCGGCCGCTTGCCGCGCGTGGGCGACCACGCCGAATGGGAAGGCTGGCGCCTGGAGATCGTGGACATGGACGGCCGCACCATCGACAAGGTGATGGCCACGCGCCTGCCCGCCGAAGCCCCCGCCAGCGTTGGCGACGCCCCGGTGGCATGACGGCACCGACCCGCTTGCGCCGCGCGGCCTTCGGCCTGCTGCCTGCCCTGGTGCTGGCGCTCGCCGCCTGCGCCGATGGCTACGGCACCGAGGAACCGCTCGTGCTCGACGACGACGTGTCGCTCGCGCGCGCGATCGAGGTCATGAACCTCACGGACCGGCAGGTGCGTGGGGTGCGTGGCACGCGCGAACAGCGTTTCGCCGTCGAGGGCGACTGCCGTTTGCGCGTGGCCGCCGAGTCGCCCGGCGACACCCCGCTGGTGCACACGCCCCTGGGCGGGCTGGAGGTCGAGGTCAGCGGCAGCGGAGAAGCACAGAATCGCTTCGAGACCTGGGTGCGGCCGCGCGGCGGCGAACGCGTGCGCGTGTTGCCCGCCGCCGCCTGGACCGAGGCCACGCAGATGCGTTGGCTGATCGAACACGCCGCGCGCGTCTGCCCCCGCGCGGCCCACACGAAACCATGACCGACCCCGCTTCCGTTCCCATCGCCGCGCGCGGCGAGCCGCTCTCGCTGGTGCTGTTCCGTCTTGCGCACGAAGGCACGTCCGATCGCGTGAGCATCGGCGACCTGCTCGCCGCGCTCGGCGACCGCGCCATCGGGGCGCTGATGTTCGTCTTCGCCGCGCCCAACGTGGTGCCGGCGCCACCGGGCCTGTCGGGCATCCTGGGGGCGCCGCTCGTTTTCCTGGCCGCGCAGCTCATGCTGGGCATGAAGCCCTGGTTGCCCGGCGTGATCACGCGCCGCTCCATCGCCCGCGACGACCTGCAGACCCTGGTGCGCCGCCTGAGCCCCTGGCTAGCGCGTGCCGAGAAGCTGCTGCGCCCGCGCTGGAGCACGCTCACCCACCCCCCGTTCGAATACGCCATCGGCCTGCTCTGCTTCGTGCTGGCGGTGGTGCTCGTGCTGCCCATCCCGCTCGGCAACATCCTGCCCGCGCTGGCCATCAGCGTGCTCGCGCTCGGCGTGCTCGAACGCGACGGCCTGTGGGTGATCGCCGGCATCGCCACCGCGGCCTTCGCCCTCACCGTGGTGTCGGGCGTGGTGTGGGCAATGGCGCAGGCGGCGCTGTACCTCGTCATGCGCTGGTGGGGTTGAGACACTACCGGCCATGCCCGACACGCCGCCACGCAGAACCATCCTGGCCGTCGACGACCACGAGCTGGTGCGGGTGGGCTTGCGCCAGGTGATCGCCCAGCATTTCGGCGACCGTTTCGAGTTCGCCGATGCCCACAGCCTGGAGCAGGCCCTGCTGCACCTGCAGCACGGCGCCGACCGCGTTTTTCTCCTGTTGCTCGATCTGAACCTGGGCGACACGCGGGGCCTGGCCGGGCTGCGGCTGCTGCGGCAGCGCTACCCGGATCTGCCGATCGTCGTGGTCTCGGGCACACAGGATGCACTGGTGCGCGACGAAGCCCTGGCCCATGGGGCCTGGGCGTACTTCAGCAAGACCGGCGACACGAACGACCTGAGTGGCCTGCTCGACACGATCGGGGCGGCCGCCGCCGGCCCGCGGGTGGCACGCGGTGCCGCCGGCACCGAGCCAGGACCAGCCGACGCACTGGCCCGCTACCGGCACCTGAAGCCCGACGTGCGCCTGACCGGCCGCCAGATCCAGGTGCTGGAACTCATCCTGAGCGGGCTCGACAACCAGGCGATCGCCGCAGAAACCGGGCTGGCCCTGGGCTCGGTGAAGAACTGCGTGTCGACGGTGTTCCTCACCTTCAATGTCCGCTCACGGGCCGAGCTGATCGGCCTCTTCTCATGAGCGCGACCACCCCCGTGGCCGTGCAGCGGGTCCAGCTCGAACTGCTGCTGCAGAAGACCGGGCCCGCGCGCATCCTCTCGCCCATTCCGTTTGCCACGCCGCTGGCGCTCGTGTTCCACCTGGAATGGGCCTCGCGCTTCGCCCTGGTGTGGCTGGGCCTGTTCGGCGTCGCCGTGCTGTTCAGCTACGTGCAGCGCCGCCAACTGGAAACCCGCGGCCCGCTGCCCGACCACGAACTGCCCACCGTCTTGCGGGGCCGCATCCGCGATCTCCTGCTGCTCGGCACGATGTGGGGGCTCGCGCCCTGGATGCTCGGCGCGCACCAGGGCACACCGCAGCTGATCCTGGTCACCGTCTTCATCATGGGCGCGGTGTCGCTGGGTTCGGCCATCGTCTCGACCCACCGCCAGACCATCGCCGCGTTCAGCATCCCCGCGGGCGTGGGGATCGTGTCCGCATGCGCCTGGCATGGGGGCCTGGTTGGTTGGGTGCTGGCGGGCTGCATGGCGCTCTACCTGGCGATGACCTTCAAGTGGACCTCCCAGCAGGCCGATCTGCTCGAACAGTCGCTGACCGTGCGCTTCGAAAAGGAAGACCTCGCCCGCCGCCTGGCGCAGCAGGTGGAACTGGTGGAGAGCGCCAACCGGGAAAAGAGCCGCTTCCTCGCCTCCGCCAGCCACGATCTGCGCCAGCCCCTTCACGCCATCTCGCTGTTCACGTCCGTGCTCGAGCGCTCCCGGTTGGACCCGGACAGCACGCAAACCGTGTCCCGGCTGGGGCACTCGGTGCGCCTGCTGAACCAGTCCCTGGACACCATGCTCGACATCTCGCGGCTGGACGCGGGGGCCGTGCAGCCCAGGCTGCAACCGCTGCGCGTGCACGAGCTGTTCATTGCCTTGAACCACACCTTCTCCGGCAACGCCCAGGCCAGGGATCTCCAGATCCGGTTTCGCGCGCCGGGCGATCTGGTCGTGCTGAGCGACGCGCAACTGCTCACGCGCCTGCTCGGCAACCTGATCGACAACGCCCTGAAGTACACGCCCACCGGCGGCGTGCTGGTGGCCGCCCGCTCGGGCGCGCCGGCGGCGCGCGCCGGCCAGGTCTGCTTCGAGGTCATCGACACCGGCATCGGCATCGCCGGCGAACACCAGCAGCGTGTGTTCGACGAGTTCTACCAACTCGCCAACCCGCAGCGCGACCGCACCGCCGGCCTGGGCATCGGCCTGTCCATCGTCAAGCGGCTGTCGAGCCTGCTCGAGCACCCCGTCGAGCTCTCGTCAACGCCCGCACGGGGCACGCGCTTTCGGGTGTGGGTGCAACAGGCCGGCGCGGGAGCCCCCGGCCTCGCCCACCCCGGTGGCGCGACGCGGGAACCACCCCCGCCAACCGGCAGCGCCCTGCCGCGCCATGTGCTCGTGATCGACGACGAGCCGGTGAGCCGCGAGGCCCTGGCGCTGCTGCTCTCCTCGTGCGGTTGCGCGGTGTATCCCGCCAGCGATCTGGCGCAGGCGCAACACCTGCTCCAGACGAACCCGATCGAAGCCGTCGTTTCCGATTTCCGGCTCCCGGGTAGCCGCAACGGCCTCGAGCACCTGCTCGCACTGCGCAGCACGTCGCCCCACCTGCGCACCTTGCTGGTCACCGGCGAAACCGCGCCAGAACGCATCGCCGCCATCAAGGCCAGCGGCATTGCGTATCTGCACAAGCCCGTGCAGGCACAACAGCTGCTCGACGCGCTGGCTGGCTGACTGGCCGACGGGCTGGTGGGCCGCCCCGGCCATGTGACCTCGGTCACTTACGCCGGGGCAAGACGCTTCGGATACTGCGGCCGCCGCGTGCCGCACCGGCGCGCCAACACCCCGTTCACAAACCATGTCCCTACTCAAACTTCTCACCGGCCTGACCTTGTCCGCCCTTGCCACCGTGTCGATGGCGGCACCCGACCCGCAATGCAGCGAGCACGAACGGCTTCGCACCCAGCGCGACACCGCGCTGAAGACCAAGAACTTCAAGCAATACTGCGATGCCCTGTCCGGGATGATCCGTTTGATGCCGGCCAAACCGCCCGAGGAAGCGCGGCTCAGATGCGAATACAAGGCCGCGACCATGAGCCCCACGACATGGCTCGGTATCCGGCCCGAGGTCATTGCGACGATGAAGAGCACGTTCGATCAGCAATGCCGCTGAACACGCCGCCGCCGCCGCGCACCGGCGCCGCTGCGCGCTATTGGGCGGGGTCGGCGGCGGCTTTCACCTCGGACAGCCTGCAACCCTTCTTGAGAAACAGGTCGGCCAGGTGTTCGCTGCGCGCCTGCGCATGTTCCATGGCCTGCTCCAGCTTCATCAGCCGGCCCTGCGCCTGCACCATCCGGTTGGCGCTTTCCTGCATGCCGGCCCGGCGCGCACTGGCGGCGGCCTGGGCCGCGTAGCCGGCCACCTGGCCGCCCCCGGGAACCAGGCCAAGCAGCCCACCCCCGATGGCCGCCCCCAGGCCACCCCCGCGCGCGTCCTGGGCGCGATGCAGCATCTCGTTCTGCGTGTCGTCCATGGCCTGCTGCGCCTGTGCGGCTTCGGCCTGCCACGCCAGCAACGCCTTCTCCAGCGTCTGGCTCTCCGTGTAGATCTGCCCGCAACCCAGTTCGCCGTCGCTCAGCTTGCGCACGCTCTGCACGGGCAGCGGCTCGAACTGCGCGTGCACCAGCGCGGGCGCCAGGGCCAGAACCAACAGGCTCAGGGGGTTCAATCGGGTGGGCGTGGTCGCGCGCATGGAGGCCTCGGTGGTGGTCGTGCGGCCAAGTGTCGAGCGGGCGCGCGCCCGCGTTAAGTGACCCCGGTCACATGCCCCGGCGCGCCTGTTCGATCAACCCGCCGAGTTCCGGGCGCACCGCCATCGGCTCGAAAGCGCTCACGTTGGCGCGGCCGGGGTTGCCGATCGGCAAGCGCCCGCTGAGGTGCCCCAGCGGCACCAGCGCGAGCCGGAACAACTGGCCCAGCACCTCGGGCGCATCGCCCGTGCGCGCCGCGAGCCGCAGCATGTGCCAATGGCTGCGCACGTGCGGGCGCAAACGAAGCTGGCCCACCACGTGGGCGGCTTCGAGGTAAAGCCAAGCCTGGCGGGCATCCGGCGCCCGCGCCGATTGCTGGATCAGTTCATCGAAAACGGCCTGGAGCCGGGTGGCATCGTGGGGGGTCGGCATGGTTTCTCCTGTGGAAGCGGGCATTGGAAACCCTGGAGTAACTCCAGAGTCAAGCCGCTCCACGGATCCACCGGATCAGCGGCCTCAGGCCAGCCGCGCGCCTTCCCAGGCCGCCTGCAACAAGGCGCGGATTGAGGTCGTCGACCTTCATACCGACGCAGTGCAGCGCCAAAGGAGCATCGTTGGTTAGAAGAGGTCAAACACGGCCTGCGCTGCGCCGTAGAACCTCGCCTGACCAACTTGTAGTGCAACCTCATGCCCACAGAGACGAGCACGATGTCCCAGTTTCCCCACCCTAGGCTTTTCACAGGAAGTCGGGAGCATCGCTATGCTCATGGCTCGCTTAGCAACGAAGTTTGGTGCCGCCAACATCGGCATCGACCATCGAGAAACAACAGAGGAGACGGGGATGGCTGGCTTCACCTTCAAAACGCCTGATGGCGCGAGCTACAAATACGCGACTGCTGCTGCGCTTAGCCAGTTCGTAAGTCAAGAGCTTGCTACGTGGAGCTGGCTCAGCCAGCACCAAGGGCTGGCCGCCGCACAAGGACTCAACGACTCAATCGTGCGCCCGTTACTCCATGCACAGCAAAGCCTTGGGCAACAACCGCCGACCGAAGCGACTACGGAGACGGCGCGTTCTCAGGTTCAGAAATACTTCGATTCGAAGCTATACCTGCATCCCAAATCACCGCTCCGAGTTGTTGTCGACAAGCTGGCCAAAAAGTCGCCCGCTGAGGCCATCTACATGCTCGCAACGATCGGACAGCAATCTGGCAAGTGGGCTCAATTCTCGGATCAACTAAACGCCAAATCGACCTATGTGGCTGGGATCACCAAGGGCGTGGCTTACCTTGAAGGCTGGAGCTCTGACGCAAAGGCGAATGCCGCTGCTGTTTCCGCAGAACAATCAGCACATGCGGCCGGCGAAGCGCTAACAGCGACCGGCACGTCGCGAGACAAGGCCGAAGAAATACTCAATTTCTTTTCGCAATGGGAAGCCGGACATCGCGAGCGCTTATCGACGCTGAACGACACCATTCGACAAGAGCATGAGCAACTTTCCTCGGAGCTTCGCGAGGACTGGAAGCGACTCACCGCAACCTATGACTCGCAACTTGCTCTTCGTGCCCCTGCAACTTACTGGGGAAAGAAGCACAGAAAGCACACCAACTGGGTAACGTGGTTAGCTATCGGCGGCAGCCTATGGCTCATCGTCGGCGCGATTGCGCTGTACGTCTTGGCCAAGTCCGTTTTCGGCTTGGCAACAGTTGACGCTGTCCCAAGTTGGTTTCAGGTTCTCTCGTTCTCTCTAGGTGTGCTCGTATTCGTGCTGGTTCTTCGCTCCGTACTGAAACTCATGATGAGCCATGTACATCTCTCTCTTGATGCAGCAGAGCGACAAACAATGATCGTTTCCTACCTGTCCCTGGTCCGGAAGGGTGCCTTGAAGGAAGAAGCACTTGAGAAGGTTCTTGGAGCCATCTTCAGACCGACCGGTGATGGGATCGTGAAGGACGATGGCGTACCACTTTCGGTTCTCGCGGAGTTGTTCAAGAGACCCTGAGCCGGAGTCGCCTCAAAGGCATGCCCGTTCGCATGGGAGAACGAGCACTACCGGTTTCAGCTCAACTCATCGAAGTGAGCTGAAGAACAGCCCGCTCAAGCCTCACCCTGGCCGCGCGCCTTCCCAGGCCGCCTGCAACAAGGCGCGGATCGCACCCGCCTCCAGCGGCCGTGGGTTCGGGTACTGGTTCTGCAGCGCGATCTCGCAGGCGCGGTCGAGGTCGTCGGCTTTCATGCCGATGTCGCGCAGCGCCACGGGGGCGCCGTTGGTTTTCGCCAGGTCGAACACGGCCTGCGCGGCGTTGCCGTCGCCACGGCCGAGCGCGCGCGCGATGCGCTGCATGGCCTGGGGTGCGGCGGCGGCGTTGTAGGCCAGCGCGTGCGGCAGCACCACGGTGTGCGTTTCGGCGTGCGGCAGGTTGAAGCTGCCGCCCAGCGTGTGGCACAGCTTGTGGTGCAGCGCCATGCCCACGCTGCCGAGCACGATGCCGCACAGCCAGGCGCCGTAGAGCGCGTCGCTGCGGGCCTCGATGTCTTTGGCATCGGCCACGATGCGCGGCAACGCGCGGCCGATGGCGGCGATGCCCTCCTCGGCCATGAGGTCGATCACCGGGTTGCCTTCCACCGAGTACAGGCCTTCGGCCGCGTGCGCGATGGCGTTGATGCCACTGGTGACGCTCAACCCCACCGGCAGCGTCAGCGTGAGCTCGGGGTCGTAGAGCACGCTTTTGGGCAGGACCTTGAAATCCTTCCCGGTCTTCTTCAGGCCGGCTTCGGTGATGCCGTAGATCGGCGTCATCTCCGAGCCCGCGTAGGTGGTGGGGATGGCAAGGATGGGCAGGCCCGAGTCGAGCGCGATGGCCTTGCCCAGGCCGGTGGTGGAGCCGCCCCCGATGGCCACGGCGCAGTCGGCGCCGAGCTGGCGCGCCACCTCGCGCGCCTCGCGCGCGGTCTCGATCGGCACGTGCATCACCGCGCGGTCGAAGATGCCGGCGGCGCGATCGCCCAGCAACTGCGCCACGCGTTCGGCGCTGGCGCGCTGCTCGGGCGTGCACAGCACCAGCGCGCGCTGCGCGCCCATGGCGGCAATGGCTTGCGGCAGTTGCGCGAGCGAGCCCGCGCCGAACACCACGCGGCCGGGCAGGCCCTGGTAAACGAACGATCGCATGCGGTTTTCCTTAGTCGACGCCCAGGCCGGAGGCCCGCTGCACCACGCGAATGATCGCCGCATAGTCCAGCTCGGCATCGCCTTGCGCCTGCGCGGCCGCCATCAACTGCCGCGTGGCCGCGGTCTGCGTCAGCGGCACCTGCAGGCGCGCGCCTTCGCCGAGGATGAGGTCGATGTCCTTGTTCATCTGGCCCACGGTGAAGGTGGGCGTGTAGTCGTGCTTGCCGAGCTGCACGCTCTTGGCTTTCACGATGGGCGAGGCCACGGCGCTGGCGCCGATCACGCCCCACATGTCGTCCCACGCCAGGCCGCCCTTCTGGCCCAGGCTCAGCGCCTCGGCCAGCATGGCGCTGGTCTGCGCAATCATCAGGTTCACCACCAGCTTCATCAGCCGCGCCTGCTCGGCGTCGCCAAGCCAGAAGTGGTTGGGGCCCCAGCAGCGCAGCAGCGGCAGCAGTTGCTCGTGCAGCGCCTTCGGGCCCGACGCCATCACCGTGAGCTGCGCCGCGTCCGCCATGTGGTTGTTGCCCGAGACGGTGCAGCGCAGGTGCTGCACGCCGGCCTGCGCACACGCCCCGGCCGCGCGCGCCGAGGCCGCGGGCGAGACGGTGCTGGTGTCGATCCACGCCGCGCCCCGGGTGGCGTGCGCGGCCACGCGCTCGCCCACGGCGAGCAGCGCGCCATCGTGCGGCAGCGACGAGACGATGACCGCGGCCTGGGCGAGGCCGTCGGCCACACCGAGGCCGGCCTCGCGGGCCAGGGCCAGCCGCTCGGCCGACGGGTCTTCCACCGTGACGGTGTGGCCCGCGGCCAGGAGGTGGCGGGCCATGGGCAGGCCCATCTTGCCGACGCCGATGACGTGGATTTTTTGGCTCATTGCGGTTTGAGGTTGGCCGCGCGCGCGATGCGGGCGGCCGCGTCCATCTCGGTGCGGATGAACTGGTTGAAATCGGCCGCGCTCATGGGGTAAGGCACGGCCCCCTGGCGGCCCAGGCGCTCGACCACGGCCGGGTCGGCCAGGGCCTTGGTGGCTTCGGCGTGCAGCCGCTCCTGAATCGCCGGCGGCGTTTTCGCGCTGACGACCATGCCGACCCAGAACACGAAGTCGGACCCGGGCACGCCGGCCTCCACCGTGGTGGGCACGTTGGGCAGCGCGCTGTGGCGCGTGGCGGTGCTCACGGCCAGCGGCACCACCTTGCCGTCGCGGATCAGCGGCAGCGCGGAGGACAGCGGCGAGAAGAACCAGTCGACACGTTCGCCCATCACGTCGGACAGCGCCTCGGGCGTGCCGCGGTAAGGCACGTGCGTGGCTTCGATGCCGGCCTGCAGGCGGAACTTCTCGGCGTTGAGGTGGGTGGCGCTGCCCACACCGGCCGACGCGTAGTTCAGTTGCCCGGGCTTCGCCTTCGCGGCGGCCACCGCGTCACCAGCGGTCTTGTAGCCCTTGCCGGCGGACGTGACCATCACGTTCGGCAACGCGGCCAGCGGCGTGATGCCGGTGAGATCGCGCAGCGTGTCGTAAGGCAGGCTGGGGTACACGGCCGGGTTCACCGCGTGGCTCGACGAGGGGATGAGCACCATGTGGCCGTCGGCCTCGGCGCGCGCCACCTGGGCCGACGCGATGCTGCCGCCCGCCCCGGGCCGGTTCTCCACCACGATGGTCTGGCCCATGTTGCGCTGCATGGTCTCGGCCACCAGGCGCGCCACGATGTCGGTGCCGCTGCCGGCGGTGAACGGCACCACGAAAGTGATCGGTTTGCTCGGGTAGGCCTGCGCCCACGCCGTGCCCGCCGCCAGCGCGCCGATGGCGGCCAGCAACCCGAACCTGCTCCACGTCTTCTTCATTGGTTTGTCTCCTGCTGGGTGGATGTGTCGGGGGCCGGCAGGCGCCCCCGGCCTTCACTGCAGCCCCATGGCCTGCGTGATCTTTTGTCCGGAGGCGCGCAGCGCATTCAGCAACGGCGGCAGATCGACGCCGATGAGGCGGCCATCGCGCTTGCGCCACTGGCCGGCCACCATCACGCTGTCGATGTTGGCCAGCGTGGCCTGGAACACCACCGCGCTCACGGGGTCGTGCACCGGCTGCATGTTCAGGTCGTCGGCGCGCACCAGCACCAGATCCGCCTGCTTGCCCGGCGCCAGCGAGCCGATGCGGTGCGACTGCTTGAGCATGCGCGCGCCCTCCACCGTGATCCAGGCCAGCGCCTCGCGCGTGGTGATGGTGGAGGTGTCGGGTATGGTGCCGTGCGCGGCGCGGTAAGCGACGTTGTCCAGGCTGCGCTGCATGCCCAGCGCAATGCGCGCCTGGCTGATCATGTCGCCGCTCATCACGCTCTCCAGGTCCACACCCAGCGAGGGCGCGCGCCCCAGCGCGCGCAGCCGCCCGGTGAGCGGGTGGCCATGGCCCTGCGACATCTCGCTCTCGGCCGCGGCCGAAAAGCTCATGCCGAGTTCGCAGAAGCGCTTCAGTTGTTCGTCGCTCAGCGCGTGGCCGTGCACGATGTTGATCTGCTCGCCGAGCAGGCCCAGCGCCTCCAGCCGCTCCCAGCCGTCGGGCGTGCGTGCGGGGCCACCGCCCTGGTGCATGGAGGCAATCAGCCCCAGCTCCTGCGCCATGCGGAAGTCGTGCACCGCCACGTCGAGCGTGCTGTAGTGCGGGCCCAGCACCGCGGCGTGCACGCTCAGCAGCGCCTGGCCCTGGTGCGCTTTCAGCAGGCGCTCCACCTCGGCGCGCGGGTGCGGCACCTCCCAGAACGGCGTCTGGCCGGGCTTCGGGTCGGGCTTGGGCGTGCCGTGGAAGAAGGCCGCGCGAATGCCCGATTGCAGCAGCGCGGCCACCGCGGCGTCGTTGTGCGCGGGCGTGGGGTTGTTGTGGCACCAGTCCACCAGCGTGGTGGTGCCGCAGTTGAGCTGGTTGAGCGCGCCCACCAGCGTGGCGATGTGCAGATCGTCCGGCGCGAACACGGTGGCCAGGCCGGCGTGCATGTTCTTGAAGTACTGCAGCAGCGTCCAGTTGGCGGCCACGCCGCGCAGCGCCGTCTGCCAGGTGTGCATGTGGGCGTTCACGAAGCCCGGCACCACGATGCAGCCGGTGGCGTCCACCACCTGCGCGTCGTCCACCGCGAGTTGCGGCGCAATGGCTTCGATGGTGTCGCCCGCCACCAGCACGTCACCCACGGGCAGGTCGCCCTGCGCGTCCATGGTGACGATGGTGGCGCCGCGGATGAGCGTGCGCTGTGCCATCGCGCGGCCTCAGCTGCTCAGGCCGTCGCTGACGTCGACGTCCAGCGGCGCGATGCGCAGGCCCGCGTCGTTCGCGGTTTCCTGCAGCAGGATGGCGAAGTCCACGTCGTCGTGCCCGCGGCCCACCATGCGCGCAATGCTCTCGCGCGTGGCCGCGGCCGAGGGCATGGGCACGCCGTGCGCCTTGCCGGCACCCAGGCCCAGGTCCATGTCTTTCAGCAGCAGCTTGGGCGTGAAGGTGACCTGCTCGAACGTGAGCCTGGTGAGCACCGGCGTCTTGTAGCGCGTGTACATGCTGCCCAGCACCGAATCGTTGATGCTTTCCAGGAACACGTGGCGCGGAATGCCCGCCTTCTCGGCCAGCACGGTGATCTCGCACAGGCTCTGGATGATCACGCCGAACATGGTGTTGTGCGCGATCTTCCACACGCGGGCCAGCTCGCCTTCGCCCACCCACATGGCCTTGCGCGACATCGCGGCCAGGTACTTCTCGTTCGCGTCGTACAGCGCACGCGGGCCCGAGGCCACCAGCAGCAGCTTGCCGGCCTTGGCCACCTTGGCGTTGCCCGAGACGGGCGCGCACAGGTAGGCCACGCCCATGGCTTCGAGCTGTTCACGGATCTCGGCCGAGCCTTCCTGCGAGATGGAGGAGCTGTCGATGACGGTCTTGGGTTTCTTCGCGCCCGTCATCACGCCACCCTGGCCGAACAGCACTTCTTTCAGGTCGTCGGTGGTGGAGACCATGGTGAAGATGGTGTCGCAGCCGGCCAGGTCGAGCTTGCTGTCGACCACCTTGGCGCCGTATTCGGCAAGGGGCTCGGCCTTGCTGCGGGTGCGGTTCCACACCTGCACGGTGTGGCCGGCCTTCAGCAGTTTCTTCACCATGGCTTCGCCCATGCGGCCGAGGCCGATCCATCCCAGTGATTGGCTCACGTGCTTGTCTCCTGTTGTGGTCTGTCGAGGCGGCCGAGTGTGTCCAAGGCCCGCCCCGCGCCGCAACCCGGCACGCGGAAATCAGTTTTTCAGGGGGGCTTCAGGGGGCCGTTGCGGCCGCCTTGGGCGCCGGCGCGCCCGGCAACTGGGTCAGCACCAGCAGCGTCACCACCGAGGTGGCGGCCATCACGCCCAGCAGCGCGGTGAAGCCCGCGCTCTTGACCACCGGC
Source organism: Hydrogenophaga sp. (assembly GCA_016741995.1). Lineage (GTDB taxonomy): Bacteria > Pseudomonadota > Gammaproteobacteria > Burkholderiales > Burkholderiaceae_C > Hydrogenophaga. The sequence goes on along the minus strand of JACVCO010000017.1, from coordinate 70,843 downwards.
CCGATGAGCCAGACCGCGAACGAGCTGGCGCCCAGCGACACCGCCAGCCGCATGCCCGCCACGCGCGAGCGCATGCCGTCGTCCACGTAGCGCACGATCAGCGCGTCCGTGAACGGAATGGCGCCGAAGATGGCCGCCATGAACAGGAACTGCATGCCCAGGAAGGCCCAGCCGCTGAGCGTGGTGGCCAGCATCAGCAGCACGGCCTGGATGGCGATCACCCCGATGTAGAGCGTCTTGAGCGAGTGCCGGTCAATCAGATAGCCCACCACCAGCTGCGTGACCGAGGCCGCGGTGTAGACGGCCGCCAGCAGCAGGCCGATCTGCGCCGGGTCTTGCGCGATGCCACGCAGGCGGTCAGTGAGCAGCTCGAAGTTGGCGTTGGTGGACAGGTTGAACAGCAGGCCGCCGCTGGTGGCCGCCATGGTCATGATGAGGAACAGCCGCGCCAGCGACACGCCACCGGGCGCGTGGCCGGTGGCCTTTTTCTTCTTGGCAGGCGCTTCGGTTTCGCGCGTGCCCCAGAGCGCAAACGCCACGCCACAGGCCAGGCACACCAGGCCGGGCACCACAAAGGCCATGCGCCAGCCCGCGTACTGCATGAGGAAGCCCGTGGCCACGGCCGCGCCCGCCACGCCCAGGTTGCCCGCCAGGCCGTTCACGCCGATCGTCCAGCCCGGGCGCACGGCGCCCTGCACCAGCATGGGAATGCCCACCGGGTGGTAGATGGACGCGAACGCGCCGAGCACCGCGAGCGCCAGCGCCATCTGCATCGGCGTCTGCGTGGCCGCCACCAGCAGCGACGACAGGCCCAGGCCGAAGAAGAACACCAGCATCATCTTGCGCCGGCCCCACTGGTCACCCAGCTTGCCCGAGGGCAGCGAGCCCAGGCCGAAGAACAGGAAGGCGCCCACGCCGTAGGGCATCAGGTCTTCCCAGCGCGCCAGGCCGAAATCGGCGGCGATGCTGGTGACCGCGGTGGCGAAGATGAGCAGCATCAGGTGGTCGAACGCGTGGCCGACGTTGAGCAGGATCTGGGTGGAGCGGTTGTGCATGGGGGCGATCTTCCCGCACCGGGCCCATGGCCGCCAAGTTAAAGTCCGCCAGAAATGCGATCAAAACCGCCAAGCCAGCCCAGCCCGCTCTTGCGCCGCGGGCCCAGCACCGAGGCCGAAGCCGCCAACCGCGTGCCGCGCCCGGTGGCCGCGCTCGCCCGGTCGGACCCGGCCGGCACCGTGATCGCCGCGCACCAGCACGCGCGCGACCAGTTCATCTACGCCATCCACGGCGTCATGACGATCGAGGCCCGCGGCGTGATCTGGACGATCCCGCCCAGCCACGGCATGTGGATGCCCGCGCACGTGGCGCACCAGATCCACATGGACACCGCGGTGGAGATGCGCACCCTCTACTTCTGGCGCGACACCGTGCCCGCGCTGGGCGACGGCTGCCACGTGCTGGCCGTCACCCCGCTGCTGCGCGAACTCATCCTGCGCGCCATGACCATCCCGCCGCAGTACGAATGGGACAGCCCCGACGGCCGCCTGATGTCGCTGATCGTGGACGAGCTGGGCGCGCTGGAAGCGCGGCCCCTCTCACTCAAGCTGCCCACCGACAAGCGCCTGGCCCGCCTGTGCCAGCGCCTCATCGAAGACCCCGGCCTGCCCGCTTCCATCGCCGAACTGGGCAAGCAGGTGGGCCTGTCCGAACGCAGCGTGATCCGCCTGTTCCCGCAAGAGACCGGCCTGAGCCTGCACCGCTGGCGCCAGCAGGCCCGGCTGATGCGCGCGTTCGCGTTGTCGGAATTGGGGATGAATGTGGGCCAGATCGGGCTGGAACTGGGGTATGGCAGCGCGTCGGCGTTCGGGAAGATGTTTGCGAAGCAGTTTGGAAGGGCGCCTAGGGCGGTGTTGGGCAGTTCCGGTTGAGCCTGCTTTTGTGGCGGGCACAGCCCCTCGCCTGACGGCGACGTCTTGGGTGCTCTAACGCTAGACATCTGTCGAGAGCCTCTTCCAAGCAAGCGCATCGAGCTCTACGTCCTCGGCGCGAGGCAACCATTGTCGGTAAACGATACAAATTCAGCCACAGTGTCGGCGTCCAACAGGAGGGCGTTGGCACCGGCTTTCGGCTATGGCGGCAATGGTGCGCCTAGCGCATCCAGCGAGTCCGACATCTCCAAAAGGAGAATCAGCAAGTCTCCCGTACCGAGGTCAGTTCCAATGATCTTCTTGTTGTTCAGTGCAGAGGAGTAGGTCAACGCATACCAACTTTCCGACGCAGCGTTAGCGTTGGTTATGTGAAGCGCCCCTCCGTGAGCGATCGAATTTCTCACCAGTCGAGCGAACCGCCAAGTGGGAGGCCATCCTCGCGGATCTGCGCTCACATTTGCGAGCAACCATTCTTTTCCGACCTCGAAAAACGTTGTGAATAGCGCACCGAGAATGTCGAGGTTGGTACCCAAAGCACGAGCGGTCTGATGCGCTGGTAAGTTAGCTGCTGGCTCGACACCGATCAAGATGCTCGTGGGCGTGGTACCAGCCATCATGTGCTCGATAGGACCGATCTCCGGCAGGCGAACCTCAAGCGGGAATTGCAACGAATTTGCCCGCGTGAACTGACCAGCAGTCCACAGGGGTGCACCAACTTCCCAATTCGGCCGCCTGATCATCGTTCTGATACTGCGAACGACGCAGGCATTGAAGAGGACGTACGCGTGAACGGTGCTGAACAGTCGATGCTGCCCATGCTTGACGACGATCTTTCCGTTCAAATAGGTCATAGCGATTCGTTAAACGACGGCGTTCGGCTGATACGCATCATCCTAGTCGGCGTTCTCGATGCCCCACCAAATCACAGACATTGATCTGCCCCCGCCGAGGGCTTGGGCCATGGGCTGGGGGGCGCCTGTGCGCTGGCGAGGAGCGCAGGGTGACGGGCTGGCGCGCGCAGCGCGCTTCGTGAACTGACTTGCGGCATCTGTTCGAGCGGAATGCGCGCAGCGCATGCAGCGAGTTATGCCGCACAGCCTGTCACCCGAGCACCGCAGCGAACCCCTTGCGCAGCAAGGGGCAGCGCAGTGAAGCCCACCAGCCCATGGCCCAAGCCCTCGGCTCGCCAGCCAAGCAGGCAAGAAGACTCACCCCCGCCCCGTCTGCGCCAACAACGAAGACACCTCATCCGCCGCCGCCCGCAGCTTCGGCAACAAGCTGTCCTTCATCACCGCCGCCGAAGTGCGGTTCGCCTGCCCTGAAACGTTGAGCGCAGCAACGACAGAACCCGCCCGGTTCTTCACCGGCGCGGCGATGGAGATGAGGCCCTCCTCCAGCTCCTGATTCACCAGCGCCCAGCCCTGCCGGCGCACCTGCTGCACGCGCGCCAGCAGCTCGGCCACGCTGGTTTCAGTGTGGCGCGTGTTGGCTCGCAAGTCGCTCGCCTTCAGCCGCGCCTTCACCTCGGCGTCGTCCAGCCCCGCCAGCAGCACCCGGCCCAGTGACGTGCAGTAGGCCGGCAGGCGCGTGCCCACGTTCAGGTTCAGCGCCACGATCTTGTGCGTGTGCACGCGCAGCACGTAGACGATGTCGGTGCCGTCCAGCACGGCGGCCGAGCAGCTTTCGCCCACGGCGTCGGCCAGGCGCTCCATCACCGGCTCGGCCAGATTCCAGATCGGCATGGACGTGAGGTAGGCGAAACCCAGGTCAAGGATGCGCGGGGTGAGGCGGTAGAGCTTGCCGTCGCTCGCCACATAGCCCAGCGCCTGCAGCGTGAGCAGGATGCGCCGGGCGCCCGCGCGCGTGAGGCCGCTGCGCGCGGCCACTTCGGACAGCGTCTGCGCGCTCGCCTCGGCGCTGAAGGAGCGGATGACCTCCAGCCCGCGCGCGAAGGACTGCACGTAGCCATCGCCGGGGGTGGGGGCGTCGGGTTCGCGACGGGCTCGGGTTGCCATGGCTTGGGGGGCGCGAATAGAATGATTCGTCAATCGAACAACTGTTCGTCATTAGAACACCAACCCTTCCCCGGAGACAAGCCCGTGATCAACAAGATCGCCGCCTCGGTGGCCGAGGCCCTGCAGGGTGTGCGCGATGGCGCCACCGTGCTCATCGGCGGCTTCGGCACCGCCGGCATTCCCAACGAACTCATCGACGGCCTGATCGAACAGGGCGCGCGCGACCTGACCGTGGTGAACAACAACGCCGGCAACGGCGACCACGGGCTGGCCGCGCTGCTCAAGGCCGGGCGGGTGCGCAAGATCATCTGCAGCTTTCCGCGCCAGGCCGACAGCCACGTGTTCGACGGCCTGTACCGCAGCGGCGCGCTGGAGCTGGAACTGGTGCCGCAGGGCAACCTGGCCGAGCGGCTGCGCGCCGCGGGCGCGGGCGTGGGGGCGTTCTTCACGCCCACCGGCTTCGGCACCGAACTCGCCAAGAACGCCGACGGTTCGCCGAAGGAGACCCGCGTCATCAACGGCCGGCCCTATGTGCTGGAGTACCCGATCCACGGCGATGTGGCGCTCATCAAGGCCGAGCGCGGCGACCGCTGGGGCAACCTCACCTACCGCAAGGCCGCGCGCAACTTCGGCCCGGTGATGGCGACCGCCGCGAAGCACACCGTGGCCAGCGTGTTCGAGATCGCCGAACTCGGCACGCTCGACCCCGAGGCCATCGTCACGCCGGGTATCCACGTGAGCGCGGTGGTGCAGATTCCCCGCGTGGCCACGCAGGCCGGCGGCTTCAAGGAGGCCGCATGAGTTACGTGCGCAGAACGAAAGACGAGCTCGCGAAGCGCGTGGCGCAGGACATCTTTGACGGTGCCTATGTGAACCTCGGCATCGGCCAGCCCACGCTGGTGGCCAACCACATTCCCGCCGGGCGCGAGGTGATCCTGCAGAGCGAGAACGGCATTCTGGGCATGGGCCCGGCGCCCGCCGCGGGGCAGGAGGACTACGACCTCATCAACGCCGGCAAACAGCCGGTGACGCTGCTGCCCGGCGGCGCCTTCTTCCACCACGCCGACAGCTTCGGCATGATGCGCGGCGGCCACCTCGACATCTGCGTGCTCGGCGCCTTCCAGGTGTCGGCCACGGGCGACCTGGCCAACTGGAGCACGGGCGAGCCCGGCAGCATCCCGGCGGTGGGCGGTGCGATGGACCTTGCCATCGGCGCCAAACAGACCTGGGTGATGATGGACCTGCTCACCAAGAAGGGTGAGAGCAAGATCGTGGCGCAATGCAGCTACCCGCTCACCGGCATCGGCTGTGTGAAGCGCATCTACAGCGACCTCGCCACACTCGACTGCACGCCGCAGGGTTTGCGGCTGATCGACGCGGTGGACGGGCTGTCGCTCGACGAACTGCAGCGCCTGGTCGGCTTGCCGATCACCGCCGCCTGAATTTTTCTCCGGAGACCCCATGACGAAACAAGCCTTCATCTGCGACGCCATCCGCACGCCCTTCGGCCGCTACGGCGGCGCGCTCTCCAGCGTGCGCACCGACGACCTGGCCGCCCTGCCCATCAAGGCGCTGATGCAGCGCAACCCGAACGTGGACTGGGCCACCGTGGCCGACGTGCTCTACGGCTGCGCCAATCAGGCCGGCGAAGACAACCGCAACGTGGCGCGCATGGCCGCGCTGCTGGCCGGCCTGCCCATCGACGTGGCGGGCGCCACCATCAACCGCCTGTGCGGCTCGGGGCTGGACGCCGTGGGCAGCGCGGCGCGCGCCATCAAGGCCGGTGAGGCGGGCCTGATGATTGCCGGCGGCGTGGAGAGCATGAGCCGCGCGCCCTTCGTGATGCCCAAAGCCGAGAGCGCCTTCAGCCGCGCCAACGCGGTGTACGACACCACCATCGGCTGGCGCTTCGTCAACAAGCTCATGAAGGCGCAGTACGGCGTCGATTCGATGCCCGAGACGGCCGAGAACGTGGCGGTGGACCACAAGATCGAGCGCGAGGCGCAGGACCGCATGGCCCTGGCCAGCCAGCTCAAGGCGGTGACCGCGCAGAAGGCCGGCCACCTGGCGCGCGAGATCGTGCCCGTGACCATCCCGCAGAAAAAAGGCGACCCGGTGGTGGTGAGCCAGGACGAGCACCCGCGCGAGACCAGCCTGGAAGCACTGGCCAAACTCAAGGGCGTGGTGTCGCCCGACGGCAGCGTGACCGCGGGCAACGCCAGCGGCGTGAACGACGGCGCGTGTGCGCTGCTGCTGGCCGATGAAGCCATCGCCGCGAAGAACGGCCTGACGCCCAAGGCGCGCGTGGTGGGCATGGCCACCGCCGGCGTGGCGCCGCGCGTCATGGGCATCGGCCCCGCGCCCGCCACCCAGAAGGTGCTCGCACTCACCGGCCTCACGCTCGATCAGCTCGACGTGATCGAACTCAACGAGGCCTTCGCGGCACAAGGCATTGCCGTGCTGCGCATGCTGGGCCTGAAGGACGACGACGCCCGCGTGAACGCCTGGGGCGGCGCCATTGCGCTGGGCCACCCGCTGGGCGCCAGCGGCGCGCGCCTGGTCACCACCGCCATCAACCGCCTGCACAACACGGGCGGGCGCTACGCGCTGTGCACCATGTGCATCGGCGTTGGCCAGGGCATCGCCCTGGTTGTCGAAAAGGTCTGACCGGAGAACGGCCGTGCGCCGCCCCGCCCTGCTCGCGCTGCTGCTGTTGGCCACGGCCGCGCGGGCGCAGGGCTGTGGCGAGGTACTGGCCATCGCCACCGCATCGGCCGGTGAACTGCGCGCCGCCTTCGTGCCGCCCGCGGCGCAACCACCCGTCACGCTGGTGCTGCTGCCCGGGGGCGGCGGCCACGCCGCGCTGGACGCGCAAGGCTGCGCGCAAAAGCTCAAGGGCAACTCACTCAACCGAGCCCTGCCGCTGTTCCAGGCCGCGGGCCTGGGCACGGTGTTCGTGGACGCACCCGCCGATCGCCAGGGCGCCGACGGCCTGGGCGGCTACCGCGGGCAGGCCGGGCACGCGGAAGACATCGGCCGCCTGATTGCTGCGGTGCGCGCGCGCACCGGCGGCACGGTCTGGGTGGTGGGCACCAGCCGCGGCTCGATCTCGGCCGCCAACGCCGCGGCGCGCCTGCGTGGCGACGCGGCGCCCGACGGCATGGTGCTCACGTCGTCCGTGGTGCGCGGCAGTTCCGGCGCCTCCTGGGTGCGGCAAACGGTGTTCGACGTGCCGCTGACCGACATCACCGCCCCTTTGCTGGTGGTGGTGCACGCGCAAGATGCTTGCGTGCGCTCGCCACCCACCGAATCGGCGCGCCTGATCGCGGCCACGCGCAGCGCGCGTTCGCAGGCGGTTACGGTCACGGGTGGCCCCGGCCCCACGGCTTCGGCCGACCCGACGCAGGCCTGCGAAGGCCGCTCACCGCACGGCTTCGACGGCCAGGACGCCGAGGTGGCCGCGGGCATCGCGCGCTTCGTGCGCGGCGGGGCTTACTAGCCGCTCACCGCGTCCACGCGTCGAACTGCTCGGCGCTCGCCAGCCCACGATCCAGCACCAGCTCACGCAGCGGCCGGCCGCTGGCCTGCGCGTCGCGGTACAGCACCGCCGCTTCTTCGTGCCCGATGTGTTTGGCCAGCAGCGTGGCCTGCAGCATGGCGGGCGAGAGTGCGGCCTCGATGCGCTCGCGGTCGGCCTGCATGCCGCGCACGCAGTGGTGCTCGAAGCTGCGCATGCCGTCGGCCAGCAGGCGGATGCTCTGCAGCAGGTTGAGCGCGAGCACCGGTTTGGCCGCGTGCATCTGGAACTGCGCGAGCGTGCTCGCGAAGCCGATGGTGACGTCGTTGCCCATCACCTGCGCGGTGACCATGAGCAGCGATTCGCTCTGCGTGGGGTTCACCTTGCCCGGCATGATGGAACTGCCCGGCTCGTTGGCGGGCAGGCGCAGCTCGCCGAGCCAGGGGCTGCCCATCCAGCGCACGTCGTCGGCGATCTTGCGCAGCGCCACGGCGAGCACGCGCAGGCTGGCATGCAGTTGCACCAGCGCGTCGTGCGCGGCCTGCGCGGCGAAGGGGTCGTCGGCGCGGCGCAGCTCCAGGCCGGTGGCTTCGCTCAGCGCGCGCGCCATGCGCTCGCCGAACTGCGGGTGGGTGTTGGCACCGCTGCCCACCGCCGTGCCGCCGATGGCCAGGCCCTGCGCGGCCACCATGGCCTCGCCCACGCCGCGCCGCGCCTGGTCGAGCTGCGCCACCCAGGCCCGCATCTCCTGCCCCAGCGTGAGGGGCAGCGCGCCCTGCAGGTGGGTGCGGCCGGTCTTCAACAAGTCCTGCACGCCCTCGGCCTGGGTTCGCAGGGCGTCGCGCAACGCGTCCAGCGCGGGCAGCAATGCGCGCTGGCAGCCCAGCAGCGCGGCCACGTGGATCGCGGTGGGCACCACGTCGTTCGACGACTGGCCCATGTTGACCTCGTCATTCGGGTGCACCACGCGCGCCTTGCTGGAGGCGATGTGCGCGAGCACCTCGTTCATGTTCATGTTGCTCTGCGTGCCCGAACCGCTTTGCCACACCGCGAGTGGGAACGCATCGGGCCACTGGCCGGCGATCACGGCGTCGGCGGCCCGCACGATGGACTCGGCCACCGGCGCGTCGAGCGCGCCGAGCGCCGCGTTCACCTGCGCGGCGCAGCGCTTGATGAGCGCCAGCGCATGGATCAGCTCGCCCGGCATGCGTTCGGTGGAGATGGCGAAGTGCTCGATGGCGCGCTGCGTCTGCGCGCCCCAGGGCGCGTCGGCGGGGATGTTGATCTCGCCCCAGGCGTCGTGTTCGGTGCGGAACCGTTCGGCGGATGTCGTGCGCGTTGTCATGGCCATGCTCCCGTGTCGTTCAGGCGGTTCGTTCTGGCAGGTCGGTCAGGGTACGCCCATGCGAAAGCCCTGAACACCGCGTCGGCGAAACCGATTGCAACGCCTCAGCCGCGCAGCGCCGCCCGGATCTCGGCCACCAGCGCCTGCGCGGTGTTCGACAACACCCGCCCGCGCTTGGTGACGACACAGATGTCGCGCGACACCCGCGGTGCCGACAGGGGCAGCACCGCCAGCTCGCCCGTCGGCGCCACGCGCGCATAGGCTGCCGGCATGATGGCCACGGCCATGCCGGCGCGCGTCATCCAAAGGGCGGTAGACAGAAAGGTCACTTCGTGCACCACGCGCAGCCGCACGCCCGCGCGCGCGGCGCTGGCGTCGATCAGCGGGCGCACGCCGTAGCCCGGGCGCACGGTGATGACCGGGTGGCCGTCGAGATCGGCCCAGCGCAGGCGGGTGCGGCCGGCGAGCGCGTGCCCCGCCGGGCAGACCAGCGCGAGGTGGTCGCGCACCAGGGTGTCGGTGTCCACGTCGGCGCCGGACTGCTCGGGCACGCCGATGCCGAAATCCACCTGCTCGCCCACCACGCGCGCCACGAACTGGTCGGGCGCGCAATCGCTGATGTCGATGTGCACACCGGGGTGGCGTTCGCGAAAACGCACCACCGCCGCGGGCAGCAGCAGCTCGGCCAGCGTGGGCGTGATCGCCACGCTCACGCGCCCGCGCCGCAGTTCGGACAGCTCCAGCGTGCCCGCGCCCAGCGCCTCGGCGTCGCGCAGGATGCGTTCGGCCAGCACGATGGCCTCGTGCGCGGCCTGCGTGGGTTGCAGGGTGCGCGTGGTGCGTTCGAACAGCCGCGCGCCCAGGCCCTCCTCCAGTTGCCGCAGAGACAGGCTCACCGCCGACTGCGTGACGGAGAGTTGCTCGGCCGCGGCACTCACCTTGCGCAGGTGATAGACCGCGGCAAAGGCGCGCAGCTGGCGCATGCTGGGCAGGAACCGGGTGTCGCTATTCATGAGTTGAAATGATAAATCGTTCGATAAGTTTCGCTTTACGCATGAATGCGAAGCGGATTGAATGGCCCCCGGGATTCCCACACCAGAACCAGGAGACAAGCCGATGAAGACCCCATGCCTGCGCCGCACGCTGTGCGCCGCGCTCGGAGGTGCCGCCCTGCTCGCGCTGGCCGGCCCCGCCACCGCCCAGGACGCCGCGTGGCCGACCAAGCCGATCCGCGTGATCGTGACCTTCCCGCCCGGCGGCAGTGCCGACGCCATCGTGCGCGCCATCGGCCCGCGCGTGGGCGAGAAGCTCGGCCAGCCGCTGGTGATCGAGAACCGCCCGGGCGCGGGCGGCAACATCGGCCTGACCGCGGTGGCCAAGGCCGAGCCCGACGGCCACACCGTGGGCCTGGGCGCGGCGGGCGCGCTCTCGGCCAACGTGAGCCTGTACCCGCAGATGCCGTTCGACCCGGTGAAGGACCTCAAGCCGGTCTCGCTGGTCGCGGCCATTCCCTTCGTGATCGTGGGCCACCCCTCGGTGGGCGTGCGCACGCAGGCCGAGCTCATCGCCCTGGCCAAGCGCGACCCGAGCAAGCTCACCATGGGCCACGGCGGCAACGGCACGGCGATGCACCTCACGGCCTCGCTGTTCGACCAGATGGCCGGCGTGAAGATCGTGCAGGTGGCCTACCGCGGCTCGGGCCCCGCGGCTGTGGACGCACTGGCCGGCCAGATTCCGCTGGCCGTGACCGACCTGCCCGCGGCGCTGCCGCACATCCGCGCCGGCAAGCTGCTCGCCTTCTCCGTCACCAGCGACAAGCGCGTGCCTGCGCTGCCCGACGTACCCACCGTGGCCGAAGCGGGCCTGGCGGGCTACGAGTCGGTGGGCTGGTTCGGCATCGTCGCGCCCGCGGCCACGCCCGACGCCATCGTCAACAAGTTCAACGCCGCGCTCGTCGAGGCGCTCAACGACCCCGCCATCCAGACCACCATCCGCGGCCTCGGCGTGGAACCGGCCCCCACCACCCCCAAGGCCTTCGGCGACTACATCAAGTCCGAAACCGTGAAGTGGGGCCAGGTGATCCGCACCGCGGGCATCAAGCTCGAATGAACCCCTCCCTCATGCCGGAACAGCAGCCTCCCTCCGCCCCCTCCACCACCACCGACGTGCTCATCGTGGGCGCAGGCCCCGTGGGCCTGACGCTTGCGATGGACCTCGCCAGCCGCGGCGTGCGCGTCACCATCGCCGAGCTGCGCACCTACCTGGAACCGCCAAGCGTGAAGTGCAACCACGTCTCGTCGCGCACCATGGAGCGCTTTCGCCAGCTCGGCGTGGCCGACAAGCTGCGCCGCGCGGGCCTGCCCGACGCGCACCCCAACGACGTGGCCTTCCGCACGTCGTTGACGGGCACCGAGCTCACGCGCATCCCGATCCCGAACCGGCTCGAGCGCTTCGTGGACAACGGCGGCCCCGACACCTGGTGGCCCACGGCCGAGCCGCCGCACCGCATCAACCAGATCTACCTGGAACCGATCCTGCTGGCGCACACCGCCGCGCTGCCGAACGTGACGCTGCTCAACCGCACGCGCGTGGACGGCTTCGAGCAGGACGAGCACGGCGTAAGCGCCACGCTCAGCGGGCTGGACGACGGCAGCACGCGCACCGTGCGCGCGCGCTTCCTCGTCGGCTGCGACGGCGGATCGTCGGGCGTGCGGAAGGCGATCGGCGCGCAGTTCGAGGGCACGCCCGTGATCCAGCGCGTGCAGTCCACCTACATCCGCGCGAAGGACCTGCTCGCCCGCCTGCCGGGCAAGCCCGCCTGGTGCTACTACGCGTACAACCCGCGCCGCTGCGGCACCGCCTTCGCCATCGACGGCCACGAGACCTGGCTGGTGCACAACCACCTGAACCCGCACGAGACCGAGTTCGATTCGGTGGACCGCGACCAGAGCATCCGCCACATCCTCGGCGTGGGCGACGACTTCGAATACGAGGTGATCTCGAAGGAAGACTGGGTGGGCCGCCGCCTGGTGGCCAACCGCTTCCGCGACCGGCGTGTGTTCATTGCCGGCGACGCCGCGCACTTGTGGGTGCCCTACGCGGGCTACGGCATGAACGCCGGCATCGCCGACGCGCTCAACCTTTCGTGGCTGCTGGCCGCGCAGGTGCAGGGCTGGGCCGAGCCGGCCATGCTCGATGCCTACGAGGCCGAGCGCCAGCCCATCACCGAGCAGGTGTCGCGCTTCGCGATGGACCACGCGCAGAAGATGATCAAGGCGCGCAGCGCCGTGCCAGCGAACATCGAGGCCGACGACGAGGCCGGTGCCGCGGCGCGCGCGCTCATCGGCGACGAGGCCTACGAACTGAACGTGCAGCAGTTCTGCTGCGCCGGCCTGAACTACGGCTACTACTACGCGGGCTCGCCCATCATCGCGGCCGACGGCGAGGCGCCCCCGCCCTACACCATGGGCGGCTTCACGGCCTCCACCGTGCCGGGCTGCCGTGCGCCGCACTTCTGGTTGAGCGACGGGCGTTCGCTGTACGACGCACTCGGCGCCGGCTACACGCTGCTGATCACGCAACCCGGGGTGAACGCGCAGCCCCTGCTGGACGCGGCGGCCGACGCCGGCGTGCCCATGCAGGCCATCGACATTGCGCAGGAAGCGCTGCGCCCGGCCGAGTACCGCCACGCGCTGCTGCTGTGCCGGCCCGACCAGCACGTGGTGTGGCGCGGCGACGCGGTGCCGCCAGACGCCGCGGGCCTGGTGGCGCGGCTGCGCGGCGCGTTCAGTTCTTGAAACACGGCGCGGCCCGCGCGTTCACCCCGCTGAACACGGCACGCGCCGCGGCCCACGCAAGCCCTTGATCTGCAAGGCCCGCACGCCCTGGCGCGTGCGGGCACGGCGCTTGCGCTGATGAGGCAGTCCGCCCAACGGCCTGCCCATGTCGCTCACCCCACTCGTCTTCACCTCCCTGCTCGCAGCACCCGCGCTCTGGGTGCTGCTGCGCTGGCGCGCCGGCCTGGCCAACGCGGCCTGGCTGCTGCCAGCCGCCCTGTTCGCCGGCTTCGCCACGCACTGGCCCGCCGCGCAAACCCCCGCCGGGCACACCGAAACCTGGGCCTGGATTCCCAGCCTGGACATCTCGCTCGCGCTGCGCGCCGACGGCCTGTCGCTGCTGTTCGCGCTGCTCATCACCGGCATCGGCACCTTCATCTTTCTGTACGCGGCGCGCTACCTGCAGGGCCATGCGGACATCGCCCGCTTCTTCGCGCGGCTCACGCTGTTCATGGGCGCGATGCTGGGCGCGGTGCTGGCCGACGACCTGATCGCGCTGCTGGTGTTCTGGGAGCTCACCAGCCTCGCGTCTTTCCTGCTGATCGGCTTCACGCCGGAGCAGGCCGCGTCGCGCCGCTCGGCGCAACAGGGCCTGCTGATCACCGTGGGCGGTGGCCTGGCCCTGCTCGCGGGCGCCATCGTGCTGGGCCACAGCGCGGGCACCTTCCGCATCTCCGAAATCCTGGCCATGGGCGGGCTGGCGCAGCACGCGAGCGCGCCCTGGGTGATTGCGCTGGTGGCGCTCGGGGCGTTCGCCAAATCGGCCCAGGTGCCGCTGCACGCCTGGCTGCCGAATGCCATGGTGGCGCCCACGCCGGTGTCGGCCTTCCTGCATTCGGCCACCATGGTCAAGCTCGGCGTGTACCTGCTCGCGCGGCTCAACCCGGTGTACGGCGAGCACGCGCTGTGGACGGGGCTGCTGCTCACCGCCGGCCTGGCCACCATGCTCACGGGCGCGCTGCTCGCGCTGCGCGAGACGGATCTCAAACGCGTGCTGGCCTATTCCACCGTGGTGTCGCTGGGCACGCTGGTCATGCTCATCGCGCTGCCGCATCCGCTGGCGGCCACTGCCATGGCGGCGTTCCTGGTGGTGCACGCGCTCTACAAGGCCTGCCTGTTCATGGTGGCCGGCATCGTGGACCACGAAGCCGGCACGCGCGACAGCAGCCAGCTCGGCGGCCTGGCGAAGAAGATGCCGCTGACCGCGGCCATCGCGCTGCTCGCCGGCCTGTCGATGGCGGGGCTGCCGCCCTTCGTGGGCTTCGTGGCCAAGGAACTGGTGTACGAGGCCAACCTCAGCGCCAGCGCGTCGTGGCTGCCGGTGGCGGTGGCCATCGCGGCCAACGCGGTCATGGTGGCGGTGGCCGGCGTGGTCACGGTGCGCACCTTCTGGGGCCCGCTGCGCCCCACGCCGCAAACACCGCACGACCCGCCCACGGCGATGTGGATCGGCCCGGCGCTGCTGGCCGCGCTCGGCCTGGTGCTGGGCCTGGTGCCTGGCCTGGCCGGTGCGCTGGTGCAGGGCGCAGCGAACGCCGTGGCCGGCCACGCCACCGAGAGCACGCTGTCGCTCTGGCACGGCCTCACGCCCATGCTGGCCCTGAGCGTGCTCACGCTGGCGCTGGGCGTGGCGGTGTACCGCGGCTGGGACCGCCTGCACCGCGCGCTGGTGGCGCGCGAGGCGATCGCCCGCCACGGCCCCGATGCCGGCTACGACCGAGCCATGACCGCGCTGCAACGCGTGGCGCTGTGGCAGACGCTGCGCATCCAGAACGGCAGCCTGCGCCGCTACATCGGGGCCACGCTGGTGGTGGTGGGTGGTGCGGTGGGGCTCACCTTGTTCATGCAGGGCGGCCTGGCCTGGCCCTCGTTGCAGGGCGCGGCCTCGCTGTACGCGCTGCTGCCCGCGCTGCTGGTGCTGGCCGCCGTGGCCGTGGTGCGCGCCCCCGGTTTTCTGCGCGGCATCGTGGCCGCGGGCATGGTGGGCTTCGGGCTGGCGCTGGTGTTCCTGTTCCATGGCGCGCCCGATCTGGCGTTCACCCAGTTCTCGGTCGAGGCGGTGGCCATCGTGGTGCTGCTGGCCGTGGTGTCGCGCATGCCCTTCGGCGGTGAGGACGCGCGCACGAACGCGCAGCGCCGCCACGACGCGGTGATCGCCATCGGCTTCGGCGCGGTCGCCTCGCTGATGCTGCTGTCGGTGCTGGCCACGCCGTTCGACGAGCGACTCTCCGATTTCTTCCGCGCCACCAGCGTGCCCGAGGCCCATGGCCGCAACCTGGTGAACGTGATCATCGTGGACTTCCGCGCGCTGGACACGCTGGGTGAGATCACCGTGCTGGCCCTGGCCGCGCTGGCCGCGGCGGCGGTGCTGGCCGGCTCGCGCGGGCGCAAGGCAGCGGGCCCCGAGGAGCGCACCGAATGAACTCGCCGATCCTCAACGTCGCGGGGCGCGTGCTGCTGCCCGTCGCGCTGCTCTTCTCGCTCTACCTGCTCTGGCGCGGCCACAACGAACCCGGTGGGGGCTTCGTGGGCGGCCTGGTGGCGGCCGCGGGCTTCACCGTGCACGCGCTGCCGCGCGGGCGCGAGGCCTTGCTGCGCGCCCTGCGCTGGCCACCGGTGGCCATCGCCGGCACGGGCCTGCTGTTCGCGCTGGTCTCCGGCCTGCCCGCGCTGTTCGGGCAGGCGCCCTTCCTCACGCACCAATGGCAGGTCTGGGACAACGGCTTCGCGCTCGGCACGGCGCTGCTGTTCGACATCGGCGTGTACCTGGCGGTGCTGGGTGCCGTGTGCGCGTTCGTGGGCTTCTACCTCGGAACGCCAACGGAAGACTGATCGATGGAAACCCTCTACGCCCTCACCTTCGGCGCGCTGCTCGCCGCCGCGCTCTACCTGCTGCTCTCGCGCCACCTGCTGCGCATGGTGCTGGGCCTGCTGTTGCTCGGCAACGCGGTGAACCTGGCCATCTTCGTGGGCGGGCGCCTGTCGTCCGTGGTGCCGCCGCTGGTGCCCGAAGGCGCGAGCACCATCGCCGCCAGCGCGAACCCGCTGCCGCAGGCGCTCATCCTCACGGCCATCGTCATTTCGTTCTCGCTCGTGGCCTACACCGTGGTGCTGTTCGAGCGCGCGCACCGCGCGCTGCGCACGGTGGACCCGGACGCCATGCGCGAGGCCGAACCCGGTGAGCGCACGCAAGGGGAACGCGCATGACGCCCCACCTGCTGCTCACCCTGCCCGTGGCCGTGCCGCTGGCCACGCTGGCGCTGTGCGCGCTGCTGCAGGGCCGGCCCGCGTGGCAGCGCGGCGTGAGCCTGCTGGGCAGCGCCGGCCTGCTGCTGGCCTGCCTGCTGTTGCTGCGCGGCGTGCTCGACGGCACCGTGCTGGCCACCCAGTTCGGTGCCTGGGCCGCGCCCTTCGGCATCAGCTTCGTGGCCGACCTGTTCGGCGCCGCGATGGTGGTTATCACCGGCCTGATGGCGGTGGTGGTGTCCGTCTATGCGCTGGCGCGCGGCGCGAAGGAGCGCGAACGCGCCTGGTTCCACCCGCTGTACCACGGCCTGCTGCTGGGCGTGACGGGCGCTTTCCTCACGGGCGACATCTTCAACCTTTACGTGTGGTTCGAGATCATGCTGATCTCGTCCTTCGGCCTGCTGGTGCAGGGCGGCACGCGCGAACAACTCGACGCGGGCGTGAAGTACGTGGTGCTCAACCTGCTGGTGACCACGCTGTTCCTGATGGGCGTGGGTTTCCTGTACGGGCTCACCGGCACGCTCAACATGGCCGACCTGTCGCTGGCGTTGCCGCAGGTGGAGAACCAGGGCCTGGTGTCGGCGCTGGCGGTGCTGTTCCTGCTGGCCTTCGGGGCCAAGGCCGCGGTGTTCCCGCTGTTCTTCTGGCTGCCGGCGGCGTACCACACGGCCAGCGCGCCGGTGGTGGCCATCTTCGCGGCGCTGCTCACCAAGGTGGGGGTCTACGCGATCCTGCGCTGCTTCACGCTGGTGTTCGCGCACACGCAGGATTTCATCGGCCCCATCGTGGGCGTGCTGGCCGCGCTCACCATGGTCACCGGTGTGCTGGGGGCCGCAGCGCACTACGACGTGCGGCGCATCCTCTCGTTCCACATCGTCAGCCAGATCGGCTACATGCTGGTCGGCCTGGCGGTGGCCACGCCGCTGGCCATCGCGGGCGCGATCCTGTACGTGCTGCACCACATCGTGGTCAAGGCCAACCTGTTCCTCATCGCGGGCGTCATCCGCGCGGCCGGCGGCTCGTACGACCTCAAGCGCATCGGCGGCCTGCACCGCAGCGCGCCGCTGCTGGCGCTGCTGTTCGTGGTGCCGGCGCTGTCGCTCGCGGGCCTGCCACCGCTGTCGGGCTTCTGGGCCAAGTTCGTGGTGATCCGCTCCAGCCTGGAGGCCGGGCACGTGGCGCTGGCGGTGGTGGCGCTGATGGTGGGCGTGCTCACGCTGTATTCCATGCTCAAGATCTGGAACGAAGCGTTCTGGAAGGCGCCGGGCCCGCTGTCGCAACGCGCGGCCGGCGAGTGGCGCGCCGCCGGCCCCGCCCGCGTGGCCCTGCTCGCACCGATCGGCGCGCTCGCGGCAATCACGCTCACCATCGGCCTCTGGGCCGAACCCTTCGTGCATTTCTCGCAGCGCGCGGCCGGGCAGATGCTGGGCCACACCGCTTATGTGCAAGCCGTGCTCGGCCCCGCCCACCCCGGGCTCGCCGGCACCCCGACGCCCGCAGGAGAACTGCCATGAACCTGGTGTGGCAACGCACCCGCGCCTGGGCCGTGCTGGCCGGGCTCTTCGTGCGCGAACTCGCGTTCTCGGTGAACGACGTGATCAAGGCCGTGCTGCACCCCGCGCGCGTGCAGCGCAGCGGCATCGTGGCCGTGCCGCTGGCGCTGCGCAGCGACACCGGCATCGCCCTGCTGGCCAACCTGGTCACGCTCACGCCCGGCACCACCAGCCTGCACGTGTGCCCGCGGCGGCGCGTGCTCTATGTGCATGTGATGAACCTGTCGGACGACACCGTCGCGCAGATCCAGAGCGGCTTCGAGCGCCGCGTGAAGGAGACGCTGGAATGAACGAGACCCTGCTTCAAGGCGTGTATGGCCTGGCGGCGCTGCTGCTCGCGGGCGCGGTGCTGGCCGCGGGCGTGCGCATCGTGCGTGGCCCGGCGGCGGCCGACCGCGTGATCGCGCTCGACATGCTGGGCCTGATCGGCGTGGCCGCGGCCGGCCTGGCGGCGCTGGTCTCGGGCACGCCGGCCTTCGTGGACATCGCGCTCGGCGTGGCGCTGGTGGGCTTTCTAGCCACCGTGGCCTTCGCCGGCTTCATCGCCCGCGGCACCATCCCCGACGCATCGGCGGAGGAACACCCATGAACGAATGGCTCGGGGCCTTGCTGGTGCTGGGTGGCGCGCTGCTGTGCCTGCTGGCCGCGGTGGGCGTGCTGCGGCTGCCCGATTTCTTCATGCGCATGCACGCGGCCACCAAGGCCGGCGTGGCCGGCAGCGGCCTGGTGCTGCTGGGTGTGGCCGCGCTGCAGGGCGAGCCCGCCACCTGGGTGAAGGTGGCGCTGGCCGTGCTGTTCCTGCTCATCACCACGCCGGTGGCGGGCCACCTCATCGGCCGCGCGGGCTACGTGAGCGGGGTGCCGCTGTGGCGCGGCACGCGCGAAGACGCGCTGGCCGGTGTGCTGCCGCGCGGCAGCGATGCGCACGGCAGCGCGCCGGACGACGCCGCGGTGCGGCGCGTGCTGATCGCGCTCGCCGCCGGGCCGCACATCGCCCGCGCGATCGAACAGGCCGTGGCCCTGGCGCGGCGCCATGGCGCCGAGCTGTGTGGCGTCGCCGTGATCGATGTGCCGCGCCTGCAGAACGTGGGGCCGGTGCCCATCGGCGCGGGCTGGCACGCGCAGCGCATGCGCGAGCACCGCATCGCGCAGGCCCGCCGTGCGGCGGCCGATGTGCTGCAGCGCTTCGAGGCCACCGCGCAGGCCAGCGGCTTGCGCTGGTCCGCCCAGCTGGCCGAAGGCCGCCCGCGCGACGTGCTGCGCGCCCGCTGCGACGAGGGCACGCAACTGGTGGTGGCCGCCGACGGCTGGTTCGACCAGGGCGTGCTCGATCTGCGCGTGGACGTGGCGCACCGGCTCGATCTGGCGTTGCAGCGGCCGCTGCGGGTGCTGCGCTGAACCGGGGTCTACGATCGGGGCCATGCCCCGAACCCGCCTGATGCGCTGGCTGGCCCGCCTGCCGATGTCCACCCGCCTGCCGCTGGCGGTGGTCGCGGTCGTGCTCGTCACGGCGCTCGGCACCACGCAGATCGCGTTGCAGGGCCTGCAGCGGCAGGTGGAGCGCCAGATCGAGCGCACCGGGCAGGTCTACCTCGACGGCCTGGCCGCGGCGCTGTTGCCCCCGGTGATCGGCCACGACCAGGCCGGCATCGAACGCGCGCTCGATGAAGCGCTGCGCATGCACCAGGGGCTGGTGGACCGCCGGCTGTTCCTGCTCGACGCGGGCGGCCTGCCGATCGCGCGCGCCGACCGCGCCGGGCTGCCACAGATTCCGCTGCCGGCGGCCGTGGGGCAGCAGGCCCGCGGCGACCTCATCGACACCGACGACGGCAGTTACTGGGTCTGGCGCCCGCTGAGCGACGACCGCATGGTGGCCGGCGGGCGCCCGGGCGCGCTCACGGTGGTGGCCAACCTCGACGTGGCGGACTACGTGACCGAACGGCGCCAGCTCTGGTGGCGCCTGGCCGGGTTCAACCTCGGCCTGGGCCTGCTCTGCGCGTTCCTCGGTCTGCTGCTGCTGCGCCGCCTGCAGCGCCCGCTGGACACGCTCACCCGGCATCTGCAGCAAGCGGGCGAGGCCGGCCCCGCCCCGGTGCCGGAGAACCTTATTCCTGAAGCCGACCGCGAAACCAGCCGCCTGCTGCAGGCCTACAACCGCATGGCCGGCGCGGCCCGCGAGCGCGAGACGCTGATCACCCGCATGGCCGAACAGGAGCGCGAGGCCGTGCTCGGCCGCATGGTCGCCACGTTGGCGCACGAGGTGCGCAACCCCCTGGCGGGCGTGCGCACCGCGGTCGACACGCTGCGCAAGTTCGGCGAACGGCCGGACACGCGCGCCGAAGCGATCGACTTCATGGAGCGCGGCCTGCGCGTGCTGGGCGGCGTGGTCGACGCCACGCTGGCCATGCACCGCCCCAGCGACGGCCGCAGCTTCGGCCCGCAAGACCTGGCCGACCTGCAACGCCTGCTGGAACCGCAGGCGCAGCAGGCGCAGGTGGCGCTGGCGCTCGAATCCGGCCTCAGCCAGACCGTGCCCCTGGCCGGCGGCGAGGTCCGCCAGGTGCTGTTGAACCTGGTCCTCAACGCGATCAAGGCGTCGGCCCCCGGCAGCCGCGTGACCTTGCGCTGCGAACCGATGGCCACGCACCTGCGGCTGGAGGTGATCGACCAGGGCCCCGGGCTGCCCGGGCCGCTGGCCACCAGCCTCGAGCAAGGGCAGGTGCACGAGCAGACACCCGGCCTGGGCGTGGCGGTGGTGGTTCGCCTGGTGCAGCAACTGCAGGGCCGCGTCGCGGTGGATGCACACTCGGGCCAGGGCACGCGCATCGCGCTGGAACTGCCCTACGCCACCCCGGACCCCGCCGACACCTCCCCCGCATGAACACCCCGAGCCCGCCGATCCACGTGCTGCTCATCGAGGACGACGCCGTGCTCGGCGGCGCGCTCGTGCAGCGCCTTCGGCTCGAGGGCTTCAACGTCGAACACGCCATCGACCGCGCCCAGGCCCTGCACGCGCTGCGCCGCGCGCGGCCCGACTTCGTGTTGAGCGACATCCGCCTGCCCGACGGCTCGGGCGAGGCGCTCTACCGCGAGGCCCTGCCCCTGCTCGGCCGCACACCGATCGTTTTCGCCACGGCCTTTGCCGATGTGGGCCAGGCGGTGCGCCTGATGCGCGCGGGCGCCGACGACTACCTCACCAAACCCTTCGATGTCGACGCGCTGGTGCAGCGCATCCGCGAGCTCGTGCCCACCACGCCCGAAGCCGCAGCGCCTGCGCGGGGCTTCGGCCTGTCCGGCGCCACCACACGGCTGGCCGCCGATCTCGACCGCCTGGCGCAGCGCGACGTGCCGGTGCTGCTGCGCGGCGAGACCGGCGTGGGCAAGGAAGTCGCCGCGCGGCAACTGCACGAGCGCTCGGCGCGCGCGGGCGAACCCTTCGTGGCGGTGAACTGCGGGGCCGTGCCGCACGATCTGATGGAAAGCCAGTTCTTCGGCCACGAGCGCGGTGCCTTCACCGGCGCCGCCACGGCCCACGCGGGCTGGTTCGAGGAAGCCGCGGGCGGCACGCTGTTCCTCGACGAAATCGGCGAGCTCGACCCGCGCCTGCAGACCGCGCTGCTGCGCGTGCTGCAGGACGGGCGCTTTCGCCGCGTCGGCGGCCGCCAGGACCTGGCCTTTTCGGGCCGCGTGGTGGCCGCCACCAACGCCGATCTCGGCGCCCGCATGGCCGAACGCCGGTTCCGCGAAGACCTCTACTACCGGCTGGCGGTGGTGGAGCTGCACATCCCGCCCCTGCGCGAGCGGGCCGACGAGGTGCTGCCGCTGGCCCAGGCCTTCGCGCAGCAGGCCGCCGAGCGGCAAAGCCTGCCGACCTGCGCGCTGGACGACAGCGCGCGCGCCGCGTTGCTGGCCCACACCTGGCCGGGCAACGTGCGTGAACTGCGCAACCGCGTGGAACGGGCCATGGCCCTGAGCGAAGGCGAAGCCCTCGGTGCGGCGGACCTGTTCCCCGAACGCACGCTCGACGAACCCGCAGTGCCCGCCACCCTGGCGGGTGCGCGCGAACAGGCCGAGCTGGCGCAGATCGAGCGCGCCCTCGAGCTCTCGGGCGGGCGGCTGGCCGAGGCCGCGCAACGCCTGGGCGTGTCGCGCACCACGCTGTGGAAGCGGCGCAAGAAGCTGCTCGGCGACGGCGTCCCGCCCGTGCCCCCCGGGCACTGATGCAGCGCCGCAAAACCCGCCATCGCGGGTCTTGCACCATCGTCCAATAGACTCGGGGACATGTCCCTGTTCCTGTTGATGCTTCTCCCCTTCGTGGGTTGCGTGGTCGCGGCGCTGCTGCCAACGAACGCGCGCAACCTCGAATCGCTGTGGGCCGCGCTGGTGGCCCTCGGTGTCGCCATACCGCTGGCCGTGCTCTATCCCGAGATACGGGACGGTGCCGTGCTCAGCGAACGCGTGGTCTGGTTGCCCTCGCTCGGCATGGACCTCATCGTGCGCATCGACGGCTTCGCCTGGATGTTCGCGATGCTGGTCAGCGGCATGGGCCTGCTGGTCATCGTCTACGCGCGCTACTACCTGTCGCCCGAAGACCCGGCCGCGCGTTTCTATTCGCTGCTGCTGGGTTTCATGGGCGCCATGCTGGGCGTGGTGCTGTCGGGCCAGCTGGTCCAGCTCGTGGTGTTCTGGGAACTCACGAGCGTGTTCTCCTTCCTGCTCATCGGCTACTGGACGCACCGCAAGGACGCGCGCCGCGGTGCGCGCATGGCCTTCACCGTCACGGCCACGGGCGGCTTGTGCCTGCTGGCCGGGGTGCTGCTGATCGGCCACATCGTGGGCAGCCTGGAGCTCGACGTGGTGCTCCAGGCCGGCGACGTGGTGCGCAACCACGCGCTGTACACGCCCGCGCTGGTGCTGGTGCTGCTGGGCGCGCTCACCAAGAGCGCGCAGTTCCCGTTCCACTTCTGGCTGCCGCACGCCATGGCCGCGCCCACGCCGGTGTCGGCCTACCTGCACTCGGCCACCATGGTGAAGGCCGGTGTGTTCCTGCTGGCGCGCCTGTGGCCGGTGCTCGCGGGCACCAACGAATGGTTCTGGATCGTGAGCACCGCGGGCCTGGCCACGCTGCTGCTGGGCGCCTACTCGGCCATGTTCCAGAACGACCTGAAGGGCCTGCTGGCGTACTCCACCATCAGCCACCTCGGGCTCATCACGCTGCTGCTCGGGCTGAACAGCCCCATGGCCGCGGTGGCGGCGGTCTTCCACATGATGAATCACGCGACCTTCAAGGCCTCGCTGTTCATGTCGGTCGGCATCATCGACCACGAGACCGGCACGCGCGACATGCGCCGCCTCGACGGCCTGTACCGCAGCATGCCCATCACCGGCACGCTGGCCATCGTGGCCTGCGCGGCCATGGCGGGCGTGCCGCTGCTCAACGGTTTCCTGTCGAAGGAAATGTTCTTCGCCGAGACCGTGTTCCTCGGCGCGAGCCCGATCATCGAATACGGCCTGCCCGTGGCGGCCACGCTGGCCGGCGTGTTCGCGGTGGTGTATTCGCTGCGCTTCGGGCACGACGTGTTCTTTGGCGCGCCACCCGATTGCCCGCGCCAGCCGCACGAGCCGGTGCACTGGATGCGCGTGCCGGTGGAACTGCTGGTGCTGGCCTGCGTGGTGGTCGGCACCATGCCGGCCTGGTCCGTCGGGCCGCTGCTGGCCACGGCCGCGCAGCCCGTGGTGGGCGGCACGCTGCCCGAATACAGCCTGGCCGTGTGGCACGGCTTCAACACGCCGCTGGTGATGAGCCTGATCGCCACCGTGGGCGGTGTGGTGGTCTACCTCGCCGTCGGCCGCCGCTTCAAGGACCGCGAGAGCAGCCGCTCGCCCGGCCTGCTGGGGCTGGACGGTCGGCGCGCCTTCGAAGGCTTCATGGCCCTGCTGTCCGACGTGGCGCGGCGCCTCACGCGCAAGCTGGGCACGCGCCGGCTGCAGCCGCAGCTGCGCTGGATGGTGGTGATCGCCGGCCTCGCGGGCCTGGGCTCGGCGCTGATCGTGCCGCTCTCCTGGGGCGATCGCCCGCGCATTCCGGTCACGCCCGAGTTCGTGCTGCTCTGGGTCATCGGCGCCACCTGCGCGGTGGGCGCGGCCGTGCAGGCCAAGTTCCACCGGCTGGCGGCGCTCATCCTGCTCAGCGTGGTGGGTCTGGCGGTGTGCATCACCTTCGCCTGGTTCTCCGCGCCCGACCTCGCGCTCACGCAGCTCGCGGTCGAGGTGGTGACCATGGTGCTGTTCCTGCTCGGCCTGCGCTGGATGCCCAAGCGCCTGGAAGACGAACCCGGCGCCATGGCGCGCACGCTCTGGCGCCGCCGCCGCGACCTGCTGATCGCGGTGCTCATCGGCGTCGGGCTGGCCGCGCTGTCGTACGCACTGCTCACGCGCGCCGCCCCGCTGTCGATCTCGCCGTTCTTCATCGAGAAGGCCCTGCCCGAGGGCGGTGGCACCAACATCGTCAACGTGATGCTGGTCGACTTCCGCGCCTTCGACACGCTGGGCGAGATCACGGTGCTGGGCATCGTGGGCATCACGGTCTACGCGTTGCTGCGCCGCTTCCGCCCGCCGGTGGAAGTGATCGACCAGCCCGCGCAACAGCGCGCCATTCCGCAGAACGTGGAGAGCGACCTGCTGTCGCGCGAAGACGGCGACACGCCGCAGCGCTACCTGGAGGTGCCGGCCGTGCTGGTGCGCCTGCTGCTGCCGGTGGCCGCGGTGTTTGCCTTCCACCTGTTCATGCGCGGGCACAACGAACCGGGTGGCGGCTTTGTGGCCGGCCTGGTGGTGGCCATCGCCTTCATCGCGCAGTACATGGTGAGCGGCACGCGCTGGGTGGAAGACCGCCTGCGCCTGCAGCCGCCGCGCTGGGTAGCATTCGGCATGGCGATGGCGCTGGCCACGGGCCTGGGCTCGCTGGCGCTGGGCTACCCCTTCCTGACCACGCACACCGCGCACGTCACCTGGCCGCTGGTGGGTGAGGTGCACCTGCCCTCGGCGTTCTTCTTCGACCTGGGTGTGTTCGCCGTGGTCGTGGGGGCCACGCTGTTGCTGCTCACGGCCATCGCCCACCAATCGTTGCGCGCGCGCCGCCAACAGGCCGCGCAGGAAGACGGTGACGACGACCCGAGTGAGGCCGAGCTCCTGCGGCAGCAAGCATCGCAAGTGAAAGGAGCCGTCTGATGGAAATCGTCGTCTCGATCGCCATCGGCATCATGGCTGGCGCCGGCGTGTGGCTGGTGCTGCGCCCCAGAACCTTCCAGGTGTTGATCGGCCTGGCGCTGCTGTCGTACGCCATCAACCTGTTCATCTTCAGCGTGGGCAGCCTGTCGGTGGATGCCGAGCCCATCGTGCGCGCCGGCATTCCGGCCAACCTGGCCCACTACACCGACCCGCTGCCGCAGGCGCTGGTGCTCACGGCCATCGTGATCGGCTTCGCCACCACGGCGCTGTTCCTGGTGGTGCTGCTCGCGCTCAGGGGCCTGTCGGGCGGTGACCACGTGGACGGGGAGGAGGAGCGATGATGCCCACCGCCGCCCACCTGCTCGTCGCCCCGATCCTGCTGCCCATGGCCACGGCCGCGCTCATGCTCATGCTGGGCGAAGGCAACCGGCGCATCAAGTCGGTCATCAACTCGGCGTCCACCCTGCTCGGGTTGTTGATCGCCGTGTGGCTGCTGCTGCACGTGAACGCGGAAGGCACCGCCGCGTTCGGCGTCTACCTGCCCGGCAACTGGCCGGTGCCCTACGGCATCGTGCTCGTGGCCGACCGGCTCGCCGCCTTCATGGCCGTGCTCGCTGGCATGGTGGGCCTGGCCGCGCTGCTGTATGCGCTGGCGCGCTGGCAGCACGCGGGCGTGTACTTCCACGTGCTGTTCCAGTTGCAGCTCATGGGCCTGTACGGCGCCTTCCTCACGGCCGACCTGTTCAACCTGTTCGTGTTCTTCGAGGTGCTGCTGGCCGCCAGCTACGGCCTGCTGCTGCATGGCGGTGGCATTGCGCGCGTGCGGGCCGGCCTGCACTACATCTCGATCAACCTCATGGCCTCGCTGCTGTTCCTCATCGGCGTGGCGGTGATCTACGGCGTCACGGGCACGCTCAACATGGCCGACATCGCGGCCAAGATCGCGCTCATCCCCGACAAAGACCGCGGCCTGCTGCACGCGGGCGCCGCCATCCTGGCGATCGCCTTCCTGGCCAAGGCCGCGCTGTGGCCGCTCAACTTCTGGCTGCCGCCCGCCTACGGCGCCGCCAGCGCACCCGCGGCCGCGGTGTTCGCCATCCTCACCAAGGTGGGCGTGTACGCGCTCCTGCGGTTGTGGACGCTGTGCTTCCCCACCGAAACCGGCGGCATCTCGGCCGGCTTCGGCGGCGGCGTGCTCATCTGGGGCGGGTTGGCCACACTGGCTTTCGGCGCCATCGGCATGCTGGCCTCGCAGCAGCTTGGCCGGCTCGCGGGCTTCAGCGTCATCGCCTCGTCGGGCACGCTGATCGCGGCCATCGGCTTCGACGCGCCCGCGCTCAGCAGCGGCGCGCTGTTCTACCTGGCCAGCTCCACGCTCGCGGGCTGCGCGCTGTTCCTTCTGGTGGAACTGCTCGAACGCTCGCGCCAGGTGGAAGAAGGCCCGGAAGACCTCGACGACGGCAACTACGCCCTGCCCGCGTTCCTGGACGCCGAGCCACCGCACGGCACCAACCTGGATGACAACGAAGAGGTGTTGATCGGCCGCGCCATCCCCGCCGCGCTGGCCTTCCTCGGCGTGGCGTTCACGGTCTGCGCCATGGTCATCGCCGGGTTGCCGCCGCTGTCGGGTTTCGTGAGCAAGCTCGGCATGCTCACGGCGCTGCTGGCGCTGGACACACCGGCCGCGTGGACGCTGTTCGCGCTGCTCATCGCCTCGGGCCTGTTCGCCGCCATCGCGCTGATGCGCGTGGGCATGCGCCACTTCTGGACCACGCAGGACCGCCCCGCCCCACGCCTTCGCGTGGCCGAAACGGTGCCGATCGCCCTGTTGCTGGGAGCCTCGGTGTTCATGGTGGCGCAGGCGGAAACGGTGCTGAGCTATGCGCGCGCCACCGCCGACACCCTGCACGAACCGCAGCACTACATCAACGCGGTGATGGGCACGCGCACCGTGCCCAACCCGGTGAAGGGCGCCACGCCATGAAACAACTGATTCCCTCCCCCTGGCTGTCGTTCGGCCTCTTCGGTGGCTGGCTGCTGCTCACGCGCAGCGGCAGCGCCGGGCAGATCCTGCTCGGCCTGCTGGTGGCGGTGGTGGTGCCGCTGTTGATGGCGCCGCTGCGCCCCCGGCCCGGCCCGCTGCGCCACTGGGGCGTGCTGATCAAGCTCATCGCCCGCGTGGGCCGCGACGTGGTGCGCTCGGCGATCGACGTCGCCGTGGGCGTGGCGCGCACGAAGCGCACGCCCCCGCGCGGGCGCTTCGTGGCGGTGCCGCTGGACCTGCGCGACACGCACGGCCTGGCCGCGCTCGCGATGATCACCGCGGTGATCCCCGGCACCGTGTGGACCGAACTCGCGCCCGATTGCAGCGCGCTCCTGCTGCATGTGTTCGACCTCGACGACGAAGCGGCCTTCATCGCCCACTTCAAGGCCGACTACGAACAGCCCCTGACGGAGATCTTCGGATGAGCACATTCCTCTCGCTCGCCATCACCGCCACCCTGGTGCTCTACCTCATCGCCATGGCCCTGGGGCTGCAACGCCTCATGCGCGGCCCGAGCGCGCAAGACCGCGTGCTGGCGGTCGATTTCCTCTACATCGTGGGCATGCTCGTCATGCTGGTGCTGGCGATCCGCTACGACAGCGAGATGTATTTCGAGGGCGCCCTGCTGATGGTGCTGTTCGGCTTCATCGGCTCGGTCGCGCTGGCCAAGTTCCTGCTGCGCGGGGAGGTGATCGAATGACCTTGCCACCCTGGCCCGAACTCGTCGTCGGCCTGCTGCTGCTGGCCAGCGGCGGGGTGGTGCTCGTTGCGGCCCTCGGCCTGCGGCGCCTGCCCGATTTCTTCTCGCGCATGCACGCGCCGGCCCTGGCCTCCACGCTCGCCGCGTGGATCGTCACCTTCGCGTCCATCATCCACTTCAGCGTGCGCGGCAATGGCCTCACGCTGCACGTCTGGCTGATCATCATCGTGCTGTCGATCACCGCGCCGGTGACGACCATCGTGCTGGCGCGGGCCGCGTTGTTCCGCCGCCGCCAGGCCGGCGACCCGCTGCCGCCACCCCTGGCCGGGCGCCGCTGAGGCCGCGGCCGGCCCGCAACCGCCACCGGGTGCCCGCGGCGTGTCGCGGGCACCACAAAAACCGGCTGCGGGGAAAACTGGATCGGTGCCGCCGGGAGCGCACCGCACACGCAGGGCCTCATCGCGCCGAGCGCAGGTGTACATTCGCGGGCCTCGCCCGCCACCACCCCACGCCCGCATGGACCTCCCCAGCCACCAGTTGAGCATGACCGTGCTCATGACGCCCGACATGGCCAACTTCTCCGGCAATGTGCACGGCGGCACCGTCCTCAAGATGCTTGACCAGGTGGCCTATGCCTGCGCCGCGCGCTACGCCGGTCGCTACGTGGTCACGCTGTCGGTGGACCAGGTGATGTTCCTGCAGCCCATCCACGTGGGGGAACTCGTCACCTTCCTGGCGTCGGTGAACCACACCGGGCGCAGCTCGATGGAGATCGGTATCAAGGTGGTGGCCGAGAACATCCGCACCCAGGTCGTGCGCCACGCCAACAGCTGCTTCTTCACCATGGTGGCGGTGGGCGACGACGGCAAGCCGGCCCCGGTGCCGGTGCTCACCCCGTCCACCCCCGACGAACAACGCCGCCACGCGGCCGCCCAGGTGCGCAAGCAACTGCGGCAGGAGTTCGCCGCCCGCACGGACGCACTGCGCACGGCCGGCTGAGCCCGCGCGGCCCGGCCCTTGCCGGGAAAACTGGACGCCCCCCCGCCGGGACCACCCGCGCCGCGCCCGGACCCTCTTCAGATCAGGCCCGCCAGGGCCGACAGTTCAGGCACGCCCCGACCTGCCCTCAGGCCGGCCCCGCCCGAAACCGCAGAGGAGGATTCCATGTCCAAACGCTTCACCCAACTCGCACGTGCCCTGGCCGTGCCCCTGCTCGCCCTGTCGATCTCGCCCGCCTGGGCACAGAGCAGCGCCACCTTCACCGTCACCGCCACCGTGCTGCCGGCCTGCACCGTCATCGGCGGCGGCGCGCTGGCCTTCGGTATCGTGACGCCGGGCAACCAGTCCGACGGCAGCGTGAGCGTGACCGCCATCTGCACCGTGGGCACGCCCTACACCCTGTCGCTCAACGCCGGCACCGGCACCGGCGCCACCATGACCCAGCGCCGCATGACCAGCGGCACCGACACCCTGGTGTACGGCCTGTACCGCGACGCCGGCCGCTCGCAACCCTGGGGCGACGGCACGGCCGGTTCGTCCACCGTGGCGTCCACCGGCACCGGCCTGGCGCAACCCTTCACCGTGTACGGCCGCGTGCCGTCCAGCGCCACCGCCCACGTCGGCGTGTACCTCGACACCATCACCGTCACCGCCACGTACTGAGCGAGGCCGCTCATGCGCACCACCCCATTCATCGCCGCCCTGATCGGGCTGCTGCTCACCCAGGCCGCCAACGCCTTCCAGGTGCGGCCGGTGCGTGTGGACCTGGGCAGCCGCGCGTCGGCCACCCAGCTCATGGTGCACAACCCCACCAACCGCCCCCTGCTGCTGCAGGCCGAGGTGTTCGACTGGTCGCAACCCGACGAAGGCCGGGACGAGCTGCGCCCCTCCACGGCGCTGATCGTGAACCCACCCATCGTCGAGATCGCCCCCGGCGCCTCGCAGGTGGTGCGTGTGGGCCTGCGCGGCCCGGTGGAAGCCGGTGTGGAGCGCAGCTACCGCGTGTGGCTCACGCAGGTGGCCACCCCCGAACTGCTTGAGAGCGGCGTGCAGTTGCTCATGCGCGTGAGCCTGCCGGTGTTCGTGACCGGCACCGGCACACCGCCCCCGCAACCGCAATGGCGCCAGACCAAGGCCGGCGTCGAGATGAGCAACACGGGCGCGCGCCACATCCAGGTGCGCGCACTCAAGCTGATCGACACCGACGGCCGCAGCACCACGCTGGGCCCCTGCTATGCGCTGCCCGCCGGCCAATGCCGCTGGGCGCGCCCCCCGGGCTGGGCGGCCGGCGCGCTGCGCTGGGAAGCCGACAGCGACGCCGGCCCGCTGGCCGGGGCGCTCGATGCGCCGGCTGAATAACCACCGCCGGCGGCTTTTTTCGCTGCTGCCCGCCCTGCTGGGCGCAGCGGCCCTGGCGCACGCGCAGCCCGCGCCCCGCCTGATCGAGGTCTGGCTCAACGGCCAGCGCGTCGACACCTTCGCCCCGCTGATGGAAGACGCCGGCCAGTGGTACGCGCCGGCCGTGCAGTTGTCTCAGTGGCGCCTGCGCACACCCGACGCGCCGCGCTTCATCGACGGCACGCCGCACCACAGCCTGCAAAGCTGGCAACCCCGGCTGGACGTGGCCGCCCAGCGCCTGGTGCTGGACGCGCCCGTGGCCGACTTCCTGACCCAGCGCGTGCAGATCGACGGCGTGCCGGTGGCGGGTGCCCCCGTCATCGAACCGTTGCCCGGGGTGGCGCTGGACTACACCAGCAACCTGGAGAGCGACCGCGGCGTGAGCCGCCACGCCACCCTGCTCGACCTGCGCGCCTTCGGCTGGAGCACCGGCGGCCTGCTGCGCGCCAGCGGCGTGCTGCGCGGCGGCGTCGAGGCGATGGGCATGCCGCGCTGGCAGCGCCTGGACACCGCCTGGACGCAGGCCGACCCCGATGGCCTGCGCCGCGGCACCGTGGGCGACACCATCACCTGCAGCGGCGAGCTTGCGCCCGCGCTGCGGTTTGCCGGCGTGCAGTACGGCACCGATTTCGCGCTCCGCCCCGACCTCGTCACCCAGCCGCTGCCCGCCGTGCAAGGCAGCGCGCAGGTGCCCAGCGGGGTGGACTTGCTCGTCAACGGCCGCCCCGCCGGCAGCGCCAGCGTGGGCCCCGGCCGCTACACCCTGGACACGCTGCCCGGCGTTACCGGCGCGGGCGAAATCCGCGTGGTGCAGCGCGACGTGCTCGGGCAGGAAACGGTGCAGACCGTGCCCTACTACGTGAGCCCGCGCCTGCTGCGCCCCGGCCTGATGGACGCCTGCGGCGAAGCCGGCGTGCTGCGCCGCGGCTACGCCACCGCCGCCGACAACTACCGCGACGGCTTCGTGGCCGGCACCGTGCGCCGCGGCATCGGCGAAGGCCTCACCGTGCTGGCGCGCGCCGAAGTTGGCCAGCACGCGCGCACGCTCCACACCGGGGTGCACTGGGTGCCCGCGCGCGTGGGCGTGCTCAGCGCGCAGTTCGCCACCAGCCAGACCGATGGCGTGGGCCGCGGCCAGCGCACCCAGATCGGCTTCGAGCGCATCGAACGCCGCGGCACGCTCAACCTCACCGTGGAGAACAACGGCGCGAACTTCCGCCTGCTCGACGGCAGCGCGCTGCCGCGCCAGCGCGTGGCCGCGTTCGCCGGCACCTCCATCGGCCAGACCACGGTCTCGGGTGGCGCGATCCGGCAGCGCGACGCGATGGGGCAGCGCAGCGACATCTTCACCGCCAGCCTGCAGCGCCGCGTGGGCGCGCACTGGCACGCGGGCGTGAACCTGTTCCGCCGCGAAAGCAACAGCAGCGTGGCCGTGCTGTTCACGCGCGCGCTGGACACACAGACCTCGGTGGCCGTGCGCGCCCAGGCGGGCGACCAGGCCGGCCTGAGCGCGCAGGCCCAGCGCAACGAACCCACCGCCGGCGGCCTGGGCTGGCGCCTGCAAGGCGGCAGCGAAACCCTGCGCGCCCTGGCCGGCGTGAGCTACCTCGGCGACGCCGGCCGCGTGGAACTGCAGGCCGCTCGCTGGCGCGACGACCCGAGCACCCACTGGCGCGCCACCGCGCAGGGCGGCGTGATGTGGTTCGGCGGCGCCCCGGTGATCGGCCGCCCGCTGGGCGACACGGCCGCCGCGCGCGTGGAACTGGAGGACCTGCCCGGCGTGGGCGTGCAACTCAACCACCGCGAAGTGGCCGTGACCGACGCGCGCGGCCACGCCTGGGTGTGGGGCCTGCTGCCCTGGCAGGACAACACCGTGGGCATCGCCGCCGACGTGCTGCCGCTGGACGTGGCCATCACCGTGCCCGAGCTGAGCGTGCGCCCCCCCGCGCAGACCGCGGTGCGGGTGCGCTTCCCCGCCCACCGCACGCGCTCGGCGCTGCTCGTGGTGCAGCGGCCCGGCGGCGAATTCATTGCCCCGGGTTCGCGCGCGCTGCTGCTGAACGAACAGGGCGAAACCACCGAAGCCCCCGAAGCCGGCGCGCCC
This sequence comes from Hydrogenophaga sp., assembly GCA_016741995.1. Taxonomy (GTDB): domain Bacteria; phylum Pseudomonadota; class Gammaproteobacteria; order Burkholderiales; family Burkholderiaceae_C; genus Hydrogenophaga. The sequence goes on along the minus strand of JACVCO010000017.1, from coordinate 38,928 downwards.
TTCGCCCACGGCGGCCAGGTGTGGATCGGCAACGCCCGCGCGCAGAACATCCTGCGCATCGACGGCCCGCTGGGCGTGTGCCATGTGCGCTTCGCCGTGCCCGATGCGGTGCCCATGGCCACCATCGGCCCACTCACCTGCACACTGGAGATACCGCGATGACCCACTGGCTGCGCTGGCTCGCCCTGCCCCTGTTGTGGGCGGCCTTCACCACCGGCGCGCAGGCGCAGACCTGCGGCGTGGTGGCCACCCCGCTGGCCTTCGGCCCGTACGTCTCGCCGGGCGGCACCCGCGTGGACAGCATGGCCGGCGTCACCGTCACCTGCACGCCCGCCTACCTGCTGCTGGCCTGCAGCGTGAGCTACACGCTCACCCTCTCGCACGGCACCGTGGGCACCCCGGGCAACCGGCAAATGGCCGCCGGCAGCGGCCGCCTCGGCTACGGGCTCTTCAACGACGCGGCGCGCTCCAGCCCCTGGGGCGACGGCGGCGCGGGCGGCCCCGGCGTGGGCGGCAGCATCAGCACCAGCCTGCTCGGCCTGGTGTGCCTGCCGGGCCAGCGGAACCACACCATCCACGCGCGCATCCCGGCCGGCCAGATCGTGCCCGCCGGCAGCTACGGCGACCAGGTGGTGCTGACGGTCACCTACTGAGCCCTGGCCGGCTCACCGGCCGCGCTCAGGCCTTCTTCACCCAGGCGCTGCACCAGCCCTTGGCCGACACCGCCTTGCCCGGGAAGATGCCGCAGGGCCCGCTCACGTCACCGGCCTTGCCGGTGAACAGCTGGCAACCGGCACAGGTCTGCCCCGCAACGTGCCGCGGGTACTTCTTCGGGTCCACCTTGTTCGAATCGGCGGCGTAGCCCAGCGCCACGGCCTGCTGGTCCGACTCGTTGACCATGGGCGCCCCCTGGGCCAGGGCGGCACGGCCAGCCACCAGCGCGGCCGAGCCGGCGGTGAGCTGCAGCATGAAGATGCGACGGTTATGGGATGGCATGGGAAACCTCGTGGGGTGGAACGGAACGCCGGCATCGTCGGCGGCCTTGCTGAAACCAGGCTGAACGCGTCGGCGGGCGCACCATGGCCATGCGTACACTCCCCGCACCCCATGACCCCGCAAGACTACGTTCAGCAGAAAGCCGCCGCGTCCGGTAGCAGCTTCTACTACGCCTTCCTGTTTCTGCCACCGGAGCGACGGGCGGCCATCACCGCCTTCTATGCGTTCTGCCGCGAGGTGGACGACGTGGTGGACGAGGTGAGCGATGCCGGCGTGGCGCAGACCAAGCTGGCCTGGTGGCGCACCGAGGTGGCGCGGGCCTACGAAGGCGCGCCGTCGCACCCGGTGATGCAGGCGCTGATGCCGCTGGCGGCCACGTTCCAGATCGAGGCGCGGCACCTGATGGCCGTGATCGATGGCTGCCAGATGGACCTGGAGCAGAACCGCTACCTGGATTTCGCGAACCTGCAGCGCTACTGCCACCTGGTGGCGGGCATCGTGGGCGAGGTGGCGGCGCGCATCTTCGGCCAGAGCGAGGCGCGCACCACCGAATACGCGCACAAGCTCGGCCTGGCATTCCAGCTCACCAACATCACGCGCGACGTGGGCGAAGACGCCATGCGTGGGCGCATCTACCTGCCGATCGACGAGCTGCAGCGCTTCGACGTGAAGGCGCACGAGCTGCTCAAGCGCGGTGCCGCGCCGGGCAGCGACGCGACGGATTTCGAGCGGCGCTTCCGCGCGCTGATGGCGTTCCAGTGCGAACGCGCGCTGCGCACCTATGAAGAAGCCCTGGCCCTGCTGCCCGACGCCGACCGGCGCAGCCAGAAGCCCGGGCTGATGATGGCCAGCATCTACCGCACGCTGCTGCGCGAGATCGCGGCCGACCCGATGGCCGTGCTCACGCAACGCGTGAGCCTGACGCCGCTGCGCAAGTTCTGGCTCGCCTGGAAGGTGCAGGCCCTGGGGCGCTTGTGACGGCGCCTGTGACGATGCGTGTCGCGGTGGTGGGCGGTGGCTGGGCCGGTCTGGCCGCGGCGGTGGCGGCCACCGAGGGCGGTGCGCGCGTTTCCCTGTTCGAGGCCGCGCACGCGCTGGGCGGGCGGGCGCGGCGCCTGGTGCTGCACCGGGCCGACGGCCTGGCCTGCCCGCTCGACAACGGCCAGCACATCCTGATCGGCGCGTACCGCGACACGCTGGGCCTGATGCAGCACCTGGGCGTGGCGCCGCTGGATGTGCTGCAGGCGCTGCCGCTTTCGCTGCGCTTTGCCGACGGCCGCGGCCTGCAGGTGCCGCGCTGGGCCGCCGGCTGGCGCGCGCCGTTCGACGCGCTCGCGGCCATCGCCACCGCGCGCGGCTGGGGCTGGGGCGACCGCCTGGCCCTGCTGCGCGCCACGCTGCGCTGGCGCCGCGCGGGGTTCACCTGCCCGCCCGACGCGACCGTGGCCGGCATCTGCCTCGACGTGTCGCCGCGCGTGATGGAAGAACTCATCGAGCCGCTGTGCGTGTCGGCGCTGAACCTGCCCGCCGCGCAGGCCAGCGGCACCGTGTTCCTGCGCGTGCTGCGTGACGCCTTGTTCGGCGAAGCCACCGACGGCATCGCCCCCGCGGCCCTGCTGCTGCCGCGCGCCGATCTCTCCACCCTGCTGCCCGACGCGGCCGAGCGCTGGCTGATCGAGCGCGGGCAATCGGTGCACGTGGGGGCGCGCGTGGAGACGATCACGCCCGACGAAGGCCGCTGGCGGATCGAGCTCGCCGAGGGCACGCACGCGCATTTCGACCGCGTGGTCTGGGCCACCACCGCACCCGCGGCGGCGCGCGCGCTGGCCACCGTGGCGCCCGACTGGGCGCGCACCGCGGCGGCGGTGGAGCACACCGCCATCACCACGGTCTATGCCTGGGCGCCCACGGCGCGCCTGCCCGCGCCGATGGTGGCGCTGCGCGACGGGCCGGCCCAGTTCGCGTTCGACCGCGGCGCGCTCAGCCCGCGCGAGCCCGGTGTGCAAGGCGTGATGGCGCTCGTGATCAGCGCCAGCCAGGGCGAGCGCGAGGCCTTGCAGGCCGCGGCGATTGCGCAGGCGCAGGCGCAACTGGGCATCCGCCTGCTGCCGCTGCAGACCGTCACCGAGAAGCGCGCCACCTTCACCTGCGCCCCGGGCCTGCAGCGCCCGCCGGCCGCGGTGGCACCGGGCCTGTGGGCCGCGGGCGACCACGTGGACGGCCCCTACCCCGCCACGCTCGAAGGCGCGGTGCGCAGCGGGTTGGCCGCAGGGAACCTGGCGGTCGAAGCCCCGATCCGTTAAATCTTCCCGGCCCTCGCGCCTGTTGCGGGCCGCCATCGGCTGGTACCCTCGGGGAACCCTGAACCCCTGCCAGGGTCCTGACCTGCTCAGCCATCCATCGAGGAAAGGAATTCGCCCATGCCCACCGTTGCCCTCCACCTCCGCCGTGCCTTGCTGGCCCTGAGCCTGTGCACCGCCGCCGCCCACGCGCAGGAGATGGTCAGCATTGCCGGCAGCACGGTGAACATGCGCGAGGGGCCCACCCTGGACAGCACCGTGCTGTGGGAGCTGCAGCGCGGCTACCCGCTGCGGGTGACGGAGCGCCGCGGCGACTGGCTCGCGGTGAAGGATTTCGAGGACGACACGGGCTGGGTCGCGCGCTCGCTCACGTCGACCGAGCCGCACCACATCGTCAAGGGCAAGACGCTGAACATGCGCAAGGGCCCGGGCACCGAGCACGAGGTGGTGGCCGAGCTGGCCCATGGCGAACTGCTCAAGACCCTGGACAAGCAGGACGAGTGGGTGCGTGTGGAACGCTACGACGGCGCCACCGGCTGGGTGGCGCGCCGCCTGGTCTGGGGCTTCTGATCAGCCTTCGCGCTTGACGGCGCGGTAGGCCGGGCGCGCCACGCAGCGGCCCACCCAGTCGTGCACCAGCGGGTGGGCGGCCATCAGTGGCCGCGAGGCCCGCGCCCACTGCAGCACGCTGGCCACACACAGGTCCGCCACGGTGAAGCGATCGGCAGCCAGGTGCGCCTGGCCCGCGTCGCGCTGGCGCTGCAGGTGCGCTTCGATCACGCGCAAGGGCACGGCCAGCCGCTTCTCGGCGGCGTCCGCCAGTTCGGGCTTGCGCCGCGCTTCGGGCATGGCCACGCGGTGCGCCAGCAGCGTGAGCGCATCGGCCTCGCATTCGGTCACGGTCCAGAAGCTCCAGCGCAGGGCCTCGGCGTCTTCGCGCGGCGTGGCGGGGGCGATCGACACCCCATCGGCCCGGCCGTGCACGCGCGCCAGGTACAGCGCGCAGGCCATGCTCTCCCACACCACCACCTCGCCCTCGGGCCGCGCGTCGATCAGCACGGGGATGTGGCCGTTGGGGTTGAGCGCCTGGAATTCGGGCGTGCGCGTGGCCCCGCCCGAGAACGGCGTGGGCACGTGGGTGAAGGCAAGGCCGAGTTCGGTGGCGGCCCACAAGGGGCGCAGCGCGCGCGACGCCGCGACGCCGTGAATCGTCAGGCCCGGCGCGGCGCTCATGCGAGTTCGTTGCAGAGCGTCATGAGGTCGGGCACGGTGGTGTGCGGCTCCAGCGGCGCGTGCTCCCACGCATCGCCGTTGCGGTTGAGCCAGGCCGCCTGCAGCCCGGCCACCAGCGCGCCCAGCGCATCCAGCTGCGCGTCGTCGCCGATGTGCAGCACCTCCGAAGGCCGCACGCCCGCGGCGGTGGCCGCGGCGTGGAAGATGCGCGCATCGGGTTTGCCCACACCGAACTCGCGCGCGCTGAACGCGGCGTGGAAGTGCTGCCCCAGGCCCACGCGGTGCACGTCGGCGTTGCCATTGGTCACCGCCACCACCGGGTAGCGCCCGGCCAGCCATTCGAGTGCGGGCAGCGCGTCATCGAACAGCTCTACGCGCTGGCGTTCGGCAAAGAACACGTCGAACGCGGGCTCGGCGAGCGCGGGGTCGTCCCCGGCCTTGATCAGCACGAAGCGGATCGACTCGCGGCGCAGCGCGCTCAGGTCGTTGGAGAGATCGGGCCGCTTGATCTGCAGGTAGTGCCGCGCCTCGCGCAGCGCCTGGGGGTTGCCCGAGAGCGCGGCGGTGGCCGGCGCATGCTGATGCAACCAGGCGGCCAGCACGGCCTCGGCGCGTTCGATGGTGGGCCAGATCGGCCACAGCGTGTCGTCCAGGTCGATGCTGATGGCCTTGATGCGCGCCGGGACGAGCAGGCGGTTCGTGGGGGAGGCAGGCCCGTGGCCCGGGCTCGAGGGGGTATTCATGCTTGCGGGAGAATAGCGCATGCCCTTCGCACCGGAACCGCCCCACACGCATGGCCAGGCCACCCGCACGGCGCTCATCCTGGTCAACCTGGGCACCCCCGATGCGCCCACCGCGCCCGCGCTGCGACGCTACCTGGCCGAGTTTCTGAGCGACCCGCGCGTGGTGGAGATCCCGCGCCTGCTGTGGCTGCCCATCCTGCATGGCGTGATCCTGCGCGTGCGGCCCGCCAAGTCGGCCGCCAAGTACGCCAGCGTCTGGACACCCGAAGGCTCGCCGCTGAAGGTGTGGACGGAGAAGCAGGCGAAGCTGCTGCAGGGCCACCTGGGCGAACGCGGGCACACGCTCACGGTGCGCTACGCCATGCGCTACGGCAACCCGTCCATCGCCAGCGTGCTCGACGAAGTGAAGGCCGAAGGCGCCACGCGCGTGCTGCTGTTGCCGGCCTACCCGCAGTACAGCGGCACCACCACCGCGAGCGTGAACGACGCGGTGGCCGCCTGGTCGGCCCGCCAGCGCCACGTGCCCGAGCTGCGCTTCATCAACCGCTACCACGACGACACCGGCTATATCGGCGCGCTGGCGCGCTCGGTGCGCGCGCACTGGCAGGCCAACGGCCGCGCCGACAAACTGGTGATGAGCTTTCACGGCGTGCCCGAGCGCACCCTGCACCTGGGCGACCCGTACCACTGCGAATGCCTCAAGACCGGTCGCCTGCTCGCGCAGGAACTCGGCTTGAGCGAGGAGCAATACCTCGTCACCTTCCAGAGCCGCTTCGGCAAGGCCAAGTGGCTGGAGCCCTACACCGAGCCCACGCTGGTGGCGCTGGCGCAGCAAGGGCTCAAGAGCGTGGACCTGATCTGCCCCGGCTTCACGAGCGACTGCATCGAGACGCTGGAAGAGATCGACATGGAAGCGCGCGAGGCCTTCACGCGCGCTGGTGGGGAGCGCTTCAGCTATGTCCCCTGCCTGAACGACCGGCCCGAGTGGATTCGTGCGCTGGCCGACATCGCCGAGCAGCACCTGCAGGGCTGGCCCACGCGCCAGCCTGCCGACGCCCAGAGCCGGCAGGCAAGCCTGGCCCGCGCGCTCGCACGCGGCGCCAGCCGCTGAGATCAGGTTCCGGTCAGGGAAGCCTTTCTAAGCTGCGCCCGCCCCCACCGCCACGCGGCGGGGCATCCGGGGCGCCTGTGCGCCAAGCCCATCCACAGCGGCGCCTGGCGCCCTTTGACCATGACAACCCGAAGAGACATGCACGACCTCGTCGGCGGCGGTCTGATGACCGCCGTCGGCCTGTTTTTCGCCATCTACGGCAGCCGATACGACTTCGGCACCACCGCCCGCATGGGCGCCGGCTACTTCCCCGTGGTGCTGGGCTGGACGCTCGCCGTGCTGGGCCTGCTGGTGGCCGTGCCCGCCTGGTGGCGGCGCGGCACCGCCATCGCCGTGGAATGGGGCAGCCTGGTCTGGTGCGTGCTGAGCCTGCTGCTCTTCGCGTTCACGCTGCACCTGCTCGGTGTGGTGCTGGCGTCTTTCCTCACCGCCTTGCTCTCGCTGTGCCCCATCACCATGGCCTGGCGCACGCGGCTCACGGTGAGCGCCGTCGTGGCCTTGCTCACCACCCTCATCTTCCCCATCGGTCTGCAGATGATCCTGCCGATCTGGCCCTGGAGCCCCTGAGCGGACACACCCCATGGAACTGTTTGGCAACCTCTGGTTCGGTCTGCAAGTCGCGCTCGAACCCATCAACCTGCTCTACTGCTTTCTCGGTGTCTTCCTCGGCACCGTGGTCGGCGTGCTGCCCGGCATCGGCGCGCTCGCGGCGATCTCGCTGCTGCTGCCGCTGTCGTACCACATCCCCCCGACGGCGGCGATCATCATGCTGGCCGGCGTGTACTACGGCGCGCAATACGGCGGCTCCACCGCGTCCATCCTGCTGAACCTGCCGGGCACGCCGTCGTCGGCCGTGACCTGCCTTGATGGCTACCCGATGGCACGCAACGGCAAGGCCGGTGTGGCCCTGTTCGTCACCACCATCGCCTCGCTCGCGGGCGCAATGTCGGGCCTGGTGCTGCTCACGCTGTTCTCGCCCGTGATCGCCGAGGTGGGCCTCAAGTTCGGCCCCGCGGAGTTCTGCTCGATGATGCTGCTGGGCCTGGTCGCCGCCTCCTCGGTGAGTGCGGGTTCGGCCGTGAAAGGCCTGAGCATGATGGTCTTCGGCCTGCTGCTCGGCATGATCGGCACCGACATCAACAGCGGCGTGGCGCGTTTCTCGTTCGACGTGCCCGAGCTCACCGACGGCATCAACCTGGTGGCGCTGGCCATGGGCCTGTTCGGCATCGCCGAGGTGGTGCGCTGCATCAAGTCGGCCGACGCCAACCGCAAGATCGAGAAGATCACGCTGCGCTCCATGGTGCCCACCAAGAGCGAGTTCAAGGCCACGGTGGCGCCGATGGCGCGCGGCTCGGCGCTGGGCTCGGCCCTCGGTGCGCTGCCGGGCGTGGGCCCGTCGATCGCGTCCTTCATGTCCTACGCCATCGAGAAGAAGGTGGCGCGCGACCCGAGCCGCTTCGGCAAGGGCGCCATCGAAGGCATCACCGCGCCCGAGTCGGCCAACAACGCCGCGGCGCAGACCGCCTTCGTGCCCTCGCTGTCGCTGGGCATCCCGGGCGACGCGGTGATGGCCGTGATGCTGGGCGCGCTGATCATCCACGGCATCCAGCCCGGCCCCATGCTCATCAGCGAACAGCCCGCGCTGTTCTGGGGCCTGGTGGTGAGCTTCGGCATCGGCAACATCATGCTGGTGATCCTGAACCTGCCCACCATCGGCATGTGGGTGGCGCTGCTGCGCATTCCCTTCGCGTGGATGTACCCGGCCATCCTGGTGTTCGTGGCGCTGGGGGTTTACAGCGTCAACAACAACAACTTCGACATCTACCTCGTCACCGCGCTGGGCATCATGGGCTACCTGCTGATGGTGCTGAAGTTCGAACCCGCGCCGCTGCTGCTGGGCTACATCCTCGGCCCGCTGATGGAGGAGTACCTGCGCCGCGCCATGCTGATCTCGCGCGGCGACCCGATGGTGTTCCTGCAGCGCCCCATCAGCGCCACGCTGCTCGCCATGACGGCGGCGCTGCTGGTCTGGGCGTTCTGGTCCACGCTGCGCAGCAACCTGAAAGCCAAGCAGCGGCTCGACACCCTGGAAACCGCGGCCGATTGAACCTCGCCACCGCGCCGTCTGCTAGCCTTGGCTGCATGCGGATCCTGCTGGTCGAAGACGATGCGGTGCTGCGTGAGGTGATCGCGCGCAGCCTGGAGGACGCGGGCCACCGCGTGGACCTGGCCACCAACGTGCAGGAGGCCGGGCACCTGTGGCGCGTGCAGCCGTTCGACGCCGTGCTGCTCGACCTGAACCTGCCGCTGCAGCCCCGCAGCGGCAGCCCCATGGGCAACGGCCTCGCGGTGCTGCGCGAGGCGCGTTCGCGTGGCGACCGCACGCCGGTGCTGGTGCTCACCGCGCGCAACCGCACCGAAGAGCGCATCGCCGGCCTCGACAGCGGCGCGGACGACTACCTGGGCAAACCCTTCGATCTCGCCGAGGTGGAGGCGCGCCTTCGCGCGCTGGTGCGCCGCGCCATCGGCAGCGACGACATGGCGCAGCTCGGCGAACTGCGGCTCGATCGGCGCGCCCGCCAGTTCAGCGTGGCCGATGCGCCGCTCGATCTGCCCGCGCGCGAGTTCGAGGTGCTGTGGGAGCTCATGAGCCCGCCCGGGCGCGCGGTCAGCAAGCGCGAGCTGTCGGACAAGCTGTCGGGCTTCGACGAAGCTCTGGGCGACAACGCGCTGGAGGCCTTCATCTCGCGCCTGCGCAAGAAGCTCGCGGGCAGCGGCACCGCCATCCGCACACTGCGCGGCATCGGCTACCGCCTGGAGCCCGTGGCGTGAACGCGCCGGCCGACGACGGCAGCACCGCCAACGGCACGCTGGAGCCCGCGCCCTCGCTGCGCATGCGCATGCTGCGGCACGTGATGCTGCCGCTGGCCATGACCTGGTTGATCGGCACCGTGGCCACGCTGGGCGTGGCCAGCCATTTCACCGAGCGCGCGTTCGACCGCGCACTGCTCGACGACGCCTACGCCATCGCCTCCTACCTGGCGCCTCAGCCCGACGGCTCGGTGGCGCTGCAACTCACGCCCAGCGAAATCAAGGCCGCGCTGTTCGACCAGGCCGAGGCCGTGCACTTCGCGGTGCTGCGCCCCGACGGTTCGCTGCTGGCCGGTGCCGACATGCCGGCGCTGCGCGCGCCCCTGCCGGGCCAGAGTTTTCGCTACGGCAACGCGCTGTACCAGGGCCGCGTGGTGCGCGCCGTGGTGTTGCGCCACGAGGTGCAGGCGCAGGAATACCAGGTGGTGATGGCCCACACCACGCGCGTGCGCAACGAGTTGCTGCGCCAGTTGCTGCTCTATGGCGCCCTGCCCTTGCTGCTGCTGCTGAGCCTGCTCGCCTTCGCGATCTGGCGCAGCATCGAACGCGACCTGGCACCGCTGGGTCGCTTGCAGGCCGCGCTGGCGCACCGCGACGCCAAGGACCTCACGCCGGTGGCGATCGCGCCCTCCACGCACGAGATCGAGCAGGTGGGCACCGCGGTCAACAGCCTGTTCGAGCGCCTGGGCCGCAGCGTGCACGCGCAGCGCGAGTTCGCGGGCAACGTGGCCCACGAGCTGCGCACGCCGCTGGCGCGCATCCGCGCGCTGGCCGACTACGGCCTCGCCCACCCCGAGGCCGCGGTCTCGCGCCAGCAGTTGCAGCAGATCACCGAAAGCGCCGGGCGCGCGGGCCGGCTGGTGCACCAGTTGCTCGACCTGGCGCGCGCCGACGAGGCCGAGTTGGCGCTGCAGACCGAGCGCCTGGCCTTGGCCCCGTTGGTGGGCCAGGCCGTGCTGCGCCACCTGGACCGGGCGGACGCGCAAGGCGTGGACCTGGGCGCGCGCGGGCTCGACGGCGGCACGGAAGACATCCAGGTGCACGCCAACGCGGCGCTGATCGAGGGCATTCTGGACAACCTGATCGACAACGCCCTGCGCTACGGCGGGCCCACGCTGACCATCGAACTGACCGTGGATGCGGCGGCCGGGCGCTGCGAGCTCGCGGTGGTGGACGACGGCCCGGGCCTGAGCGAAGCGGCACGCGGCGAACTGGTCAAGCGCTGGGCGCAGGGTGCGCCGGGCGAGCGCGTGGGCGCAGGCCTGGGGTTGGCCATCGTGGCGCGCTACGCGCAGCTGCTGGGCAGCACGCTGCAACTGGACGACGGCGAGCACGGCCGCGGCCTGCGCGCCAGCCTGCAACTGCCGCTGGCGTGAACACCAATGAAGGCCGGGTTCAGTGCCCGCCCAGGAAGCGCTGCACCAGCTCCAGCTGGTCGGGCACGTTGAGCGCGGGGGCGTGCCCGCAACCGGCGATGGTGACCACCAGCGCGCGCGGCCCGCGGTCGCGCATGGCCTCGGCGGTGTCGGCCAGCAGCAGGTCCGACTCGGCGCCGCGCAGGCACAACACGGGCACGTCGATGCGGTCGAAGGTGGACCAGAGCTCGTAGTCCTGCGGGTGGTGCTCGAACTGCATCACCATGGCCGGGTCGTAGTGCGGCGTCACGCGGCCGTCGGGCAGGCGGCGCGCCGAGCTTTCGGTGAGCAGGCGCCACTGCGCGTCGGGCAGGTAGCCATAGGGCTTGTAAACGGTGCGGAAGTACTGCTCGAGTTCACCCATGGTGGCGAACGCCGAGGGCTTGCCCGCGTAGCTGCGGATGCGCTGCACCGCGGGCGCGGCCAGTTGCGGCCCGATGTCGTTGAGCACCAGGCATTCGATGCGGCCCTGCAGCGGCCCGGCTGCGCACACCATGCCGATGGCCCCGCCCATGGACGTGCCCACCCAGTGGAAACGTTCGAGCCCGAGCTGGTCGACCAGCGACTTCGCGATGCGCGCGTAGAAAGCGAGGCAGTACTCCACCTCGGGCTTCGGGCTCCATTGCGACAGACCACGGCCGATGGTGTCGGGGCAGATCACGCGCCAGCCTTGCGCGCACAGGTGCGCGGCCAGCGGGTCCATGTCGCGCCCGGTGCGCGCCAGGCCGTGCCAGGCCACCACCACCGAGCCATTGGCCTGCGCGGGCACCCAGTCCATGAAGTGGATCTCGCGGCCCTCGCAGGTGAGGTAGCGCGAGCGTGGCTCGGCGGCGGCGAAGTTCATGCGGACTCCTTCTGCGCCTGCAGCGCCTTGACCGCGGTGCGCTCGCGCAGCTTGCCCACGATGCCGGTGGGGAAGTGATAGACCGAGAGCACGAACAGCACACCCAGCCAGAGCAGCCAGCGGTCGGGCGTGAGCAGCGCGGGCAGCAGCGGCACGCCTTCGACCAGGCTGCCGAGCCAGCGCAACAAGTCTTGCAGGTAGCTCTGCGCGACGAGGAAGAGCACGCTCCCGATGATGGCGCCGTACAGCGTGCCCATGCCGCCGATGACGACGATGAGCAGGATGTCGAGCATGATCTCGAAGGACAGCGAGGTGTCCGGCCCGTTGTAGCGCAGCCAGAGCGCAAGCAGGCAGCCCGCCAGCGTGGCGAACGAGGCCGCGATCACGTTGGAGAGCGTGCGGTACACCACCGTGCGGTAGCCCAGCGCCTCGGCGCGGAAGTCGTTCTCGCGAATGGCCTGCAGCACGCGGCCGAAGGGCGAGTTCACGATGCGCAGCATCACCAGGAACATCGCCACCACCGAAGCGAACAGCAGGTAGTAGGTGATGAAACGGCCGTTGAGTGCCACCGGGCCGAACGGGCCTTCGAAGTCCTCCTCCATCAGCGCGAAGCCGGGCGAGAGCAGCTCGGGCAGGCGGAAGGTCAGGCCGTCTTCGCCGCCGGTGATGTCGCTCAGTTGCGAGGCCAGCGTGAGGAAGGCCGAGGCCACGGCGAGCGTGATCATCGCGAAGAAGATGGCGCGCACGCGCAGCGAGAACAGGCCGATCAGCAGCGACAGCAGCAACGAGAGCACCAGCGCCCCCACCGCGCCCACGAACAGCGCCCACCAGGTGGGGCCGAGCGCGGTGGCCGAGATGGCGATGCCGTAGGCGCCGATGCCGAAGAACATGGTGTGCGCGAAGCTCACGATGCCGGTGTAGCCGAGCAGCAGGTCGAAGCTGACCACCAGCGCGATGAAGATCAGCACCTTGGCGGCCACGTTGAGCGCCTTCACGCCCGGGAAGAGGAAGGGCGCGAACGCCAGGCCGAGCACCAGCAGCACCAGCACCGCGCCGAGCACACGGCTGCGCGGCAAGTCATGAGAGAGCAGACGGGACAACATGTTCTGCGCTCCTCAGCGGTTGGCCACGGGGTACACACCCTGCGGCCGCCACAACAGGATGGCGACCATGAGCGCGATGTTGGAGAACAGCGCGACCTTGGGCATGAGGAAGCCGGTGTAGTTGGCCATCAGGCCCACCAGCAGCGCACCCACCAGCGCACCCAGCGTGGAACCCAGGCCGCCGATGATGATGACGATGAAGATCAGCACGTTCACCTGCGCACCCATCTGCGGCAGCACGGTCTGCTGGTACAGGCCCCACATCACGCCACCCAGGCCGGCCAGCGCGCTGCCCGCCACGAACACGCCGATGAACAGGCGCTGAATGCGGTAGCCGAGCGACTCGACCATCTCGCGGTCCTGCACACCAGCGCGGATCAGCAGGCCGACCTTGGTGCGGTTGAGCGTCCACACCATGGCGGCGAACACCGCCAGGCCCACGGCCATGGCCAGCAGGCGGTACTTCTCGATCGACGCGTCGCCGAACAGGAAGCTGCCACGCAGCGTTTCGGGCAAAGGCAGCGCGAGCTGGCCCGGGCCCCAGATCACCTTGATGAGTTCCTCGCCGATGATCATGCCGCCCATGGTGATGAGGATCTGCTTCAGGTGCTGGCCGTAGACCGGGCGCACGATGTAGCGCTCGAACACCAGGCCGAGCGCGCCGGCCACCGCCATGGCCACGAGCATGGCGGGCACCAGGGCCACGAGGTTGAGCCAGAAGCTGTCGGCGATGGCGTAGGCGTTGAGGCTGGCAAACACCGTGACCGCCACGAACGCGCCCAGCGCGATGAACACGCCGTGGCCGAAGTTGAGCACGTCCATCAGCCCGAACACGAGCGTGAGGCCCGAGGCGATGATGAAGACGATGAGGCCCATGGCGAGGCCGGCCACGGTGAGCGTGAGCCAGGTCGAGCCGCTGCCCACCGCGGGCAGCGCGAGCGCGGCCAGCAGCGGCACCAGCGCCACGGGCTTCCAGTCGAAATCCTTCAAGGCCTGCCAGCGCGCGGCGCTGCCCGGCCCGGTGTTGGGGATCACGGTGGTGTTCATTGATGGGCTCCCAGCGAGAGGCCGAGCAAGCGCGCCTGCAGCGAGGCGTCTTCGGCGAGTTCGGCCATCGCGCCGCTGTGCACCACGCGGCCGTCGTCCATCACGGCCACGTTGTCGCCGAGCTGGCGCGCGAAATTGAAGTTCTGCTCGACGAGCAGGATGGTGGTCTGCGCGGCCTTGAGTTCCTGGAAGGCCGCGATCATGTTCTGGATGATGGCCGGCGCCAGGCCCTTGCTGGGCTCGTCGATCAGCAGCAGGCGGCGCGGCTCCACGATGGCGCGCGAGACCGCGAGCATCTGCTTCTGCCCGCCCGAGAGCTTGCCCGCAGGGTGCTGCCAGAACTTCTTCATGGCCGGGAACATGTCGAAGATCCATTCCAGGCGCTTCGTGTCCATGTCGTCCATCGTGCGCGCGCCGCGCGCGGCCAGCAGCATGTTTTCCTTCACGCTCAGGTCCGCGAAGATGCCCATGTTCTCGGGCACGTAGGCCACACCGCTTTGCGCGATGTCGGGCGTGGCCTTGGTGGTGATGTCCTCGCCCGCGAGCGTGACGCGGCCCTGGCTGGCGTGCCACAGGCCCATGATGGTGCGCAGCGTGGTCGTCTTGCCCGCGCCGTTGCGGCCCAGCAGCATGGTGAGCTGGTTGGCGGGCACGGCAAGGTCCACGCCGTGCAGGATGTGGTACGCCCCGATGTGCGTGTGCACGCCGTCGAGCGTGAGCAATGCGTTCGCGCTCATGCGGCCACTTCCTCTTCGGGGTTCACACCCAGGTAAGCCTGCTGCACCACGGGCGACGCGATCACCGACTCGGGTTCGCCATCGGCCACGAGCTCGCCGTTGTGCAGCACGATGATGCGGTCCGACAGTTCGCGCACCACGTCCATCTTGTGCTCCACGAGCAGGATGGTCTTGCTCTTGTCGGCCTTGAGGCCGCGGATGAGGTTGAGGATCACCGGCACCTCGTCCACGCTCATGCCCGCGGTGGGCTCGTCGAACATGTAGACCTTCGGGTCCAGCGCCATCAGGATGCCGACCTCGAGCTTGCGCTGGTCGCCGTGCGGCAGGCTCGCGGCGCGCGCATCGGCCTTGTCGGCCAGGGCCACGGTTTCCAGAATGCGGTCGGCCTGTTCGATCAGGTCCTTGCGGTCGCTCCAGACGCGAAAGAAATCCAGCCCCGCCCCCGCACGCGCCTGCACCGCCATGCGCACGTTCTCGCGCACGCTCAGTTGCGGGAACAGGTTGGTGAGCTGGAAGGCCCGGCCCAGGCCGGCGCGCGTGCGCAGCGGCGCCGGCAGTTTGGTGATGTCCTGCCCGTTGAGCGAGACCGTGCCGGCGCTGGCCTTGATCTGCCCGGAGATCAGGTTGAAGTAGGTCGTCTTGCCCGCGCCATTGGGGCCGACGATGGCGGTGAGCGTGCCCGGCGCGAACGCGCAGGAGACAGCACTCACCGCCACGTGCCCGCCGAAGCGGACCGTGAGGTTCGAGGTTTGCAGCATGGGGGTTCGTGCGCCCCGCGCGGGGCGCACGCCAGGGTCAGCGCTTGTTGCGAATCGGGATGTTCATGTCTTCCGGCTTGATCTCGCGGACCAGCTCGGGAACGCCCCAGGCGAAGGCCGGGTCGGCCTTGATCTTGAAGTGGTACATGCTCTGCATGGCCTGGTGGTCTTCCTTGCGGAAGGTCATCGTGCCCTTGGGCGTGTCGAAGCTCATGCCCTCCATGGTCTGGATGAGCTTGTTGGTGTTGGTGTCGCCGTTGGTTTTCTTGAGCGCGGTCACCACGGCCATTGCGGCGGTGAAGCCACCGGCGGTGAAGAAGTCAGGCGGCTGCTTGAACTGGCGGTAGTGCTCGGCCACCATCGCGTCGTTGATCGGGTTCTTGGGGATGCCGAAGTAGTAGTACAGCGCGCCCTCCATGCCCGGGAACTGCTTGTAGGCCACCATGGCCGGCAGGATGTTGCCGCCCGTGGCGAGCTTGATGCCGTAGCGCTTGTCCAGCTCCATCTCGGCGATCTTGGCGAACGGCGTGGGCGCACCCGACCACACCACCGAGATGTACTTGTTGCCCGGCTGGTCCTTCAGCTTGTCGACCAGGCGCAGCAGGCCGGCGGTGAAGTCCGTCGTGCCCACGGGCAGGTATTCCTCGTGAACGATCTTGGCCTTCTTGGTGAAGTCCTTGGCGGCCTTCACGGCGTCGCGGCCGAAGGCGTTGTCGTTGGCGAGCACACCGATCACGTTGCTGGCGTTGTCCAGCGCCACGGCGTTGGCGGCGGCGTCCTGGCTGCTGTTGCGGCCGGTGCGGAAGATGTACTTGTTCCACTTGTCACCGGTGATGGAGTCGGCCACGGCGGGCTCCACCAGCAGGATCTTGCGGTACTCCTCGGCCACGGGGAGCATGGCCAGCGCCACCGGCGAGGCGGTGGGGCCGATGGCGAGATCGACCTTGTCGTCGGCATAGGCCGCGGCCAGCAGGCTCTTGCCCACGTCGGGCTTGCCCTGGTCGTCCTTCTCGATCACGACGATCTTCTTGCCCGCTACCGTCATGGTGCCGCCGGTGGCGTAGCTCAGGCCCATCATCAGGCCCGTGTGGGTCTGCTTCGCATAGGCCTCGAGCGGGCCGGTCTTGCTGTGGATGTGCGCGATGCGGATCTCGCCCTTGTTGGCTTGGGCAAAAGCGAGCGTGGCCGTGCAGGCCATGGCAATCACCGCCAGGCGGCGGGTGGCGTTGAACATGTCGTGTCTCCTCGATGGGTGGGTCGCGGCGCGGCGCGCCGTTCCCAGCATTTGCAGACACCGTGCCAACCTGCAGTCCTTTGATCTCAAAGGACTTTTTTCACGGGCCGACGTATATCGTCTGAATTTCAGACGCCTGAAAAATGCCAACCGTCTGAAATTCAGTCAACCGTCTGAATATCCGACAACTCGGGCGAAGCGGCCAAGCGGTCGTACAGGCTGGCGCGCGAGATGCCCAGCAAGCGCGCGGCGGCCGTGCGGTTGCCGCCGGTGCGCGCCAGCGCCGCTGCGATGGCGCGGCGCTCCAGGTCGGCAATCTGCTCGGGCAGCGGGCGCAGGTCAGCGCCCTCCACCTCCGACAACAGGCCGGGCGCGGCGCGCTCGATCGGCGCCAGCGCGGGCAGGCCCGCCTCGCGCAACACATCGGCCACGTCGTCCGCGGTGATCAGGGGCGAATCGGTGCGCAGCGCGAGCTGCTCCAGCACGTTGCGCAGTTCGCGGATGTTGCCGCGCCAGGGTTGCGCCGCCAGCACCGCCTGCGCCTGCGGGCCGATCTCCAGCGGCGCGCCACCACCGCGCGCGGCGATGTCCTCGCACAGCGCCTCGATGAGCTGCGGAATGTCGGCCCGGCGCTCGCGCAGCGGCGGCACGCGGATCGGCAGCACGTTAAGGCGGTAGTACAGGTCTTCGCGGAAGCGGCCTTCGCGCACCATCTGCGGCAGATCGCGCGAGGTGGCGGCCACCACACGCACGTCGCAACGCACGAGCTGGTTGGAACCCAGCGGTTCGATCTCGCCTTCCTGCAGCGCACGCAACAGCTTCACCTGCATGGCCATGGGCATGTCGCCCAGCTCGTCGAGGAACAGCGTGCCGCCATCGGCGAGCTTGAACTTGCCGTCGCGGCCTTTCTTGTCGGCGCCGGTATAGGCGCCGGGCGCCACGCCGAAGAACTCCGCTTCGAGCAGCGACTCGGGCACCGCCGCCATGTTCACACCCACGAAGGGCTTGCCCGCGCGAGGCGATGCGGCGTGAATGGCGTGCGCGAGCAGTTCCTTGCCGGTGCCCGTTTCGCCCAGCAGCAGCACCGGGCTGGTGGACATCGCGGCACGCCGCGCCTGGCGCTTCACCTCCACCGCCGCCGGGCTGGTGCCCACGAAGCTGGCGAAGGTGTACTTGCTGCGCCGCTGCGTGGCGAGCTGGCGCTGCGCCTCCTTCAGGTCCTGCTCGAGCCGCGCGAACTTGGTGATCAGCGGCTGCAGCGTGGTCTCGGGGTGATCGAACAGCACGATGCCGAGCACACCGATCACCTCGCCCCCGGCATCGCGCAACGGAATGCGGCTCACCACGAAGGTGCCGGCGCGGTTGTCGAGCAGGTCGATGAGGATGGGCTTGCCGGTGGCCAGCACGCGGTGCATCTGCGTGTTGTGCACCACGCTGCTCACGGGCTGGCCCACAAAGTCTTCCTCGCGCTCGAAGCCGAGCGCGGGCAGGAAGCGGCGGTACTGGTCGTTGATCCACACCACCCGCGCATTGCGGTCCACCAGCATCATTCCTTCGCTGGCGTTGGCGAAGAGATCGAACATGGAACGCGCAGCGAGCTCCAGAATGCTCTGCGCGTCGCGTGGCAGGCGGTCGTCGCGGGTCATGGGAGTGGATGGTACCCCTGGGGCGTATGTAGGTATGGCCTGGTGTTGAACGCTGCCCTTTTGCCGGCCGATCACCAGCCGCGCGCTCCTTCGGCTTCACGATCGCCTGGAGGCTCTAACCCTGGCTTGCTGCTCAACTTGCACCTCGTTTTCGGCCCGTGCCCGATCCGCCACGAATGTCCATGCATACGAACATTGGTTCTGCAGCCCGGCATGCGCAGCGAATTCAGGTTGCGACGTGACGATCGATTCGACGCGCGCGGCCAGCGACCGACACTCCTCCAGTGCCCGCTCGCCACTCAGTTGAGCAGCCGCGTAAGTCACGCAGCGCCACGCCGTGGCACGCGCTTCTTGCAGCCCGGCATGCACCGCGAACTCCGGCTGCGACGTGGCGATCGCGTCCACGCGCTCGGCCAGTAACCGTGACTCCTCCAGCGCCCGCTCACCACCCAGTTTGCTGGCCGCGTAGGTCACGCAGCGCCACGCCGTGGCACGCTCATCTTGCAGCCTGGCGTGCGCCGCGAACTCGGGTTGCGACGTGGCGATCGTTTCCACGCGATCGGACAGCGACCGTGACTCCTTGAGCGCCCGCTCTCCACCCAGTTGGCTGGCCGCGTAGGTCACGAAGCGCCACGCCTTAGCACGCTCTTCTTGCAGCCCGGCATGCACCGCGAACTCCGGCTGCGACGTGGCGATCGCGTCCACGCGATCGGCCAGCAACAGTGACTCCTCCAGCGCCCGCTCGCCACCCAGTTCACTGGCCGCGTAGGTCACGCAGCGCCATGCCGTGGTACGCGCTTCTTGCAGCCCGGCATGCACCGCGAACTCCGGCTGCGACGTGGCGATCGCGTCCACGCGCTCGGCCAGTAACCGTGACTCCTCCAGCGCCCGCTCGCCACCCAATTTGCTGGCCGCGTAGGTCACGCAGCGCCACGCCGTGACACGCTCATCTTGCAACCTGGCGTGCGCCGCGAACTCGGGTTGCGACGTGGCGATCGTTTCCACGCGATCGGCCAACGACCGTGACTCCTTGAGCGCCCGCTCTCCACCCAGTTGGCTGGCCGCGTAGGTCACGAAGCGCCACGCCGTGGCATGCTCTTCTTGCAGCCCGGCATGCGCCGCGAACTCGGGTTGCGACGTGGCGATCGCGTCCAAGCGCTCGGCCAGCGACCGTGACTCCATGAGCGCCCGCTCGCCACCCAGTTGGCTGGCCGCGTAGGTCACGCAGCGCCACGCCTCAGCACGCTCCCTTTGCAGCCCGGCATGCGCCGCAAACTCCGGCTGCGACGTGGCAATCGCGTCCACCCGCTCGGCCAGCGACCGTGACTTCTCCAGCGCCTGATCGCCACCCAGTTCGCTGGCCGCGTAGGTCACGCAGCGCCACGCCTCAGTACGCTCCTTTTGCAGCCCGGCATGCGCCGCGAACTCCGGCTGCGACGTGGCGATCGCGTCCACCCGCTCGGCCAGCGACCGTGACTCCTTGAGCGCCCGTTCGCCACCCAGTTCGCTGGCCGCGTAGGTTACGAAGCGCCACGCCGTGGCATGCTCTTCTTGCAGCCCGGTGTGCGCCGCGAACTCCGACTGCAACGTGGCGATCGTTTCCACCCGGTCGGCCAGCGACCGTGACTCCTTGAGCGCCCGCTCTCCACCCAATTGGCTGGCCGCGTAGGTCACGTAGCCCCACGCCTCAGCACGCTCCTTTTGCAGCCCGGCATGCGCCGCGAACTCGGGCTGCGACGTGGCGATCGCGTCCACGCGCTCGGCCAGTAACCGCGACTCCTCCAGCGCCCGCTCGCCACCCAGTCGAGCGGCCGCATAGATCACGTAGCCCCAAGTCCTGGCGCGCTCCTTTTGCAGATCTGCATGTTCCGCGAATTCGGGTCGCAACGTGGCTAAACACTCGACTCGGTTCGCGAGCTGAGAGGCCACTTCGAGCCCACGCTGCCCCGCCCGCAAAGCGGCAAATGCTGTTGTCAAGCGCCAGTGCGATGCGATGGTTGTAGCGGTTGCCGGCTCACCCGCTTCCGGGCTTGCTGACTCGACGCGTCGAGACTCCCGGATCAGCCTGCGGCAGGCTCGCAGAGCAGGATGGCCACCAACACCCCTCATCTGCCTTCGCCATGAGTCCAATTCCTGCGGCCGGCCGTCGCCCCAATACGGCAATGTGGCCAGTAAAAATGCATCCAATGCGTCGGCCAATTCGCGCTCCCGCGCAAAGGGAAACTGGATCGTGCCCATCGCCGGTGCCCAGCGAACCACTTGCGCCAATCCCCATGCGAGCGCGCCCTCTTTGTCCTCCACCAGCGGCATGGACAATGTCCAGGCGACGAACCTCAGAGCCAGCAACACAGCACCCAGGGGTTCGGGAACTCGTCGGTCACGGTCTTCCATCCGGCGGCGCAGCCATCGGAGCAGTTGCTCCCTGTCGTCGAGATTGAGCGCCCGCACACTCTCGACTGCGTCATCCGTCGAAGCACGGTCACACAGCACGGCGATGCAATCGCTCTGTGCCAAAGGCAAGGAAAGCCGCTGATCAGTCCGGGTCCTTCGGACCTCTCGCATGGCTGCCTGCAGGTCATCGGGCAACACACTGCGATCGTGCATCCCGCGCAAGGCGCCTTCGGGTTCCAGGCGCCATGCCAGACGGGCAACTTCGAGCGCTCGCGCCTGCGGGGCCGCGACACGCCCGATCCAGTCAGCCAGGAAAGCACGCGCGACGATCGTTGGCCGCACCGGCGGAACCCAGACCGGGTCAGCAACCCTTCTGCGGCTAGGGAACAACTCGTTCAGCGCACGGGCATCAACACGGGCCGCAGTTTCGTCGTCAAGGCGCAGCCCGGCTGTGACGGTTGCTGCCACCAATGCAGGCATCAGCATCGCGGGCAAGCTCGGGTCCAAGCGCTGCATCGTGCCCAGATGGGTATCCACCAGATCCCGGGCTCGGTCGGCCACGAGCCGATGCCTAACCTCTTTGTGCTCCAGCTCCAAGAGGGCCACTGACGATGGCGCCCTAGCAATGTGGCACGCCTTCGCAACCCATTGCTCGAGCGATAGCGGCGTGCGCCGAAGTTGATCGAGCAGCAGCGCCACCTGCAAAGGATTACCCTGCGAGACGGCAACCGCTAAGTCAACCTCATCGGATGCCCACAGCTTTCGCGCGGTAGCCGAGTCTTCTGGCCGCTCGCTGCCATGCCCGCACAGCGCATTCCACATCGACCGAACGGCTGCCGCGTCGAATTTCAGTTCACCAAGATCTAGGGCACCACCGTGGGTCAGTACCACCGCAGGGGATGTCAGGGCCGAACTATCGATGTACGGATCGAGCGCCAGCGGAAGCGATTGATCCAGCAGCAACACCCGCACCGGGTGCCAGAAAACATGACGCCGCGCTTCGAGAATCTTCAAACACTCGGTGGCAGCACTGCTGGGTTCGTCGATCAGCAGCAACGTCGGCCGGCGGGGCTCCCAGTGGCGCAACGCCTCGACCATCGCTTGGTCGTGTGGTACTAAAACCCCGACATCCCACGGATCGCCTGCCCGGCGACGGCGCCACGGCAACACTGTTCGGGACCAGGCGCTCAGCCAGTCATGCCACGCCATCTTGCGCGGTACGGTCGAATCACTAAGGTCAGTACCCCAGGAAATCTGCTTCGAGAAGTGCAACGCCATGGAGGACTTGCCCACGCCGTTGGCTCCGGTGAGGAGCGCAAAGGAAAGTGGTTGCCAGTCTGTCGTGCGATGTGGCGCAGGCTTGCGAGGCCACACATGACCCCAATAGCCATCGGCGGCACCCGTGTCGATCCACAAGCGCAGCGCTTCCAGGGCGCGGCGCTGCCGTTGCCAGCCATCCTGCGGGTCGAAAGACTGCGCGGATGCGTCAGTCGGCGCTTCGACCCAAGAAATAATGCCCGGGGCCCACGCCAAGTCGGACACCGACTTCATGGCATCGAACCGCTGAGAACTCACAGCGAAGAACACCACGCGCTCGGACCAGAACTGGAAAATCGTGAGGGTCCAGGCTGCCCAGACGAGAACGTTCGGAGCCCATTCACCGCGGGCCTTGATCCAACTGCCAGCCGCAGTAAGCCATGGCAGATGCGTGTTCAGCAGGGTCTCGACGACCGGCTCTCGCCAGTTCCCACCCAGCAGCAAATTCAGCGCTGCGACCGTCAGCGCCGAAGGGGCAAGAGCCAGTGCCGAACTCAGCAGAATCCGGACCATCCACGCAGACGATGCCGTCCCTGCTTTCACCTCATACGAGTGCTGCTTCGCATCGTGCCCCGACATAGCCTCCCTGCCTTTCCGGTAGTTCAGATTTTCGTCGCACCGACCCTGAGAACCGGGTCGTACAGGCAACTTGCCAACTGTGCCACCACTCCCCCAGCCGCCATCCATGCGTAACGAGTGTCTCGTTTGCGTCACGCATTGAGCTGCCCGTAAGCCCGCTATCCGAGTTTCAAGCGTCCCGTTCGTTTTATTTCGGTTGAGCCCAGGCTGTGCACCTCCCCCCCGCCGAGGGCTTGGGCCATGGGCTGGGGGGCGCCTGTGCGCTGGCGAGGAGCGCAGGGTGGCGGGCCGGCGCGCGCAGCGCGCTTAGTGAACTGACTCGCGGCGTCTGTTCGAGCGGAATGCGCGCAGCGCATGCAGCGAGTTACGCCGCACGGCCCGTCACCCGAGCACCGCAGCGAACCCCTTGCGCAGCAAGGGGCAGCGCAGTGAATCCCACCAGCCCATGGCCCAAGCCCTTGGCCGCCAACCAAGCAGGCGGGCAATAAACCTCAGCGCCGCCGCAACGCCAGCAACCGCGGCACCACCAGCACCAGCACCACCACGATCAGCAAGGTGAGCGACATCGGCCGCTGCACGAACACCATCCAGTTGCCTTCGCCGATGGACAGTGCGTTGCGCATCTGCGCTTCGGCCAGCGGCCCGAGGATGAGCCCCACGATCACCGGGGCGGCGGGGAAATCGAAGCGGCGCATGAGCACGCCGAGCAGGCCGATGCCGAGCATGAGGAACAGGTCGAACGCGCTCTGGCGCATGCCGTACACACCCACGGTCGCGAAGATCAGGATGCCTGCGTACAACTGCGGCCGCGGGATCTTGAGCAACTGCACCCACAGGCCCACCATGGGCAGGTTCAGCACCAGCAGCATCACGTTGCCGATGTAGAGCGACGCAATCAGCGCCCACACCAGGGTCGACGACGTCTGGAACAGCTGCGGGCCGGCGTTGATGCCGTAGTTCTGCAGCGCAGAGAGCAGGATGGCCGCGGTGACGGTGGTGGGAATGCCCAGCGTGAGCAGCGGCACCAGCGTGCCCGTGACGGACGCGTTGTTCGCGGCCTCGGGGCCGGCCACGCCTTCGATGGCGCCCGTGGTGCCGAAGCTCTCCTTCACCTCGGCGCTGGCGAGCTTGCGCTCGGTGGCGTAGCTCAGGAAGGTGGGAATCTCTGCACCGCCCGCGGGGATGGTGCCGAAGGGAAAGCCGATGGCGGTGCCGCGCAACCACGCTGGCCACGAGCGGCGCCACTCCGAGCGCGTCATGTGCACCTTGGTCATGCGGTTCAAGGTGGTCTGCGCGCGGCCTTCGTACAGCGCGTTATAGAGCGCCTCCGTTACCGCGAACAGGCCCACGGCCACCAGCACCACCTCCACACCGTCCATGAACTCCAGGATGCCCGCGGTGAAGCGCACCTGCGCGGTGATCTGGTCGATACCCACGAGCCCGAGCGACAGACCCAGGAACAGCGCGGTGATGCCGCGCAGCGCGCTCTTGCCGAGCACCGCGCTCACCGTGGTGAAGGCCAGCAGCATGAGGCAGAAGTACTCGGGCGGGCCCAGGCGCACGGCGAATTCGGCCAGGAAGGGCGCGAACAACGTGACGAGCACCGTGCCGATGGTGCCGGCCACGAAGGAGCCGATGGCCGCGGTGGCCAGTGCGGCGCCTGCGCGGCCGTTGCGCGCCATCTTGAAGCCTTCGAGCGCGGTCACCATGGTGCCGGTCTCGCCCGGGGTGTTGAGCAGGATCGACGTGGTGGAGCCACCGTACATGGCGCCGTAGTAGATGCCGGCGAAGAAGATCATCGACGCGGTGGGCTCCACCTGGCCGGTGATGGGCAGCAGCATGGCCACCGTGACGGCCGGGCCCAGGCCCGGCAGCACGCCGATGGCCGTGCCGAGCGCGCAGCCCGCCAGCGCCCACAGCAGGTTAATGGGCGTGGCGGCGGTGGCAAAACCACCCATGAGTTGCGTGAGGATGTCGCCCATGTCAGATCCAACCGCTGGCGCTGATGCCGGGCAGATTGACCGCCAGCAATTTCGTGAAGACCCAGTAGACCGGCGCTGCGATCAGCACGCCGGTGACCACATCAACGAACGTGGTTCGAGGGCCGCCCCCCGCGCGCCCTTCGCTCAACCGCAGCCCGCGCACCGCGAGCACGTAGCACAGCGTGCAGCTCAACACGAAGCCGATGGTGGTGATGAGCGAGGCGTTGGCGAGCACGCCCGCGGCCACCCAGGCCAGGGCATGCCAGTCGCCGTGGGCGGCGCCCGAGGGCGTCTCCACGTCGCGCCAGCCGCCGTTGAACGCCTGCCACACGAGCAGCGTGCCGCAGATGGCCATGGCCGCGCACATCACCCAGGGCAGGAAGTCGGGGCCCACGCCCGCATAGCCGGCGTTGGAGGGGATCTGCCAGGCGCCCACGGCCAGCACCGCGGCCACGCCGAGTGCGCCCAGGCCGATGGCCACCTGGCCCGTGCGCGACGGTGCCGGTTCGTGCATCTCGATCATCGCGGGCTTTCGTCAGACCATGCCGGCGCGCACCATGGTCGCGCGCAGCGACGAGAAGTCGCGGTCCACGAATTCCTCGAAGGCCTTGCCGGTGAGCAGCGCGGGCGTCCAGTTGTTCTTCTTCACCGCCTCGGCCCAGGCCTTGCTCTGCGTGGCCTTCACGATCATGGCCGCCAGCGCGTCGCGCTGGGCGGGGGTGATGCCGGCCGCGCCGTACACACCGCGCCAGTTGCCGATCTCCACGTCGATGCCCTGCTCCTTCAGCGTGGGCACGTTGATGCCGTCGAGCCGCTTGCCCGAGGTGACGGCGATCGCGCGCATCTTGCCGCTCTCGATGTAGGGCTGGAATTCGCTGTAGCCGCTGCCGCCCACGGTGACGTTGCCACCCAGGATGGCGGCCACCGCTTCACCGCCGCCGCGGAACGGCACGTAGTTGATCTTCGCAGCCGGCACGCCCACGGCCTGCGCGATCTGCGCCGCCGCGATGTGCTCGGTGGCGCCGCGCGAACCGCCGCCCCACTTCACGCTGCCCGGGTCTTTCTTGAGCTGCTCGACCACGTCCTTCATGGTCTTGAGCGGCGATTCGGCGGGCAGCACGAACACGTTGTATTCGGTGGTCAGGCGCGCCACCGGCGTGACCTGCGTGATCGACACCGGCGGCTTGCCGGTGATGATGCCGCCGAGCATCACGGCGCCCATCACCATCAGCGCGTTCGGGTCGCCCTTGCTGGCGTTGAAGAACTGCGCCAGGCCGATGGCGCCGGCCGCGCCGCCCTTGTTCTCGAAGGTCACCGACGACGCCACACCCGCGTCGCGCAGCGCTTCGCCGAGCGCGCGGCCGGTGCCGTCCCAACCGCCACCGGGGTTGGCGGGAATCATCATCTTGATGTTGGCGCTGGCCCAGGCCGCGTTGGGCAGGGCGCCGGCCGCGGCCAGTGCGGCCAGGGATTTGAGGAAGGTGTCGCGACGCATGGCTTGTCTCCTGGATGGGGGAATCGACGCCAGGCATCTTGCGCCGCGGCCCTGTCAGTTGGCTGTCCGGTCACCCCGTGGAAACCCTGATCCGCTCACCTCCCGATAATCCGCAACGGATGAAGCTGCTGCTGATCGAGGACAACCCCGCCATGCAGGCGACGCTGAGCCGTTCGTTCGAGCGGCGCGGCCTGCAGGTGGTGAGTTGCGACGACGGATTGCGTGCCCTGGCCGTGTGGCGCCAGAGCCAGCCCGACGCCGTGCTGCTCGACCTCTCGCTGCCCGGCCAGGACGGCCTGGAGGTGCTGGCCCAGGCCCGCGCCGCCGGCCTGCGCACGCCGGTGATCATCCTCACCGCGCGCGGCACCGTGGGCGACCGCATCCTGGGCCTGAACACCGGCGCCGACGACTACCTGCCCAAGCCCTTCGACCTCGACGAACTCGAAGCCCGCGTGCGCGCGCTGGTGCGCCGCGCCTCGGGGGCCGAGGCCCCCGGCTCGACCGCGTGGTGCGGCATGACGGTCGATGCCGACAGCGGCGCGGTGTACCACCAGGGCCAGCCGCTGGAGCTGGCGCCCCGCGAACTGGCGCTGCTGCGCGCCGTGCTCGCGCGGCCCGGGCACGCGATCGCGAAGGAGCGCCTGTTCGAGCTCGTGTTCCCGGGCGAAACCGAGGTGCAGCCCGAAGCGATCGAGGTGGTGGCCTACCGGCTGCGCAAGAAGATCGCGCCCACCGGGGCGCAGCTCGTCACGCTGCGCGGCCTGGGCTACCTCATCAAGGCCACACCGTGACATCGCGCGCCCTGTCGCTGCGCCGCACGCTGCTGTTGGGCATTCTGTTGCCGGTGTTCGGCTACGTGGTGTTCAACACCGTGGTGCTGTACCGCCAGGCCCTGGCCGCCGCCGACACCGCGTACGACCGCACCCTGCTGGCCACCGCGAAATCGCTCGGCGAGCAGTTGCACGTGAGCGGCACCGGCGACGAGGCCCGCGTGCAGGCCACCTTGCTCTACTCCGCGCTGGAGGCGTTCGAGGCCGACAACCGCAGCCGCCTCTTCTACCGCGTGAGCGGCTTCAAGGGCGAGATGGTCTCGGGCTTCGACGACATGCCGGCGCCGCGGCGCAACGCGCCGTCAGACAACATCTACGCCGCGCTGGTGAGCTTCTACGACGACCAGTACCGCGGCGTGCCGGTGCGCATGGCCGTGCTGCTGCAGCCCGTGGCGGGCGTACAGGGCCAGGGCATCGCCACCATTCAGGTGGCCGAAACGCTGGAGCTGCGCGAGACTCTGGCGCGCCAGATCCTGATCGACACGCTGTGGCGCCAGGCCGCGCTGCTGGCGGTGATCGCGCTCGTCGTCGTGCTGGTGGTGCAACGCGCCACGCGCCCGGTGCGCGAACTCAGCCACGCGCTCGGCTCGCGCCAGCAGAACGATCTGTCGCCGCTGTCCACCGAGCAGGCGCCGCGCGAACTGCTGCCACTGCTGGACGCCACCAACCAGCACATGCAGCGCCTGTCGCAACTGCTCGACCACCAGAAGCGCTTCGTGCGCGACACCTCGCACCAGTTGCGCACGCCGCTCGCGGTGCTCAAGACGCAGCTGCAATCCGCGCGCCGTGGCGACGTGGAGCCGCGCCAGGCGCTCGACGAGATCGCCCAGACGGTGGACCGCGCCACCGAACTCGCCAACCAGATGCTGGCGCTGGCCAAGGTGGAACAACTGCGCCAGGACCTGGACGTGCCGGTGATCGACTGGGCCGCGGTGGTGCGTGCCGTGGCGCTCGATCTCTCCGCGCTGATCGCCGATCGCAACCTCGACTTCGCGCTCGACCTGGACAGCGAAGCGCCCGTGCGCGCGCACGAATGGGCGCTGCGCGAACTCGCGCGCA
Source organism: Hydrogenophaga sp. (assembly GCA_016741995.1). Taxonomy (GTDB): domain Bacteria; phylum Pseudomonadota; class Gammaproteobacteria; order Burkholderiales; family Burkholderiaceae_C; genus Hydrogenophaga. The sequence continues at coordinate 11,237 of JACVCO010000017.1, read as the reverse complement.
ACCTGCTGCACAACGCCATCAAGCACAGCCCGCCGGGTGGCACGCTGCAGGTGAGCCTGCACCGCGACACCAACACCGCCGCGCTCACGGTGAGCGACAGCGGCCCGGGCATCGCACCCGCGCTGCGCGATCGGCTGTTCCAGCCCTTCGCCACCGACCACCGCGCCGGCCCCAGCCTGTCGGGCTCGGGCCTGGGCCTGGCCATCTGCCGCGAGATCGTGCAATCGCTCGGCGGCCAGATCGAACTCCACAACCGCCTCGAAGGCGGCAGCGTGCGCGGGCTCGACGCCACCGCGCGCCTGCCGCTCGCCACACCATGAACCCCAAGGAACCCGAACGCGTGCGCCTGGACAAGTGGCTCTGGGCCGCGCGCTTCTTCAAGACCCGCGCGCTCAGCGCCGAAGCCATCGACAAAGGCCGCGTCACCATCAACGGCCAGTTGGCCAAGGCCTCGCGCGAACCGCAGGTGGGCCACACCATCGAGTTCCGCATGGGCAACGAGTTGCGCACGGTGGTGGTGAAGGGCCTGAGCGCGGTGCGCGGGCCGGCGCCTGTGGCGCAGCAGCTCTACGAGGAAACGCCCGAGTCGGTGGCCCGGCGCCTGGCCACTGCCGAGCAACGCCGCTTGGCCCCCGAGCCCGCGCTCAGCCAGCCCATGGGCCGCCCCACCAAGCGCGACCGGCGCACCCTGAACGACTGGGGCGACCGCTGGAGCGCGTCGCTGGACGACGAAAACGGGTGAGCGCGGGGTTGGGCGCGATCAGCCCTTGCGCAGGCCGAGCCACATCACCGTGGCCACCACGATCAGGCCACCGGCCACCTGGATCGCCGCGATCGACTGGCCCAGGAACACCCAGGCCAGCACCAGCGCGAAGATGGGCTCGATGTTCATGATGGCCGAGTTGCCCACCACGCCCAGGCGCGGCAGCACCGTGAACATGATGGTGAAGGCCGTGCCGTAGAGAAAGGTGAGCCCGAGCAGACCCCACCAGCCGGGCATGGCGTTCGGGAAGTGCAGGCCGCCCTGCGTGGCGCTCGCGGCCAGCGCGATGACCGCAACGATGCCCATGGTGCTCGCGGTGCGCACGCGGCCATCGAGATCGCCCGCTTCGTGCTGCGTGAACACCAGCGCCAGGCCGAAGCTCGCCGCGGCAGCGAGCGCAAAGCCCACGCCCACGCCGATGCGCGCCCAGTGCCCGCCCGCACCCAGCCCCGAGGCCGCGCCCGACACATCGAGCGCGAGCGCCAGGCCCAGCAACATCAGCGGCATGGCCTTGAGCAGGTGCGGCGCCGGCTTCTGGCTATAGACCACCCGCGCCCACAGCGCCGTCCACAAGGGATAGGTGTTGAACGCCAGTAGCGCCAGCGCCACCGGCAGGCGCGCCACCGCGGCGTACAGGCACAAACTTTGAATGCCCACCAGCAAGCCGATGGCGGGCAAGGCCTTGCGGTGCTTCGCCTGCAAACGCAACGGCACGCGGTACACCAGCAGGATGGCCGCCACCACCAGCGCCGTGACCCCGCTGCGGAACGTGACGGCCGTGGCCACCGTGACGCCGTGGTCGAACGCGAGGCGCGCGGCCACGTGGTTCGCACCCATCATGAAGGCGATCAGCAGCAGCGTGGCGAAAGCGGTGCGCGTGAGGCTCTGGGACATGGTGGTTCGCGTGGACAAAAACAAAGGCGCCCCGTGGGGCGCCTTTGCATTCGAACATCTGGCGGAGTGAGAGGGATTCGAACCCTCGATGAGGCTCTACACCCCATACTCCCTTAGCAGGGGAGCACCTTCGGCCACTCGGTCATCACTCCGGGAAGGCCCGCATTATGCCCCAAAGAACACAGCGGGCCGGCTCGCTCAGCCGCCGAGTTTGTCGGCGGTCTGATCGAGATCGAACTCGCGGTGCAACGCGCGCACGGCGAGCTCCATGTACTTCTCGTCGATCACGACGGAGGTCTTGATCTCCGAGGTGGAGATCATCTGGATGTTGATGCCTTCGGTGCTGAGGCAGCGGAACATGCGGCTGGCCACACCCACGTGGCTGCGCATGCCGATGCCCACGATGCTGACCTTGCAGATGCGGTTGTCACCCACCACGTCGGCGGCACCGAGCGCGGGTACCACCTTGTCCTTCAGCAGGTCCAGCGTCTTCTGGTAATCGTTGCGGTGCACCGTGAAGCTGAAGTCGGTCTTGCCGTCCTTGCTCAGGTTCTGGATGATCACGTCGACTTCGATGTTGGCGTCGGCCACGGCGCCCAGGATCTGCGCCGCAATGCCGGGCTTGTCGGGCACGCCCAGCACGGAGACCTTGGCTTCGTCACGGTTGAACGCAATGCCGGATACGACGGCTTGTTCCATGGCTTCGTCTTCCTCGAAAGTGATCAGGGTGCCGGAGGCGGCTTCTTCGGTCAGGTCGATGTCCCAGGGCGTGAAGCTGGAGAGCACGCGCAGCGGCACACGGTACTTGCCCGCGAATTCCACCGAACGGATCTGCAGCACCTTGGAGCCCATGCTGGCCATCTCCAGCATTTCCTCGAAGCTCACGCGCAGCAGGCGGCGCGCCTCGGGCACGACACGCGGGTCGGTGGTGTAGACGCCATCGACGTCGGTGTAGATCAGGCATTCGGCCGCCTTGAGCGCCGCGGCCACGGCCACGGCCGAGGTGTCGCTGCCGCCACGGCCGAGCGTGGTGATGTTGCCGTCCGGGTCCACACCCTGGAAGCCGGTGACGATGACGACCTTGCCCGCGGCCAGATCGGCGCGCACGCGCACGTCGTCGATCGACTCGATGCGCGCCTTGGTGTAGGCGTCGTTCGTCTTGATGGGCACCTGCCAGCCGGCGTAGCTCACGGCCTCCAGGCCCTCGGCCTGCAGCGCAATGGCCAGCAGCGCGGACGAGGCCTGTTCGCCGGTGGCGGCGAGCATGTCGAGCTCGCGGCCATAGGCGTTGCCCGGCTTGGCGGGCGAGAGTTCCTTGGCGAGGCCGAGCAGGCGATTGGTTTCACCGCTCATGGCGCTGGGCACCACCACCATCAGGTGGCCGGCCTTGTGCCATTTGGCGACGCGACGGGCGACGTTGCGAATGCGTTCGGTCGACCCCATGGAGGTGCCGCCGTACTTGTGAACGATCAGAGCCATTGGACTGGAGGGAAAGCGCGGCGCGGGCCGCCGCAGGGTGTGCCGCAAGCCGCTCGGGCCGGGCAAAACCGCGGGATTATACCGAGGGGGTGTACGCCAACCGCGTGGTGTCGCGCACCACGAAACCATCGGCCACCTTGATGCGGATGGCGTGCCCGCGCGTGCGGCAGGCGTCGATCTGGTCGAGCAGTTCGCCCAGCTGCGCCGCGCTGGGCGCCACGCCATGGGCGCGGCGCAGCCAGTGGCGCAACAGGTTGGCCTGGCGGTCGCGCGAGAGCGCCTGCAGGGCCGCGATGGCGGGCGGATCGCCCACGGTGGCGAGATCCAGGGCGCCCAGCTCATCCAGCAGCCGCTGGGCCTGTGCCGCATGCCCCGCGCTCCGCGCGAGCGCGTCGCGGTAGCCGGGGAACTGCTCGTGCCACGCGGGGGCAAGGCGGTGCCGGATTCGGTTGCGGGTGAAGCGTGTGTCGGCGTTGCTCGGGTCGTCGATGAAGGCCTCGCCCAGCGCCTGCAGCGCCTCGCGCAAAACCGCGCCGGGCAAGCCCAGCCAGGGCCGGCCGAAACGCACGCCGCCGCGCTCGAACGCCTCGGGCATGGCGGCCAGGCCGGGCAGGCCCGCGCCGCGCGACAGCGCCAGCAGCACGGTTTCGGCCTGGTCGTCCAGGTGCTGGGCCAGCAACACCCAGGGCGCCCCCGCTTCGCGCGCGAGGCGCGACAGGGCCGCGTAGCGCGCGCTGCGCGCCGCGTCTTCGGGGCTCTGGCCCACCGCGGCACGCGCATTGACGCGCTCGACGTGCAACGCGATGGCGTGGCGCTCGCAGAACGCGCGGGCATGGGCCTCGAAGCCATCGGCCGCAGGCTGCAGGCCGTGGTGCACGTGCAGCGCCACCACACGGCCCGGCCAGCGCACCTGCGCAGCCAGCAACAAGGCCGTGGAGTCGGCGCCGCCGCTGTAGGCCACCGCCATGGCGCCATCGGGTTCGCCTGCGGCGCTCCAATGACGAAGGGCCCAGTCGGCAAGCGCCTGGGCCCCGGGCATTGCCATCACAGCGGGCTCAGCGCTTCTCGCGCGCCTCGGCCTTGGTGTCGGTGAAGCGGCCATAGCCGTCCAGGCGGGCATGGCGGCGCTCCAGCAGCTCTTTCACCTTGAGGTCGGCCACCTGGCGGTAGGCGTCGGTCAAGGCGCGCTTGAGGAAGGCAGCCATCTGTTTGTGGTCGCGGTGCGCGCCGCCCACGGGTTCGTTGACGATCTTGTCGACCAGGCCCAGGGCCTTGAGCCGGTGCGCCGTGATGCCCAGGGCCTCGGCGGCCTCGCTCGCGCGTTCGCTGGTCTTCCAGAGGATGGACGCACAGCCTTCGGGGCTGATCACCGAATACACGGAGTACTGCAGCATGAGCACCTGATCGGCCACCGCGATGGCCAGGGCACCACCAGAACCGCCTTCACCAATGATGGTGGAGATGATGGGCACCTCGAGCTGCGCCATCTCGAAGATGTTGCGGCCGATGGCTTCCGACTGGCCGCGCTCTTCGGCGTCGATGCCGGGGTAGGCGCCGGGCGTGTCGACGAAGGTGAACACCGGCAGCTTGAACTTCTCGGCCAGCTTCATCAGGCGCAACGCCTTGCGGTAGCCCTCGGGCTTGGTCATGCCGAAGTTGCGCAGACCGCGCTCCTTCGTGTCGCGCCCCTTCTGGTGGCCGATGACCATGCAGGGCTGGCCGTTGAAGCGCGCCAGGCCACCGACGATGGAGAGGTCGTCGGAGAAATGGCGATCGCCGTGCAGCTCGGTGAAGTGCGTGAAGATTTCGCGCACGTAGTCGAGCGTGTACGGCCGGTCGGCGTGGCGCGCGATCTTGGTGATCTGCCACGGGCTCAGTTGGCTGTAGATGTCTTTGGTGAGCTGCAGGCTTTTGGACGCGAGCTTGTCGATCTCTTCCGAGATGTCGACCGCCGATTCGGTCTGCACGTAGCGCAGTTCCTCGATCTTGGATTCGAGTTCCGCGATCGGTTGCTCGAAGTCGAGAAAGTTCTTCTTGGCCAATTCAGGCTCCTTTTCAGGTGGCTCAATAGCTCACGGGGAGCGGGTCGAGCGACCGCCAAATATACCAAGTGGCCACGCTGCAATAAGGTGCCCAGGTGGCCGCCACTTCGCGGATCTCGCTGCGGCTCACAGGCTCGCCCGAGAAGTAGGCCTGGCTGATGCCGTTCTGCAGGCCGATGTCGTCCAGCGGCAGCACGTTGGGCCGCATGAGGTGAAAGATCAGGAACATCTCGGCCGTCCAGCGGCCGATGCCGCGGATGGCCACCAGCTCGGCAATGATGGCCTCGTCGTCCATGCCGGGCCAGTCGTTCACGCGCACGCGCTTGTCGGCGAAATGCAGCGCGAGATCGACCAGGTACTCGACCTTGCGCGCCGACAGGCCCGCGCCGCGCATGTCGTCGACCTTGAGCTTGAGCACTTGCGCCGGCGTCATCTTGCGGGTGAGCGCTTCGAAGCGGTCCCACACCGACTGCGCGGCCTTCACCGAAATCTGCTGGCCCACGATGCTGCGCGCCAGCGTGACGAAGGCATCGCCACGCGACTGCAGGCTGGCCCCCGGGTACTGCGGGATGAGCTTCTTGAGCACACGGTCGCGCTTGACGAGGTGGCGGCAGGCCTCCGCCCAGTACGCGGGCGCTTCGGGGCCGAAATCGGCCGGCAACGACGAGGTGGCCATCAGGCGCGCTCCCAGGTGGTGCCGGTGGGGCTGTCCTTGAGGACAACGCCTTGTTCGAGCAAGGTCTTGCGGATGCGGTCGGCTTCGGCGAAATCCCTGGCCTGCTTGGCGGCCACGCGCGCTGCGATCTGCGCCGTGATGGCGGCTTCGTCGAGCGCGTCACCCGCACCGCCGCCTTGCAGGTAGGCGGCCGGATCGGCCTGCAACAGGCCCAGCACACCGCCGAGCGCACGCAGCAGGCCGGCATGTTGCGGGCTCTTGCCGCGGTTGACCTCGCTCGCCAGATCGAACAGCACGCTCAGCGCCACGGGTGTGTTGAAGTCCTCGTCCATCGCGGCCTTGAAGCGCGCGGCGAACGGGTCGGCCCAGTCGATCGCCACATCTGCCGCCTTCACCAGCGACAGCGCGGTGTACAGCCGCTTGAGTGCGGCGCGCGCGTCGTCGAGGTGGGCGTCACTGTGGTTGAGCGGGCTGCGGTAGTGCGCACGCAGCATGAAGAAGCGCACCGTCTCGGCGTCGTACTTCTGCAGCACCTCGCGGATGGTGAAGAAGTTGCCCAGGCTCTTGGACATCTTCTCGTTGTCGACGTTGACGAAGCCGTTGTGCATCCACACGCTGGCCAGCGGCACGCCGTTGGCCCCCTCGCTCTGCGCGATCTCGTTCTCGTGGTGCGGGAACTGCAGGTCGGCGCCACCGCCGTGGATGTCGAAGGTTTCGCCGAGCAGCGCGCAGGCCATGGCCGAGCATTCGATGTGCCAGCCCGGCCTCCCCTGCCCATAAGGCGAAGGCCATTGGGCGTCGGCGGGCTCGTCGGGCTTGGTGCCTTTCCAGAGCACGAAGTCGAGCGGGTCTTCCTTGCCCTGCGCCACGGCCACGCGCTCGCCCGCGTTCAGCTCGTCGAGCGTCTTGCCCGAGAGCTTGCCGTAGCCGGGGAAGCGGCGCACCGCGTAGTTCACGTCGCCGTCGCCGCTGCGGTAGGCCAGGCCTTTGTCTTCGAGCGTGCGCACGATGTCGAGCATCTGCGGCACGTAGTCGGTGGCGCGCGGGTCGTGCGTGGGGCGCGCGATGCCGAGCGCATCGAAATCCTGGTACATCGCGTCGATCATGCGGTCGGTGAGCGCGCGCACCGTCTCGCCGTTCTGCACCGCGCGACGGATGATCTTGTCGTCGATGTCGGTGATGTTGCGAACGAAGCTGACGCGATGGCCACTGGTTTCGAGCCAGCGGCGTGCGATGTCGAACGCGATGGCGGAACGTGCATGGCCCACATGGCATAGGTCGTAGACCGTGATGCCGCAGACGTACATGCGCACATGGCCGGGCTCGATGGGCGCAAACGGTTCGAGCCGGCGGGTCAGCGTGTTGTGGATGTGCAGGGTCATCGAAGGCGCAGGGCTGCCCGGTGCCGACCGCCCCCCACCGCGACCCCAAGCGCGGCGCCCGACGGGTCCGGCGCCCCGCAGGCACGGTCTGATGCGACCGGCTCGCCGGTACCCCTCAGATACAATGCGCGCCAGTATATCGACGCCCATCGCGCACTGGCGTGCACGAGCGGGCCATTGGTCGGGCACCACGCGGCATCACGCGGCCCGGCGCAGCCGACGAGGTTCCATGTCCCACCGAGCGTCATCGCCGGACCGCGGCGCAATCCCGTTCCGTTTGCCCTCTCCTCCTCGCCTGATCGCCATCGCCCTGCTGGCGATGGCGTTTCACGCGTCCGCGCAGACATCGCTTGCGCCGTACGACGACGTGTCCCGCCTCACGCGGGCCGGGCAGTACGACCAGGCCATCGAGCGCGCCCAGCGTTACCTTCAGACCAACGCGCGGGATCCGCAGATGCGTTTCCTGGTGGGCGTGGCGCAGAACCAGAAGGGCGACATCGCTGCAGCGCAAGACACGTTCTCGCGCCTCACGCAAGAGTTTCCCGAGTTGCCCGAGCCGCACAACAACCTGGCCGTGATCCACGCCGCCGCGGGCCGTTACGACGACGCGCGCGCTGCGCTCGAGGCCGCCATCCGCGCCAACCCGCAATACGCTGTGGCCCTGGAAAACCTGGGCGACGTGCACGCACGCCTGGCGCAACGCGCATGGCAACGCGCTCAGGCCCTCGATGCCGGGAACCCGCGCCTCGAACCCAAACTCAAGGCTGTGCAGGGTTTGCTCGAAGCACAGCCCGCCAACCCTTCACGCTGAGGACACCATGAACCTTCCACGCCGCGCGCTGCTGGCGCTCCTGGCCACCACGGCCCTGTCCACCGCCCACGCCCAAGCCACGAACCCGCGCGTGAAGCTGAGCACCTCGCTGGGCGACATCGTGGTCGAGCTCGATGCCGCCAAGGCCCCGAAGTCGGTGGAGAACTTCGTGCAGTACGTGAACGACAAGCACTACGACGGCACGGTGTTCCACCGCGTGATCGGCAACTTCATGATCCAGGGCGGTGGCTTCGCCGCCGACATGCAGCAGAAGGCCACGCGCGCGCCGGTTCCGCTGGAAGCGCGCAATGGCCTGAAGAACGACCGCGGCACCATCGCCATGGCGCGCACCAGCAACCCGAACTCGGCCACCTCGCAGTTCTTCATCAACGTCGTCGACAACGCCGGCCTGAACGCGCCGTCGCCCGACGGTTACGGCTACACCGTTTTCGGCAAGGTCGTCGCCGGCATGGATGTGGTCGACAAGATCCGCGCCGTGCCCACCGGCAACAGCGGCATGCACCAGAACGTGCCGCTCACCCCCATCACCATCAACAAAGCCACCCTGGAGAAATGAACATGGCCAACCCCCAAGTGGAACTGCACATCGCCGGCATGGGCGTGATCACGCTCGAACTCGATGCCGACAAGGCACCGAAGTCCACCGCCAACTTCCTGGCCTATGTGAGCAAGGGTCACTACAACAACACGGTGTTCCACCGCGTCATCCCCGGCTTCATGATCCAGGGCGGCGGCTTCGAGCCCGGCATGAACCAGAAGCCGACCGACAAGCCGATCGAGAACGAAGCCAACAACGGCCTGAAGAACGAGGTCTACACCGTGGCCATGGCGCGCACGAACGATCCGCACTCGGCCACCGCGCAGTTCTTCATCAACGTCACCAACAACGGCTTCCTCAACCACACCGCGCCGAGCGCGCAGGGCTGGGGTTACGCGGTGTTCGGCAAGGTCGTCGCCGGCAGCGAAATCGTCAAGCAGATCGAAGGCGTGGCCACCGGCCGCAAGGGCTTCCACGACGATGTGCCCAAGGCCGACGTGGTGATCGAGAAAGCCGTCGCCCTCTGACCACCGCCATGGGCGAGCGCACCGACGAGCTCGTTGCGCCGTCCACTTGGCGCACGGTCGATCTCATCTCCGACCTGCACCTGCACGCGGGCGAGCCCGCCACGCGCGATGCGTGGTGCGGCTACCTCGCCCGCACACCGGCGCCCGACGCGCTCTTCATCCTCGGCGATCTGTTCGAGGTGTGGGTCGGTGACGACGCGCTCGATCACGCAGACACGCCCGAACGCGCCTTCGTGCGCGATTGCATCGGCGCGCTGCACCGCTTCGCCGTGCACACGCCGGTCTTCTTCATGGCCGGCAACCGCGATTTCCTGCTCGGCCCGAAGGCCCTGGCCGCCAGCGGCATGCAAGGGTTGAACGACCCCACCGCGCTGGTCTTCGGCGGCGAGCGCTGGCTGCTCAGCCACGGCGACGCGCTGTGCCTGGCCGACACCGACTACCTCGCGTTTCGCGCCCAGGTGCGCGGTGCCGCGTGGCAGGCTGCCTTTCTGGCCCGGCCACTGGCCGAGCGCGAGGCCATCGCGCGCGACTTGCGCGCGCGCAGCGAGGCGCGCAAGCGCGAGCTCGGCCACGACCCGAGCCTGTGGGCCGATGTCGATGCCGCGGCCGCGAAGAGCGCCCTCGCAACCGCTGAAGCCAGCACACTGATCCATGGTCACACGCACCGACCTGCCGAGCACCCGCTCGGCGACGGCTTGCGACGCATCGTGCTCAGCGACTGGGATGCGAAGGCGGAGCCCCCACGCACCGAGTTGCTGCGGCTCACGGCGTCCGGCGCGCAGCGGGTGAACCTCGCATGAGCTGGTGGACGTCGCTGCGGCGGCGCTGGCGCCGCCCGGCCGCGGTGCCCGACGCGCTGTGGTCGCGCACGCTGAACGCCCTGCCCTTCCTGCACACGCTGACCCCCAGCGAACGCACGCAACTGCGCGGGTTGTGCGCCCACTTCCTGGCGGAAAAGGAATTCACCGGCGCCAACGGCTTGCGTGTCACCGACGCGATGGCGCTGTCCATCGCCGCGCAGGCCTGCCGCCCACTGCTGCACATGCATGGCGCCGATGGCCACCCGGTGCGCCGCCCGGCCGACGTGCTCGACTGGTACGACGATTTCGTGGGCATCGTGCTGCAACCGGGTGCCGTGCTGGCGCGCCGCGAGGTGCGCGATCACACAGGCGTGGTGCACCAGTACACCGAAGCGCTGGCCGGCGAAGCCATGGACGGCGGACCGCTCATGCTGAGCTGGGAGGATGTGGCCAGCGCGGGCGAACGCGCCGCCATCGGCCACAACGTGGTGATCCACGAGTTCGTGCACAAGATGGACATGCGCGAACTCAGCCCGGGCGACCACCCGCAGGGCGCGCCCGTGCTGCCCGACGGCTTCCTTGGCATGGCACGCACCGCGGCGGCGGCGCACTGGCATCGCGTCATGAGCGAAGCCAGCGCGGGCTTTCGCGAGGCGGTGGCGATGGCCGAGCGTTTCGGCGGTGAGCCGCCCTGGCTCGACGACTACGCCGCCAAGGACGCCGCCGAGTTCTTCGCCGTGACCTGCGAGGCCTACTTCGTCAGCCGCGAGCGCTTCGCGGCCGAATTCCCCACGCTGATGCCGCTCTACGACGGCTTCTTCAACGCCGCCCAGGGCGGCGCCCGCATCAGCGCTTGAGCAAGGCCTTGAGCGCCGCTTGCAGGCGGCGCGCGGCGCGCTCGTCGTGCGAAGCGCCCAGCACACGCGCCACGTCTTGCGCCCAGGTGTCGGTGGGCGATGCGTCGTTGCGGCGCGTGAGCAACTGAAGTTGCAGCAGGCGCCGCTCGCTCAATTGCTCGGCCGGCGTCGGCACCTCGGCAGCAATCTCCAGACGCAGCAGCGCGTCGCCGGCATCGGCCGCGGGTTTGGCGAGTGCCGCACCCCAGGCGCCGCGCTGTGCCGCATTCACACGGGCACCCAAGGCCTGTGCACCCGGCAGTTGTTCGCCATCGCGCGCGCGCCACGCGTCGAGGATCTGGGTGAGCACTTCGCCATGGGCCTGCTCGGCGAGGCGCTTGAGGCTGGCCTGCGCGGAATCCAGGGCCTGGCGCTGCGCGCGGAAAGCCGCATCGCCCAGGCGCGGGG
>JACVCO010000016.1 GCA_016741995.1 Hydrogenophaga sp. | reverse complement strand
CGGCGAGGCGGGCCGAAGCGCCTTCGGGGCGCGGGGCGGGGGCAATGTCTCTGATCGTCATGCTCATCTTCTCGAACGGGCCCCGCGAAGGCATCGGGCATACCGAAGGGCCGATGGAGTGTATGTGCGATACCGCACAGTGCCATCTGGTCTTCGGCCGATACTCACGGCGCTGAAACCTTCTTACAGATCCATACAGCTTCCATGTCCTTGGCGCCACACTCCACAGCCGACCTGCATACCTTTTTATGCAGGTTGCGCGAGGCGCCGGCGGTGCTGGTCACGGTGCGCGAGGCTCGCGGCTCCGTGCCGCGCGGGGTGGACACCTGGATGGCGGTGTTCGACCAGGGGGTCGTTGGCACCATCGGGGGCGGACACCTCGAATGGGACGCGATGCGCCGTGCCCGCGAGTTGCTGGCGCGACGCGCGGTCGAAGCGGTTGTGCAGTCGGTCACGCTCGGGCCGTCGCTGGGCCAGTGTTGCGGAGGTGCCGTGACATTGGTTTACGAACCGGTCGACGCGTCGTGCGTCGAGGCGCTCGGGCAGCGGCTGACGGGGCGGCTCAGGCCGGTGGCGTTGTTCGGGGGCGGGCATGTGGGGCGGGCCATCGTGCACACGCTCGCGCCGCTGCCGTTTGCGCTCACCTGGGTCGACAGCCGTGACGAGGTGTTCCCCGACCCGCTGCCCTTCGGTGTGGTGGCCGAGCATTCGGCGCCGGTGGAGGGCGCGGTGCCGGGCCTCGCGGCGGGCTCGCACGTGCTGGTCATGAGCTTTTCGCACGCCGAAGACCTCGACATCGTGGCCGCCTGCCTGGCGCGCTTGCGCGCGGCCGACGACCTGGGGTTTGTCGGCCTGATCGGCAGCCGCACCAAGTGGGCCACGTTCAAGCACCGGTTGGCCGAACGCGGGTTTGGCGAGGCGCTGTTGTCGCGCGTCACCTGCCCGATCGGGCTGCCCGGTATCACCGGCAAGGAGCCGGCGGTGATCGCGGCTGCGGTGGCGGCACAACTGTTGCTGCACGAATCCCGCCACGCAGCGCGGGCTTGAGCCGATACACTTCGGCCGGTCTGTGGTCGCAGCGGAGCCGGTGCCAACCTGCAAAGGGGGTGCGCCGTGTATCGCGACCCTCGGTCGGCTCAGAGCGCCCGCGGTGGTGAGTCGAAAAACGGGACCCCACGTCCCCTGAACGAGGTGCCATGGAAACCTACTTGCTCGATTGGGCCAATCTGCTGTTGCGCTGGTTGCACGTCATCGTCGCCATCGCCTGGATCGGCTCGTCCTTCTACTTCGTCTTTCTCGACAGCAGCCTCACGCCCCCCGAGGACGAAGGCCTGCGCCGCGATGGTGCGACGGGTGAACTCTGGGCGGTGCACGGCGGCGGCTTCTACCACCCGGTGAAGTACGCGGTCTCGCCGCCGCAACTGCCGGGGCACCTGCATTGGTTCTACTGGGAGAGCTATTCCACCTGGCTCTCGGGCTTCGCGCTGTTCCTGATGTCTTACCTGTGGAGCCCCAAGGTCTACCTGATCGATCCGCAGGTGTTCGCATGGTCGCCGCCCGCGGCCATCGCCGCGGCGTTGGGTTTCCTGGTGGTGTTCTGGCTGGCCTATGACGCCATCTGCCGCACGCTGGGGCAGACGAAGAGCGGCGACGCCAAGGTGGGTGCGGCGGTGGCGCTGCTGGTGGTGGCGGCCTCGTTGCTGGCCACCTCGCTGTTCGCGGGGCGCGCGGCCTTCCTGCTGGTGGGCGCCATGATCGCCACGGCCATGAGCGCCAACGTGTTCTTCTGGATCATCCCGGGCCAGCGCAAGGTGGTGGCTGCGCTGAAGGCCGGTCAACCGGTCGACCCGGTCCACGGCCAGCGCGCCAAGCAGCGCAGCGTGCACAACACCTACTTCACGCTGCCGGTGCTGTTCGCCATGCTGAGCAACCACTACAGCTTCACCTACGCGAACCCGCACAACGGCTGGGTGCTGATCGGCATGATGGCCGCGGGCGCTGCCATTCGGCAGTTCTTCGTGCTGCGCCACGGTTTCAAGCTGGGCCGCAACCCGCACCCGTGGCCCTATGCGGCCGCGGGCGTGGTGGTGTTGCTGGGGCTGATCGTCTGGCTGCGCCCCGCACCCGTGGCGCCGGTGGCCGCGCCGGCCGCGGTCGGTGTGGCGGAGGTGCAGGCCGTGATGGCCCAGCGCTGCGCGATGTGCCACAACGAAGCCCTGCAGTCCAAGGGCGTGCGCCTGGACACGCCGGCCGAGCTGCAACGCCATGCGCAGGCCGTTTACCAGCAGGCGGTGGTGACGCGCCAGATGCCCATGAACAACGCCACCGGCATCACCGAAGCCGAGCGCGCGCTCATCGGCCAGTGGTTTCTGTCGGGTGCGAAAGCCGATTGAGCGGGGGGCTCTTACCATCGCCCCATGCCCCGCCAATTCGACCTCATTGCCTTCGACTGGGATGGCACGCTCTTCGACTCCACCGCCGTCATCGCACGCTGCATCCAGCAAGCGGTGATCGACGTGGGTGGCCAGCCGCCCACGCGAGAGCAGGCCAGTTACGTGATCGGCATGGGCCTGATGCAGGCCCTGGCCCATGCCGCTCCCGATGTGCCGCCCAAGCTCTACGCCCGCCTGGGTGAGCGCTACCGCCACCACTACATCGCACACCAGAACGACCTCAGCCTGTTCGAGGGTGTGTTGCCCATGCTGGCCGAGCTCAAAAGCCGCCAGCACTGGCTGACGGTAGCCACCGGCAAGAGCCGCCGCGGGCTCGACGAGGCGCTGCGTGCGGTGGAACTGCATGGCGTGTTCGATGGCTCGCGCACCGCCGACGAGACCGCCGGCAAACCCAACCCCGCGATGCTGCACCAGCTGATGCAGGAGTTCGGCGCGACGCCCGAGCGCACGCTGATGGTCGGCGACACCACGCACGACCTGCAGATGGCGGCGTACGCGGGTTGCGCCAGCGTGGGGGTGAGCTATGGTGCGCACGAGCCCGACAGCTTCCACGCGCTGGGCCCCCGGCACGTGGCGCACTCGGTGCGGGAGCTGCACGACTGGCTGCGCGACAACGCCTGAGCGCCATGAACGCCGCGAGCGACGACCTGAACCCGCTGTGCAACGGCCGCGATCTGGTCGATGGCGGGCAGGCGGTGTCGTTCGACGTGAACTACGCGGGCCAGACCTGCCGGGCGTTCGCCATTCGCTACCAGGGCCGCGCGCATGCTTACCTGAACCGCTGTGCGCACGTGGCGATGGAGATGGACTGGCAGCCCGATCGTTTCTTCGATGACAGCGCGCGCTGGCTGCTGTGCGCCACGCACGGCGCCGTCTATGAGCCCGACACCGGCGAATGCCGTGGCGGCCCGTGCCGCGGCGGCCTGTTCAAGATCGAGCTGGTCGAGCACGACGGCGTCGTGCACTGGCGCTCGCAGTACCATCTCAAGCCCGTCGAATTCTGACCACCGAGACCACCATGAACGAGGATTTCAACGCCACCGGCAGCCCGCGGCTCGCGGGGGCACCCTGGGAGCGTGAAGCGATCGAAAAGCTGCTGTTCGCGCAGCTCAACGAACAGCGCGCCGCGCGCCGCTGGAAGCTGTTCTTTCGCCTGGCGTGGCTGATCGTCATCGGCACCATCGTCTGGCTCGTGTTCAAGGCCGAGGGCATGGCCTCGTCGCAGGTGTCGACGCCACACACCGCGGTGATCGAGGTCGAGGGCACGATCGCCTCGGGTGCCGAGGCCAGCGCCGAGAACGTGGTGCCCGCACTCAAGCAGGCCTTCGAGGACGAGGGCGCGCAGGCCATCGTGCTGCTGATCAACTCGCCGGGTGGCAGCCCGGTGCAGGCCGGCATCATCAACGACGAAATCCACCGCCTGAAGGCGCTGCACAACAAGAAGGTGTACGCGGTGGTCGAGGAGACCTGCGCCTCGGCGGCTTACTACATCGCCGCCGCGGCCGACGACATCTACGTCGACAAGGCCAGCCTGGTGGGCAGCATCGGCGTGCTGATGGACGGCTTCGGCTTCACCGGCCTGATGGACAAGCTGGGCGTGGAGCGCCGCTTGATGACCGCAGGCCAGAACAAGGCGATGCTGGACCCTTTCAGCCCGCAGGACGAAGCGCAGAAGGCCTATCTGCAGAACATGCTCAACGAGATCCACCAGCAGTTCATCGCGGTGGTGAAGAAGGGCCGGGGCGATCGCCTCAAGGACAACGGCGACACCTTCAGCGGCCTGGTCTGGAGCGGCCAGCAGGCGATCAACATCGGCCTGGCCGATGGCCTGGGCAACCTCGACCACGTGGCGCGCGAGGTGATCAAGGCCGAGGAGATCGTGGACTACACCCAGCGCGAGAACCTGGGCTTGCGCCTGGCCAAGCGCTTCGGCGCCAGCATCGGCGAAGGGGTGTTCAAAGCGGCGCAAAGCGCCGGCATTCAGCTGCGGTAGCCGCGCGGGTTCTGGCTCTGCCAGCGCCAGGCATCGGCGCACATGTCGTCCAGCGTGTGCGTGGCCTGCCAGCCCAGCAGGCGTTGTGACAGCGTGACGTCGGCCCAGCACTGGGCCACGTCGCCCGCGCGCCGCGGCGCGATGCGATAGGGCACGGGACGGCCGCTGGCGCGCTCGAACGCGGCCACCACCTCGAGCACGCTGTGGCCGCGGCCGGTGCCCAGGTTGACGGTGAAGCTTTCGCCCTTGCCCAGCAAGGCTTGCAGCGCGGCCACGTGGCCGCGCGCAAGGTCCATCACGTGGATGAAGTCGCGCACGCCGGTGCCGTCGGGCGTGGGGTAGTCGCCGCCAAAGACGCCCAGCTGCTCGCGCACACCCACGGCCACTTGCGCCACATAGGGCATGAGATTGTTCGGAATGCCGGCCGGATCCTCGCCGATCAGGCCGCTGGGATGCGCCCCCACCGGATTGAAGTAACGCAGCGTGCCGATGCGCCAGCGCGGTTGCGCGGTGCGCAGCGCGGTGAGCATGTCCTCGATGACCAGTTTGGTGTGGCCATAGGGGTTGGTGTGGCTGCGCGGGAAGTCTTCGGTGATGGGCACGGAGGCCGGATCGCCATAGACGGTGGCGCTGCTGGAGAACACCAGGGTGGGGGCGTCACCAGCGTCTTGGGCCGCAGCGCCCATGGCCTGCAGCAGGCTGGTGGCGCTTCCCAGGTTGTTGCGGTAGTACTTAAGCGGGTCGGCCACGCTCTCGCCCACGGCCTTGTCGCCCGCGAAGTGCACCACGCCCACGGGGAGGTGGCGGTTCAGCACGTCGGTCACCCAGGGCGTGTCGAGCACGTCGCCACGCTCCAGGGCCAGTGCCCGGCCGGTGATGTGTTGCAGCCGCTCCATCACCACCGGGTGGCTGTTGGCGAAGTTGTCGAGGATGACGGGCTCGAAGCCGGCTTCGAGCAAGGCCACCGCGGTGTGGCTGCCGATGTAGCCGGCTCCGCCGGTGAGCAGGATCTTCGCGGCCGCGCTCATGCGGGCTTGGGCTCGCGGCCGTAGCGGTCCTCGAGGCGGACGATGTCGTCCTCTCCGAGGTAGGCGCCCGATTGCACCTCGATCATCTCGAGTTCCATCTTGCCGGGGTTGTGCAGGCGGTGCACTTCGCCGATGGGGATGTAGGTGGACTGGTTCTCGGAGAGCAGGAAAACCTCTGGCCCGCGCGTGACCTCGGCGGTGCCTTTCACCACGATCCAGTGTTCGGCCCGGTGGTGGTGCTTCTGCAGGCTCAGCGAAGCGCCGGGCTTGACGCCGATGCGTTTGACCTGGAAGCGCTCGCCCATGTCGACGCTGTCGTACCAGCCCCAGGGCCGCGCAACGCGGCGGTGCACGGCCGCTTGCGGCACGGCCTGGTTCGACAGGTGGGCGACCACGTCCTTCACCTGCTCGGCGTGGTCGCGCTGGGCGACCAGCAGCGCGTCGGGCGTGTCGACGATGAGCAGATCTTGCGTGCCCAGCGCCACCACGGGGCGGTGCGGCGCGTGGATGAAGGTGTTGCGTGCCTGCAGGGCATGGCCTTGCCCGCGCACGCGGTTGCCCGCCTCGTCGGCGGGGGCGAGGTCGGCCACCGCATTCCAGCTGCCGACGTCGCTCCACTGACCCTGGAAGGGCACCACGGCCACATCGTCGTGCGGTTCCATCACCGCGTAGTCGATGCTCTGCGAACGGCAGGCCAGGAAGGCCGCGGCCTGTGGGCGCACGAGGGTGATGCGGCCGATGGTTTCGGTGGTTGCGCTGGCCATGGCCTGTTCGCACGCCGCCCAGATATCGGGTGCGTGGCGTTGCAGTGCGGTCTTCAACGTGGCGGCCTTGACGAGGAAGATGCCGGCGTTCCAGAGCACCCCGCCCTTGAGCAACAGTTGCGCCGCGGCCGCGGGCTGGGGTTTCTCGATGAAACGGGCCACGCGCCGGCTGCCGTCCTGGCGCGCATCGCCCTGCTCGATGTAGCCGTACGCGCTGCTGGGAAAGGTGGGCACCACACCGAACGTGACGATGGCGCCGGCCTCGGCGGCCGCTGCACCCTGGCGCACCGTTTCACCGAACGCCACGGGGTCGGGAATGTGGTGGTCGGAGGGGCAGAACAACAACAGCGCGTCACCCGCGGACTGGGCATGCAGCACGGCCAGTGCCATGGCAGCGGCGGTGTTGCGCGCCGCGGGCTCGAGCACCACGGCGCCACGCTGGCCGGCGCGCTCGATCTCGTCCGCCACCAGAAAACGGTGGTCCTCGGCGGCGATGCACAAGGCGGGCTCACCGCACCAGGCAAGGCGTTCGAGCGTCAGTCGCAGCAGCGACTTGTCGCCCACCAGGGGCACGAACTGCTTGGGAAGACTCTGGCGCGACAGGGGCCACAGGCGTGTGCCCGAGCCGCCGCACAGCACGACAGGTGTGATGTTCATGTGACGGTTGTTACAACATTCGTGTAAGGCGGCACGACTCGCCTGGAGATCGCTGCCCGCCGCGTAGGCTGTCGGTATTATGGTTGGCTCCTTCGACTCCAGACACTGAATTGTTCCAAGCCATGACGATCCGAAAAGCCGTTTTCCCCGTGGGTGGCCTGGGCACCCGTTTTCTTCCCGCCACCAAGGCCATCCCCAAGGAAATGCTGCCGGTGGTGGACAAGCCGTTGATGCAGTACGCCGTCGAGGAGGCCTACGCGGCGGGCATCCGCGAAATGATCTTCGTCACCGGTCGCAACAAGCGGGCGATCGAGGACCATTTCGATGTCGCCTATGAACTCGAAACCGAGCTGGAAGCCGCGGGCAAAGGGGCGTTGCTCGAGCTGGTGACTTCGATCAAGCCCGACGACATGGATTGCTTCTATGTGCGCCAGCCGCGCGCCCTGGGCCTGGGCCATGCGGTGCTGTGCGCCGAGCGCATGGTGGGCAACGAGCCGTTTGCCGTGCTGCTCGCCGACGACCTGATGATCGGGCGCGAACAGATGCATGGCGGCCCCACCGTGCTGGCCCAGATGGTCAAGGCCTATGAACAGAGCCCGGGCACCGTGCTCGCTGTGCAGGACGTGCCGCGCGCCGAGACCCGGCGCTACGGCGTGGTGGATGTGCATGGCGCGAGTGCGGCGCTGGCCGAGGTGTTTGCCATGGTGGAGAAGCCCGCCCCCGAGAAGGCGCCATCGACCCTGGCGGTGGCGGGGCGCTACATCCTCACCCCCGCGGTGTTCGAAAGCATCCGGCAGCAGCCGCGTGGCGCCGGGGGCGAGATCCAGCTCACCGACGGCATCGCCGCGCTGATCGGCAAGGAGCGTGTGCAAGCGTTTCGTTACGACGGCAAGCGCTACGACTGCGGCAGCAAGGAAGGCTTCCTGGAGGCCACGATCGACCTTGCCTTGGCCAACGCCGAATTGAGCGGCGCGGTGCGCGCCCACCTGCAGCGCGTGATGGGCTGAGGCCCGCGCGACTGCAGTCGTTCAGGGCCCGAACAGAAACACCGCTGGCTGTGCCAGCGGCAGGGCATCGCGCCATTCGGCGTGCTTGCGCCACTGCGACACGGGTGCGCTGCGCACCGCCTGCTGGGGCAAGCCCAGCGCACTCGCCACGGCGAGGCGCGTGGCTGGCTGCAGTTGTTCCAGCAAGGCCTGCAACAGCGCCGCGTTGCGGTAGGGCGTCTCGATCAGGATCTGCGTTTGTGCGCCCCGGGCTGCCTGTGACTCGAGTTCGCGCAGGCGCTTGGCGCGCGCCGCCGCATCCTGCGGGACATAGCCCACGAAGGCGAAGTGCTGCCCGTTCAGCCCGCTGGCGGCCAGGGCGAGCATGAGCGAGACCGGCCCGATCAGCGCGATCACCTCCAGGCCCAGGGCATGCGCGGCACGCACCACGCTGCTGCCGGGGTCGGCCACGGCGGGCATGCCGGCTTCACTCAGCAAACCCACGTCGTGGCCCTGCAGCGCGGGCGCGAGCAGCGCGCGGGCGGCGTCGTCGAGCGCGCCGGCCGTGTGATCTCCCTGTTTGTGCGCCTGGCGCGGCAATTCGGCGATCTGTTGTGCCTGCAGGGGGGCGGCCAGCGGGCTCACGTGGTCGACCCTTTTGAGGAACGCGCGGGCGCTTTTGGCGTTCTCGGCGATCCAGTGGGTCAGGCGGGCGGCCGTGGCGATGGTTTCGCCCGGCAGCGCCTGTGGCAGAGGTTGTGGTTCGGCGCCGAAGTCGAGCGGCGTCGGCACCAGGTACAGGCGGCCCGGCTTCACGGGACCTGGACTCCGGCCGCGCGCAGCAGGCGGCATGTGCGGATGAGGGGCAGGCCCACCAGCGCGGTCGGGTCGTCGCTGTCGATGCGATCGAGCAGGGCAATGCCCAGCCCCTCGCTTTTGGCGCTGCCTGCGCAGTCGTATGGTTGCTCGGCGCGCAAGTAGCGTTCGATCTCGTCGTCGCCAAGGTCCCGGAATTGCACATGGACCGGCGCAAGCTCCGTGGCTTCGAAGCCGCTCTCCAGACACACCACGGCCAACGCCGTCTGGAACACCACCGACTGCCCGCGCATGCGCCGCAACTGCTCGACGGCGCGTTCGTGCGTACCCGGCTTGCCCAGGGGCTCGCCGTGCAGATCGGCCACCTGGTCGCTGCCGATCACCACGGCGGCGGGGTGCTGCCGGGCCACGGCGTGCGCCTTGGCCAGCGCGAGGCGCCGGGCCAGGGACACCGGGGTTTCGCTGGGCAGTGGGGTTTCGTCGACCCCGGGGGCGAGCACCTCGAAGGGCAATCCCAGGCGCTGCAGCAGCTCGCGCCGGTAGCGCGAGGTCGATCCGAGCACCAGGGTGCGGGGAGAGGAGGAAGCGTTCGGCATGCCCCTATTGTGAAGACCCCTCCCTACAATCGCCGGATGCCTTCCGCCCAGAAGCCCTCCACAGGCCCTTTCAATCCCCGCCGCCTCGATGCGCTGCGCTTCGCCCAGGCCGGTGCCACATTGACCGGTGAGTTGGCACTCACCGAACTGGGGCGCCTGGCGCAGGATTTGTCGGGCCCGATCGCGCCCGGTGCGCGCGCGATCTGGTCTGCCCAGGGCGCATCGCGCCCCGGCCCTGTGGGTTCCGAGCCTCAGCCGTGGCTGCATCTGCAGGTGCGGGCCATGGTGCCGCTGGCCTGTCAGCGCTGTCTGGCCGCCGTCGAAACCGAGCTGCTGATCGATCGCTGGTTCCGTTTTGTGGCCGATGAAGTCACCGCCGAGGCCCAGGACGACGACTCCGAGGAGGACCTGCTGGCTCTGGAGCCGCGCCCCGATCTGGCGGACGTGATCGAGGACGAGCTCATCATGGCGCTGCCACTGGTGCCCATGCACGAGCGCTGCCCCGCTCCGCCCGCCGCATTGCAGGGCGCGGCGCCCGACGACGGCCCCGCTGTACCCGAGCGGCCCCACCCGTTCGCCGCCCTGGAAAAGCTCAAGGGCCGGCGCTGATGGCCGACTTGGACGACCCGGCGCGATCGGGCTATAATGCGCGGCTTTGCGCCAGGGCGGGCCAGGGGTGTCAAATGAATGGCCTGGCTGCGGTGTCCTCCACGGCCGGTTTCGGGTGGAAGGCCGCGACGAGCCAGCCCACGACGCTCTTCTGTTCCAACCCAACATTCCCAGGAGCCCATCATGGCTGTCCAGCAGAACAAGAAATCGCCTTCCAAGCGCGGCATGCACCGCTCGCACAACGCGCTGGGTGTGCCCGGCATTGCCGTCGAACCCACCACGGGCGAAACGCATCTGCGTCACCACATCAGCCCGAACGGCTTCTACCGTGGGCGTCAGGTGCTGAAGAACAAGTCCGAAGCCTGATTGACGGGCTGACTGCGGCGCGCCTTCCGGCGCGCGTGGATTCACGGAGAAACGGGCCCGCATGCGGGCCTTTTTCATTACAACAAGCGCGTGCCGCGCACCCGATCGGGATGTCGAGATGATCACCGTCGCTGTGGATTGCATGGGGGGGGATGTCGGCCCGGCCGCCACCATGCCGGCCTGCCTCGCTTTCCTGGCGTCGCATCCCGATGCCAGGCTCCTTCTGGTGGGGCGGTCCGATGCGTTGCGGGCCTGGCCCGGGTTGCTCAATCACCCGCGCTGCACCATCGTGCCGGCCAGCGAGGTGGTGACCATGGACGATCCGATCGAGATCGCGCTGCGTCGCAAGAAGGATTCGTCCATGCGCGTGGCGATCCAGCAGGTCAAGGACGGGCATGCCCAGGCCGCGGTGTCTGCGGGCAACACCGGCGCGTTGATGGCGATTGCCCGCTACCTGCTCAAGACGCTCGACGGGATCGAGCGCCCCGCCATTGCCACCCAGATGCCCAACGCAGCGGGCGGCGCGACCACCGTGCTCGATCTCGGGGCGAACGTGGATTGCAGTGCCGAGCACCTGCTGCAGTTCGCTGTGATGGGCTCGGCCCTGGTGGCCGCGATCACGGGGCGCGATGCGCCTTCGGTCGGCCTGCTCAATGTGGGCGAAGAGGTCATCAAGGGCAGCGAAGTGATCAAGCAGGCGGGGCAGTTGCTGCGCAATGCGGCGCTGTCGGGGGATCTCAACTTCCATGGCAACGTGGAAGGCAACGACATCTTCAAGGGCACCACCGATATCGTGGTCTGCGATGGCTTCGTCGGCAATGTCGCGCTCAAGGCGAGCGAAGGGCTTGCGTCGATGATCGCCGGGTTCATTCGCGAGGAATTCACGCGCAACCCGTGGCGCAAGTTGACGGCCCTGGTGGCGATGCCGGTGCTCAACGCCTTTCGCGATCGCGTCGACCACCGCCGGTACAACGGCGCGGCCCTGCTCGGCCTGCAGGGGCTGGTGTTCAAGAGCCACGGCTCGGCTGATGCGTTCGCCTTCGAGAATGCCCTGGCACGCGCTTATGATGCGGCCTCCCGTGGCCTGCTCGACAACGTGCGGCAGCGCATCGCACGCGCCAGACCGTTGCTCTCACCCGAAACCGTGAGCGAGCTCGGCAACATTCCCACCATCTGAGCGATCCCCGCCAGACATGACCCGTTTCTCCCGCATCACCGGCACCGGCAGCCATCTGCCGCCGCGCCGGCTCACCAACGACGACATGGTGGCCATGCTGGCCCCGCGTGGCGTCGAAACCAGCGATCAATGGATCATCGAGCGCACCGGCATTCGCGCGCGCCACTTTGCCGATGACGGCGTGTTCGCGAGCGACCTCGGCGTGCGTGCCGCGCAGGCGGCGCTGCAGGCGGCTGGGCGCCGTGCCGACGAGATCGACCTCATCGTGGTGGCCACGTCCACACCGGACATGGTGTTCCCCTCCACCGCGGCGATCATCCAGAACAAGCTGGGTATTGCCGGTTGCCCGGCGTTCGATGTGCAGGCCGTGTGCAGCGGCTTCGTGTATGCGCTCACTGTGGCCGACGCGATGATCCGCACGGGCGGCGCGAACCGCGCGCTGGTGATCGGCACCGAAATCTTCTCCCGCCTGCTCGACTTCAACGACCGCACCACCTGTGTGCTGTTCGGCGACGGCGCCGGGGCTGTCGTGCTGGAGGCGTCCGATGCGCCGGGCATTCTGGCGAGCGATCTCCATGCCGACGGCAAACACGTCGGCATCCTGTGTGTGCCAGGCCACGTCTCGGGCGGGAATGTGCTGGGTGACCCGCTGCTCAAGATGGATGGACAGGCGGTGTTCAAGCTGGCGGTGGGCGTGCTCGAAGAGGCGGCGCGCGCCGTGCTCGCCAAAGCGGGGCGCACCGATGCCGACATCGACTGGCTGATTCCCCATCAGGCCAACATCCGCATCATGCAAAGCACGGCGAAGAAGCTGAAGCTTCCGCTGGACAAGCTCGTGGTCACGGTGGATGAGCATGGCAACACCTCTGCGGCGTCCATTCCGCTTGCGCTCGACCACGCCGTGCGCGCGGGCAAGGTCAAGGCTGGCGACACCGTCATGCTGGAAGGCGTGGGGGGTGGTTTCACCTGGGGCGCCGTGCTGCTCGATTTCTGAGCCCGCGGCGCGCTTGCGACGACAACGACGAGAGATTCCCGAACCATGAAACCCTTTGCATTCGTGTTCCCTGGCCAGGGTTCGCAGGCCGTGGGCATGCTCGACGCCTGGGGCGATCACCCCGCGGTGCTCGAGACGCTGCGCGAAGCCTCCGAGGCGCTGGGCGAGGATGTGGGCAAGCTGATCCACGAAGGCCCCAAAGAAGCGCTGGCGCTGACCACCAATACGCAGCCCGTGATGCTGGTGGCCGGCGTGGCCGCGTGGCGTGTCTGGCGCGCCGAGGGCGGCACGTTGCCTGCTGTGGTGGCGGGGCACTCGCTGGGCGAGTACGCCGCGCTGGTGGCCGCCGGCTCGCTCACGCTCGCGCAAGCGGCGCCCTTGGTGCGGTTTCGCGCTGCCGCCATGCAGGAGGCGGTGCCGGTGGGCACCGGTGCCATGGCCGCCATCCTGGGCATGGCTTCAGAACAAGTGAAGGCGGGTTGCGCCGAAGCGCAGGCCACGTTTGCTGCCGGCAGCGGAGAGGTGGTCGAGGCGGTGAACTTCAACGACCCGATGCAGACGGTGATCGCGGGCAGCAAGGCCGCGGTGGAGAAGGCGTGCGAAGTGCTCAAGGCCAATGGCGCCAAACGGGCGTTGCCATTGCCGGTGTCGGCGCCTTTCCACTCGAGCCTCATGAAGCCGGCGGCCGAGCGCTTGCGCGAGAAGCTTGCCCAGACCACGCTGCTGGTGCCGCAGATTCCGCTGGTCAACAACATCGATGTGGCCACCGAGACCGATCCGGAGCGCATCCGCGATGCGTTGTACCGCCAGGCTTTTGGTCCGGTGCGCTGGGTCGAGTGCGTGCAGGCCGTCCAGGCGCTGGGCGTGGGCACGCTGGTGGAATGCGGCCCGGGCAAGGTGCTGGCCGGCATGGCCAAGCGCATCGATGCCGCCTTGCAGGGCGTTGCGTTGTACGACCCGGCTTCGCTGGGTGAAGTCAGGGCCCTGTTGGCCTGAGACCGGAGAAACACATGTCGGAAACGAAATTCGCGGGCCAGGTGGCCCTGGTCACGGGCGCCTCGCGCGGTATCGGTGCCGCGATCGCGCACGAGCTGGCTCAGCAGGGGTTGATCGTCGTCGGCACGGCCACCAGCCCGGACGGTGCGGCCAAGGTCGATGCCGCGCTCAAGGCCGTGCCCGGTGTGGGTGTGGGCAGCCGCGGCGCGGTGCTCGATGTCAACGACGCCGCGGCTTGCGACGCCTTGGTCGACGAGATCGTCAAGACCCATGGCGCGCTGCACGTGCTGGTCAACAACGCAGGCATCACGCGCGACATGCTGGCCATGCGCCTGAAGGATGCCGACTGGGACGCGGTGCTCGACACCAACCTCAAGGCCGTCTTCCGCCTCAGCCGTGCCGTCATGCGGCCCATGATGAAGCAGCGCTATGGCCGCATCATCAGCATCACCAGCGTGGTCGGCGCCTCGGGCAACGCAGGCCAGGCGAACTACGCGGCCGCCAAGGCCGGTGTGGCCGGTATGACGCGTGCGCTGGCGCGCGAGCTCGGCAGCCGCAACATCACCGTCAACTGTGTGGCGCCCGGGTTCATCGAGACCGACATGACCGCCTCGCTGCCCGAAGAGCAACAAAAGGCCTTGCTGGGCCAGATTCCCCTGGGCCACCTGGGCAAGCCCGCCGACATTGCGCACGCGGTGGCTTTTCTGGCCGGCCCGCATGCGGCCTATGTCACCGGCCAGGAGCTGCATGTCAACGGCGGCATGTACATGGCCTGAGGGGTGTTTGTCGCCCTGCCGCCCATTCACCATCCCCCGGCTAAAATGCCGGGCTTGCATTCCAACCACCCTTTGAGGGACCTATGAGCGATATCGAAGCACGCGTCAAGAAGATCATTGCCGAACAACTCGGCGTGGAAGAAGGTCAGGTCACGAACGAGAAGGCCTTCGTCGCCGACCTCGGTGCCGACTCGCTGGACACCGTGGAGCTCGTGATGGCCCTCGAAGACGAGTTCGGCATCGAGATTCCCGACGAGGAAGCCGAGAAGATCACCACGGTGCAGAACGCCATCGACTACGCGCTCAAGCACCAGAAAGCCTGATCGCCCCATGAGCCGTCGTCGCGTTGTCGTGACCGGCCTGGGTTGCATCAGCCCCGTGGGCAACACGGTGGCCGACGCCTGGGCCAACCTCATTGCCGGCCGTTCCGGCATCGCCGCGATCACCAAGTTCGATGCGTCGAACATGGCATGCCGCATCGCAGGCGAGGTCAAGGGTTTCGAGCTCGAGTCCTACATGAGCGCCAAAGAGGCGCGCACGATGGACACCTTCATCCACTACGGCATCGCCGCCGCGCATCAAGCGGTGGTCGATTCGGGTCTGCCCACGGGCGAATCCCTGGATGAGGAAACCGCCACGCGCATCGGCTGCATCATCGGCTCGGGCATCGGAGGCCTGCCGCTGATCGAAGAGACGCATGCCGAGCTCGTCAATCGCGGCCCGCGGCGCATCTCGCCATTCTTCGTGCCGGCCTCGATCATCAACATGATCTCGGGCCACGTGTCGATGCGCTTCGGCTTCAAAGGGCCGAATCTGGCGGTCGTCACGGCGTGCACCACCGGTCTGCACGCCATCGGCGAAGGTGCGCGCAAGATCGAATACGGCGACGCCGACGTGATCGTGGCGGGTGGCGCCGAAGCCACCGTCTCGCCGTTGGGTATCGGCGGTTTTGCCGCCATGCGCGCACTTTCCACGCGCAACGACGATCCGGCCACCGCGTCCCGCCCCTGGGACAAAGACCGCGATGGCTTCGTGCTCGGTGAGGGCGCGGGTGTCATGGTTCTCGAGGAATACGAGCATGCCAAGGCGCGCGGCGCGAAGATCTATGCCGAACTCGTTGGCTATGGCATGAGTGCCGATGCGGGACACATGACCGCACCCAACATGGACGGCCCGCGCCGCGCCATGGTCAATGCGTTGCGCAATGCCGGCATCAACCCCGACCAGGTGGACTACCTGAACGCGCACGGCACCTCCACGCCGCTGGGCGATGTCAACGAATCCGATGCCATCAAGGCCGCGCTGGGAGATCACGCCAGGAAGATGGTCGTGAGTTCCACCAAGTCGATGACCGGCCACCTGCTGGGCGGTGCCGGCGGCATCGAAAGCGTGTTCACGGTGCTGGCGGTGCACCACCAGAAGATCCCGCCGACGATCAACATCTTCAACCAGGATCCGGAGTGCGACCTGGATTACTGCGCCAACACCGCGCGCGACCGCACGGTGAACGTCGCCCTGAAGAACAACTTCGGCTTCGGCGGTACCAACGGCACCCTGGTGTTCAAGCGCGCCTGAGCACACGCTCCTGAGCCCTGGACCTTCATGCGCAATGCCCCATCGGTGAGCTACCCGGTGGGGCGTTGCGCGTTCTGGATAGGTCTTTTGCTGGGCATGGCCTTCTTGCTCGTTGGCACGTTCCTGCTGGCCTGGTCTGCGTTGCCCGGTGTCGCCGGTTGGGGGCTGGGTCTGGCGCTGGTCTTGTGGGGGTACGCCGCCGCGCACAGTGCCTGGCACCAACCCACCGGGTGGCTGCACTACGGCGGCGCCTCGAACGCTTCCGGTGGCGATGAGGCGGGGTGGACCTGGCTGCGCTCGCGGACCGCGACACCCGTGCCGTTGGGCAAGCTTCGGGTGGTTGCCGATTTGCAGCACCGCGTGCTGCTTGAGACCTCGGGGGCCGGTGCTGCGCCTCGCTGGATCTGGCTGGACGCCTCGCGCATCCCGGCCGATTGGCTTGCGTTGCGCCGGGCGTTGCTGGCCAGTGCGGCCGCGTGACGCCGATGGCCGACAACCCCTTCGGGTATAGTGCCGCGCGCATGAGTCCGGAAGACCACACCGCTCCGCCGCCGCCCGATAGCGACGCCATGCTGGTGCAGCGGACCCTGGCCGGCGAGCAGCGCGCGTACGACTTGCTCGTCATCAAGTACCAGCGCCGCGTCGAGCGCCTGATCGGACGCATGGTGCGCGATGTCGATCTGGTACAGGACATCGCCCAGGAAACCTTCATTCGCGCCTATCGGGCCTTGGCCCAGTTCCGGGGCGACGCCCAGTTCTACACCTGGCTGTACCGGATCGCGGTCAACACCGCCAAGAAGCAGCTGCTGGAACTCAAAAGAGACCCTTTGGTCTACCAATCCCAGCTCAAATCCGCGGAGGACGATGAAACTTCCTCCCCGGAGCGCGAACTAAACGCGAACGTTGCCGACACCGAAACGCCCGAAGCGGTGTTGGCGAGCAAGGAAATCGCCAACGCGGTCAATGCCGCGATGGATGCCTTGCCCGAGGAACTGCGCATGGCCATCACCTTGCGCGAGATCGAAGGCCTGAGTTACGAAGAAATCGCCCAAGCCCTGGAATGTCCGATCGGTACGGTGCGCTCACGCATCTTCCGGGCGCGTGAAGCCATCTCCGCGCGCATCAAGCCCTTGCTCGACCGCCAGTCGGGCAAGCGCTGGTAAGCCCCGTCCCGACTGAGGTAGTCACGATGAACCCGCTGCACGAACCCGACCACCATGCCCTGCAGGGCGAACAGGTTTCCGCCCTGTGCGACGGCGCCCTGAGCGCGCAGGAATTCGATGAGCTGCTGGCCCATTGCCGCGACGACGATGGCGTGCCGGCGCGATGGCACGGCTACCAACTCATCGGCGAAGTGCTGCGAGGCCAGCCTTCCGTGCTGCCGGCTTGTTCACCCAGTGCTTTCCTCGATCGCCTGCATGCCGGGCTCAAAAGCGAGACGCCCGCGCCGCGAGCGCCTCTGGTGTCGCCCATGCCCCAGGTGCGCGGGGCGGCGGCCAACGACGCTGTTTTCCGCTGGAAGCTTGTTTCGGGCCTGGCCAGCGTGGTGGCTGTTGCCGCCATCGGCTGGAATCTGCTGGTCGTGACCGAGCCCGCTGCGCGGGGGGCGGCCGAGTTGGCGCAAAGCGTGCCGGCCGCCGCGGTGGTTCCCGTGGCCGCAGCCGTGCCGGCGGCCGCTGTTCCCGCCGCCGAGTCCCGACCGGTGGTGGTGTCCACCCCGCAAGGACAGGTGATTCGTGACGCCGCACTGGAGCGCCTGCTCGCCGAGCATCGCCAGCACGGCGGCATGTCCGCGTTCCAGACATCCACCGGCTTCATCCGCAACGCCACCTATGACGCCGATGCACGCTGACACCCCGACGACCGTGACCGGCGCGCGCGTGGGTCACAGACGCCTGCCTGCGGCGCGTCGCCACAGTGCTCCTCGGCTGCGCCGTTGGGGGGCCGCCCTGATCGTGTCGGCTTGCGCGGGATGGGGCGTTACCCCGTCGATGGCCCAGACCCAGGAGTCAAGTGGCTTGCCGCAGGTGCGCGGCGTGAACGAATGGCTGACACGCATGCACGAAGCGTCGCGCTACCGCGCCTACACGGGCACGTTGGTGGTGACGGCTGGCTCCGCGATGTCGGCCGCCAAGATCTGGCACGTCTGTGATGGCAATCAGCAAATGGAGCGGGTGGAGACGCTGACGGGCGCCCCTCGCACCACCATCCGCCGCAACAGCGAGGTCATCACCTTCGAACCCGAAACCCGCAAGGCGGTGGTGGAAAAGCGCGAATCGTTGGGCATGTTCCCCGATCTGCTGCGTGCCCCGAAGAATCTGATCCCGCAGTTCTACGGTTCCCGGGAAGTGGGCACGCAGCGCGTGGCCGGTCACCTGTCCGACATGGTCGAGATTCAGCCGCGCGACGAGTTCCGCTTTGGCTACCGTGTCTGGTCCGAGCAGAAATCCGGTCTTGTGGTCAAGCTGCAAACCCTTGATGGTCGCGGGCGCGTGATCGAGCAAGTGGCGTTTTCCGAGTTGCAACTCGATGCGCCTGTGAGCATGGACAAGCTTGCGCGCCTGATGAAGGACACGCGCGGCTATGAGGTGATCAAGCCCACCTTGCGCAAGACCACGCCGCAGGCCGAAGGGTGGCGCCTCAGTGACAACGTCCCTGGCTTCACGCCGATGAGCTGCCACACCCGCGATGCCGATGGGTCGTCCGCACCGGGTCA
The DNA here is from genome assembly GCA_016741995.1 of Hydrogenophaga sp. Classification (GTDB taxonomy): domain Bacteria; phylum Pseudomonadota; class Gammaproteobacteria; order Burkholderiales; family Burkholderiaceae_C; genus Hydrogenophaga. Next base: position 80,720 of record JACVCO010000016.1, on the reverse strand, counting down.
GGCCCCCATGCAATGGGTGTTCTCCGATGGGCTGGCTTCGGTCTCGCTGTTTGTCGAGCCGTTCGATGCCCAGCGCCATGGACAGGAGGGCGAAGCGGCCCTGGGGGCCACCCATTCCGTGAGTCGGCGCGTCGGTGAGCACTGGGTCACGGCCGTCGGCGAAGTGCCCGCGGCCACCCTGCAGCGTTTCACGCAGGCTCTTGAACGCATTCGCTGAAGCCCGACATACGGCGGGTTCGGCATGTGCCGGTGTCGCCCGGCCGGTGTTTCCATATCCGATTGTTTGAAGGAAGAGGCCGATGACCATTCAGTTCTCTCGCTCGCTGCTTCCCCTGGCCCTGGCTGCCTCCATAGGCGCAGTTGCTTCGGTGGCGTTGCTCGTTCACCAGCCCGTGATGGCCCAGTCGGTGGCGACCAATGCACGCGGCCTGCCCGACTTCACCGATCTGGTCGACCTGGTGGGGCCTTCGGTGGTCAACATCCGGACGCTGGAGCGCAATGCCGGGCGCAGCGCCCAAGGTGCCCCGGACGAGGAAATGCTCGAGTTTTTCAGGCGCTTCGGTATCCCGATCCCGCCCGGCGCCGTGCCTCGCGGCCCGCGCCAGCAAAACCCTGAGGGCGGCGAGGCCCGCCCACGCGGCGTGGGCTCCGGTTTCGTGCTCAGCGCCGATGGTTTCATCATGACCAATGCCCACGTGGTCGATGGTGCCGACGAACTCATCGTCACCCTGCCCGACAAACGCGAGTTCAAGGCGCGGGTGGTGGGGGCGGACAAGCGCACGGATGTCGCGGTGGTCAAGATCGAGACCAGCGGACTCACGCCGGTGAAGGTGGGCGACGTGAATCGTTTGCGCGTCGGCGAATGGGTCATGGCGATCGGCTCGCCATTCGGGCTGGAGAACACGGTCACGGCCGGCATCGTGAGCGCCAAGCAGCGCGACACGGGGGACTACCTGCCCTTCATCCAGACCGACGTGGCCATCAACCCTGGTAACTCTGGTGGGCCACTGATCAACATGCGTGGCGAGGTGGTCGGGATCAACAGCCAGATCTACTCGCGCTCCGGCGGGTTTCAAGGCATCTCTTTTGCCATCCCCATGGACGAGGCCGTGCGCGTGTCGGACGAGTTGCGCGCCAGTGGCCGCGTGACCCGTGGTCGCATCGGTGTGCGCATCGATCAGGTCAGCAAGGAAGTGGCCGAGTCCCTGGGAATGGGGCAGCCCAAGGGGGCTCTTGTGCGTGGCGTGGAGCCCGAATCGCCTGCGGCGAAGGCGGGCGTCGAGCCGGGGGACATCATCCTCAAGTTCGATGGCAAGGAGATCGACAAGTCCGTCGATCTGCCCCGCCTGGTGGGCAATACGCGCCCAGGCACGCGCAGTGCCTTGACGGTTTTGCGCCGCGGTGCGCAGCGCGACCTGAACGTGGTGGTGGCCGAACTCGAACCGGAGCAGCCCGAAGCACGCGCCGCCGCGACGCCCGAACCCACACCTGCGCCGGCCGGCGGCGCGGTGCAGGCCATGGGGTTGCTGCTGGCGGAGTTGAGCGCTGCGGACGCCAAGAGCCTGAATGTGCGTGGCGGTGTGCGGGTGGCTGGCGCCACAGGGGCGGCAGCGCGCGCCGGTGTGCGTGAAAGCGATGTGATCGTGACGGTGGCGAACACGGACGTCACGTCGATCAAGGATGTGGAGGCGGTGCTGTCCAAGTTGGACAAGAGTCGCCCGGTCACTTTGCTGCTGCGTCGCGGCGAATGGGCTCAGTACGCGGTGGTGCGCCCGCAGCGCTGAGTGCGAATTCCCGATTCAAGCAATGCCCCCGGTCTGACGTGGGGCATCTTCTCCGTCTGTCGTCGGGTGGCCGATTCGCCACAGGGTGCGTTGGAGGGACGGCGAGGGCGTTTGAGTATGAATGTTAGTGTCCGCACACTTTTCGACGATCAGTCTTGACCATATTCGATAAAATCCGGCCCTCGTGACGACGATTGATGCGGTCGCGACCCAGGTCAATTCATGATGCGGGATCGGCGATGTACGGTTGTCCTCGCATCCACAAGCGGTTCACAGCTTGTTCAGACAAATTGTGGATTTCTTGTGAATAAGCCCCATGTTGCGGCCCGGCGACACGGCGTTTGAGTTGGCTGGCGGCTGTGCTGGAGGGGCTTTTTGCCTACAATGAAACTCCAACTATCGCAGTTGCCATTGATTGTTGGTTACGGGCGCGTCAGCAGCTGACGCGCCCTTTTTTATGGTCTCGCGCGGGGCATGTCAGGCGCTCCGGGTCGCGAGTGAGAGTCCGTTTCTTCGATGAATCACATCCGCAACTTTTCCATCATCGCGCACATCGATCATGGCAAGTCCACCCTGGCCGATCGCATCATTTCGCGCTGCGGTGGGTTGTCCGATCGCGAAATGAGCGAGCAGGTGCTCGACTCGATGGACATCGAAAAAGAGCGCGGCATCACGATCAAGGCACAAACGGCGGCGTTGCAGTACGTCGCTCGCGACGGCAAGACGTACAACCTCAATCTGATCGACACGCCCGGTCACGTCGACTTCAGTTACGAGGTTTCACGTTCGCTGTCCGCCTGTGAAGGGGCTTTGCTGGTTGTCGACGCCAGTCAGGGTGTCGAGGCCCAAACGGTGGCCAACTGCTACACCGCACTCGACCTTGGTGTGGAGGTGCTGCCGGTTCTGAACAAGATGGATCTGCCCAATGCCGACCCCGACAACGCCAAGCGCGAAGTCGAGGATGTGATCGGCATCGATGCCAGTGAAGCCATTCCCTGCTCGGCCAAAACGGGCATGGGGGTGGAGGACATCCTGGAGGCGGTGGTGGCCAAGGTGCCTTCGCCGCGCGGCAGGCCCGAAGCGCCGCTGCGCGCCATGATCATCGACAGTTGGTACGACGCCTACGTGGGTGTGGTGATGCTGGTGCGCGTGGTCGATGGCCGATTGGGCAAGGGCGAGCGCATCAAGCTGATGGCCACAAACGCTGTGTACAACGCCGACAACCTGGGCGTGTTCACGCCGGGCAACCAACCGCGCGAGTCGCTCGAAGCCGGAGAGGTGGGCTACATCATCGCCGGCATCAAGGAGCTGCAGGCTGCGAAGGTGGGCGACACGGTGACGCTGGAGAAAAAGCTGCCCAACAATGCGGGGCCGGCGAACGAGCCGTTGGCGGGCTTCAAGGAGGTGCAGCCGCAGGTGTTTGCCGGGCTTTACCCGACCGAGGCCAACCAATACGACGCCTTGCGTGATGCGCTTGAGAAACTCAAGCTCAATGACGCCTCGCTCCACTATGAGCCCGAGGTGTCGCAGGCGTTGGGCTTCGGTTTCCGGTGCGGCTTCCTGGGGCTGTTGCACATGGAGATCGTGCAGGAGCGCCTGGAGCGCGAGTTCGACCAGGACCTCATCACCACGGCGCCGAGCGTTGTCTATCAGGTGGTGCGGGGTGATGGCGAGGTTCTCATGGTCGAGAACCCATCCAAGATGCCTGATGTAGGCCGCATCGAGGAGATCCGCGAACCGATCGTGACCGTGCACCTGTACATGCCGCAGGAATACGTGGGCCCGGTGATGACTTTGGCCAACCAGAAGCGCGGCGTTCAGATGAACATGGCGTATCACGGCAAACAGGTCATGCTGACGTACGAGTTGCCACTGGGCGAAATCGTGCTGGACTTCTTCGACAAGCTCAAATCCGTGAGCCGCGGTTACGCGAGCATGGACTACGAGTTCAAGGAGTACCGAAAGTCCGATGTCGTCAAGGTCGACATCCTGCTCAACGGCGACAAGGTCGATGCGTTGTCCATCATCGTGCACCGCACCCAGGCGCAGTACCGCGGTCGCGCGGTCGCGGCGAAGATGCGCGAGATCATCAGCCGCCAGCAGTTCGACGTGGCCATTCAGGCGGCCATTGGCGGCAACGTCGTTGCCCGCGAAACCATCAAGGCGCTGCGCAAGAACGTGCTGGCAAAATGCTACGGTGGCGACATCACCCGCAAGCGCAAACTCCTCGAAAAGCAGAAGGCAGGCAAGAAACGCATGAAACAGATCGGCTCCGTTGAAGTGCCGCAAGAGGCATTCCTGGCCATTCTTCAGGTGCAGGACTGATGCACGCGGCGATGGGTTCGATCACCGGGGTGGTGCTGGCCGCTTTCGTTGCATACGCGGCCGCCTGGTACGCCGGGGCAATACAAGGCAACTTCTCGCTGCTGCTGTTTCTGGCCACACTGGTCACTGGCGCCTACTGGGTGATCGAGCGCCTGGTTTTTCTCCCTCAGCGGCGTCGAGCGGCCAACGTGCTGATGGCCGAGCACAACCAGCGCAAGGCAGCACTGGAGAAGCAGGGTTTCAGCCAGATAGAGGGCGATATCGAGTCCGCACGCCAAAAGGTACTGGCCCAGCCATGGTGGCTCGACTGGACCGCTGGCCTGTTCCCGGTCATCCTGGCGGTGTTCCTGCTGCGCTCTTTCCTGTTCGAACCCTTCAAGATCCCATCGGGTTCGATGATTCCCACTTTGCGGGTGGGCGACCTGATCCTGGTCAACAAGTACCACTACGGTATTCGCCTGCCGGTGCTCAATACCAAGGTCTGGCACAACCACGATCCGCAGCGGGGCGACGTGATCGTCTTCCGCTACCCGCCACAACCCAGCCTGGATTACATCAAGCGGGTGGTCGGCCTGCCGGGTGACGAGGTGGCCTATCTGAACAAGCAGCTCACGGTGAATGGCCAGCCCGTGCCGCGCATGGCCCAGCCCGATTTCTTCGACAAGGACTCGATGCGCTACGCCAAGCAGTGGCGCGAAAGTCTGGGCGGCAAGACCTACGACACACTCAACGACGCTGATCGCCCGGCGTTTGTGCCCGGCGCGACAGAGTTCCCGTTCGCTGATGGTTGCCGTTACAGCGTCGAAGGCGTGGTCTGCAAGGTGCCGGATGGGCACTACTTCATGATGGGCGACAATCGCGACAATTCGCTCGACTCGCGGTATTGGGGGTTTGTGCCCGAGGCGAATATCGTTGGCAGGGCCTTTTTCGTTTGGATGAACTTCGGCGATCTCGGTCGCATCGGTTCCTTCGAGTGAGCTCAACCGCCTCTGGAGAATGCGTATGAAGTTGAAGCGACAACAGCGCGGACTGACTTTTCTGAGCCTGGTGGTCGTGGGTGTGCTGCTGGCCTTGGCCGGCTTGGTCGCGGCCCAGGTGTTTCCCACCTACCTGGAGTACATGGCGGTCCAGAAGGCGGTAAAGCAGGCGTCCACGGGTGCTACGGTGGCCGAGGTGCGCAGCATTTTCGACAAGGCAGCGGCCATCGATGACATCCGCACCATCTCGGGCAAGGACCTGACCGTGAGCAAGGCGGGAGACAAGGTGGTCGTTTCCTTTGACTACGTGCGCGAAATCCACCTCACCGGCCCGGCATGGCTGACCATGAAGTACCAGGGCAGCTCCCAGTGAGCCTGGCCCACCGGATGGTTTGAGCCCCGAACTGATTGCGCTGCAAGCCAGGCTGCAGCACCGTTTTGCCAACCCCCGCCTGCTTGAGCGGGCGCTGACGCACCGCAGCTTCGGCGCCGACCACAACGAACGCCTGGAATTTCTGGGTGATTCGGTGCTGAATCTGGCGATTTCCGGCCTCCTGTTCGAGAAGCTCGGGGCTTTGCCGGAGGGCGACCTCTCGCGTGTTCGAGCCAACCTCGTCAAGCAAGACACCCTGTTCGAACTGGCCCAGGGGCTGGGCCTGTCGAGCGGGCTGCGGCTGGGCGACGGCGAAAAACGCTCTGGCGGACACAAGCGCCCCTCCATCCTGGCCGACGCGCTGGAGGCGGTGATCGGTGCCGTGTTTCTTGATGGCGGCTACGAACCGGCATCGGCCTTGGTGCGCCACTTGTACGCGGGCGTCGAACTCAATGTCCGCATGAGCGAGCTCGGTAAGGATCCGAAAACCGAGTTGCAGGAGTGGCTGCAGGGGCGCAAGATGAAGCTGCCCGTCTACCGCGTGGTGGCCACGCTGGGCGAGGCACACAAACAGACTTTCGACGTGGAGTGCACCGTGCAGGAAACCGGTCACAGTGAACGCGGCATCGGCGCCTCCCGGCGCGCCGGCGAACAGGCCGCTGCCGCGGCCATGCTGCAGCACCTTCAGGTCAAGCCCGGCTGATCCGATTCCCTCTCATGTCCAGAACGCCCACCCCCGCGCCCGCTCCCTCGCCCGACGGTCTGGAGGCGATGCTCGCTCGCGCCCTGGGCAAGGAGGCCGCAGGCCCGGCCACCGGCGCTCCTGCGGCCGAACCCGAGCAGCAGCGCTGCGGCTACGTTGCCATCGTGGGCAAACCCAACGTGGGCAAGTCCACGCTGCTCAACGCACTGGTGGGTCAGAAGGTCAGCATCACCTCGCGCAAGGCACAGACCACACGCCATCGCATCACGGGCATTCGCACGGTGGGTGCGGCTCAGTTCATCTTTGTGGACACGCCGGGTTTCCAGACACGCCACGGCAACGCGCTGAACCGATCGCTGAACAAGACCGTGCTGGGCGCGGTGACCGACGTCGACTTGATTCTGTTCGTGGTCGAGGCCGGCCGCTTCAGCCTGCCCGATGCCAAAGTGCTGTCGCTGCTGCCGCCGAATGTGCCAGTGGTGCTGCTGGCCAACAAGCTCGATCAGGTGCATCGCCGGGGTGAGCTCGCTCCCTGGCTTCGCTCCATGCAGGAGCGTCATCCGTTTGCCGAATACGTGCCCATGTCGGCCAAAGCCGCCAAGGACATCGAGCGCCTCTTCGGCATCTGCGAGAAATACCTGCCGCAGCAACCGTGGATCCACGACGCCGAAGAGCTCACCGATCGCAGCGAGCGGTTCATGGCCGCCGAGATGGTCCGTGAGAAGCTGTTCCGGCTTACTGGTGACGAGTTGCCCTATACCTCCACGGTTGTCATCGACCGCTTCGAGGAAGAAGGGCAGTTGCGACGCATCGCGGCCACCATCGTCGTCGAGCGCGATGGGCACAAAGGCATGGTGATTGGTGACAAGGGCGAGAAGCTCAAACGCATTGGCACCGAGGCGCGCACCGAGCTCGAGCGGCTCTGGGGCGGCAAGGTGTTCCTCGAACTCTGGGTCAAGGTCCGTTCGGGCTGGGCGGACGACGACGCCCGCGTGCGTTCCTTCGGCTACGAGTGAGCACACCGCGCCGTTTCGCCGACGAACCGGCCTTCGTGCTGCACCGCTACGACTGGAGCGAGTCCAGTCTGGTGCTGGAGGTGTTCACCCGGCACCATGGTCGTATCGCCCTGGTGGCCAAGGGTGTGAAGCGGCCCACCTCGCAGTTCCGCCCGGTGCTGCTGCCCTTGCAGCCCTTGCAGATCACCTGGACGGGTGACGCCGAGGTGCGCACCTTGAAGGGCGCGCAGTGGAGCGGCGGGCACGTGATGCCCACAGGTGAGGCGCTCATTGCGGGCAATTACCTCAACGAGCTGCTCATGCGCCTGCTCGCACGCGACGATCCGCACCCGAGCTTGTTTGACCACTTCACAATGGCGGCGCAACTGCTGGCCGAACGGCCGCAGACACAGGCCGTTGTGGTGCGCGCTTTCGAGCTGCTGCTGTTGCGCGACGCCGGCTTTCTGCCCGATCTCGCCAGCGAGGGGCAAACCTTTTCCCCACTGGATGCCACCACGGGCTACGTGCTCCAGCCCGAATCCGGGCTGCGTGCGGCCCATGACGATGACCATCACCCGCTGTCCGGGGCGCGCTGGTTGGCCTTGCAGGCCGCGCTGGACGAGCCCGCGCCCTTCGTACCGACGATGAAAGCCTGCGCAGAGGTGGCTTCCTCGCTGCGCATTCCGCTGCGCAATCTGCTGCACTACCATGGTGGCGTGCGCGTGTTCCGAACGCGCCAGTTGCTGCTCGATGTGCAGGCGCTCGGTCGCCACCGCGGCAGCTCTCCTCCAACGCCGAACGAGCCTTGAGCATGGCCCACACGCGGACCGCTTTGTCGGTCAACCTCAACAAGGTCGCTCTGGTGCGCAACACGCGCCACCTGGGCATTCCCTCGGTCACGCGCGCGGCCACACTGTGCCTGCAGGCGGGGGCGGCCGGCATCACGGTGCACCCGCGGCCTGACGAGCGTCACATGCGCGCGCACGATGTGCATGAACTTGCGGCGCTGCTCAAGGGCTGGCCCGATCGCGAGTACAACATCGAGGGCAATCCCTTCCACAACCTGATGGACTTCGTGCGTGCGCTGCGCCCGCACCAGGCAACCTTCGTCCCCGACGCCGAAGGCCAGTTCACGAGCGATCACGGTTGGCACTTCCCTGAGGATGCCGAACGGTTGCGCCCCGTGATCGACGAGTGCCGCGCGCTCGGTGTGCGGGTGAGCCTGTTCATGGACGCCGAACCCGATCAGATGGCCGCCGCCAAAGCGGTCGGTGCCGACCGCATCGAGCTCTACACCGAGCCCTACGCCGCGGCCCACGCCACGCCGCAACAAGGCGAACAACTGCGCCGCTTCGCGGCCGCGGCACAGGCCGCGCTCGATGCCGGCCTCGCGGTCAACGCCGGGCACGACCTCAGCCGCGACAACCTCACCGATTTCCTGCGCGCGGTGCCCGGGGTGAGCGAGGTTTCGATTGGGCATGCGCTGATTGCCGACGCCCTTGAGCTCGGCTATGCCGAGACTATTCGCGCCTACAACCGTTGCATCGACGACGCCTTTCGATGATCTACGGCATCGGCACCGACATCTGCGACGTGCGCCGCATCGCGGCCACCTTCGAGCGCCAGGGCGAGCGGTTCGCACGCAAGGTGCTTAGCGACGCCGAGTACGCCGTATGGGAGCGGCGCCGTGCGCGTTGGCCGGGGCGCGGCCTGCGTTACCTCGCCACGCGCTTCTCGGCCAAAGAGGCGTTCTCCAAAGCCATCGGCATGGGCATGCGCATGCCCATGACCTGGCGTCGCTGCGAGATCGCCAACCTGCCCAGTGGCCAACCCGTGATCGTGTTGCACGGCGAACTGAAAGACTGGTTCGAGGCCCGCGGCCTGCGCGTCCACGTGACCGTGACCGACGAAACCGACTACGCCGCGAGCTTTGTCGTCGTTGAACAAGACAGACCATGACCCTGCACGCCCCGCTCATCATCGACGTTGCCGGCCTGTCGCTCAGCGACGCCGATCGCCAGCGCCTGGCCCACCCGCTTGTGGGTGGCGTCATCCTGTTCGGCCGCAATTGGCGCGATCGCGAGCAACTCGCGGCGCTGTGCACCGAGATCAAGGCCGTGCGCGACGACCTGCTGATCGCGGTCGATCACGAGGGTGGGCGGGTGCAGCGCTTTCGCACCGGGGGATTCACCCACCTGCCACCCATGGCCGCGTTCGGCGCCCTCTGGCTGGACGGCGACGCCACCGGTGCGGGGGCCATGCAGGCCATGGATGCCGCCACCGCGGCCGGCTACGTGCTCGGCGCCGAGCTGCGTGCCTGCGGGGTGGACCTGACGTTCGCGCCCGTGCTCGACCTCGACCACGGCGGCAGCTCGGTGATCGGCGACCGCGCTTTCGGCCGCGATCCGCGCGTGGTGGGTCTGCTCGCACAGGCACTTGCCCATGGCCTGCGCCAGAGTGGCATGGCCAACTGCGGCAAGCATTTCCCCGGCCACGGCTTCGTCCAGGGCGACACGCACCACGAAATCCCGCGCGACCCGCGCTCGCTCAAAGCCATCCTCGCCGACGACGCGCAGCCCTACGCCTGGCTCTCCGCCAGCCTGAGTGCGGTCATGCCCGCGCACGTGATCTATCCCAAGGTGGACAGCCGCCCGGCGGGCTTCTCCGCGCGCTGGTTGCAGGACATGCTGCGCGCCCGCCTGGGTTTCACCGGTGCGGTGTTCAGCGACGACCTGGGCATGGCCGCGGCGCGCCAGATCGAAGGCCGGCCCGTGAGCTTTGGCGAGGCCGCTCTGGCGGCCCTGGACGCCGGGTGCGACATGGTGCTGCTGTGCAACCAGAGCGTGGTGGATGGGGGCTTGCCGATCGACGAAGCCATCGAGGCCTTGTCGCGTGCGGTGGTGCAGGGTGGCTGGCGGCCTTCGCCGGCCAGCGACGAACGCCGCCGCGCGCTGTTGCCGGATGCGCGGGCGATCGCTTGGGACGAGTTGATGGTCAACGCGCGCTACATGCACGCGCTGACGCTGCTGCCCTGATCAGCGATCGAGCCCCAGCTTCTCGAGCACGTCCGCCACCAGCTCCAGCCGCAGCAGCGGGTTGTCCAGGGCCATCAGGCGCTGCTTGAGCGCGGCGGGCGCAGGCAGCAGTTCGGCCCAGCGGTTCGCCACCCAGCCCGCGTCGTCCCATTGGTACGGGGGTTGTATCGGTAGCTGATCAGGCGCCTCGGTGTGGCGTTCTTTCAGGTTCGCCAGCACGCGCTGCAAACCTTCCACGGTGGGGTGCAATTCTTCGGGCGGTGCGACGGGCGTGTCGGCACGCAGCAGCTCCACGTCGGCCACCCAGAGCCCGTGCGGCAACTGGCTGCGGCGCACCACCTGGAAACGCTGCAGACCGCGGCAACGGATCATGAGCAAGCCTGGTTGCGGTTTTTCCAGGGCTTCGATCTGCGCGAGCACGCCCACCGGGTGAAACACCTCTTTGGCGAAGCCCTCGCTGCCCGCCTTCGCATTCGGGTCGATGCGGCGAACCTCGCTGCCCTCGCTGAGACAGACAACACCGAAGGGCGCGCCCGCCTTGTGGCAGCGTCCGATCATGTCGAGGTAGCGCACCTCGAAGATCCGCAGAGGCAGCCAGCCGCCCGGGAACAGAACGGTCTGCAGCGGAAAAAGGGGCAGCTGCGAGAGCTTGAGGGCTTCGGCGGCCGACGGGCCGGTGCTCAATCGCTCACCACGGCATCGGCGCTCTGCCGCTGCAGCATGGCCAGCAGGTTGGCCACGGTGGCGGGCAGTTCGCGGCGATCGCAGATGAAGTCGACCGCGCCCTTGGTTTGCAGGAACTCGGCGCGCTGGAAGCCTTCGGGCAACTTCACGCGCACGGTGTTCTCGATCACGCGCGGGCCGGCGAAGCCGATCAGCGCCTTGGGCTCGGCGATCACCACATCGCCCACGAAGGCGAAGCCGGCGCTCACGCCACCCATGGTGGGGTCGGTGAGCACGCTGATGTAGGGCAGGCCTTTTTTGGCCAGGCGCGTGAGCGATGCGTTGGTCTTGGCCATCTGCATCAGCGAAAGCAGGCCTTCCTGCATGCGCGCACCGCCGGTGGCGGTGAAACACACGAACGGCACCTTCTGCGCAATGGCCTCCTCGACGCCACGCACGAAGCGCTCACCCACCACCGAACCCATGGAGCCGCCCATGAAATCGAACTCGAAGCACGCGGCCACCAGACTGATGCCCTTGACCGCGCCTCCCATGACGATGAGCGCATCGGTCTCGCTGGTGGTTTCCAGGGCTTCCTTCAGGCGCTCGGGGTACTTGCGGCTGTCCTTGAACTTCAAGGCATCAACCGGCAGCACCTCCTGGCCAATCTCGTAGCGCCCTTCGGCGTCGAGGAAGGCGTTGAGCCGCGCGCGCGCACCGATGCGGTGGTGGTGCGTGCAGTGCGGGCACACGTTCTGGTTCTTTTCGAGGTCGTTCTTGTAGAGCACGGCCTCGCAGCTGGGGCACTTCACCCACAGGCCTTCGGGCACGCTGCGGCGCTCGGTCGGGTCGGTGGGGGAGATCTTGGGAGGGAGCAGCTTTTCGAGCCAGGACATGCGGTTCTCCAGGGGGAGGAATGGGCGCGAGGCGGGATTATGCGTCCAGCGCTTTTCGGATGGTGCGCAGGAACTGAACCGCCACCGGCACCACTTTTTCGTGCGGTTCGTCTTCTACGAGCTGGATCAGCTTGCTGCCGATGACCACCGCGTCGGCGGTGCGGCCGACGGCGCGAGCGGTGTCTGCATCCCGGATGCCGAAACCCACGCCGACCGGGATGCTCACGTGCGCACGAATGCGGGGCAACATGGCCTCGACCTGCGAGACATCGAGCGTGCCCGCGCCCGTGACGCCCTTGAGCGACACGTAGTAAACGTAGCCGCTGGCCACCCGCGCCACCTGGGCCATGCGCTCGTCGGTGGAGGTGGGGGCGAGCAGGAAGATCAGGTCCATGTCGCGTTCGCGCAGGGCGCGCGCGAAGTCTTCGCACTCCTCGGGCGGGTAGTCGACCACCAGCACGCCATCCACGCCGGCCGCGGCCGCGTCGTTCACGAAGGCGCCGTTGCCATGCTTCTGGTCATAGCGCTCCACGGGGTTGGCGTAGCCCATGAGCACCACGGGCGTCTTCTGGTTGCGTTCGCGAAAGCGGCTGACCATGCCGAGCACCTGTGCAAGACCAACGCCCGCGGCCAGTGCGCGGTCACCCGCCTTCTGGATCACCGGGCCATCGGCCGACGGGTCGGAGAAGGGCACCCCGAGTTCGATGATGTCGGCGCCGGCTTCGGCCATCCCATGCATCAGGTCGACCGAGATGTCCGGGAACGGGAAGCCGGCGGTGACGTAGGGGATCAGGGCCTTGCGGCCTTCGGCCTTGAGGGCGGCCAGGGTGGGTTCGATGCGGCTCATTTGGCTTGGCTCCCTTTGACGGTGTGCCCGCGCATCGAAGGGCGGTCGTAAAAGTCCGCGCCCGACAGGTCGGCCACGGTGCCGATGTCCTTGTCGCCCCGTCCGGACAGGTTCACCAGGATGGACTGCGTGGGCTTCATGGTCTTGGCGAGCTTCATCGCGTGGGCCACGGCGTGGCTCGATTCGAGGGCGGGGATGATGCCTTCGGTGCGGCACAGGTGGTGGAAGGCCTCGAGTGCTTCGGCATCGGTGATGCCCACGTATTCGGCGCGGCCGATGTCCTTGAGGAAGGCGTGTTCCGGGCCGACGCCGGGGTAGTCCAGGCCCGCGCTCAGGCTGTGCGTTTCGGTCACCTGGCCATCGTCGTTCTGCAGCACGTAGGTGCGGTTGCCGTGCAGCACGCCCGGGCTGCCGCGTTGCAGCGACGCCGCGTGCTTGCCGCTGTCCAGCCCTTCGCCCGCGGCCTCGACGCCGATCAGCCGCGTGGCGGCGTGCTCGATGTACGGGTGGAAGATGCCGATGGCGTTGCTGCCACCGCCCACGCAGGCGATGACCGCATCGGGCTGCTCCCTCGCGCAACCGGCTTCGCGCAGCATCTCGGGCATCTGCTTGAGGCATTCCTGCCCGATCACGCTCTGGAAGTCGCGCACCATCATCGGGTACGGGTGCGGGCCGGCCACGGTGCCGATGATGTAGAAGGTGTTGTCCACGTTGGCCACCCAGTCGCGCATGGCCTCGTTGAGCGCGTCCTTGAGGGTCTTGCTGCCACTCTCCACGGGCACCAGGGTGGCCCCGAGCAGCTTCATGCGGTAGACGTTGGGGCTCTGGCGCTTCACGTCCTCGCTGCCCATGTAGACCACGCATTCGAGGCCATAGCGCGCGCAGATGGTGGCGGTGGCCACGCCGTGCTGGCCCGCACCCGTCTCGGCAATGATGCGCGGCTTGCCCATGCGGCGCGCCAGCATGGCCTGGCCGATGGTGTTGTTCACCTTGTGGGCACCGGTGTGGTTGAGGTCTTCGCGCTTGAGGAAGATCTGGGCACCACCGGTCTCGCGGCTCATGCGCGCGGCGTGGTAGACCGGGCTGGGCCGGCCCACGAAGTGGGCAAGCTCGCTCCTGAATTCGGCCAGGAACTCGGGGTCGTGCTGGTACTTCGCGTAGGCGGCGCGCAGTTCGTTGATCGCGTGCGTGAGCGTCTCGCTCACGAAACTGCCGCCGTAGATGCCGAAGTGGCCGTTGGCGTCGGGTTGCTGATAAGGGGTCTGCATGGGGGGAAATCCTGTTCGGGTGATGGCCCGCGCGACCCGAAAGACCCGGAGGGGGTCAGGATCGCTGCGGGGGCGGTGGCACCGCATCGGCGGCGCGCACGGCGGCCACGAAGGCCTGCATCTTGTCGGCGCTCTTGATGCCCTTGGACACCTCGATGCCGGAGCTCACGTCAACGGCCCAGGGCCGCACGAGGCGAATGCCATCGATCACGTTTGCAGGCGTGAGTCCACCAGACAAAACGAGGCGAGAGCTGGCGTTTAGTCGAGGATGTGACCAAGGAAAAGCCGTCCAGTCGAAGGATTGGCCGCCGCCCCCGAAACCTTCGACATGGGCGTCGAGCAGGATGGCCTGCGCGGAGGCGAAGCGGTCGGCGAATTGTAGGAGATCGAAGCCCCGGCCGGCCTCGCCGGTGGGAATGCGGGCGGCGCGCAGGTAGGGCCGCTGCACGGCGGCGCAATCCTCGGGCGATTCGTCCCCATGGAGCTGCGGCACAGCGTGTGGCACGGCCTGCAGGCCGCGGGCGATCCATTCGGCGCTCGCGTTGACGAACAACAGCACCGGTGTCACGTAGGGCGGCAGCCGGCGAGCGAGCGCACCCGCGCGCTCGGGCGTCACGAAACGCGGGCTGGGCTCGTAGAGCACGAAGCCCACCGCATCCGCGCCAGCGTGCACGGCCGCGTCCACATCCGCTTCGCGCGTGAAGCCGCAGAACTTGATGCGGGTGCGGTGGATGGGCGTCATGGCAACCAGTCGAAGGCAGGGGTGCGTTCGGGCAGGCCCCACGCGGCATCGTAGATCGGGCCGAGAAAGTACAGGCCGTCGGGGGCAAAGGTCGGGGCGGCGGCGTCGCGGCTGCGGGCGGCCAGCACCTCGGTCATCCACTCGGGGGGGCGGTTGCCGCTGCCGATGGCGATCAGGCAGCCCATGATGTTGCGGATCATGTGGTGCAGGAAGGCATTGGCTTCGAACTCGAAACGCCAATAGGCACCACGGGGCGCAATCTCGATGCGGCGCAGCGTCTTGACCGGGGTGTGCGCCTGGCATTGCGAGGCGCGGAACGACGTGAAGTCGTGCTCGCCGAGCAGCGCGGCGGCGGCGCGCTGCATGGCCTCCAGCGACAGCGGACGGAACACCCAGCCGACCTGGCCGTTGTCGACGCTGGGACGCACGGGCGATTCGAGCAGCACATAGGCGTAGCGCCGCGCGATGGCGCTGGCGCGTGCGTGGAAACCGGCGGGAACCTCGCGTGCCCACTGCACGGCGATGTCGGGTGGCAGGAAGCGGTTGGTGCCGCGCACCCAGGCGTAGCCATCCCGCTGCAGCGGGGTGTCGAAGTGCACCACCTGCATGAGGCCGTGCACCCCGGCGTCGGTGCGGCCCGCGCACAAGGTGTTCACCGAGGGCAGGGCGCAGAAGTTGGCCAGGGCCGACTCGAGCTGGTCCTGCACCGTGTTGCCGCTGGGCTGGCTTTGCCAGCCATCGTAGGGGCGGCCGTTAAAGCTCACGCCCAGCGCGATGCGGTGCATCGGGCTGGGCGTGGTGGGGGAGGCGTCGTCGGCGACGGTCAAACGATGGGCGTCAGGCCAGATCGGCCAGGAAGGTGCTGGCCTTGGTCTTGAGCGGGCCGGAGGCCTCGGCCAACACTTCTTCGGCGAGGGAGCGCGCGCCCTCGAAGTCACCAATGGCGCGGAACTCTTCGGCGAGCGACAGCTTGGTTTCGAGCGGGTTTTCTTCGCTCAGCTCGGCCGGCGTCGGGGCCGCCGTGACGGGCTCTTTGCCCTGGCTGCCGTTCAGGTCGAGGTTGAGGTCGCCAAGGTTGAAATCCATCATGCCCGAGACGGGCTCGATGGTCGGTGATGCGGTGGTGCCGCCGCCCAGGTCGAGATCAAAACTGGGGGCGGCCGCGCTGTCGGTACCGCCCAGGTTCAGGCTGGGCACTTCAAGCGACACCGGGGCGGTCTCGGCGCGCTCACCGCCCGCGGGGCCGGCGTCGGGCAGGTCGAGATCGAAATCCATGGTGGCCGGTGCGCTGGCTGGTTTCGCGGTCAAGGCCTCGGTGAGATTCATGTCGTCCAGACCGGACACCGGGGCTTGCGGCCGGCTCGCCGGGGCAGACGGTGCATCGTCGAGATCGAGATCGAGATCCAGCGAGCCCGAGCCGGTGTTCGGGCCGCCCGCCAGATTGACGGTGCTGGGGCCGAAGGGCATGGCATGCAGGGCGCCCGGCGCTGTACCGGCCATTCCGGGCTTGGGCGCGGGTTGGCCACCGGGTTGGTACAACGGGTTGCTCGCGTCGAGCTCGCGACCGAGTTCGCAAGCGCGCTCCCACTCGGGGCCCTGGCCCTGCGTGAGGCCGAAGGCTTCGCTGGCCACCACTTCGAAGGCCCTGGCGTCGCGGCGCTTGGCGTAGATTTCGAGCAGCTTGGTGTGGATGGCAACGCGCGTGGGGGTGCTGCGCATCGCTTCCTTGAGGATTTCCTCGGCTTGCAGATCACGGCCGTAGGCAAGGTAGACATCGGCTTCGGCCACCGGATCCACGTCGCCAGCGGCGTCCAGCTGGCTGGGGGAATAGACCATGGACGAGCCCGAGGCCATCGCCTCTGCGGTGTCGATGCGTTGGCCACCGCTGGAGCCGAAGAACGAATCGGGCTGCAGGCGGCTTTCGAGGAACGAACTGTCCACGTTGGACGCGGTCTTGCGCTGGCGCACGCGCCACAGGCCAAAGCCGACCAACAGGGCGAGCAGGCCACCGGCGGCGGGCAGCAGGAGCGGGTTGTCGCTCAAGCCGTCAAGCAGGCTGGGTTCTTCGGCCACGGGAGCGGGAACGGCCGGCGGACGCGGCGCGGCCACAACCGGGGCCGGTGCGGGGGCCGGAGCAGGTGGCGCTGCTTCAGCGGCCGGTGCGGGGGCCGGGGCAGCCGGTGCTTCGGCTGCGGGGGTGGGCGCGGTGGCAGGAGCCGGAGCGGGCGCCGGCACGGGTGCAGCCGCGGCCGGCGCAGGGGCCGGCGCTGCAGCGGGTGCCGGCGGGGCGGCGGGCGTAGCGGCTTGCTGGCCCAGTTTGGACAATTCGTCGATGTTTCGCGAAAGCTCGGCGCTGCGTTGCGCCGCATCCTGCGACTGGCGTTGCTGTGCGATCTGGGTTTCGCGCGCGGCGCCGGTACCACCCTGTGGCTGGCTCAGCGTCAGGCGGTCGCTTGATGCCGCGGGCGCGGCGCGGTCCTGCACCTCGGTTTGCACGCGGCCGGTGGCCTGGCGATCCGCTGTTTCCACTTGCGTGGTGGGTGCGGCGCCCGCCAGGCGGCGGCGGTACTCGTCGAAATCGCGGCTTTGGGCCGCAATGGTCTGGCGGGCTTCTGCCGCGCCCGTGGCCGACGCGGTCTCGCGGCTCGGCAAATCGATCACGGCACCAGCGCGGATGCGGTTCACGTTGCCGTCAATGAATGCGCTGGGATTGGCTTGCAGCATCGCGACCAGCATCTGGTCAAGCGAAACGCCGGAAGGACGGTGTTCGGCAGCGATGGCGCCCGCGGTGTCGCCGCGTTGGACCGTGATCGAGCGAGGCGTGTCGCTGCTGGCCGGTGGCGTGGGGCGGGCCGCCGGGGCAGGAGCCGCAGCAGAAGGGGCTGCGGGCGCGGGCGATGGGGCCGCAACCGCGGGTGCCGGGGCGGGCGCGGGCACCGGTGCGGGAGCAGCCGCGCGGGGCGCGGGTGTCACCGGGGCAATGGGAGCGGGGGCCGTTGCACGCAGGTTCGGGGGATCGAACAGCAGCGTGTAGTCGCGAACCAGTCGACCGGTGGCCCAGTTGGCCTCGATGATCAGGTCGAGAAAGGGCTCATTGACGGGATTGGGACCGCGCAGGCGCAGGTAGGCGCGGCCATCCGGGCGGCGCTGCAACGTGACTTCGAGCTGGTTGAGCGCCGGGTTGGCGTCCACGCCCGCGGCGCGGTAGGTGGCCGCACTGGCCAGCCCGACGCGCAGGCTGGATTCCTCGGCCGCGTTGATGTCGGGCACGTCGATCTCGGCCCGCAGGGGTTCGCCGAGAGCCGACTGCACGATGACGCGACCCAGGGCAAGCGCGTTGGCTTCACCCGGATTCAACATCAATGTAGACACCAGCGCCGCGGCTGCAATGGCGTGCAGGCTCGCAAGGCCCCGTCGACCCGTGCGTTTCGGCGTCGGGGCAGGCAAGAGCGATGGGGTGTGGCGGGGGTGGGCTGGCACTGGTACCTCGACGTCAAAAACCGAGAATTGACCTTAACATCAACGGATTACGGTTACAAGCTGAGAATCCGCTTGAGTTTCCGAGGCTACCGCTCGTCACTGAGCGTGCGGCTTGTCACGTTGCAGGTGTGCAACGTGACACCGTTTTTCAGCGGCCCGCCGGCGGGGTTCAACCCTGCAGCAGGATGCGCAGCATGCGCCGCAGCGGCTCCGCGGCACCCCACAGCAATTGATCGCCGATGGTGAAGGCGCCCAGGTATTCGGGGCCCATGGCCATCTTGCGCAAGCGGCCCACCGGAATGGTCATCGTGCCGGTCACCGCGACGGGGGTGAGGTCACGCAACGTGTCCTCCTTGGTGTTGGGCACGACCTTCACCCAGGCGTTGTCGGCGGCGATCATGGCCTCGATGTCGGCCAGGGGGACGTCTTTTTTCAGCTTGAATGTCAGTGCCTGGGAGTGGCAGCGCATGGCGCCCACCCGCACGCAGAAACCATCGACCGGTACCGCGGTTGTGCCGAAGCCCTCGCCCTGGCCAAGGATCTTGTTGGTTTCGGCCATGCCTTTCCACTCTTCCTTGGACACGCCATTGCCCATGTCCTTGTCGATCCAGGGAATCAGCGAACCGCCCAGGGGCACGCCGAAGTTGGCGGTTTCGGCGTCCGACAGGTTGCGCTGCTTCGCGATCACCTTGCGATCGATCTCGAGGATGGCGCTCCTGGGATCGTCGAGCAGCGCCCTGACCTCGGCGTTGAGCGTGCCGTACTGGGTGAGCAGTTCGCGCATGTGCTGCGCACCGCCGCCGCTGGCCGCCTGGTAGGTCTGCGTGCTCATCCATTCGACGAGCCCGGCCTTGTAAAGCGCACCCACACCCATGAGCATGCAGCTCACGGTGCAGTTGCCGCCGATCCAGTTGCGCCCGCCCCTGGCGAGCGCGTCCTTGATGACGGGCATGTTCACGGGGTCGAGGATGATGACCGCGTCGTCCTTCATGCGCAGCGAGGACGCGGCGTCGATCCAGTGGCCGTTCCAGCCCGCTGCGCGCAGCTTGGGGAATACCTCGTTGGTGTAGTCACCGCCTTGCGCCGTGATGACGATGTCGCATCGCTTGAGCGCTGCGATGTCGTGCGCGTCCTGCAGCCTGGTTTCGTTCTTCGCCATGGCCGGGGCGGCGCCGCCGGCGTTGGAGGTGGAGAAGAACAGGGGTTCGATGAGGTCGAAGTCTTTTTCTTCGACCATGCGGTCCATCAGCACGGAGCCGACCATGCCGCGCCAGCCCACGAGTCCCACGAGTTTCGTCATGACGTTGCCCTTTTCAGTTGAAAAACCGTTTGGCCCCGGCTCGTCGTGCCGGGGGTGGGCGTGACGAACCGGAGCTGTGATCAGCCCTTGGTAATGGTTTTGGTGATGGCAGCCACGACGGCGTCACCCATGTCCCGGGTGCTGACCTTGGTGGTGCCTTCCGACCAGATGTCGGCCGTGCGCAAGCCAGACGCGAGCACGCTGCCCACCGCAGATTCAATGCGGGCGGCAGCGTCGGGCTGGTTTAGTGAGAAGCGGAGCATCATGGCGGCGGACAGGATTGTAGCCAGCGGATTGGCGATGCCCTTGCCCGCGATATCGGGCGCGCTGCCATGGCTGGGCTCGTACAGGCCCTGGTTCTTCGTGTTCAGCGAGGCCGAGGGCAGCATGCCGATGGAGCCGGTGAGCATCGAGGCCTCGTCGGACAGGATGTCGCCGAACATGTTGCCGGTGACCACCACGTCGAACTTCTTGGGCGCGCGCACCAGTTGCATGGCGGCGTTGTCCACGTACATGTGCTCCAGTTCCACGTCGGGGTACTGGGCGTGCACCTCGGTCACCACGTCCTTCCAGAACTGGAAGGTCTCGAGCACGTTGGCCTTGTCCACGCTCGTGACCTTCTTGTTGCGCTTGCGCGCGGCCTGGAAGGCGACGTGCGCGATGCGCTCGATCTCGGGCTTGCTGTAGCGCATGGTGTCGAAGGCTTCTTCGGCACCGGGGAAGTGGCCATCGACAGCGGTGCGACGCCCCCGCGGCTGGCCGAAGTAGATGTCGCCGGTGAGCTCGCGGATGATGAGGATGTCCAGGCCCGAGATGATCTCGGGCTTGAGGCTGGAGGCGCCCACCAGCTCGGGGTAGCAGATCGCCGGGCGGAAGTTGGCGAACAGCCCCATGTGCTTGCGCAGGCCCAGGATGGCTTGTTCAGGGCGCAGCGGCCGGTCGAGCTTGTCGTACTTCCAGTCGCCCACGGCGCCGAACAGCACCGCGTCGGCGGCCATGGCGAGCTTGAGCGTGGACTCGGGCAGCGGGTGGCCGTGGGCCTCGTAGGCGGCACCACCCACCAGGGCGGTCTCCATCTCGAACTTCAGGCCCAGAACATCAAGAACCTTGACCGCTTCGGCAACGATTTCGGTGCCGATACCGTCACCAGGGAGAACTGCGATTTTCATGGGTGAGGGGTCAACCGGCGAGGGTATGGGCGAGCCAGGGCTTGGTGGCGAGGCGCTGCGCCTCGAACTGGGTGATCTTGTCCTTGTGGCGCAAGGTCAGGCCAATGTCGTCGAGCCCGTTGAGCAGGCAGTACTTGCGAAACGGTTGCACGTCGAACGGGATTTCATGGCCCTGCGGCTCGACGATCACCTGGCGCTCCAGGTCGATGGTGAGCGAATAGCCCGGGAAGGCCGCCACTTCGTCGAACAGGCGCGAGACCGTGGCCTCGGGCAGCACGATGGGCAGCAGGCCGTTCTTGAAGCAGTTGTTGAAGAAGATGTCGGCGAAGCTCGGTGCGATCACCGCGCGGAATCCGTACTGGTCGATGGCCCAGGGCGCGTGCTCGCGGCTGGAGCCACAACCGAAGTTCTTGCGTGCCAGCAGCACCGACGCTCCGGCGTAGCGCGGCAGGTTGAGCACGAAGTCGGGGTTGGGCTTGCGCGCGGCCGGGTCCTGACCGGGCTCACCCTTGTCGAGGTAGCGCCACTCGTCAAACAGGTTGGGGCCGAAGCCGGTCTTGCGGATCGACTTGAGGAACTGCTTCGGGATGATGGCGTCGGTGTCGACGTTCTCGCGGTCCATCGGGGCCACAAGCCCTGTGTGGAGGGTGAATTTCTGCATGGCGGTGGAATGGGTTACTTCGAGATTTCCTGGATTTTCTCGCCGGCTTTTTCGATGCCACGGCCCGTGGCCACACCTGCCTTCTCGACACCGCGGCCGGCGGCTTGTCCCACTTCCTTGGCGTCCTGCTTGACGCCGCCCCAGGTGTTGCAGGCCGACAGCGGCAGCGCGAGGGCAAGTGCAGTGGCAATGCATGCGATGGTTTTCATGACGCTCTCCTGAAGAAACGGATGGCGGCTCATGCCAGGGTGCGCACGTCCACGAAGTGGCCGTGCACGGCCGCCGCCGCCGCCATGGCGGGCGACACAAGGTGGGTGCGGCCGCCAGCACCCTGGCGGCCTTCGAAGTTGCGGTTGCTGGTCGAGGCGCAGCGTTCGCCCGGTTCCAGGCGGTCGGCATTCATGGCCAGGCACATGCTGCAACCGGGTTCGCGCCACTCGAAGCCCGCAGCCTTGAAGATCTCATGCAGGCCTTCGCGCTCGGCTTGCGCCTTCACCAGGCCCGAGCCAGGCACGACCATCGCGAGCTTGATGTTCTTCGCCACTTTCTGACCGAGCTTTTTCACCATGGCCGCGGCTTCGCGCATGTCCTCGATGCGGCTGTTGGTGCAGGAGCCGATGAAGACCTTGTCGACGAAGATGTCGTTCATGGGCTTGCCGGGCTCCAATGCCATGTACTGCAGGGCGCGCTCGATGGCGCCGCGCTTGCTGGCGTCTTTCTCCTTGTCGGGGTCGGGCACGCGGCCGTCGATGCCCAGCACCATCTCCGGCGAGGTGCCCCAGGTGACCTGCGGCACGATCTTCGTGGCGTCGAGTTCGACCACCGAATCGAAGGCTGCGTCCGGGTCGGAGTGCAGGGTGCGCCAGTAAGCCGCGGCCTGATCCCACTCGACACCCTGGGGCGCGAGCGGGCGACCCTTGACGTACTCGATGGTCTTGTCGTCCACGGCCACCAGGCCGGCACGGGCGCCGGCTTCGATGGCCATGTTGCAGACCGTCATGCGACCTTCCATGGACAGCGAGCGAATGGCGCTGCCGGCGAACTCGATGGTGTAGCCGGTGCCGCCTGCGGTGCCGATGCGGCCGATGATGGCGAGCACGATGTCCTTGGCCGTCACGCCTTTGGCGAGCTGGCCTTCGACCTTGATCAGCAGGTTCTTTGCCTTCTTGGCCAGCAGCGTCTGCGTGGCCAGCACGTGCTCGACCTCGCTCGTGCCGATGCCGTGGGCCAGCGCGCCGAAGGCGCCGTGGGTGCTGGTGTGGGAGTCGCCGCAGACGACCGTCATGCCCGGCAGGGTGGCGCCGCTCTCGGGGCCGATCACGTGCACGATGCCTTGTCGTTGCGAGAGGAAGGGGAAGAAGGCCGCAGCACCGAACTCGGCGATGTTGGTGTCCAGCGTGGTGATCTGTTCCTTGCTGATCGGGTCGGCGATGCCGTCGTAGCCACGTTCCCAACCGGTGGTGGGCGTGTTGTGATCGGCGGTGGCGACCACCGAACTCACGCGCCAGACCTTGCGCCCGGCCTGGCGCAGGCCCTCGAACGCCTGCGGGCTGGTGACTTCGTGCACCAGATGGCGGTCGATGTACAGGACGGCGGTGCCGTCTTCTTCGGTGTGGACGACGTGTTCGTCCCAGATCTTGTCGTAGAGCGTGCGGGGCATGGCTTGTCTCGGCTCGGCCACTCGTGGGTCGGTCGGCGATTTTACGTTCGGATGAAAAACAACGCCCGCCGTGGCGTCGGGCCAGGGCGGGCGTTGTGGGCTCAGCGGAGCGGGGTGATCACTTCTTCATCGCGGCCGGCACGTCGCGACGCGCCGAACCGGTGAAGAGCTGGCGCGGCCGGCCGATCTTGTACTCGGGGTCGCTGATCATCTCGTTGAGCTGGGCGATCCAGCCCACGGTGCGGGCGAGCGCGAAGATGCCGGTGAACAGGTTGACCGGAATGCCGATGGCGCGCTGCACGATGCCGGAGTAGAAGTCCACGTTCGGGTAGAGCTTCCGCTGCACGAAGTAGTCGTCTTCCAGCGCGATCTTCTCGAGCTCCTTCGCCAGCTTGAACAGCGGGTCGTTGCCCAGGCCCAGTTCTTCGAGCACTTCGTTGCAGGTTTCCTGCATGAGCTTGGCACGCGGGTCGTAGTTCTTGTAAACGCGGTGGCCGAAGCCCATGAGCTTGACGCCGGAGTTCTTGTCCTTGACCTTCTCCATGAACTCGCCGACCTTGGCCACGCCGCCATTGCGCTGGATGTCTTCCAGCATGTTCAGGCAGGCTTCGTTGGCGCCGCCGTGGGCGGGGCCCCAGAGGCAGGCCACACCGGCCGCGATGGCCGCGAACGGGTTGGTGCCGGAGGAGCCGCACAGGCGCACGGTGGAGGTGGAGGCGTTCTGCTCGTGGTCGGCGTGCAGGATGAAGATGCGGTCGAGCGCGCGCTCGAGCACCGGGTTGACCTTGTAGTCCTCGCAAGGCACGCCGAACATCATGCGCAGGAAGTTGCCTGCGTAGGACAGTTCGTTGCGCGGGTACATGTAGGGCTGACCAATGCCGTACTTGTAGGCCATGGACACCAGCGTGGGCATCTTGGCGATCAGGCGGATGGCAGCGATCTCGCGGTGCTGCGGGTTGTTGATGTCGGTGCTGTCGTGATAGAAGGCCGACAGACCGCCCACCAGGCCGGTCAGCACGGCCATCGGGTGCGCGTCACGGCGGAAGCCGCGCAGGAAAAACTGCATCTGCTCATTGACCATGGTGTGGTTGGTCACGAGCTTGTGGAAATCGGTGCGCTGCGTGTCGTCGGGCAGTTCGCCCTTGAGCAGCAGATAGCACACGTCCAGGTAGTCGCAGTGCGTGGCGAGTTGTTCGATGGGGTAACCGCGGTACAGCAACTCACCCTTGTCGCCATCGATGTAGGTGATGGCGGACTGGCACGAAGCCGTCGAGAGGAAGCCCGGGTCGTACGTGAACATGCCCGTCTGCGCGTACAGCTTGCGGATGTCGATGACGTCCGGGCCGATGTTGCCGGCGTACACCGGCAATTCGACGCTGGGGCTGCCGTTGGAGAACGTCAGGGTGGCTTTGTTGTCGACGAGTTTCATGCAGGTTCCTCGGTTCTGGGGGTAGGGCTGGCGCCGCGCAGCAGTGCGAGCACTTGCGTCACGTCGTTGCGGTCGAGATCGCCCGCGAGGGGCTTGCGGCCGAGCAGCAGATCGAGCAGGTCGTTGTCGGACAGGTCCATCAGCTCGCTCAGGGCCTGGGCCTGCTCGACGGTCAGGCAAGATGCGTGCCGCTCGAAGAAGCGCTCGATGAACAGATCGTTCTCGAGCAACCCACGACGGCAACGCCAGCGCAGCTTGCTCATGCTGCGCTCGTCGAGCAGGGCGTTGTCGTTGCCGTTCATGGGGTGTGCGGGTTCAGACGGCGCGCAGCACCATCATTTCCTTGATCTTGCCGATGGCCTTCGTGGGGTTCAGGCCCTTGGGGCAGACATCGACGCAGTTCATGATGGTGTGGCAGCGGAACAGGCGGTACGGATCCTCGAGGTTGTCGAGGCGCTCGCCGGTGGCCTGATCGCGGCTGTCGGCGATGAAGCGGTAGGCCTGCAGCAGGCCGGCCGGGCCGACGAACTTGTCCGGGTTCCACCAGAAGCTCGGGCAGCTCGTGGAGCAGCTCGCGCACAGGATGCACTCGTACAGGCCGTTGAGCTCCTCGCGCTCTTCAGGCGATTGCAAACGCTCCTTCTCGGGCGGAATGTTCTCGTTGATGAGGTAGGGCTTGATGCTGTGGTACTGCTTGAAGAACAGCGTCATGTCGACGATCAGGTCGCGCACCACCGGCAGGCCGGGCAAGGGCTTCAACACGATGTCGCCCTTGAGCGTGTTCATGTTGGTCAGGCAGGCCAGGCCGTTCTTGCCATTGATGTTCATCGCGTCCGAACCGCACACGCCTTCACGACAGGAGCGGCGGAAGGAAATGGACGGGTCCACGGCCTTGAGCTTCATGAGCGCGTCGAGCAGCATGCGCTCGTGCCCGTCGAGCTCGACCTGGATGGTCTGCATGTAGGGCTTGGCGTCCTTCTCGGGGTCGTAGCGGTAGATCTTGAATGTGCGAAGCATGTGGGGGGTCTCCGTGAGAAGGCTCAGAACGTGCGGACCTTGGGCGGCACGGACTCGACGGTGAGCGGTTTGAGGTTCACCGGCTTGTAGGTCAGCGAGTTGTTCGCGCTGTGCCACAGCGTGTGCTTCATCCACTCGGCGTCGTTGCGGCCCAGCGGGTACTGCGCGTCGTCGGCGGGGCGCTCGTAGTCGTACACGGTGTGCGCGCCGCGGCATTCGCGGCGGGCGGCGGCCGAGGTCATGGTGGCCTGGGCGCATTCGATCAGGTTCTCCACCTCCAGCGCCTCGATGCGCGCGGTGTTGAAGACCTTGGACTTGTCCTTGAGCTCGATCTTGCCCACGCGTTCGCGCATGGCGTTGATCTTGGCAACGCCTTCGTCCATGCCGGCCTGGGTGCGGAACACGCCGGCGTGCTGCTGCATCGCGGCGCGCATGTCGTTGGCCACGTCCTGTGCGTACTCGCCGCTGGTGGTGCCGTCCAGGCGGGCCAGGCGCGAGAGCGTAAGGTCGGCGCCGTCCTTGGGCACGGGCTTGTGTGTCTTGTTCTTGTCGTTGTACTGGACGATGTGGTTGCCGGCCGCGCGGCCGAACACCAGCAGGTCGAGCAGCGAGTTGGTGCCCAGGCGGTTGGCGCCGTGCACGCTCACGCAGGAGCATTCGCCCACGGCGTACAGACCGTTGACCACTTTCTGGCCGCCGTTGCCATCGGGCGTGACGACCTGGCCATTGATGTTGGTCGGGATGCCGCCCATCTGGTAGTGGATGGTGGGCACCACGGGGATCGGCTCGCGCGTGATGTCGACGTTGGCGAAGTTCACGCCGATCTCGTACACCGACGGCAGGCGCTTGTGGATGGTGTCGGCGCTGAGGTAGCTGAAGTTCAGCAGCACGTAGTCCTTGTTTGGGCCACAGCCACGGCCTTCCTTGATCTCCTGGTCCATGCAGCGCGAGACGAAGTCGCGCGGCGCGAGATCCTTCAGCGTGGGCGCGTAGCGCTCCATGAAGCGCTCGCCCTCGCTGTTGACGAGGAAAGCGCCTTCACCGCGGCAGCCTTCGGTGAGCAGCACGCCCGCGCCGGCCACGCCGGTGGGGTGGAACTGCCAGAACTCCATGTCCTGCAGCGGGATGCCCGCGCGTGCGGCCATGCCCAGGCCGTCGCCGGTGTTGATGAAGGCGTTGGTGGACGCCGCGAAGATGCGGCCGGCGCCGCCAGTGGCCAGCAGTGTGGTCTTGGCCTCGAGCATGTAGACCTCGCCGGTCTCCATCTCGAGAGCGGTCACACCCACCACATCGCCCTCGGCATCGCGCACGAGGTCGAGCGCCATCCACTCGACGAAGAAGGTGGTGCGTGCTGCCACGTTCTGCTGGTACAGCGTGTGCAACATGGCGTGGCCGGTGCGGTCGGCTGCGGCGCAGGCGCGCGGCACGGCCTTCTCGCCGTAGTTGGCGGTGTGGCCACCGAAGGGGCGCTGGTAGATGGTGCCGTCGGGGTTGCGGTCGAACGGCATACCCATGTGCTCGAGCTCGTACACCACCTTGGGTGCTTCGCGACACATGAACTCGATGGCGTCTTGGTCACCAAGCCAGTCGGAGCCCTTGATCGTGTCGTAGAAGTGGTAGTGCCAGTTGTCTTCGCTCATGTTGCCGAGCGAGGCGCCGATGCCGCCTTGCGCGGCCACGGTGTGCGAGCGGGTGGGGAAGACCTTGGACAGCACGGCCACCTTGAGGCCGGCGCGCGCCAGTTGCAGCGAGGCGCGCATGCCGGAGCCGCCGGCGCCGACGATGACGACGTCGAACTGACGCTTGGGAAGGGATGCGTTGGCGGACATGGCGTCAGACTCTCCAGAGAACTTGAACGGCCCAGCCCAGGCAAGCCAGGAGCCAGACCAGGGTGAACACGTGCAGCACCAGGCGCAGGCCGGCGGGTTTGACGTAATCCATCCAGATGTCGCGCACACCGACCCACACGTGGTAGGTCAGGGCCAGGAACATGGCGAAGGTCAGTGCCTTCATCCACTGCGGCGCAAAGATGCCGGCCCAGCCTTCGTAGCCGAGCGGGCCGCTGGTGAACAGCACCTGGATGAGCAGCACCAGGGTGAACAGCGCCATGAGGGCGGCGGTGATGCGCTGCGCGAGCCAGTCGCGCGTGCCGTAGTGGGCGCCGGTGACGACGCGTTTGGAACCGTAGTTGACGGACATGGTGTGGACCTCGCGGGATCAGTAGAGGCCGAAGAGCTTGGCGCCCAGCACCACGGTCAGGCCGATGCTGAGCACCAGCGTGACGATGGCCGACGACTTGCCGAATTCCTTCGTGACGGCGTGGGTGGCGTCCATCCAGAGGTGGCGCACGCCGGCAATGAAGTGGTGCAGGTACGCCCAGATGAGCGCGAGCACCACGAGCTTGAGCAACCAGCCGGGCACGAAGCCCAGGCCGCCGGCAAAAGCGCTGACGAAGCCCTCGTAGGAGATCTCGGAAGACACCGAGGTGTCGAACAGCCACACGATCAGGGGCAGCAGCAGGAACATCAACAGGCCGCTGACGCGGTGCAGGATCGACACCCAGCCGGCGGGGGGCAGGCGGTAGGTGGTGAGGTCCTTGAACGCGTTGATGTTGCGGAACTCGGGCCGCTTGTTGGTCAACTCGGGCATGGGAAAGGCTTTCGTGGGAAAGGCGCTCGGGCGGGGGGAGGGCTTGGTAACTCGCTGGTAACTCGCACCAGGAGCGGGCAAATTCTATTGCAACGCACCACGAGGGCGTGTCGCGGTGGGCGCCTTGCCCGAGTGCGGCGCTGCGATGCGCCCGGGTTCTCAGCTCAGTTCATTGCGGTAGTGGCGTGCGTCGGTGCGGTACAGGCCGCGCCGCAGTTCCATCGGGGTGTCGTTGTAGGTGTAGGCCAGCCGCTCCACGCTCAGGAGCGGGTGGCCGGGCGCCACGGCCAGGCGCTCGGCCGACTCGGTGTCGGCGCTCACGGCCTTGATCTTTTCCACCGCGCGGACCATGCGCACGCCGAACTGCGATTCGAACAGCGCGTACATGGGCCCCTTGTCGCTGGCCAGGGTGTCGAGCGTGAGGCCCTTGAACGGGCCACCGGGCAGCCAGATCTCCTCGAGGATGGCGGGCGTGCCGCCGAAGGCCAGCACGCGGCGCACTTGCAGAACACCGTCGCCCGTGCGCAGGCCGAGCTGGCGGGCCACGTCGGCGCTCGCGCGCAGGCGGCGCACATCGATGATCTGCCGCTCGGCCAGGCCCTGTTCGTCGAGCGTGCCCTGGTCGGGCAGCAGGCGCAGGAAGCGGAACTGGATGTGCTGTTCGGCGTGGGTGGCAACGAAGGTGCCTTTGCCCTGGCGGCGCACCACCAGGTTGTCGGTGGCAAGTTCGTCGATCGCCTTGCGCACCGTGCCCTGGCTCACCTTGTAGCGCGCGGCGAGTTCGAGCTCGCTCGGGATCGTGTCACCGGGCTTCCACTCGCCGGCCTGCAGGCTGCGCAGGATGAGCCCCTTGATCTGCTGGTACAGCGGGCTGAAGGCGGGCGCCACCAGCTCGGCAGCGGGGCTGCCATCGCCCGGCAAAAAGGCGTCTGAGGAGGAGGGCGTGGTGGCCATTCGGATGCGGTTGGCGGGCTTGCCGCGAGAACCAATCATATCTTATATAAGACATAAGACAAATTGACCGTCTAGGGTTTACGCGGGTACACTCACGACCCGACTCGACCCCCGACCGCCACCGCCTCTTCGGCGCTGTGCGCCGGTCCCGCGGCCCCGGTCCCTCCGCATTCCAACACCCTTCCCTGGAGCTCCCACCATGACCAAGAAGCCCGTTCGCGTCGCCGTCACCGGCGCCGCCGGCCAGATCGGCTACGCCCTGCTGTTCCGCATCGCCTCCGGCGAAATGCTCGGCAAGGACCAGCCCGTGATCCTGCAGTTGCTGGAGATCCCGGACGAGAAGGCCCAGAAGGCGCTCAAGGGCGTGATGATGGAACTGGAAGACTGTGCCTTCCCGCTGCTGGCCGGCATGGAAGCCCACGCCGACCCGATGACCGCCTTCAAGGACACCGACTACGCCCTGCTGGTGGGTGCCCGTCCGCGCGGCCCCGGCATGGAGCGCGCCGACCTGCTGGCCGCCAACGCCCAGATCTTCACCGCCCAGGGCAAGGCCCTGAACGCCGTGGCGAGCCGCAACGTCAAGGTGCTGGTGGTCGGCAACCCCGCCAACACCAACGCCTACATCGCCATGAAGAGCGCGCCCAGCCTGCCGCGCGAGAACTTCACCGCCATGCTGCGTCTGGACCACAACCGCGCCGCCAGCCAGATCGCCGCCAAGACCGGTGGCAAGGTCGGCGAGATCGAGAAGCTCACCGTGTGGGGCAACCACTCGCCCACCATGTACGCCGACTACCGCTTCGCCACCATCGGCGGCAAGGCCGTCAAGGATCTGATCAACGACCAGGTCTGGAACGAGACCGTGTTCCTGCCCACCGTGGGCAAGCGCGGCGCCGCCATCATCGAAGCGCGCGGCCTGTCGTCGGCGGCATCGGCCGCCAACGCCGCCATCGACCACATGCGCGACTGGGCCCTGGGCTCCAACGGCAAGTGGGTCACCATGGGCGTGCCCTCCAACGGCGAGTACGGCATCCCCAAGGACGTGATGTTCGGTTTCCCCGTCACCACCGAAGGCGGCAAATACAAGATCGTCGAAGGCCTGGCCATCGACGCGTTCAGCCAGAAGTGCATCGACAAGACCCTGGCCGAGCTGGTCGGCGAGCAGGACGGCGTCAAGCACCTCCTGTAATTCCCGTTGCACGCGATGGCCGACTGGAACCCCGCGCTCTACAGCCGCTTCGAGGACGAACGCACCCGTCCTGCGCACGAGCTGCTGGCGCGTGTTCCATTGGCCTCGCCGAACGTGGTGGTGGATCTGGGCTGTGGCCCGGGCAATTCCACCGAGCTGCTGGTGCAGCGCTTCCCCGATGCCCGCGTGACGGGCATCGACAATTCCGAAGCCATGCTCGAGAGCGCACGCAAGCGCCTGCCGGGCGTGGCTTTTTCGTTGGGCGACATCGGCAACTGGCAGCCTGACGCGGCGCCCGATCTCATCTACGCCAACGCCGCCCTGCAATGGGTGCCTGGGCACGAGGCCCTGTTCCCCCGCCTGTTCGCGCTGCTCGCCCCGGGCGGTGTGCTCGCGGTGCAGATGCCGGACAACCTCGACGAGCCCAGCCACCGCCTGATGCGCGAGACCGCGGCCCAGCCACGCTTTGCCGAAACCATCGGCGACGCCAGCCGCCTGCGCGAGCCGCGCAAGCCCATCACCGCCTACTACGACCTGCTCGCGAAGGACGCCGCGCAGGTCGACGCCTGGCACACCGTCTACCAGCACCGCATGGACTCGGCCGGCGCCATCGTCGATTGGGTGCGCGCCACCGGCCTGCGCCCCTTCACCGAACCGCTGGGCGAAGCCCTGCGCGCCGACTACCTGGCCGACTACGAGCGCCGCATCGACGCCGCCTACCCCGCGCGCACCGATGGCCGCCGCCTGCTGGCCTTCCCGCGCCTCTTCATCGTGGCGCGTCGCCAACCATGACGCCGGTCGCCAACCCCCGAGACGTGCTGCTGGGCGCCCAGGCCGGCGCCATCGCGCTGCCGGTGTGCGATCACTACAGCGGCGTCGAAACGCGCATGCGCAAGAGCCTCGCGCTGCAGGCCGAACTCACGGCCGAATTCGGCGCCTGCGTGTTCGACGTCACCCTCGATTGCGAGGACGGCGCCCCGGTTGGTGGCGAAGCCGAACACGCCGCGCTGGTCACCGAACTCGCGCTGGCCGCGCCGGCCGGTGCCCGTGTCGCGGTGCGCGTGCACGCGGTCGACCACCCCGCCTTCGAGGCCGACATCGCTCACATCGTGGGCCGCGCCGGCGCGCGCCTGTGCCACGTGATGCTGCCCAAGGTCGAGACCGTGGCCGATGTCGACCGCGCTGCGGCCCTGCTCGACGCCGCGGGCGCGCGCGATCTGCCGCTGCACGCCCTGATCGAATCGCCCGCCGCGGTGCACCGCGCCTTCGACATCGCGGCCCACCCGCGCATCCAGAGCCTGAGCTTCGGCCTGATGGATTTCGTCTCCGCGCACGGTGGCGCCATTCCGTCCGCGGGCATGACGTCCGCGGGCCAGTTCAGCCACCCGCTGGTGCTGCGCGCCAAGATCGAGATCGCCAGCGCCTGCCACGCGCACGGCAAGGTGCCCGCGCACGGCGTGGTCACCGAATTCAAGGACCTGGCGGCGCTGCAGGCCAGCGCGTGCCGTGCCGCGCATGAACTGGGCTTCACGCGCATGTGGAGCATCCACCCCGACCAGATCCGCCCCATCGTCGCCGCCTTCGCCCCCGCGGCGGACGAGGTCGACGAAGCCGCCACCGTCATCGAACGCGCCGCCGCTGCGGCCTGGGCGCCGGTGCAGGTGGCCAACCGATTGCACGACCGCGCGAGCTACCGCTACTACTGGCAGGTGCTCGAACGCGCGCAACGCACCGGGCGCACCCTGCCCGCGCCGGTGCAGACCTTGCTTGTTCCCCACTGAATCACCCACGCTGTCCTGGAGAAGACCATGTCCACCTTCCTCGCCGACTACCGCGCCCACGCCGCCGAACGCGCCGCGCTGGGCATCCCGCCGCTGCCGCTCGATGCGAAGCAGGTGGCCGCGCTGATCGAACTCATCAAGACGCCGCCCGGTGGCGAAGAAGCCTTCCTGCTGGAGCTGCTCACGCACCGCGTGCCGCCCGGCGTGGACGACGCCGCCAAGGTCAAGGCCAGCTTCCTGGCGGCCGTGGCGCACGGGGATCTGCAGGTCGGCCTGATCGACAAGGCCAAGGCCACCGAGCTGCTGGGCACCATGGTCGGCGGCTACAACGTGCACCCGCTCATCGAACTGCTCGATGACCCGGGTGTGGCGGCCGTGGCGGCCGACGCGCTGAAGAAGACGCTGCTGATGTTCGACTACTTCAACGACGTGGCCGTGAAAGCCAAGGCCGGCAACGCCAAGGCGCAGGAAGTGATGAAGAGCTGGGCCGATGCCGAGTGGTTCACCTCGCGCCCCGAAGTGCCCAAGAGCATCACCGTCACCGTGTTCAAGGTGCCCGGCGAAACCAACACCGACGACCTCTCGCCCGCGCCCGACGCCTGGAGCCGCCCGGACATTCCGCTGCACTACCTGGCGATGCTCAAGAACACCCGCCCCGACGCGGCTTTCAAGCCCGAGGAAGACGGCAAGCGCGGCCCGATGCAGTTCATCGAGGACCTCAAGAAGAAGGGCCACTTGGTGGCCTATGTGGGCGACGTGGTGGGCACCGGCTCCTCGCGCAAGTCGGCCACCAACTCGGTCATCTGGGCCACGGGGCAAGACATCCCCTTCGTGCCCAACAAGCGCTTCGGCGGTGTCACGCTGGGCGGCAAGATCGCGCCCATCTTCTTCAACACGCAGGAAGACTCGGGCTCGCTGCCGATCGAAGTGGACGTGAGCAAGCTCGAGATGGGCGACGTCATCGAAGTGCTGCCTTACGACGGCAAGCTGCTCAAGAACGGCGCCGAAGTGGCCGCCTTTGCGCTCAAGAGCGACGTGCTGCTGGACGAAGTGCGCGCTGGCGGCCGCATCAACCTGATCATCGGCCGCAGCCTCACCGCCAAGGCGCGCGAATTCCTGGGCCTGGCTGCCTCCACCGCGTTCCGCCTGCCGCAGGCACCGGCCGCGAGCAAGGCCGGCTTCACGCTGGCGCAGAAGATGGTCGGCCGCGCCGTTGGCCTGCCGGAAGGCCAGGGCGTGCGCCCGGGCACCTACTGCGAACCCAAGATGACCACCGTGGGCAGCCAGGACACCACCGGCCCCATGACCCGCGACGAACTGAAAGACCTGGCCTGCCTGGGCTTCAGCGCCGACCTGGTGATGCAAAGCTTCTGCCACACCGCGGCCTACCCGAAACCGGTGGACGTGAAGACCCACCGCGAACTGCCGGCCTTCATCAGCAACCGTGGCGGTGTGGCCCTGCGCCCCGGTGACGGCGTGATCCACAGCTGGCTCAACCGCCTGCTGCTGCCCGACACCGTGGGCACCGGCGGCGATTCGCACACCCGCTTCCCCATCGGCATCAGCTTCCCCGCGGGCTCCGGCCTGGTGGCCTTCGGCGCCGCCACCGGCGTGATGCCGCTGGACATGCCCGAGAGCGTGCTGGTGCGCTTCAAGGGCCAGATGCAGCCGGGCGTGACGCTGCGCGACCTCGTGCATGCCATCCCCTACGCCGCCATCAAGGCCGGCCTGCTGACCGTGGCCAAGGCCGGCAAGAAGAACATCTTCTCGGGCCGCATCCTTGAAATCGAAGGCCTGCCCGACCTCAAGGTGGAACAGGCCTTCGAGCTGTCCGACGCGTCGGCCGAGCGCTCGGCCGCCGGCTGCACGATCAAGCTCAACAAAGAGCCCGTCATCGAGTACCTCACCTCGAACGTCGTGCTGATGAAGAACATGATCGCCGACGGGTACGCCGACGCGAAGACGCTGGCGCGCCGCATCGAGAAGGTCGAGGCCTGGCTGGCCAAGCCCGAGCTGCTCGAAGCCGACAAGGACGCCGAGTACGCCGCGGTCATCGAGATCGATCTCAACGAGCTGACCGAGCCGGTGCTCTGCTGCCCCAACGACCCGGACGACGCCAAGCTGCTGTCCGACGTCGCCGGCACCCCGATCGACGAGGCCTTCATCGGCTCGTGCATGACCAACATCGGCCACTTCCGCGCCGCGGCCAAGCTGCTCGGCGGCCAGCGCGACATCCCGGTGAAGCTCTGGGTGGCCCCGCCCACCAAGATGGACCAGAACGAGCTGATCAAGGAAGGCCACTACGCGGCGTTCGGTACTGCCGGCGCGCGCACCGAAATGCCGGGCTGCAGCCTGTGCATGGGCAACCAGGCCCAGGTGCGTGAGGGCGCCACGGTGGTCAGCACCAGCACCCGCAACTTCCCCAACCGCCTGGGCAAGAACACCAACGTGTTCCTGGCCTCGGCGGAGTTGGCGGCCATCGCGTCCAAGCTGGGCAAGCTGCCCACCGTGGCCGAATACCACGCCGAGATGGGCATCATCAACAAGGATGCCGCCAGCGTGTACCGCTACATGAACTTCGACCAGATCGAGGAGTACGCGGACGCGGCCAAAGGCGTGACGGCCTGACCGGCACCGCCTGGTAAAGAAAGCCGCTGCCCTGCAGCGGCTTTTTTCATGCCATGGTGGCCAGCGTGCGCAGGCGTTCGGCGGTTTCGTCGTCGGCCGGGAAGAAGGTTTCCAGCGCGAGTTCCTGCAGCGTGATGTCCACCGCGGTGCCGAACACGGTGGTGGTGCTCACCAGGTTGAGCACGCCCAGCGGTGTGTCGAAGCGGAACGGCATGAGCACGCCCAGGTGCTCGCCGGGCAGGGCGTGGGCCCCGCCGCCCTCGGGCGCGGGCAGGGCGCGCAGTTCCTCGGCCAGCGTGGCCAGTGCGCTGTCGCCCGTGGTGGCGATCTGCTGGCGCAGCCGCTCCAGCAGGTGCTCGCGCCACTGCGGCAGGTTGTGGATGCGCGGTGCCAGGCCCTGCGGGTGCAGGCTCAGGCGCAGCACGTTCAGCGGTGGCTGCAGCATGGCGGGGTCGATCCCCTGCAGCAGCAGCGGGACCAGGCGGTTGTGCATCACCAGGTTCCAGTGCCGGTCCATGGCGAGCGCGGGCCAGGGTTCGTGCGCGTCCAGGATGCGCTGCACCGCGCCGCGCGCCGCGGCCATGGCCGGGTCGTCGAGCGTGCGTTCGCGGTACATGGGCGCGTAGCCGGCGGCCACCAGCAGGGCGTTGCGCTCGCGCGGCGGCACCTGCAGTCGCTCGCTCAGGCGCATCACCATCTCGCGGCTCGGGCTGGCCCGGCCGGTTTCCACGCAGCTCAGGTGGCGGGTGGACACCTCGGCCTGCAGGGCGAGTTCGAGCTGGCTCAGGCGGCGCCGCTGGCGCCAGTGGCGCAGGTGGTCACCGAAGGGGGCGGGGGTGGCGTGGTGGGCGTGCATGGCTGCATGGTAGGCCCGCGGGCCCGCCCGGCCATGACCTGCCAGGTCATGGACCCGCTGCAGGGCGCTGGCCACGATGGAGCCCTGTTCAACACCCACCGGAGCCCACCATGAGCCTCGCCAACCTTCACCTTTCCACCCCCTGGCTGCGCCGCGTGCTTGCGCTCGACGCCATCGCCGGTGCCGGCCTGGCCGTGCTGCACCTGGCGTTTGCCGGTTCGCTGTCCACCTGGTTCGGCCTGTCCGAGGGCCTGATCACCGCGGCCGGCTGGGCGCTGCTGGTTTATGTGCTGCTGGCCGGCTCGCTGGCGCGGCAGGCGCAGCCCGCGCGCGGCCCGCTCATGCTGCTGATCGTGGGCAACGTGCTCTGGAGCGTGGCCTGCCTGGCTGTGGCCTGGGGCGGCAGCGGCGCCACCGTGCTGGGGCAGGTCTACCTCACGGGGCTGGCGGTGTCCGTGCTGGCCATGGCCGACCTGGAGTTCCTGGGCTGGCGCGCGCCGGCGATGCGCCTGGCGGTCTGACCCCGATCCCCGGTTCCGGTCCCGTGCGGCGCGGGGGCTTTGCACCCCGCGCTTGCGGTGGCGCCAGAAGATCGCAGAATGGGCCTTGCCTTGACCGATCTTCAGGAGCCCCCGCATGGACGCCCCCACGAGCTTTTCCCACCCCTTCGCCCACACCGTCAAGACCTTCACCCCCACGGCCGGCAAGACCGGCCGTTTGTATTCGCTGCCCGCGCTGGCGCGCGAATTTCCCAACGTCAAGCGCCTGCCGCACTCCATCCGCCTGGTGCTGGAGAGCGTGCTGCGCCACTGCGACGGCGAGCGCGTGACGCGCGAGCACGTGCAGCAGCTCGCGAACTGGCAGCCCAAGGCCGCGCGCACGGACGAAATCCCCTTCACGGTGGCGCGCGTGGTGCTGCAGGATTTCACCGGCGTGCCGCTGCTGGCCGATCTGGCCGCCATGCGCAGCACCGCGCAGCGCCTGGGCCGCGACCCGAAGAAGATCGAACCGCTGGTGCCGGTGGACCTGGTGGTGGACCACTCGGTGATGGTCGACCACTACGGCACGAAGAACGCGCTCGACCTGAACATGAAGCTGGAGTTCCAGCGCAACCGCGAACGCTACGGTTTCATGAAGTGGGGCATGCAGGCCTTCGACACCTTCGGCGTGGTGCCCCCGGGCTTCGGCATCGTGCACCAGGTGAACCTGGAGTACCTGGCGCGCGGCGTGCACCTCAAGGGCGGGCTCTACTACCCCGACACGCTGGTGGGCACCGACAGCCACACCACCATGATCAACGGCATCGGCGTGGTGGCCTGGGGCGTGGGTGGCATCGAGGCCGAGGCCGCGATGCTGGGCCAGCCGGTGTACTTCCTCACGCCCGACGTCGTGGGCTTCGAACTCACGGGCCGCCTGCGGGGCGGCGTCACCGCCACCGATCTGGTGCTCACCGTCACCGAGATCCTGCGCCAGCACAAGGTGGTGGGCAAGTTCGTGGAGTTCTTCGGTGAGGGCACGGCCTCGCTCGCGCTGCCCGACCGCGCCACCATCGGCAACATGGCACCCGAGTACGGCGCCACCATGGGTTTCTTCCCGGTCGACGAGAAAACGCTCGACTATTTCCGCGGCACCGGCCGCAGCAAGGCCGAGATCGACGCCTTCGAGGCCTACTTCAAGGCGCAGGGCCTGTTCGGCGTGCCGCGCCGTGGCGAGATCGACTACTCGCAGGTGGTGACGCTGGACCTGGGGCAGGTCACGCCCAGCCTGGCGGGCCCCAAGCGCCCGCAGGACCGCATCGAACTCGGCCAGGTGGCGCAGCAGTTCACCACGCTGTTCAGCCTGCCCAACGCGCAGAACGGCTTCAACCGCCCGGCCGAGCTGCTGCGCACGCGCTACCTCGCCGAGCCCAAGGCCCCCGCCGTCGTGCCCGAGGTGAAGCCGGTGCCCGAGGGCGCGCCGCGCTTCGAGGCCGAGATGGTTGCGAACCGGCCGGTGCGCGCCCAGGCGCCGGCCCAGCCCGCGCCCCGGACGCAACTCACCATCGGCAACGGCGACGTGCTGATCGCGGCCATCACCAGCTGCACCAACACCAGCAACCCCGGCGTGCTGCTGGCCGCAGGCCTGCTCGCGAAGAAGGCGGTGGAGAAAGGGCTGAAGGTCAAGCCGCACATCAAGACCTCGCTCGCGCCGGGCTCGCGCATCGTCACCGAGTACCTCACGAACACCGGCCTGTTGCCGTACCTGGAAAAGCTCGGCTTCGCGCTGGCGGGCTATGGCTGCACCACCTGCATCGGCAACGCGGGGGATCTCACGCCCGAGCTCAACGCCGTCATCACCGAGAACGACCTGGTGTGCGCGGCGGTGCTCTCGGGAAACCGCAACTTCGAAGCGCGCATCCACCCCAACCTCAAGGCCAACTTTCTCGCGAGCCCGCCGCTGGTGGTGGCCTACGCGATCGCGGGCAACGTGCTCACCGACCTGATGAGCGAGCCCGTGGGCCTGGGCAAGGGCGGCAAGCCGGTCTACCTGGGCGACATCTGGCCCAGCAGCGACGAGATCCACGCGCTCATGAAGAGCGCCATGAACGGCAAGGCCTACCGCGACAACTACGCCCGCGTGAAGGCCGAGCCCGGCGCGCTGTGGGAAGGCATTCCCGGCACCAGCGGCACCACCTACGACTGGCCGCCCAGCACCTACATCGCCGAGCCGCCGTTCTTCCAGGGCTTCGCGCTGGAGCAGGCCAAGGCCACGGGTCCGGTGGCCGTGCGTGGCGCGCGCATCATGGCCCTGTTCGGCGATTCGATCACCACCGACCACATCTCGCCGGCGGGCAACATCAAGGCCAGTTCGCCCGCGGGCAAGTGGCTGCAGGCCCACAAGGTGCTGCCGGCCGACTTCAACAGCTATGGCGCGCGGCGCGGCCACCACGAGGTGATGATGCGCGGCACCTTCGCCAACGTGCGCATCAAGAACCTCATGATCCCGCCGCAGGCCGACGGCACGCGCGAGGAGGGTGGCCTCACGCTGCACCAGCCGACGCCGGCAGCGGTCACCACCGGGGCGCGGCCCGAGAAGATGCCGATTTACGACGCCGCGATGCGTTACATCGCCGAGGGCGTGCCGACGGTGATCTTCGCGGGCGAGGAGTACGGCACCGGCTCCAGCCGCGACTGGGCCGCCAAGGGCACGCAATTGCTGGGCATCAAGGCCGTGGTGGCGCGCAGCTTCGAGCGCATCCACCGCAGCAACCTGGTCGGCATGGGGGTGCTGCCGCTGCAGTTCAAGCCCGGGGATTCGTGGGAATCGCTTGGTCTGCGGGGCGACGAGACCATCGACGTGGTTCCGCACCCGGCGCTCAAACCGCAGAGCGACGCCACGCTCACGATCGTCCGCCCGGACGGTCAGCGGCGCGAAATCGCGCTCACGCTGCGCATCGACACCCCGGTGGAAGTGGACTATTACCGGGCCGGCGGCATCCTGCCGTACGTGCTGCGGCAATTGTTGACCGCTTGAGCCGGTTGCTGCATCGCGGCATCATGTGATCAACGGGTTCTTCGGGGGTTGCCATGCGCCAGTCAGCGAAGTACAGCCCGTCGCGACGCCCGGCCACGGTGGTGGTCGAGTCGCCAGCGGCGGATGCCAGCAGTGATGGGCCGGTCGTGACAGCGCGGCCGCCCCGGCGGTGGCGCGCGGCCGTCGCCCGCCATGTGTCGCAGCAGCGGCTGTTGTGGGCCGCGGTGGCGCTGCTCTCGGCGGCGCTGATCGCCATGGTCTGGCAGCAGCAGCGCAACGGCGCGGCCGCGCTCACCCAGAAAGACATCGACGCCGCCGTGCTGCGCACCCTCACCACGCAGGTGATGCCCTCGCCCGCGGCGCGCGCGGCCGAGAAAATCCGCCCCGCCGTGGTGCGCGTGCTCTCGTATGCCAAGGACAAGGACGGCAAGGAAGAGGAGTCGGGCGTGGGCACCGGCGTGGTGATCGTCGACAAGGGCATCATCCTGACCAACCTGCACGTGGTGCAGGGCGCCGACCGGCTCAAGATCACCTTCGCCGACGGCAGCGAGTCGAACGCCTCCGTCACCGGGGCGCAGCCCGAGAACGACCTCGCCGTGCTGCAGGCCCACACCATCCCCGACGACCTCTCGGCCGCCACCATGCGCTCCACCAGCGACCTGGTGCCCGGCGACCAGGTGGTGGCGGTGGGCTTTCCCTTCGGCATCGGGCCGTCGGTGTCGGCCGGCGTCATCTCCGGCTTCGACCGCGAGTTCAAGTCGCCCGAGGGCAAGCAGATGATCGGCAACCTGATCCAGTTCGACGCCGCGGCCAACCCCGGGAACTCCGGCGGCCCGTTGGTGACCATGGATGGCGAGGTCGTCGGTATCGTCACCGGCATCCTCAACCCCACCAGTGCCCGCACCTTCGTGGGCATCGGATTTGCTGTTCCCATCGAAAGCGCCGCGGCCGCCGCGGGGCTTCCGCCGTTCTGATTCCTGGCCACTTCACCGGAGAGCTTCATGAGCGAAAACACCGCCCCCGAAACCGCCCAGCTCATGGAGCAGATCCTCTACGAGGTCAAACGCGTCGTCGTCGGGCAGGACCGTTTCCTGGAGCGCGTGATGGTGGCCATGCTGGCGCAGGGGCACCTGCTGGTCGAAGGCGTGCCGGGCCTGGCCAAGACGCTCACCGTCAAGACCCTGGCCGACGTGGTGCGCGGGCGCTTCAAGCGCATCCAGTTCACCCCCGACCTGGTGCCCGCCGACCTGGTGGGCACGCGCATCTACAACCAGAAGACCGGTGACTTCAGCACCGCACTCGGCCCGGTGTTTGCCAACCTGCTGCTGGCCGACGAGATCAACCGCGCGCCGGCCAAGGTGCAGAGCGCGCTGCTGGAGGTGATGCAGGAGCGCCAGGTGACGATCGCCGGCGAAACCCACAAGGTGCCGCGGCCGTTCCTGGTGATGGCCACGCAGAACCCGATCGAGACCGAAGGCACCTACCCGCTGCCCGAGGCGCAGGTGGACCGCTTCATGATGAAGGTGGTGGTGGACTACCCCACCGACGAAGAGGAATACGTCATCGTCGAGCGCGTCACCGGGCCGGCGATCCAGGTCAACGCCGTGGCCACCACCGACCAGCTCGCCGCGCTGCAGGCGCAGTGCCGCGAGGTCTATGTCGATCCGTCGATGGTGCAGTACGCGGTCAAGCTCGTGTCGGCCACGCGCGTGCCCGACAAGCACGGTTTGAAGGACATGGGCCGCCTCATCACCTTCGGCGCCAGCCCGCGCGCCACCATCGGTTTGGTGGAAGGCGCGCGCGCGCTGGCCATGCTGCGCGGGCGCAACTACGCGCTGCCGGAAGACATGGTCGACCTCGTGCCCGACGTGCTGCGCCACCGCGTGGTGCTCTCCTACGAGGGCCTGTCCGAAGGCCTCACGAGCGATGCGCTGATCGCGCGCATCATGAAGCAGGTCCCGCCGCCGGCCCGGCCGCTGGAAGCGGACAAACGCGCGGCCTGAAAGGCGCACGATGTTCGCGCGACTCTTCGGCAAACGACCCGGCGGCGCCGCAGGACCGGCCGCGAGCGCGCCCGCCGTGCAGCGCGCCGAGGCCCTGTTGCGCCGGCTCGACTGGACCGTGATGCGCCGCCTCGACGGCCTGCTGCAGGGCGACTACCGCACGCTGCTGCGTGGCAGCGGGCTCGACCTGGCTGACCTGCGCGAATACCAGCTGCACGACGACGTGCGCCACATCGACTGGAACGTCACCGCGCGCTTGCAGCAACCGCACGTGCGCGTGTTCACCGAAGACCGCGAGATGGCCGCCTGGTTCCTGCTGGACCTCAGCCCCTCGGTGAACTTCGGCTCGGGCGAGCAGCGCAAAAGCGAGGTGCTGCTGCAGTTCACCGCGGTGCTCGCGCGCCTCATCTCGCGCCACGGCAACCGCGTGGGCGCGATGGTGTACGGGCAGAGTGGCGTGGCGCGTGTCGATGCGGTGTTGCCGGCGCGCGGTGGCCGCCACCATGTGCTGCGCCTCATGCAATTGCTGATGCAGCCGCCCGCCCCCGAAACGCGCGGCAGGAAAGGCGAGGGCGCCACGCGCCTGGGCGATCTGCTGCGCGGTGCCACGCTCAGCGTGCGCCAGCGCAGCACGGTGTTCGTGGTGTCCGACTTCATCACCCAGCCCGGTTGGGAGCAGCCCCTGGGCGAGCTCGCGCGCCGCCACGACGTGGTGGCCGTGCGCCTGATCGACCCGCTCGAACTCGAGTTGCCCGACCTCGGCCTGATCCCGATCCGCGACGCCGAAACCGGCGAGCAACTGATGGTGGACACGCACGACAAGGGATTCCGCCAGCGCTTCGCGCGCATCGCCGCGCAGCGCGAGGCGCAACTGCGCGACAGCCTGGCGCGTGCCGGTGTGGACACCCTCGAACTCGCCACCGACGACGACCTGGCCGACGCCGTGCTGCGTTTCGTGGACATGCGCAAGCAGCGCGTGCGCCTGAACCCGGGCGCTCGCGCCCTGCCGACCCAGATGCCCCGGCGCACCCGGGAAGGAGTCCGTGCATGAACAACCTCCTCGGCAACCTCCCGCCCGTGACCTTCCTGTGGCCACAGTTCCTGTGGCTGCTGCTGGCGCTGCCCCTGCTGGTGCTGCTCTATTGGTGGCTGCTGCGCCGGCGCAAGCAGACGGCGCTGCGCTACGCCAACCTGTCCATCGTGCGCGAGGCCATGAGCCGCGGCCCGGGCTGGCGCCGCCACGTGCCGCCCGTGCTCATGCTGTTGGCCTTCGCCGCCATGCTGCTCGCCTCGGCGCGGCCCATGGCTTCGATCACGCTGCCCTCCACGCAGCAGACCATCATCCTGGCGATGGACGTCTCGGGCAGCATGCGCGCCGAAGACGTGCAGCCCAACCGCCTGGTGGCCTCGCAGAACGCGGCCAAGGCCTTCCTGACCGATCTGCCGCGCCACGTGAAGGTGGGCATCGTGGCCTTTGCGGGGGCGGCGCAGGTGGTGCAGCCGGTCACGCTCAGCCGCGAAGACCTCAACACCGCCATCGACAAGTTCCAGCTGCAGCGCGCCACCGCCATCGGCAGCGCCATCGTGGTCTCGCTGTCCGAGCTGTTCCCCGACCAGCGCATCAGCCTCACCGACATGACCTACAGCCGCAACACCGACCCGTTCGCGCCGCGCGGCCGCTCGATCGACCAGCCGCGCAGCGAAGAGAAAGCCATCCAGCCGGTGGAACCCGGCTCCTACGGCTCGGCGGCCATCATCCTGCTCACCGACGGCCAGCGCACCACCGGCGTGGACACGGCCGAGGCCGCGAAGATGGCGGCCGATCGCGGCGTGCGCGTCTACACCGTGGGCGTGGGCACGGTGGAGGGCGAGATCATCGGCTTCGAAGGCTGGTCCATGCGCGTGCGGCTCGACGAGGACACGCTGAAGGACGTGGCGCGCACCACCCGCGGCGAGTACTACTACGCCGGCACGGCCGAGAACCTCAAGCAGGTGTACCAATCGCTCAGCAGCAAGCTCACGGTCGAGAAGAAAGAGACCGAAGTCGCCGGCCTGCTCGCGCTCGTGGCCTCGGTGCTGGCGCTGTCGGCGGCCACGCTCTCGCTGCTCTGGTTCAACCGCATCCTCTGAGCGCCCGCCACCCGCGCGCCGATACCATCGGCGCATGAATTCTTCTGTGCTGGTCGCCGGTGGCGGCATCGGTGGCCTGGCCGCGGCGTTCGCGCTGGCGCGCCAGGGCGTGTCGCTCACCGTGGTCGAGCAAGCTCCTGCGTTCGGTGAGGCCGGTGCCGGCCTGCAACTCGGCCCCAACGCCCTGCGCGTGCTCGCCGACTGGGGCCTGCGCGAGGCCGTCGACGCCGTGGCCGCCTGGCCCGACGCGCTGCTGGTGCGCGACGCGGCGGGTGGGCGTGCGCTCGGGCAGATGCGCCTGGGCAGCGCGTTCGCCCAGCGCCACGGCCAGCCCTATGCCTGCCTGCACCGGGCCGACCTGCACGAGCTGTTGCTCCAGGCGGCGCAAGCACAGGCCGGTGTGGTGTGGCGGTTGGCCACCCGCGTGGCCTCCGTCACCGAACGCAGCGACACGGTTCGCGTGGTGCTCGACAACGACGAAGCCCTTGTCTGCACCGCCGCCATCGGCTGCGACGGGCTCTGGAGCCGTGTGCGGCACGCGGTGGTTGATACCGCTGCGCCCGTTCCCACCGGTCACATCGCGTACCGGGGCCTCATTCCCGCAGCGGCGCTGCCACCGGCCCTGCGCGCGCCGCGGGTGCAGGTGTGGCTGGGGCCGCGCCTGCACGTGGTGCACTACCCGGTGCGCCGCGGCGAAGCCTTCAACCTCGTGGCGGTGGTGCACGCGCACGGCGCGGCGCCGGACGATGCCCGGAGCTGGTCCGAGCCCGCCACGCGCGCCGACCTGCAGACCGCGCTCGGGCCGCTGCACCGCGATCTCGCGGCCTGGCTCGATGCCGTGCCCGCGTGGACGCGCTGGGTGCTGCACGACCGGGAGCCCCTGAGCGGCCCGCACGGCATGGCCAATGGCCGCCTGGCCTTGCTCGGTGACGCCGCACACCCCATGCGGCCCTACCTGGCGCAGGGCGCGGCCATGGCCCTCGAAGACGCCTGGGCGCTGGGCCGCCTGGCCAGCGCCCCCGGGGTGGCCGACTGGCCGCAACGCTTCGAGCGTTACGCCGCCTTGCGCTGGGCGCGCAACGCGCAGGTGCAGCACCGCTCGCGCCGCAACGGCACCGTGTTCCATGCCCGCGGGCCGCTGCGCTGGGCGCGCAACGCCGCCATGGCCCTGCTGGGCGAGCGCCTGTTGGACAATCCCTGGCTCTACCGCGGCCCGGGCGATGACCCGCGCCCGGCCTGAGCTTTCCACCCCGCCGATGCCCTGGAGACACACGATGAACCTGCCCCCGATCAATCGCCGCCACGCCCTGGCCACCGGCGCCGCGCTCGCGGCCGCCACCGCGCTGCCCGGCGCATTCGCCCAGACCGCGGCCTGGCCCAGCCGGCCGCTCAAGATCGTGGTGGGCTTTC
Organism: Hydrogenophaga sp.; assembly: GCA_016741995.1. Classification (GTDB taxonomy): domain Bacteria; phylum Pseudomonadota; class Gammaproteobacteria; order Burkholderiales; family Burkholderiaceae_C; genus Hydrogenophaga. The sequence goes on along the minus strand of JACVCO010000016.1, from coordinate 36,286 downwards.
CCGGTGGTTCCTCGCCCGACCTGATGGCGCGCACCGTGGCCGAGCCGCTGCAGCAGGCTCTGGGCCAGCCGGTGGTGATCGAGAACCGCCCCGGCGCGGGTGGCAACGTGGCTGCGGCCCAGGTGGCGCGCGCCGACGACGACCACACCATCGGCCTGATGATCAACGGCAACATGACGATCGCGAAGATCCTCAACCCCGCCACCACCTACGACCCGCTCACCGATCTCGCGCCGGTTTCGCTGCTCGCGGTGGCGCCGTTGCTGCTGGCCGGCGCACCCGGCACACCCACCGACCCGCGCGCCTTCCTCGACGCCGCGCGCAGCAACGGCGACAAGTGGAACTACGGCACGCCCGGCATCGGCACCGTGGCGCACCTGGGCATGGAACTGCTCAAGGGCCGCGCGGGGCTGGGCGCGGTGCACGTGCCGTACCCGGGCAACCCGCAGGTCATCACCGCCATGATCGGCGGGCAGATCCAGATGGCGCTGCTGCCGCCGGGCCTGGCGATGGCGCAGGTCAAGGCCGGCAAGCTGCAGGCCATCGGCGTGACTTCGGCGGGCCGCAGCGGTGTGGTGCCCGAAGTGCCCAGCCTGGCCGAGGCCGGCCTGAAGGATTTCCAGCTCGAGATCTGGAACGCGGTGGCCGCGCCCAACAGCCTGCCCAAGGCGCATGTCAATCGCCTGTCGGCCTTGCTCACCGATATCGTGCGCCGCCCCGAGGTGCGCGAGAAGATCCTGAACCAGGGCTGGACGGTGGCGGGCACCTCGCCCGAAGGCCTGGCGCGGCGCGTGAAGACCGACACCGAGGCCATGGCCGAGGTGATCCGGCGCAACAACATCCGCCCCAGCTGAGCGGGTGAATACCGGCCATCCCCCAAGTGGGGAGGTCGGGCGCCACCCCGGGGGCAAAGGCGGCTAGCCTCTCGGGAACTGTCCCCCCGGGGGCGATCTCGATACCGGGCCCAGACCCCGAAAGCCAAGGAGCCGGCGTGTCCGCTTCCGACGACACCGTACCGCCGCCGATCGACCACACCACCGGCCTGCCGCCCGGCGTGCCCAACGACGTGGCCCGCACGCTGCTGGCGCAGGCGGAAGAGGCCTTGCGCGCCAAAGACGCCGAGGCCGCGGTGCAGGCCTACTTGCGCGCGGCCGGCCTGCTGTCGGCCCAGGGCCTGCTGGCCGATGCCCAGGCCGCGCGGCTCGCCGCCGCGGCGGCCCTCATCAAGCACGACCCGGACCGTGCCGACGAGCTGTGGCGTGGCCTGTGCAAGCTGGTGCCGGCGAGCGGTGCGGCCGCGGTGCAGCGCGGCATGGTGGGCGCGCGCATTGCGCTCGCCCTGGGCCACGCCGACGACGTGCTCCAGCGGCTGGACGAAGCGCGCGCCGGCGCGCTCGACGTGCGCGACCCGATCGCCTACCTGGACAGCTCGAGCCAGGCCGCGGCGGTGCACATGCAGCGCGGCGAGCCGGTGCAGGCCTATGGGCGCCTGGCCTCGGCCTGGGTCACGCTGGCCGACCTGATCGGCCGCGAGGCCGCGGCGCGCTGGGTGCGCCCGCTCATGCTGGAGCTGCGCGCGGGCCTGGGCGAAGACGCCTTCGACCTGGTGCGCGCCAACTACGAAGCCGAGCGGCGCGACGAACCCTGAGGCTCACAGCGCCGTGCGCAGGCGCCAGATCTCGGGGAACAGCACCACGTCGAGCATCTTGCGCAGGTAGCTCACGCCGCCGGTGCCCCCGGTGCCGCGCTTGAAGCCGATCACGCGCTCCACCGTGGTGACGTGGCGGAATCGCCAGAGGCGAAAGGCGTCTTCGAGGTCGGTGAGTTCCTCGCCGAGCTGGTACAGGTCCCAATGGGCCTTGGGGTCGCGGTACACCACGAGCCAGGCCTGTTCGACGGCGTCGCTCGCTTCGTAGGGTTGGGTCCAGTCGCGCGCGGTGTGGCTGGTGGGCACGGGCAGGCCACGGCGCGCGAGCAGACGCAGGCATTCGTCGTAGAGCGACGGCGCTTCGTGGGCGGCCTGCACCGCGGCACTGCGCTCCGCGTGGTGCGCGTGCGGTTTCAGCATGGCCGCGTTCTTGTTGCCCATGGCGAACTCGATGCAGCGGTACTGGTGGCTCTGGAAACCGCTCGACTGCGCAAGGTAGGGCCGCAGCGCGCTGTACTCGGGCGGCGTCATGGTGGCGAGCACATCCCAGGCGTGCACCAGCTGCTCCATGATGCGGCTCACGCGCGCGAGCATCTTGAACGCGGTCGACAACTCGTCGCGCGCGATGTGCGCGATGGCGGCGTGCAGCTCGTGCAGCACGAGCTTCATCCACAGCTCGCTGGTCTGGTGCTGCACGATGAACAGCATCTCGTCGTGCGCGGGCGACAGCGGCTTCTGCGCGTTCAGGATGGCGTCGAGCTGCAGGTAGTCGCCATAGCTCATGTCGCGGCTGAAATCGAGTTGGGCGCGTTCGTCGCGCACCACGTCTTCGGGGCGTTGCGGTTCGTTCATGTTCAGGTCACCGCGTGCGGGCGGTTGAACTCGGGGCGTTGCCATTCGCCGCTCTCGAGCACCTGGCGCAGGTGTTCGGCGGCGTTCCACACGTCTTCGAAGCCCAGGTACAGCGGTGTGAAGCCGAAGCGAAGGATGTCGGCGTGGCCCGCGCCATCGCCCGCGCGGTAGTCGCCGATCACACCGCGCGCGATGAGCGCCTGCACGATGGCGTAGGCGCCTTCGCGGCGGCTCAGGCAGACCTGCGAGCCGCGTTGCGCGTGATCGCGCGGTGTGACGAGTTGCAGGCCGTGGCCCGCGCAGCGTTCTTCCACCAGCGCGATGAACAGGTCGGTAAGGGCGAGCGATTTGCGGCGCAGCGCGGCCATGCCGCCGAAGGGTTCGGCTGCGAGCACGGTCTGCACGCCGCATTCGAGCGCGGCGAGGCTGATCATGGGTTGCGTGCCGCACTGGTAGCGCACGATGCCTGGCGCCGGTTGGTAGTCGGGCGTGAAGGCGAAGGGTTTGTCGTGCCCCCACCAGCCCGCGAGCGGTTGCCAGCAGCGTTCGGCGTGGCGCGGGTTCACCCACACGAAGGCCGGTGCACCCGGGCCGCCGTTGAGGTACTTGTAGCCGCAGCCGACGGCGAAGTCGGCGTCGGCCGCGGTGAGGTTCACCGGCACCGCACCCGCGCTGTGCGCGAGATCCCACACCACCAGCGCCCCCGCGTCGTGCGCGGCCTTCGTGACGGCGGCCATGTCGTGCATGGCGCCGGTGCGGTAGTTCACGTGCGTGAGCATCAGGATCGCGAGCTTCTCGTCCTTCAGCGCGTCGGTGATCTCGTGCGGCTCCACCAGCACCAGCTCCCAACCCTTGTCCTTGCACAGCGCCTCGGCGATGTAGAGGTCGGTGGGGAAGTTGCTGCGTTCGCTCACGATGCGCCAGCGGCCCGGGCTTTGCTGCGCGCTGATGCGCCGCGCCGCGCTGAGCGCCTTGAACAGGTTCACGCTGGTGCTGTCGGTGGCGATGGTGGTGCCGGGTGCGGCGCCGATCACGCGCGCGATCTGGTCGCCCACCTTGCGGGGCAGCTGGAACCAGCCCGCGCTGTTCCAGCTGCGGATCAGGTCGCGCCCCCATTCCTGCGTGACGACCTCGGCCACGCGTGCGGGTGCCGAGCGCGGCATCGCGCCGAGCGAATTGCCGTCGAGGTAGATCGTGCCTTCGGCGATGTCGAAGAGATCGCGCAGCGCGCGCAGCGGGTCTTGCGCGTCGAGCGCGCGGCAGTGGTCAAGGGTGGTGGTCATGTCAGCGAGCGCAGCACCGCGCGCACGGGGGATGCGTCGGCGGTGGTCAGTTTCAGGGGCAGGGCGATGAGCTCGTAGTCGCCTTCGGGCACGTCATCGAGCAACAGGTTCTCGAGCACGCGCAGGCCGCGGCGGCGGATCACCTGGTGGCTGTCCAGCGTCTTGCTGTTCGCGGGGTCGATGCTCGCGCTGTCGATGCCGATGAGGCGCACGCCGAGATCGGCGAGCCGTTCCACCGTGCGCGGCGCGAAGGCGGGCAGGTCGTTGTCGAAAGCGGTTTGCGGCATGCGCGCGTAGCTGCGCACCAGCACGCGTGGCGGCAGATCGCGCAGGGCGTGTTCAAGGTGTTCGGGCTCGATGAGCGCGCCCACACCGATCGCATGGATTACACGGCAGGGGCCGATGAAGGTGTCGAGCGGCACCTCGCCGATCGGCAGGCCGTTCGGGTCGTAGTGCAGGGGCGCATCGGCGTGGGCGCCCACGTGCGGCGAGAACGTGATCGCACTCACATTGACCGGGCAGCCCGGGCCGATGTTTGCGACCCACTGCTGCGCGTACGCGGTGTCTCCCGGGAAAACCGGGGCACCGGCGTGCACGGGTGGGGAAATGTCCCAGAGCGTTTTCATGGCGCGGCGAAGTTAGCACCGTGAAAATACCCGTGGTGTCGGTTAATGCCAACAGGTGGGAAAAACTTCAGGCCTGAAGCAATGCAGCGCGCCGGGCGTGAACCCCATGCCAGGGGAGGCCGGTGCGAGCCATGCGGTTTCACCCTGACACCGCCAGCGCCCAAGCGGCGGCATGCTGGGGCACCCCCCGACATGCGATGGCAAGGAATGCGATGAAGAACGCCGACTTCAAGCAACTGGCGCTGCTGTGCGAGCTGATCGATACCCAGAGCCTGACGGAGGCGGCCTTGCGCATGGCCATCTCGCCGTCGGCCGCCAGCCAGTCGCTGGCCCGCCTGCGGGACATCCTGGGCGACCCGATCTGCGTGCGCCACGGGCAGGGCTATCGGCTCACGCCCTATGGCGAGTCCGCCATCGATGAATTCCGGCAATTGGTTCGGCAGTGGCGCCAGGTCAGCGAAGGGGGGGACGGCTTCGATCCCCGGACCTGTGTCGAGCGCCTTTCCGTGGCGCACAGCGAGGCGGTGGCCATCATGGATCCGGCCGAGTTGTATGTCGAGGTCAGCCGGGCGGCGCCGCTGGTGACGCTCGACCTGCAGGCGGCCGAAAACAGCCTGGACGACATCATTGCCCTGCGCGCGGCGCAGGTGGATCTCGTGTGCACGCACCGCGCGCCGCCCGCGGACGCGACCGACCTGCACTCGGCCGGGCTCGGCGACTGGCGGGCGACCATGTGCTGTCTGGGCAAGAACCACCCGCGGATCGGCGACAGCCTGAGCATGGCGCAGTACCTGGCCGAGGTGCATCTGCTCACGCTGTACGGCAACCGGCGCGAATTCCAGACCAGCCTGGCATCGCGCAGTTTCGAGGCACGCGGTTGGCGGCGCCGGACCTCGCTCGTGCAATCCATTCGCGTCGCGGCCGACATCCTCTCGCGCACCGATCGCCTGGTGACCTGCAATGCCGAGCAGGCCCGCATGATCATGCGCCTGGCACCCGATGTGCGCTGCCTGCCTTTGCCACCCGAACTCGAGCTGCCGGCTTTCGTGCTCCACATGGTGTGGCACCAGCGCACGCACGACAGCGCCGCCCACCGCTGGCTGCGCGAGCAGGTGAAACTGCTTTACATGCGCAGCCGGGAGAGCGCCTTCGTGTGACGGGGCTGCCCGCAGTTCACCGCGGGATGTGCGGCTGCAGAACGCGGTAGATCTCGTGCTGGCGGAGCACGGCAATCGCCAGGCCGCGGCTGCGCACCATGAGATCGAAACAGCGGAAGAAGAGCGCACTCAGGGTTTCGACATCCCGGGTGTCGAGCAGCCGGCGGTAGAGGCTGCTGTCGCTGGCATCGAAATACGGCGCGTAGTCGGACAGGGTGCGCTCCAGCACCAGCCGGACCCGCTCCATGGGGCCGAGCGCGTCGTCGATCTCCCCGACTGACGCGGTTGCGTCCCGCGCGTGGGCGATATCCCAACGCGTCAGCAAGGCGCTCAGCAGGGCATCGGTGGAGGTGGCGGCGAGGGCGGTTGACATGCGAGCCGATCCGGAAATTGACCGTGCCCGGACTCTAGGTGTGCCCGCAGGCGCTGTCGATTTCGCACTCGGCAAACGCCGATTCAGTTTTTCTAAAGTGGCCCGAGCCGGGCCAGACCGAGTCGCGCCCGGGCCCGTTGGCAGGCGTCGCTGCCTTCCTCGAACTCACGGCAGGGCGACGGGCGCCACTCGTAGATCCCGCAACCCACCTTCACGCCCACCTGGCCGGTGAGCGCCGCACAACGGGGCGGCGAGTGGTCGGTGCCGCGCATGCGCGCGGTGCTGTCGTTGACGTCGACCGCGAGCCCGGCGGGCACCGGTCCGCCCATGTCTTCCAGCTCGTGGACCGAGAAGTCGACCCGGAAACAGGCGCAACAGGCGCCGCAGGTGGTGCAGGCGCTCACGGTGCCGCGTCCTTCACCAGCGCGGGCGCGCGGTAGACCAGGGCCTTGAGGGCGCGCTCGGGCGCTGCGTCGGCAAAGGTGGCGGGGTTGGGCAGCCGCTGCTCGAACACCAGCTCGGGGGCCGCCTCATGCATCTGGTCCTGCAGGAACGACGGGCCCAGTTCGGGCGCGTTCAGGCACAGCAGCACGCGCCCGCCGGGCATCAGCAGATCGGGCAGTCGGCGCATCAAACGCGTGTAGTCCTTGGTCGCCACGAAGCTGCCTTTCTGGTAGCTCGGTGGGTCCACGATGACCAGGCCATAGGGGCCGCTGCGCGTGATGCGGCCCCAGGTCTTGAAGATGTCGTGCGCCAGAAAGCTGGCGCCGTTGCCCAGGTGGTTGAGCGCGTGGTTCTGTTGCCCGATGGCCATGGCGCCGGCGCTCATGTCCACATTGACCACCTGCCTGGCGCCGCCCTGCAGCGCCACCACCGAGAACGCACCGGTGTAGGCGAACAGGTTGAGCACCTTGTGCCCACGCGCATGCTCGCGCACCCACTGGCGGCCTTCGGCCATGTCGAGGAACAGCCCGTGGTTCTGGCCGCGCATGACGTGCACCCGGTAGCGCGCGCCGCGCTCGGTCACCACGTGCGGCTCGGGCACGGCACCGGCCATCAGACGGGTGTCGACGCGGCCTTCGTGGCGGCATTGGAATGCCCAGTTCAAGGGCTCATCCGGCGCAACGTCGGCCCAGCGCCGGGCGAGGGCATCGTGCACCCGGGACAGGGCGTCGTCGGGAACGGGCTGGAAGCTGGTGAGCAGGAAGACCGGCGGAAAGGCGTCCAGCGCCCAGTGCTCGCAGCCCGGGTGCAGGCCGCCCCGGCCGTGGAAGAGGCGGCGCGCATCACCGGTGGGTTCGATGCGCGCGATGGCGTCGAGCAGGGCTTGCATGGGGCAATGGCGCGGCCGCGATACCGCGCGGCGCTTGTCAGGCGAGGCGACCGAGCAGCAGGAACTCCATGAGCGCCTTTTGCGCGTGCATGCGGTTCTCCGCTTCATCCCACACCACGCTCTGGGGGCCGTCGATCACCTCGGCTGCAACTTCCTCGCCGCGGTGCGCGGGGAGGCAGTGCATGAACAGCGCATCGGGTTTGGCGAGTTTCATCATGGCCTCGTCCACACACCATTGGGCAAAGGCCTGGCGGCGAACCTCGTTCTCGGCCTCGAAGCCCATGCTGGTCCATACGTCGGTGGTGACGAGGTCGGCCCCGCGGCAGGCCTCGCGCGGGTCCTTGAAGACCTTGTAGCAACCGCGGTCGCTGATGCCCGCGCGCCCGGGGTCCACCTCATAGCCGCCGGGGGTGCTCACGTGCACCGTGAAGCCCAGCAGTTCAGCCGCCTGCAGCCAGGTGTTGGCCATGTTGTTGCCATCGCCCACCCAGGCCACCACCTTGCCGCGGATCGCGTCGAGCGGCTTGCCGCTGGCGGCGGGGCGGTATTCCACCAGGGTGAACAGGTCGGCCAGGATCTGGCACGGGTGGAATTCGTTGGTGAGGCCGTTGATGACCGGCACGCGCGAGTGCGCCGCGAAGGCCTCGATCTTCGATTGCTCGAAGGTGCGGATCATCACGATGTCGACCATGCGGCTGATCACGCGCGCGCTGTCTTCGATCGGCTCGGCGCGGCCGAGCTGGCTGTCGCCGGTGGTGAGGTGCACCACCGAGCCACCCATCTGGTACATGCCGGCCTCGAAGCTCACGCGGGTGCGTGTGCTGGCCTTCTCGAAGATCATGGCCAGGGTGCGGTCCGGGTCGGCGAAGGGCTGGTACTTCTCGACAGCCTTGAACTTGCGCTTGATGAAGGCCGCGCGCTCGAACAGGTGCGCGTATTCGTCGGCCGAGAAATCCTTGAACTGCAGGTAGTGGCGAATCGACATGGGCGCGCTCACTCCGCGAGGAAGTCTTTGACCAGCGGCACCAAGATGGCGGCGATCGCGTCCGCGTCGGCGGTGGTGATGATCAGCGGCGGCACCAGGCGGATCACGCTGTCGGCCGTCACCGACATCAGCAGGCCGGCGTCGGCCGCGCGCTGCGTGAGCACGCCGCAGGGCTTGGCGAGCTCGATGCCGAGCATCAGGCCCTGGCCCCGGATCTCTTTCACACCGGCCAGGCCCGCCCAGCCTTTTTCCAGCGCCGCTTTCAGGTGCGCGCCCACGCGTTCGGCGTTGGCCAGCAGGCCGTCTTCTTCCATGATGCGGATGGTTTCCACGCCGGCACGCATGGCGAGCGGGTTGCCGCCGAAGGTGGTGCCGTGGTTGCCCGGCTGGAAGAGGTTGGCGGCCTTGGGGCCGGCCACCACCGCGCCGATCGGCACGCCCGAGCCCAGGCCCTTGGCCAGGGGCATCACGTCGGGCACGATGCCGGCCCACTGGTGGGCGAACCACTTGCCGGTGCGGCCCATGCCGCACTGCACCTCGTCGATCATGAGCAGCCAGTCGCGCTCGTCGCACAGCGCGCGCACGTCCTTCAGGTACTGCGTGCGCATCGGGTTGACGCCGCCTTCGCCCTGGATGGTTTCAAAGAACACGGCCACCACGTTGGGGTTGTTCGCCGTGGCCTTTTTCAGCGACTCGATATCGTTGGCGGGCACGCGCACAAACCCTTCGACCAGCGGGCCGAAGCCGGCCTGTATCTTGGGATTGCCGGTGGCCGAAAGCGTGGCGATCGAGCGACCGTGGAAGGCTTTCTCATAGACCACGATCTCGGGGCGCTCGATGCCCTTGTCATGCCCGTACTTGCGCGCCAGCTTCAGCGCGGCTTCGTTGGCTTCCAGGCCGGTGCTGCAGAAGAACACGTTGGTCATGCCCGAGCGCTCCACCAGCATCTGCGCCAGGCGCTCCTGGTCGGGCACGTGGTAGTAGTTGCAGCAGTGGATCATCTTCGCCACCTGATCCTGCAGCGCGGGCACCAGTTTGGGGTGGCCATGGCCCAGGGTGTTGACGGCGATGCCGGCCAGCGCGTCCAGGTATTCCTTGCCTTGCGTGTCCCACACGCGGCAGCCTCGGCCATGCGACATCGCGATCGGCAGGCGGCCGTAGGTGTTCATCACGTGGGGCGAGGCGACGGGGTTCAGCGCGGCGTTCATGCAGGGCTCCGGATGGCAGGCCAGGAAAAGAAATCGGCTCAACGCTGCAAGGCAGGTGAGCCGTTGAAGCGCGATTGTAGGCACAGGGTTTCTGCGCCATCGATGACGAACCCGCATCGCTGCGATCTGCCCTGGTGTGGGCTACGGACGAGGGTATTCCCGAGTCTTATATAAGATAGAATTCTTGGTCTCTGCCCGCCCGGTGATCCCGGGGCCCGCGGTGGTCCGAATTCTGCTCAGGCCTTCCATCCGAAGGCTTACCCTCCACCCGATGGCCGTATCCCCGCCCAAACAAGTGTTCATCCAGGGGCTCACCCGCGATGGGCGCACCTTTCGCCCGAGCGACTGGGCCGAACGTCTGGCGGGCGTGATGAGCAGCTTCCGGCCCGGCGGCGCCCAGCCAGGCAGCCACCTGAGCTATTCCCCCTGGTGCGTGCCCAACGTCATCAACGGCATCAAGTGCGTGGTGGTGCACAGCGACCTGCGCGAAGCCGAGCCCATGGCCTGGGATTTCTGCATGAACTTCGCGCGCGACAACGACTTGCAGCTGGCCGAGGGCTGCCTGCTGCCCGATCTGCCCAGGCCCTGAAACCGTTCAGGCAACAAAAAAGCCGTCTTGCGACGGCTTTCCTGCTTTTGCTGGCAGCGCACCCGATTCAAACGGCAGGCCCTGTGTCAGGGCCCGGGCGGCTGGTTGAAAGGCTCAGGCCGCAGCGGCCAGGCCCTTGACCTTCGTGGACAGGCGGCTCTTGTCGCGAGCGGCCTTGTTCTTGTGGAAGATGCCCTTGTCGGCGATGGTGTCGACAACGGCCTGCATCTTGGCGAACAGCTCGGTCGCCTTGGCTTTGTCGCCGGCGACGACGGCCTTCTCGACGTTCTTCACCGCGGTGCGGTACTTCGAGCGCAGCGAGCTGTTGGCGGCGTTGAGCTTGACGTCCTGGCGGGCGCGCTTGCGGCCCGACGCCAGGCGGGGGTTCTTTTTCTTCGGCTTGGTGGCCATGGTGTGTTCCTTGAGTGTTTGTGGATGTTGCCAGCAAAACCCGCGATTATAGCCAGCCGGCCTTTGCGCCTTGGGCCAGCCCGCCAGAAGGCGGTTAGGGCGCGCTTACACTCCGGGCCGTGTCGCTGTTCAAGTCCGCCTCCCTGGTATCCCTGCTGACACTGGCCTCGCGCATCACCGGGCTGGTGCGCGAGCTGTTGATGGCCGCCACGTTCGGTGCCAGCGCACTCACCGACGCCTTCAACGTCGCCTTTCGCATCCCCAACCTGCTGCGCCGGCTGTTCGCCGAAGGCGCGTTCAGCCAGGCCTTCGTGCCGGTGCTGGCCGGCACCCGCGAGAAAGAGGGCGACGAGGCCACCCGGGAACTGGTCGACCAGATCGCCACCGTGCTGGCCTGGGCGCTGCTCGTCACTTGCGTGCTGGGCGTGGTGGGGGCGCCGGTGCTGGTCTATGCGATGGCGGCGGGCCTGAAGCAATCGCCCGAGGGTTTCGAGACGGCGGTCGTCATGACGCGCTGGATGTTCCCCTACATCGGGTTCATGTCCTTCGTGGCGCTGGCCGCGGGCGTGCTCAACACCTGGCGGCGCTTTGCCGTGCCGGCGGCCACCCCGGTGCTGCTCAACGTGGCGATGATTGCCGCGGCATGGCTGGGCGCGCCCTGGTTCGCCTCGCTGGGCATTCAACCCATCTATGCCATGGCCAGCGGGGTGTTGCTGGGCGGCGTGCTGCAACTGGGCGTGCAGATTCCCGCGCTGCGGCGCATCGGCCTGTGGCCGCGGATCGGCTTCGGTTGGGGGGCGTTCAAGGCCGCCTGGGCGCATCCCGGCACGCGCCGCGTCCTCACGCTCATGCTGCCAGCGCTGCTGGGGGTGAGCGTGGCGCAGCTCTCGTTGCTGATCAACACGCAGATTGCCTCTTACCTGGCCGTGGGCAGCGTGAGCTGGCTGACCTACGCCGATCGGCTGATGGAGTTCCCCACCGCGCTGCTGGGCGTGGCGCTGGGTGTGGTGCTGCTGCCGCAGCTCGCGGCAGCCCAGGCGGCGGACGACGCCTCCCGCTACAGCGGCCTGCTCGACTGGGGCCTGCGGCTGGTGGTGCTGCTGGCCGTGCCCTGTTCGGTGGCCTTGCTCACCTTCGCGCAGCCCCTGGCGGCGGTGCTCTACCAGTACGGCCGCTTCAGCGCGGGCGACGTGCAGCAGACCGCCCTGGCCTTGATGGGCTACGGCGCCGGCCTGATCGGCCTGGTGGCGATCAAGGTACTGGCGCCCGGCTTCTACGCCCGCCAGGACATCCGCACGCCCGTGAAGATCGCCATCGGCGTGCTGATCCTTACGCAGTTGCTCAACGTTGTGCTGGTGCCGTACCTGGCGCACGCCGGCCTGGCGCTGGCCATCGGCCTGGGGGCGCTGGTCAACGCCCTGTTCCTGTTGGTGGGGCTGGTGCGCCGCGGGGCCTACCGCCCGTCACCGGGGTGGGCGCGGTTCGGGCTGCAGGTGCTCGCCGCCAGCGCGTTGCTGGCGGTGTTTCTCACCTGGGCCGCATCGCACGTGGCCTGGCTGGGTTTCCAGGGCGCGGCGCTCACCCGGGTGGGGTTGCTGGCGCTGTGCGTGGTGGGTGCCGGCGCGGTGTACTTCGGTACCCTGGTGCTGTCCGGTTTGAACTTGCGCCAGTTCGTCCGACAATAAGCCGGCCTGTCGCTCACCGCCGGTCCGACCCCATGGCGTTCACCCTCGACTTCAGCGCACCCACGCCCCTCGGCTATTTCGCGTCGCTTGTGCGCGACGACGACGTGTTGCCGCTGTTCGAAGCGGCTGCCTCGATCGCGCAGGACGAGTACCCCGATCTGGATGTGCAGCAGGTGCTGGGCGACGTCGACCAGATGCTGGCGCGCGTCAAGCGCCGATGCCCGGAAGACGCGGGCGCGCTGCAACGGCTGCGCGTGCTCAACCAGTTCTTCTTTCGCGACATGGGGTTTGGCGGCAACGTCAACAACTACTACGACCCCGACAACAGCTACCTCAACGCCGTGCTGCGCACGCGCCGCGGCATCCCGATCTCGCTGGCCGTGCTCTGGCTCGAACTCGCGCAAGGGCTGGGTCTGAAGGCCCGTGGTGTCAATTTCCCCGGGCACTTCATGATCAAGATCAACCTGCCCAACGGGCAGGTGGTGATCGACCCGTTCACCGGGCAATCGCTCAGCCGCGAGGATCTGTCCGAACGCCTCGAGCCCTACAAGCGGCGCAAGGGCCTCATCGACGACTTCGATGTGCCCGTGGGCCTGTACCTGCAGGCGGCTACGCCGCGCGAGATCCTCGCGCGCATGCTGCGCAACCTCAAGGAAATCCACCGCACCCAAGAGGACTGGCTGCGCCTCGTGGCGGTGCAGGACCGCCTCATCGTGTTGCAGCCCGAGGCCTGGATCGAGTACCGCGACCGTGGCCTGGCCTGGGCCGAGCTGGGCGACCTGCGCCATGCCGTCGAAGACCTCGAAACCTTCGTCGAGCACGCCGACGACGCACTGGAACGCGAGGCGGTCGAGCAGCGCTTGCAGGAACTGCGCCGCGCGCTGAACTGATGCGCACGATGCAGGCGCCCGGAGCTTCGCGATGAAGACCCTCATGGTGGCCGGGGCCACCGGCCTCGTGGGCAGCCACGCACTGCGCCTGGCCTTGACCCACCCGCTGGTGGGCCAGGTGGTGGCACCCACGCGCCGCGCGCTGCCCACCCACCCGAAGCTGCTCAATCCGGTGGTCGATTTCGAGCGCCTGCCGGAGCAGGCCGATTGGTGGGGCGTCAATGCCGTGGTGTGCACCATCGGCACCACCATCAAGACCGCCGGCACCCGCGAGGCCTTCTACCGCGTGGACCACGACCTGCCGCTGCGGGTGGCCGCGCTGGCGCTGCGCCGCGGCGCGCAGGCCTACGCCTTCAACTCCGCCCTCGGGGCCGATCTGCGCTCGCGCGTGTTTTATTCGCGCACCAAGGGCGAGACCGAGCGCGACCTGCTGGCGCTGGGCTATCCCTCGCTCACATTCGTGCGTCCCGGCCTCATCGGTGGCGATCGCATCGAGAACCGGCCGCGCGAACGCGCGCTGGTTCAGCTTTTGCAGGCGGTGGGGCCGCTGCTGCCGCGGCGCTGGCGTGTGGTGCAGGCCGAGGCGATTGCCCGTGCGCTGATCGACGCCGCGCTGACCGCCACGCCCGGCGTGCGCGTGGTGATGTCCGAAGACATCACCTGAGCACGGGGCTGGATCAGGCGACGACCACGGCCGCGCCCTGGCCGCGCGGCGCGATGCGGCCGATGGTGTGTACCGACTCACCCAGGCCGCGCAGCGTGGCGGCGCAGGCCTCGGCCTGGTCGGCGGCGATCACCACCACCATGCCGATGCCGTTGTTGAAGGTGCGGTTCATCTCGATGTCGTCGATGCCCGCGGTCTTCTGCAGCCAGGCGAAGAGCTCGGTCTGCGGCCAGCTGCCCTTGGTGAGGTGGGCGGCGAGGGCGTCGGGCAGCACGCGCGGGATGTTCTCCAGCAGGCCACCGCCGGTGATGTGGGCCAGGGCCTTGATGGGGTGCTGCTGCAGCGCGGCCAGCACGTTCTTCACGTACAGGCGGGTGGGCTTCATGACGGCCTCGCGAAAGGGCTGGCCGTCGAGCGAGGCGGGCAGGTTGGCGCCGGCGCGTTCAATGCACTTGCGCACCAGGGAGAAACCGTTGGAGTGCACGCCGTGCGACGCCAAGCCCAGCACCACGTCGCCCTCGGCCACGTTCTGGCCGGTGAGGATCTTCGATTTTTCGACCGCGCCGACACAGAAACCGGCCAGGTCGTACTCGCCCGCGGGGTACATGCCGGGCATCTCGGCGGTTTCACCACCGATCAGGGCGCAGCCCGAGAGCTCGCAGCCCCTGGCAATGCCGCCGACCACCGCGGCCGCGGTGTCCACGTCGAGCTTGCCGCAGGCGAAGTAGTCGAGGAAGAACAGCGGCTCGGCGCCCTGTACCAGCACGTCGTTCACGCTCATGCCGACCAGGTCGATGCCCACGGTGTCGTGCATGTTCCACTCGAAGGCCAGCTTGAGCTTGGTGCCAACGCCGTCGGTGCCGCTCACCAGCACCGGTTCTTTGTAGCGCTTGGGCACCTCGAACAGCGCGCCGAAGCCGCCGATGCCGGCCAGCACGCCCTCGCGCATGGTTTTCTTCGCCAGCGGTTTGATGCGTTCGACCAGGGCATCGCCCGCGTCGATATCGACGCCGGCGTCTTTGTAGGACAGGGGGGTGGAGCTCATGTGTGGGGGGCGGCCGATAGAATCTGGAACCGGATTTTACGGGCTTGCCCCCGGGGCGATCCGCCCCTGGCCGAGCCTCGCACCATGACCTTCACTCCCACCCAGCTCCGCACCATCGCCTGGCTCGCCATCGCGCTGGTCGCCGTCCTGCTGCTCACGCTGCTGTCGCCGGTGCTCATGCCGTTCCTGCTGGCGCTGGGCATGGCCTATGCGCTGCACCCGCTGGTCGAGCGCTGGGCCGCACGGCGTGTGCCGCGCTGGCTCGGCGCCGGGCTGGCGATCGCGCTGCTGATGACGGTGATGCTGGCGGTGGTGCTGCTCATCGTGCCCGTGATCACCCAGCAAGTGCCCCTGCTCAAGGACCAGGTGCCCGCGCTGCTGGAACGCCTGAACGGCCTGATCAAGCCGCTCGCGGCGCGCTTCGGCATGCACCTGCAGATCAACGTGGAACAGGTCGGGCGCTGGTTCTCGCTGCTCGTCAGCGGCAAGGAAAGCGAGCTGATCGCGGGCCTGCTGTCCTCGCTGCGCATCGGTGGCAGCGCGCTGGCCGCGCTGTTCGGCAACCTGTTCCTCATGCCCATCGTGGCGTTCTACCTGCTGATCGACTGGCGCGCGATCGTGGGGCGCGGCAAGGCCCTGATCCCGCCGCGCTGGCGCGAGACGGTGCAGGGCTTCCTGGACGAAACGGACGGCGTGCTCGGGCAGTACCTGCGCGGCCAGTTGCTCGTGATGGGCGTGCTCGCCGTGTACTACGCGGCCGGGCTCGCCCTCGTGGGGTTGAACCTGGCCTTGCCCATCGGCGTGTTCACCGGCCTGGCCGTGTTCGTGCCCTACCTGGGCTTCGGCCTGGGCATGGTGCTGGCGGTGCTGGCCGCGTTGCTGGAGTTCCAGTCCTTCGTCGGCGTGCTGATGGTGGTGGCGGTGTACATGGTCGGCCAGGTGGTCGAGAGCCTGTACCTCACGCCCCGCCTGGTGGGCAAAGCCATCGGCCTGCACCCGATCGCGGTCATCTTCGCGCTGCTGGCCTTCGGCCACCTGTTCGGTTTCGTGGGCGTGCTCATCGCCCTGCCGGCCAGCGCCGTGCTGCTGGTGGCGGTGCGCCGCCTCAAGCGCCAGTACCTGGCGAGCGACCTGTACCTCAAGGCGCCCGCGAGCCGCAGCGAGCCACCCCGGCTGCCATGAACACGCCCGCCCAGCCCATGAAGCAGCTCGCGCTGGACATCGGCCTCGCGCCGCTGCCCACGCTGGAGAACTTTGTGGCCGTGGGCAACGAGGCCGCGCTCGACCACCTGCGGCTCTGGGCCGGCAACCCGATGCGATCGCCCGTGCCCACCTTCCTGTGGGGCGAGGGCGGCAGTGGCAAGACCCACCTGCTGCGCGCGGTGCGCGAGGCGCTGCGCGATCACGGCTCGCCCGTGGGCTGGATGGACGCGTCCACCTTCGATCCGCCCGATTTCGACGAGCGCTGGGAAGCCGTGCTGCTCGACGACGTGCAGCTCTACACCGCTGCCCAGCAGGCCACGGCCTTCAACTGGTTCGTCAATGCCCAGAGCCCGGCGCACGGCCCCGCGCGCTGGGTGCTCGCCGCGAGCGACCGCCCGCCGGCCGACCTGCTGCTGCGCGAGGACCTGCGCACCCGCCTTGGCTGGGGCCATGTGTTCCAGTTGCGCGCGCTCGGCGAGGCCGAGCGCCGCTCCGTGCTGCGCCGCGCCGCCGACGAGCGTGGCGTCTTCCTCGGCGACGAGGTGATGGACTTCATGCTCAAGCGCTTCTCGCGCGACCTCTCCAGCCTCATGCTGCTGCTCGAACGGCTCGACGGCTACGCGCTGCGCACGCAGCGCGCGATCACCATCCCGCTCATCAAATCCATGCTGGAAGACGAATGAGCGGGCACCCCTCCATGCGACTCGCCCTCTTCGATCTCGACCACACCCTGCTGCCCCTGGACTCCGACCACGCCTGGGGCGAGTTCACCGTGCGCCTGGGCTGGCGCGACGCCGACGCCTTCCGCCGCGCCAACGACGGCTACTACGCCGCCTACAAGGCCGGCACGCTCGACATCCACGACTACGTGCGCTTCGCCACCGGTGCGGTGCGCGAGCGCGGCCTGGCCGAAAGCCGGCGCGCGCACGAGCGCTTCATGGCCGAGGTGATCCGCCCCGCCATCTCCGAGCCCGCGCGGGCCCTGGTGCGCCGCCACCAGGACGCGGGTGACACGGTGGTCATCGTCACCGCCACCAACGCTTTCGTTACACAACCCATCGCCCGGGCCTTCGGCGTCGAGCACCTGATCGCCATCGATCTCGAGACCGACCCACGGGGCGAATACACCGGCGCCATCGTGGGAGTGCCCTCGTTCCGCGAGGGCAAGATCACCCGTGTGGAACAATGGCTCGCCGATCGCGGCCTGCGCTGGTCCGATCTGGCGCACACCACCTTCTACAGCGACTCGATGAACGACCTGCCGCTGCTCGAGAAGGTGAACGAACCGGTGGCCACCAACCCCGACGAGCGCCTTGCCACCCTCGCGCAGCAGCGCGGCTGGCGCCTCCTGAACCTCTTCGAATGATCAAGAAATTCATCGACAAGCTGCTGGGCAAATCCGGCCGCACCCGCGCGAGCGCGCGCTTCGGCAAGCGCGAGGACGTGCCGGCCAGCGTGCACGGCATCGACCCGAAACTCGTGGACCAACGCGCGCTCGACGTGGTGCGCACGCTCAAGCAGGCCGGCTTCGAGGCCTACATCGTCGGCGGCGCCGTGCGCGACCTGCTGCTCGGCCTGCGCCCCAAGGATTTCGACGTCGCCACCAACGCCACGCCCGAGCAGGTCAAAGGCCTGTTCCGCCGCGCCTTCATCATCGGCCGGCGCTTCCGCATCGTGCATGTGGTCTACGGCCGTGGCCGCGAGCACGAGGTGATCGAGGTCTCCACCTTCCGCGCCTACCTCGACTCGGCCGACGCCGAGCAGGTGGCTGGCAACGAGCGCACCAGCAAGGGCGAACTCTCGGGCATGAAGCACGCGGTGGATGCGAGCGGGCGCGTGTTGCGCGACAACGTCTGGGGCCCGATCGAGCAGGACGCGGCGCGCCGTGACTTCTCGGTCAATGCCATGTACTACGACCCCGAGACGCAGACCGTGGTCGATTTCCACCACGGCATCCGCGACGCGCAGAAAAAGCAGCTGCGCATGATCGGCGATGCCGCCACGCGCTACCGCGAAGACCCGGTGCGCATCATCCGCGCCACGCGCTTCGCGGCCAAGCTGGCCCACTTGGGCTTCAAGCTCGAAGCGAAAACGCGTGATCCGCTGCAGGCCTGCCTGCCGCTGCTGCAGGAGGTGCCGCAGAGCCGCCTGTTCGACGAGATGCTCAAGCTGCTCCAGACCGGCCACGCGCTGGCCAGCGTCGCGCAACTCAAGGCGCTCGGCCTGGGCCGTGGCATCTACCCGCTTCTCGACGTGATCGTGCAGCGCGCCGACGACCCCTTCGTGCAGCTGGCTCTGCAGGACACCGACCGCCGTGTGGGTGAAGGCAAGCCGGTGGCGCCGAGCTTCCTGCTGGCCTGTGTGCTGTGGGCCGACGTGCGCCGCGGCTGGGAACGCCGCCTCGAATCGCGCCCCGGCCACAAGCCGGTGCCGGCCTTCGCCGCGCTGCAGGACGCGATCGACGAAGCCTTCGATGCGCGCATCGGCGATGTGTCGGGCCGCGGCAAGCTGGGCGCCGACATGCGCGAGATCTGGCTCATGCAGCCGCGCTTCGACAAGCGCAGCGGCAGCAGTGTGTTCTCGCTCGTGGAGCAACCGCGCTTTCGCGCCGGCTTCGATTTCCTGCGCCTGCGCGCCCAGGTGGGCGAATGCGAGGAGGAACTCGCACACTGGTGGGAAACCTTCAGCACCGCGAGCGATGAGCGCCGCCAGGACATGGTGGATGCGCAGCGCAACGCCGGCAAGGGCGCGCCCCGGGCCCGGCGTGTCAAGCGCGGCGACCCCGACCACCCCGCCAGCGCTGCGCCCGAGACCGATCCGCGCTGGCGCGACCCCGATACCGATGGGGATGCCGATGAAGGCGATGACGAGGTGGGGGGGGAGGGCGCTCCCGCGGGCGCCGAAGGCGAACCCGCACCGGCGAAGAAGCGCCGCCGCCGTCGCCGCAAGCCCAATGGCGCGACCCGCGCCGAGGGTGGTGAAGGCAGCCCGCCCGGTGGCGGCGATGCAGCGCCCTGAAGTCACGGCCCACGTGGCCCTGGGGGCCAACCTGGGTGACCCGGTGAGCGCCGTGCGCGGCGCGTTCGATCGGCTGGCCAGCACCCCCGGCCTGCGCCTGCTGCGCGCCTCATCGCTGTACCGCACGGCACCCGTGCAGGCCCGGGGCCCCGATTTCATCAACGCCGTGGCCGAGATCGCCACCGTGTTGAGCGCGCCGGTGCTGTTGCTGGCGCTGCAGGCCATCGAGCGCGACGCCGGGCGCGAACGGCCTTACCGCAACGCGCCCCGCACGCTCGATCTCGATCTGGTCTGGTACGGCGAGGCGCGCATCGATTCACCCACGCTCACCGTGCCGCACCCCCGCATGCGAGAGCGCGCCTTCGTGCTGGTGCCGCTGGCCGAGCTGGTGCCCGCGCGGGTGCCGACTGGCTGGCTGGCGGCGGTGGCCGACCAGCGCATCGAACGCCTGCCCGGCTGAGCCGGCGGTGCCTCAGGGCGCGAGCCGCTCGCGCACCCAGGCGTCGTCGCCCTCGCGGCGGTACCGCAACCGGTCGTGCAGCCGGCTCTTGCGGCCCTGCCAGAACTGCCATTCGGCGGGCACCAGCCGGTAGCCGCCCCAGTGCGGCGGGCGCGGCGGCTTGAGCAGGAACTGCGCGCCGTACTTCGCGGCGTTGGTGACGAGCACCGTGCGGCTCTCGATCACCTCGCTCTGCGGGCTGGCCCACGCGCCGATGCGGCTGTCCAGCGGGCGGCTGTGGAAGTAGGCGTCGCTTTCCTCGTCGCTGGTTTTTTCCACACGGCCTTCGATGCGCACCACGCGTTCGAGCTCGACCCAGTGGAACTGCAGCGCCGCGAACGGGTTGCCCGCCAGCTCGCGGCCCTTGCGGCTTTCGTAGTTCGTGTACCAGACGATGCCGCGCGCGTCGCAGCCCTTGATGAGCACCACGCGGGTGCTCGGGCGCAGATCGGAGCCCACGGTGGCCAGGGTCATGGCGTTGGGCTCGGGCACCTGGGCCACGATGGCTTCGTTCAGCCATTGGTCGAACTGCCGCAGCGGGTCGGCGTGCGACGCGTCTTCGCTGAGTTCGGCCTTTTCGTAGCTCTTGCGCAGGTCGGCGATGTTCATGGGAGTCGAGTCTAGGTTCAGTCCGCCAGATGCAGCAGTTTCTCCAGCGCGTGGTCGTGGATGCCATGGGCCTTCAGGCCGGCGAAGGTCTGGCGCGCGTAGTCGAGCGTGGTGCCGTAGCGCCCGCAGGAGCGCGAAAAGATCTCGCGGTAGCGCTCGGGCGGCAGTTCGCCGGTGTAGCTGGGGCTGCGGGGGGAGAGCGTGAAGGCCAGGGCGCGCACCTCGCCCTGCGGGGTGCGCGCGCGCAGCCACTTCGGGTCGTACACCGGGTTGGGCATTTCGCGCGCCCACAGGCGCGGCATCAGCGCCTCCACCTGATCGTGCGGCACCCGCAACGCCAACCCGTCGCAACTGCCACCGCCCATGAGCGCGAACACCAGGCCCGGGCAATCGGGCGTGCCGCGGTTGACGCGGCTCCACATCTGCAGGCAGCGGTGAAACCCGTGCACACGCGCGGGCCGGCTCTCGGCGGCCTCGAACTCGGGGCGCCACACGAGCGAGGCGTAGGCGAAGACCCAGAGGTCAGGGCGCGGGCCGTGGGCGCGCCACTCGGCCAGGGTCTCGGCCATCATGGCCGCGCCGTCGCGCTCGGCCGGGTTCCAGGTGGTGAGGCGTTTCATGCCGGGTCACTAAAATGCCGGATTCGCCAACAAACGAACATTTCAGGAGTCCATCGCATGGCCACACAGGATAACGAACCCGAACAACGCGTCGTCGCGGTCGTGCTGATTGCCCTCATCACGCTCATCGTCGGTGGGGTGCTGGGCCTGGGCGTGTTTTCTGCCCGCGGCAACAAACCCGCCACCGCCCCGGCAGCGGCCCCGGCCGCTGTCGTGATCTCGGCCACCGACGCGAGCGTGGTGGTCGAGAACGGCGTGGTGAAGTTCTACTTCGCCACCGGCAAGGCCGATCTGGCGCCCGGCGCGCTGGTCGCGCTGGCCGAAGCCATCACCGCCGCCAAGGGCGGCGCCCGCCTGGCGCTCTCCGGCTTTCACGACGCCACCGGCGACCCGGCCTTCAACGCCGAGCTGGCCAAGCAGCGCGCCTTCGCGGTGCGCGACGCGCTCACCGGCGCGGGCGTGGCCGAGTCGAGCCTGGAGCTGAAGAAGCCCGAGGTGACCACCGGCACCGGCGCCAACGCCGAAGCGCGCCGCGTCGAGGTGGTGATCGTTCGCTGAGCCACCCGCCCCCATGCAGAAGGCCCGGTCATGCCGGGCCTTTTTGCTGGGTGTGCGGTGGTGATCAGCGCAGGCCCTGGCCGCTGGCGTGGTCGTCGGCCCGCTGGATGAGCTCGATCCTGTAGCCATCGGGGTCCGTGACGAAGGCGATCACCGTGGTGCCGCCCTTGACCGGGCCGGCCTCGCGGGTGACGTTGCCGCCCGCGGCCTTGATCTTCTCGCAGGCGGCGTAGGCGTCGGCCACGCCCAGCGCGATGTGGCCATAGGCGCTGCCCATCTCGTACTGCTCCACGCCCCAGTTGTAGGTGAGCTCGATCTCGGCCTGCGCCGGGTTGCTTTCGAAGCCCAGGAAGGCGAGCGAGTACTTGTACTCGGGGTTTTCGGAGGTGCGCAGCAGCTTCATGCCGAGCACGTTCGTGTAGAAGTCGACGGAGCGCTGCAGGTTGCCCACGCGCAGCATGGTGTGGAGGATTCGCATGGGCGCGATTTTCACCGCATCTCGAAGACCAGGCAGGTTGTTGTGGCATGGGCGTACAGCGTGCCGTCGGGGCCCACCAGGCGCGCTTCGGCGGTGGCGAGCTGGCGGCCGGCGTGGATCACCTGGCCGATGGCGCGCACGCGCGGCACCTTGGGCGTGATCGCCCGCACCAGGTTCACGCCCAGCTCGGCCGTGGTGTAGCCGCGGCCCGGCGGCATCTTCGTGTGCACCGCGCAGCCCAGGGCCGAGTCGAGCAGGGTGGCGAACCAGCCGCCGTGCACGGTGCCCAGGGGGTTGAGGTGGCGTACCAGCGGCGTGCCCTGGAAGGTGGCGGTGCCGTCGCCCACGCTCACGAGCGTGAAATCCAGCGTGGGCGCAATGGGTGGGAAGGGCAGCTCGCCGCGCAGCATGGCCTGCATCACCTCCAGGCCGCTCTTGCCCGCGATCTGCTCGGGCCGGGCCACGCCAGCGCCGGGGCCTTTGGCCATCGCTTCCAGCACGGCCTTTTCTTCGGCCAACCACTGTTCCAGGGTGTCGTTCATTGGTTGCTCCATATAAGTTGCATATGCATCAATTGTAGATACAATCGCCGCCATGGCACCTGTCACCACCGCGTCAACCGTCCCCGTCAAGCCGCAGGGTTGCACCAACCTCAAGCTGCGCCAGCTGGTGCGCGTGGTTGGCGCGCACTACGACGCCGAGGTCGGCAAGACGGGCCTGAAGATCACGCAGTACTCGCTGCTGTCGTACATCACCAAGCTCGGGCCCATCCGCGCGGTGGAACTCGCGCAGCAGATGCACATGAGCGCGTCCACGCTGTCCCGCAACCTGCGCCCGCTGATCGACGCGGGCTGGGTGGAGCAGGCGCCCGGGCCCGACGCGCGCAGCTGGTTTATCCAGGCCACGCCCGAGGGGCAGGCCAAGCGCAGCGAGGCACAACGCCGCTGGCGCGCGGCGCAGGAATCGATCAACCAGCGCCTGGGCGTGGAGCGCGTGGTGGCGCTCCACGCGCTGATCGACGAATCCCTTCTGTTGCTCGACGACATCGGAGCCGACCATGGCCTTGAATGAACCCCGCGCGCGCCTGTGGTGGCTGGTGCTGCTGGCCGCCGCGGGCACCTTCGCGCTCACCATGGGCACGCGCCAGACCATGGGCGTCTTCCTCTCGCCGATCAACACCGCCACCGGTCTGGGCGTCGGCAGCATCAGCCTGGCCTTTGCGTTCGGCCAGCTTTGGTGGGGGCTGACGCAGCCGTTCGCGGGTGCTTTTGCCGACCGCGTGGGCGCTGGCCGTGTGCTGGTGCTGGGCGTGAGCCTGGTGGCGTTGGGCACATTCCTCACGCCCTACATGACGAGCACCTGGGGCCTGATCTTCGCGCTGGGCATTCTGGCCGCGGGCGGGGCCGGCATGGCCGGGCCGTCGGTGCTGATGGCGGCCACCAGCCGGCTGATACCGGCCGAGCGGCGCGGCCTGGCCACGGGCGTGGTGAATGCGGGCGGCTCGTTCGGCCAGTTCCTCATGGCGCCGCTGGCGGCCGCGCTCACGGTCAGCCTGGGATGGGTTGGCGCGCTGCAGGCGCTCGCGTTCATCGTGCTGCTGGCCTTGCCGGCGGCGCTGGTGCTGCGGGGCGGGCCGGTGGCCCCGGGTGGGGTGGCCGCAGCCCCGGCCTTGCCGGCCCGCGAGGCGCTGGGCAAGGCCATTCGCCACCCGGGCTTCCTCATGCTGTCTGCGGGCTTTTTCGTGTGCGGTTTTCACGTGGCCTTCCTGGCCACGCACCTGCCGGGTGTGGTGGCGGCCTGCGGCCTGCCCGCGCCGGTGGGCGCGTGGGCGCTGGGCATCATCGGCCTGTTCAACATCGTGGGCAGCCTGGCCATGGGCTGGGCCGTGGGCCGCTGGCGCATGAAGTCGCTGCTGTCGCTGGTCTATGCCACGCGTGCCCTGGCGGTGCTGGTGTTCCTGCTCGCGCCCAAAACCGAGGCGGTGCTGCTGGTGTTCGCGGCCGTCATGGGCGTGACCTTCCTGTCCACCGTGCCGCCCACGGTGGGCCTGGTCGCCAAGTTCTTCGGTGTGGGCAACCTGGCCATGCTGTTTGGCGCGGTGATGTTCGCGCACCAGATCGGTGGTTTCCTGGGGGCCTGGCTCGGCGGGCGCGTGTTCGAAGCCACGGGCAGCTACGACTGGATCTGGTACATCGACATCGTGCTCGCCGTGGGCGCGGCACTCATCCACCTGCCGATCCGCGAAGCGCGGCCCGCGCCGCGGGTGCAGCCGGCGTGAGCGTCAGACCGGCACGGTGTAGTTCAGTGCCATGCGCCCGCCGTCCACCGTGACGATCTCGCCCGTGACGTAGCTGGCCGCGTCGCTCGCGAGCCAGGCCACCACGTCGGCGATTTCCTCGGGCTCGCCCAGGCGTTTCATGGGTGTGCGGCCCAGGATCTTGCGGCGCGCGTCGTCGCTGGTGAGCACGGCCTGGGCGGCGAGTTCGGTGGCGATGGTGCCCGGCGCCACGGCGTTCACGCGGATGCCGTGGTCGGCCAGGGACAGCGCCATCACGCGCGTGAGCTGGTTGATGCCGCCCTTGCTGACGTTGTAGCTGGCGATGGTGGGAATGGCCATGACGCCGTTGACCGAGCTCATGTGCACGATGGCGCCGCGGGTGCCGGCCTGCACCATGGCGCGCGCCACAGCCTGCGCCATCAGGAAAGAGCCTTTGAGGTTGACGCGCAGCACGGCGTCGAAATCGGCTTCGGTGATGTCCAGGAAATCGGCGGCCTTGAAGATGCCGGCGTTGTTCACGAGCACGTCGATGCGGCCGTGCGCCGCCAGCGTTTGTGCCACCAGTGCATCGACCTGCGCCTTATCGCCCACGTCGCAGGCGATGAAGCGGCCACCGGTCTCGCGCGCGGTGGCCTCACCGGCATCGCGCGAGACATCGGCGATCACCACCTGCGCGCCTTCGCGCGCGAAGCGCCGCGCGCAGGCCGCGCCGATGCCTTGTGCGCCACCGGTGACGACGACGACGCGGCCCTGGTGGCCGAAATGAACGGGGTTGGTGTCGGGCATGCTTGTCTCCGTCAGCCGCAGGCCGCGCACGTGGCCAGGGCCTGGTCGACGCGTGTGCGCGTCTGTTGGGTGAGGTGGTCGAGAAACACCTGCGTGCGCCGCGGCACGAACTTGCGGCTGGGCAGGGCGGCGTACATTGTGAGGCGGTTGGTGATCCAGGGGCTCAGCACGCGCACCAGGTCGCCGTCGGCCAGCAGCGGGGCGGCCAGTTCGACGGAGGTGGCGGTGATGCCCGCGCCGTCGAGCGCCGCGTGCATGAGCGTGTCGTTGTGGTTGGCCCAGAGCACGGGCTGCACGTCGACCTCCACCGCCCGGTCCTTCTCGTTGGCGTTCAACAGCCGCCATTTGCGCGAGCGCCCGGCCGAGGGCTTGAGGCGCAGGATGTCGTGCTGCGCGAGCTCTTCGGGTGTGGCGGGCTGGCCGCGGCGCGCCACGTACTCGGGCGAAGCGATCAGGATGCCTTCGGTGCTGATCACCTTGCGCGCGATCACGTTGGCGTCGAAGGTGGCGTCGGCGCCGATGAGGGTGATGTCGTAGTCCTCCACCGGCGGCTCGCGGTGCGACTCGACGTCGATGTCGAGCCGGATCTTGGGGTAGGTCAGGCGAAAGCCCGCCACCATCGGCGCCAGCACGTGGGTGGCCAGCACCGGCGGCGCCAGGATGCGCAGCACCCCGGCCAGCTCCTGCGTCTGCGAGCTCACCAGGGCGCTGGCCTCTTCGAGGTCCAGCAGGATCTGGCGCACGCGGTCGAGATAGATCTCGCCGGCATCGGTGAGGGCGACGCGCCGCGTCGTGCGGTGCAGCAGCCGGGTACCCAGGTGCTCTTCGAGGTCGGCCACGAGGCGGGTGACCACGGCGGGGGAAAGGTCCATGGCGCGCGCCGCGGCGGCAAATCCGCCCTCGTCCACCACCTTCTGGAAAGCGCGCATCGAATGCAATCGGTCCATGGGGGGAGAGCTTAACCCTGGCCGGCGCCCTGTCCCGGGGGCATGGGCTGGCTCCGGGCGGCGGGCGGCTCCCGGCAGGGCCTTGCGGGGAAACCTTGTCCGTTGCCACGCGAAGCGCGGATATCCCTCGGGCGGCGGCCGTTGTGGCCGATATGGGCTCTCAGGGAGGGGCCGCCGGCCCGAACCGACCTGGAGTACGACGATGAAGGCCTTGCTGGTCGATGACGACGAGATCTCGCGCTTGCCGCTGGCGGCGCTGCTGAACCGCCTGCCGGGCATCACCGAGGTGGTGGAGGTGGAGGACGGCGAGCAGGCCTGGACGCTGCTGCAGGAAGGCCTGCGCCCGGCGTTGTGCTGCTGCGATCTCTTCATGCCCCGGCTCGACGGCATCGGCCTGCTGCAGCGCACCCGGGAGGACCCGTTGCTGGCGGGCATTCCGTTCCTCATGATGTCTTCGGCGGCCGATCGCGAATCGGTCACGCGCGCCGTGTCGGCCGGGGCCTCGGGCTTCATCGTCAAACCCTATGCGCCGAATGCGGTGCTGCCGACCATCGAGCGGGTGCGGCGCGACGGCCGATCGCGCCAGGTCGAGCCCGCGGCCCGGGTGCGTCAGCGCCTGGGCGTCACGCAGGACCAGTTGGTGCAGATGACCCGGCGCTGGCACGCCGATGCCACCACCCTGCTCGACGGGATCGACGCGCTCGAGAGCGAAGGGCAGCGCCTGTCGTCCTTGCGCCGCCTGCACAGTGCCGGCGTGACCCTGGGGCAGTGGCGTTGCGCCGAACTGCTCAAGATCGCGATCGACGCGCCGGCGGACGCCGGTGGTGGCCGCGCCCAACTGCGCGAGGTGCTGCTGCTGGCGGACGCGTGGCTGGCCGGTGCCGTATGAGGATGCGTTAGTGTCGGCGGCATGAACGCCTTTACCCGCACCCTCCTTTTCACCGATACCGACGGCCGCGCGCGCTTTCGCGAAGACACCGTGCCGCTCGATCAGGGCACGCCGGCCGCGCGCCTGTCGGCCCTGCTGCCGGCCAGCGGCCTGCAGCTGCGCGAGAGCCCGGTGGGTTTTCGCAGCAGCTTCCATTGCACCGACGCGCCGCAGTGGCTGTTCGTGCTGCGCGGGCGCATGGAGATCGGCCTGCAGGATGGAACGAGCCGCGTCTTCGGCCCGGGCGATCACTTCTACTCGGCCGACACCCTGCCCGAAGGCGCGGTCTTTGACCCCGCCGTGCACGGCCACTGGAGCCGGCAGGTGGGTGACGAGCCGCTGGTGACGGCTTTCGTCAAAACCTGATCAGTTGTTGCCGATGCGGCCGTAGTTGGTGCGCAGCGGGTCGACGGAACCGTCACCGCGCTGACCGCCGCCACCACCACCACCGCCGCCCTTGCCCTTCTTCTTGTGGCGGTTGCCGGTGCGCATGGCGTCGATGCCGGTGCGCAGCGGATCGGGCTGACCGTTCGGGTTGGCCTGACGCGGCTTGGGGTCGCGGATGCGCAGGCTGCCCAGGTGGGCGTTCGGGCCCGGCTGGCGCTCGTGGCCCTCTTCGCCGCCATCGAAGCGCGGCGGGCGATCACCGCGCGGCGGGCGCTGGCGTTGCTGGCCATTGCCCTGGCCCTGGTGGCCCTGGCCTTGACCCGGGCCGTAGCCCTGACCCTGGCCCTGCGGACGTGGGCCCTTGGCCTTGCGGTTCTGACCGCGGTTCTGGCCATTGCCCTGGCCCTCGCCACCTTGCCCGCGGCCCTGGCCCTGGCCATCGGTGGTTTTCTTCTCGCGAATGCGCTGCACCATTTCCTGGCGTGCCATCTTGGCCGCGGCGGCCATCACGTCGCGGCTGGGCGGTTTGCCGGCGCCGCCCCACAGGGTCTGGCGGCCCATGGCGATCGGTTCGGCCTTCTCGCCGGGCTCGGGCATGAACTCGGCAAACATCTCCACCGGGATCTGCTGCTTGGTGAAGCGCTCGATCTCCATCATGAAACCCTCTTCATCGAGGCTCACGAGGTTGACCGCCTGGCCTTCGCGCCCTGCGCGGCCGGTGCGGCCGATGCGGTGCACGTAGTCCTCGCAGATGTTCGGGATGTCGTAGTTCACGACGTGCGGCAGCTCGTCGATGTCGATGCCGCGCGCGGCGATGTCGGTGGCCACCAGGGCCCGGATGTCGCCGCTCTTGAAGCCGGCCAGCGCCTGCGTGCGTGCGCCCTGGCTCTTGTTGCCGTGCAGCGCCATGGCCGTGACGCCGTGCTTGTTGAGGTACTCGGCCACGTTGTTGGCGCCGAACTTGGTGCGCGTGAACACCAGCACCTGGCTCCAGTTGTGCAACTGGATGATGTGCACCAGCAGCGCCTTCTTCTTGCCGCGGCCCACCGGGTGGATCACCTGCGTGATGCGCTGCACCGTGGTGTTGGGCGGCGTCACCTGGATGTGCTGCGGGTCTTTCAGCAGGCCGTTGGCCAGTTCGCGGATCTCGTCGCTGAAGGTGGCGGAGAACAGCAGGCTCTGCTTGGTTTTCGGCAGCAGCGCCAGCACCTTCTTCACGTCGTGGATGAAACCCATGTCGAGCATGCGGTCGGCTTCGTCGAGCACCAGCATCTGCACCTGGGACAGATCCAGGAAGCCCTGCTGCTGCAGGTCGAGCAGGCGGCCCGGCGTGGCAACCAGGATGTCGACCCCGCGCTTCATGGCGTCGATCTGCGGGTTCATGCCGACACCGCCGAAGACGACGGTGGAGGACAGGTTCACGTGCTTGCCGTAGACGCGCACGGATTCCTCGACCTGGGCGGCGAGTTCGCGCGTGGGGGTGAGCACCAGGGCCCGGATGCCATTGCCGCCAAAGCGGTTGCGCGAGCGCTCGCCCTGCGAGAGGCGTTGCAGCATGGGCAGCGTGAAGGCGGCGGTCTTACCGGTGCCGGTCTGGGCGCCGGCGAGCAGGTCGCGCCCGGCGAGCACCGCGGGGATGGCCTCGACCTGGATCGGGGTCGGGGTGTTGTAGCCGTGCTCGTGCACGGCTTGCACGATGGCCGGGGCCAGGTTCAGTTCTTCGAAAGTCATTGTGTGAAGCGGCACCCTTCCAGGGCGCTGGGGCATCGGCCGCTCGGGGGCACCGCGTGGGGTGCTGCCCCGCTCAGTCGGGGGCCGATGGTTTCCGGGGGAGTT
The DNA here is from genome assembly GCA_016741995.1 of Hydrogenophaga sp. Lineage (GTDB taxonomy): Bacteria > Pseudomonadota > Gammaproteobacteria > Burkholderiales > Burkholderiaceae_C > Hydrogenophaga. The sequence goes on along the minus strand of JACVCO010000016.1, from coordinate 7,390 downwards.
GGCGGCTTCCGCACGGGAAGCACGCCCCAGCAGAGAGCTGGTGCCGGGCCAACTGATGTGCCCGAACGGCCCGTATTGTGGCATGGGTCGATAATCCACGGCTTCGCGCCCCGCCCGGCGCTGCAAATTTCCCACAGAACACCATGGCCCAATACGTTTTTTCCATGAACCGGGTCGGCAAGATCGTGCCGCCCAAACGCCAGATCCTCAAGGACATCTCGCTGTCCTTTTTCCCGGGCGCCAAGATCGGCGTGCTCGGCCTGAACGGCTCGGGCAAGTCCACGCTGCTCAAGATCATGGCGGGTATCGACAAGGAGATCGAGGGCGAAGCGATCCCCATGCCGGGCATCCGCATCGGCTACCTGCCGCAGGAGCCGCAGCTCAACAACGAGCAGACCGTGCGCGAGGCGGTGGAAGACAGCATGGGCGAGGTGCGCGCTGCGCAGAAGCGGCTGGACGAGGTCTACGCCGCCTACGCCGAAGAGAACGCCGATTTCGACGCGCTCGCGGCCGAGCAGGCCCAGCTCGAAGCCATCATCGCGACCGCCGGTACCGATTCCGAGCACCAGCTCGAGATCGCCGCCGACGCGCTGCGCCTGCCGCCCTGGGACGCGAAGATCGGCCTGCTCTCGGGTGGCGAGAAGCGCCGCGTGGCGCTGTGCTGCATGCTGCTCTCCAAGCCCGACATGCTGCTGCTCGACGAACCCACCAACCACCTGGACGCCGAGTCGGTGGAATGGCTGGAGCACTTCCTGGCGCGCTTCCCCGGCACCGTGGTGGCCATCACCCACGACCGCTACTTCCTCGACAACGCGGCCGAGTGGATTCTCGAACTCGACCGCGGCCACGGCATTCCCTACAAGGGCAACTACTCCAGCTGGCTGGAGCAGAAGGAAGACCGCCTGGCCCAGGAGCAGCGCACCGAGGACGCGCGCCGCAAGGCCATGAAGGAAGAACTGAAGTGGGTGCGCTCCAACGCCAAGGGCCGCCAGGCCAAGAGCAAGGCGCGCCTGGCCCGCTTTGAAGAGCTGAGCGACGTCGAATACCAGAAGCGCAACGAGACCAACGAGATCTTCATTCCCGTGGCCGACCGCCTGGGCAACGAGGTCATCGAGTTCAAGGGCGTGAGCAAGAGCTACGGTGACCGCCTGCTGATCGACAACCTGAGCTTCTCGGTGCCCGCGGGCGCCATCGTCGGCATCATCGGCCCCAACGGCGCGGGCAAGTCCACGCTGTTCAAGCTCATCACCGGCAAGGAACAGCCCGACAGTGGCTCGGTGAAGATCGGCCAGACGGTGAAGATCGCTTCGGTGGATCAGAGCCGCGACGGCCTGGCCGGCGACAAGACCGTGTGGGAAGACATCTCGGGCGGCCTCGACATGATCACCGTGGGCAAGTTCCAGATGCCCAGCCGCGCCTACTGCGGCCGCTTCAACTTCTCGGGTGGCGACCAGCAGAAGCTGGTGAAGAACCTCTCGGGTGGTGAGCGCGGGCGCCTGCACCTGGCCAAGATGCTCAGCGAGGGCGGCAACGTGCTGCTGCTCGACGAACCCTCGAACGACCTCGACGTGGAAACCCTGCGCGCGCTGGAAGAAGCGCTGCTGGAGTTCGCGGGCTCGGCGCTGGTGGTCAGCCACGACCGCTGGTTCCTCGACCGCATCTGTACCCACATCCTGGCCGCCGAGGGCGACAGCCAGTGGTTCTTCTTCAACGGCAACTACCAGGAGTACGAGGCCGACAAGAAGCAGCGCCTGGGCGAAGAGGGCGCCGCGCCCAAGCGCCCGCGCTTCAAATCGCTGGCATGACCGACGATCAGGTGCTCGCCGCGACGCGGCACTGGATCGAGCGGGCCGTGATCGGCCTGAACCTGTGCCCGTTCGCGCGCGCGGTGTGGGTGAAGAACCAGGTGCGCATCGTGGTGAGCACGGCGCGGCATGTCGATGGTTTGCTCGACGACCTCGACCGCGAGCTCGATCTCCTGGCCGCCACACCGGCCGAGGAAATCGACACCACGCTGATCGTGCACCCCACGCTGTTCCCCGATTTCTTCGTCTTCAACGATTTCCTCGACATCGCCGACGAGGTGGTGGTCGAGCACGAGCTGGAAGGCGTGATCCAGGTGGCGGCCTTCCACCCGGCCTGGCAGTTCGAGGGCTGCGAGCCCGACGACATCACCAACGCCACCAACCGCTCGCCCTTTCCCACCCTGCACCTGTTGCGCGAGGACAGCGTGGCGCGCGCCGTGGCCACCGAGGGGGGTGATGCCGAGGCCATCGTGGCGCGCAACCTCGAAACCTTGCGCCGCCTGGGCCCTCAGGGCTGGGCCGCCCTTCTGGCGAAGCCTTGAACTGATCGGCAAATCCACCCCGAATGCACATTTTGGGGATATGGTGCCGGGTACAGAATTGCTTCCGGGCCCGTTTTCGCCCCAGATTTGTCTCATGCCCAACGCCCCCCTCCCGGTATTCGAACAATGCCTGACCGAGGCGCTCGAAGCCTCTCGCCAGTGGATTCCTGCCTGGCTTGACCGATTGCAAGGCCTGCTGCGCGAGCGCGAGGCCATGGCCCCCAATTACACCGAGCGCACCGCGCTCATCGACGCCTACACCGCCCTGCAGCGGCAGCGCGAGCTGGTGGCCCGCCACTGGCTCTCGGCGCTGGCCGAGGAGATGGAGGACGCCCCCACCGACCTCATGGGCCTGCCGCGGCGCACCTCGCTGCGTCTGGACGAACTCGAGCTGATGGGCGACGACCAGGTGCAGGAGAAGGTCGAGACCGCGCGTGTGCAGCAGGTGGTCACCATGGCCGCCGAGGACCACTTCCACGAATTCACCGCGCGCCTGTCCACGGCACAGGGTTTTCGGGCCGTCAACGCCGAGGCCAACCCGCTGCGCGTGGCGGTGTACGTCGAGACGCTCACCACGGCCCTCAAGACGGTGCAGGTGGCGCCGGCCGCGCGGGCCCGCTGGCTGCAGGTGGGCGCGCCGTCGATGGGCAAGGCGCTGTCCGAGCTCTATGCGCGCCTGGACAAAATGCTCGCGGCGAATGGCGTGCAGCCGGCTGGCTACAACGTGGTCACGGCACCCGATTCGCGCGCCCTCACCGAAGAGGAGCTGGAGGGCACGGACCTGCTCGATGGCCCGATGTCCGAGCGCGCTGCGCTGCTCACGCTGGATCACCTGCACCAGTTGCTGGTGGGCAGCGAAGAGGTGGGTGGAGCGGCCAACGACGACATGACGCGCTCGCTGGCCACCGAGGTGGTGGATCTGCTGATGCAGCGCATCTCGGGCGACAAGCGCCTGCTCAAGCCGGTGCGCACGCAACTGCAGGACATGAAGCCCGCGCTGCAGGAGCTCGCCCGCAGCAACCCGCGCTTCTTCGCCGACAAGAACAACCCCGCACGCCGGCTGCTCGACAACGTGACCGCCCGTTCCCTGGCTTTCACGAACGAACAGGAGCAGGGCTTCAGTGCCTTCCTGGGCGAGTTGCGCCAGATCGTCAACGAGTTGCGCCGCCCGGGCACCAACCTGGCCGAGCGCTTCCCTGCCCAGCTCGACCGCTTGCGCCGCTCCCAGGACGAGTCGATGCCGCGCGGCGAAATGGAAGCCCGCGGCCGCGCCATGCAGACGCTGGTGCGCGTGGAGCAGCGCAAGCTGCTCGCCGAAAAAGTGGCCGAGGAATTCCGCGCCCGGCCCGATTACCCGAAGGCACCCGGCCCGGTGCGCCGCTTCCTCACGGGCGTCTGGGCGCTGGTGGTGGCCAAGGCCCGCATCGACGAAAGCGAACGGCCACCCATGCTGTCGGGCGACTCGGTGGCCAAGCGCTACGTGGACATCCTGACCGACCTGCTGTGGTCGAGCCAGCTCGCGCTGGCCAGCCACAACCGGCCGCGCCTGGTGAAGGTCATCCCGCCGGTGCTGCGCACGCTGCGCGAAGGCCTGGATTCGATCGACTACCCGCGCGAGAAGGTCGAGGCCTTCTTCCAGACCCTCATGGGCCTGCACGAGGCGGCCTACAAGACGCAGCGCAGCGAACGCCCCGCGGCCGCTGCCGCGGCCCCCGCCGAGCCGGAAGCCGTGGCCGAACCCGACGCCAGTGTGCTCAACCCGGACGAAGGGGACCTGTGGATGCGCCACCAGGAAGCGCAGGACACCAACTTCTACGACGACTCCCTGCCCGAAACCACGCAGCCCGGCTTCCAGAACACGCAGCCCATGCAGCGCGACTGGTCCGACATCAAGGCCGAGATGGCGCTGCGCGATGCGTCCTCGTTGTCGGTGGGCAGCTGGTTCGATCTGCTGCAGGACGGTCATCTGCTGCGCGTGCAGCTCACCTGGGCGAGCCCGCACGGCACGCTGTTCCTTTTCGGCACCGCTTCGGGCCGCTCGCTGTCGATGACGCGCCGCGGCGTGGACCGTTTGATCGAGCAGGAAAAGCTGCGTGTGGTGGCCGACCACAGCGTGGTCGACGAGGCGCTCGACGCGGTGGCCGAGCAGGCGCTCAAGAACTCGGGGAAGCGCTAGCCCCTGGCGCTTTGCGCAAGAGCTTCTTGCGCACCAGGTGGATGTTGCTGCGCAGGGCGTAGAGCTCGTCGGTGTAGGACAGCGGCACCACCACCTTTTCCACCTTGGATTCCATCGCATCGAGCTGCTCCAGCAGCGCGTCGGGCGTGGCCTCGCCGGCTTCCAGGCGTTGCTCGATGTCGCGCAGTTCGGCGTACCAGCGGAACACGCGCGAGCGGATGCGGAAGGTGTAGAGCGGCGGCACGATGCGCGAGAGGGGCAGCGCCAGCGCGATGATCAGGCCCAGGGCCAGCCACATGCGCTCGACCACGTTGGCCAGCCAGAACGGCAGGTAGCGTTGCAGGAAGGGCAGGCCGCCCTTGAGCGCGCGCTCGGCCTCGGGTGCGATCGGGAACTCGCTGTGGTCGAGGTTCGGGTACTCGCGGGCGCGGTTGAACCAGCCCGCACCGCCGTGCATTTCCACCGCCGTTTGCGCGAACAGCTGCAGCACCGCCGGGTGCGTGCCCGAGCGCGCCAGCAGGCCGGTGGTGGAGGCCACCAGCCGCACGTTGCGCGGCGGCAGGTTCTTCGCCAGATCGACCATGCCCTGCGGCATGGTGACGGGCGTGAGGTAGCCGAAGCGGCGCGAATACGCCTCGCTCTGCGCGAAATCGAGCAGCTTCACACCCGGTGTCTGCAGCAGCATCTGCACGATCAGCGATTCGGGCGCCGACGCGAACACCAGCGCGTCGATCTGGCCATCGAGGAAGGCGACGGTGGCCGGCGTCTGCGCGAGCTGGCTCAGCACGATCTCGCGCGGCTCCACGCGGTTGACTTCGAGCAGGGTGTTGAACAGGCGCGGCACGCCGCTGCCCGGTGTGCCCACGTTCACGCGCCAGCCTTCGAGCTCGGCCAGGTTGGTGATGACGGGGGTCTTGTTCTTATTCAGGCGCCGCGCCGCGTCTTCGCGGTAGAACAGCCACAGCGGTTCCACGAACAGGCTGCCCAGCGAGACGATGCTCTCCTCGTCGTCGTAGCCGATGTCGGCCGTGCCGCCTTGCACGAAACCCAGGTCCACCTCGCCGCGGCGCAGCCGCTCCAGGTTGTCCGACGAGCCTTCGGTGCGCACCAGCTCCACGGTGATGCCGTTGCGCCGCAGCGCCTGTGCGTAGCGGTCGCCGAAGGTGTCGTACGCGCTTTGCTCGGGGCCGGTGGCCAGCACCACGCGCTTGGGCGGGTTGGGGTTGAGCCACCACCAGGTGAAGGCCAGCAGCGCGATGGTGACCAGCACGATCGGGCTGCCCGAGAGCAGCATCTCCTTGAGGGAGATCAGGGTGTAGCGCAGCGTCTTGGGCATGGTGGCGCGAAACATAGCACGCGCCTGCGCCAGCACCCTTGACGTTGCCGGCGGTTACAGGGGCGCGCGCAGCGCGGCGGGGGCTTACTTCAGCCGGAAGATCTGCACCGCTTCGTGCACCACCTGCGCCTGCGCCTGCAGCGAGCTGGCCGCGGCGGCGAGTTCCTCGACCATGGCCGAGTTCTGCTGCGTCACGGAATCGAGCTGCCCCACCGCCTGGTTGATCTGCGCAATGCCGCTGGATTGTTCCTGCGTGGCGTGCGTGATGTCGCCGATCAGCGCGTTGACCTGCTCCACCGCGCCGACCACGCTGGCCATGGTCTGGCCGGTGCTGTGCACGAGCTCGCTGCCGCGCCGCACCTTGCCGGTGGATTCGTCGATCAGCCCCTTGATTTCCTTGGCCGCGCCCAGCGTGCGCTGCGCGAGGCTGCGGACCTCGGCCGCCACCACCGCGAAACCGCGGCCCTGCTCGCCCGCGCGCGCGGCCTCCACCGCCGCATTGAGCGCCAGGATGTTGGTCTGGAACGAAATGCCGTCGATGACCTGGATGATCTCGCCGATGCGGGCCGAGCTGCGGCTGATCTCGTCCATGGTGCTGACCACCTGGCCCATGGCGGCGTTGCCCTCGCGCGCCACGCCCGCGGCTCGCTCGGCCAGCCGGGCCGCTTCGCCCGCGGTGCTGGCGCTCTGGGCCACGGTGCTGTTCATCTGGTCCATGGACGCGGCGGTCTGCTCCAGGTTGCTGGCCTGCGCCTCGGTGCGCGAGGACAGATCCTGGTTGCCGCTGGCGATCTGGCGGCTGGCGACCTGCACGCCTTCGACCTCGTGGCGCACGTCGGCCACCACCGCCTGCAGGTTCACGTTGAGCTGGTTCAGCGCCTTGGCCAGGTCGGCGAACTCCACCGCGCCGCTGGCCTGCAACCGGCCGGTGAGGTCGCCCGCCGCCATGGTGTTGGCAAAGCGGATCGCGCCCTCCAGCGGCACCAGGGTCTGGCGGCGCAGCAGCCAGGCGGCCAACAGCGCGCAAGCCACCAGCGGCACGCCCATGGCCAGGTGGGCCAGCGTGCCCAGGCGGGCGCCGATTTCGCCGACCACCAGGCCACCGACGGCCAGGCCCACGCTGACCAACGCGATGGCGCGGCCCAGGGTGAGCCGCGTGGCGCGCTGCAGGCCGCCGCGCCAGCCGGTGGACACCACCTGGCCGCGGTGCAACGCCACCGTGGCCTGGCCCTGTTCGCTTTCGCGGCGCATGCGCGCGTACAACGCCTCGGCGGCCTGCACCTGCTCGCGCGACGGCTTGGTGCGCACCGACATATAGCCCACGGCCTGGCCGTTGCCCATGATCGGCGTGGCGTTGGCCATCACCCAGTAGTGGTCGCCGTTCTTGCGGCGGTTCTTCACCAGGCCCGACCAGGGCTTGCCGCCCTTGAGCGGGGGCCACATGTCGCGGGAGGCCCCCCGCGGCGTGTCGGGGTGGCGGAAGACGGTTGTGGGGCGGCCGGCCAGGTGATCTGGGGGGGGGGAACCAGCG
>JACVCO010000028.1 GCA_016741995.1 Hydrogenophaga sp. | reverse complement strand
CAGCCACACAGCCCAAGCCCTCGGCCAGCGAGGTGCCGGCACGCCACCGGTGGAACGCCAATCACGTCAGCGTCAGGGCGGTGCCCCCGGGCCGGGCGGCGCATGTGCGGCGCCGAGGAGCGCAGGGAGAACGGCCGCGCGCGCAGCGCGCTTCGTTGACTGATTCGCGGCGTCTGTTCGAACGGAGCGGCCAAGGGCCGCGAAGTGAGTTACGCCGCGGGCCGCTCGCCCGAGCACCGCAGGGAAGTCCTCGCGCAGCGAGGGCCGTCGCAGTTGCGCCGACCGGCCCGGGGGCGCCGCCCTGACACCCCCCAAAAAGCAGGCAAGCAACCCGTCAAGACGTCCAGGGCGTCGGCTTCGGAATCTCGCAAACCGGATCCACGTCGATCGTCTTGAAGTCCGCCGGGGAAACGATCTCCAGGTACTCCATGTCAGGCGAGTAGTCGAACAGGTAGTGCCGCACCCCCGGGCGCTGGTGCACGCAGTCGCCGGCTTCCACCAGGGTCACCTGGTCTTCGTACATGAAGCGAGCCCAGCCCTTGAGCATGATCACGATCTGGAAATCCGCCTCGTGGCGGTGCCAGCCCGTGCCTTCCTCGGGCGGCATGTTCGCCTTCACCAGGTGCGCGATCACCTTGCCGTGCGTGGCCTTGGCGATGCCCAGGTCGCGGTAGAGGAAAAAATCGCGCAGGCCGCCGCTCACGTAGGACGTGTCGGCGGGCTTGACGTGGGAGAACAGCGTGCCGGTTCGATCAAGCATGGAATGCTCCTTTCTGGGGCGTGGCAGCGGTGAAATTGCTGCTATGCAACAAGAAGCATGAAGCGTTCCGCGCCGTGCCCGGGCCCGGGGCGGTGCGGCCCCTCGCCGATAATCGGCGCCCATGAGCGGCAACACCTTCGGCACCCTGTTCCGGGTCACCAACTTCGGCGAATCCCACGGCCCGGCCATCGGCTGCGTCATCGACGGCTGCCCGCCCGGCATGGCGCTGTCGGAAGCCGACATCCAGGGCGACCTGGACCGCCGCCGCCCCGGCACCAGCAAGTTCGTCACCCAGCGCAACGAACCCGATGCGGTCGAGATCCTGAGTGGCGTGTACGAGGGCAAGACCACCGGCACGCCCATCTGCCTGCTGATCCGCAACACCGACCAGCGCAGCAAGGACTACGGCGACATCCTCAAGACCTTCCGCCCCGGCCACGCCGACTACACCTATTGGCAGAAATACGGCATCCGCGATCCGCGCGGTGGCGGGCGCTCGTCGGCCCGGCTCACCGCGCCCACCGTGGCCGCCGGTGCCGTGGCCAAAAAGTGGCTGGGCGAGAAGTTCGGCACCGCCTTTCGCGGCTGCATGGTGCAGGTGGGTGAACTGGCGATCCCCTTCGAGAGCTGGGCGCACGTGCCCAACAACCCCTTCTTCGCGCCCGTGGCCGACGTGTCCGCCATAGAGGACTACATGAACGCCCTGCGCAAGCGCGGTGATTCGTGCGGCGCGCGCATCCGCGTCACCGCCAGTGGCGTGCCCGTGGGCCTGGGCGAGCCGTTGTACGACCGGCTCGACGCCGACATCGCGCACGCCATGATGGGCTTGAACGCCGTCAAGGGCGTGGAGATCGGTGCCGGCTTCGCCAGCGTGGCCGATTTCGGCAGCACGCACGGCGACAGCCTCACGCCCGAGGGCTTTGCGGCCAACAAGGCCGGCGGCGTGCTCGGCGGCATCAGCACCGGGCAAGACCTGGAGGTGCAGATCGCCATCAAGCCCACCAGCTCCATCCTGGTGCCACGCGAGAGCATCGACATCACCGGCGCCAGTACCGAAGTCATCACCAAGGGCCGCCACGACCCCTGCGTGGGCATTCGCGCCACCCCCATCGCCGAGGCGCTGCTTGCGCTGGTGGTGATGGATCACGCGCTGCGCCACCGCGCGCAGTGCGGCGACGTGCGCACCGACACGCCGGACATCGCCGCCCGCGCGCGTGACTGAACGCCGCCGCCTGCTCCCGTTCGCGGCGCTCAGCGCGAGCTACTTCGCGCACATCGGCTTCTTCAACCCCTACCTGCCGCTCTGGCTGAAGGACCTCGGTTTCAGCCTGATCGCCATTGCCGTGCTCACCTCGGTGCAGTCGGCCACGCGCCTGTTCGCGCCGTATGGTTGGGGCTGGCTGAGCGACCACACCGGCGAGCGCGTGCGCCTGTTGCGCATCGGCGCTGCGGTGGCGCTGCTGTTCTCGCTCGGCCTGTGGTTCGAGCTCAGCGGGCCGGTGCTGTTCGTGGTGCTGCTGCTGATGTTCACCCACACCAGCGGGATGATGCCGATGAGCGAGGCGGTGCTGGCCCAGCTGGTGAGCCGCGACGGGCACTTCGACATCCGCCGCTACGGGCGCGTGCGCCTGTGGGGCTCGATGGGCTTTCTGGTCACCGTGCTGCTGGCCGGCACCTGGTTCGATGCCTTCGGCATGGGCAGCTTCGCCCTGTGGACCACGCTCACCCTGGCGGCGGTGGCGCTGAGCACCTGGTGGCTGCCCAACACGCGCGAGCCCGTGGCGGCCGACGCGCGGCCCGAGCCCGTGGGCCCGGTGCTGCGCCAGCCGCGGGTGCGCTGGTTCTTCGCCGCGGTGTTCTTCCACGTCATGGCGCACGTGTTCATCTACATCTTTCTGTCGCTCCACCTGGACGCGCAGGGCTATGCCAAGTCGGCCATCGGGCTGCTCTGGTCGGTGTCGGTGCTGATCGAGATCGGCTGGTTCTTCACGCAGGGGCGTTGGTTGCCGGCGTTGTCGCTGCCGGGCTGGCTGGTGCTGGGGGGTGTGCTCACCGCGTTGCGCATGGCCGTCACGGCGGGCCTGCCCTCGGTGTGGCCGCTGCTGGCGCTGGCGCAGCTGTTGCACGCCATCACCTTCGCGGCGCACCACACGGTGTGCATGGCCTGGATCACCGAGCATTTCCCCGGGCGCTTGCGCGGGCGCGGGCAGGCCTTGTATTCGGTGCTCGGCTACGGCCTGTCGGGTGTCAGCGGCGGCCTGCTGGGTGGCGTGATCTCCAGCCGCTTCGGCTTGGCCAGCGTGTTCTGGGTCGGCATGGGCTGCGGTGCGGTGGCCGCGCTGTGCGCGCTCAGGCTGCGGGCGCTGGACGGGCCCGCACGGTCTTCAGGGCGCCGGCGTTGACGCGAGCCAGCGGCGCAGCGGGTTGAAGCCCGTCACCAGCGCCGTGGCCACCAGCACCAGCGCACCGCCCACAAAGATGCCGCTGGAGAGCTCTTCGCCCAGGAACAGGTGGCCCCAGGTCACGCCGAACACCGGGATCATGAACGCCGGGCTGATGGCCGCCACGGGCGACACGTGGCGAATGATGCGCAGGTGGATCCAGTAGGCGATGCCCGAGGTGATGATGCCCAGCACCGCCACCGACAGCAGCGCCGCGGTGGTGAACTGCGCCTGCGGCCAGGCCCAGGCCGCGCCCGGCAGCACCAGCACCCAGGCCGCGGCGTGAATGCCCGCGGCAATGGCCAGCGGCTCCATGCGCGTGGTGGCGCGCTTCATCAGCGGCGTGGAACTGCCGTAGCAGGCCGAGGCCAGCACGCAGGCCAGGATGGCCGCGATGGTGGGCCCGTCCAGCCGCACCGGGCCGAGCTGCACGATCAGCGCCACGCCCACGAAGCCCACCGCGCAGCCGGCCAGCTTGCGCGGGGTGAGCGTGTCTTCCTTGAACCAGGCCGAGGCCAGCGTGCCGAACAGCACCGCCGTGGTGTTGATGAGCGCGCTGTAGCCCGCGGGCAGGCGCATGGCGGCCCAGGCGTAGAGCAGGAAGGGCACGGCCACGGTGAGTGCGCCCAGCAGCAACAGCTCGCGCCAGTGCGCCCAGGGCCAGGCCTGGCGCAGCAGCCGCATGATCACCACCAGCGTGATCAGCGCCAGCGTGACCCGCAGGCCCGCGGCGGGCAGCGGGGTGAGCAGGGGGCTCGCGATGCGCAGGAAAAGGAAGGAGGCGCCCCAGAGCGCGGACAGGCCGACCAGCTGGGCGAAGTGGCGGGTTCTCACCGGGGCATTGTGGGGCGTCGCGCAAGTGACTCGAGGGGCTGCCCTGTCGCGCGCAGGACTCAGCCCTTGGTCGCCTTGCGCAGCAGGCCTTCGATGGCGAGTTCGTAGCCCGCGATGCCGAAGCCCACCACGATGCCAGCGGCCACCGGCGAGATGAAGGAGTGGTGGCGGAAGCTTTCGCGCGCGTGCACGTTGGAGATGTGCACCTCGAACACCGGCAGCGGTGACGTGCCGGCGATGGCGTCGTGCAGCGCGATGGAGGTGTGGGTGTAGGCGCCCGGGTTCATCACCACGCCCAGCAGCTCACCGGCCTTGAAGCGCTGGCCCGCGGCGTGGATGGCGTCGATCAGCACGCCTTCGTGGTTGCTCTGCAGGGCTTCCAGCGTATGGCCGTGGCGCTGCGCGGCGGCGCGGCAGTTGGCCTCCACGTCGGCCAGCGTGGCGGCGCCGTAGGTGCCGGGCTCGCGCGTGCCGAGCAGGTTGAGGTTGGGGCCGTTGAGCAGCAGGATGGCGGGCATGCGGGTCTCCTTGGGTGCGCGAGATTAAACCAGCGGCACCGAGAGCCGCGCGATGACCTCGCGCGTGCCCGGGCGCACGCCGCGCCACCACGCGAAGGCCTCGGCCGCCTGTTCCACCAGCATGCCCACGCCATCGGCCAGTGCCGCCACACCCGCGGCCTGCGCCTGGCGCAGAAAGGGCGTGAGGCCTTTGCCGTAGACCATGTCGTAGGCCAGCGCGCCGGGCGCGAACAGGCTGGCGGGCAGCGGCAGGGCCTCGCCGGACAGGCCGGCCGACGTGGCGTTGATGACCACGTCGAAGGCCTCGCCCGCGAGTTCGTCGTAACCGCTGGCCTGCAGCGCGGCGTGCGCCACGAAATCGCGGCGCAGCGCGTGCGCCTTGTCGGCTGTGCGGTTGGCCACGGCCAGCACCGCGGGCCCTTGCAGCGCGATGGGCAGCAGCGCGCCGCGCGTGGCGCCACCGGCGCCCAGCAGCAGCACGCGCGCGCCCTTCAGGGCACGCCCCCGGTTGTTCTGCAGGTCGTTCACCAGACCCACGCCGTCGAAGTTCTCGGCCCACACGCGCTCGCCGTCGAACTTCAGCGCGTTGGCCGCGCCGGCCAGCCGCGCCGCGTCGCTGGGGTGGCTGGCGAATTCGCAGGCCTGCAGCTTGAAGGGCAGGGTGACGTTCACGCCGCGGCCCCCCTGCGCGCGGAAGGCCTGCACCGTGGTGGCGAAGCCCTCCAGCGGCGCCTCGATGGCGGTGTAGCTGATGTCCTGCCCCGTGGCCTGGGCGAAGGCGGCGTGGATCTGCGGGGACTTGCTGTGCGAGATCGGGTGGCCGATGACGGCGTAGCGGTCGGTCATGAAGGCTTCGGTTCGTTAATACGCCCCGCGGGCAGGGTCTTGGGCGAACCGGGGGATTGTCTCGCAGCCCCCGGCGGGACAATCGCGCCCATGAACACCCCACGCCTCAAGATCGATTTCGTCTCCGACGTGTCCTGCCCCTGGTGCGCCATTGGCCTCGGCGGGCTGGAGCAGGCCCTGCAACGCCTCGATGGCGAGGTCGCCATCGACATCACCTTCCAGCCTTTCGAGCTGAACCCGCAGATGGCGCCGGAGGGCCAGGACATCGGCGAGCACCTGACGCAGAAGTACGGCAGCACGCCCGAGCAGCAGACGCAGATCCGCGACACCATCCGCGCGCGGGGTGCCGAGGTGGGCTTCGCGTTCAACCCCGGCGGCCGCGGCCGCATCTGGAACACCTTCGACGCCCACCGCCTGCTGCATTGGGCCGCTGAAGACGGCGCGCCGGGCCAGCAGAGGGCCTTGAAGAAGGCGCTGCTGGCCGCCTGCCACACGCGCAGCGAGGCCATGGGCCACGCCGACGTGCTGCTGGCCTGCGTGCGCGAAGCGGGGTTGGACGAGGCGCGTGCCAGGGCCATTCTGGCCAGCGACGAGTTCGCGCCCGAGGTGCGCGAGCGCGAGCAGTTCTATCTCTCGCACGGCATCCACTCGGTGCCGGCCGTGATCATCAACGACCGCCACCTCATCTCGGGCGGGCAACCCGCCGCGGTGTTCGAGCAGGCGCTGCGGCAGATCGCGGCAGGGCAGGTGGAGTAAGGCGGCGGCACCGGTTGGTGCCACCCCAATCCGGTTCAGCCGGAACGTTTGCGCGTGCCCAGCGCGATGGAGCCGATGGCCGCCGCGATGACCAGCGCCATGCCCGACAGCCGCAGCAGGGTCACCTGCTCGTGAAACACCAGCCAGCCCAGCGCGATCGAAAAGACCACGCTCATGTACTGCAGCGAGGCCGGCACCATGGGATCGCCGCGCCCGAAGGCTTTCGACACGCCCAGCTGCCCCAGCGCACCCAGCAAACCCGCCAAGGCCAGCAGCAGAACATCGAACACGCTGGCGCTTGAGGGGGTGTGCAGCACCCGGGCGAAGGGCAAAGCCATCAGGGCACCCAGCAGCGAAAAGTAGAAAACCATCTGCCACTCGTTCTGGCCGGCGCTCTTGAGGGCCTTCACGTCCTTGAAGGCCATGGCCCCGAAGAGCGCACCGGCGATGCCGATGACGAACGCCATGGCCTGGCCCGGCGCGGCGGGGGCGCCGAACGGGTTCATCATGACCAGCACGCCCACGAAACCGGCGCCCAGCAGGGCGGCCTGGCCAACGGTGGGTGAGGCGGCCAGGCGGTTCTTGTCCAGGCGAAGCAGCAGCGCCAGGAACAGGGGCGACATGTAGTTGAGCGTGACGGAAATGCCCATCGGCAGCACGGCCAGCGTGTGGTACCAGGCCCCCATGGCCAGACAGCCGAAAGCGGCGCGGCGCGCGTGCATGCCCAGTGCGTTGGTGCGCAAGTCGAACCGCGCGAAGGGTTGCAGCAGCAACACCCAGGCAGCGGAAAACGCCAGCCTCAGGAACAACAGATCGCCGACACCGAAGCGGGCCGATTGCAGTTTGATGATCAAGGCCATCAGGGTGAAACACCCTGTGGCCATCAGCATCCAGAGCGGGCTGGACATGTTTTCAGGTCACCCACGAACCTTCACCGTGCGCATGGGCCTCGCGGTTGGGAGGCCACCGGGCAGCGAATGTGCCGCCTTCGTCGTCAGGGCGGCGTCGGGGGTATGAGCCCCCTGGGTGTGGTGGCTAGCGCCCCAGCTGCGCCAGCGCCGCCTGCAGGCCCGTGAGGCCGCCCACGCGCTGGTCGTTGATGAAGATCTGCGGCATCTGCCGCACCGAGGGCCCGCACTTTGCATAGAACGCGAGGCGCTCGGCCTCGTCGTCGATCTTCACTTCCTCGAAATCCAGCGAGCGGGACTTGAGCAACTGCTTGGCGGAATCGCACTGCGGGCAGGCGGACTTGGAGTAGACGGTGATCTTCAAGGACATGGGGGGAGTTTATGGGGCACCGCACCGCCCGGTGTCAGCCAGGGTGTCCTGCGTGCAGCGCCCCGGTGGCCTGGTTCTCGTCGAGCGTGGGCGGCAACGAGGTGGCCGCAATTTCCTGGATCAGGGTGCGCAGCCAGCTCTGCAGGGGGTCGAACTGGCTGCGTTCGTGCCACAGCAGGTGCGGCGTGACCTGCACGTCGAAGGGCAAGGGGCACATCTTCACGCCCGGCATCCGGCCCAGGCCCTTGACGATGCGCAGCGGCAGCGTGGCGATCAGATCGCTCGAGGCCACGATGTGGGGCAGGCCCGCGGCCGAAGGCAGCACCAGCGCGATGTGCCGCTTGAGGCCGCGCGCGGCCATCACCACGTCCACCACGCTGGAGCCGGTGCCGTCGGGTGACACGTGCACGTGGCCCGCGTCGACCACGTGCGAGGCCTTGGCGAACGCGTCGGCGCTCAGTGGCTGATCCCAGAAGCGCTCGCCCACCAGCGTCACCAGCCGGTCGCGCCACAGGGGGGTGGAATGAAAGCCCGGTGCGACCGCGCCCAGGGACGAGAACGCGAGGTCGATGCGGCCCGAGGACAACTCGTTGAACACGCCTGCGCTGTCCAGCGCGCACACGTGCAGGTTGACGCCGGGTGATTGCGAGCGCAACCGTTGCACGAGGCTGGGGATGAGTGGCGTGTGATAGAGGTCGATGCTGGCGAGGTGCACCCGCGCCTGCGCCTGCGAGGGATCGAAGGACGCCCGAGCCAGCGTGCGCGAGATGCCATTGAGCGCGGTGCTGATGGGGCCGGCGAGCTCGCGTGCGCGCGGCGTGGGCTCCATCGCGCGGTCGCAGCGGATGAACAGCGGGTCCGAGAACAGGTGCCGCAGGCGGCTGAGCGCCTTGCTCACCGCAGGCTGGCTCAGCCCGTGGCGCTCACCGACCTTGGTGAGATTTCGCTCGGCCATGAGCGCGTCGAAGATGACCAGCAGGTTCAGGTCGACCGATCGCAGATTCCTCTCGGAAATACGTTCCATACCGTCTTTTCATTTCCCCAACAAGAGGGCTATCGATAGATTCCCTGGTGTTCTGCAACCACGCCTTGGGCTTAGCAAGTTCCAAGCCCAGGGCATTCACCACGGGGTCACCATGCGCATTTCCTTTCCTTCCCTGGCGACGCGGGGCGAATCATTTTGGTGCGCACGCACCAGCACGCTGCTGGCTCTTGCGATCGCCGCGGCGGCGCCCGCTGCCCTGCATGCGCAGGACGCACGCAAGGACACCCTGGTGGTGGCCAACGAACTCGGGCCGAACATGCTCGACATCCACGCTCTCGGCGCGAGCTTCTTCTCGTACGGCGTGGCCTGGGTCGCCTACGACCGGCTGATGACCTACGGCAAGAAACCCTTGCCCGGTGGTGCCTTCACCTACGACTTCCAGAAGCTCGAGCCCGAACTCGCCGAGCGCTGGGTGATGGACAAGGACGGCGGTGGCGTGACCTTCCACCTGCGCAAGAACGCCGTGTTCCACGACGGCACGCCCGTGACCGCCAAGGACGTGAAGTGGAGCCTGGACCGCGCCATCGCCATGGGCGGCTTCCCGCAGTTCCAGATGGCGGCCGGCTCGCTCGAGAAGCCCGAGCAGTTCACGGTGGTGAACGAGCACGCGGTGCACGTGAAGTTCCTGCGCCCCGACCGCATGACCATGCCCGACCTGGCCGTGCCCGTGGCCTCGATCTACAACTCCTCGCTGGCGCTCAAGCACGCGACGCCGACCGACCCGTGGGCGGCGGCCTGGCTCAAGGGCAACACCGCCGGCGGCGGGGCCTACAAGGTGGAGAGCTGGCGCCCGGGCCAGGAAATCGTCTTCACGCGCTTCGACGAATGGAAGAGCGGCCCGCTGCCCAAGATCCGCCGCGTGATCCAGCGCGACGTGCCCAACGCCGCCACGCGCCGCGCACTGCTGTTGCGCGGCGACGCCGACATGACCTACCAGCTGCCGCCCAAGGATTTCGCCGAGCTCGCGGCGGACCAGAGCACGCTCAAGGTGGTCTCGGTGCCGGTGGAGAACGCGCTGTATTACCTCGGCATCAACACCAAGCGGCCGCCGTTCGACAACGCGAAGGTGCGCCAGGCCATCGCCTACGCCATCCCCTACGAGCAGATCCACCGCAACGCGCTGTTCGGCCGCGGCGTGAAGATGTGGGGCGGCAGCATGGAGCCGACCACCACCGCGTGGCCGCAGCCCTCGGGCTACACCACCGACCTGGCCAAGGCCAAGGCGCTGATGGCCGAAGCCGGCTTCGCCAACGGCACCGACAGCACGCTGTCCTTCGACCTCAGTGGCTCCAACGTCAACGAGCCTGCGGCGCTGTTGATCCAGGAAGCGCTGGCGCAGATCGGCATCCGCGTGCAGCTCAACAAGGTGCCGGGCGCCACCTGGCGCAGCTCGCTGCTGAAGAAGGACATGCCCTTGCTGCTCAACCGCTTCGGCGGCTGGCTCAACTACCCCGAGTACTACTTCTTCTGGGGCTACCACGGCCAGAACGCGGTGTTCAACACCATGGCCTACCAGGACGCGCAGATGGACCGCCACATCACCAACGCGCGCTTCCCCGAGAACAAGGCCGTCTACGACGACCAGGTCAAGGCCATGATCCGCAAGGCCTGGAGCGACGTGCCGCGCATCCCCATCGTGCAGCCGGTGCAGGACGTGGCCATGCAGAAGAACATCAGCGGCTTCACCTACTGGTTCCATCTGCAGCCCGATTACCGGCAGCTCGTGAAGAACTGAGGCCGGGCGATGAACGCATCGATGTGGAGGGCGGTGGCACGGCGCATCGCGTCGGCCGTGCCCACCTTCGCGGGCGTGGTGGTGATCGCCTTTGTGCTCACGCGCCTGCTGCCCGGCGATCCGGCCGCGTACTTCGCTGGCCACTCGGCCAGCGTGGAGGCGATCGAGCAGATCCGCAGCAAGCTCGGCCTCGACCAGCCGCTGCCGGTGCAGTTCGGGCGCTACGTGGCGGACCTCGCGCAGGGCAACTGGGGCGATTCGCTCTCCACCGGCCAGCCGGTGTTGCGCGAACTCGTCGAGCGCTTGCCGGCTTCGCTGGAACTCTCGCTGGTGGCGTTGCTGCTGTCCATGTGCGTGTCGGTGCCGCTGGGGGTGCTGGCCGCCACGCGCCCGGGCTCGCTCACCGACCAGGCCTGCCGCGTGGTCATCACCGCCGGTGTGTCGCTGCCCGTGTTCTTCACCGGCTTGCTGTTCGCCTACGTCTTCTATTACCTGCTTGGCTGGGCCCCCGCGCCGATCGGCCGGCTCGATCCTTTCCTGAGCCCGCCCGCGCACGTCACCGGGCTGTACCTCGTCGACGCCGCGATCGCGGGCGATGGTGCGGCCTGGCGCTCGGCCGCAGCGCAGATGGTGCTGCCCGCCTGCAGCATGGCGCTGTTCGTGATGGCGCCGATCGCCCGCATGACCCGCGCCGCCATGCTCGGCGTGCTGACCTCCGAGTTCGTTCGCACCGCGCGCGCCATGGGCTTGTCGCGCGGCACCGTGCTCGTGCGCTATGCGCTGCGCAACGCGTTGCTGCCGGTGCTCACCACCATCGGCATGGTGTTCTCGTTCATGCTGGGCGCCAACGTGCTGGTGGAGAAGGTGTTCTCCTGGCCCGGCATCGGCTCCTTCGCGCTCGAAGCGCTCATCGCCAACGACTACGCGCCGGTGCAGGGCTTCGTGCTGGCCATGGCCATGGCGTACGTGTTGCTCAACCTGGTCATCGATCTGCTCTACGTGGTGATCGATCCCCGGATCTCGATCGAAGGATGAGCCGGATGCCTCCCCTGTCCACGCTGGCGGCACCCCGGCGTACCGGCCGTGCAGCCGCGTTCCTGCGCCACGCGCGCCATGTGATCACCGGCAACGGCGTCACCGCCATGGCCTTCGGCCTGTTCGGTCTGCTGCTGCTCGTGGCCCTGGTCGGACCGTGGCTGGTGCCTTACGACCCGATGGCCACCAACGCCGCGATGGCGTTGCAACCGCCCTCGGCCGCGCACTGGTTCGGCACCGACGTGATCGGGCGCGACATCTTCTCGCGCGTGGTTGTGGCCACGCGGGTGGACCTGCTGATCGCCCTGTCGTCGGTGGCGCTGGCGGGCAGCCTGGGGCTCACGCTGGGCCTGCTGGCGGGCTGGTACGGCGGTCTGCTCGACCGCGTGGTGGGCCGCGTCGTCGACACCATCATGGCCTTCCCGTTGTTTGTGCTGGCCATGGGCATTGTGGCCGCGCTCGGCAATTCCATCGGCAACGTGGTGCTGGCCATGGCCATCATCAACCTGCCGTTCTACCTGCGCGTGGCCCGCGCCGAGACCAACGTGCGCCGCGGCAGCGGCATGGTGGAGGCGGCGCGCATCAGCGGCAACAGCGACGCGCGCATCCTGCTCGTGCACATGCTGCCCAACATCCTGCCGCCGGCCATGGTGCAGGTCTCGCTCAACATGGGCATGGCCATCCTCAACTGCGCCGCGCTCTCCTTCATCGGGCTGGGCGTGCGGCCGCCCGAGGCCGAGTGGGGCATCCTGGTGGCCGAGGGGGCGCAGTACCTGATGTCCGGCGAGTGGTGGGTGTCTTTCTTCCCCGGGCTCGCGCTGATGCTTTCGGTGTTCTGTTTCAACCTGCTGGGCGACGGCCTGCGCGACCTGATCGACCCGCGCCAGCGGACCTGAGCCATGCACGACACACAACCCCCATTGCTGGACGTGCAGGGCCTCTCGCTCGAGTTCCGCACCCGCAGCGGCACCGTGCACGCGCTGGAGAACGTGAGCTTGCGCATCGACAAAGGCGAGACCGTGGGCCTCGTGGGCGAGTCGGGCTCGGGCAAGTCGGTGCTGGCCTATGCGGTGCTGCGCATCCTCGACGCGGCCGCGCGCGTCACCGCCGGTTCGGTGCACTTCGGGGGCATGGACCTTCGGGCCATGGACGAGGACGCGATGTCGCAACTGCGCGGTCGCGAGCTGTCGATGGTGTTCCAGAGCCCGCGCACCGCACTCAACCCGATCCGCCGCATCGGCGACCAGATCGGCGACGTGCTGGCGCGCCACACCACCGTGCCCGCGGCCCGGCGGCGCGAACGCACGCTGGCCGCGCTGGAAGCGGTGCGCATCACCGACGCGGCGCGGCGCCTGTCGGCGTACCCCTTCGAGCTTTCGGGCGGGCAATGCCAGCGCGTGATGATCGCGATGGCGCTGGCCTCGAACCCGCAACTGCTGATCGCCGACGAACCCACCACCGGGCTGGACGTGACCACGCAGGCCGCGATCATGCAACTGGTGGCAGCGGCCGCACGCGAGCGCCGCATGGCCACGGTGCTCATCACGCACGACCTCGCGCTCGCCGCGCAGTACTGCGACCGCATCGTGGTGATGCACGCGGGGCATGTGGTCGAGTCCGCGCCCACGGCCGCGCTGTTCCGCGAACCGCGCCACCCCTACACGCGCGCGCTCGTGCGATCGATGCCGGGCGAGGCCGCGTCCATCGGGTCGCTGGTGTCCATCGCCGGCCACCTGCCCGATCTGCGGCGCGACGACCTGCCGCCGTGCCGCTTCCTGGACCGCTGCGAGCGCCGCAGCACCGCGTGCGCGTTCGAACCCTTGCCCGAGGTGCTGTTCGACCCGGCCGAGGGCCGCGCCGTGGCCTGTCACCACCCTTGCCTTGCGGAGGCTGCATGAGCACGCCCTTGCTGGCCGTCGAAGGCCTGCACAAACGTTTTCCGCTCCCGCGCAAGGGGCTGTTCCAGGCCCACCGCCCCCAATTGCACGCGGTCGATGGGGTGGACCTGCACATCGCGGCCGGCGCCAGCGTCGGCCTGGTGGGCGAATCGGGCTGCGGCAAATCCACGCTCGCGCGCCTGCTGGCGCGCCTGCTCGACGCCGACAGCGGCCGCCTGCTGTTCCAGGGGCAGGACCTCGCCGCGCAGCCTGCCCGCCGCTTCACGCGCGACCCCGCGCGCCGCGCGATCCAGATGGTGTTCCAGGACTCGACCGACAGCCTGAACCCGCGTTTCACTGCGTTCGACACCATCGCCGAGCCGCTGAAGCTGCTCGAGCGCGTCAGCGACCGCCAGGCGCTCGAGCAACGCGTGCACCAGACCGCCATCGACGTCGGCCTGCCCCCCGAACTGCTCACGCGGTTCCCCCACCAGTTGTCGGGTGGCCAGAAGGCGCGCGTGAACATCGCACGCGCCATCGCGGTGCGGCCTTCGTTGCTGGTGCTCGACGAGCCCACCGCGGCCCTCGATGTCTCGGTGCAGACCGTCGTGCTGCGTTTGCTCGACGAACTGCGCCGGCAGCTCGGCCTGGCGTTCCTCTTCGTCTCGCACGACCTGCACGTGGTGCGCCTGATGTGCGACGAGGTGCTCGTGATGTACCTGGGGCGCATCGTGGAGCGCGGGCCGGTGCGGGCGGTGTTCGACCGCCCGGCCCACCCCTACACGCGGTTGTTGATCGATGCGCTGCCGCGGGCCGGTGCGGCGCCGCTGGCCGAGGCCGTCGGTGGCGAGGCCACCAGCCCGGTCGATCCCGATCCGAACCGCTGCCGCTTCGCGCCACGCTGCCCGCGCGTGCAGGCGCTCTGCCTGCGCCAGGCGCCCGAACTCGAGGCCTTTGCACCGGCCGGCCAGGAACTGCCGGTGCGCAGCGTGGCCTGCCACTTTCCCGAACCCGCCGAACCCGGCGCTTTCCCTTCCAGCCCCACGGAGTGATCCCTGCATGAATGCCCCGACCCCGCCCACCATGCCGCCCCCGATCGACGCCTACGTCGACGCCGCGCTCGCCCTGCACGGCTTCAACCTGGGCGCCGAGACCCGTGCCGCGGTGCTGCAGCAGTTCAAGGTGATCGCCGCCGTGGCCACGCCCGTGCTGGCCCAGGCGTTGCAACCCGAGGACGAAATGGCGCCGGTGTTCCGGGCCGGCACGGAGGCCGCATGACCGAGACCGGTTTTGCCAGCGCGCTCGACACCGCGCACGCCATCGCCAGCGGGGCCAGCCTCGCGGTGGACGTCGTGGAGCAGGCGCTCGATGGCATCGCACAGCGCGACCCGCGCATCAACGCCTTCACCGCCGTGACCGCCGGGCGCGCGCTTGACCAGGCCCGCACCATCGACGCGCAACGGCGTGCCGGGCTGCCGTTGCCGCCGCTGGCGGGTGTGCCCTTTGCGGTCAAGAACCTGTTCGATATCGAGGGACTGCCCACGCTGGCGGGCTCGCGGGTGCAGCGCGAGGCCGCACCCGCCACCGCGGACGCGGCGCTGGTCGAGTGGCTCACACGGGCCGGGGCCGTGCTGGTGGGGGCGCTCAACATGGACGAATTCGCCTTCGGCTTCAGCACCGAGAACAGCCACGTCGGCCCCACGCGCAACCCGCACGACACCGAGCGCATGGCCGGCGGATCGTCCGGCGGATCGGCCGCGGCCGTGGCCGCCGGCATGGTGCCGCTCACGCTGGGCTCCGACACCAATGGCTCCATTCGCGTGCCCGCGTCGTTGTGCGGCGTCTATGGCCTCAAGCCCACCTACGGCCGCCTCTCGCGCCGCGGCACCTACCCCTTCGTGGCCAGCCTCGACCACGTGGGCCCGTTCGCGCGCACGGTGGAAGACCTCGCCGCCTGCTACGACGCGATGCAGGGCCCCGACCCGATGGACCCGGCCTGCGCCCAGCGGCCCGTGCAGGTGACGGCGCCGACGCTGGCGCAAGGCCCGGCCGGCCTGCGGGTGGCGCGCCTGGGTGGCTACTTCGACGAGAACGCCGGCCCGCAAGCGCTCGCGGCCGTCGACGCCTGTTGCGCCGCGCTGGATGTGCGGCGCACCGTGGAATTGCCCATGGCCGGCCTGGGCCGCGCCGCGGCGTTCCTCATTACCTCGTCCGAAGGCGGTGCCTTGCACCTGGCGGCGCTGCGCGAGCAGTACGCGCAATACGAACCCATGTCGCGCGACCGCTTCATTGCCGGGGCGCTCATGCCCGCGGCCTGGGGCCTGGCCGCGCAACGCCTGCGCGCGAAATACCGCGCGGCCGCGAACGCGCTGTTCGCCGACGTGGACGTGCTCATCGCCGCCGCCACGCCCTATGCCGCCCCCACGATCGGTGCCGACTGGGTCGAGCTCAACGGCCAGCGCGTGCTCTCGCGCGCGCACCTGGGTGTGCTCACGCAGCCCATCTCCTGCATCGGCCTGCCCGTGGTGGCTGTGCCGGTGCACACCGATGCACCCCTGCCCATCGGTGTGCAGGTGATTGCTGCGCCATGGCGCGAAGCCGATGCCCTGCGCGTGGCTGCTGCGCTGGCCCGCCACGGCGTGGCGCGCGTGACCGAACCCCCGTTTGCCTGAAAGGAGACCCGATGTTCGAGGTCAATCAACCCGACGTGCTGGCCGAGTTCTCTGCCGTGTTCGACCGCTACGAGCGAGCGCTGCAGACCAACGACGAGGCCGTGCTGAACGAACTCTTCTGGGACCACCACTGCACGGTGCGCTATGGCGTGCGCGAGAACCTGTACGGCCACGAGGCCATTCGTGCGTTCCGTGCCGCGCAGACCACCGGGCAGGCACGCGACGTGCTTCATGGTGTTGTCACAACCTATGGCAACGACGTGGCCACCACCAACATCGAATTTCGCCGACATGGCGGCGACAAGACCGGGCGGCAGAGCCAGACATGGCTGCGCACCGATCAGGGCTGGCGCATCGTGAGTGCCCACGTGAGCCTGTTGCTGAGTTGATCTCTCCCTCTCTTTCCATCCACGACCTCCAGGAGTTCTCCCTCTCATGAAAAACACCTTCCAACACAGCTTGCTCGCATGCGCCATCCTGGGGCTGACCGCGGCCAGTGCACACGCACAGAGCACGGTTCAGGTCTACGGCCTCATCGACATGAGCGTGGGCTCGACCAAGAACCCCGGTGGCCAGTCCATCACCGGTGTGGACAGCGGCAAGATGACCACCAGCTTCTACGGCTTCAGTGGCACCGAAGACCTGGGTGGTGGCCTGTCGGCGCAGTTCCGCCTCGAGGCCTTCATGCGGGCGGACACCGGTGAGTCCGGCCGCTTCCCCGGCGACACGTTCTTCGCGCGCAGCTCGACGCTGGGCCTCTCGCACAAGGACTACGGCAGCGTCAGCTTCGGCCGCAACACCACGCAGTTGTTCGTGTCCACGCTGCTCTTCAACGCCTTCGGCGATTCTTTCGGCTACTCGCCCAGCATCCGCCACTACTTCGCGGGTGGTCAGGGCGCCGTCACCGGCGACACGGGCTGGAACGATTCGATCGCGTACTCCAGCCCCACGTTGAGCGGGTTCCGTTTTGGTGCCGCAGTCACGACCAAGGAAGGCCTGGCGGGCGTGGGCAACGGCGGCAACTGGAGCACCGGCCTGAGCTACTCCAGCAAGACGCTGGCGGCCAGCGTGGTGCACCAAAGCGTGAAGAAGGATGGCGCTGCCGCGGTGCAGGACACCGAGACGACCCAGTTCGGTGTGTCTTACGACTTCGGCGTTGCCAAGGCCTTCCTGCAATACGGCGAGGTGGAGAACACCACCACCACCGTCGAGACCGACATTTTTGGCCTGGGTGTTCGCGTGCCGTTGGGCTCGGGCGCCGCGGTGGCCCAGTACGGCACGATGGACCCGAGCGTGGGTGCCGAGCGCAAGACGCTGTCGCTGGGTTACCTGCACAACCTGTCGCGCCGCACCGAGCTGTACGCGGTGGTCATGAGCGACAAGGTGGACGGCCTGTCCAGCGGCGGCGGTTACTCGCTGGGCATGCGCCACCGCTTCTGATGGCTTTGCCCTTCGCCGGTGTGCACCGGCGAAGGGCGCCTCAAGCCTGTTCGCGCCGGGCCAGCGCCCGCTCGATGAAGTGCCGCTTCACCGTCGGCCGCGGCACGGGGTGGGGCAGGTGCTCGAACCAGGCGCGCACGTCCTCGTCGAGCCCGGTGCCGTGCATGTAGTTGTAGAGCGCGCGGCGCAAGCCGACGCCGAGCGCGTCGTGGTCGACGCCGGTGGGGTCGACGAAGCCGATGTCGTTCTTGGCGAACGTCACCGGTGGCAGCGGGATGAGTTCAATGCCGTAGGCCGCCGGGTCCAGGCCCACAGGTGAGTGCACGGTGCAACTGAAGCGGTGGAAGAAGCCGCTCTGGATGCAGCCGTTGAGGAACAGCTGGCGCACGTACTCGAGCGCGTCCACCGTGTCCTGCACCGTCTGCGTGGGGAAACCGTACATCAGGTAGGCGTGCACCAGGATGCCGGCGTCGCTGAAGCCCTTGGTGACGCGCGCCACCTGTTCCACCGTCACGCCCTTCTTCATGAGCGTGAGCAGGCGGTCGCTGGCCACTTCGAGGCCGCCGCTCATGGCGATGCAGCCGCTGTCGGCCAGCAACTGCGCGAGTTCGGGCGTGAAGGTTTTTTCGAAGCGGATGTTGCCCCACCAGCTGATGGCGAGATCGCGCCGGATCAGTTCGTCGGCCAGCGCCTTCAGCGCTTTGGGCGGCGCGGCTTCGTCAACGAAGTGAAAGCCGGTCTGGCCGGTTTCTTCCACGATGCGTTGAATGCGGTCCACCAGCGTGCTCGCGCTCGCGGTCTCGTAGCGGCCGATGTAGTCGAGCCCGACATCGCAGAAGCTGCACTTCTTCCAGTAGCAGCCGTGCGCCACGGTGAGTTTGTTCCAGCGCCCGTCGCTCCAGAGCCGGTGCATGGGGTTGAGCATGTCGAGCAGGCTCAGGTAGTCGTGCAGGGGCAGGCCGCTCCAGGTGGGCGTACCCACGTCTTCAAAAGGCACGTCGGGCTCGGCGAGGTTGATGTACTTCACCGCGCCGGCCTCGTCGCGCAGGAAGGTGCGCACCAGGCGCTGGCGCGAGCGCTTGCCCTGCAGGTGTTCGATGAGCGCAAGCAGCGGGCGTTCGCCGGCGTCGAGCGTCACGTAATCAACGTAGTCGAACAGGCGCGCTTCCCTCAGTTCGCGCAGCTCGGTGTTGACGTAGCCACCGCCGAGCGCGATGGGCACCTGCGGCCAGCGCGCCTTGATGGCCTGCGCGATGCGCAGCGCGCCGTAGACAGCACCCGGGAACGGCACCGACAGCACCACGAGCTGCGGTGTGTGCTGTTCCATGGCCTGCACGGCGAGCGCCTGCAGGGTGTCGTCCACCAGCGTGGGGGGCGCGGCCAAGGCCTGCGCCAGGGGCTCGAAGGTGGGCTGGCTGCTGGCGAGCGATTCGCCGTAGCGCACGAAGGCGAAGCGCTCGTCCACCGCGTCGCGGATCACGTCGGCCAGGTCGTCCAGGAAGAGCGTGGCGATGTGGCGCGCGCGGTCGTGCGTGCCGAGGGCACCGAAGGCCCAACCCAGCGGGTCGCCGCTGTCCTCACCGTCGTCACCTTCATCGCCGTTCAGGTGGCCGTACTGGTCGAGCGCGGCGAAGCGCGGGCCTTCGGGCAGCAGCTCGCGCGCGGCAATGCGGTGCGCCAGCGTGCTGTCGCGCCCCTGCAGAAAGGCGATGGTGGGGGCGATGGCGCGGCGCTGGCGCGCAAAGGTGTCGAGGAAGGCGTGCACGCTGGCCGTGCGCTGCGCCTCGGGCCGCGCCAGCGCGCGCTCGCGGATCGCGTCCAGCCCCGCGGGGGTGAAGAGCTTGAGCACCAGCGTCAGGGCCAGGTCGGTCTGCACCGCGTCGATGCCGCGCGAGCGCAGGAAGCCCGTGAGGTAGGCGGTGGAGGGGTAGGGCGTGTTGAGCTGCGTCATCGGCGGGATGACGCTGAGCACGCGGAAATCGGCAACGGTCATGGCAGGGCGTGGGGTCGGCGGGCAGTGTACGGCGGGGCACCCGGCCCTCATTCGGGAGTGGACGCTCACCGCAGGGCAGGCCTAGCATGGCGTGACCACGGAGGTGGACACCATGCGCCTGATCCCGATGCTCTTGGCCTTGTGGGCCTGTTCCCCGGCCGGTGCCCAGGGCCTGCGGCCCGACGCGCTGGCCATGTTCGGTGGCCGCTACGCCATCGACTGCGCCAAGGCGGATTCACCGCGCGTGGTGGTCGAGGCGCAGCAGATGCGCGTCGAGCAGGGCAATCAGCGCATCACCGCGGGCAAGCTCGATGCCAGCGCCAGCTATTTCGGCAACCGGCCGCCACCCGACTTCCGCATCGCCCTCATGGGCGAGGTGCAGGGGCGGTACGGCATGACCGGCCTGGTGAACACCGACACCCGGGGCCAGTACCTACAGCTCGACGGTGATCAGGCGGTGATGGCCAACCTGGGTGCGCTGGGCAAGGCGAAGTTCCGCCATTGCAACGCCGAGGCGAACCGGCAGGCCGTTGCCGACCAGCAGGCAACGAAGCAGGCCGAGGCCGCGGCCAGGGCGCCGGTGAAGCCCGGCACGGCCACGCACCCGTCCGAGCTGATCCGCGATCCGCAGTTCAAGCCCGCCTACCTGCGCGCGCTGGGCCCGCTGGCGCGCACGCCCTGGCTGGCCGAGATGCACGGGCCGGCGCCCGAGCTCTCGCGCCAGCGCATTGGTGGTGTGGACTACACGGTGGCCGCGTACTGCATGCCGCACGACTGCGGCGACAACAACGCGGTGCTGCTGTACGACGCGGCGCAGGGCCGCGTGTACGGGCTGCTGCAGCAGAAGGGCAAGACGCAGACCTTCGGTGCGCCGCCCGGGCCGATGCTGATCGACCTCAACGCGGTCTGGCGCCGCGAATGGGGCAAGGGGCGCTGAGGCCCCCCGCGCCCGCTCAGTCGGCCAGGTCGCCGATCGGCACGCAGCTGCAGAACAGGTTGCGGTCGCCGTAGACATTGTCGACGCGGCCCACGGGCGGCCAGTACTTGGTGTTGAGCGACGAACCCGGCGTGGCGGCGCCGACGTCGCGCCCATAGGCGTGCGGCCAGTCGCCCTTGATGAGGCTGGCCGCGGTGTGCGGCGCGTTCTTCAGCGGGTTGTCGTCCTGCGGCCATTCGCCTTTTTCCACACGCGTGATCTCCGCGCGGATCGCGATCATGGCGTCGATGAAGCGGTCGAGCTCTTCCAGCGTTTCGCTCTCGGTGGGCTCCACCATCAGCGTGTTGGCCACGGGGAAGGAGAGCGTGGGCGCGTGAAAACCGTAGTCGATGAGGCGCTTGGCCACGTCCTCGGCCATCACGCCGCTGGTGTCTTTCAGGTCGCGCAGATCAAGAATGCATTCGTGCGCCACATGCCCGTTGGCGCTGGCGTACAGCGTGGGGAAGTGTGCGCTCAGGCGTTTGCTGATGTAGTTGGCCGAAAGGATGGCCGTTTCGGTGGCGCGCTGCAGGCCCTCGGCGCCCATCATGCGGATGTACATCCAGCTGATGGGCAGCACGGCCGCGTTGCCCAGCGGGGCGGCGGAGATGGCGCCCACGCCATTGACCGGCAGGCCACCGGCCGCGTGGCCGGGCAGGAAGGGCACGAGGTCTTCCACCACGCACACCGGGCCCACGCCCGGGCCGCCGCCGCCGTGCGGGATGCAGAAGGTCTTGTGCAGGTTGAGGTGGCTCACGTCGCCGCCGAATTCGCCGGGGGCGGCCACGCCCACCAGCGCGTTCATGTTGGCGCCGTCCACGTACACGCGCCCCCCGTGCTGGTGCACCAGCGCGCAGAGCTCTTTCACCTGCGTTTCGAACACGCCGTGTGTGCTGGGGTAGGTGATCATCACCGCGGCCAGGTTGGCGCTGTGCTGCTCGCACTTGAGCTTGAGGTCGGCCAGGTCCACGTTGCCGTTGTCGTCGCACTTGGTCACCACCACCTGCATGCCCACCATTTGCGCGCTCGCGGGGTTGGTGCCGTGCGCGCTGCTCGGGATCAGGCAGACGTTGCGGTGGCCTTCGCCGCGCGAGCGGTGGTACGCCTGGATCACCAGCAGGCCGGCGTATTCGCCCTGCGAGCCGGCGTTGGGCTGCAGGCTGATGCCGGCGTAGCCCGTGGCTTCGCAGAGCCAGTCGCGCAGTTGCTGGTCGAGCAGGGCGTAGCCCTGGCGTTGATCGGCCGGCGAGAAGGGGTGCACGTGAGCGAACTCGGGCCAGGTGATGGGGATCATCTCGCTGGTGGCGTTCAGCTTCATGGTGCACGAGCCCAGCGGGATCATGCTGCGGTCCAGCGCGAGGTCCTTGTCGGACAGCGCGCGGATGTAGCGCAGCATGCCGGTCTCGCTGTGGTGGGTGTTGAACACCGGGTGCGTGAGGTACGCGCTGGTGCGGCGCAGGTCCGCGGGAATCAGCGGCTCCACACCTTTCTCGAAGGTGTCGAACGAGGGCAGGGCCTGGCCGTCTTTCGCAAAGATGCGCCACAGCAACGCGATGTCCTCGCGCGTGGTGGTTTCGTCGAGCGTGGCGATGACGTATTCGTCCCAGGCCTGGCGCAGGTTGGCGCCGTGGGCCACGGCGCGCGCCATCAGCGCGTCGGCCTGCGCCTTGGTGGTGTGCAGGCACACGGTGTCGAACACACCCTGTTCGCCGTGGTGCGTGTTGGTGTAGCCCAGCTGCGCCAACCCCTTGGACAGGATGGCGGTGTAGGCCGCCACGCGCTGCGCGATGCGCTTCAGGCCCTGCGGCCCGTGGTAGACGGCGTACATGCTGGCCACCACCGCGGGCAGCACCTGCGCGGTGCAGATGTTGCTGGTGGCCTTCTCGCGGCGGATGTGCTGCTCGCGCGTCTGCAGCGCGAGGCGGTAGGCGGGGTTGCCGTGCGTGTCCACGCTCACGCCCACCAGGCGGCCGGGCAGGCTGCGCTTGAATTCGTCGCGGCAGGCCATGAAGGCCGCGTGCGGCCCGCCGTTGCCCATGGGCATGCCGAAGCGCTGCGTGGTGCCGACCACGATGTCGGCGCCCATCTCGCCCGGCGGCTTGAGCAGCGTGAGCGCCAGCAGATCGGTGGCCACGATGAACGCGGCCTGCTTGCCGTGCACGGTGGCCGCGTCCTGTGTCCAGTCGTGCAGCCAGCCGCTGGAGGCGGGGTACTGGGTGAACACGGCGAAGTAGTCGTCGGCCGCGAGCATCGCGTCCCAGGCCTCGCCCGACATGGCCACGTGCACCTGCAGCCCGAGCGGCTGCGCGCGCGTCTGGATCACCTCGATGGTCTGCGGGTGCACATCACCCGAGACGACGATGGCGTTGCCCTTGGCCTTCACCGAGCGTTTGGCCAGCGTCATGGCCTCGGCCGCGGCGGTGGCTTCATCGAGCATGGAGGCGTTGGCGATCGCCATGCCGGTGAGCTCGGTCACCATCGTCTGGAAGTTCACCAGCGCTTCCATGCGGCCCTGCGAGATCTCGGCCTGGTAGGGCGTGTACGCGGTGTACCAGGCGGGGTTCTCGAGGATGTTGCGCAGGATGACGCCCGGCGTGTGCGTGCCGTGGTAGCCCTGGCCGATGAAGCTCTTGAGCAGCACGTTCTGCTGCGCGATGGCCTTGAGCTCGGCCAGCGCCGCGGCCTCGGTGACGGGTGCGGGCAACTGCATGCCCTGGCGGCGCGCGATGGCGCGCGGCACGATGCTGTCGATCAGCGCGCGGCGCGAGGCCTCGCCGATCACCGACAGCATGTGGGCTTCGTCGGCTTCGGTGACGCCGATGTGGCGCGCGATGAACTCGCTGGCGTTTTCGAGTTCGCCCAGGGGTTTGACGGCGGGCATGAGCATGGTGTGTTCCGGTTTCAGTTCGCAGCGGCGAAGGCGTCGTAGGCCGTCTTGTCGAGCAGGGCGTCCACCTGCTTCGCATCGCTCAGCTTCACCTTGAAGAACCAGCCCGCGCCCAGCGGGTCGCTGTTGGCCAGTGCCGGGTCGTCGCGCAGGGCTTCGTTCACTTCGGTCACGGTGCCGCTCACGGGCATGTACACATCGGCCGCGGCCTTGACGGACTCGACCACGCCGGCCACGTCCTTCTGGGCGAAAGCCTTGCCCACCTCGGGCAGTTCGACGAACACCACGTCGCCCAGCGCGTCCTGCGCGTGGTGGGTGATGCCGACGGTGGCGACGTCGCCCTCGACGGTGATCCATTCGTGGTCTTCGGTGTACTTGGTGGTCATGGAAGGCTCCTGAAAAAGAAGGGGGAATCAGCCGCGGAAATACCGGTTGGGAACGAAAGGCATGGGCGCCACCTGCATGGGCACGGCCTTGCCGCGCACCAGGGCGTTCACGCGCGTGCCGACAGCGGCCAGCGCGGGCGGCAGGTAGCCCATGGCGATGGGTTGGTTGATGCTGGGGCCGAGCAGGCCGCTGGTGACCTCGCCCACGCGCTCGCCGGCCTCGCTGTGCAGTTCGGTGTGGTCGCGCACGGGCACGCGCTCCTGCGCGATCAGGCCCACGCGCACGCGCTGGGGCGGCGCCGTGCCGTCGAGCTGCGCAAGCACGCGCTCGGCACCGGGGAAGCCTCCGGCGCGCGCGCCGCCCGTGCGGCGCACCTTCTGCATGGCCCAGTTGAGCGCGGCCTCCACCGGCGTGGTGGTGGTGTCGATGTCGTTGCCATACAGGCACAGGCCGGCTTCCAGGCGCAGCGAATTGCGTGCGCCCAGGCCCACGGGCTTCACCTCGGGCTGCGCGAGCAGCGCGCGCGCAAAAGCCTCGGTGTCGGCCGCGGCGAGCGAGAGCTCGAAGCCGTCTTCGCCCGTGTAGCCGCTGCGCGTGGCGAACACGGGCTTGCCTTGCCAGGTGAAGGCGCCACCGGTCATGAACACCAGCTTCTCCACACCGGGCAGCAGGCGCTGCAGCGCGGCGACCGCCTGCGGGCCCTGCAGCGCGAGCAGGCCGCGGTCGAACTGCGGCTCCACCGTGCAGCGCGCGCCGATGCGATCGACGATGTGTTTCAGGTCGCCGTGCTTGCAGGCACCGTTCACGATGACGAACAGGTGGTCTTCACGGTTGACGAACATCAGGTCGTCGATGACCGTGCCCTCGTCGGTGAGCAGGAGGCCGTAGCGCTGCTTGCCCGGCGCCAGGCCGATCACGTCGACCGGCATCAGGCTCTCGAAAGCGGCGGCCGCGTCCGCGCCGATGAGGCGCAGCTGGCCCATGTGCGAGACGTCGAACAGGCCGGCCGCCGTGCGCGTGTGCAGGTGCTCGGCCATCAGGCCCGCCGGGTACTGCACCGGCATGCTGTAGCCCGCAAAGGGCACCATGCGCGCGCCCAGTTCCAGGTGCAGCGCGTGCAGCGGGGTTTTCAGGAGGTCGGTGTCGGTGGTGGAGGACAAGGGCGGACTCGCAGGCGGGGCAGGCCCCTCACGGGGGCGGGGCACGGTGAACACCGCGCGCTGCCCCACTGTCCGCTTTACCTGAGAGATTCACGCGGGCGATGCCGCGCTTGCTCCTTCGGTGGACCCCATCGGGTGGGGCCTCTCTCCAGGGGGGATCGCCCACCTCGCGGCGGGCGTGTGCCAGTCCTTGTGCCTGAGCGTTCGGGGTTTTGTGGCCCCTGCGCCTTCGGCGGTTCCTCGCGGGAACACTCTCCTGACAACGCGGCGGATTCTAGCCGGGAACCTCTGGCGAAAGCCCCGATCGACAATCGGGTCACGCACCATTGCACCCCCATGAACCGCCGCCAACTCATCCAGACCCTGTCCGCGCTCGCCGCGGTGTCCCAATCGGTGCAGCCCGCCGCGGCCGCCGCACCGAAAACGCGCATGCCCGTGATCTTCATCGGCCACGGCAGCCCCATGAACGCGATCTCGGACAACGGCTTCACACGCGCCCTGTCGGCCTGGGGCCAGGCGCTGCCGCGGCCAGCCGCCATCCTCTCGGTCTCGGCGCACTGGCTCACGCCCGGGGAGACGCTGGTGGACGTGCAAGCCAGGCCGCGCACCATCCACGATTTCGGCGGCTTCCCGCGCGCGCTGCACGAAATGCAGTACCCCGCGCCTGGTTCGCCCGATACGGCGCGGGCGCTGCAATCGGTCGTGAAAGCGCGCCGCGTGAAGGACAGCGACGACTGGGGCCTGGACCACGGCACCTGGACGGGGCTGGACCACCTCTACCCCAAA